>NZ_LWBP01000224.1 GCF_002078015.1 Niastella populi | reverse complement strand
CGACCACCGCCACTATCTGTATCAACCAATTACCGTACAGTTGGAATGGCATCAATATTACCGCCGCTGGTACGTACAGCGATACCCTCGCCAGCAGCAATGGCTGTGACTCTATCAGCACCCTCATTCTGACTGTAAATGATGTTCTCAGCGATACAACCACTGCCACCATTTGCACCAACCAGTTACCATATAGTTGGAATGGCTTGAACATTACTGCCGCCGGCACCTACAGTGACACGCTCACCAGCGCAGGCGGTTGTGACTCTATCACCAACTTAATCTTAACAGTAAACAACATATTAAGAGACACTACACCAACCACCATTTGCGCTAACCAGCTTCCATACACATGGAATGGCACTACCATTACCGCCGCCGGCACCTACAGCGACACGCTCACCAGCATCGGTGGCTGTGACTCTATCACCAACTTAATACTAACCGTAAACAACATATTAAGAGACACTACAAGCACCTCCATTTGTACCAACCAATTGCCATATAGTTGGAATGGCTTGAACATTACTGCCGCCGGCACCTACAGTGACACGCTCACCAGCGCAGGCGGTTGTGATTCCATCATCAACCTCATCCTTACCGTTAGTCCAACCCTCAATTCCAGCCAAACCGTAACCATCTGTCCCAACCAATTACCATACACCTGGAATGGTACCACCATCAACACCGCAGGCACCTACAGCGACACCCTCACCAGCACCGCTGGCTGCGATTCTATTATCACACTTATCCTGAATATACAACCATCAACATCCACAACTGAAAATATCTCAACCTGCCAAACAACCTATAAATTACCAAACGGCGTTATAGCCACCGCCAGCGGCGCTTACACCTCAACCTTTACCAACCGGGCAGGTTGCGACAGCATCATTGTCACCAACCTCACCTTGCTGTCGTCTCCTAATCTGGTTATCAATGACCCGGCCCCGGGTTGTAACCAGACAACAATAGATCTTACCGCCCCGGCAATTACCGCCGGCAGCGATGCAGGTCTTACCTATACTTATTTCACCGATGCTGCAGCTACCCAGCCAGTCGCAGCTCCAAAAGCAATTGCTACCAGCGGCACGTATTATATCAAAGCAACAAACGCCGCCGGATGCGCTACTATCAAACCGGTATCCATTCAATTTACCCAACCGCCAACGGCCTCTATTACCGGTACCAACGTTTGTCCGGGCCAAAAAGCCAAACTAACCGTTAACCTTTCCGGTAAAGCACCGTTTGCTATTACCTATAACAATGGATCAACCAGTCAAACCATTGTTGGTATTACCTCTTCAACCTACCAGTTTGAAGTAACACCAACAGCCGCCACGACATACACCATTACCAGCGTTTCTGACGCCCTGTGTACAAACAGCGCTATAAATGCTGCAGCCAGCGTAAACATCCTCCAGCCACCGCCTTCGATCCGGTACAGAGAAGTAGTAACCGGGGTTAACACACCAACAACATTGAGGGCCCGCCCGCTTACAGGTAATTACGCTTATAAGTGGACTCCGGCAACCGGCCTCAGCAAGAGCGATATTATGAACCCTGTATTCAACTATGGACAACGAATGGATTACCTCATCTTTATAGACGATGGCAGCGGCTGTATAATCGTTGATACCCAAACTGTAAAAGTGATCGCCAGAACCCAGGTAAATGAACCGCCAAACTTATGGGTGCCCACCGCCTGGTCGCCGCATAACAAAGACGGACATAACGACTTCCTCTATCCGTTCCATGTAAATATTGTCGAACTGCGGTACTTCAGGGTATTTAACCGTTGGGGCGAGCTGGTATTTGAAACAAAGACACTGGATCATGGCTGGGATGGCATCTATAAAGGCGTACAACAGGTTATGGATACTTATACCTGGACGGTAGAAGCCGTTGGTAACGATGGAACCGTATTCAAAAAAGCAGGTAATGCAATGTTATTACGATAAAAAATTTGCGTTATGAAACATCTAATTTGTAAAGCAGTCGTGTTGTGGATATTGATCCCGGGCTTCGCATGTGCCCAGGACCCAAGTTTCTCGCAATTCTTTTCATCTCCATTAAACATAAACCCGGGCCTCACCGCAAACATCAATAGCAAATGGCGGCTGGTCACCAATTTCCGCGATCAGTGGATCGGTCCCGCCAGTCCATATGCTACCGGCACCGTTTCATTCGATAGTAAGATCATGAAAGACAAACTGCCCGAAACCAGCGTGCTTGGCTTAGGCGGCATGCTTATGTATGACTACGCCCAGGCAGGCATTCACAGAAGTATCTATGGCTCATTAAACGTGTCGTACAATATCACTTTGTCTGATTATTCAGGCGATCACCGCCTCGGAATAGGAGTGGGGGGCATTGCTGCCAGCAAACGTATAGAATTTCACCGGCTCATATATCCCGAACAATTTGTTGGAAATGGTTTTAACACCAGTTTGCCAACAGGTGAAGCTGCCCTCTCGAACATGAAACCGTATATTTCTTCCAGCGCAGGCGCAACTTATAGTTATACAAACGACAGATCCAATTTCGATATGGGCGTTGCCGTTTTTCATTTGAACCAGCCCAAGCAAACCGTGCTCGACGATCCCAATAAATACCTCGCCATGCGCAAAGTGGTTCATGCAAATTTTGAAACCTACCTCAATGACGCTGTACTGATAAATACCAACGGTATTTACCAGGAACAATCAAAAGCCAGCTATTTTTCCGTAGGTGGCGCACTGGGATTCTTTATAAATGAAACCGGGGAAGACCAGATACTTTACACCGGTGTCTGGTACTGGTCGAAAAATGCCATAATTCCCTACGTAGGCCTTAAATATAAAAACATGCAGTTTGGAGTTACGTACGACATAACAGTTTCAAAACTCAGTGAGGCCGAACAAAAACCAAAAACATTTGAACTCTCATTCATCATCAGGGGCGACGATCATAAAGACGGCGTCATCTGGTGCCCATGGAAATAGTCCCTGCTTCATCGTTCATTTTACTGCTTCCCGCACAAAACATCACCAGCCCAATGCTTGTTCCAAACAGGCCGAGCCGGCGGCGGAACAAACATTACAGTTTATGAAATATTAGCATAAAAGCGGGTACACATGTATAATTTTTGTCACCCAACGCTGTTTAACGTCTTTTCGTATACTTTATGTCCTCGTTATTTCGTTAATAACACTGCCGTTTGAAATGTTAATTCAATGGTATGCCGTAGATTTTTGAGAATCAACATTTATTTTTGCACCGGCATTGTCCAAAACGACTGAAACCCCAAACCAATTTGTCCAATGAAAAGCAAGAAGCGTAAAAGGCTTGTTCGTTTTCTGTTAATACCGGTAATTGTACTGGTTGTTTTGATAGGTGTGGCATTTACAATCTTGCTTACCCAGCAACAACGACTGGTAAAACTGGCTGTTAAAGAGTTCAACAAAAAACTTCCCGGCACTATCTTAATCGACGGCAGCAACATCTCATTTGATAATTTTCCGTATATCTCCATCCGGCTGAACAATGTGCAATTCTATGCTACCAAAAGTATCAAAGAGAAGCCCCTGTTCAAAGCCGAAAAACTATTTGCCGGTTTTAGCTTACCCGATATCCTGAAACAGCATTACAATGTAAAGGTGATCGGCGTTAAGAACGGCCACCTCGATATGGTGCAGGATAAAAACGGACAACTGAATATTGTAGAGGCCAGCCGCATAGCGCCCGATACAACCGCCAAAACCGACACCACCGAAGCAGTGCTGAAGCTCGATATTAAAAAGATCGTGCTGAAGAATATGGCGGTTTCCTTTCTTGATAAACAAAGCGGAAGTCACGTAACCACGCAAATCGGGCGTATTCAGTCATCAGTTCAAAACGACAGCCTGAAAATAAGCGCCGGCCTTACAGGTAAACTGATGGTTGATTATACCAGCCCCGGCAATACAGCATTGCTCCGCCAAAAACACCTGGAAACGGATTTTGCACTTACTTACGAAAAAAACACCGAACTGCTCACCGTAAATAAAGGAAAACTGAAGATTGAAGATGCCGTCTTCAACATTACCGGAAATTACAGCCTGAAAAAGGATAACAATGCTATCGACATAAAATTCGCCGGCGACAAACCCGATCTGCAGCAACTGTTTGCTTTCGTTCCGCAATCGGTAACCAAAGAACTGAAGCATTTTCGCTATGACGGGCACGTAAATTTTGAAGGTTCGGTAAAAGGTAGTCTGGCCGGTGGACAAATGCCACGAATAGACGTTCACTTCGGCTGCGCTGAGGCCTGGTTGCACAATTCTGAATCGGATAAACGACTCGATTCCCTTGCGTTCAGGGGTTATTATACCAATGGCGATGGAAAAGACCTTACGACTTCCGAACTGCACCTGCTGGGCATGCATGCCCGCCCGGGCTCCGGCATTTTCGATGCCAACTTCGTGATGCGGAATTTCGAAAATCCCAAAATGCTCATGCAGGTAAATTCTCAACTGGAGCTCGAATTCATTGGCGCCTTCCTTGGGATAAAAGACCTGCAACGGCTTACCGGGCAGATCAGTCTTAAAATGAATTTTAAAGAACTGGTCGATATCAGTATGCCCGAACAATCGATGGGGCGGCTTACCGAGGGTATTCAAAGCGAACTTACCGTACGCAACCTCACTTTCCGTATCCCCAATTATCCTTATAATATAGAGCGGCTGAACCTGCATGCCAACATGAAAAATGGTTATGTAAAGCTCGACTCGCTGGCATGTAATATCGGGCAATCCGATTTTTATATAAATGGCTCACTGAGCGATCTGCCTGCTATCTTCCACCATCAAAGCAAACCGGTAATAGCAACAGTGAATGCGCGTAGCCGTAAAATGATCCTGCGCGAACTGCTGAATATCGATACCACTAAAAGCCGCAGAGGCAGGGAAGAAATTTATGGGTTCACCATTGGCGCCTCGCTCACAACCTCGGTGAAAGAGTTGTTAAATCCAAAACCTTTGCCTAAAGGACTTTTGAAGATCGAACACCTCAATGCTGCCTTTAAAAGATATCCGCACGCATTTAAAGAATTTGGGGCGGAACTTACGATCGCCGATACGATGCTGCGGTTGAAAAACTTCGGCGGCCACATCGACAGTACCGACATCCTGTTCAGCGGCCGGGTGAACAATTACGCTTTGTGGTTCGATAAAGTGAAAAAGGGCAGAACCGAGATCGCTTTCGACCTGAAATCAACCCGGCTGGCCCTGCGCGACCTGCTGGGCCGGAAGAGCAGAAAACTGGTGCCGAAAGCCTGGCACGACGAAGTAGCCTCGCACTTATGGCTGCGTTCCAAAACTCAGCTACGGTACGACAGCGTCTTCAAATTTGCCAATGTAAAAATTGCCAATATCTCCGGAAAGCTGGCGAAACATGGCCTTGAGCTCGACAGTATCAAAGGCAATGTGAAATTCAATACCGGTAACTTTATCAAGATCGATACACTGACCGGTAAAATCGGCCGTAGCGATTTTGACCTCAATATGCGGTTATATACCGGAGCCGACAGCGCCAGGAAAATGCGAGAGAACTACCTGAGGTTTTCTTCGCGTTTCCTCGATGTTGACCAGTTGACCAATTACAAATTTACCGGCAGTGAAGAACCGGCAACCGACATAGCGGGCGCCCCTTCAGCAACGCCTGCCGCGCCGGCGCATCCAGTTTCCACGTCAGCGCACGCAAAAGCTTTTAATATTTTCCAGGTGCCTTTCCTGAATTTCAATGCTTCGGTAAGCATTGGAAAAGTAAAGTATCACAGGCTTTGGTTAAAGAACCTCAATACCAATGTTCGCATGTTGGAAACGCATCACCTGTACCTCGATACATTACATGTGGAAGTGGCCCGTGGGGCCATCGACGCCCGCGCGCACTTCAATGGTAATAACCCCGAAAAAATATACCTGCGAAGCCGCATCAAAGTGAACAACGTAGACCTTGAAAAAATGATGCTGAAGCTCGACTATTACGGTCAGGACTATGTGATCAACAAAAACATCAGGGGGCGTTTGACCGGACAGGTAAAAGCGTATATGCGCATACATCCCGATCTTACCCCCATGCTCGATCAGTCGAGGGCCGAGCTCGATGTAAATATCTTCAATGGCGAGCTGATCAATTTTACGCCAATGACGGCCATGTCGGCTTATTTCAAAGACAAAAACATGATGCGGGTGCGCTTCGACACCCTGCACAACGTACTTACGTTTAAAGAGAATACCCTGAACATTCCGGCTATGAACATCAATACCTCTCTGGGTTTCATGGAGCTTTCAGGTACCCAGTCGCTCGACCTGAAAATGGCCTATTATGTGCGCATCCCCTTAAAGATGGTGACCCAGGTCGGCTGGCGTATGCTGTTCAATAAAAAGAAAGAAGAAGTTGATCCCGATCAGGTTGATGCCATCGAATACCGCGATAAAGACAAACGGGTCCGCTTTATGAACCTCACTATTTCGGGCACCCCCGAAGACTATAAAGTGTCACTTGGCAAACCGAAAAAAGCTTAAATAATTAAAGGTTACCCATATAGGTAAGCCTGGCCGCCGACAAAAAAGGTGAGCCGTTCCATAAGAACAGCTCACCTGTACCACTGCGTATGATGGAAGGGCTTACTTACTTTCGGCAATGCCGGCAGCAGCCTTGCTGTTCAGCGTGCTCAACAGCAATTCTTTTAATTCAGGCTGGGAAGGACGCGGCGAATCAACCGTTACGATCTTTCCGTTCTGATCAAATACCAGGAAACGGGGAATGCCCCTGATATCGTAATACTTCGAAAAATCGCTCCAGCCTTTTGCGTACAACTGAATGCCTTTTAGTTCCTCTTTTGCAACAAAGGCCTTCCACTTTTCAAAATCTTTTTCTTCATCTACCGAAATGGAAACAAAGGCAATGTCTTTGTCCCTTAATTCTTCTTCCATTTTTTTAAGATGGGGGATCTGCGCCCTGCAGGGGCCGCACCAGGTGGCCCATACATCAACCAGCACTACTTTACCTTTCAGGCTGGCAAGCGTCACCGTGTTGCCGTTTATATCGGGATAAGAAAAATTGTAAGCCATGTCGCCTTTTTTGAAAGAGCTGACTTTCTTCAACATGCGGAAATACCGTGCCTGCATGGAATCGCTTACCAGGTATTTTTTAAAAGGACCTATTTCAGCTGTAAACGTTTCAAGCGTTTTGTAGCTGCCCATGAAACCTTCTACATAAATACCCCTGATAGTATCATTGCCAAAATAGGGTAGTATGTCTTCGAGTTTCAATTTCACCATTGGGTCGGGCAATTTAACCCTTGTAAAAACATAGTTCGTATACAATCTTACCAGGTCGGTGCCAAAAGCGAAATTCAGGATGGCGCCATCTGCATATTTGTGTGGCTGGTAAACGCCGGCATAGTAAGGCACGAAATCTTCCTTTGCCGGATGTTTTGAATTGGGAGTATACAGGAATTTCAATGCGGCATGTTCTATCTCCGCATCGATACTTTTTTTCATCAGGGCATTGAATGAAGCGTTTGAAGTAATGATCTTCTTTTTAAATGCTTCGGCTTTGGGCAGAAATGCAGTAAGGGTAGGGAAGAAGCTGGTATAAGTAGCTGTGTCCTTCCGTGGAAAAACACTCATTTGCGTAACGGGATAAGAAAGATCGACCCACTCTTTCAGGATCCTGTTCTCGGGCGTAGGTTGCATCAGTTGATACGCATCATCTGCAATAGCGATGTTTATTTTATCGCCCTGCTTCATGTATATGCGCGCAAGCGATCTCCTGTTCTGATCGCTCAGGTAATAGAAACCGCTCTTTATACCGGGTAACGCAAAAGCAAATTCCTGATTTTTATTGAGGCGTGCGGAGGCCAGTTCTATCCTTTCGCCATACATCACATCGAAAATAACAATCGATTGCGCTTTTTCTTTTGTCATTGTTCCCTGAACAATGGTCAGCTTCCCTTGTGCCGATGCGAACAAAGCAGCCAGGAAAAAACTAAGAATAAAGAAAACCCTGATTTTCATTTAATAGTTATTTTAATAATAGTTGTTTGCGTGCAGATCCTATAATTTGCAGCCTGTTTGGTTTACGATCGTTAAAAAAAGCCGCACGATCACCAGCTTAAGGGATAAAGATCTGATGACCAATGCATCGTTCCGCAATAAGATAAACGGGCAGTTGCATTTTTTTACCCCAGGGAAGAAATAAGAGTTTTAAAAATTTTATTTTAATATTGGGCCACTTTTAAGGTTTCATGGACACCAGCCAAAATGAACATACAGAAGAACAAAAGTTATGGGATACCTTTCTGAAAGGGAACGACAAAAGCCTTGAGATCATTTACAGGCGCTATTTTGACGAGTTGTATAATTACGGAAATAAATGGCTTAACGACATTTCTCTCACTGAAGATTCCATCCAGGACCTGTTCGTAAAACTGCTTCGCACCCGGCACAACCTTTCCGGCACTACCTCTATCAAATACTATCTTTTCAGGGCATTCAGGTCAATCGTACTCGACAAACTGAAATCAAAGAACAAGACCGCCTTCCTCGATGAAGCGGGCAGATCGCTTTTTGTGCTTGAGCTGTCGCCCGAAAAGAAAATGATCATGCAGGAAGAAGTTCGCACATTACAGAAACGGTTGTCAAATGCGATGGATGCGCTGACGCCCCGCCAACGGGAAGCGATATTTTTGCGCTATATGGAAGGGTTCTCCTATGAGCAGGTAGCTGAAATGATGGACCTCACAGCCAAAGGCACTTATAAGCTGATGGCCCGCGCCATCGATGCCTTAAAGGAACAAATGAAGGGCACGGCCTGGCATATTTTGGTGCCGGCAGGGCTATTATACCATTTCTCAGATATTTTTTAAAAATGATGGGGTAAAAATGTGAGGTATAGTCGTTTTATCATTTACACTAATCGCCAAACCTCCTAAATTCCCTTTTTGAAGTGTTACAGCTTGCAGGAAGGGCTACGATTTTTATGCCGGATCAGTACGCAAAATATCATCAATACTCGGTTGCCGACTTTATGTTGGACGAAGACTTTCTTCTCTGGATAAAACAACCGGATGCATCGGGCGATGCATTCTGGAATGGACTGGCCCTGGCCCATCCCCATCAGACCGGTAATATTTCCGATGCCAGCAAACTGGCCGCCGCCCTGAACATGCAAAAAGATGTAGTTGCGGAATCTGAAAAAACAAGGATCTGGCAGTCGGTGCTGGCCAAAGCTGCACTCCCGGCCGGTAATGTGGTTGCAATGAGACGTTCCGTTTGGTGGATGGCCGCCGCAGCTATTATCCTCATTATTGGCGGTTTTGTCGCGTACCGTTTCCTGCAAACCGATCTGGAATCGATAAAAACCGCCTGGGGTGAAAAACGATCGGTTACCTTACCCGATGGCAGCCTGGTAGTACTCAATGCCAATTCGCAAATAGCTTTCGACCCGCATCCCCAAAAAAACGCCCCCCGCGAAGTATGGATGCACGGGGAAGCATTTTTCGAAGTGGTGCATAAAAATAGAACGGGTACCCCGGTGCAGGAAGCCGAACGCTTTATTGTGCATTTGCCAAACATGAACGTGGAAGTATTGGGAACTACCTTTACCATCAATACCCGGCGGGAACAGGAACAGGTGGTATTGCAAACCGGCAGCGTGAAAGTACAGGTAACACCGAAACACGAAACCGTATACCTGAAACCCGGCGAATCGATCAGTTATAATAGCGATAAAAAGCAACTTTCGAAAACAACTGCCAACGCCACCGATGCGGCCTTATGGAAAGAAAACCAGTTAAAGTTCGATAATACCCCTTTAAACGAGATCATAAAACTGGTAGAAGATAATTACGGTTACAAAGTGGAAGTCACCGACAGCTCATTATTGACCCGCACTATTGGCGGAACCCTTTCTTCGGAAAATGAACAGATCCTGTTCAAAGCGTTGGAGAATATGCTGGAGGTTAAAATCACCATCACTGGCAAAACGTTAACCATAAGCAGGCAATAAACCGGTTCATTGAATAAGTGATCGTCACAAACATAGCGGCAACAAAAAAACCCCAGTACTGGGGTTTTTGGGTTTAATTATTTGCACTAATAGAGTGTAACCAGCCTTTTCATTGGTATTGGATCAAATCATAAGACATTGGACATATTCATAGAATAATGGATCAACACATAAGATATCGGACAAAACGGGGCCATCTCGAAGGAAGTTCTGGGATGCTCCAGAGCTATTCAAATATAATAACTAATTAAAATAAAGTAAAGTGTTTTATAAAGTTTGTTTTTGAAGTTCCTAACAGATTTATATAAGTATATTCACTTTAAGTGTTTTTGTTACAATTGATTAAGTCGATTTTTGAAAAAAAGTGATTTGAATCAAGAAATTTACAAATACGTTTAACCCTGTATTTGCTATAATAATGGCAGGCATTCGCCCTGCTCACACTGCTAACACATTAACTGTTCGAACAACATTTACCCCGGCTAAAAATTGCTCATCATGCGATACAACGATCAACGTGCCCTCGTATTCATCGATGGCCGCCGTCAATATTTCTATGTTCTGAATATCGAGGTTATTGGTTGGTTCATCCAGCACAATGATATCGGGCGCCCGGTTGCCAATGGTAAGGCAGCAAAGTATCAGTCGCATGCGCTCACCGCCGCTGAGGGCGCTGCAGGGTTTCTCCCAATCTCCTTTTGAGAACAGGAAACGGTTCAGCCTGGTCTTTATCTCATGTTCCTGTAAACCGGTTTTATTATATTGAAACGCCTGTTCATAAACACTGTACCTATTATTGATCAATGAATAATCCTGGTCAATATAAACATGGTTATTGTCTGCCCGGTAAACATCTCCCATCGATGGTTCCAGTTCACCCAGAATGATCTTTATAAGGGTTGATTTACCCGATCCATTCAATCCTTTGATTACAATACGTTCACCACTGGTTATTTGAATATCCATGTTACCGGGCCATAAGCGTTTTCCATTATCATATGCATGATTGACGCCGGTTGCTCTGAACAGGACCTTTCCTTTATGCAAAGCAGTATTGTCGAACCCGAACCTCATCCTGTCTGCATCGGGCAGTTCATTGCGCAGGGCCTGCAGTTCTCCCGATATGCCATCGATCTTTTCGGCATGAGCCCCTTTGATCTTTGATGTGCTGTTCTCCGCACTGTTCCGAAGCGTATTCATCATTATGCGGGCAACACCTGCTTTTTCCTGTTTGCGTTTGCCACGTGCATCCAGTTTTTGCTGCCGCTCAAGGGTTTCCCGTTCTTTCACTTTAGCCTTGCGTAACGCTTTTTCCTTACTATGAATATCCTGGTTCAGCGCCTGCCCGGCTATCTGTTTCTGCTCGCAATAAAAATCATAGTTACCGCCATATACGGTAAGGCCGCGTTTACTTAATTCGCAAACGGTGTTTAGCAGGTTCAATAATTTTCTGTCGTGGCTCACTACCACCAGCGTGTTCGTTGTTGTTTCAATATACCGGTAAAGCAGTTCCCGGCCTGCCGCATCGAGGTGGTTACTGGGCTCATCGAGTAAAACCAGTTGTGGCTGGTGAATATGAATGCCGGCGAGAAACACCTTTACTTTCTGTCCGCCGCTCAATGCTGCCATTGGTTGCGAAAGGTCAAACTCCTGCAGCTGCCAGTATCGAAGCGCTTCCTCGCTTCGCTCTTCGATCGTCCAGTCGTCATTAAGCCCGTTCAGGTAGTGTTCGGTTACATTACCGGCCAGGATCTCTTCCAGCGCGGTGAGTTTGCTATCGATGCGCAAAGCCTGTGCAATGGTGAGCGCATTGTATTGCCCGAACAGTTGCGGGATATAATAAGGGATGGTTTCGCAGATAACCTTTCCTTCATGCGGTTCCAGTTCGCCGGCAATGAGCTTCAACAGCGTTGATTTACCCGTGCCATTATTACCGGTTAAAGCTATTTTATCGCGATTATGTACAGTAAGATCTACATTCCCGAACAACAGTTCCCTGTTGGGATGCAGGTATGACAAATGCTGCAGAAAAAGCATAATTTCTTTCTTCAAATAGTTAACAAATAAAAAACAGTCCGCGCTGCGGTCTGCCGTATGTTATCGTCTGAAAGAAATTATCTGTTACATTGAACGAACTTTAATTAGGAGGCGGCAAAGATACAAATTGTTTTTTAATCAGCCGGCAGCCTGTAGCAGTACATCGATTTCATTATAACCTGTTGGTAATGCAATTTGTTTTGCAGAAGCGCCCGCCGCCAGCAATGCCCTCACCGAATCGGGTGAACGCCTTTCTTTCCAATAGGAATCTGTACATGCCTTCACAGCCAGTGCAAGCGGCGTATGCCCGTGTTTATCCGGCACATCAACAGGTGAGCCTCCATCGATCAGCACCTGTACAATAGCGGGGAATCCGCGCCAGGCGGCAACATGAATGGCCAGGCTTCCGGGCGGAATGCCGTAATAGCCATCGCCCATGCGGTAGGGCGCATCTACCGGCACACCTATTTTCAGTAATTGTTGTACACCCACCGTATTACCGCCCACGCTAAAGCGCGAAAGCAGTTCTCCGCCCATGTATAATAATTGCTGAACCAGGGAAGGAGTTTGGGCTACAATGGTTTTTACCGCATGCTCATTGCTCTGTGCACAGGCGGCTATCAATTCATAAATACCTTCGAGGTGAATGTTCACTCCCTTTTGTGCCAGAAGCCGCAACACATCTGCCCGGCCTTCACAGGCGGCCAGTGTAATGGCATTGAAACCGTTCTTAAGCAAAAGGGGGTCGGCCCCATGATCGAGCAGCAGTTCAATGAACGGCAATGCATTGGCGCGCATCAGGGAATGATGCAGCGCGTACCAGCCCCTTTTTCTTTCCCCGTTCGGATCGGCGCCATGGTCGAGCATGTATTTCAATCCGTCGTAATCATGCCAGTCTATTTTTCGTATCAACATCACCGACAGGTTCTCTTTCATGAGCTTACCTGTATTAACAAGCGCTTTCATGGCGTCGTTATCATAGGTTTCGGGCGAATGATAAACGGCCTCTTCATCGTTCGGGTCGGCGCCGCGCGATAGCAACAACCTGGTGAGCGCTGCATCATGCGCCACACCGGCCGCACCATATAGCGCGGTTTCAAATTCAGGATAATCGCCTTTTACCAGGAACCCTGAATTCGGGTCGGCGCCGGCATCGAGCAGGGCAGTGGCTGCCGCTATAAAATCATTGCTTTTTTCTTTATTATGACGCAGGTATTTCGACAGGCAAAGATACACCAGTGCATTACCGCCAAATGGATCCGAAACGGCGGTGGCATTTTCCGGGTCTTCGGCCAGGAACTGGCGTACAGCTTCCGCATCGCCGGTAATACCCGCGGTAAAAATATCACATGCAGCTATTTCAGGATGCGCAGCAAGCATTTGCTCCGCTTCCTCCAGCGAACCATGCCAGGTGGCCGCTTTTATAAATGCGGTGCGTCGTTCTTCATTCATGGCTAATTTCTTTTAATACTAATTTAGAGAAAAAAAGAGAGCCGGAATGTAACAAGTTAGCAACATGAAATTGTATAACCTGAAATCCCGGGTAAAGTATTAACGCGAAAACAGCTATAAGTCGATCCGCTGCACAGAAACCTCTATCAACTTTTTCATTATTTCAACTTCTTGTCAACTCGTTAACTAGTCAACTCGTTAACTTCTTAACCCGTATCTTTGTACCATGCAATTGTATATAAAAAATATGGTGTGCGACCGTTGTATCCTCGTCATAAAGGAACAACTGGAAAAAGCGGGCATTGCATATAACAATATCAGCCTTGGTGAAATTACGCTCGATCATGAACCGGCCCCCGAACAACTCGATAACCTTAACCGGAACCTTACGGCAATCGGTTTTGAACTGCTCGATGACAAAAAGGAAAAACTGATCGAAAAAATAAAGAATATCATCATCTCTCTTATACACAGGAACGAGGACGGTAATAACAAAAAACTGTCGGCCATTCTGGAAGAAAAACTGCAAATGGATTATCATTACCTCTCGAACCTGTTTTCCTCCACAGAAGGCCTTACCATCGAAAAATACACCATCCGGCAGCGTATAGAACGTGTAAAAGAATTGTTAACATATAATGAATTAAGCCTGAGCGAAATTGCCGGCCAGATGGAGTACAGCAGCGTACAGCATCTTTCACAACAGTTTAAAAAAGAGACCGGTTTAACACCCACCCAGTTCCGCGAGCTGAAGGAAAATACCCGCAAGCCGTTGGATAAAGTATGAAATTGAAAAGATGATAGAGTTGATAAAGGTAATAAAGGTTAATACAGTTAACAGATTCACAGGGAAAATAGCGCTGGAAACCCAGGAGTAGCAAAAAAACTGATGTGTTAATAAATTAGTCAGGATGCATAAGTTCATGTCCTTTATCAACTTGTCAACCTGCTAACGTTTCAACTTCCTTTCACGATTCACGATTACCAAAGGGAATCACCTCATTAAAATTATATACAACTATCTCCCTATTGTATAACAATGGATCATCGACATAGACTGACCTTTGTACAAAGGATCGCATATGTCAACTTCAATTGAAAAAAAACGGAATGAAGGTGTGCCACACCTACAACGCCCTGGCCAGGAAGGGTGGCACACCACGTTTGTAAAGAAAACCTTTCCTGTATTGGAAATGACCTGCGCAGCCTGCGCCGTAAGTGTTGAATCGATGTTACAATCGGTGGAAGGCGTGAAGGCCGCCGGCGTAAATTTTGCCAATCAAAGCGCCTGGGTTGAATATAACCCCGATATTGCCACTGTAGAAGAGCTGCAGAAAACCGTTCGCTCCATTGGCTACGACCTCGTTATCGATGAAGCCAACAGCAATGAAATAAAAGAAGCGGCGCAGCACGACCACTACAAATCATTACAACAACGCACCATTTGGGCATCGGTTTTATCGGTGCCGGTGGTTGTCATTGGCATGTTCTTTATGGATCTGCCTTACGGCAATTATATCTCTATGATCCTCACCCTGCCGGTGATCGCCTGGTTTGGCCGTTCTTTCTTCATCAACGCATGGAAGCAGGCACGGCATGGAAAGGCCAATATGGATACGCTGGTAGCGCTCAGTACCGGTATCGCATTTTTGTTCAGCGCATTCAATACCGTTAACCCCGCCTTCTGGCATGCGCGGGGCATTCATCCGCATGTTTATTTCGAAGCGGCTGCAGTGATCATTGCCTTTATTTCATTGGGAAAACTGCTCGAAGAAAAAGCAAAATCAAATACGTCTTCGGCCATCAAAAAATTGATGGGCCTGCAGCCCAAAACCGTCCGCGTTGTTATCGATGGCAATGAACAGGAACTACCGGTTGCGAATGTGCAGCCCGGTCATACCATTCTTGTGCGCCCCGGCGAAAAGATCCCGGTCGATGGTATTGTTTCCTCCGGTTCCTCATTTGTTGATGAAAGCATGATCACCGGCGAACCCGTACCCGTTCAAAAAGAAAAAGACAGCAAGGTTTTTGCCGGCACCATCAACCAGAAAGGCAGCTTTCAGTTTATGGCGCAAAAAGTAGGCAATGATACCATGCTGGCCCATATTATAAAAATGGTACAGGAAGCGCAGGGCAGCAAGGCGCCGGTGCAAAAACTGGTCGATAAAATAGCCGGCATCTTTGTGCCGGTAGTGATAGGTATTTCGATACTCACTTTTATTGTATGGATGGTGGCCGGTGGCGACAATGCTTTCACCAATGCCCTCATGACTTCAGTAACGGTACTGGTTATTGCCTGTCCCTGTGCGTTGGGCCTTGCCACACCAACCGCCATTATGGTGGGTATTGGTAAAGGGGCGGAAAACAATATCCTTATCAAAGACGCAGAAAGCCTCGAGCTGGCCTATAAAGTGGATGCTGTTATCCTTGATAAAACCGGCACCATTACCGAAGGCAAACCCGTTGTGTCGCAAATGATCTGGTTGCCCGCAAAGGCCAACAACCGGGCGTTGAAGCAGGTGTTGTACAGCCTCGAAATTCAGTCGGAACACCCGCTGGCCGAAGCGGTGATCAATGAACTGAAAAAAGAACAGGTAACCGGCGGCGGCGAACTAAAACAATTTGAAAGCCTTACCGCCAGGGGAGTTACCGGTGTGGCTGGCGGCGCCCGCTATTATGTTGGCAACAAACAGCTCATAAACGAGAAGGCGATTAAGATCGATAGCTACCTGGTACAACCTGCAGAGGAGTTACAGCGGCAGGCCAATACCGTGATCTACTTCGCCAATGAGCAGGAAGTGCTGGCCATCATAGCCATTGCCGATAAAATAAAAAACAGTTCGCCCAATGCCATCAGGCAATTGCAAAACATGGGCATAGAAGTGTATATGCTTACCGGCGACAATGAACAAACCGCGGCGGCCATTGCCAAAGAAACCGGCGTTGCACATTACGTGGCAGGTATGTTGCCGGCCGATAAAGCCGGCTTCGTAAAAAAACTGCAACAACAAAATAAAGTGGTAGCGATGGTAGGCGATGGCATCAACGACTCACATGCGCTGGCGCAGGCCGATGTAAGTATCGCCATGGGTAAAGGTTCCGATATTGCCATGGACGTTGCAAAAATGACGCTCATCACATCCGATCTGCAATCGATACCCAAAGCGCTGGTGCTTTCACGTAAAACGGTACGCACTATAAAACAAAATTTGTTCTGGGCCTTTATTTATAACCTCATCGGAATTCCACTGGCAGCAGGCGTTCTTTACGCATTCAATGGTTTCCTGTTAAACCCCATGATCGCCGGCGCCGCCATGGCCCTGAGTTCCGTTTCGGTTGTAACCAACAGTTTACGTTTAAAAACAACTCAATTATAAATTCATCAGTATGGAAACAGTAAAATTTAAAACAACGATCAAATGCAGTGGCTGTGTGGCCACCGTAACCCCGGGCCTCGATGAAGCAGTAGGCGCCAATAACTGGCAGGTTGATCTGCAATCGCCCGAAAAGATCTTAAGTGTAAATACAACAGACAAAGAAAAAGAAAAGGAAGTGATACAAAAGTTACAGGAAGTGGGGTATAAGGCGGTGAAAGTTGATTAGTTGACAAGTTAACTTGTTAACCAGGTGAGCTGCCCTTTCCGGGCGGCTCACCTTCTTTACCAAAAATTAATTTAGTCACTTTGTAACGGGCTATGGTTCAATGGGTAAAACCCTTACTTTTACAAAAAACAAATTCCTATGGTTTCAGAACATCTACAAACGTTCCTAAATAAGCCCGTACAAAATTACTCCCCGCCAACCACTATCGATCCCGACAATTACGTTTACCGGCTGCGCGTTGATTACGACGATGAAAGCGTTACCATTACCGACCTGCTGGAAGCGCTGGTACGCGATCCCCGGGCGGGCAAAGTAAAGGAACTGATCATAGGCCAGTTCAATACAGATGTTTCTGAAAGCAGTTTTGAAGTAGTTGATAAACTGGTTGCCCTGAAAGACAGTTTCCCTGCGCTAAAGGCATTGTTTATCGGCGATATTACATATGAAGAGTGCGAGATCTCCTGGATCAACCAAACAGATATAACGCCTATCTTACAGGCATTCCCGCAACTGGAGCACCTGCAGATCAGGGGCGGCGAAGGTTTGGAATTCAGCGAACTGGCCCACGATAATTTACAAACCCTCATTATTGAAACCGGCGGTATGGCGCCCAGTGTGGTTGAACAGGTAAATACCGCCCGCCTGCCCAATTTGCAAAAACTCGAATTGTGGCTGGGGTCCGACGATTATGGTTTCGATTCAACCATAGAGGAGTTTACACCCATTTTATCAGGTACGCTTTTCCCCAAACTTACCTGGCTGGGTCTTATGAACAGCATCATCCAGGACGATATTGCCATTGCTGTTGCACAGGCGCCCGTTTTGAATCAATTGAAAGAGCTCGATCTGTCGAAGGGTATTCTAACCGACAAAGGCGGCCAAGCCCTGTTGAATAGCGAAGGCATCCGCAAACTGCAACACCTCAACCTGCGGCACCATTTTCTTTCCGGGGCCATGATGGAACAATTGAAAGACCTCGGCATTTCCATCAATCTCGATGACAGGGAAGAAGAGGACGGCGATTACCGCTATGTAGAAGTAGCTGAATAAATTTTCATGCAGTTTACCATCATCGGCAATCGGGAGAACCGGCGCGTGACCGCTTTTTGCGAAACCGTGCAGCAACTGGGGTATGCAATGCCCCGGGTTATTTCCTATACCGGTTGGTTAAGTGGCAGTGAACGCCCCGTGATCCCTGCAGCAAACATCGTAAAGATCGATTCACCCGGCGAGAACGATGCCGTACGGCAAATGCTGGTAGAAAGGGGAGGCGGCCCTTCATCGCCACCCGGCGAACATGGCATCATAAAAAATATGCGGCACTGGTACGCCGGCTATAGTAAATGGTTACAGGAAATGCAAACGGTCATCGATGAACAGGGCCTGTTGCATGTAATGAACCACCCGGCCGATATCCGCTTACAATTCGATAAACCGGCCTGTCAATCCCGGTTGCAGGAACACCAGGTACCCGTACCGCACCGGCTATCCGGTTTCAGCCATTATGATGAGCTCATTGCATCGATGAACAGCCACGGCCTGCATAAAGTATTTATAAAACCCGCACATGCCTCCTCAGCCTCGGGTGTAATTGCCTTTCGCCGGGCAGGCCACCGGGTGCAGGCGGTTACCCCGGTGGAAATGGGATCAACGCCCAACGGCCGGCAACTGTACAATTCACTGAAGCTTCGCACGTATACCAGCGAAACGGAAATTGCACAACTGGTAAACCACCTCGTGCCCGAACAGGTATTTGCCGAAGAATGGCTGCCCAAGGCCACTCTGCATGGCCGGTTCTTCGATCTGCGGGTACTGGTAATTGATGGCAAAGCCCGCCATACTGTTATCAGAACAAGCGATAACGTTATTACCAATTTACACCTGGGCAACAAACGGGGCGATATGCATGAATTTATCGCTGTTATCGGCGCCGGAAAACTATACGAAATAAAACAACTGGCCGAACAGGCAGCCGCCTGTTTTCCAAAATCATTATACATGGGCATCGATCTTTTGCTAACCGCCGGTTTGCGCAAAACAGTAGTGCTTGAAATAAATGCATTTGGCGATCTGCTGCCAAACCTGGCCGATGAAGGCGAAACCTGTTACGAAGCACAGATCAATGCCATGGTAAAAAAACAAAAGCGTATGCATTATGCTGATTGAATCGATCGACACCCTCATTTTTGATCTTGACAATACCCTTATTGACAGGAACGCCGCCATGCGGCTGACAATTCAAACCTGGTTAACCGAACAGGGGTGTAAAGGAAAACGCCTGCAAACTGCGCTGGAAGATTGTATGCAGCACGACAACTGGGGTTATGCCGACCGGCTGGAGTTTTCGGCCTGGATGCTGGGCAAATACGGCAAAAGCAAAGACACCACGGCCAAACAGGTACAACAGCTGCTGCACATCAATAACAGCCGGAACGTTCAACCCGACCCCCAGGTGCAAACGCTGTTGCAGGCACTCCGCAACCGTTTCCTGCTGGTGCTGGCCACCAATGGCGGCAGCCGCACCCAGCGGGCAAAACTGCAACATACGCAACTGGAACAGTTCTTTCAACCCGAGGCCATTTTCGTTTCGGGTGAAATGGAATATGAAAAACCCGATCCCCGGTACTTTCACAGGATCGTAAACGAACTGCGCCTGGATGTTGCAAGTACGGTGGTTGTTGGCGATAACCTGCTCAACGATATAAAGGCGGCCGGTGAATGCGGTTTGTATACCTGCTGGGTATCGCACGGGCGGGTAAAGAACACCGGCACCGAACCAACCATCACCATTGGGAACATTACAGAAATAAGTGCATGGAGCAAACAATTGATATGAATGAAGTGGTGAAGCATATGCATGTGCTTTTCATTACGCTCGACAGTTTGCGCTACGATGTAGCCGTAAAACTGTTCAACGAAAAAGCGACGCCACATTTTCAACGGTACTGTAAGGCGGGCTGGCAGCGCTGC
This sequence comes from Niastella populi, assembly GCF_002078015.1. Classification (GTDB taxonomy): domain Bacteria; phylum Bacteroidota; class Bacteroidia; order Chitinophagales; family Chitinophagaceae; genus Niastella; species Niastella populi. The sequence goes on along the minus strand of NZ_LWBP01000224.1, from coordinate 21,467 downwards.
CATTCACCCGGCAATTTTACCTATGCGGCGCATCATGCATTCTTTGCCGGTTTTTTACCAACGCCTGCCGCGAATGCCAAAGCGCCCCGTTTGTTCGCCGCCCGTTTTGCCGGCAGCGAAACAACCGGTTCGCAAACGCAGGTGTTTGAAACACCCGATATCGTCAGCGGTTTTGCCGCTATGGGTTTCAGAACTATCTGTATAGGCGGTGTGGGCTTTTTTAACAAACAAACGGCGCTGGGCCGGGTGTTGCCATCCCTTTTCCGGGAGAGCTACTGGCGGCCTTCCTATGGCGTTACAGACCCAAATTCTACCCGCAACCAGTTTGAAAAGGCCGCAGCGCTGGTAACTACAGCGCAAAAAGAACAATTGTTTATGTTCATCAATGTATCGGCCATTCACCAGCCGAATTATTTTTATCAGCCGGGCGCACAAACCGACACCCTGCAATCGCATGGCGCGGCCCTGCAGTATGTAGACAGCCAGTTGCCCCTGCTGCTTGAAGCGTTCCGTAAAAAAGACCGCGATACCTTCTGCATTATCTGTTCCGATCATGGAACGGCTTATGGCGAAGATAACTATTACGGCCACCGCGTTGGCCACGCCACGGTATGGGAAGTGCCGATGGCCACCTTTGTATTAAATAAAACAGGCAATGGTTAAAACCATTTTTAATAATATCTACGAAGGGTATGCTTATTCGTACCCGCACAAACACAGCTATCGCCGGTTGAACAACCTGCAACTGCCCCTGCTGTGGAAAGAAGAAAGAAAAGACGCGCTTTTCCTGTATGTGCATTTGCCTTTTTGCGAAATGCGTTGCGGCTTCTGTAACCTGTTCACCATTGCCAATCCGCAAAGCGATATGGTCGATGCCTATCTGCAAACGCTGGAACGGGAAACAATGGCGATAAAAGCGCATATTGCGCCGCAGGCGTTCGGCCAGATGGCCGTTGGCGGCGGCACCCCGGCTTTTCTACAACCGCATCAGCTGGAAAAACTCTTTACCATCATTCGCAAACTGGGCGCCCGGCCCGAAGACATGCCTTCTTCTTTTGAAGTATCACCGGCCACTGTCACCCGCGAAAAACTGCGGCTGCTGAACGAACAGGGTATCGACCGCATCAGCATGGGCGTACAGAGTTTCGTGGAAACCGAAGTAAAAGCGCTGGGCCGGCCGCAAAAGAACAACGAAGTATATGCCGCGCTCGACCTGTTGAAACAATATCCCTTTCAAACGGTCAATATCGATCTTATTTATGGCGCTTACGCACAAACCCTGAACTCCTGGCTGCATTCGGTACAGGAAGTAATCAGGTATGACGTGGAAGAAGTGTTTATGTACCCGCTGTATGTACGGCCGCTTACGGGCATAACAAAACTCGAACAACAGCAGGAAGACAACCGCTTTATTTTTTATCGCGAAGCAAAACAGTTGTTGCTGTCATCGGGTTACCGGCAGGTTTCCATGCGCATGTTCCGGAAAGAAGGGCTTATTCATAAACAAACCGCACGCAGTTACAGTTGCCAGGAAGATGGCATGATCGGGCTGGGAGCGGGGGCAAGGTCATATACCCGCTCGGTGCATTATTCTTCCGAATATGCCGTTGCCAGGCATAACATCCGTTCCATCATTGAAAAATATATTGCCAAACCGCATTTCAACGAAGTGGATTATGGCATCGAACTGAATAAAGAAGAACAGCAACGGCGTTTTGTGATTAAATCGGTGCTGCATGGCACCGGTCTCAACCTCAACAGGTACAGCACCCTGTATGGCAATGATGCCATGCAGCAATATCCCTTGTTACAGGAACTGGTAACCGCCGGCATGGCCCTGGTGCAAAACGGCATCCTGCGCCTGACGGAACATGGGATCGATCATTCCGACGCCATTGGTCCGGCCCTGTATTCTACCCCCATAAAACAACTGATCACCGAATTTGAATTACAATGACACTATCGATCCTATACCGGGGTGTGCTTTCCAGTTGTAATTACGACTGTACCTATTGCCCGTTCGCAAAACGGAAAGATACCCGGGCAACCATGGCTACCGATAAACAACAGGTAGAACGCTTCGTAGCGTTTATACAACAGCATCAAAGTGTGCCACACATTAACGGTGTGGAACACTTTAAGATCTTCTTCACCCCCTGGGGCGAAGGGCTTATCCGCAAACATTACCAGCAGGCCATGGTTGAGCTCAGCAATATGCCCAATGTTCAAAAAGTGGCCATTCAAACCAATCTTTCCTGTACACTCACCTGGTTGCAAAAAGCCAACAAAGATAAAATTGCCCTGTGGGCCACCTGGCATCCCGGACAGGTTGACCGCGAAACCTTCCTGAACAAATGCCGCCAGCTCGATGCGCTGGGCGTTATGTACAGCGTGGGCATCGTTGGTTTCAAAGAAACGATTGAAGAAATAGAGACGATGCGCACACTGCTGCCAAAAGAAAGATACCTGTGGGTGAATGCGTTGAAAAAGCAGGCCGATTACTATAACGAAACCGAGCGTAAACGTTTGATAGCCGTTGACCCATACGTACCCTACAACATGGTGTACCACGAAAGCAGGGGGAAAGCCTGCCGTACGGGTCATACCGTTATAAGCGTAGACGGCGATGGCAATATTTTCCGGTGTCACTTTATTAAGGAGAAACTGGGTAACCTGTACGAAGATGCGCTCGATGGCATTTTACAACCCCGCACCTGCACCAACGATACCTGCGGCTGCCATATAGGCTATGTGCATATGAATGAATTGAACCTGTACAACGTGTTTAAAGGCCGGGAACTGGAACGGGTGGAGGAATAGATGAAAGTTATTCAGTTGTTCAGTTGTTCAGTTATTCAGTTTATAAGTTCGTGAGTTCGCAATTAATCGCAGGTTTTAAAGCTAACTATGCACTATGAACTATGAACTGTGAACTGTGAACTATGAACTGTGAACTATGAACTATTAACCGGTTGATCATTCTCCACCTCAGCCACTTTTTCAGTTCGCCTTCTCAGCAAATTCCTGAACGCATCATGCAGATCGATCAGCTGGCCTATAAGAAAGTATTCTTTCAGATTGCTTTTAATACTGGTACGCATCATGCGCCGCACTACATTCTTTGCCACTTCACCGGTTTCCTTTACTGTAATCAGTAACTCGGCGGCAATAAAGGCGAGGCCGGCCGCTATCAGGAACAGGAATTTGAACTCATGCAGGTCGAGCAAATGGATCACCTTTTGCCAGTCCGGGCTCTTCCATTGCGCATCGATCGACAAAGAGCGCGAACTGAAATAATCGGCCATATAACCGCCGATCAACGGCGCTATAAAAGAGAACAGGGCGGTAATGATATTTTTGGTAGAGAGGTACACAACCGATTCGTCGGCCGGCGACAACTTCAAACTGATATTGGTTAATGAAAGATTGATGCCTGCATTGGAAACACCCATGCCCGCATGAATTACGAACAACAAAAGAATGTTAAGATATTCGCGGGTATAGATGCCAACATAACACCAGCCGATGAGGCATAACATATACAATGGGGCACAAATGCCTATAACCGTTTTGTTGCTGTAGTTGTCGGCAAAGCGGCCCCACATGCGTACGGTCAAAATACTGCAGATCTGGCTGGCAATGCCAAGCCCGATGATCCACGAGATCGACAATCCCATCTTTTTCATCATAAACACCACAAAGAAAGGCGTGGCGATATTCAGGGCAAATACCCAGGCCGAGTTGAACACCAGCAGCTTTCTGAAATTGCGGTCGCGCAGCGGCCTTTGCAGAACGGTCAGTATATTACCCGTTGTAACCCTGCCCATCGGTTCTGCGGTGTTCGACAGGAACAGGGCGCTCATAATACCGGCTATACCGCCAACGATAAACAAACAGGCATACACATTCACCTCCGCCGTAATGCGGTGGTTCTTTGTATAATCAACCACAAAAGCGGCCAGCAGTCCCAATACGATATTGAACAACTGCGTATAACTGGTACGTTTACTGAAATAGGCGCCCAAAGCTTTTTCGGGTATCAGGTCTTTCATCCACGCATTCCAGCAGGGGCCGGCCACTGAGCCAAAAAAATAATGAAAGAAAAGAATGAACACGATGGTCTCTACCGGTATGCTTTTTAAAAAAAGGATTAGCACCCCAATGATCAGCAATGGCGTTCGCGCCAAAAATGAACTGATGACCACAATGGCCCGCCGGTTGTTGAAACGGCGCACCAGCCACACAGACAGCAGCTGGAATATATTGGTGAACGTAGGTAAACCGGCCAGCAGCCCGATCTGGAAGTTATTCGCATCCAGCAATACGAGCATGGCTACCAGGAAGGTGCCACTGGTAAGTGCGATCATAGCTTCTGAAGCCAGCCCATCGGCGATCACGAGCTTCATAGCCCGGTTCACCTGTTTTTCGGTAAGTATTGGTTCAGGCCTCCATGACATGATGATTCATTTTCGAACTGATTAAATTACAGAGTACTTTGATTTACACTCGACGTTATTTAAGTTTCTGAAGCTGGATGTAAGTTGACTAGTTAACTAGTTAACTTGTTAACCCGTCAACTCAGTATCAGGGTATCGGGTGGAATAGGTTCATGATATGAACTTTCACGCAACAGGTTTTCCAGCGCCTGCGCAATTTCGGCAGGCCGGGGAAGAACCGGTTGTTGCACCATCCGGTGATTGCGCACATAGGCGATCACTTCGTTCTTACTCTGCAGGCCTTCATCTACATTGAACGGGAAGATTTTGCCGTTCACTTTCCACGGCGTATGCTGTGGGTTGGTAAGGGCATATAAAACGATCACCGGCGTTTTTCGGGCGGCGGCAATATGAATGGTGACGGTATTTACCGATACAATGCCCGCCGCCCCGTCTGTCAATGCAATAAACTCGCCAGTGGTCAGCCGCCCCGCCATATCGAGCGCATTATCCCCGATACCGGTGGCAATGGGGCCGGTCAATTCGCCCTCCCTGGCTGTACCGGTGAGCAATATGGGCAACCCGGTACCGGCCACCAGTTTCCCCAATTCAACCCAGCCATCCATGGAATATTTTCTTTTTTCCTCGCTTACCCCGGGATGAAAAATGACATATTCTTTTGAAGTGTCTATGCCGGCCTGTTGCAGTTTATAGGCAGTGCTGTGCCGGTCGCCATCTTTTACCGTAACCAGCAGGCTGTCGTCGTTTGTGGTGGCGCCCGTAACGGCCACCAGGTTCAGGTCGCGCTGCACCTGGTGGCGTATAAAACTGTAAGGCTCTTTTTCGGGCAGCCAGTGTGTAAGCAGGTCGTACGGGTTCTCGCGGCAATACGCCAGCCGTTTAGGTATGCCGGCCATCATGGTGAGCATGGCGGCCGGCAAAGCGCTTTGACTGTATACGGTAAAAATAATGGCGGCGTCAAATGCATAACCGCGCAGCCTGTTCGCCAGTTCAATTAACCCGGCCCCCTCCCGGGCGCCATTGGATTTTACCCAGGGAAGGTCGCTGACGATCACATCATCTATCACGGGAATAAAACCGGCAATATGTTGCGCCATCGTTGAGGTAAGCACGGTAAGATGGCAATGAAAGGTTTCTTTCAATGCCTTCAGTGCCGGCGTGGTCATAATGAGGTCGCCCATATTATCGGCCCGTATACACAATATCTTTTTACACGTGTTCCACACAGGTAGTTGCTTTTGAATATTGAAACCAATTGACAACTGACAAATCTGCCTAACTGGTATTAGCCTGCCTTAAGCGCAAACTCTTGCCTATTGTCTATTGTCTATTGCCTATTGATGATCCCGGCAGCATCTTTCCAGTTCTTACAGATGTACGATGGCTGCCGGCAGGGGGTCAGTTCCCATTCCGTTTCATTTCCATTATTCAGTAAAATGGTTTTACAACCCGCCCGGTTGCCTGCTTCGGTATCATGCAGGATATCGCCTATCATCCACGATCGTTCAAGGTCTATATCAAGTTCCATGGCCGCTTTTAACAACAGGCCCGGTAAAGGCTTGCGGCAATAACAGGTTTTTATATATGGCGCCTGAATTCCCCGGGCATCGTGCGGACAATAATAATACGCATTCAGTTGTACGCCGTGCCCGGTCAACGCATGTTCGAGGTATTTGAAAACCTGTATCACCGCTTCTTCTGTAAAATAACCCAATGCAATACCGGGTTGATTGCTTATAAGCACCAACTGGTAACCGCTCTCCTGCAATAACTGCAGGGAAGCGATTGCGTTCTCTTCAAACTGTATCAGTTGTGTATTGACGTTCCAGGGAAGGTTTTTTATAAGAGTGCCGTCTTTATCAATAAAAACCGCCTTCTTCATACAACGGAACTTTTAAACCCGGGCAGCAGATTGATAACATTCAGCAGGGCTGCATGATCTGTTATCAGTTGTTTAACCGGTTGCTTTGCCGGTTTTTTTACGCCGGCCAACACCTTATTGTATACCTGGCTTACAGATGTGGCCACTTTACTCCATGTAAAATTACTGCGAACATGTTTGATGGCGTTTTTGCTCATGCTCTGTTGCAATGCCGTATCGTTCAACAACTCTATGATCCTGTTGGCCAGCAGATCAGGCTCATGCGGCGGTACCAGGAAACCGGTGCGCCGGTCAACGACACTGTATTTTATACCACCTACGTTGCTGCCTATCACCGGCGTACCGCAGGCCATGGCTTCCAGCGGCGTAATTCCAAACGGTTCGTACCAGGGCGTAGAAATAAACACATCGGCAGCCGCGTAATAATATTTCAATAACGACCGGGCTTTACGGCCGGTGAAGATAACGCGGTCGCTTATATTACAATCCCTCGATATCTGCTGCAGGCGGCCAATCTCGGGTGTTAGCGCGGGATCGGGCGAATCGGATTCACCACCCACCACCAGCAGTTTCAACCGGTCGATGGAGCTGTTGGCATACTCCATAGCCCTTATTACATTGTCGACACCTTTGCGCGGCACCATCCGGCCCAGCTGCAATATCACTTTATCGCGTTGTGAAATGCGCAGAAAATCACGTGCTGCCTCTTTTTCAATCGGATGAAACTCTTTTGGGTTGAAGCCGCAGGGCACAATAGCAATGCGATCGGCATCGGCATCGTAATGTTCCATGAGGTCATCCCTATCCTGCGGACATTCGGCTATCAGCAGGTTAGCATCTTCCACAATATGTTTTTCGATGGCCGTTCTTTCAGGCGGAAACCCGTCCTGCGATTGCTGATGCAGTTTACGCACCAGTCCCAATGCATGAAAGGTTACCACATACGGAATGCCTGCTGCCTGTTTTATGTTCGATGCCACAAGGGCCGACATGAAGAAATGTGCATGAACGAGCTCATACCACAATTCATTCCGGCTCATAAAATATAACATATGAAAAGTGAATTCCTGCATATACTGCAACAGCTGTTCCTTGGGTATGTATTCAGGCGGGCCTGCGGTAATATATACCACCCTGATGCCGGGTTTCCATTCAACCACCTCCGGCGCCGTTGAACTATCCCTTCTTGTATATATATCTATATGATATCCCTTTCGCGCCAGTTGCATGGCCAGTTCAGCAACATATACGTTTTGTCCGCCATTATCGATACCGCCCAATATAGCCAGCGGCGAGGCGTGCTCACTAATAAAAGCGATCCTTTTCTTTATCATACACTCACATTTTTTTTGTTAATAGCAAATTGAAAAACCTCTTCCCATTCCCTGTTGAACCGTTCCATATTAAATTGTTCGAGCGCAACCGCACGGGCGCATTGCCCCATCGATGTGGCATATGGCAGATCATTTAATAATTTCTTCATTCCCTCTACTAAAATATCAACGTTGGTGTTGATAAATGCACATTCGCCATTGACCAGAAGATTGGCATATTCAGTGGTGGCCAGCGAAACAACAGGCATACCGGCCATCATGGCCTCACATACCGATAACCCGAAGCTGGTATGCCGGATCGGATTGAATAAAAAACGATAGCGTGAAGTGAATGCGTTCAGGCGGGGAAACAACACTTCGCCCAAACCGCCATAATGTTCTGTGCCCATACCGGCCAGGTCGATGGGCAGTTCGGCGCGTACCCGTTCGAAAATATCCCAACCCGTAATACGGCCCCGTTCCTTAATATGATTGATAACAACGATGCCCTTGTTTATTTCCCCCGTATATAAATGCTCAGGTTCGGGAATACCATGTTGTATCACTTTAACCATGGGAACATTGTTGTTCCACATCAGCTTATTGTAGTGAGTAACATGTACCAGCACCACCGCAGCATCGTAGAGCGGGTGCGATGAATCGACCGGATGCGGCCCCGGTGCGTTATGTTCGAGGTAAACAGCAGGCAACAATCGTTGTTCCGCTGACAATACCTCATATTGATCGATGCGAAAATTCTTTTCCGACTGGAACAGAATGCAGTCGAAATTCAGCTCCCTCACTTCTTCGGCCGGCACCTCTATAACATTATCCCCAAACGGAAAAGTTTTCCCGCGGCCATAATACCCTTCATTCTTTTTTTCATTGACCGGAATATAAATGTCAAGATCACATTGAGAGAGATAGTACAAATAGCTTCCATGAATATGCCAGGTAAAAATCTTCATATTGATTGTTGATTAATAGCCAAACGCTAATTTTTGCTTAACGCGCAACGCTGAACGCCTGCGTCCGAATCCCGGGTCTCTCAACTAAATCAGAAACACCCAAGTTGAACTTCTGTACTTAGCTGTAATGGCTGATCTCTCGCTGCCTCGTTGCCTTTCTGCCTGCGTTCCGCATTTAGCGTTAAGCATAAAGAATGCCGTTCGCTTCTGGGGAAATAGAGAAACGCTTCCCTGTTTTTCAATTTTTTATATAGCGTTATGTCCACAATATGACGCGACAATTCACATCTTACGATGAGGTAAGATATTTGAAGCGTTCAAAACAACTACCTCAAATAATCACTAAATAAGGCAAAATGTATACATTGGGAATAAACGCAGCATTCCATGACTCGGCAGCAGCGCTTATAAAGGACGGCGTATTGATTGCAGCGGTCGAAGACGAAAGGTTCACACATATAAAACATGGCAAACGGCCGGTTCCATTTTCCGCTTACGAATTACCATTCCATGCAATTGATTATTGTTTACAGGAAGCAGGTATAACAATGAACGATGTGGATCATATCGCATATTCATTTGATCCTTCATTGCTTAAAAGTAACGGTAAACAATCAGCAGACAACATCGATGCGCCGCACGCTGTATTTTCAGACCAGTTGAACGATCTCTTTCTTTCGTATATGCGGCAGGCGCCGCAGCATTTGCGCGATGGTTATCCACACCACCTGCAAAAACGCCTTGCCGGCTGGAAGCTCAATTCTGGCAAATGGCATTTTGTAGAACACCATATTGCGCATGCGGCAAGCGCTTTCTATCCATCGCCTTTTAAAGAAGCGGCGGTTTTGACGCTCGATGGCCGCGGTGAAATGGCAAGTACCAGTTATTTCAGGGGAGAGGGCAATTCGCTCGGGAAGATCGGCGAAGTTTGTATGCCGCACTCCCTCGGCATGTTATATGAAAAAATAACCACCTACCTCGGGTTCCTGCATTCATCGGATGAATACAAGGTAATGGCGCTCGCTTCTTATGGCAAACCCGTTTACCTTCAGCAATTCAGGTCATTGATCAATGTAAATGATAACGGCTGTTATACGATCGGCGATTTTGACCCGGCAGCGGTTTTTGGGCCGGCACGCCCAAAAGGCGGCGACTATGATCAACGCTTTTTCGACATTGCCCATTCATTACAAAAAGTGCTGGAAGAAACCGTATTGAAACTGGTTAACTGGTTATACGAAGAAACAAAGACCGGCAACCTCTGCCTGGCCGGCGGCGTTGCATTGAACTGCGTATTGAATGCCGTCATCCGCGACAATGGACCGTTTAAAAATATCTGGGTACAACCCGCAGCGGGCGATGCAGGTACCGCCCTCGGCGCAGCCATGTGGGTCGACAGGAAATTCAACGCCGGTGTTCCTGCCCAAACAATGGAACATGCCTACTGGGGACCCTCTTATTCCGATGCGGATGTGGAATCATTATTACAATGGATGAAGATCCCTTACCGCCGGTTGAATAACATAGCTGCAGAAACCGCCTCCCTGCTGGCGCAGAACAAAGTGATCGGGTGGTTCCAGGGAAGAATGGAGTTTGGCCCGCGGGCATTGGGCAGCCGCTCTATCCTGGCTTCACCGGCCGATGCAGCAATGCAACAAAAGCTGAACGAAATAAAAGACCGTGAAGATTTTCGTCCGGTAGCGCCCGTGGTAATGGAAGACGTGGCAGGGGAGTGGTTCGAGAATGCAACGGTTTCGCCCTTTATGTTATTCGTATATAATGTAAAGCCCGATAAAGCAGACAAAATTCCGGCTGTACGCCATGTAGACGGTACGGCCCGTATTCAAACCATAAACAGGAACCAGCATGTGTTGTATTACGACCTGCTGCATGAGTTCAATAAACTCACCGGCGTGCCCGTACTGATCAACACTTCATTCAATACCCGGGGCGAACCTATTGTTTGCACACCCAAAGATGCCATTGCCTGTTTCTATACATCCCCGTTCGATGCGCTGGTTATTAACTCATTCTTGTTGGAAAAAGCACCTGATTGAATAATTATTCTATTTACAAATAAGAATACGAAGTAAGAAGCAGGAAGTAAGAAGAGCGCTATTATTTATAACTCGCTAATAATTTTTTATCTTCAAAATTCGGGTTCTTCATACTTCCTGCTTCATACTTCCTACTTCATACTTCCTACTTCATACTTCTTACTTCTGAACCCCAGGTGTACAATTAATCAATAAAAACCAGCCATTCTATGAAACCCGACATCTCAATCGTAATAGCCACCTGGCAACGTACCGAACTGTTGGCCCGCTGCCTGAAGGCATTGATGAACCAGCATATAACCGCTAACCGTTTCGAGGTCATCATCGTTACCGACGGGCCCGACCCCCAAACGGTAAAATACATGAAGTACTGGTTAAACACATATCCAGGCCGGTTAGCCGTAACCTGTATGTCGTTACCGGTGAAGAAGGGCCCCGCCGCCGCCCGCAATGCCGGCTGGCGCAAAGCGCTGGGCGAACTCATCGTTTTTACCGACGATGATTGTGTACCGCAAGCCGGCTGCCTGCAACAATACTGGCAGGCATATATACCGTACCGTTATACGGCCATCGCTTTTAGCGGACAAATAAAAGTTCCCTTACCCGGCATTCCAACCGATTATGAAATGAATACCAGGCGGCTGGAACAGGCGCGTTTTGTAACCGCCAATTGCGCCTGCAGCCGCATCGCGCTGGAACAAACCGGCGGGCTCGATGAGGAGTTTACCATGGCCTGGCGGGAAGATACCGCCCTCGAATTCGACCTGAGCGAAAAAAATATTCCTATTATAAAAGTACCGACGGCTGTTATTGTGCACCCTGTACGCGCAGCCAGCTGGGGTGTAAGCATCAAAGAACAAAAGAAAGGCATGTTCAATGCCCTGTTATATAAAAAACACGGATGGCTGTACAGGAAAAGCAGGATGGAACGAACGCCGGCATATTATTATATTATTACACTGATGTTGTTGCTGGCCCTGTTCTTCGCCTTCAACAACCCGGTATTGACAGCAGCCTGCCTCGCCGTTTGGCTCTCGTTCACCGCCTGGTTTGCCTGGAAACGGCTGCGCAATACCTCGCACGATCCCGCACATATAACCGAAATGATCTTTACTTCAGCCATAATCCCGGTGTTATCGGTATACTGGACCATTTATGGCGCTATAAAATTCAAGACCTTTTTTATATGATGTCATTCAAAACACAGCAACCGAAGATCGCCGTATTCAGGGCCCTGCAACTGGGCGATATGTTATGCGCCGTTCCCGCCCTGCGCGCTTTGCGGCGGGCATACCCGCAAGCAGATATCGCATTGATAGGTTTGCCCTGGGCGGCCTCCTTTGTGCAACGGTACCATAAATACCTCAACCGCCATATTGTATTTCCCGGTTATCCCGGCCTGCCTGAACAACCCTGCAACGAACAGGCATGGCGCCGGTTTGTTGCCCAAATGCAGGAGGAGCAGTTCGATTGCATACTGCAAATGCAGGGCAACGGCACCATCGTGAACGACATGCTGCAACAGCTGCAGGCCAAACAACTGGCGGGTTTTCACCGCCACGATTGTATGATGGACCCGCAATGGTTTATAAACTATCCCGAATCGCCACACGAAGTAATGCGGCACCTGGCACTGATGGAACATTTGGGCATCGACGCCGGCGACGCTCAAATGGAATTTCCCGTAAGCGAACAGGAAGAAACCGACCTGCAACAGGTGGCGCCGTTTGTGCATCATGAACCCTATGTAGTGGTTCACCCCGGATCACGAAGCGAGGCAAGGCAGTGGCAGCCCGCTTATTTTGCGGCCCTGGCCGATTATTGCGCCGAACACGGTTATCACGTTGTGCTTACAGGAACCCCCGACGAAATGTATATTACCGGTTACCTCGCCGGTCTTATGAAGCATACCCCTGTGAACCTGGCCGGAAAAACCAGCCTTGGTGTTGTGGCCGCATTAATAAAACACGCCCATTTACTGATAGCTAACTGCACAGGCGTATCTCATATTGCAGCGGCTACTGAAACGCCCGGCTTGATCATTAGCATGGACGGCGAGCCGCACCGGTGGGGACCAATGAACCGTTCGCTGCATCATGTATTCGACTGGACTAAAAACCGATCTTTTACCGAAGTGTATAACTGTCTTGTTAACCTGCTGGCAACGGATATGAAAAAAGCGAACGCGGTAGCGAAATATGCCATCTTTCAATCAGGCAGAATGGGTTTTATCATTGAATAAACTGTTCAGTTGTTTCAACAGCACCTTAATATTCTCAGGTTTGAGTATACAATGCTCAGCCCCTAGTTCCATCGCTTTTTCATGGTCATCCTCGCTGATATAGGTTGAGTACATTACAAACGTCGACTGTTGTAACGATTCTATTGGCTTCAACCTTTGTAAAACGTTGATGCCATTATAACGAGGCATGTTTATATCGATAAAAACGAAATCAGGCCGAAGCTCCTTTACCACATGGGCAGCCTGCTCAAATCCATTGGCCCAAACACAATTGTAATTTATTTCAGCAAGTTCCAAAGCCAGTTTAAAAATATAAAACTCCTCCTCATCATCATCAATAAGTAAGATAGTTTTCTGCATAATCGACGGTCTTTTACATCTTCTATGTAGCAAATAGGTTATGACTGCAAATCATTGCAGCCCTGGCCGGTTGGGTATTGGGTAATGTTTCAATCAATGAAAGGCAAGCGAAAAAATATACTGTAAGTTAAAGGATGTACAGAACACTCCCTCTTACGTTTAAAATGGGAGTCAATATAATAACACTAAAGGAAAAAATGTATGATCAAACGGAGGAAGGAGCACCCGTAGGTTCTATAAAGATAGATACTTCAAAAGGAGAAAAAAAATTATTTACCGGCGCCAATAGTACAATTTTTTAATCGATTATTATTTATTCTTATAAAATATATGCTCTCCTGCCTTCCTTTGTCCCTGCAGTTTGCCGCGTTCGATAAGCAAAGTAGCCACCTGCACAGGCCGGTGTTCGAAAATGGTTTTTCAGGGAACGCATTGGCCGGCTTCGATAGCCGGCTTTGCAAATACGGCGTGGCCGATAAAACAAATGATCATTACCTTTTTCATGGGACGATGAATTGTAGCTCTCATATTCTGGAGAATTATCCGTTTTTTTGGCGGGGCTTTTTGGCTTTCGCCGGTTTCTTTTTCCCTGCACGCATAGAAATGGCGTTAAAATAAGTTTGTAAGGTACTGGATGTAAAAACACTAACAGCGGACAGGAGGGAGTTAGGGAAAGGCAGCATAAAAAGACTCCGGCTGTACCGGAGTCCTCATTTGTTCTTCGTTCCCTTCGCTGGCATTATCCAGATCAGGTTGTAGGAGTATGATCTCAGGTTTAGTTTACATGCCATTGTTCCGAAAACAGAACAACGCTTGTTTACTTAACCACCCCCGTAAAGAACATTTGCTGTATATCTGAAAATTGTATGCCATTGAAATTAAACGGCAGGCCCACAAACAGCAGGTCATATTGAGGAATTATATACGCATCATCATCAACAAAAATTAATTGTGTGGTTTATTTTTATATTTCATCCAAATGTAAATAGCTTCAACTCACTAACGGCTCGTATTACAGCGAACCGTTCGGTACATACACAACAACAGTAAACTTCGATTTCATTCAAAAAGCTTAAGCCTTTTAAAACAACATTGACAGTATAACGCGAACCACCATATGTTATTCAGTACGTCTCCGTGTTCAAAACAACATCATTGTTTACAACAATAAAACAATCAATACAGTGAGCATTAAAATTGCAGTATATGCATCATTAATTTTCTAACGATTAAACCATTTAATTATGAACAGAAGAGATCGCCAGGGCAGGCAGGATTACGGCCGCCGCAGCAATGAAGAAAACCGTGGGCAGTATGGCTCACAGGGGGGATATGAACAGGGAGGATACCGGGGACAACAGAGTGGTAACTGGGGGCAGCAGGGAGGACGTCAGAATGAGGACTACGGTCAACAAAACAGAGGCGGATATGGTCAGCAACAGAGTGGTTATGGCGGATATGGACAATACGGCGGAAATCGTGGACAGCAAGGTGGTTTCGGCGGATACAGCGGATATGGACAGGGCGGATACAGAGAACAGGAAAATTATAATCAGGATTATGGCCAGCACCGCGGCGGACAAAGCGGTTATGGCGGTTATGGCGGCGGTTACGGAAATCAAGGCGGCGGCTGGGGCAGCCAGGGCGGCTATGGACAACAGGGCAGTAACCGGGGACAAGGCGGTCAGGGCGGCTATGGTCAACAAGGCGGTTTTGGCGGTTATGGCCAGTCGGGCAATCGCCAGGAAGACGAATACGGCAACTATAACAGGAACAGAAGTTATGGCCAGCGGTATAACGAAGATGAAGACGACGATGACTATAACCAATATGGCATGCAGGGCCGGTATGGCAGTCAGGAAGACCAGGACGATGAATGGTATATAGAAGAAGACCAGGATGATGATGATTATAATATGCAGGGACAATACGGAGAAGAAGAAGACGAAGATTATGATGAAGATGAATACGAAGGATATGGCAGCCAGATGCAGGGCCGTTCGCGCCGCGGTTTTGGAATGGGCGGCAGCCAGCAGGGCCGCATGGGCCACATGGGCAATATGCAGTCGGGCGAAGAAGATTATCAGTATGGCCGGCAACAACAGGGCGGCCGTTCGAACCGCAATGAATTTGAACACGATTACAGGGGCGGCATGAGCGGCCGTTCGGGAAGAAGCAGTTCCGGTACTTCACGCCGCGGTTTCGCCAGCATGCCGAAAGACCAGGTACGGCGGATAGCCAGTATGGGCGGACGCGCATCGCATGAGGGCGGCAGCAGCTCCGGCCAGGGACGTTCTTCAAACAGAGGTTCTTCATCACGCAACCGTTCAGAAAACAGCGGCCGTAAAAGCCGTTCAGGTTCAAGCCGAAGCAGAAGTAGTTCCAGGTAACACCTGGTGTGCATAAGAGGGCTTTAATTAAAAGGGTAGGGTGGATACACTCTATCCTTTCTTTCACCAATTATAAATTTCGATAAAAATGCAGCATATGGGCACCGCAACAGAAACAGGAAAAAAAAACGGGCATAACACACCCGAAACTGAAACCAGGAAAAAAGGGGGCACCCAACAAGGCCCGGAAGAAACACCTTCTTACCTGCAAAAATTCTTTATTGACCAGGTAAAAGATATGTACTATGCCGAACAGGAATTGCTGAAAGCAATGCCTGAAATGAAAAACGCGGCAACTACCGAGGAGTTGGAAGACGCCATCGATGAACATATGAAACAAACGCAACGCCATGTTAAACGTTTGGAAAAAGTGTTTCAAATGATCGGACAAAAACCGGAGGGGAAACGATGCGAAGCCATGGACGGACTGGTAAAAGAACTGAAGACCATCCTTCGCGAAACAGAAGAAAATACCATGACAAGGGATGCAGCGCTGATCATTGCCGCGCAAAAGATAGAACACTATGAGATTGCATCTTATGGCGGACTGGTGGCGCTGGCCCTAACCATGGGTATGGAGCGCGCAGCGGATCTCCTCGATAAAACGCTCGCCGAAGAAGAAATGACCGACCAGGTGTTGACAGATATCGCAGAAAATTACATCAATGTAGAAGCCGAACACGAAGGCGCGTACAATTGGGACAAAAAGATCTGGGTGGTATAGCCCGGAATGCAATTTCAGATTTTGGAATTTGGGGATTTTGAGATTTTGGCTGCGGGCTTAAACCCAATGATATCTCAAAATCCCCAAATCTTTAAATCCCGAAATCAGAAATCCCGAAATCAGCAATCCCCAAAATCGGCGACCCTGATTTATTCAACCGGAAAATAACATTGTATTGTTGCACCTTCGCCGGGTTGCGCTGTGGCCTGTACAAAACCATCGTGCGCCTCCATGATCTTTTTTACGATGGCGAGGCCTGTACCCGAGCCAGGATACTCTCCTTTTGGATGCAGTTTCTCGAACATAATAAAGATCCTGTGGGCCTGCGCCTGATCGAAGCCAATACCATTGTCGGAAAACGTTAATCGCAACATGGGTTTATTACTGCGGATACCTGCCGGCAGATTATCCTTGTTCACGAGGTGGCTTTCTATGTTGATACGAGGCTGGTTTCCGGCTGGCTGAAACTTCAGCCCATTGCCAATGATGTTTATGAACAAAGTTTCCAGCATTTCTTTGTAACCGGCAATTACCGGCAGGTTGGCGGCATTGATGATGGCATCCGATTCACTGATCTTCTTTTGCAGTTTATTACGCGCTTCGCGGTAGACATCATTCAGGTCAACTGAATTACGCACCTGTTTGAAACTGTTGATATGGCTCAGGGCCCAGATGTCATCCAGCAACAGGTTGATGCGATTGAGGGAAGCCTGGATCCGCCTGATATTTGCCTTGCCGCCGTTCGACAGGTTCTTTCCTTCCGAATTCACCAGCAGTTCAAAGGCCGTATACACATGCCGTAACGGCTCCTTTATTTCATTACTGGTTATATAAGTAAACGTAGCCATTTCAGTGGAAGCCGTTTCCAGCTGGCGGTATTGCTGTTCCAGCGCTTCATTTAACTGCTGTAATTTTTTTTCCGCTTTTTCGCGTTGAGCCACATCATGCATGATATTCATAACCCCTTTCACAGTACCATTCTCATTGATAAGCGGGATAAAATGATTCTCGTATGACTGCCGGTTCAATAACCCCGCATGGGCGGGAAGAAATGATTTTTTACCCTGAAAGGCAAATTGTATAGCTTCCATCATTTCAGGGTCGTCGTTTAATTGCGGGAATGTCTCCAATAAAGGTTTGCCGATAATATCTGCTTTTTCGATACCGGTAACCTTCGCTGCTGTCTTATTCCAGGCAATAACGTACATATTATTATCGATGGCCATTACCCGGTCGATGCTGCAATCGTTGAGCATCTCGTACAAATTAGACAGCGTAGTGTTTTCGAAGGTCTCTCTACGCATAGGGAAGTATTTTAACAGTTATTAATAGGTATTCACCAATCATACCACCCCCAGCTTTCATTAGTGCACGTCAAATATAAATTTTAATATCAACAAAAGAATATATAATGATCACTATTACCTAATTATAAGGGCATAGCATTTGATGGAATTATATCAAACCTTGTGCCATGGACGTCGTTATTGAAACACCCAAATTAAGCCGCCAGAAATACGCATTCGATAAGGCAACCAAACTGTTCAGGTTGAAGAAAGTACTGGCGCCTGGACTGGTATTTCCGTTCGATTTTGGTTTTATCCCGGGCACAAAAGGAGAAGATGGCGACCCGCTCGATATACTGGTACTTTCAGAGTACCAGGGTTTTCCCGGTTGTATAATGGATGTGCGTATCGTTGGCTGTTTACAGGCCACGCAAACCACGGGTGGAAAAAGATCCTATCGCAACGACCGGTATATAGGCATCCTTGAACAAAGCAGCGAATACGACCGAATAATGTCGCTGGAAGAACTGCCCGATACGTTAATTGACAGTATTAAATTATTCTTTACAACGTATCTTCAGGCGGAGGGTAAAAGCATTCAATGGGAAGAGAACCTGAATGCGAGGTTGGCGATGGAGAAACTGAATGGTGAAACGTGAAACGGCAAACGTGAAATAGCTCGCGCACTTTGAAATTAATATACGACCCTGCGCAGCTTGAAATTTAAGTCGAACGCTGATAAATAATTATGAATCCCGGATATAGGACTTTCACGTTTCACGTTTGCCGTTTCACGATTTAAGAACCAACATTCGTCTTCGAATATTTCCTAACTTCAGGTGCCACTTTAGTCCCCAGCAACTCGATCGCCTTCATCACTTTAGCATGGGGCATGGTGCCAACGCTGATGTGCAGTAAGAAACGTGTTAAGCCCAGCAGTTCCTGTTCATACAGGATCTTTTCGGTCACTTCCTGCGGACTGCCCACAAGCAGTGCGCCTTTTTTGGTACGCATGGCATCGAACTGCTGGCGGCTCATGGGTTGCCAGCCGCGTTCGCGGCCCAATTGCGTCATTACATATTGATAGGAGGGAAAGAACTCATCCGCGGCCTGCTGCGAGGTCTCGGCTATATAACCGTGTGAGTGCACGGCCATTTGCAGTTTGCTTTCGTCCTGGTTGTATTTTTTATAGTTCTCCCTGTACAATTGCGCCAGTTGCACAAAATGTTCCGGGCTGCCGCCGATGATGGCCATGGCCAGCGGCAGGCCATAATAGGCGGCCCTGATAACCGAGTTGGGTGTTCCACCCACGGCTACCCATATGGGCAGTTCGGGCTGAAAAGGCCGTGGGTAAACGCCAAGGTTATCTATTGCGGCGCGGTGTTTTCCTTTCCAGCTTATTTTTTCAGTTTTATTCAACTGGTACAGCATGTCGAGCTTTTCGGCAAAAAGCGAATCGTAATCTTTCAGATCGTACCCGAAAAGCGGGAACGATTCAATAAACGATCCGCGGCCGGCCATAATTTCGGCCCGGCCATCACTAAGCAGGTCAACGGTAGCAAAATCCTGGAATACGCGCACCGGATCATCGGAGCTAAGCACCGTAACCGCGCTCGAGAGTTTTATGTTCTTTGTAATAGCGGCCGCCGCGGCCAGGATTACGGCCGGGGAAGAAGCGATAAAATCGGGCCGGTGGTGTTCGCCAACCGCGAAAACATCCAGGCCAACCTGTTCCATCAACGCCACCTCTTCCATGAGGTCTTTCATGCGCTGATGCTGTGAAATACATTTTCCCGATTCCTGATCGGGCGTAAGTTCAACGAATGTGCTTATTCCTATTTCCATATAGTTATGTTCCTCGTTTTTAACGGTGATTGTTTTAGAAGAGTTTCATCTCGTACGAAAAACAGCTACAAGCTATAAGCTGTAAGCTGTAAGCAAATACAGTTTTAAGCCGAAAGGCCAAAGCCCAAAGCCTAAAGTAAATGCACCCTCTAAAAACCAAAAGTATAATAAATATGTTCAACGCCAGGCACTTCCCTGCAGTATAGCGAGGCCTGTATTTGTATTTGCGTTCGACTTTCGGCTTATAGCTTTCGGCTTTCACCTGTATTTTGTATTCCCTTTCGCCTTTCAGCTTTAAGCTTTCACCTGTATTTTGTATTGCTTATAGCTTACAGCTTATGGCTTACAGCTGTATTTTGTATTTGCTTTCGCCTTTCAGCTTTCGGCTTTCAGCTTTCACCTGTATTTTGTATTGCTTATAGCTTACAGCTTATGGCTTACAGCTGTATTTTCCTTACTTTCACCCAATGAAAACCATCACACTGATTGTCACCTGCCTTTTTTTGACCATTAATGCAATAACCGCGCAAACCGCTGCGCCCGAAACGGGCAGTTACAAACCCGCCTCAGAAAATTTGCAGGCCCGCCAGCAGTTCCAGGCCGATAAATATGGCATGTTCATCCACTGGGGGCTGTCGAGCATGCTGGCCGACGGCGAATGGGTAATGAACAACCGGAATATCAAAGTGGTTGATTACAGCCGCCTGCTGCATGCATTCAACCCGGCCGATTTCAATGCCGCCCAATGGGTGGCCACGGCAAAGAACGCCGGCATGAAATACATGGTTTTCATCACCCGCCACCACGATGGCTTTTCAAACTGGGATACCCAATACTCCGACTGGAAGATCACCAATACGCCCTATGGCAAAGATGTGCTGAAAATGCTGTCGGCAGAATGCCGTAAACAGGGCATGAAGTTGGGACTGTATTACTCACTGCTCGACTGGTTCCGCAACGATTATCCCTGGGAAACCGGCCGCACCGGAAAGGGTACGGGCAGAACGGAGAAATCTAACTACGCATCTTACCTGCAGTTCATGAAAGACCAGCTCACCGAACTGCTCACCAATTATGGCGATATCATGTGTATCTGGTTCGATGGGCATTGGGACCAAACCAATCCTGAAGGCCATGCCGACCGCGGTTCACGGATCGACTGGAAGTATGACGAGATCTATTCGCTTATTCATAAGCTGCAGCCGCAATGTATGATCGGCAACAACCATCACATGACGCCGTTTGCAGGCGAAGATTTTCAGATGTTCGAAAGAGACCTGCCCGGTGAAAACAAATCGGGACTGAGTTTTCAAAAACCATCAGACGCCATGCCGCTGGAGACCTGCGAAACCATCAACGGCGCATGGGGGTATAATATCACCGACCGCAATTATAAAACGGTAACTCAGGTGGTGCAGTTACTGGTAGGCGCAGCCGGCCGCGATGCCAACCTGCTGCTGAATGTAGGGCCCATGCCTACCGGTTTAATACAATCGGAATTTGCCGATACCCTCGCCAGGGCAGGGAAGTGGTTACAACAGTATGGAGAAAGCGTTTATGGTACCCGGGGCGGACCGCTTGCGCCACAGCCCTGGGGCGTTACCACACAAAAAGGTAAACTGATATATTTGCATGTATTCAAAGCGCCCGAAGGCAATGCCATCGTACTGCCCGATGCAAAACTGAAAATAAAATCGGTAAAACTCCTTGGCAGCAGCACCCCGGTAAAATTCACCAAACAAAAAACAGGAATAACTCTTTCAACCGAAGGCCTCACCTTCGATGGACCGGATACTATTATTGTAGTGGAGCAGGGATAGGGAATACAGCTGCAAGCTTCAAGCTTCAAGCTGCAAGCTGTAAGCTGTAAGCGAATACAAATACAGGCTAAAGCTGAAAGGCAATTACAGCGGCAAGCTTCAAGCTGTAAGCTGTAAGCGAAT
>NZ_LWBP01000223.1 GCF_002078015.1 Niastella populi | reverse complement strand
GCAATACATTCAGCGGCTCCCTCACCAGAGATAGCGGTGAAAATATTGGCGTGTATGCCATTCAACAGGGAACCCTGGCCTTAAGTGCTAATTATAATCTTTCCTATGCAAGCGCCAACCTCACCATCAACACACGGCCGCTCACCATTACCGTTAACAGCAAAAATAAATTGTATGGCGCGCCTCTGCCAGTGCTGGATGGTATTGAAACAGGTATTGTAGCAAGCGATAATATTACCGTAAGCTATAGCACAACGGCAACGCAGGCTTCGCCTATCGGTATTTACCCCATCACCGCCACGTTGAACGACCCCAATAGCCGCCTGTTCAATTATACGGTCACCAACACGGCGTCAAACCTTACAATTGCCGTGGTGCCGGTAACAACCGCTGTGTCTACCAATGTGGCAACGCAACAATATAGCGACGTGGTGACCTTTACCGCCACCATCAATAACGGCGCTCCTGTCGTAACCGGCGCAAATGGTGCTGCCGTTTCCGTAACATTTAAAGTCGGCAACCAGATTATGGGCACGGTTCCGTTTACCGTATCGGGTAACAACCTGACAGGTATTCTGGCAAATAAACAACTGGTGGAAGGAATACCCGGTCAAATGTCACCCGGCGACAAAACCGTCACGGCTATTTTCAATATGCCTAATGCTAATTATGGGTTGAACAGTAACAATAATTCAGGCACCTGCTCACTGACGGTTACAAAAGAAAATGCTGACATCACTTATACGGGGCAGGATTATATGTCGCTGCCCGTTACATCGGCTACCTCCATGACCATCAGCCTGAGCGCCACCATTCGCGATCTCTTTCCGGCTTCAGATGGCCACAGAGGAAACATCAAAAACGCGCGGGTCACTTTCAGAAGGGATAGTCCTGCCGGAGTGTGTTTGGGCGCTCCCCAATTAGTTCCGGCATTGATGACCGATTCAACAACTGGTACGGTCGTTACTACGTTCACCTACAATTTAACAACTACGGAACTCCAGAGTGGCGGCGCCAATCTGCAAGTATATGCAGTGGTTGAAAATTATTATACCGGTGGCACCTCCGATGTGGCGGCTTGTATCACCATTGCGCGCCCTGGCGGTGAATTCGTAACAGGCGGCGGTTATCTGAAAAACAATTCATGTGCAGGTGTCATTGCGGGAACCAAAGACCTGAAGACGAACTTCGGCTTCAATATGCAGTATACCAAATCGGGCTCTAACCTGAAAGGCCAGTGTAACATTATCATAAGAAGCAATGGTAAAATCTATCAGATAAAAAGCAATGCCGTAAATACATTGGTAGTATCGGCTGCTACGTCAAAAGGTACGCCGGCATACTTCAATACCAAGGCGAATTACCGCGACATTACCGACCCGTTGAACCCGGTCTCACTGGGCGGTAATATGGATCTCACCGTTAAAATGAATGATGTAACTACGGGCGGACAGCTCGACTCTGCGAGTATCCTGATAATGGATCCCAATACTTCACAGGTAGTTTTCTCAAGCAACTGGAGCGGGGTGCAAACCAAATTGCAAAACCTGGGCGGCGGCAATGTGTCGGTGCGCAGTACGCCATCAAATACAGTTACCATGGCCAGAGAAGCGCAGGCGGAAGAGATTATATTACCTGCCATTCAAAACCCGTTTGCGGTGAAGGTATTGGGTAATCCCGCTTTGGATCATTTTAATGTGAACATAAAAGGATCGGCAGGAAAGATAAGTCTGCGCGTAGTGGATATTCAGGGCAGGGTAGTGGAGTACAGGCAAAATGTTCCGGAAGGAACATTGCAGCTGGGGCACACCTATCAGAAAGGGTTCTATTATCTGGAAGTAAGACAGGGCAATAGTATTCGACAGATAAAACTGGTGAAATTGTAATGCAGATGTAGATTGAAAAAGGCTTCCTGATACATCGGGAAGCCTTTTCTTTATTTCTTTTTTTTAGGGCCGGGGATATGATTGAACAGAATGGCCACATGATGTTCGTGTGGTTCGTCGATCCGGAATGCATATACATCATACCAGTGATGCAGTTGTTTGGCCTCGTGCTGAAAGCGCATTGGAATACCCGTAACAGCCACATTACCGAAGAACTCAAACCAATGTTCTTCCGTATCTGCCACAATTTCGCGCATTGTTTTGCCAATGACGTTCCTTAGGCCGGTCTGCTTTTCAAAAACGGGGTTCACTTCAAGAAAGCGGTAGTCTTTTACTTTTTGTTTTTTATCGAACAGCACTTCTACAATACAAAATCCTTCGTCCATGGAATTGACGATGCGGTAGTATTTATCAGTAACGCGTTGCGCCAGTTCATCTTTAATACGCAACATTTCATCTTCCGCTTTTTTGCGTTCAGTGATATCATCGGCTGTTACGGCAACGCCATCGCCAATTTTAACCGCTTTAACCTTGTGCCAGTTGTCGTCCCCATGAGAACCATAATAGATCTCCCATTCCGCCGGTTGGCCGGTCTCAACCACCATTGTCAAATTCTGCAGGTGTTCCGTATTGGCCATATCGGGGTGACGGGTTAAATATAATTCACCGAACGGATCACCGCCTTCAGTAAGGCGGGCCAGTGTATTTGTCAACAGGTATTTGAAATCGATCACTTCTCCATGCTCATTACGCACCGCTTCAAAAACCGTGATCATGTTAAGGGAAGAGTTGAACAGGGATTGCAGCAGGTTATTGCCTTTGATTATTTGCTGCTCGGCCATTTTGTGAGCGGTTATGTCCCGCGAGGTCATTATTATGCCATCTTCAAATTTCATAAGGGACTGGTAAAAGCACTGAGTTTTGAACTGCTCGAAAGAATAGTTTTGCTCATATCGCTGGCCAACGCCTGTTTCGGTGACCTGCACCATGCGTTGAAAGATACCGGCGCGGATAACGCCGGGGTTTTGCAGCAGCAGGCTTTTTCCGATCACATCTCCATTCTGTAACAGGGCGCTTTTGTTTTGAGCGATCCAGATGAAATCTGTGGCCTTTCCGTTCTCATCCCTTACTGATTTAAAAACCTGTACAACGTCCAGTGCGCAGTCAATAACGCATTGCAGAAAGGCTTTGGCGGCATTATCTTTTTGCTTCGTTGACATGAAACATCAGTTTATCAAATAATAATATTTGATTTTCACGATACGGTGGAAGAAATGTAGAGATATTGGCGGTAACAAGTTCAAACGTCTTGTGTAGGATAATGCCACTGAGGAAGGTCTTATACAAAGTTAAGTGTTTACAATTATGCTACGGCCATTTGAGTAAAATGGTGTGAAGTTTGTTAACTCATTGTATGCAACCCGATTTCAAGGCAATCGAATTACAAACATTGATTGATCTGCTGGCTGACGAAACTCAGCAATATACCAGGGCTTTCATAAGTGGTAATCAACAAATAGCTGCTATACACAGGTCTACAATCGATTCTCTTGTGGAAGAGATAAATCGCCGGCGGAATGCTGCTCAGGCGGATGTACAAAAAAAATAGTTATTCAGTTGTT
>NZ_LWBP01000222.1 GCF_002078015.1 Niastella populi | reverse complement strand
GAATGCTGCTCAGGCGGATGTACAAAAAAAATAGTTATTCAGTTGTTCAGTTCACAGTTCATAGTTCACAGTTCATAGTTCGCAGTTCACGGTTCACAGTTCACAGTTCATAGTTCTTCGTTCGCAGTTCACGGTTCACAGTTCACAGTTCTCAGTTCTCAGTTCCCGGTCTCGGTTCTCAGTTCCCGGTTCCCGGTTCGCAGTTCTCAGTTCCCGGTTCTCTGTTCGCAGTTCTCAGTTCTCAGTTCTCAGTTCCCGGTCTCAGTTCTCAGTTCACAGTTCTCAGTTCCCGGTTCCCGGTTCCCGGTTCCCGGTTCCCGGTTCCCGGTTCTTAGTTTTTGGATGGCTGGTTTTCTCAACTCCGAACACCGGCCCTTTCTTTGCTGCCTTATAACAGGCCTTGCCTGGCCGTCAACTATCCACCAGCCTGCCGCACATAGGATGCCTGGTCAACAAGTCAACTTCCCTCCACCCTTCGTCACCGGCAAAAAGTAACACCCATTAAAATTGATAAAAAACAGTAGCCCCTTGTGTCTATGTATGTACAAAGTTATTACTTTGACTTCCAATCATCAGGTACGCTCATGAAGAGAAGAACGATCCGCTTGCTGGCTGTCATGCTGCTGCATGCAGTTATATAACCATGTTTTCAATTTGGCGCGAAAGGTCAACAGGCTTCAGCGAGCCGGCCCAACATCAATCACAAAGCGCCGCATTGTAACTGGATGCCGCCATTGAAATACCTGCATAAATTCGATAATGCTTCCTTTCCCCTGCCTGCTGATTTTTATGATGATTATAAAGGCCGGCCGGCCCTGCAGCGGCAACAAATAACCGTTGCGCATGATCTCGATATCAGGTACGATAGCAAGATCCCCTGCGATAGGAGTTAACTGGTTGGCCTGTATATCTTTATCACCTTATCAATGCTGTCAACTTTATCAACGTGCATCCCATTAACACATTAGCACACTAGCATATTAGCAAATTATCAAATTACTCCCGCCGCGATTCAATTGTATATACAAAGCTGTCTGCCTTATAATAGCCCAGGTTATATTCGATCGGCCGCTCACCCTGGTCGAACACAAATCTTTTTCTGAACAGGATTGGGGAGCCGGGCTCTACTTCCAGTTTGCCGGCAATGAATTTACCTGCCGCTTTCGCGCTGATCTCTTCCTTCGACAGGTTGGCTATCACCAGGTAATCCTTCTCCAGTATTTCATACAACGGACGTTTGAAATCCTCCTCACCGGTAAGGCCTACGCGTGGATGAAAGAACGATACAAAATACACGAAAGGCCCTTCCGGCCTGCCTCGCAGCCTTTCCAGCTTCAGCACTTTCTTCTGCGTGGTGATCTCGAAAAAATTAGCTACCGCCTCATCGGGGTACGCCCAGCTTACATGCAGCTCGAAATTTTTGATGGGAATGCCCCGCGCCTTCATCTCCTGCGAAAAGCTTAGCCAGTTCTTCGATTTTGAGCTCACCGACGATTCCGCCACCCTGGTGCCGATGCCTTTCTTACGTATCAACAAACCCTCATACACCAGTTTGTTCAACGCCTGTCGAAGCGTTGTGCGTGAAATGGCCAACTCCCTGGCCAGGTCTACCTCGTTCGGCAGGAATTTCCCATCGGCATACTGCGGGTCGGCTATGAGATTACGCAATAACTCTTCGGCCTGTAAATGAAGTGGGACGTGACTCTTGTGATCGATGCGGAGCTTCATGCTGGTTAATTTTTCAATCTGAATTGGAACAAAAATAGAAAAAAGCCGGGGAAATGTTTGTATGTTTATATGTATGTACATACATTTGGCATGGCCGCTGTACGGAACGGTAAGCCTGCGGGTGGTGTTTTGATAGTGGTAAAGTTGAACCCAATAATTCATTTAGAAATGTCAAATAAGAGTAATAAAATTTGTAAACTATGTACGAAACATCGGAGAATATTGTAGGTAAAAGCAAAGGCGCAGGTAGTAAACGGCGGGTAAGTTCGCAGCCATTATTGCCGCAACAGGTACAGGCAGGAAAAACAGCCGGTGGCGGGTATAATATGTATCCGTACCATTCACTCGGCACTGATAAGATCTTCAGCGGATATGCATCACTGGCACAATGGATACTGAGCCACCGGGTAGTTATAATCGACGGCTATGGCGGAATTTTCTGGAAAGAAGTAAAACAATGTCTGCAAACGGAATTCAATGCAAAAGGAAAGCAGGTGAACTGGCACGATGTAAGTACCTGTTTGAAAAAGGAAGAAGCTATTGATGAACTGGTAGCGCCATTTCTCGGTACGCCTGATTCGGTTTGGGGAACAAGGTTCAAAGGTACGCTGGCTGACTTTTTCGATCTGAACGAGCTTGCATCACTACAGGTTGATAAAAGCGCCGATTGCACTGTTATATTTGGAACCGGCGCCGCACTGTCATCCGTTGAAGCGCCGGTAATATATCTCGATGTGCCCAAGAATGAAATACAATATCGCATGCGTGCCGGCAGCGTCACCAATCTTGGAAGCAAAAAAGTAACTCGTTCGGCAGAAATGTATAAACGGTTCTATTTTGTCGACTGGGTAGTGCTGAATGAACATAAACAGGAGATCCTGCGCAAAATATCGGTGATAGCCGATGCGCAATGGAAGGAATCGTTGAACTGGATGCTGGCCGGTTCATTGAAAACAGGCCTGCATTCCCTTAGTCAACAGGTGTTTCGCGTGCGCCCCTGGTTCGAAGCCGGCGCATGGGGCGGACAATGGATGAAAGACAGGATCAAAGACCTGTATAAAGATGAAGTGAATTATGCCTGGTCGTTCGAGCTCATTGTTCCTGAGAACGGACTGGTATTTGAAAGCAATGGCAATTTACTGGAAGTGTCGTTCGATTGCCTGATGTTCCAGGAAAACAAAAACATATTGGGCAAACACGCCGCTATGTTCGGGTATGAATTTCCCATCCGTTTCGATTTTCTCGATACGTGGGAAGGCGGTAATTTATCTATTCAATGTCATCCCACCTTACAATACATCCGCGACAATTTCGGCGAAACCATTACCCAGGATGAAACCTATTATATTCTCGATTGTAAGGAAGATGCGCAGGTATTCCTCGGTTTCCAGGAAGGCATCGATCCTGTTACTTTCAAACAAACACTCGAAAACAGCAAGGCAAATAAACAGGTAGTGCAGATAGATCAGTATGTGCAGTCGCATACCGCATCCAGGCACGACCTGTTCCTGATTCCCAACGGTACCGTACACAGCGCCGGTATCAATAACCTGGTGCTCGAGATCAGTGCCACGCCTTACATCTTTACTTTTAAAATGTACGACTGGCTGCGGCTCGATCTCAATGGCGAGCCCCGCGCCATCAATATAGAACATGCGTTCAAAAACCTGAATTTTAGCCGCCAGGGTAAAACCGTAACCGAAGAGTTGATCTCGAAACAATCGGTAATAGATAATGGAGCCGACTGGAAGCTGGTGCATTGTGCAACCCATGCGGAGCATTTTTACGATGTGCATCGCCTCGAGTTTGAAACGCGTATTACGGTTCAAACCAATGATACCTGTCATATTCTTATGCTGGTGGAAGGCAGTGCGGTTTCGGTAGAGACAGCCGATGGAGTAGCTGCAATTTTCAGCTATGCAGAAACTTTTGTAATTCCTGCTGCCGCTAAAAGTTACACGCTTGTCAATAAAGGCACAGGCGTTGCAAAAGTGGTAAAGGCATTTTGTAAAGAAAGTATAACAGAATTAAAATAATTCTTACGTATGAAACAATGGTTGTTGTTTGCCTTCATGAGCAGTTGCATTGGGCCGGTTGCTGCGCAGCAAAAAGAACCGGTTGATTATGCCGACCCGTTACTGGGTACTTCAGAATCGCGCTGGATGTTGAACCCCGGCGCTACCATGCCTTTTGGAATGGTACAGTTGGCGCCCGATAACCAGGGCGGCGTTTGGAAATCGGGTTATGAATATTCATTGAATAATATCGGCGGGTTCAGTCATATCCATTCATGGACGATGGCCGGTTTATCGGTTATGCCTACGGTTGGGGCGCTGAACACGCGGCGCGGTCCGGCCGATGGCCCTACCACGGGGTGGACAACCGGTTACCGGTCCCGTATTTATAAGGAAACGGAAAAGGCCAGTCCGGGTTATTATGCGGTAACCCTGATGAATGGCAATATTCATACTGAGCTTACGAGCACTACCCGCGCGGGTTTCTTCCGCTTTACGACACCTGAAGAAGAAGAGCTGCATATCCTGCTCGACCTCGATATTCCCTTCGAGAATACGGCTGAGATACTCGATGCAAAGATCACCAGGGTCACCGACCGGGAAATAGAGGGTTATTCAAAACAAAAGTGGAGCTGGAACGAATACACCGTTCATTTCATAGCGCGCTTTAATAAACCCATTGAACATTTCGGCGGCTGGAAAGGCAACCAGCATCTCAGGGACGTAAAAGAAGTGGCCGGCAAGGGCAGTATGGGGGCATTTGCCGACTTCAATACAAAAAAGGGTGAGGTGCTGTTGATGCAAACGGCTATTTCACTGGTAAGCATAGAACAGGCAAGGTTGAACCTCGAAACGGAAATGAACCCATTTAACTGGGATTTCGATGCCGTGCGCAGCAATGCAAAGAAGGTATGGAATGGCATGTTGAGCAAAATACAGGTGCAGGGCGGAACGGAAGAAGAAAAGAAGAAATTCTATACCAACATGTACCGTTCGTATGTGGCCCGCACTACCTGGAGCGATGTGAATGGAAAATATGTTGATGTAAATGAAAAAGTGCAGGACGGTAATCCCGATTCACCCATTTACGGTTGCGATGCGTTATGGAATACTTTCTGGAACCTGAACCAGTTATGGGCGCTGGTAAATCCCGATCTTACCAGCAAATGGGTAAAATCATTTTTAGCTATCTATAATACCGGCGGCTGGCTGCCAAAGGGGCCGGCGGGTATTGAGTATTCCGGCATTATGGAAGCTTCGCACGAGATCGCACTGATCGTAGGCGCTTATCAAAAAGGCATCCGCGATTTCGATGTGGAGAATGCATTCAAAGCCATGCTGCATCAGCAAACAACACCCGGGGTTGTAACGCCTGAGAACGGCTATGCAGGAAATAAGTTCTTTGAGTCGTATATGAAGCTGGGCTACGTGCCAACAGAAGAGGGACAGGTGTCGAATACGCTTGAGTATGCGTATGACGACTGGTGTGTATCGCAGCTGGCCAAGGCGCTGGGAAAGAAAAAAGAATACGAACTGTTCATTAAACGGGCCGGTAATTATAAAAATGTTTTTGATACCGCTACCAAATTCATCCGCATGAAACACCGCGACGGATCGTGGGTGAAAGACTGGAACCCGTATTGCTGTACCTCGTTCAGTGGTCCGGGTTACCTTGAGGGCAATGCCTGGCAATACAGTTTCTTCAATCCGCATGATGTACAGGGAATATTGAACCTGATGGGTAAAGATGAGTTCAACAACCGCCTCGAAGATGGATTCAAAAAGTCGGCGCGGTATAATTTCAATGCGGAGGGCGACCTGTACGATCGTATTCCCATCAATCACGGCAACCAGCCTAACATGCAGGCTGCCTGGTTATTCAATTATTCCGGCAAACCCTGGCTTACGCAACATTATACGCGTGAGATCATGAACCGGTATTATGGGTCAACGCCATTACATGGCTGGCTGGGCGATGAGGATGAAGGACAAATGGGCGCCTGGTATGTGATGGCGGCAATGGGTTTGTTCCAGACAGATGGCGGCGCTTCGGTAAAGCCATTTTATGAGATCGGCAGTCCGATCTTTGAAAAGACGACCATTGCGCTCGATCCAACCTATTACCCGGGTAAAACATTTACCATCGAAGCGCATAATGTAAGTGATACAAACCGGTATATACAGTCGGCCAGGCTCGATGGAAAACCATTGACAAAACCCTGGTTTTATCATGCCGACCTGGTTGATGGTGGTTCTCTGGTGCTGGAAATGGGTCCTGAACCCAATACGAACTGGGGCAGCAAACCGGGCGATGCACCGCCTTCCATGTCGAATGCTAAACGCTGAAAGCTGAAGGCTGAAGGCAAAACGCTAAACGCCGAACGAAAAGCATCTTTGTATTTGTATTTTGCGTTAAGCCTTAAGCATTCAGCGTTAAGCCTGTAGCCTGATACCGCTTAAATACAATTTAGAAATAAAGAATAAAAATGGTAAAGAATAAAACAGCTTATCTATTTATAATAACGCTGGTAGCATCGCTGGGCGGTTTCCTGTTTGGGTTCGATATGGCCGTGGTATCGGGTATTCTGCCACTAATAGAAAAGCAGTTTGTGCTCACTTCTTTTGAAAAAGGCTGGTTTGTGTCGAGCGCATTGGTGGGTTGTATCATTGGCGTTGCCATCTCGGGAGAGCTAAGCGACAGGTTGGGCAGAAAGAAACCCCTGATCGTGGCTGCCATCCTTTTCTTATTGTCTGCGCTCGGCTGTTCGTTATTGCCAGGCTTAACCGGTATTATTGCAGCGCGCATGGTTGGCGGAATAGGCATTGGCCTTGCTTCGAATGTAGTGCCCCTGTATATTTCAGAGATCGCGCCGGCGCGCATTCGCGGAAGGCTGGTAACTTATTACCAGTTTGCCATAACGCTGGGGATCCTGGTTGCTTATTTAACCAATTCCGCCTTATTGCATTATGCGCTCGCACATACCGGTGATACTACCGGTTTAATGCACACCGTATTGGTAACTGAAGTATGGCGCGGCATGTTTGGGATAGGGGTAATACCAGCCGTGTTGTTTGCGCTTGGGTTAATGATGGTTCCTGAAAGCCCACGCTGGTTGATACAACACCAGCGGGAGCAGGAAGCGACGACCATTCTCAACCGCATCAACAATGCAATAGAAGCAAAGGCCAGTTTACAACAGGGAAGGCAAATGCAGAAAGAAAAAAGAATATCATACAAAACCCTGCTGGAACCGAAATGGCGCAAGGCGCTGATCATTGGCATCCTGTTGCCGTTGTTCTCCCAATTCAGCGGTATCAATGCCATTATCTATTATGGTCCCAGTATCCTGAGCAATGCAGGTGTGTCGTTGAGCAATTCTTTGTTAAGCCAGATCATTTTTGGCGGCGCCAATATGTTGTTCACGTTGATCGCCATCTGGAAAGTCGACAGCCTCGGCCGCCGGCCGTTATACCTTGCCGGTACGGTGGGCGCGTTCGTTAGTTTGCTGGCAACCGGTATTTGTTTTTATACCGGCGCCACCACCGGCTGGGCATTGCTGGTTTGCGTGCTGGCATTCATGGCCTCATTTGCATTTTCAATAGGGCCATTGAAGTTTGTGGTAGCGGCAGAGATCTTTCCCGGTCCTATCCGCGGCCGCGCAATGGCCATTAGCATAATGGTAATGTGGGTGGCCGATACCATCGTTGGCCAGTTGACGCCCATCTTACTCGAAAGCATAGGCACGGCATTTACATTCTGGTTGTTTGCTTTGTTTTGTTTGATCGCCTTTATTACGGTTTACAAATTGTTGCCGGAAACAAAGGGCAAATCGCTGGAGCAAATTGAAAAAGACTGGAAAGAAAAAGCCGATGCCGACCTGTATGGCACACCAGTGGGGCATTGATGAATTGAAAAAAATGAAAAACCATCTATAAACAGTTTTCGAAAGCATGGACCATTCAATTGTTATAGGAGCCGATATCGGCGGATCGCATATTACGGCGGCGAAGATCGATGTAGGCGGCAGGCAACTGATCAGCACTTCGCTGGTGCGCATGCATGTAGATTCAATGGCTGCAGCACAGGAGGTGATAAGTATTTGGGCGGCCTGTATAAAACAGGCAATGCAAAACAAACCCGTGGCAACCATCTGCCTCGCCATGCCCGGTCCGTTCAACTATAAAGAAGGTATTAGTTTGATCAGTGATCAGAATAAATACCCGAAGTTATTCGGACTGAATGTAAAGACGATGCTGGCGCAGACGCTGGATATGGAACCGGCGGCCATTTTCATAAACAACGATGCCGCCTGTTTTTTACAGGGCGAAGTGTTTTCCGGCAGCGTAAGCGGTAACCGGCCGGTGATCAGTGTAACATTAGGCACCGGTTTGGGAACAGCCGTTTATAAAGACGGGCATGCAACAAGCGCCGATCTGTGGAATATGCCCTTACACGAAGGTATAGCTGAAGATTACCTCAGTACCCGCTGGTTCGTAAAACGGTATTCTGCCATTAGCGGAAGCCCGGTAAGCGGTGTTAAGGAACTTGCCGGCATGGCCATGCATGACGAACTGGTAAGAACCCTGTTCAATGAATTCGGCAATAACCTGGCTGTATTCTTAACCCGGTTTATCGAAAGCACCGGCGCAACAGCAGTCGTTATTGGCGGAAATATCGCACAGTCGTATCCACTGTTCAAAGATGCATTGCTGGCCGGCGTTGGAAAACGTTTTCCCGAAGTGCGTATCACCACCTCTGTGCTGGGTGAGCAGGCGGCTATGGTGGGGGCGGCGGCGATGGGGAGTGGCTGATCGTGAAACGGCAAACGTGAAACGTGAAAGGTTCGCGATTGTTGATGCTAATATGCGATCTTATGCCCCTCGAAATATATTGACGAATATCCGGCTTTCGCTATTGCCACATGCCGGCAGATAGGTATTAGGCACGAGAATAGGGCTTTTCACGTTTGCCGAAACCAAAGAGTTTATTCTTCAAATAAAAGTATTACTGATCCAAAATTAAACGTTTTGAAAAAAATATTGTTTGTCATTGTCGCTTCTGTAAGTGTAAAATGCCTGGCGCAAACTGCAGCCGGTCTTTCTCAATATGTCGATCCCAATATAGGCACGGCGCATTGCCGGTGGTTCCATTATACCCCGGGCGCTGTTCCATTTGGAATGGCCAAGCCATCACCGGCAACAAACGGTTCGTACGGGAATATGCATGGCTGGGAGGCCACCGGTTACGATACCCGGCACGAGTCGATAGAAGGCTTTCCCAATTTTCATGAGTTCCAGGTAGGCGGTATAGTATTCGCACCCATTACCGGTCAATTGCAAACAACACCCGGCAAACTCGAAAATCCCGATGATGGTTACCGTTCCCGCTTCGATAAAAAAGACGAAACGGCTACAGCAGGGTATTATTCGGTATTGCTGAAGGATTATAACGTCAAAGCCGAATTAACGGCAACAAAAAGAGTGGCGTTTCACCGCTATACTTTTCCGAAAACCAATGAAGCGCATATCCTGTTCGATATAGGTAACAAACAGGGCGAAAGCGGTGCGGTGAAAGATGCTAAAGTATACATGAATGCTGATGGCCGTATTGAAGGGTATGTAACCACACTGCCCGTGTTCATTCAGAAATACCAGCCCGGCGCTGAAGTAACCATGTATTTCTCAGCGGTGTTGGATAAAAAGCCACAGTCGTATGGCGTATTCAGCGGAAATGACGTTACGCCCGGCAAAAATGAAACAAGCGGCAAAGGCGCAGGACTGTATCTTACTTTTTCTACCAATGAACAGGAGGCTGTCACCATCAAGGCCGGTTTATCGTATACTTCCATTGACAATGCACGACTGAACCTGCAACAGGAAGCAGGCGCTTTGTCGTTTGATGCTGCCAGGCAGCAGGCTATGGAAACCTGGGAGCAATACCTTGGCCGTATAAAAATAGAAACAAGCGATAAAGCCAGCGCTACTAAATTCTACACCGGTTTGTATCATGCCTTGCTGGGGCGTGGACTGGCCAGTGATGTAAACGGCGCCTACCCGAAGAATGACGGCGGGGTAGGACAGATAGCGCTCGATAAAAAGGGTGTGCCCATGCATAATCATTACAATACCGATGCGGTTTGGGGTGCTTACTGGAACCTTACGCAATTGTGGGCGCTGGCCTATCCCGAATATTATGCTGATTTTATAAAAAGCCAGCTGCTGATCTATAAAGATGCCGGCTGGCTGGCAGATGGGATTGCCAACAGCCGGTTCGTATCGGGCGTAGGAACCAATATGGTGAGTATCGTTTTCTCGGGCGCCTATATGGCCGGCATAAAAGATTTCGATATTCAGCAGGCGTATGCGGCAGCGAGAAAGAATGAACTGGAAGGAAAGGACCGGCCGCGCGGCGCAGGCAAACTCGATGTAGACAGTTTTGTAAAATACGGTTATGTAAACCATTTAGATAATGGCAACAGCTGGGAAGAAGTATGGAAGTTCTCTGCATCACACACCCTGGAATATTCATTCAGCGCATATGCTATGGCGCAATGGGCAAAACGCCTTGGTAAGCAGGCCGATCACAAAACATTCTTGCGATTGTCGAAAGGGTGGGAGCATTTGTTCGACGCGAAGTTGAAACTGGTGCGGCCTAAAAAAACGGATGGCTCGTTTATCGATAATTTCGATCCCTCGCAGCCGTGGCGCGGATTCCAGGAAGGCAATGCCTTGCAATACACGTATTTTGTTCCGCATGAACCGCAGGCATTGATTGCCAAAGTAGGCGCCGGTACTTTCAATGAAAGGCTCGACAGCACCTTTACCATTTCGGAAAAAGCCATGTTTGGCGGCGGCGCCAATATTGACGCTTTTGCCGGAATTGCCGGTGTGTACAATCATGGCAACCAGCCGGGGCTGCATATCTCCTGGCTCTTCAATTTTTCGGGCAAACCATCCTTAACACAAAAATGGGTGCGGTTGATCTGTAACAAATTCTATGGCACCGAACCGGTACATGGCTATGGTTTCGGTCAGGATGAAGACCAGGGCCAGCTGGGCGCCTGGTATGTAATGGCCGCACTTGGTTTATTCGATGTAAAAGGGTTGACCGACCCGCAAACCCAAATGGGAATTGCTGCCCCTTTGTTCAATAAGATCACCATTCAGCTCAATCAAAAATATTATGCCGGTAAAGAGTTTGTGATTGAAACAAAGAACAATTCCTGTGAGCACATGTACATTCAATCAATGCAATGCAATGGGAAACCGCTGCACAAACCGTTCGTTTCATTTGCCGAAATAACAAAAGGCGGGAAGCTGGTGGTAAATATGGGCGATAAACCCGTTGATAAGTATTGATCTGGATATTAGTTAAGTGTGCCACACCTCGAAGGTGTGGCACACTTACAAGGCCTTTTTTGCATTATTATAACGCCAGCGCTTCGAAATGCATGCCGGTTCATGCGTAAAATGCCCTAATTTTACGGCCCGAATCGTTTGCATGTATTTAAAAGAAGCTATGACTTACAAAAACTACCGGGTCAGTCTTCCAAAGATTGCCTTTGCCGTTTTCATACTATTTACATTTAATGCTAAAGGACAATCTACAGTGTGGACTTCATCAAAACAACCGTTACAGGAAATAGAACAATTGCGTAAACTCATCAAGGCGCCTGTATTTAAGAACAGGGATTATAACATTACCGATTATGGCGCCAAGGGTGATGGTATTACAAAAAATTCTGAAGCATTCAAAAAAGCGATAGCAGCCTGCAGCGCCAATGGCGGCGGCAGGGTAGTGGTGCCTGCAGGTAAATGGCTTACTGCGCCCATTTATCTCAAAAGCAATGTAAACCTTCATTTACAGGATAACGCTACTATTCTTTTCAGCCAGGACCCGAAAGATTACCCCATCGTGTTTACCCGCTGGGAAGGCATGGAGTGTATGAACTATTCGCCGCAGATCTATGCGTACGGCGAAGAGAATATCGCTATTACCGGTACCGGCACGCTCGATGGCAACGCCAACAATGAAGCCTGGTGGAACTGGAATGGCAAAAAATCATATGGCTGGAAAGAAGGCATGCCAAAACAAACAAAGGCGCGGGATTCGCTGCATGTGCTGATGCACCAGCATGTTGACCCGCGTAAAAGAGTGTTTGGCGACGGGCATTACCTGCGCCCGAGTATGTTGCAGCCCTACAACTGTAAAAACGTCCTGATCTCGGGAGTGAAAATGGTGAGCTCGCCCATGTGGTTCATGAACCCGGTATTATGCGAAAATGTAACTATAGAAAAAGTGAATGTACAGGCGAAAGGCCCCAATACCGATGGTTGCGATCCCGAGGCGTGCAGGAACGTGCTGATAAAAGACTGTTATTTCGATACCGGTGACGATTGTATTGCGATCAAATCGGGCCGCGATGAAGATGGCAGAAGGATCGGCCGGCCGGCGGAAAACCATATCATTGAAGGTTGTGAAATGAAAGACGGCCATGGCGGTGTGGTGATTGGCAGTGAAATAGCCGGTGGCGCCCGTAATATTTACGCCATCAACTGTACTATGGACAGTCCCGAGCTCGACCGGGTGCTGCGGATCAAAACCAGTTCTTCGAGAGGTGGAATTATAGAGAATGTGTTTATGAAAAATATCAAAGTGGGTACGTACAGGGATGCCGCTATCCATTGCAATATGTTTTATGAAGCGCCGGGCAGGTTCATGCCCACCATTCGTAATATTTGGGTAGAAAACCTGGAGGTGGCCGACGGCGGTGAATATGGCGTGTATGTACATGCCTATAAAGAATCGCCGGTGCAGCATTTACGCCTGGTTAATTGTAACATCAAAGGGGTTAATACACCAATTAAGATCGATCATGCGCGGGATGTAAAAATGGAAAATGTGAAAATCAACGGCAGTCCGGTTGAACGGCCCGAGGTGTTGGTTAACTAATAAAAAAAGACCTCAGCGCGGAACGCCTGAGGCTTTTCTTTTTAATATCTGAATTTCCAGCCAGCTATTAATAAGACTGCCGCACAGAATCCCTTGTCAACCCCGTCAACTTGTTAACCTGTCAACTTTCTCACCTCGTCTTCTTCAGTTTCACTTCTTCTTTATCGCCGTTATTTTTGATCGTCACGGTTTTTTTTATGGAGGCCGAGGCGTTGGAAGCAACATTATACGAAGTGGTTCTGGCCGTTGAGCCCTGGAAGATCCCATTGATATAGGTATCGGTATAACCCACCACTTCCGTGCGGCTCGATGTGTGCGTGTAGCCAAATTCAGTATACAATAAGAATTCGCCCGCCATCAGGTTGGTGAACTCGAAATGTCCGTCTTCATCATATACGGTAGTGGTTTTAATACATTCGGCCGCTTCTTTAGGCAAAGGAATGGAGCGGCCTTTTTTGCGCGATGCATCGTTCAGTTTCATCCATTCTTTAAAGAAAGGCGTATAGGGGATCAGGATGACCGTTGTACCTGTACGGGCGTATTGTTTTTTATTGATGTTCAGCACCGCCATTCCTTTCAGCAGGCCCTCATTCTGATTATCACGGGCAAAAGCCTGGCCCAGGATCACCGAATTGCCTGCGGTAACCATTTTCAACGTGTACGCTTTATCAAATTTTGTGGTAAAAGGGTTATAGTCTGTTTCTTTGTCGATAAGCTGTAAACGCTGGCCCTGTGTAAGGATATCGATCTTCCAGATGCGGCGCGAGTCTTTATCGATATAGTATACATAACTGTCTTTGGTGGCTTCTTCACACACCTTTACCTGCCATACCTTGTGATCGCCGGTAAGATCGCTCTTGTATAAATTGCTTTTAACCTCTTCTATTCGGGCATTCTTGGTGTTGGTTGCGTTGCCGGGTTTGAAATCATACACGGCGAGGTCGCCGCGGTAACCCGTGGTAAGCGGTAACAAACCCAGGAGGTATGGATAGGTGTAGCTATCGAAAAAGGCATTGCCCTGGTCTTTGATCGTATGTCGTTTTTTGGTTTGTTTGTCGTAATAATAACCGGTCACCTCTTTCCCGTAATTCACTACCATTTGCCGGTTCCTGCTGTTCGATGAACGATATACAGGCCGGAAGGTACTGGCATCGGAGATGCTGGTATCGATAGAAACATCTTTCGAACCTGTCATATGCAGCAGGGTGTAAACGCCCAGGTTTTTATCGGTAGCATTGATCTTGATGGTAAATGTACTTACCTCAAACTGTTTACCGTTCGATTCGGCATAACACGCCATTTCATACGTGCCGCTTTTGATGAGCTTTTTATCAAGTGCATTATCGCCGGGCGTTAGAACTGTTTGTGCGCGGCCACACAGGCACGCCATAATAAATAGTGTCGAAAAGGTGTATCTCATTGGGCAAAATAAATGGTGGTTTCTAATCGGTTGTAATAAGGCTGTAATGCTATGGATCGTTAGTATTTTACCGGTAAAACTACTCAAAGCATCATGAAGATGAAATACCTGTATTCCAGTATTTTTTATTGTGCTGATAGCTACATTTCAAACAGGAATATCTACAGTTCATCTGAATTGGCCATTGCCGCCATGGGTGTTCAGATATCTTTGGATGGTAATAAACGTCAGCACAGTCATGATAAAAAAGGCAGGCTTAATTTGTTGTATGTTCTTTGCATTTGCATGCAGTAAATCCGGCAATGATGCTGCCGGTCCGGGCAATCCCGGTAACCCCGGCAACCCGGTTGATCCCGGCAATAACAATACACTTACGATCACCGGTGTATCTCCTGATGCAGCCGAAAGCGGCACCGTTACGATCAGGGGTACCGGTTTTAATGGCACGGCAAACCAGAACGAGGTAAGGTTTGGAACATTTACCGCACCCATACAGTCGGCTTCTGCCACGCAACTGGTGGTTACGCTGCCGGCAGATCTTCCGCAGGGCGATCATGACATCACCGTATTTGCCAATAATAAGTTCGTTACAAAAACCAAAGGTTTTCATCTAATAGGATGGCGGGTGTACACCTATGCAGGTACGGGTGCTACCGGCGGTATCGATGGCCCCGTTGCAGGCGCAACATTTCAATGGCCAACGGGCATGGCCATGGATAAGAGCGGCAATATGTATGTAACTGATCTGAACAGGATCCGAAAGATCACACCGCAAGGTGTGGTATCGACCATTGCCGGCACTGCCGGCCGGGGCGCTGTTGACGCAAATGGCGTGAATGCGCGTTTCAATTCGGTAACCAGCATTGTGCCCGATGCCGCCGGCAACTTATATGTGGCCGATCAAATGAATTTCACTATACGTAAAATAGCACCCAATGGCGATGTGACCACGTTTGCGGGCAAAGCAGGCGACTTTGGGTATGCAGACGGTACCGGCGCCGATGCCCGTTTCAGTATGCCATATGGATTAACCATCAATAATGCCGGTACGCATTTGCTGGTGGGCGATCATAATAATCATGTGATCAGGCAAATTGAACTGGCAACCGCAACTGTAACAACCATTGCAGGCAATGGTCAGCAAACCAGCAGTGATGGTAAGGGATTACAGGCAGGCATACCCGGGCCGGGAAGTATGGCTTTTGATACCGATGGCAATTTGTTCATTACAGAAAAAGGCGGCGGCAGGATGCGTAAAATGATGCCAGACGGTACCATTACTACTATTGGCGGATCGTTAAGTTT
Source organism: Niastella populi (assembly GCF_002078015.1). Classification (GTDB taxonomy): domain Bacteria; phylum Bacteroidota; class Bacteroidia; order Chitinophagales; family Chitinophagaceae; genus Niastella; species Niastella populi. The sequence continues at coordinate 22,738 of NZ_LWBP01000222.1, read as the reverse complement.
GAACTTCATGCCCACGCATGTGGCCATCGATGATGATAAGAACGTGTATGTTACTTACAGCGGTATGGGAAAAATAAAGAAGTATACACCGGCCGGGGTAGAGTCGAACTTTGCCGGCAACAATATCGGAACGGGTGAGCAGGAAGGACCGGCGCAAACGGTTTTTATTACAAGGCCAGAAGGGATCGTGATCACAAAAGATAGTAACGGAAAAATGATCTTTTATATTTCAGATGCGTATAACAAGAAGATCAAAAAGATAGTGAAGGAGTAGGTGGTTTTATAAAGGGTGGGTCTCCAACCGGTTGCCGGAAACTCACCCTTAATTTCCAGGTATTCCTATTTCGCCAGTTTCTCTCTGGCTGCCGGCGCAACGGCGCCGCTATTGATCCAGAGGTTCCACTGTTTTGTAAACACGGCATAGGAGAGGGGCGGTGTGGTTCTGCCATCACCGGGTTTCCATCCCCATTTAACGAGATCGGTTTTCACATGTTCCAGCATATCGTGCGGCGATTTACCGCCATTCTGATTCGTGTCTTTTAACTGCGTTGCCAGTTCATGGGCGGTTTTTCCCTGGAAAACCATCTTCATGTTGGCAGGCGGCAAATGCCATTCTTCCGTTGTGCCCGGCGGCATGTTCAGCCCCGGGGTATTTTGCGTTTGATGACAATTGGTACACTTCAATGCATACAGGCCTTTGCCATCTTCACCGCGTTTTACGCCCTGCGGATGCAAATGATTGTCGTCGCCGTTCAAAGGTACATCACCCGAGGGGTGACAGTTCATACACCGGGGCGACATCAGCACTTTGTACACCTGCATAAATGCATTTTCCGAAACGAGGCTGTACCGCGCCGTTAGCGCTTTCAGCTCATTCCAGCTTTTGTATTTATCGTCCCCGTTCCTGAACGACAGCATTGCCGCTGCGGTTAAAAGTATGGTAATGGCCGTGGCGCAAATTGTGATATTGCCTGGTCTTGTATGTTTATACCAACCGATTTTCATGTTCTTGGTTTTTAGTTCACAGTTCATAGTTCATAGTTCATAGTTCACAGTTCATAGTTCATAGTTTTTAGTTCCGGTTTTGCGCATGCCCTGCCATGGCGGACAAGCGTTGCGCTTTAAGCGTTAAGCATTGAGCGTTCTAAAGGCAGCCTTCTCACCCGTTTACCGGTAGCCGCGAAAATGGCATTGGCAATGGCCGGCGCCAGCGGCGGCACGCCCGGTTCTCCGGCGCCGCCCATTTTTTCGGTACTATCGGCAATGTGTATTTCCATTAGCGGCGTTTCATTCATGCGCAGCATTTTATAGTCGTGGAAATTCCGCTGTTTAACGCGGCCTTTCTCCAGGGTGATATCTCCATACAATACGGCTGTAAGGCCAAAGATGATCCCGCTTTCCATTTGTGCGCGTACGCCTTCGGGGTTTATGGCCAGGCCGCAATCGATGGCGCAAACTACGCGGTGTACTTTCAAATGGCCCTGTTCAATGGAGATCTCCGCTACCTGCGCCACAAAGCTGGCAAATGATTCGTGCACGGCTATGCCACGAAAACGGCCGGCCGGCAGCGGATCGTTCCAGCCCGATTTCTCCGCCACCAGGTTCAAAACATCGAGATGCCGTTTACTTTTCAATAAAGCCCGGCGGTATGCAACGGGGTCTTGGCCTGCTTCATGCGCCAGTTCATCGATCAGCGTTTCCATAACAAATGCGGTATGGGTATGGCCTACCGATCGCCACCAGAGTACCGATACCGGTGCGGTTGGTAGATGCAGATCAATATTATAGTTGGGAACCGATTGAAGGTACGGCGAGTCATTTACGCCTTCAACGGCGGTATTGTCTATCCCGTCTTTCATCCAGCCTTCGAATGGAGTACCTTTAAAGATCGACTGGCCGACAAGAGTATGTTTCCAGGCGGCAGGCAGGCCATTTTCGCCGATACCGATATTTACCTGGTGCAAAAATGCAGGCCGGTAATAACCGCCGCGGATATCATCTTCGCGTGACCATACCAGTTTAATGAATTTTTTGCTTGCCCTGGCTATCTCTACTGCTTCGGCTACGAAATCGGAGGTAGGCGTTGCCCTTCTGCCAAAACCGCCGCCCAGGAATTGAATGTTTATTTTTACCTGATCAGGTTTGAACCCAAGTATTTTGGCCGCTACGGCCTGGTCATGCATCGGCAATTGGGTGCCGGTCCATATTTCGCAGGAGTTAGCGTCTAACTTAACAGTACAGTTAAGCGGTTCCATGGGCGCATGGGCCAGGTAAGGGAATTGATAGGTAGCGTTCAGTTGTTTTTTTGTGGCGGGCAATGCCGTATCTACGTTGCCGGCATTGCCCGCCGGAATACCTTTGGCGGCCGCGAGTTTTTTATATGATTCGAACAGACCGGCGGTGCTGAAGTTTTCGCCCGGGCCATTGTTCCATTCTATCTTCAGTACATCCCTTGCTTTTTTCGCTGCCCAGAAATGATCGGCGATAACCGCTATACCGGTTGGGATTTTTATTACTTCACGCACACCCTTCACCGTTTTGGCTGCGGTTGCGTCAAATGAGCGAACGGTTCCGCCAAACACCGGTGCATGCGCAACAACGGCTGTGAGCATACCGGGAAAATATACATCGAGCCCGAATGCTGCCTGTCCGTTTACTTTTGCTTTTGCATCGAGGCGTTTGGTTGGTTTGCCAAGATACTGCCAGTCTTTTTTGTCTTTCAATGTAACATTCGCTGGCGGCGGCAGTTTACCGGCTGCTTCGGTAAGTTCACCATAGCTGATGCGTTTATCGCCGGCAATTACAAATCCTTTTTCGGTTCTGCAGTTGGCGGTATCGACGTTCATTTTTTTTGCGCCGGCTTCTATAAGCATGGCCCTGGCGGTTGCGCCTGCATTGCGGTAGCGATCGAATTCAGACCAGGTGGAACTGGAGCCGCCGGTGATTTGTATACCGTAAACGGTATGCACGAATGGTTGCCCCGGGGGTGCATGTTCTACCGTTACTTTATTCCAGTCGCAATCGAGCTCTTCAGCGATCAGCATGGGCAGGGTGGTCCAGATGCCCTGGCCCATTTCAACATGCGACAGCACGATCTTTACGTTATTGTCGGTCAGGATATTCAAAAATGCATTCGGCGCGAACATGGTGTTGCCTGCGGGCAGGTCGCCCAGCTTTTTTGCGCCGGCGGGAATAAAGAAAGAGATCAGCAAACCGCCGGTAATGGTGCCGCCGGCTTGTATAAAGCGGCGGCGGCTTAATGTATTGCTCATTGTGTACCTCCCTGTTTTTGCAGACTGGCTGCATGATGAATGGCTTTACGCACGCGTTGATAGGTGCCGCAGCGACAGATATTGCCGCTCATGGCATCGTCGATATCCTGATCGGTGGGGTTTGGTTTTTCTTTTAGCAACACTGCTGCCGCCATGAGCTGTCCGCTCTGGCAATAACCGCATTGCGGTACATCTTCTGCGATCCAGGCTTGTTGCAGGGGATGAGTGACATCGGTTGAAAGCCCTTCGATAGTGATTATTGTCTGGTTCTCTGCCCGCTTTACCGGTGTTACGCAGGAGCGAACCGCATCTCCGTTCAAATGCACGGTACAGGCGCCGCATTGAGCCATACCGCAGCCATATTTGGTGCCGGTTAAATGCAGTACATCACGAATCACCCAAAGTAGAGGCATGGTAGGCTCTACATCAACCGTATAAGGCTGGCCATTGACTGTTAGTTTGATCATAATGATAAAAATTTTGAAAGAGCGATGTTCAATTGGCAACTGGCAATAAGCAATTGGCAAGAAGTAAAGGCGCGGGCCTCAAAACTAATTGCTGACATTATTATCAAATTGCCGAGAGGAAATAGGGAGTGCTAACAGGATACTAAATTACGCAGGCTGTCATGATCGATCATTGATCAATTCAAACAAGTAGTTGCAAGATTCAAACAGTTTTGATGAACGCTTAAGGCTGAATGAAGGCTTAAAGCCTGCCTCCGAAATGCGTGGCCCGAATAATTGCAGGAAGCCTGAATTCAGGAATCCGCATTCAGCCTTTAGCATTCAGTCTTTAGCCTTCTGCCTTAATCAACCAAATGCGCTATCCTTTTGTACAACTCTGCAAATTCAAAAGGTTTGGTCATATATTCATTCATACCGGCATGCAGGCATTGCCATTGTTCATCTTTCATGGCGGTGGCCGTCATGGCAATGATGGGAATTTTCAGGCGGAGATTATTGCGGATATAATACGTGGTGGCATAACCGTCCATCTTTGGCATTTGCAGGTCCATTATAATGAGGTCGTAAAGATTATTCTGTTGCAAAAGCTGAATGGCCTCTTCACCATTATTTGCAATGGTAACGGTGCCGCCGGCCTTGCGCAGCACGAATTCTATCAGTTTCTGGTTTATTTCATTGTCTTCGGCAACAAGAACCTGTTTGCCGGTTAGCGGATGGTCGTGTTCGGGTTTGCCGGGCAGTGCAGGCATTTCAGCTGCCGGTGTATTGTTTATGTCGAACGGGAGGTAGAATTGAAAACTGGAGCCTTTTCCAACGGCGCTTTGTACGGAAATGTCGCCGCCCTGTAACTGCAGCAATTGTTTGCAAATGGTAAGGCCCAGGCCGGTTCCGCCAAAACGCCTTGAAATATCCTGTGAGGCCTGCGAAAAACTATCGAAGATGTAAGTAATGCTGTCTTCCGGTATACCCACGCCGGTATCGGTTATCGTGAACGCGAGCGTCATGGTATCAACCGTTTGTTTTTGTATTGCGACCGTAATGTTTATGTGCCCTTCGGTGGTGAACTTGATAGCATTGCTGAGCAGGTTGTTCAGGATCTGGTTCAGCCGGTGCGGATCGCCGGTAAGATGTTCGGGAATGTTGGGGTCGATGTTTATCTGCAAGGGCAAACCTTTTGTTTGCAGCTGATGTGAAAAAAGCGACACGGTATTGCCGATCACTTCTTTTATGTTAAGGTTTATTTTTTCGATATGCAGTTTGCCGGCTTTTATTTTGGAGAAATCGAGAATGTCGTTGATCACCACAAGCAGGGTGTTGATGGAACGTTTTATCATCGCTGCCATGTCCTGTTGTTTTTCAGCAAGCGGTGTTTCCAGCAGCAGATCGGTCATGCCCTTGATGCCGTTCATAGGCGTTCTTATTTCATGGCTCATATTGGCCAGGAACTGTTCCTGCATTCTTTTTGCCTTTTTGGCCTCTTCAATGGCTTCTATCAATTTCTGCTGGGTGGTCTTGCGGCGGTTGATGTCTTTGTTCAGCATCAGTAAAATGATCACTACGAACAGAAAGGCGCCGGTTCTGCCGAAATACATGCCCGTTGTCACCTGTTTTATCACCTTTTCATTCGTCTGCTGTCTTTCGGTCAGCGATCTTTTTTCTTCTTCCAGCATTGTATAGAGTAATGCTTTTAGTTCGGCTGCAGGTTGTTGGGTTGAAACAAGCCGGTGTAAAACGGGCAAAGAGGCGGTTAAGTCGTTATTGGCGCGGCAAAGCAGGTCAAGCGAGTTAAACAGTGGGGGAGTAATGGTGCCGGTTTCAGCAACTGATGTTATTGATGCCTGTACCGTTTCGATGATGGCATGAGTGCTGCTGATGCGTAGATTGGTTTTGTCGATATTTCTTTCACTGGCATAGATGAACCAGTAAGCCACGGCAAGTGAGGCAATAGAGAACAGTAATAACCATGTTATCTTACGATGTATAACAATGTTACGCTTCAAAGTTGACCTCATAGGTTTAATCCAGTCCTGTCCTGAACAGGATTGGTGCCTGCATTATAATGCAGTTTCCTGATATTTATTGTTAGTTCATCATAAATTGACCTCGATTATGGTTCATTTAAAGGTAAAAGCATAAAAACGTGCCACACTTCGAAAGTGTGGCACGCAGGGTACAGCCAGCCTGATGTGACTAGAATTTATAAGCAAGGCCAAGCGTCAGATACGACACGCCGTAGCCAAGCTCGGCAAAAGCGCCGAGTTGCTCAATAAACAGGTAGCGGCCGCCTGCATAAGCTGTAAACCCGAGGGTGCTGCCATAGCTGCCGCCGCGATAGGTGGAAGAACCACCGCTATTGTCGGTGAATTTATAACTGAGGATGTTGTATGATAGCATCAGTCCGCCATACACATCGAACTTTTCATTGTTGATGCCATTGTAATGGTAGGCGCTTCTTACGCCAATTACCGTATAGTTCCATTTTTCATTGTAATGGTAAGAACCGGAACTACCCGAGTATTTATACCCTTTTATGCCGGCATAACCGCCGAGGCTGATAACGCCGGGACCGCCGATGTCCCACATGCCTTTTTCATATTGTAAACTGATGGCGGGTGTTTGTGAGCCATAGGAAAAGCTGCCGAAATGGCCGCCTAAACCTACCCCGGCACTGATCACATTGGTGCCTTTTTCAAAAAATTGTGCATTGGTTGTTGTTGCGAGGAGCGTTGCTGCTAAGAGTAATAATGATAGTTTTTTCATTCCGTTTGCTATAATTAATTGGTGAAGGTTAAAGAATGGAAGTTTAAGGGGGCTGGTAACCGGTAACAGCTCTTTTGTTTTTCACTGCTTGTATTTCAGCCTCGCTGCCTTGTTGCCTCGTTTCCTTGTTGCCTTTTAAAATGAATGCCCCAGCGATGGCAGCATAAGTCCGCCATTGTTGTCGGCTGTTGCGTTGGTTGATTTAACTACGCTGCCATTGGAATAGATCTTCAGGAAAGCGGTTTGTCCGGCTGCGCCGTCAGTGGTGGTAGATGTGCCGATGCCAATGGCAATTACCTTGTCGGGGTAAGTAACCTCCTTCGACCAGGGAATGGTTACGTTGTCGTACACCTGGCTACCGCTTTCGTTGTCGGTAATTAAGACGGTAAATTTGCCCGTGTACGTACCACTCAGCTCATATTTTACGTTCCTTTTTGCATCGGCGTTTTCGTCCTTTTTCTTTGAACAACCCGGCATCGATATAATGACGAGCGCCAGCGACAGCACCGACAGAGAAAAATACTTCAGTGTTTTCATGTTTAGTGATTTTGATAACATGGGGCAAAATTATAATCGCATGCAGGCGTTGCATATACCGGATGCTGAGTAATTTGATCTACTGGTATTCCGGTATTTTTACAGGGCATTCAGAAAGGTTGACAAATGCTGTTATTTTTGAAGTTTAATCATGACAATTCCATCTGGCTAAACCCAGTTAATAATTTCAGATGAAAAAAGCGTTTTATTCGATCCTTTTCTTTTTTAGTGTACCCATTTGCAACGCGCAGCTTGTTTATTCGCTCGATGACGATGCAGGCCATATAGCACGTATGGAAAAAGAAGCGGAGGCCGCAAAAACCGACAGTGCCAAAGCGTATGCATATCTTAAATTGTCTTCCCTTTGCCGCCTTATCGGCGATACCAATAAGATCAGGGACTATTTGAACAAAGGCATTGCATTAAGTAAACCGGGTTCGTTTACCGAAGCTGCTTCCTGGTTCTATAAAGCGCAAAAATTGTATGCCGGCGGAAATATTCCTGCAATTGAGGAGCACCTGTTAAAAGGCGATTCGGCGCTGAAGGCATTTGCACATCCGGAGGCCTGTAAAGTGCGCGGTTATATTTTGCATGCGTATGGCACCTTGCAGCAAATGAAGGGTAGTGAAAAGGATGCCATGGATGTTTTTCTGAACAGGGCGTTGCCGCTGGCCAAACAATCGGGCGATGCCTATCTTACCGGCAACCTGGAGAAGGCCATTGCCACGGTTTTTATGAATGCCAATAAACGCGATGATGCTACCGGTTATCTGAAACAGGCCATCGATCATATAGAACATTCCGATGTAAATAACCCGATGCGCATAGAAGCGCTGGTGGAAGTGAATGTATATGCTGCGGAAAACTATATCTATAACCACCAGCTCGATTTGGCCAAACCGCATCTCGATAAAGCAGGCCGCATTTTAGCGCCCAGTCCCAGGTCGAATCTGTATCTCACCTATTATTACGCAGAAGGTATCTGGTTCGATCGCAATAAACGCTACACCGATGCCGTGAACAGTTTTGATAAGGCTATCGGGCTGGGAAAAGCCGATCCGCGCGCCATTTATTCCGTCAACCGGTTAAAAGGCGCCAAATACAAATCACTCATCAGTAACAAAGATTACAAGGGCGCGCTGGTGGTTTTGCATGAGCTGGTGAATAGCCCCGCGCTTATCAATACCGACAAAAGGATCTGGTATAAAGACCTGGCATCAACCTATGCTGCAGCCGGCAATAAAAGCGAAGCATACAACTGGTCGGCCAGATACATTGTGTTAAGCGATAGTTTATACGAGGCGAAATTCGAGAAAGATGTAGTTGAACTGGAAAAGAAATACAAAGAGGCCGAGAACCAGAAAAAGATCGCATTGTTACAGGCGGCCAATGAAAAGGCAGCATTGAAAATGCGCAACAATCAACTGCTTGCAGGTTTGTTGGGCGGTTCCAGTATCTTCCTGCTGGCGCTGGCGATATTGGGGTGGTTGTATTACCGCAACAGTAAAAAGCTGGTTGTACAAAAAGAGCTGAGCCATCAGCAGCAGTTGAAAGATATTAGTCAGCAGCAGCAATTGAAACTGGCGGGCGCGCTGTTGCAGGGCGAAGAACGGGAACGGAAAAGGCTGGCGGGCGATCTGCACGATGGGCTGGGCGGCATGCTGGCGGGGGTGAAGATCAATTTGTCGCGATTGTCGCCTGCGGCGCAGGAGGAGGTATTTACAAAAGACCTGCCGGTGATCATCAACCAGCTCGACCGGTCGGTAAATGAACTGCGGCGTATTGCCCGCAATATGATGCCCGAGTCGTTATTGAACTCCGGACTGGAAACAGCGTTAAATGAGATCTGCGAATCCTTTACCACACCGGCCCTGGCGGTGGATTTCCAGGCGTATAATATTGAAAAGGATATAACGCAGGATATGCAGGTGACCATTTTCCGGATTGTACAGGAGTTGCTTGCCAATGCCGTGCGGCATGCAGGCGCATCAACTATACTGGTGCAGTGCAGTCAGAATGAAAATACATTTTATATCACTGTAGAAGATAATGGAAAAGGCTTCAGGAAAGACCAACTGGATGCAGGAAAAGGGATCGGCCTTACAAATGTAAAGAACCGGGTCGATTACCTGAAAGGCACACTCGAAATTGAATCGGCGCCGGGAGCGGGCACCACCATAAATATTGAATTCCATGTCAGCTGATAAGAAAAAAATAACCATCGCCATTGTAGACGACCATCCGATCGTGCTGGAAGGATTGCAAAAGGTTTTAATGCAGGCGTATGATTACGTCAGCACCATTTGTTTCAGTACGGGTGGCGAGTTCCTGAATTATATAAAAAAGTCAGGCGGTGGGAGCGATATTGTGCTGATAGATATTACGCTTCCCGATATCAATGGCATCGATCTGTGCAGGGAGGTAAAGACGTTGTCGGCCGCCACCTGTGTGCTGGCGTTCAGCAATCACAATGAACGCAGCACTATCATGAAGATGTTACAGAACGGCGCCAGTGGGTACCTGCTGAAAAATTCTTCGGCCGATGAAGTGGTGGCCTGTATTAATGAAGCATTGGATGGACAAATTGCATTGAGCCGCGAAGCCCGGGAGATCATGGCAAAACCTTCAGCCCGCGATCTGCAGGTACTGCCGGCGTTAACCAAACGCGAAAAAGAGATATTGAAGCTGGTAGCCGATGGCAAAACCAGCGCTGCCATTGCTGCGCAACTGCATGTTAGTCCACTCACGGTAGAGACCCATCGCCGCAACCTGATGCAAAAGTTCAATGTAAAGAGTATGACGGCGGCGGTAAAGGTGGCGATGGAGAATGGGATATTAGGCTGAAGGCTAAAGGCTGAAGGCTGAAGGCTTAATGCAGAACGCGGAAGGCTTAACGCCGAACGTTGGGCTAAACGCCGGGAGCTCCCGTTAGTATATGGTGGAAAAGCTCGAGATGCATCTACGCCGCTTTACTTATTTGAGAGAACTTAAGTAAATGGCGATCTTTAAAATTCAAAGTATCAAGGAAAAAAGATCGTGAACCTGCTCCTGAAGGTAAATGGGATACTAAAAATAATGATGTTATCGTTGATTATCTAACTATAATTCATCTACTGATGAACGTACAGATAAACTATAAAATAAAAGCACAAGGAATATTGCTGGTTTTATTATTATTCGCAATAAAAATGAGCGGGCAGGTGATCGTTGTGAAAAATGTAAAACTATCATATGCAGTAGATGAAAGATTTGATATCGAGTTAGAGAATACCTCCGATTCAATTATAAAATATACTGTTTCTATAGAGCAATTTATCGGTAACCAGGATCGTTGGTGTGAAATTATAGTAGATGTTTTCAGGCCTGCTACTTATACAAGTAAGCGAATTCATGCAATTGGGGGTAAATGTACAGTTGCGTGGAAATTTTACCTGACTAGGGCCCCTAAAGATATAAAACGCATGTTGCCGCATAAGAAGTGCCGGCTTAAAGTGACGGATATTGCGAATATTTCGAAAAGAAGCTATTCTGACTCATTCATTTTTAAATAATCCCTTCACAAAGCGTATCCCTACGGCTAAATACATATTGTTGACATGATCTTAATGCATTACAAATAAAGATGTATCGTCGAACATGCCTGGCAATCGGTCAAGGCAAGTCTATTGAGCAAAGAACTAATCATCAATATTTGTATCTTAGCAAGCACCTGATTGAATAAAGTATAATGAACCAAGCTAAGATTTTTAAAAGACTCAAAAACGGGAAAGGCATTGAACTATTCCATAAGGCAAGTGATAACAAAGTTTATACGATACGTTTAGGCTATAAAGAAGAATTATTTACGTTGCATTCGTACTATTTTGACGGTAATGATGTTTTTGAGGAAAGTAACTACAAAGCTGAAAGCTTGACAACTTATTCGGATTTTGACACGCTTATAAAAACACTGCAAGAAAATTTTACTGGAATTGAAATAAACTTTTGATGAATCGCCAAGCCTACAATAATTAAGGGATTGGTTCAATTTACCTGCGATGTAGACTGATATCTATGGACAAAATAAGTTTTCCAATATATAAACGCTTATAGAATCCTTAATTTGGTTTTATATTTATGAGGCAGTAGTTCTTTGACTCTATTTACAGGATGGTCTGCTATTTTATGAAGAACGTCTTTTAACCACGCATATGGTTCTACGCCGTGCATTTTACAAGTACCAAGTAAACTGTATAGCATACCGCTACGTCTAGCAGCTTCATGTGATCCGGCAAACAGGTAATTTTTTCTGCCAAGAGCCACCGGACGAAAAACTCGCAGACATCCGAACGTAAGTACGCGTGTTGCAAACGGATCATTGTTACCATGTAACGCCGCAGATCAGGCAATATGCGCAGTTTAGTGGGTCCCAGGCGCTGCCCGGTTATCGGGTAGGGAAAAAATGACCGGTAATCCTCTTCTTTCCCGACCCGCCTGCCGCCCTGGACGAAACGATAATGTCAATATCGGTAAACAACCTGTTAGCTCACGCTATCACAACCCACTGGTATTGCGTTAATTTTAGCTTTCACCGGCTTAAATGAACGCAATGCTTTTTTTACGGGTTTCTATAATCATTTTATTTGTAGTTGCAGCGGTTCATGCCGCGTATGCCCAGTCATTACCCCTGTACCAGCCTTCACGCCATGAAGTGCTCAATGCCTACAAAACCGCCACCAGGCTCGATTCGCTGGCAAGGAATGCCATTCTGAAGGGAAATGTTAAAGCTCACTGGGAACCAGGTAACAAAGGTTTCTGGTACCGCAACTTACTGGCCGGTAGCTCGCGGGAATTCTGGTACGTGGAAGCGCGCACCGGCACAAAAACGAAACTCACCGATACTACGAAACTGGTGCCAACCAAAGACAATGGTATCATCTCTGGCCGCATCAAAAGCCGCTGGGAACGCCAACGCCCGTCCGATAGCCTCTCGCCCGATAAACAGTGGATTGCCTCCATACGGGCCGGTAATGTGTTCCTGCGCTCCGCGCAGGGAGTGGAGGCCGTAAAATGTACGATGAATGGCGACACCACGAACCCGTACGGACACATCCAATGGTCGCCCGACAGTAAACACCTGGTTGTTTTTCATATTTTCCCCGTGGCAGAGAAACCGGTGTATTATGTGCTTTCTTCTGTAGATACTTCTTCGCGGGGAATTCTCAAGTCTCATGAGTATGCTCAACCCGGTGACCCCTTCACCGGGTATGAGATGTTCACCATTAATGTAGCGGATAAAAAATTAGTGAAGGTGGAAACGGAAATTTACAACTTCCTCGGTTACCCCTGGATCCGCTGGCGAACGAACGATAATAACTTCTTTACTTTCGAAAAAGCCGATCGCGGCCACCAGCGTTTCCGCATCATTGAAGTGAACGCCAATACTGGTTCCGCCCGCAACCTTATCGATCAGCAAACGAATACTTTTATTTACGAAAGCCGCATCTTTAGCTGGTACACCGCCGCTTCTAATGAAATTATCTGGAGCAGTGAAAAAGATGGCTATAATCATCTCTATCTTGTCGATGCGGTTAAGGGCGGCGTCAAAAACGCCATTACCGGCGGTAACTGGGTGGTGCGAAAGGTGGATAGCATCGATGAAACCAAACGTGAGATCTGGTTCCAGGCCAGTGGCATGAACGCCGGTGAAGATCCCTACAATATCCATTATTACCGTATTGGTTTCGATGGTAAGCACCTCGTTTCACTAACACCGGACAATGCCAGTCATTTTTGTACGTTCTCACCCGATCGCAAATACTTTATCGATAATTATTCCCGCCCCGATCTGCCTGCAGTTACCGAACTACGGCGCACGTCCGATGGAAAGCTTATTTCAGTATTAGAACGGGCCGATATAAGCGCTTATCTCCAACTTGGTATCAGCATGCCGGAAGTGTTTGTAGCCAAAGGCCGCGATGGCGTTACCGATATATGGGGTGTTGTTTGCCGTCCGCCCAATTTTGACAGTACAAAGCAGTATCCCGTTATCGAAAATATTTATGCCGGTCCGCAGGATGCGTTCGTACCAAAGCGCTTTATGAATTATGGCGAAATGCAATCCATGGCCGCCCTCGGTTTTATTGTGGTGCAATGCGATGGTATGGGCACCGCCAACCGCTCCAAAGCCTTTCATGATATATGCTGGAAAAACCTGGCCGATGCCGGTCTCCCTGATCGTATTCTCTGGATCAAGGCGCTTGCGAAAAAATATCCCTACATTGATACCGCGCGGGTGGGTTTGTACGGCACCTCAGCGGGTGGACAAAACGCCGCAGGCGCCCTGCTGTTTCATCCTGAATTCTATAAAGCAGCGGTAGCGAGCTGCGGCTGTCACGATAACCGCATCGACAAACAATGGTGGAACGAACAGTGGATGGGATACCCCGTAGGGCCGCATTATGGCGAACAAAGCAATATTACCAATGCCGCTAAATTAAAGGGCGCATTGATGTTGATGGTAGGGGAGGCCGACACCAATGTGCCGCCGGAATCTACCCTGCGTTTTGCGAGTGCCTTAATTAAAGCCGGCAAAGTGTTCGACCTGCTGGTGATCCCCGGCATGGGGCATAGCGATGGCGGACCGTACGGCCGGTTGAAGAAAAGGGATTTTTTTGTGAAACATTTGCTGGGCGTGGAGCCGCCGGATAGGAATAAAGAACCAATGTGATAATTAGATAATTCGATAATCCCGCAGAGCGGGACAAGTTATGATAATGGAATACAGTCGAAAGCAAAAACGGTTTGCGATCAGGCGTTTTGCATTCCACATGTATTCATTTAACATTTTTCATTCTTCATTTCCGTGAAACGAGTAGCAATGAACATAAATAGAATTTTGTTCCCGGTACTAACATTTGCCACATTTTCATGTGTGGGCCAGGACTACCCCATTCAGCCGGTAACCTTCACCCAGGTAAAAGTAACCGATAACTTCTGGCAGCCTAAGATGAATGTCAATGCCACCATCACCATTCCCTATATTCTGGAGATGTGCAAAAAGCATGGGCGCATCGATAATTTCCTGGCGGCGGCGGGTAAACGCGAGAATAAGGTTTGCTCGGAATTCACCTTCGACGATACCGACGTTTACAAATGGATAGAAGGCGCATCCTATGCGCTGCAGGTAGCGCCAAATGCGACACTGTCGAAATATCTCGATTCATTGATTGATATCATCGCCCAGGCGCAGGAGCCCGATGGTTACCTGTTCACCTTTCGCACCATAAAACCGGCAAAACCGCACGACTGGGTCGGTGACAAACGCTGGATAAAAGATTCTGTGCTTAGTCATGAGCTGTATAACTCCGGTCATTTGTATGAAGCAGCTTATGCCCATTACAATGCAACCGGTAAAAAGAACCTGCTGAATATCGCGCTGAAGAATGCCGACCTGTTGTGTAAAGATTTTGGCTGGGGCAAACTGGAAATCTATCCCGGTCACCAGATCGTAGAGATCGGCCTGGCAAAACTTTACCGTATTACCGGTAATAAAAAATACCTCGATCTGGCGAAGTTCTTTCTCGATGTGCGCGGTCCAAACGGCGATGCCTACAACCAGGCGAACAAACGGGTGGTTGATCAAACAGAGGCGGTGGGTCATGCCGTACGGGCGGCCTATATGTACAGCGGCATGGCTGATATTGCGGCGCTTACGGGCGACACGGCTTACCTGAAAGCCATCGATGCCATCTGGCAGGATGTGGTCACGAAGAAACTTTATATAACCGGCGGAATTGGCGCTACCAATAATGGCGAAGCGTTTGGCGATGCTTTTTATTTACCGAATATGAGCGCTTATGCCGAAACCTGCGCTGCTATCGCGAATGTATACTGGAACAACCGCATGTTCCTGTTGCATGGCGATGCGAAGTATATCGATGTGCTGGAACGAACGCTCTATAATGGCCTGTTGTCGGGAATGTCGTTAAATGGCACAAAATTCTTTTATCCGAATCCGCTCGCTTCGGTAGGGCAGCATGATCGCAGTCCCTGGTTCTCCTGCGCGTGTTGTATTTCGAATATGACCCGTTTTCTGCCGTCTGTACCGGGATATGTATATGCGCAGAATAAGAACAATTTGTATGTGAATCTTTTTATGAGCAATAGCAGTCACATGCAGTTGCCGGCAGGGGAGGTGCAGCTTACCCAAACCACCAACTATCCCTGGGACGGGCATATTGCCCTGCGGGTTGATGTGGCCAAACCTACTGTCTTTGCGCTGCATATTCGTATTCCCGGCTGGGCCGAAGGAAAACCTGTTCCGGGCGGGTTGTACACCATTGCCGAACAACCGAAAAAGGTGACCATACGCCTCAATGGCAAACCCGTAACCATAAAAACCGTTAAGGGGTATGCCGTGTTGCAGCGTACCTGGCAAAAAGGCGATCAGATCACAGTAGAACTGCCTATGCAGCCACAGCATGTATATGCCAGTCAGCAGGTAAAAGCCGATGAGGGCCGGTTTGCGATCCAATACGGCCCGGTTGTTTATTGCCTGGAAGGCTGGGATAACAAGGACAGTCTTGTTCAGAATATTGTTGTCGATAAAGCTGCACCAATGCAGGTAAGTTATGCTGCCGATATGCTTAATGGCATCAATCGCATTACCATGGCGGGTAGGGGCGCCAAACGCCAGTTAAATACCACGGAGCTGATCACCAGGCAGCAAACGGTGACCGCCATTCCGTATTATGCCTGGGATAATCGCGGCCCCGGTGAAATGCAGGTGTGGATCCCGTATACGGTGGCTGCATCGCGGCCACAACCGGCGCCAACGATAGCCTATACCAGTAAGGTAACGGCCAGTATAAAATCGAGAAGTATTTTTTCGGTGAACGATCAGTTTGAACCGGCCGATTCAAAAGATAACTCGGTGCCTTATTTTCACTGGTGGCCTAAAAAGAACACTACTGAATGGATCCAATATGATCTTAAAGGTGAACAAACCGTTTCTTCCTGTAAAGTGTATTGGTTCGATGACGGTCCATGGGGCGGTTGCCGCATTCCGGCAAAATGGACCATCTATTATAAAAAAGACGGGCAATGGCTTCCGGTTAAGAATACAACTGATTATGAAATTGCAAAGGATAAATACAATTCAGTGAAATTTGAACCGGTGAGCACCACTGCATTAAAGCTCGAAGTGCAGTTGCCGGTTGATAATGCTACGGGGGTGCATGAGTGGGTGGTGGAGTAGTTTGTAAGTTGATAATGTCATAAACTTCCAGTTAGTATCTAAATAATCAAAAAAGCCCTTCCGGGCTTTTTATTTGTCTTGCTTAATTACTGGTTGCATCGTTTATCTTATTCAATTGCGGCTTTTCTTTTTCGCTATCATATATTGCCACTGTGTTGTGAAGCAGGTCTGTGTAGTTGAATATGTCGTCCAGACTGGATAATTCGTTTTTTGTTTCTTTTTTATTATCGTCGAACGTGCCAATGTATTTTTTTGACCCATTTAAATACAGTCTGCAGATTGTTTTACGATTGTTGTCGTCTAAAAGAATGGCAAAGTAAGATTGTGCATCACGATAAACGATACGGTTAACTTTAATTTTTTGACGCATGATCGTTTTCACAATCATAAAGCTTTCCATCTCTTCAGGTGTTGTTTCTATTTTTACCTCTTTGACCTCCGGTTGACTGTTTGAAGGTTCTGCGTCTACAGACTTTTGTTCTTCGTTTTCCTTTTTTAGCGCTGATTTCAATCTTTCTGTTATTAGATCATTTATATATTGTTGAATTGATCTTTTGGTTAAGCTGGTAAATTGGTCCATCAATCTGGATGTCAAAATACCATTATAGATCTGTTTGGCGAAATGCCGTACAAAGCCATCTGAAGGATTCTGGAATTCGGCATTGATCAGCACTTTCAATTCGTTCATATACTTTAACTCACTGGCCGTATTTTGTATGCTTTCAACATCAAAATAGGATTTATGGAATTTCTTTAGCTCTTCGACCTGGTTATCTTTAATGTCTGTTACATTAAATTCAAAAAAGGGTTTTTCATCCATCTTGTTTGGTTCCACCAAATCGGTATAGAAACGGTATACTATACCATTTGATAAGAGCCCGAATTTTGCACAGGTAGTATGGAAATACCGAAATAATTGCGAGTTATGTGGATCAAGGCTTTCTCGCCAATGTTTGCATTCAACCAAAATACATGGTTCCCCTTCCCGCATGATGGCATAATCAACCTTTTCGCCCTTTTTTATGCCAATGTCTGCAATGAATTCAGGCATTACTTCAAACGGGTTAAACACATCGTAACCTAATGCCTTGATAAAAGGCATTATAAAGGCATTTTTAGTGGCCTCTTCAGTTTGGATCTGATCTTTGAGTTTTTCAACTCTGTCGCCAAACAATTTTATTTCATCTTTGAAGTCCATATGTATTTGTTTTGGGGTTAACTAATAAGTCTACATTGCGTGGTTCCGAGATTACAAATATTTGACTTAAAAAAACAGGGTGTTTTTCACGTATTTTAGTTGAAGAGGCTTATTAGAAGAAAAAATTGATTTAAAGCAAGGGTTTAAGTGAATCGTAGTCTGTTAAATGTAATAGACACAAATGCAAAAGGCCCCTCCCGGCGCACCAGGAGAGGCCTTGTTTTAATCGTGAGTACTTCGATGCTGGTCAGTACTGTTTTTTACTGAACGATCCGCGACTCAACCGGCGAATACACCCATTGTCCGGAGGAACTTATGATAGCCACCCGCAACCAATACGTTCTACCGGAGGTTAATCCGCTGAACGTAAATTTTGGCTGCAGACTTGACTCGCTGTGCCACGAGGTACCTGATGCAGGCGGTTCGGTTGCATACTGATGGAAGTAAGCCCGTGAGCGTGCTACCCGTTTAATGCTGGTAGTTACAATGCCCGGAGGGCCAAGTTCAACATTCAGTTTGTTAATGGTTGGTTCTCCAACTTCACCTTTTTCACCTGAGATCAGGAAACCGCTGGTTAATAACATAGTGCGGTCGCCTTTACACTTCGAGGTTACATAGGCATCGAGGCTGGTCAGACATCCAACTATCTGTGCCTTCAGGTCTTTTTTGATTGAAACGGCCACTGAGTCGCGCCCTTTGGCGTTGGCAACGGCGAGCTGGTAATCAGGCAACTTCTGCCTCAATTGAGCCAGCTCGGGCGGTGCATCGGGAAATGTTGGATTGTTATCCATCCCTTCAACCACGCGGGTAGCGAGAGTTCCCAATTCGCTATCGCGTTCGCGTTTGTACGTTTTTAAAATTATAGCTTCCATTTTTTTAAAATTTAAAAGTTGAGTAATTAAAATACCTGCTACTAAGCTGTGCCTGTTCCTCCTTTGTTGGCCAATAATCGTGTGAACTGAAGCGCTGCACTCATAGAGTTGCCATACTACTCATCGAAGCCGCGCAGGGGCTGGTTTGAGTACTGCGCGTATGGCGTTTCCGGATTCGTTTTTCCTAAACTGTTAGCTATCGATTTAGGATGTGTTGTCAGTAACAACGCAGAACAAACGTAGCTCTCATTCCGGAATCAAAAAAGGCCATGATAGTAAATGATCGTTTATGATCGTAAATGATCGTTTTTAAATAGCCAAAACTGACTGCTGTCAGTGTTTCTTATAGGTAAAAACATCCATCAGTGAATAGGGTAGCCTAATTTCAGGCATATAATCAGGCTGCTGGGTAGCCTGGCAGAGCGTGTAATAGTCGAAGGTGGTGGTATAGCAGGTTGTATTTGGGGTAATAAGAACAACTAGCATGTCAGGTATAATGTTACCTCACATGTGCAATCTATACCCTATGTTAAGGCTAAGTTTACTTTACTCAGCGTCGAATTCTTTATTCCTTAAGTGTGGTGGTTTTTTACCCAGATAGTTCATCATGGGGCACATATCCAACGCTCGTTGAACGGTAAACTCATCCAGTTTGGTAGCATCACAAAATTCTTTTATAGTAATATACTGGCCTCTCTTTTTATTGGCCTTCTTGCGGGCCAAAGCCATAACACGTCCGGCTTGTGCCTCTTTGAGGCCCATGATTTCCATTACATCCCTTCTTTTAACATGGCATTGTGGTATTTTGCTGGCACAGGGAAGTTCGCCTATGCGCTGAAGCCGCATAACTTCAGCTACTTTATCGCTCATCAACTTATTTAACTCTTTTATTTTTTCCGGGCTGAAGATGGCGTTTCCGGATGTCTTTACTTTATTCTCTAACACAGGTCAGTTTTTATGGTTAAATGAAGGGTTTGATGCTACACAAACGTGAAGGGGTAGCGGAGGAAAATAAGAGATATCTAATTTACACCAATAAGGGATAAACGGCGCAACAGGATGTGATTATTGATTGAGGTCAATAAGCGGGTTTTATTTGCTATACCGAATGGTATTTTTATTCGCAGCGTTTCCTGTTGTTTTCCGGTCATTACTGCGTTGCAACGGCGCATTGTCGGGATGTTACTGGTTGTTGCCGGGTTGCTATGTTGCATTGCCAGGTTGACAATGTATCATTTCAACCCGGTAACGGAGCATATCATTTTGAAGTTGTTATTGTGCCGGAATGAAATCGGAACGCTGCAGGGCAGTTGCGGTTTATTACATCGCGGATATGTTATTAATGCATTTGGGGCAACGCCAGGTGCATGTTGCAAAGCACTATTGCAGTATAACAATGCTCCATTGCAGTGAAACAATGCGTCATTGCAGTGATGTAACGAACCGCGGTAAGGCTGCAACGTAACATTACAGCAACGTAACGATGCCTCTGCATCCTGTAATGTACCGTTGCACGATTGCAACGGCCTGTTTCAGCGAGGCAACGGAACAACGCAGTGTTGCAATGACTCAATACTATGTGGCAATGGGGCAATGTACGATTGAAACGACGAAAATGCCGGCAACAAGGCCCCATTGCGATGAAACAGCATAGGAGGGTTGTTATTGCGTCAGGCAGAACACCCCCTACACCAACGACTCCGCATAGGCCGTTGGGGTAAGTCCATAATGTTTTTTGAATGCGAAGCTGAATGCGCGGGCGGTTGTATAATGTAATGTCAGCGATATTTCCTTTATGTCCTTACCGGCTTGCAGTAGCTGACGGCTGCGTTCCATTCTCAGGTTGAGCTTGTAATCGCGGATGGTAATGCCATATTGTTTTTTAAATGCCTTTTGAAATATATTTCTGTTTACACCAAACCGGGCTGAAACCAGATGGGCGTAATCGCCATTGGCGCAATGGTCGTCGAGGAGTTCTTTGAAAGCACCTACTGCCTGCAGTGCATGCCGCTGAAAGCCACTGTCTTTGGTCATGGTGTGGTCGGTTTAATGGTAACGGGCAGGGTTTATCAGGTCAGCCTTCATTGAGCAGGAAATGACTTTGCGTATATTCCAGGAACTGGTGCGGACGGGTGAAAACTTCGCGTATTTCAAGTTCCCTGTCGTTATCATCGCGTACGATCATGGTATTTTTCTTCGTAAGGCGGAAATACAATGGATAAAAGATCACTTTAGCAACAATGGTGCAGTAGATCTCGGCCTTGCCGCTATTATACATTGCCCATAGATGTGCGGGCGTGAGTGAGATGAGCTCCTGCGATTTCCTGAACCTGAAATCCTGCATGAACTTCGAAAAAGGATTGCTGGGATATAATAAACCAAAATCAACCCAGGGCTCGGGCGGCGGTTTAAGCGGATGGATAACGAATACCGATTCATCTATGTTCATGCAAAACTCCAGCCCATGCGGATTGTCGTACAACCCCAGGTGGTCGTCGAGGAACAGGTATATATTTCTTTCTGCACGGGTCATGGCGGAGAATGTTTCAGGTTACTTGTTTCAGGGTGCAGGGTACAGCGTAATAAACTGTTGCTTCATGGGGTGTTCCGGTTCGGGTCTCCGGCTGCATTTCGACAGCCTGCTGTCTTCCGCGTTCCGCGTTTCACAAATCCGAGATGTAATTCTTTGTGTACTCAAAAAAATCACCCGGCGTTTCCAGGTTTTGTTTTACCGGTCGCCTGATGTCTTCTTCTTCATCTATCATATATAACCTGCCGTTCTTTTTGTAAAAACGCAGTTCGTAATAATAATCGGGGTTGTCGATCATACAACATAATCGCGCAATGCCTTTGTGAAACATTTCTATCAGCATGTGCGGACTAACAAAATGCAGCTGCTCCACTGTGTTTATTCCCGATAGTTTGCTGAATTCCTCTACTGTCGTATCCGTTATGCTGATCTCGAGGTTATAATCCGGTACGGCAAATGCATCGGGCCAGCGGGCGCTTATATCGAAAACGCCGTCATCATCGAGGGTGGTTTCCACGCTGAACGGGTTGATATAATGGCCCATGTTGTCTTTTAAATACTTTTCGATAGGATGTGTGCCAGGTTTCATGTGCAATAGGTTTAATGGTGGCCACTGGTACGGGTTGTTGCATCATGAGCTATACAATCTACCGGCGACAACAGGCCGGAAAAAGCTTCGATGCACGGTTTACTACGTTCCTTTATTGCTACATTCCGTTTTCAGTTCGTGTTTTACCCTTCGATGTTATACATTGCTCTGCTTACTGCCGTTGAGTTTTATGTCCTGTAACCATTCTCTTGCGCTGATATTATAATAATTCCGGAAAGCATTGCTGAATGAACTGGGAGAGGCGTATTGCAGAATAATGGTCACTTCCTTGATCGATTTGCCAGCCCTGAGTAACTTCTGTGCTTCTGTCAATCGCAGGTTCAGCTTGTATTGCCCTATAGGTTGTTTGAATTTGTCTTTGAAGAATTCCTGCAACGCATTTCTGCTGACGCCATATTGCTGGGCCAGGGCTGCAGTGCTTATTGTTGTGCCAGGATGTGAATCGAGATATTTCTTGATCTGATTCGCTGCTAACCGTACTGATCGTTTGGTTCCTTTTTTTGGCATACAGCCCTTTAATGAATAGTGGTTAATGAATATTATGAGCGCGTCTTTATCCACATCATTAAACATTGCGTTGCCATTTGTTTTTAACAGTCAACTACAATAAATTGTATGTTAAATGGCTTTCCGCATTATGCGTTTGGCGTTAAGCGTTAACAGTACAATCGCATGAACATGGCCAGGGCGCTACAAATTAAAAGCCGGTCACCAGGGACCCGCTTGTCTCATCATTCTGAATGCAAGTTACTTAGCTTGTTATTATTTTTCAGATGAATCACTTCATGTTTTGCCCTATTTGCATTCCGTTTCGCCGTTTTGGCAAAATTCGCCGTTGGGTAGTTTTGAATAATCTACTAAATTGAAAGACTTGTAGTGTTGGGCACTTTGAAAAATATCGGGTTACATATGCAGATAGGATGTTTATGTTCACCTTTATCGTTCAAAACTTTATTTTTAAAAAGGGCCATTTTTATGGTCCCGGGGGCATATTTTTGTCAGTCGGGCCTTTCTGCAGCCTTTAAACCCCTTCCAACCCATACTGCGCACCGGGGGGGCACAGTTCACAGTTCACAGTTCACAGTTCACAGTTCACAGTTCACAGTTCACAGTTCATAGTTCATAGTTTTTGGGTTCCTGGTTCCGGCCACAATTAAATTCTTTTCCCTGCCCGACTTAAAACTTAGTACTTAGAACTTAGTACTTAGAACTTAATACTTAGATGATAAATAGCATGACATAGGATACACTTTT
>NZ_LWBP01000221.1 GCF_002078015.1 Niastella populi | reverse complement strand
ACTGCTCGAAATTTTTTATTAATTTCCTTTGGAAAGGCGTCCCCCTTTTGAATACATTTAATTCATTATAAAAACTTAATCCTGTGTAGATTTCTGACCGTTTGTCATTTTCAAAATAATCAGAAATAGTACGATAATAGTAATTATCCAGATCTCCATTAAATGAATCATAATTTGAGTTTGTCGTTTGCAATGGTCGCAAGCCCCTTAAAGTTGGCATATAAATTCTTTCGAATTTAAAATGTTTAACACCATTGGTTGCCAAATTATTTTCTTTAAAGTAAGCCTCAAATCTTCTGATCACATCTAAAATATCATTACGTGGCAAGCCAATACTTTGTATATTTTGATCAAGAAATTTATAGATGGAAGAAATCGTCTGATCTATTTTATTAAAATCAGTATATGTCCTCAAATAGTTAAAGGAATCAAGTCTTTCTACAATTTGCCGGATTCCTTTTGAATGTTCTTCACTTAATAAAGAAGAAGTCTTTATTACTTCCTCTTTTAAGTTGGCAATAACACCATCAATTGAGGCCAAATCAATCACATTTGACAAAAACTTTAAGTCTTCTTGTGAAAACAACTTTCTTAAAAACCTACTTTTGCCAGAATTATTTTTCCCGACAAAAATATTTATCTGAGATAAGTTACTTAACAATCTTTCGCTTTGTGTCTCGACCTTATATTCATTATAAAGCTCATCACCCAAATAAATCCCAGTAAATTTTACATTCAGCATTATTAATTTGTATTTATTAAAAAGCCCCTAATTCAACAATATCCTGTAAACTTGTTCGTGACTTTAAAATAAAGAAATTATTTTAATTAGTACTGTTATTCATCTAAACTTCTCCCGCAACCCCTTCATATCCTCCCCTATCTTCTTATCCAAAATCTTCGCATAATGCTGCGTTGTTCGCAGGTTGCGGTGGCCCAACATCTTTGACACCGTTTCAATAGGTACCCCGTTAGTAAGCGTGACTGTAGTAGCAAACGTATGCCGGGCAATATGGTAAGTAAGCGTCTTTTGTATTCCGCATGTGTCAGCTATTTCCTTCAGGTAGGCATTCATCTTCTGATTGCTGAGTATCGGCAGCACAAGGTCTTTTTCCTGGCAGTGCGGGTTGTCTTTGTATTTGCCAATAATTGTAAGAGCAGCGGGTAGTAAGGGAATGCGGGCGCTGATATCTGTTTTCTGCCTACGGCTTACCAGCCATTGTTCACCATCCACACCGATGATAATCTCGGAGCGCTTTAGTTTCTTTACATCAGCATAA
>NZ_LWBP01000220.1 GCF_002078015.1 Niastella populi | reverse complement strand
GTTGACCAATGGTCAGGTTGGCGCCTACATAAGCAAGCACATAATTCCCACTCAGCGCCAGATCGCCTATTGTAATTGCGTACTCACCTACATCTTCACCGGCAATTCTTTTCAATGCTCCTGTAAAATCATCTCCATTTACCAAACTTCCCGTAGTAACGTTATACTCCAGCTCCGGATCATCATCCCCATACGTTTTACTCTGCGCATCGGCCGTTACAGTAACCTCGCGTTGACCTATTACCAATGTTCCATTTACATAACTAAAACTATAATTAGCCGCAACGCCACCGGAGGGCTCAATAGGATAATTCCCCACTGCGGAGGCTGCCGTAGCTGTACTGGCAGCCGTCGGCTGCGTTGTAAGGGATGATGCGTTCTCCCCACTTACAAAACCCGAATAACTGACAGTAAACGCCGGGTTATTATCACCATAAATCCTATTCTTATTATCGGCCGTAACCGTTAAACCGGCCTTATTCACCGTTAACGGCACATCTGTGCTTGTAACCGAAGCGCAGGACGTTGCCATACACCGGTACCGGTAATTATTATATGCAACCGGTGGTTTCGCTACCGTAAGTGTATTGGTTGTAACACCTGAATATATGCCGCCATTCGAAATGTTGTTCCAGCTTCCACCCCCATTAACTGACTCCTGCCACTGGTA
Source organism: Niastella populi (assembly GCF_002078015.1). GTDB lineage: Bacteria > Bacteroidota > Bacteroidia > Chitinophagales > Chitinophagaceae > Niastella > Niastella populi. The sequence goes on along the minus strand of NZ_LWBP01000220.1, from coordinate 42,540 downwards.
AGTGGCAGTTCCTGTTTGAAAAGTAAACGTGGCATTGTTGCCATAAGTGACTGTTTGCCCTGAAGGCTGCGTCGTGATCGAAGGTGCCGCACAAGCCAGGACAGTTACAACCGGATGCTGCTCATTCCCATTGACTTTAAGTATTGAAATATTAGCGTTACCACTAAATGTATAATCATTACGGTCTGATGCTTTAGCAAAAAATGTATAAGCCGTTTGGCTTGTTATAACCGGACTGGTAGCTGTAAATGTGATCTCTACATAAGGCGCCGGATCCGTATCCGCCTGCAAACCATTACCGGTTACAGCTTTACAACGAATGACGCCATTGCCGATACTACTGTTATACCCATTCGTATAACCTGTGCCAGCCTCAAAAGAAAATGTTGAGCTGGCATTTGATGATGTCGTAATTGACGTCGTTGCAATACCAGTCCACCCGGCGGGTATAGCAATTTCAACCGATCTCACATTAGCGGCCGACTGCCCCTGACCTTGCCCCTGCCCACTGATTTCAGAAATATTTGACACCCGTATTGTAAAAGAGCCGCTTACCCCCGAATTCACAGAATTGGGTGTTACAGTTGCAGTAAATGCATTACCATCCGTAAACGTAGTGGTTGCCGTAAACCCCGAGCTCATACCGGTTGCCGTTAATATAAACGACTCGCCCCAATGTATTGCCTGTATAACATACTGTTCATTCCTGATATGCCCTCTGTCGTCAGCAGTTGCATATAATACCGTGTTGCCGTGAGTAATAGTTGAATGATCGATCTCGAGCTTTACCTGCTCGCCAGGCCGCCAGCCATCCCCTTCAATGATCACCACCTCACCTGGCTGGTAATCGGCTTTATCTGTATAAACGGTTGGAACTAGCTGGCCAAAAGAAGATATGGCCATTAATAAGGTGACAAGGGTCACCATTATGCCTTTGATATGCATACGACAGCAGTTGTTTAGGTTTTAGAACGAGACCTGTCTGACAGAGGAAATGGAGTAACGAGGTTTTTCGAAAGATGTATAATGCAGGAAAAGGTCTTGTAACTATGAGAAGGCAATTAAGATAGTCATATCATTCTTAACTGGAAACGTAGAGATTGCTGTTATAAATGTAGCACAATCCCGCTCACATAAATAATAAATCAAATGTATTTGGCGGATTTATATTTTTATTGATGCCAGTCAAGCAATTATCATGACGGCGATCATAATACCGTATAATTTAGAGAAATGTTTTTCGTGTGATCATTACCTTATCGATCTTCGGACCGTCCATATCCACGATCTCAAATTCAAATTCATTCCATTTTACAACCTCCCCCACCCGCGGTATATAACCGATCTGATGAAGAATTAGTCCGGCCAGGGTATTGTAATCGCCTTCATAATACTCCTCTTCATGCACATTGAAGAAATTGAGGAATTCAAAGAAAGGATAAGCGCCGTCGGCCAGCCAGCTTTTATCGTCCCGTTGCACGATCTGGTATTCCTGCTGGTTGTATTCGGTTACATCCCCTATCAATGCATCGAGAATATCGTCCATACTTACCATACCCTGTACCGATCCATATTCATCGAGCACGAAGGCATAATGGATCTTGCTTTCCTTAAACCTTTCCAGCACTTTATAGGCAGGTGCCGATTCGGGCACCATTACCGGCTGTTTCAGAAATTCGGCGAGGTTGAAATCAGGGCCTTTAAATTCTTTGGGGAAAATATCTTTTACTGAAACGACGCCGATCAGGTTATCGGTTGTTTTGCGATACACCGGGTACACGGAATGCGATTCTATCTGCGCTCGTTCTTTTATGCCGCGCAGGTCATCGGTAATATTAAAACACAAGAGGTCGCTGCGGTGGGTCATGAGCTCGCCCACCTTCCGGTCGCCAAGCGCAAACACGCGCTGCACAATATTCTGTTCTATCTGCTGTATTTCCCCGCCCAGGGCGCTTTCCTGCACCATGGCCTTTATTTCCTCTTCACTTACAATACCATCCTTTCTGTCTTTCAATCCAAAGATGCCGAGAAAAAGATCATTGGTTTTTGTAAGCAGCCAGATGAACGGCTTGGTGATAATGGAGATCAATGTCATTGGCTGTGCCACCGTGGAGGCAATGACTTCGGGAAACATCAAACCGATGCGTTTGGGGATCAGTTCGCCGAATACGATCGAGAAAAAGGTAACGACAATAACGATAATAGTGACTGCTATGCTTTCTGCATAGGGCGCCAGTACCGGTATACCCATAACAGCAGCTTTCAGATCCTCTTCGATCTTCTCACCACTGAAAATACCGGTAAGGATCCCGATCAGGGTAATGCCTATTTGCACCGTGCTTAAAAAGGTATTGGGATTATTGGCCAGTTGCAGCGCCCTGCGGGCATTGCCATTCCCTTTCTTCGCTGAGCTTTCCAGTTTGAATTTCCGGGCAGAAACCAATGCGATCTCGCTCATGGAGAACACACCATTGAGCAGGATCAGAAAGAGTATGATCAATATTTCCATATCACCAGGTTGTGCATATTAATTTCAGCAGGCTGAAAAGTTGCATCACAAAATTACCATTTGTATGTGAAGAAGGCAGGCTTTTTATTCTGCCAGTGCCTGCTTTATATTTTTAACATACTCCCTGTTATTCGACCTCTTTATATCGATATCCGTACATTGGTTGAACCGGGCAAAGGCTTTAATGGCATCGGTGATCTTACTGATCTGCGTTTTGCTCAATTTTACTTTTTCGAAGTGAAGATTGTGGATGGTCAGTACCCGTTGCTTACGATCGGCTTTGGAATCCATGCGGGCCACAAAAGTATCGCCTGCCAGTACGGGCAATGAAAAATAACCATACCTGCGTTTGGGTTCGGGAACAAAACATTCTATCTGGTAATCGAAATCGAAGAAATCGCGCAGGCGGTGCCTGAACACATTCAATACATCGAATGGAGAAAGGATGAATACATCGCCCGACAGCCGGATCTTTTTATTCTTATAAGCGGGCAAAATATATTGCTGGGCGATCGTGAGCCCTTTTATCGTAACCGGGATCACGGCTCCTTCCGCGGCCATTTTTTCGAGTTCTTTTTTCACTACATTATTCTTTACATAATGCGCACGCCAGGCCATTTCTTTTGCCCCGGCTATTCCCAGCGAACCCAGGGCACGGCGAATGATGTACCGTGCAAACTCCTCAGGCGTTGGTTTCGTTGTGTCGATATCGTTGGGAACGATATTCACCGGCAGGTCGTACACTTTATGAAAGTCCTTGCCACGGGTGCACATCAACCGGCCATCGAGGTACAACCTCTCCAGCGCTATTTTCGATGGCCGCCAGTCCCACCAGCCCGAGCTGGCCACTTCGCGGTCATAGTCGAAATCCTTTAACATCAGCGGTCCTTCCCGCGCAACGCGGTCAAGCACTCTTTCCATCAGGTTGATCTCCGCCTGCGTTACTGGTTTGCGGCTCTTGGCAAAACCTTCTTTTACGCACAGGGAATAGCGGTAGTCGTACATGGGAATGAACCCGGAGTCGGAAATGAAGAACTCAAAGATGCGGCCATCCGCCTGCAGTTCTTCCAGCCATTCCCGTTTATAATCAGGCACCCGCGCTGCAATGGAATGATGATGCGCGCGTTCTACGGTATAATTGGCATCTATCTGCACATGACCAAGATGGTCGATGAGTTTGTATACGGCCTCGCGCCCTTTGCCAAACTGGCCGGCACGCGATAAACCCGCCGCATATAAGATGATCTTCCTGGCTTCTTCCCTGGTAAGGACCAGCTGTTTCATAGTATCAGGCATACAGGTAAAATTAACTTATTTCAGCCTTATACAACGTATCGGGTACCGGAGTACATTTGATCTATTTCGTATTAAAAAGCTGAAATAAGAAGCAGGAAGTGCCAAGTTTGCTGCCTGTTATGGTATTAATTCACATTAACCTGCAGTGTCACCACCGGGTGACTCTTCGGCGCATTTATAGCGCTAAGCACTTCAAACGGTATGTCAACACTGGTTAACTTATTGACGGTTTTCACCATTATTGTCGTTTTTTCACCGGGCTTCAACGTTATCACATCTGCATGCCCGTGAAAGGTATATTTCGATCTGTTCTGCAGCATGAATTCGCAGCTGGTCACATTCTCAATCTCCACTTCGAGCACCGTTGTTTTTGGGGTGTATTTTGCACCGCCTGTCTTCAGCGATTCCTTTATCAGCGGTACCAGCACCTCATCGCGACCGATCAGCAGGTTGTTATGGAACACCACGGTTTTGCGGTTCATCAATCCTTCCCTGATAGATTCGGCGGTGGCTTCTTTGGCAAACACCAGCGTTATTGGCCGGTGGCCGCCTTTGGGAACATCAAACACCCAATCGACCAGTTTATGAATATCACTGGTACCCATGATCGTGAGGTTATTGTCGAGGGCTATCTGCAGGGCTTCGTCGGAATAGGTAACATCGTTCACTACCTCTATGCCATCGAGCAGTTTTTCTTTGATCAGCTGCTTGTGCATGGGCGTTAAGGTAGCAATGCCATCTGTGCGTTGTTTTATCCAGTTGGGATGGTTCCAGAAAACAAAAGCGTTCTGCCGTTTGGCTTCCCTGAACACTTCTACAGAATCGCTGATCAGCATTTTATTGGCGTCGTTGATAAAAACGGCGTTGCAGTGGCCGGGCGGCATTTTACGGGTGATCTCCGACCCGCGAATGACGATCAGTTTATGGTCCCTGGCCTCTTTGAGCGCCAGTTCATAAGAGCGGTTGCGGTCGGGATGCGGAATATCGTCTTTATGCGGCTGGTACTCGAGGTGTTCGGTGAGAGAAATGGCATCGAGCCCATCCATTAACGCTTCCGCCACGCGGATATCGGGCCATACGCTGCCATCGCTGAAAACGGTATGCTGGTGCAGGTCGCATTTCATGACCTTATAACCGGGCACATCGGGAAATTGCAGGCTGCGGGCCAGTTTATGGCTATGACCGGGTTCGGCCTGCGCAAAAACGGCAACAGAAGTGATACTGAAAAGCAAACCGGGCAATAAACTGCGCATAGGAACTATTTTAGGCGTTGGAAGATAGAGCAATTTAAAAAAGAGGGATATTAAATCATCATGAATTCCCTGGAAAATATTTTCGCAAAAAGCTGCAACAACGAGCTTCTTAACTATTATAAAAGGCCGTCCCGTTGAAACGGGACAGCCTCTCATTATATGGGAACGAACAACAACGGTATCCGGAGAAAAATTAAACAGTGATCTCCATTGTGCCCTTATTACCAGGCATGTCCTTCGCCATTGCCTGCCCCGGAAACCGGCAACTGTATTCTGTATTTCCCTGTATTCCCGGAAACCCGGCACCCCGCAACCCACCATCAACCGTTTATTGTTTTATGTGATCCAGACCCGTATCTTTATAGGGCTATTTTTGCCAAACCAAGTACCAGCCACATAAATGTTATTTTGACATATGAAAAAACTGAACGCGCGTATACTGTCTTTATTGTTGCTTTTTACAGCATCCGGTATCAGTAAGATCCTTTTAGCCAACGAACCCGATTCCGTTTATTTCTTTTCTTATGCCACCACAAAAGATCAGGGAAGAAGCGGTTTGCATTTTGCCTGGAGCGCCGATGCCAAACAGTGGAACCCGGTGGGCAATGAGTTCGGTTATGTAAGATGCGACTATGGCGAATGGGGTTCGCAAAAACAAATGAACAGTCCGTACCTGTTCAGGGACGCACACGGCATCTGGCATTGTATCTGGAGCCTCAACGAAACAGGCAGCCAGTTTGCCCATGCCGCCTCTGCCGATCTGATAACCTGGGGCCGGCAAGTGTATCCTTACCTTCCGCAACATCAAACCTTCCGCCAACCGGTTGTACAGTATGACAAAAGCAATCAGCAGTATATTATAAAATACCTGTCGGGCAACCAGCACTTCCGCATCGTTACAAAAGATTTCAAACAGTTTGAACCAGCGGCAGCTATTTCCGCTGCGGAATATAAAGACGATCGAACTACGGTGAACCTGCCTTCAGGCCCTGCAACCGGCACCATAACCCGGGTAGCATGGCCCGTGATCGCCCAACTCACCGATGTGTGGCAACTGGCTCAATACAGAAGCAGCCAGAACCGCGAATCGTTCAACACCGACAGCACGCGGTACGGAAACCTGAAACAACTTGCCGCCACCATTACCCTGCAACCTGAAAACAAAAAAGCCATTTCCGATCTGCTGATCGGCGTTTTCTTTGAAGATATCAATTACGCCGCTGATGGCGGACTGTATGCCGAATTGATCCAGAACCGCGATTTTGAATACACGCCGGCCGACAGAAAATACCGCGACAATACCTGGAACAGCAAACATTCCTGGGCAACCAGCGGCCAGCAGCTTGTTTTTTCTATCGACAGTACCACGCCCCTGCATGCCAACAACCCGCATTACGCCGTGCTGGATGCCACACAAACCGGCGGCGCTTTGATCAACAGCGGTTATGACGGAATTCCCCTGAAAAAAGGCGATGAATATGAGTGCTCGCTTTTTGCAAAGAACAGCGATGGCAAAAGCAGGAGTCTGCTCGTAAAACTGGTGGCGCAGGATGGCAGCACGCTAGCGCAGGCAACGGTTCGAACCAGGGCAACGCAATGGAAGAAATACAGTACTAAACTGGTGGCAGCAAATGACGCAAAAGACGCCCGGCTCGAACTGCAGCCACAGGCTACCGGCCGTATTATGCTCGATATGATCTCACTGTTCCCTAAAAAAACATTTAAAAACCGGAAGAATGGTTTGCGGCCCGATCTGGCAGCAACCGTGGCGGCCATCAGGCCCCGTTTTGTGCGTTTTCCCGGTGGTTGTGTGGCGCATGGCGATGGCCTTGAAAACATCTATCGCTGGAAAAACACTATCGGTGCGCTCGAGGCGCGCAAACCGCAACCCAATATCTGGCGCTACCATCAAAGCGCGGGACTTGGTTATTTCGAATACTTCCAGTATTGTGAAGATATAGGCGCTCAGCCTTTGCCGGTACTGGCAGCGGGTGTTCCCTGCCAGAACTCAGGCATTGGGCCAAAAGGCGGCGGACAACAGGGCGGTATACCCATGAGTGAAATGGATGAATATATACAGGACATTCTCGATCTGGTAGAATGGGCCAACGGCCCGGCAACGTCGAAATGGGGAAAGCTGCGGGCGGAAGCCGGGCATCCGGCGCCGTTCAATCTAAAATATATCGGCATCGGCAATGAAGACCTTATCACCGATCTTTTTGAAGAACGCTTCAACATGATCTATAAAGCGCTGCAGCAAAAACATCCTGAAATAACCGTGATTGGCACTGTAGGCCCTTTTCATCACGGCACCGACTATGAGCAGGGCTGGGCGCTGGCCAGCAAAATGAATGTGCCGATGGTTGATGAACACTATTATGAAAGTGCGGGCTGGTTCATCAACAACCAGCATTATTACGACAATTACGACCGCAGTAAACCCAAAGTATACCTGGGTGAATACGCCTCGTGGGGCAATACCCTGTTCAATGCCCTTGCCGAAGCCCTGTACCTTACCAATGTAGAACGCAATGCCGATGTGGTGCACATGACCTCCTATGCGCCCCTGCTTGCCAAAGAAAAACATACACAGTGGAACCCCGACCTTATTTATTTCAACAATACAGAGGTAAAACCAACGGTTAATTACGAGGTGCAGAAATTATTCGGCAACCATGCCGGTAATGAATACCTGCCTTCGAACGTAAAACTCACGAGCGATGATGAAGCGGTTAAAAAGCGCCTTGGCGTTTCGGTGGTACGCAATATCGCAGATGGCAGCGTATTTATAAAGATGGTGAACCTGTTACCCGTTCCAACTTCCATCAAACTCGACCTTGGCAGCCTCGGCGCGGGAACAAAAGCTGAGCGTTCGGTAATGCAGGGGCAGCCAGGTGATAAGGAGGTGGCGGTGAAGGTATCGGCGATGACGGTTACAAATGAGCTAACAGATGTATTGGGGCCTTATTCGTTTACAGTATATAAAATCTCCAAATAGTTGAAAAGTTGATAGAGTTGATAAGAAATACATGGCCCGCTCAGTCTTTCAACAATTAGAAGGACCACTGCCCATGAAGTTCTCTATCAACCCTATCAACCCTATCAACTTTTACCCATTAATCACCCTGATCAGCTGATTCGCTTTATCACCCAACTGCATACCCTGTGCTTTCAGCGCGTTGAATAACAAAACGGTAATGGCGCTTTTTGCGGCGCCTGTTTTATTTACATCAACACACCAGTAAAACACTTTCAGCTCGACGCCGTTATCGGTTATACCGGTAAACAGCACCGATGGCTCGCGGTTTTCATAAATAAAGCCCGACTCGAGAATAGCTTTTTTAACGGTATTCGTCACCAGTTCCATATCATTGCTGCCGGTGATGCTCAGATCGAGCTCTATGCGTTTTTGATTATTGCTCAGCGTCCAGTTGGTGATCTGCTGCGACAATACATCACCGTTTGGAATGATCACTTCTGCCCCATCGCCGGTAATTAAGGTACTCGACCTTAAACCAATTTCCCGTACACGGCCGCTTTTATCGCCAATTTCCACCACATCGCCGATCTGCAGCGGGCGGTCGAAGATGAGGATGATACCCGACACGAAGTTGTTTACGATATTCTGCAAACCCAAACCGATACCAACACCGAGGGCGCCGAGCACGATGGTGATCTTATCGACCGGTACACCCGAAGCGGCTACCGCCAGCAGGTAACCAACGCATAACAAAATAAGCCGTGCGATAAGCAGGCGCGAACGCTGCCCTTTGTTGTGTGTTTCATCGTCGTTACCGGTGTCGCCAAAGAAATAACCAACATACTTCTGCAACAGGTGCGCGATCCAGATAATGAAGAAGAATAACAGCACACCGCCAATGGTAAAGGTGGCATTGCCAATACTGCGCTGGTGCGTCAGCAGATCGCCCAGCACACCCAATGCCGAAGTATAAATATTCAGGTTGGTGGCAAAAACGATCAACCATAAAATAACAACAAGGAACAGTACAGGCCGGCGGAAACCGGCAAGCACCGGTTCAAAATTCATTGGAGAATGAACATTGCGGCGCAAACGGCTTGCAACGATCTGCAGCAGGATGGCTTCCATACATATTTTACTGAATACGGCGAGGCCGATGGCCTGTGTAAATCCGAAAATGGCCGAACTGCCGAGGATCTGCGCCAGTGAAACCCGGCCTAAGATGTTGCACAACACGCCCACAATGTTCATTATGTTATGCAATATGATAACGGAGCGCAGGAAGTTGCGGAGCGGCAGCTTTTGCTGCATTTGGGAAAGGAACAGCATACCGAATGCCACCGACAAAATATTCAGCAAAATCAAAAAGTTCCGTTGCCAGAAACCGGGGTCTGCCATATGATGGGTAAACGAAAAACAGATGTACAGCACCACCATGGCGATCCAGTAAACGAACAACCTGCGCGGCCATTTCCTCCAGCAAATGACTGTGAGAATTACCAGCATCAGTAACTGCATAGATTCAATATAGGCCGAAGGCGCATGCAGATCGAACAGGGGCGCTATGGCAAACATCATAATAAAGGCCGCAACGATATAATTATTCGGCAGGTATTCAAAAGAAAAATGGCTGATGCTGTCCATCGCATTCAACCGGCGCACCGTCCTGATGTTGCGTAACAGCCATACTAAAAATACCACGCCAATCAGCAGCAGGAACAGCCGTTTGTGATTACTGTCTTTAAAATAGTAATGCAGCGCTTTTTTCTCGCCGGCATATGCTTTCTTCATCGAACTGCGGGCGCGGGCCGAAAGGCTGGTTGTATCTCTTTCCCACAGGTAATTATGTTCCTTGCCGAAGATGCGGGCGGCCGAAGTGCTTAACAGGGCATTCACCCTATCGAGCAATTGCGAAGTAATGATGATATTCGACGATACCTGGGTTTGAAAATGATTGATCTTCGCGAGGCTTTCCTTTAATTTCTTTGTAGCACCGCGAAACGATTCGCGCATACCTTTCAACTGGGGTGAGAATTGCTGGCGCAAAAGCGAGTCGCGCCAGATCTGCCGCATAATGGTATCGCCAACCAGTACCTTCATGCTGTTGCGCAGATCGATGAGCCTGTTCTCTGCGCTGTCAAGCACCTGACGGTCTTCGTTACTCTCTGCCTGAATGTTCAGCAGCAGGGTTTTGAACACCTGCAGGTTGCGCAGGTTGAGGGCCGCGCTGTTGTTGAGCACATTATCTTTCAATACCGCCAGCATGGAATCGGTATCGGTAAGTTTTTGTTTTATCAGTTTTATGGGCAGGCCCAGTTCGCTCCTGCTGCCGACCTTATTCAATATCAGGTATGTTTTTTCAATCTGTAACTGGAAATCGCTGGCGGTTAATTTGCCCGAATCGGCGAATAGTTCTCTAAGCAGTCCCCTGCCCCTGCGAATCGTATCGGGCTGCTTCCGGGAGGAATCGGTTATATTGGAATTACGTTGTGCGCGGCTGGTATCCTGCGCCCATACGGGTGACGCGCAAGCCAGGCCGGTCACGATGGCCAGGAAGCCAAATAGGTTTTTCATTAAAATATTAGTTTTACGGCGCTAATCTATAAAAAAGAATCGTCAAAAAAGATAGGGATGCCCTTACCGGGGTTCCGCCGCTTAACTTTATTTTTGTACTACTGAAACGTCCATGGCAAAATTTTCATATTGATACATTTAACAACGAAAATTTTGCCATCGTAAATTCCCCGTCATCCGGGCGGACACCTGGCCAAAACAAATAAATATAATCAGATGAAAAAGGCCCATCTTCCTGAACCAGAAGCGCCTGTTACTACGGTCGGTAGTCTCGAGCAGGAAAGAAAGATCTTACTCGACCTGGGAAGCGATCTTACCCGGGTTCGCGACAAAAGCGACCTTATTACGTTATTCTCGAAGCGTTTAAAGGGCCTTTTCAACATCACCCACGCCATCGTTACCATTTTTGATTACAAAACAGGAACCTACGGCGCTTTCCTGTACGACATTGAAACTTCGCCCATAAAATTGCATCCCGGCTATCAGCAACTGTTCAAAAGCCGTTTTCCCATCAACGTGCCCTTTATACAAAGGGCGCTGGCGGCACAGGGACCGGTATCTTTTATTCTGGAAGAAATAATGGACCTGCCGGAAAGTCCACCCTACCTGCGGGTGAATTATGAAGGCGGCATCAGGGAGATGCTGATGACAAAACTCCAGCATGCCGAACAACCGATCGGCTTTATGCATCTCTATTCTACCCGAACCGGCAGTTTTACCAACGAGTTCAGGAGTATCATGAGCCGCATTGCCCCGCAGTTGTCAAGCGCGGTCACCAATATCATAAAAAATGAAGCCATTCAGGCAAAAGAGCAGGAACAATCGTTCCTCCTGGACTTCAGCGTTGATATCGCCCATGTAAAAACCAAGGACGAGCTGCAGACCGCTATTTTCAGGGTGCTCGATAAATTACTGCATACCAAGCTGGCCATGATCAGGGTCATTGAAGAGGATGGCATTCACATGCCCGCCTATATGTTCGACCGCACCCTGTTCGAAAAAACAAATAAAAACATCGATGAAATGGCGGCCAGCCGTATTACGGTTGAGGAACCTTATACCTCGCGGGTGCTGGCCAGTATTGACGGACTGATATTTAACGTAGAAGAAGAGCTGAAGAGCGGAAATGCTTACGCCAGACTGTGGAGTACTACGGGGCTGAAGAATATGTACGCCCTGCCCCTGCGGGTCAGCGACAAGAACATAGGCACCATCTGGCTGCTGGCCGACAGGCTGAGCCGGCTGATGGTAAGAGGTATTTGCGCACAGATCTCGATTGCCATTGCCAATATACAGGCCAATGAAAAGTTGCTGGCATATAAAAAGCAGCTCGAACAGGAGAACGATTACCTGCGGGAACAGATAAGCACCATTTATAATTTTGCAGAAATCGTAGGCAGCGGTGAAAAAATGCAACAGGTTTACCGGCTGATGTCGCTGGTGGCCGATTCCAATGCGACGGTTTTGGCGTTGGGCGAAACCGGTACCGGCAAAGAGCTGATCGCCCGCGCCATTCATAATGCATCGCCGCGGAAAAACAAACTGATGGTAAAGGTGAATTGCGCCGCATTACCAGCCAACCTGATAGAAAGCGAATTGTTCGGTCATGAACGCGGCGCTTTTACCGGCGCAATCGACCGGCGCATAGGAAAATTTGAGCTGGCCAATAACAGCACCCTGTTCCTCGATGAAATTGGCGAAATGCCGCTGGAAACGCAATCAAAGCTGTTACGTGTTATACAGGAGCGCGAACTGGAACGGCTGGGCGGCAAACAAACCATTAAGATCGATGTGCGCCTGATCGCCGCCACCAACCGCAACCTGGAAGAAGAAGTAAAAGCAGGGCGGTTCCGAGCCGACCTGTATTACCGGCTGAATGTATTTCCTATAACGCTGCCGCCCCTGCGCGACCGGCCCGAGGACATAGAGCCGCTCATGCATTATTTCGTTGAGAAATACAGCCGCAATACGGGCAGAAGAATCAGGAAGATAAAACCAACCGTAATACAGCAACTGAAAAGTTATACCTGGCCGGGTAATGTTCGGGAGCTGGAGCATCTGATTGAACGAACCATATTGCTTACTACGGATGGCAACCTCGATGAAGTGTATATACCGAAGAACAGCGGCACCGAAAAACAGGAGCAGGCATTTCTTTCGAACCGTACACTTGAAGAAATGGAGCGAAGTTATATTATTGACGTTTTGAAGAGATGTACCGGTAAGATCAGCGGACCCGGCGGCGCGGCGGAGATCCTCAATGTGCCGGGGAATACCTTACACTCGAAGATGAAGAAGCTGGGCATTACCAAAGCTGACTATTTCTGAATGCTCAAGGCTGAACGCACAACGCTGAACGCCTGCCTCCGAAATGCGTTCTTCGCGAATAATTGCAGGCAGCTTGAAATTCGGCTTTCTGCCCTCCGCTTTTCGCCTTCCGCTTTTGCCTTCGCCTTCTGCTTTAGGCTTTCCGCTTACAACCTATTACTTACAACTTTCAACTTTCATCCTTCCCTCCATTTAGTGAACCATTTAGTGTTTTCACGAAATACAGTGAAAAAATTATCCGCGCTTTTTCCCATCTTATTGAACTTCAGCAATTTGATCTTTTGGCATTTCATTAGCGTTTCTGAATGAAACACACAAAAATCAAATTATGAAAATTGTAGTCATCGGAGGTACCGGCCTCATCGGATCAAAAGTAGTTGCCAATCTTCGTCAACTCAAACATGAAGTGATTGCCGCCTCGCCGCAAACCGGCATCAATACCATTACGCGCGAAGGTTTGGCCGAAGCTACGCAGGGCACCGATGTAGTGATCGATCTTTCCAACTCGCCCTCTTTCGAAGACAATGCGGTACTGGAATTCTTTACCACATCGGGCCGTAACTTACTGGCGGCAGCCATCAATGCCGGCGTAAAACACCACATTGCGCTTTCTATCGTAGGTGTTGACCAGATGCAGAACGTAGGTTACATGCGCGCCAAAATAGCCCAGGAAGACCTTATCAAACGTTCAGGTGTACCCTATACCATCCTTCGCAGCACCCAGTTCCTCGAATTTCTGGCCGGCATTGCCAACCAGGCTACGAAAGACAATGAAGTGCATATTTCCGACGTTCAGTTCCAGCCAATTTCATCCGACGACGTAGCTGCGTTTGTAACAGAAGCGGCCGTGGGCACACCCGCCAACAACATCATTGAAATTGCAGGCCCCGAACGGTTTACCATGCCGCAGATCGTTGCCCGCTATTTGCACGACACCAACGACAAGCGCAAGGTGGTTGCCAACAGCAATAACAATTATTATGGCGGAACCATTCCCAATGCAGCCCTTGTGCCGGCCGATAATAACAAGGCCAGACTGGGAGCCATTAACTATGAGAAATGGTTGAGCAAACAGGCACTACATCAATAAGCAATTGACAATAGGCAATAAACAAAAAGAAGATTCGCGATTAATGGGAAATTCCGGCTATCGGCAGCCTTGCCAATTGCAAATTGTCTATTGCCTATTGGTTTTCTTCACCCGAAAAAGAAAGCACTATGAATCTGATCTTCATACATCCGTTTAAATTAAAAAGCGCTCAGGCAAACGATCATACGTATGTGCATCACAGGAATTTACACGACACAAGCGAAGGCAGTGAATTTTTAGACGATGCCATTTACAGAGAAGACGTACAGGAAACGCCGGTGTCGTATACCGAAGAGAGTGGGTCCTTCAACCCACAGAACGACAGGCAATAGAAGACTCGTAAACAAGCTCAACCAGCTGAAATACGATCATGAAATAGATTTCCGGAAACTGGTAACCGATAAACAGGCGCATTAAGTACGCAAGTGCAAAGGCATAAGAAGCGACCGTTTTCCGGGTGTAGCCTGCCTTGCCGGGTGGTAAGGCAGGCCACGCCTTATATGATCTCATTAATCATCGATTCCCTTTCCTTCCAGTATTTGCGGTATGTATTTCTCTATCCGCGACTCCCGGGTTTTGGCCTGTTTGGCTGAAGAAAAATGCAGCAGGTAAGCTCTTTGCCGGCCCGGCGTCAACGATTCAAACGCCGTTCTCAGGGCCTTGTTCTTATTCAATCGCTGCTGAAATTCTTCAGGCATATTGAATTCGGAGGTCTTTTTTAATTTCACGGTCAGCCCCGCCTTTTCCACTTCAATAGCTTCGTAGATATAGGCTTTGATTACAGCTTCCAGTTTAACGATCTCCTTCAGGTTAGTAAAACGTAACTGGCGGGCCGCCTGTACATTTTCAGTTTGCTGAACCAGAATGCCGTTGGGGTCGTTCAACAGGGCGCCTTTGAAGAACAGGAAGGCACAATATTCCCTGAACACATGGATCAATACGACGTTGGTTGCATTGTATTGATAACAGGGACACCCCCATTTCAGCTCCTCTGTAAGCCCGCAGTCGAGCGCGATCGATCTCATTTTTTCGATCTCTTTCTGCCAGGCTTCATTCTTGTCGAAATAAAAATCAACTTTGGGATTCATGGTTATTCATTTAATGATTTACAGCAATGATTTTTCTATCTGCAGGTCGGAAGTACCACGACACCAGTGTAAGTGCAAGCAACAGCAGCGATGGAAACATTTCATTGGTTGTGCCCGCTGCCATATGAGAAATAGCCGCGCCCGTCATCATAAAGAAAAAGCCCGCATACGCCCATTCCTTTTGCAATGGAAATTTAGGAATTAGTATGGCGATCACCCCCAGGATTTTACAAACGCCCAGCATAACGATAAAATAGGCAGGGTAACCCAGGTTGGTCACAAACTGCATTTCCTTATCGGTTTGAAAAACCTGTACATAACCCGTCGACAGCATTCCCAGTGCAAGCCAGACAGTGGCGATCCAGTAAATGATCTTATTTCTCTTTGACATAGGATGTTATTTTAGTTTACTTACGATATGCTGTAACCGGTCGTGCGCCATATTGAGGCCCCATTCAAAAGGCATCTTCAGGTGTTCGTCGCGCAGCTCCCCTGTTCTGTAGATCACATGCATTCTGAGTTTGCTGGTCTCTTCTGACACAGGCTCGAACTCGAGGTACTCCAGCTGCACCTCAAACGGCGAATTGGCCATTTCGAACGTACGGATGATCTTTTTACCGGGAATGAACTCATGGATAACCCCATTGGCCTGGAACACGACATTGCCGTTGGCGTCGGTTGTCTGAAACAGGTAGCCGCCGTGCTTTCTGGTCTCCAGTTTAATGACCTTCGTTTTACCATATTCGTGCGACATCCACTCTTCGAATATTTCAGGGTCGGTATGCGCCCTGAAAAGCAGGTCAACAGGCAGATCGAACTCCCGCGTAATCGTTAGATCATGTTTGCCGTTTTCGGCATGGACCTTTGTTTTACGTTCCATAGTGCGTTATTTTTTGGGTTTATACTTTTTCATGATGGCTTCAAGTTTGTTGAACCGGTTGTCCCACATTTCCCGAAAGGGTTCAATAAAATCAGCTATTGCTTTCATCTTTTCAGGATTGAAGTGATAGTAAATTTCCCGGCCATTCTGCTCCTGCTTAAGCAGTTCGCATTCGGTAAGGATCTGAATATGTTTTGAGATCGTCTGACGCGATGAATCGAAATTTTCGGCAATGGCGGTAGGCGTCATGGCCTGTACGGCTACCAGCGTAATGATGGCCCTGCGGGTGGGATCGGCAATTGCCTGGAAAACATCTCTTCTTAGTTCCATTGTGCAGCTATTTGACTGCAAATATACGCGCAGCCATTTAGCTGCGCAAATATTTTTTTGAGGGCGCCAAAAAACAGGGTATCCCCGGCCGGAGATACCCTGTTCTCATAATAACTTATTGTTTTCCGGAACTACAGTTCCCTGATGACTACATTGTTACTACCCTTATTTTCAAATTCATATTTATAGGAATGCCCGGTAGTATCTTTTAAAGTCATAACAAACTTGTAGGGTTCGCCACGCTTATAGTTTGTACCATCAAGCGTGTACTGCGAACTATAGTTGCTTTGCCGCCCGGGCATATCTGTGTTTATCATTTGCGACCAGTCGATGTTACCAACCAGGTTCTTCATTTCTGTAATCGTTGCAGGCCATCCTTCATTATAACAACGAATGTTGATGGTACCGGTATAAAAGTTTGCGAAGTTAACCTTTACAATCGGTTTGAAGTGGCGAACGACATCTTTAACGACGTAGTTTTCTCCGTCGTTTAACAGGCTGGTCCCCTGCCGCATTGCAGCAGCCCCCCGGGAAGAATCATATTCTTTTGGGAAAGCGCTTAACAGATTTTTATATGACATTTTAACTGACGGTAGTGTGCCTGCATGCTTCGTATACTCATTTTCCACTATCATAGGCTTGTCGCTCGTGCATATTACCGGTGTAACTGCAATGTCATCGCCATTAATATCTTCAACTTTTAAATATAACTCATAGCTATTGATACCATCCATTTTCTCCACGGTAATGAAATCATTGGTGGTGAGATGGTGCAGCTTTTCATCCAGCGCTTTTGCCTCCTCGTTAAACCTGGCCACGCTCCTTTTGTGATCCTGCATGCGCTCTACTTTAGTAGCGATAGAGAAAATGATCAGTCCGGCCACAATCAGTATGGGACCGGTAAACGTATACCAGGGTGTTTTTACATTGGTGAGCGAATTACGGGCAAGCGCTTTAATTTCGGCAGGCATTTCATACATTTTGTCGCCTTTACGAACGATCCATCGTTTACCGAGACCAAAGAATGGGATCCAGAACAGGTGAAAATATGCCTGACGCACTTCAAGTTCGGTACCGGGCTCCAGGTTTTTCATGATACCAAGTTCATCCAACGTAAAACTGCGAACCTTCAGGGAGTTCCAACCAAAGACAATACGCATAGGGAATAGGATTAAAATTAAGTGTTATAGAAATGATCAAATGCTCAATAACGATTACAACAACCGGTAAAAATAATAGTAAGTTCTGACAGATACAATGAGCCAACGGGTTTATCAGTCCCGCAACCGGAATTTTTAAATCGATCGCATGGTCATGATCACCCATACAAAAAAGCCATAAAATAATATCTTATATATATGATATTATATTTATGGCTTTTGCGTAACGTTTTATCTACTACAGCGACATCGGTTTCGCGTCAACTGCTGATCTTATACTGCGCCGTTTCGATTTTATCTGTTTGTTCGTCGAGCATGCCGTGATAGATATATCTTATCTGCACGCTATCTGCATTGGTTGAACCGGGCATGCCTAATAACAAAACGGTATATGCGCCTCTTTCATCGAGGTTGATGGTTCTATCGGTATCGATGTTGCCGCCGTTCTTTACGCTGATTGTGACATCGCCGGCATTTACCTCCGAAAAATCCGATACCGCAGCAAAACCAGCATTGCTGTTCATTGATTCGCCGTTATCGGCAATAGATATCATGGCGGTGGAAGAATCGGGTATGGCATTTACATAACGGATATACGCCTTTCCTGATGCGCCCGGCAAGCTATCGAAGTTGTCTTGCACGATCACGTTCCTGTAATTATCGTTGGCGCCTAAGACAAATGCGGAATAATACTGCCCATCTTTAAAATCGAAGTTACCGGAAGCCACAGGATTTGCCGTATTGCTATAATCGAATGTCGAAAGCGTTCTGTTTCCCGAATAAATGGCAAGGTAGCCACCGGTATAATTAGTATAATACAATGGGCCTGGCGTGAGATTATTACCGGAAAGGAACATTCCGGCAGCCAGATCGGGCGCCAGGTTAGCGGCTAATAATCCAGATGCTTTGATCTCCACCGGATCGTCGTCATCTTTATCACAGGCTGAAAATAAAACACCCGTCAACAATAATCCGCCAATGGCCAACCCCATCATCCGCATTGAGAATAATGACTTTTTCATACTACCTCCTTTATTTTATTTAACATATAAAAAAAATACCTGCATCACGATCCGGATCACAATTTTCAACATCGATCAGCCTTGTACAGTAAATAATAAAAAAACAATGCCGCCGGTGCTTTCCCGTACATTATACACGGCCATCAGGTAAGAGCGGAATATTGGAGTCAAAACAATGATAAAATTTTCACGGGGAATTTTAGATACACGGGGTAAATATTTCAGCATCATGTTGATCATTTTCGACACCACCATTCTGTAATAATTAATCCGGTGTGCACAATTTTTGAATGTTTATTATAAAGGGAGGTTTTATGAAACAAATGATATGTGTATTGAGCGCCGCTGTGCTGATAATGATCGTTTCATCCTGTTCGCCGATGGCGTATGCAGAAAAGGCGCCGGGAGCGAACCTTGAGAACTATAGAAGATATGCATGGGTTGAAACCAAAGATTCAAAAAATGAAGACGCTTCAAACCCCGCCGCTTTTGCCAAACTGAGCATTCAAAATGCCGTGAACGAACAATTGAGAAAAGAAGGCTGGGTGCTGGTCACCAATGAGCCCGATGTGCTTATAAGTTATGATATCCTGGTTGAAAAGGGTGAAACCCGGCGCGACGATCCGGTATATACGCGGCCATTTATCCGCTATTACTTTAACCCGTGGCTGAGGCGCTGGGGTACCATTTATTATCCATCGAATTTTTTGGGTTATGAATCTTACAATGTGCCGTACAAAGAAGCCACTGTAACCATTAGTATGATGGATGCAAAAACAGATAAAAAGATCTGGCAGGGTTGGACAACCCAGGAAATGAACAAAAGCCTGATGACCCGCAGCCAGGTCAGAAGCAGCGTTAAAAGCATTTTCAGGAAGTTCGATGATGAAGTGTAACAGACTGGTGTAACCGGGGGCATTATGTAACCCCCGGCCACTATGTAATTATATTTACTATTAAATCGAAAGGTATGAAAGATAAAAAAATTGAAAACTGGGAACCCCTCAAAGACCGGTTAAGGAAAAAATATCCTGAGTTAACCGAAGATGACCTTATTTACGAAATAGGTAAAGAAGAGGAGCTCCTCGAAAGGTTACAAAAAAGGCTCAACAGGAACAAGCAGGAAATCAGGAAATGGTTAAGCCTTATGGGCTGAGCATTGCAACATCATGCGCTTTTACCTCAGTTACCGGTTTGTGTTGAAACGATAATGCCGCAACCGATTCTTCCGCCTGCATTACCGCTGGGCTGGCTGGAATAGTCATCGGTTCCGCTGTGAACGATAATCGTTTTATTGAGGATATCCATATCCGACTTTTCTCCCAATGACCACTTATCGCTTTCCAGCTCCATACTGCCGTTGCCGCTGGCGTCGAGGCTCACATTGCCTATATCGCCGAGGTGAAAATTACTGCTTCCCCATTGACCATGAAGCGCGTTGGTAGGGTTCCAATGACCTCCGGCTGCCATACCGGTATCGCCACAATTACCGTTCTCATGGATATGTACGGCAACCGATTCATTGGCCTTGGAGGGAATAGTTAACTGAAGGTTCATCTTCACTTTATTTCCATCCTTTGTAAATGTTGCCATACCGCTTACAGCCGTATCAGGTTTGAGGCCCTTTATGGTAGCGGTAGACATCTGAGGCTCGTTTTTTTGCTGATCGTTACATGCCAACACGAAGAGGGTCACACTTAAAAGCATAATGGTCGATGATATTTTTTGCATATTCAAGGTATTTAATGTTGAACAGGATATGCAAATTCGGTTCCAGCACATACACTGTAAGGAAACCAGGTGGAAGGAAATGCGCTTTGCCGGGTGGCAAATTTGTTTCTGGTGGCCTTCGCGAACGTATCTTTGTACGCCAGAAGATCAACTAAAACTAAAAAGGATACCCATGTGGCAAAAGGTGTGGACCATCATCAGGAAGGTATTATTTCCGAAAAAGAGCTGTTGTAAGTAAAAGAACAACAATATTTTAAAAAAAGCTGCCGGTATTTTGGACAGAAAATTTCAAAGTTGTAATATTGCCTCCCGTTTTGAAAGACCAATCTTACGGATTACAAATCACTGATTTTAAGTAAGGTAGGTTAAGAATTTCGGAATTTGACATAAATGCCCAGATGGCGGAACTGGTAGACGCGTCAGACTCAAAATCTGGTTCTCGCAAGGGAGTGCAGGTTCGATTCCTGTTCTGGGCACCAAAAAAGAAAAGGCTTTAAGTCGTTGAACTTAAAGCCTTTTTCATTTCTGGCTAACTTCATTTTTTATAAACTAATATCTAAGCCATTGTACAGTAATAGTTTGAATGGTTCGATTCCTGCCGCCTGTATCTGAGCGTAATGTATGCTGAAACAATAGCTAATAATAAATTTGTAACACAATTCCCAGCCATGCTATTCAAACGCCCTTGTTATGTGCTGTTACGCTCTAAAGTAAGTCCACTGCGTTGTCCCATCAAATCTTTTGACCAACTACTTCCTCAGCTGATTCTATTGCTGATTTCACCGTCAAGCCGCCAAACCTTAACTGCGTATATGAGTCGAAGTAGCCGCAGTCCGTCCAGGCGATCACATACTGTTCACCGTTTTCATTGAGTTTAGGCTGCTCACCTTCTTCTAAGTCGCCATCAGCTTTTGTGATCTCATACCAATAGTCGTAGTTTATTGCGAAGAACTGAACTGGTCGCCATGCTGCCTGATCGTTTAGCCACATGCCTCGCAAGACACGCCGCGCATAAACGCCACCCTTATATTCTGTTTCTAAATTTTGTTCTTCCATGGAAGAAAACGAATAGCACATAACGTTTTGGGGCTTTGCGTGCGGGCGGGAAATCGAAGCACAAAAGTCGAGTTTTATTCTTATGTTCAATCGAAGTACTGCTGTTGAATTTTGCACTTCAGCTCGCCTGATGCAAAACCCTTGTTGTAGTCATTTTTTTTATTTACACCTTATCTCTTGCGTTTTTCATCTTGCGTTTAATCTGTTGTTGAATACATTATCCTCTCGCTGTCAAAAGCCATACGAATCTTCTTTTGATTTTTCCTTTTCATCTGGTCGCCCACGCCAATTAGTTTATTAAACTCGTTCTTTATCAAAATCCAGTTAAACTTGGTGTCAACCACTGTAAAATGAGCCCTTGCGTGGTCATTAAATAATTGGTCAATGATGTCAATCTTACCCCTATAAATATTTCTGTTACTCTCAATCGGTAAGACGAAGTATTCCTCCTCTCTCGATAGTATTTTCTTTAATTGGACCAGAACATTTGTTTCCGGATAAAATCGAATTTCAAGAAAGTTCTGTTGCTCGATTCCCCAATATCGATGTTTGTCCCAAAACTCTTCATATGACAATTCGTGAATTAGGCGTTGCCCTTAATTTCTATTCCAATTTGAGGGAATACTATCTCTTTGATATAATCCATCACAGCCTCTCTTGCTTCAATTATTTTGTCTTTTCTTTTTATTAATTCTGTACGAACTAACGTTGCGGCTTTTTCACGTTCTTTATTTTCATTATCAGTATATTCTTCGGGAGAAGCAGAATTGTCATAAAGTAAAACACATACTGATTCAACTATTACTTCGATCTTTCTTTTTAAATATTTCGATTCGTCAATTGCCTTTAACGTCATTGGTAGGTAATCTATTTCGGCCAGAAATAATTCTTCGTCTTGTGGCATAAGAAATAATTCAGGTGAATTCCCCCATATATCTAGCAGTTCCTGATCCAACTTAGGATGATCATGCCCAAGAAATTTACAATTAACTGAGCCACATTTTGAGCAAGGAGTTTTCCAAATTTGGCTTGAGTCATATAGCTCAAATGCTGCTTCAATTTTAGTTAAACCAAATAAGTCAACATTTTCACATTCTTTACAACCTCTAGATAGTTTGTATTCCATCCATATTTAGATTTATAATGAAAATTAAAGTTCTCAAGATTTGATCAAATTCCTGATAGTTGATTTGTAATTCGTTATTTCTTGTTTGCCTTTCGTGTCTATACAATTCATTTGCTCTCTCGGATTTGTAAAGTTTAATTGAATTATATTCTCCGTTTATTTTCGATTGACTCACGTGTCAGAGGAACATACCAGCATTTGTTTGTCTGGCTCACTTTATACCGGTAATCCTTTTTACCAATACATTCAATGCCTGATTTTTATCAAAATATAACCCTAAACATTTCCTGTTCCTGTGAAAAAGTGGTTTTAATACAACTGTATCCATATTCCTGGTTTTTAGCTTTTGGGATGACGATGCGTATTTGGCATACAGCTTCGCCACATCAGTTACAACATGGCGACTAATCAAAACCTATGGAATACTACAAGAGTGGAGATGTTAGCCTAACGATCTCCTGGCACCGAGATTACTAAAATTTGATCAAATAACCGAAGATGTTTTCTCCTTGTTTAATCCATGTGATATTTAAGAATTTGAGTATGCCCTGGTAGCATCTGAAATTATTACATTCATTCCGTTTTGACTATTAATGGTTTAAGCTTAAAAATAAGCATTAAATCTTCCATCTCCTGGTTCGATAATTCTCTAATCCGGGGCACAAAACTGAAACGCCTTGTAAAAATATTTACGAGGCGTTTTATTTATATTCTGAAATGGAATATCGAACCACTTTCAGTTTAAGATTAGAAATTCATTTGAACAATAATAGCTCGGGTAAAAAGCTGAAGCAGTTTTTTTCGTTATCATTAGTTTGACTTTACAGTTATTAAAAGTTCGCTATCAAAAATTGCTTCTGGTGAAATCACAATCTCGTCAAGAGGTATTTTGTCGCCATAACGCTCTTTCATTTTTTTCTTAACCGCTTCATTTGTCAAGTCAAAGTCGCTGAGTTTTTGAAGTTTGCCTATTTCAATCCCTGTCGCCCGTTGATAGATTTTCCAAATAAGCTCAGAACAATAAATTTTCTCATCGGACCATTCAAAAGTCAAGTCGTAGTTTTTACCGTTAAATTTATTACCAACCTGCTTCATCTTTAAAAGTGTCGCAAAAGTTAAAACCTGGTCTGCGTTTTTAAGCCTCTTGATTACATACCTTCCGTCTTGCCCCCGTGCAATCCATCTGTTAAGTGGTGTCCACTTTACTGGTTGAACCGCCTCAAAAACGTAAAAGTCATTACCATCTTTGAAGATAAGTCCACAATGAGAATATTTTGACTTTGTCGCAAGTTGAATGGCTTTACTTTGTCCAGACAGCGAGGTCTGAAAAATAATGTCGCCATTTTTTATTATCTCATTACAGGTAGTTGGCTTTACTTCAGATTTTGCACTGTCAAGTCGGTATTTTGAATCGTAGAATTTTAGTTTGGCATAAAATAAACCCAAAACTGTCAGTCCAATAAGTCCAAGTATGATTATCAGTTTTCTCATTCAAATTTATCTATCCATGTTATAAAGCTCCCATGTATTTGCAGCTAACATCAAATGTAATTAATTATCAATAAGAATCATAAGCTTATAAATTAACTCCACTTCTTCTATCTCCTGGTTCGATAATTCTCTTAAGTGGGGCACCAAAACTAAACGCCTTGTAAATCAATATTTACGAGGCGTTTTTATTTATATACTGGAATGGTATATCGAACCAAGCTCTAATCGTATAATTTAGGGGTCAATCACTTATTCTATCACATCACATAAAGCAGGATCAATCTATTATTATTACCGTTCGATTGTTGTTTTAATTTATTTGTTCGCGGTTCTTCTTTACGTATTGGGTGAAATAGTTGAAACTATTTTGCATCTGTCACATTTGAAGTCATATAAATTGTGCAATTGTTCTTTTAAACTCCATTTTTTATTGCAACCGGGACAAGGTACTACTAATTGGTCTCCTTTTAATTTCCTATAATTGTGTAGGTAGTAATAAGTGGGAATCGAGGTTAGTTTTTCGATCGTTTTGCAAATTTCAAGTCCTTGTCCAGAAAGCTGTGATTTTATTTCCTGCATTTGATTCAAAGCCCATCGTTCCCCTACTTTACAGTTCATTTGCAAACTGTCGCAGGAAATGTAGTTAGTTTCCCAACTTAAAATAGGCATATATCCATAATCGTGGTAAACAGGTAGTCGGTATAGAGGAACAGTTCTGTTACAAGTTCCACAGGTCAAAGGTGAGTCAATCGAAATATAGTTTGTAATAAGAATAAAAAAAGCAGACTTTTTACATGTGCAAGGTGATTTGTAGCTATTATAGGATCTGCCTACTGTTCTAAATAACAATGACGACTTACAGATATCTTCTACCTTTTTAGTCTGTTTATTTACATAAAAGTTATTGTATTTCCTGGCAAGTGAGTTTTTTTCAAGCGTGTAAGGAAGACAAACAATTTTGTTACCAGTTATATATTGAGATTCTATTTTACCTTGTGTTTGACCGCTACCACGATAAAATGACATAAGCGTATGAAACTCGCCAATAAGCTCGTCCTTGCTAACTTTAGACTTTATATCAATTGATATTTCCTGTATGTACACTGTTCGTTTTATTATTTAAAATATGTGAAAACCACCACTTCTAACAAAAATACACACTTTACATAAAACATCAATTTTCAATTCCTAATTAGAAGCTCGTTTATAGGCAGGAGTTACTGTGATCCCCCAACCCGGGCTTAAGTTCATGAATTAGGCCCAGCTTTGCAGAGCCTTGAAACATGTATAAATCATTGTTTATACAGAATCTATTAGAAACTCCAGCAGCCAACTTACCACAGATGTATTTTTAAGGTTCCAATCAAGTACGGCTCCTGGCCCCCGGGGCGCTCCGGAAGATAGATATAATTGTTGGGGATCGGCAATTGCGGCTACGGAAGGCAGGAAAATAGAAGTTGGAGTAGGCATACGGGAGGGCTCATTTTTTGACGCAATTTTAAAAACCTCTTACAAGCCTGAAAATGTCGGGGATGCAAAATTTGGTCAAACAGTTATTAGATTTGCAGATTACTCCCCACTTCAACTTTCTTAAATATATTTTGAACATGCTTCTCAACTGTCAACGAAAATTTTCACTAATTGCATCGTCTATTTACCGAATCTATCTTGCTTTTCGCAGCATGGGTCGTACAGTAGGTGAACTACCGGATTGAATTTCACCAATTACCTCGAAACCGTGACGCTTATAGAGAGAAATATTTCTGGGATTTGAGGATTCAAGATAAGCAATTGCTCCGTTGCGGTCGATAACCTTCAGCGCTTCGGCCATTAATGCGGAACCTACCCCATCGCCTTGACGAGCCGGGTCTACGCCAATCATCGGCAGATACCAATGCGGTTCGGCAGGGTGGAATTCTTCCATTTGCTCAAATATTTTCGGCATATCGTCTTTGATGTCGTCGCTGGCATTTTCGACCAATATTCGCACAAGAGACTCATCATCGGGTCCAACACCCGGAGGTAACCATAAAGCAGCACCTGCAAACCCCTCGGCAATAAAAGACGTCCCGCCTTCGAATGAACTCCCGCCAAATGCTTTCGTCAGCAATGGAAAGGCAGCCAGGAATTTCGCAGCGTCTGGCAGTGACCAACGTGCCATTGGATCATTACTGAATGCCAAAGTTAACACCGCGGTGGCTTGCGCTTCATCCAACGGTGTTCCGGTTCTTATTTTCATATCGTGTTCATTTTAAAAATAACCTGGCACAAACCGGAAAAATCGCCCTCTCGCCATTCTACTGTTCTAAAACCAATCTGTCGTTTGCCCGCCTTCTATCACTATTTCTGATAATACTACAGGAACGGAGATGTCGAACTAACGATCTCCTGGCGCCGGGATTATTAAATTTAATGAATTTTCCAAATTTCAAGTCCTTGTGAATTTTACTTCCAATGAAATTCTCTTACCTGGGGCACAAAAAAGCCTCGCAAGTCGAAAGATTTGCGAGGCTTTTTCGTTTAATGCGTGCCAATCAAGTAAGCTTTTCCCCCTTCGCCCATATGTTTTACAGGCAGATGCCATTATACTTTACGAGGCAACCTGTTTCCATGCCAGCTGAATTATTGATCTTTTAGTTGCGGGTTACCGCAGCAAAAACTGCTTCACTATTTTTCTCACCAGCTCCACCTACTTCATTGAAATCGCCTCTCAACACTTTGAGCGCATATTTCTCTTTATCGATTTCGGCTCTGGTCCTGTAACCCAGCCTTCTAAACAATGGCAGCGGCGGGCACCAGCCCTGGATGGCATGCTGGGCAAAAAAGCCCAGTACTATTGCCGGTAAAACTAACCACCGCCTGTGGTGAAAAGCGCTCAGCGCAACTCCGGTAAGGGCAATTGAAGACATATTAACTTCAAGTACTCTTTCTATATCCCATTCTTCATCCAACTGTTTAATTCTATTCGTTATAGCCACTTTATCAAGAGAAGCATACTGAGTAATCTTTTCCCTGATCTCATTATCGATATTCATGTTTTGCTCAGTTGCCGAATTTCTTCTTACTCTGTCTTTCATATAGCTTTTTTATAAGTTAATAAAAACCAAGGTTTCACTTTAAATGAATATGTAATAACATGACATCAAAAGCTGTGCCCTGCAAAACAGTAAAAAGTGTAAAAAGAAGGGAAGGAAGATGGGAGCGGCGGCCCCTTTAACCGGAATTCACTGTATTAATTTTGCCGGATATATTCCTCATCCGGCATTTCATCGGCATTTTTGTCACAGTGCTGTTGTGCGTTTTGTATAATGTGAACTATGCTGCTCAGTATTGGGCGAAGGGAAACCGAGTGGTACACATCTAATTTTTTGAATCCGTTTTTCCCGGCATACGACAGGTAGGAAGTGTGGAAACTATCTATGATCACGTCATCGAGGAATTCAATAAAAACAAAGTCTATTTCAAATTGATGTACAATTGTGATATATGCGGAATAATACTCAGCCTGATACCTGAAAAAAACCTTTAACACCTGGTCCATGATCGCTGAATTTGTATGGTTACGTCCGAATAAATTAGCATCAATGCTGAACTTCGGCTTATTTTATCTCACCTAAGTTCCATACAAAATATTAAAGGGCTGTTAGAAGCAAATTAGAATCTGCTAATAGATCTGGCACAAGAGACTCCATTATTTATACAAACAGGCCTGTAAAAAATACCGCATACTGCGGCCTGGTAATATTTGAACATTTGTTTTTTTGTTTTAAGGAATCTGGCCGTTCCGTATTTTCTTGTAACACACCCATGGAGCTACCTTGCAAACGGGGCCCGGCAAAAGCAACTTCTCTGCGCTATTCATAGCCGTTATTTTTTCGCCAAACCATAAAATAGTTACCACTATCGCCTATACACGACCCACGCGCAGCAACGGTAGCTTTATGAAGAGGTACTAAAAATCCTGCAGCTATTGCGGGATAACCGATGATGAAAAACGGCAATGACAGGTTTCTTTATCATTATTTCACATTTTGAAACGCAATATTAAAGATACCTCCTTACATTTATAAGGGTAATAATTTAGAAAAATGGCTCAATATGATACGTTTAAATGACTTAGTATGAAAGATGTTCTAACGGCATTAAGCAGGTTTATTAGTCAATTGTTCAATTTACATGAAGATAAGGCGGAAGAGAACGAAATTGTTGAGTCGATAAGAAGGAATGTCAGTTTCAGGGGTACCAATCTATGGACGTTGATCTTTGCCATACTGATCGCATCGATCGGGTTAAATATGAACTCTACCGCCGTTATTATCGGCGCCATGCTTATATCGCCGTTAATGGGTCCTATTATGGGAATTGGTTTGGCAATAGGTGTGTATGATTTCGACCTGCTTAAACGGGGTATCAAAAACATTCTTATTGCCGCTACCATCAGTATTTTTACCTCGTACCTGTATTTTCTCATTACCCCTCTGCACGAAGCCAAGTCTGAATTACTGGCCAGAACCACCCCATCGGTTTGGGATGTTTTTATCGCTTTTTTGGGCGGACTGGCGGGTATCGTAGCCGGCACCAGAAGGGAAAAAAGCAATGTGATCCCCGGCGTAGCCATTGCTACGGCGTTGATGCCGCCGCTGTGCACGGCAGGCTACGGCCTTGCCTCAGGGCAGTGGTTTTATTTTTTGGGGGCCATCTATTTGTTCTTTATCAACAGCGTTTTTATTTGCCTGGCTACCCTTGTCATTGTAAGATACCTGAAATTCAACAAGATCGAATTTCCTACCGAAGCCAGAAAAAAATTTGTCGTGCGGTCTGTATGGATAATGCTGGTGCTTACCATTTTGCCCAGTACATACCTTACCTGGCGTATTGTTCAACGTACGATCTTCGAGGAAAACGCCAGGCGGTTCTTGCAGAATGAGTTTAACTTTGCGCAAACCCAGGTCGTAAACAGGGTTTATAAGTTCGATCATAGTAAACCTAAGATAGAGGTGCTCCTTATCGGCCAGGAACTGCCAGACCAGATAATCGATTCCCTTTCGCACAGGCGTTACTTATACAACCTGGGATTTGCCGATTTCATTGTCAGGCAGGGGCTTGACGCAAAAAACGAGATCGACCTGGCCCAGATAAAAGCCAGTATCCTGGAAGACGTATATTCCGGATCGGCCGGTAAAAAAGACACCCTCCCCCCTGCCCTTGAGAATACCTCCGGCGTTTATCCCGACCTGAAAGCTGAATTGAGGTCACTATATCCTTCCATCCGTTACTACTCTTTGTCAAATGTTGTGGTAAGGCAGATCGATACAGCCAGGCTCGATACCGTTACATTGTTTTACGCCCGGTTTTCACGACGCCAGCCTGCACGGGAAAGGATAAGGCTGAGTTCATGGTTAAAGCAGCGGGTAAAGGCCGACTCTATCAGGTTGGTGATCGAATAACCATTAAAGTTTGCAAGTATGAATAAGAATGCCATCGTAATAAATGAACTGATCATTAAAAGCCTTTCGTTATCAGATTACCAGCACGTTGGCAATTTGCCCAAGGTTGAAAACCTCGACATCCAGTATTCGCAATCGGCGGTCTTTACGCCCTGCGATTTTGCCTTTCCTTCAAACGGCATCAAAAGCGAAGCCACCCCTGATACTGAAATGATCCTGATCTCTGATGTAGACCTGTCGCTTCTTGACGAGTTGCGGGCTTATGGCAGCGTTAGAAACATGAAAGACCGGAGAACAGATTTTTATGACCTAAGGATCAAAGATCAAATGCCCGGCTAATATAAAAGTATCATTGTAGTTATTTAGCTGTGAACGGCTTTTAGCTGACCGGCCAGATCGGTAATGCTGGTACAAATGTAATCAGGTTTGGGCGCAAGCGGGTACAACATCTGTTTCGGTTGTTTAAGATAGGCTGTTTGCATGCCGGCATTAACCGCACCTGCCAGGTCCCAGCCGTGTGCCGAAACCAACAGCACCTCGCCTGGCTGCACGTTCAGTTTGGCTATGGCCCATTCATAAACCTCGAGGGAAGGCTTGTACTTCCTTACGTGTTCGGCGCTCATCACTTTTTCGAAATAGGAAATAAGGCCGGTACGCTCCATTCTTTCCGTAACCGTTCGCTCAGGCGAGTTGGTAAGCGCAGCGATCCTGAAGCCCGCGTCGTTCAATTGAGAAAGTCCCTCCTGCACCCCTTCATGAACAGGCAGGTGTTTCAACAGCTCGAGCACTTCATTGATGTCATGTTCATCTATTTCCTCGCCTAACGTACGCCCGGCCATTTGCATGGTGGCATAAGCAATCGATGCAAAGTCGTTGAATTGTACAATACTGTTGTCGACAAAACAATACTGCATAAATAGTTCAAACCAGATAAAATACCCTCTTTTGTTGTCGAGTATCTGATTGACCCTTTTTTCTATCACGGTCATATCGAGCAGCGTTTCATAAACATCCAACAATACTACGGCCGGCCTGGCTTTTACCTCACTTAATTGCATAAGATCTAAAATTGGTAACTTATTTTTCAGTAATATACAAAATAACCAAAACAACATCTTCAACAGCAATATTAAGGCATAAAAATACCCTTTCTTCCGAAAGGGCATTTTCTAACTGATCACATTCAGTTAACTATAAAAAACAGGGTGGGGTTAATTTTTACCTTCACTTTCTGCGCCGGCCGATACCTTTTTTTCAAGTATCGCTATATAGCGGCGCGCGTCATCGTTGGCCGGGTCGATTTCGAGTACCTTGTTAAGGTTTTCGATGGCTGCCGCATAATCATTTTGTTCGTTGGTTTCCCAGGCCGCTTTATACCCATAGGCCTGAACAAGCCACTTTTTATGGGTGGAGGTGATCGTATCCTTTTCTTCGATCACATCGATCAACTGGTCATAATACGGGATCGCCAACCCTTCCTGCATGGATGAATCACGCAGGGCATTGGTGCGGGCACGCCAGTAGTAACCGAAACCCTGATCGGGATATTTTTCTATATAACGGCCGAATACCGTATCGGCTTCCTTGTATTGTTCGGCCTTGAAATGAGCAACACCCCAATTGAACAGGTCAAGATTAGAGGCACGATCATTATTCTCATAAACCTTTCCAAGCCAGTATGCCTGGCTGGCAAAATCATCGCGTTCCTTATACAGGTCGGCTATTTTTCGATAATAGGTATACCTGGCCATCGTATCATTTGTAATGGCAGCAGCCTTTTCATAATTAACGAGCACCGAATCTTCCGCACCGTCCATCGTTTCATACAGTGTTGCCATCGTTTCGAAATCCTTTGCTACCAGATTACTGTCGGCTTCATAAGAAAAATAATTGTTCATACTGGATATGGCATTTGCCGTATCATTCAAACCCAGGTAACTATACGCCAGCAGCTTATGCAAGCGGGTTATGGTGTCGGCCTGCGGTTGCGAAAGCAATTGCTGCGCTTTATCAATAGCCTCTTCGTATTTTTTTGTCAGGTAAAGCAGGTCTGTGTAGCGATAATCGTTCTCCGGTTCCCTGTCACTGTTTGCAATATACCTGTTGAAATACGCCATCGCCTTGTTGGCATCTGTAAAATAATAATGATAATACAGGTCATACAATGCCGGGGCATACTTTGGATCGGCATCAATGGCCTGCACAAAATATTTCAGGTAAACAGAAGGGTTGTTTTGTGAAGCAAATATCTTCCCTATTTTATAATGGGCGGCGGCGTATGCGGCATTTTTTGAAAGCGCCTGGTTATAGGCTTTATAAGCTTCTTCGCCATTACCCATTTTGCGGTGGGCATCGCCCATTAGCGTATACAAAGCCGGGTTCTTTTTGTCTCTTTTAATGGCCTTCTTCAGCATGTCGAGCGCTGCCTGGCCATCTCCTGCCGGTGTTGAAATATGCGCTCTTGCCACCGCCGCCAATATGCCGGCATCTTTTGACCTCGTCTTTTTTACAGCCTGTTCAAATAACAGGTTCGCACTGTCTTTTTTATGCTGCGTTAAAAGCAGGTGTCCCCGGGCCACCTGAAAATATGGTTCGTTATGAATGTTTTCCGGTGCACGCTGCACCAGGTCCGTTATGGCACTTGTACTGTCGTCGTGTATATATGCCTGTGCAAGCCAGTACCAAGCTTCCGCGTTGGCCGGCTCCCGGCTCACAATGCCGTTCAGCATTTGCTGCGCTCCGGTATAGCGTTTATAATAGATCAGTTCTTCTGCATCGCCTACGTTTTGCGCGAACATCAATACAGGAATGAGCAAAATGCCCATGGTAAATGATAATATTTTTTTCATTTGTTTAATTTTTACTACAAAAAATATGTTAAATCGGTGCAGGCAGTTATACTAGAGAACGAATGGATTTCTGGAAGTGCCGTTAATGCGTAAAATGTGGTTTATATCCTGCAACTAAGTGATATGGTTAAATTTACTACACGGGCTTAAGAGGGTAGTTAAGCTGTAATTAAAATGCCGTTAAAAGCCGGCTGCATTACCACACGGTTAAAATAATATTAAAACAAAGATGGAACAACGTGTAGTATCATAAACTTAAGCAATACCTTAATTGCTGCGAACTGAATTAATTTGTAAATTCAGAAAGGTTACGGCAGGAGTCAATTTTATACGGCGACAACATTAAACAACAGCACAGGATGAAATATTTTATCATATTACTTTTGGGGATCCTACTTATGCAATGCAGGCAGCGACATAATAAAACCCTGCCCGACACATTACCCAGAGACAGCACCATTACCAGGCAAAACGCTTACTCAGAGCTGTTCCTCGATAGTGCAGGAATGGAAGCGTTTCTAAGAGAAGAAGTAGAAAACGACAGTACGAAAATCTACATCCGCAATTTTTATAATAGCCGCAACTATTCATTTGCCTGGTTCAATAAAGATGGCTTAACGGTTCAGGCCGAAGGTTTCTGGAATTTATATGATCAGTATATAAAAAACACAAACGATAGCGCGGTTTATTACCGTAATCTTCATCAGGCCATGAACAGGTTAATGTATGAAGACAGCTTATATGAAACGCCGGCAGATGTACTCGCCAATACGGAACTTCGCCTCACCAGGCATTTCCTTTATTATGTAAAAGCCGTGTACGGCCCCAAAGCCAACCCGGAAGTAATGCGATGGCACATTCCAAAACGAAAGTTGAATGCCCGCGTGCTGCTCGATTCGTTTATTTCTCTTCAAAAACAAGAATGGAAGCCTTTAAGTGAGCGGTTTTACCAGTTACGGAATGCCGTTATAAAATACCGGAGAATTCAGGAGAAAGGCGGATGGATGATTATAGCCCCCCCAACGGAAAAAATTAGAAAAGGCAACCGGAATAAATTGATACCGGCCTTAAAAAAGCGACTGTCGGCCATCGATGCTTATTCGCCATCCGATACAACTGATTTATACAACGATTCATTATTGACAGCGATAAAAATGCTACAACAACAATTTGGCTTACCCCCGTCGAACCATATTGATGCTGCCCTGATAAAGGAATTGAATGTTCCCGTTGAAGAAAGATTGAAACAAATGCTTATCAATCTGGAACGGATGAAGTGGATGCCCCCGCAGCCGGAGAACTGTATTACGGTAAATATACCTGAATACCGGTTAAGGGTATATGAAAATGGAAATGAAGTGTTAGGGATGAATGTAGTGGTAGGAAAGACAGCCAACCGTACCGTTATTTTTTCAGATGAACTGGAGTTTATCGTTTTTAGTCCGTACTGGAATATCCCCCGCAGTATAATACGCAGGGAAATTTATCCTGCCATGAACCGGAGCACCTCTTATTTACAGCGCAACAATATGGAAGTTATCGGTTATTACAGTGACAGCCTGCCAATAGTAAGACAAAGGCCGGGATGGGGAAATGCGCTTGGCGATGTAAAGTTCATTTTTCCCAATAGCTATAATATCTATTTTCATGACACGCCCGCCAAAGCATTGTTTGGCCGCCATAAACGGGCCTTCAGCCATGGCTGTATCCGTTTGCAGCAACCGTTCGAGCTGGCAAAATACCTGCTGAGAAATAACCCTGATTGGCCTGAAAAGGCAATAAGAAAAGCGATGAACAGCGGTACTGAAAAATGGGTAAGGATCAGCCGGCCATTGCCCGTTTTTATAACCTATTTTACAAGCTGGGCCGATGACAGGGGAATGGTATATTTCACGGAAGACATTTATGGGCACGACAAAAAACTGGAAGAACACCTGTTTGAATAACCCGGCAATATGGGAGAACTATCGCCGGATGCGGTTATGTATATGCTCTGGTGGTTGCCGTATAAGAGACCATCGGTTTAATACCCGCTTTTATATTTTTGCATTACAATACTTTTTGGCTTTCCGGCACCGCTCATTTAAAGAAGCACTCATGGGCAGCCTGGCTTGCCGGCGACACGCGCGGCCTGTGATGATAGCAATACCGTCAATTTATAAAATATACCTATCTTCGCATCAATAATGATCTTTCTATTGGTGTTAGGCAATATCAAATAATATGCCGCTACCCTCAGGTTCTTCCTGAATATCCACCCCGGTGAACGAAATAATCTGGTTCAATAACGATCTGTTCATGCAGCTAACTCCCGGCCTGGTTAAAACGAAAAAGATGTTCTACCAGTGTCAGGGATAAAATCCTTTTCAATTATGGAAAAAATACTTGTTCTTACCGACTTCTCCAACAATTCGATGAAAGCATGTATGTATGCTGCAGAAATTGCTTACAAAAGCGGGGCAACTATTCATTTATTGCATGTGGTTGAGCCTGTTGTTGACAAAATAAGACAACCTCATGCACTACATGAGAAACTGGAAGATGAAATAATTAAAAGCAGGTATAGCGAAGTACATGCAGTACGCAGGTCTGTTTTGTCGTTTTTCCCTTCAGTTAACATCGAGTCAGAATTAGCCAGCGGAAAGGTTACAACCTCCATTCTTGATTGTGCACGAAAAATTGAAGTGGATCTGATAGTGATGGGAACAAAAGGCGCAACAGGCCTGAAAGAAATTTTTATGGGCAGCGTGGCAACAGATACCATAGGACAGTCTACCCTGCCCGTACTTGCCATACCTGAGGCCTATAAAATGGAGCAACCGGATGCAATACTGTTTGCCACCAATCACTTTGAAGAAAATACCAATCTGCTGAAGCCGGTAATTGAATTGGCGAAATTATTCCAGGCTACGGTTCATACGGTAGTTTTTTGGGATACCCACCATGCCGACGAGTCGTCATACTTAATAAATACAAGCCAACTGAGTCATTATATGGAATTTTTAAAAAGATCATTTCCCGATGTTTCTTTCAAAGGCGAAGTGTTGAAAGGGGAAGATTTTGAGCAAACGATCGTGAGCTATGACGAAAAAAATGAAGTGGATATACTTGCAATGATAACCTATCACAAAAGCTTTTGGGACAGGTTCCTGAGGCGAAGCAAAACAAAACAAATGACATTTCATTCCGTCATTCCGGTTTTGGCAATCCCATTCGCAGATACTTCAAATAAACAATCATAAAGGGAGTTAAGAAAAGTCAGGGATAATGAAAACATGTTTAAGTCGAAATTAAATGGATATAAAACGATCATTCAATGGCTGAAAAGAAATTAACTTCTGTACTCCCGGACGCTGTCATCAGGTTTTTTAAAAAACCTTCCGCACCGGGCATCCTGCTGATATTTGTTACAATAGTGGCGCTCATTTGGGCCAATTCGCAGGGCAGTAATATTTACTATGAATTGTGGCAACATAAAATTACGGTGGGATTCAGCGGCGGCGTTATTTCAAAACCACTGCTTCTATGGATAAATGACGGCCTCATGGCTATATTCTTCTTTACAATAGGCCTTGAGATCAAGCGCGAAATTATTGCGGGCGAACTATCCACCTGGAAAAAAGCAGCCATGCCTTTGTTTGCCGCTTTAGGGGGAATGATCATTCCCGCAATTATTTTTATAGCATTCAATAAGGGCACGCCTGCATCAGACGGCTGGGGAATACCAATGGCCACGGATATCGCCTTTTCGCTGGGCATATTGTCCCTGGTAGGAAAAAAGGTGCCATTGACGTTAAAAATATTTTTAACGGCATTTGCCATTGTTGACGATCTTGGTGCGGTTCTGATCATCGCTTTCTTCTATTCATCGAAGATAATATTATCTAATGTCGCACTTGGCGCATTTTTTCTTATTGTCATGATCATTATGAATTGGATTGGTGTTCGAAACAAACTAGCCTATGCTATTCCGGGGATTGCCGGAATATGGCTGGCCTTTTTGTTATCGGGCGTACATGCAACTGTTGCGGGGGTATTGGCTGCATTGGTAATTCCGGCCAGTACAGCCATCAATAAACAGGATTTTAAACAAGCCATCATTAACCTGGCGGGCGGGATCCGTGCATCAAAAGGAAAAGAAACCAGGTTCCTGTCAAAGGATGAGCAGTCTGTAGTAACATCTATCAGAGAAAAATGCGAACATGTGGAACCTCCCCTGCAATCACTTGAGCATTCTTTGCATCCCCTGGTCATGTTTTTCATTATGCCCGTTTTTGCCCTGAGCAATACGGGGGTTGCATTGAATACCAACCTGCTGAAGGTGGCCACCGAACCATCCAGTGTGGGAATTATATTGGGATTGGTTATTGGCAAGCCTTTAGGTATCTTCTTTTTTTCATGGCTGGCACATAAAATGAGGATCGGGCAACTTCCAACAGGCGTTAACTGGCTGCAGATATGGGGCGTTGGCCTTTTGGGCGGAATAGGATTTACCATGGCATTGTTTATAACCAGTCTTGCCTACAGTGAACCTGCGCTGATAAACAGCGCAAAGATCAGTATACTGGTTGCCTCGGTAATTGCAGGCATTGCCGGATATCTTATTTTAAGAAAAACGCTTCGTCATTAACACCATGAATAACTTATACCTGTTTATTGCCGGGTTTATTGTCTGCGGCGCCGTTATTGTTTATAGTGGAACCAGGCTATCGTATTATGGCGACAAAATTGCCGACCTCACCGGTTTGGGAAAAGCGTGGGTTGGCCTCATTCTAATGGCCTCCGTCACTTCCCTGCCTGAATTAATAACCGGCTTTAGCGCCGTGGCAATCGTAAAAGCGCCTGATCTGGCTGCCGGCGATATTTTCGGAAGTTGTGTATTCAATCTGCTCATACTCTCTGTACTGGATAGCCGCATAAAGAAGCCGATCTTCTCAATGGTAAAATCAAGCCACATCGTAGCGGCCATATTCGGAATTGTTTTACTAACGGTAGCGGGCATGGCTATCTACCTGTCGCAGTCGGCGCCGTCAGTCTTATGGGTAAGCAGCTTTACCCTGGTCCTGTTTGCCGTTTATCTGGTAGCGGTTTGGAGCATGTTTAAATATGAGCAAAATGAACACCTGGCCTCCACTGCAGAAGTAAAAGTACCTCCTGACGCTTCCGCACTTAAAAAGGTGATCTGGAGCTATGCCCTCAATGCATTTATCGTAATCGGCGCTGCGGTATTCCTGCCTTATTTTGGTGAACATATAGCGGCGGAAACTGGCCTGGGCGACTCCTTTTTTGGCACATTGTTCATAGCAGCGGCCACGTCATTGCCCGAACTGGTGGTGTCGCTGTCTGCATTACGAATAGGCGCACTGGATATGGCTGTCGGGAATTTGCTGGGCAGCAACGTATTCAATATGTTTATTCTTGGTGTAGATGATGTATTCTACAGGGAAGGATCATTGTTTAAATATATTTCTTCCGCTCACCTCTTATCTGTTTTTATAACTATAATAATGACCGCAACAGTAGGCCTGGGACTGCTTTTTAAACCAAAGAAGAAGCAGGCATGGCTGTTGGGGCTCGATACCTTGATCATTGCGCTGTTATATATTGCACTTATGATCCACTTATTTATAAATACATGATATTATTGTACTTCAAAGGGGAACAGGCTATTATACAATCAGCACCTTCGACCTGAAGTATTCGTTGCCAGATTGCGCTAGTTTTGACGCACAAACTCTTCATCCAACAATATATTGGCATTCTGTACGTCTGATACATGTTGTGCGTTTTTAATAATTGTAAACAGGCTGTTCAGGATAGATCTGAAGTACGCTGACTCATAAGTTGGCATTTTTTTAAATTCTTCTGCCACATATGAGATAGTGGAAGCGTTTAATATTCCTATAATATCTTCATCAAGAAACTCGATGTCTATGAAGTCGGTTTCAAACTCACGTATCACTGTAACAATAGCGGAATAGAAACCAGCCTGATGTTTGAATAAAATTCTTATCACCTGAGCCATATCCACTGATTTATTGTATTAACTACTATAAACCATTTCATCAATATCTATGCCCCCGGCCGATGAAGGAAACAGTACGGCTGCGTAGTTTTTGTCCTGTATAATATATTCCCTGAATAAAGTACTATTTTCCTCGCGACCCCGTCTCCACAACATATTAAAGGGTGATTAGAAGCATATTAGAATGATCCTCATCCTTCAACTAACGCCGGGAAAAACCATAAACATCCGCCCGCCCTGCATTGGTAAAGTTGATCAATGCATTTGAACGGTTCCATCTGAATACATTTACCGGTTTTTGTCATGGATGTTCCATACAGCAATACTTACTGCCCGGAACCGGATTTGCATAATATGCCGTAACAGTGTTGTCAGGGTTGAGGTTATAACTTCTAAAAGAACTAAAATGGCATACCAACCGATAGAAAATTATGGAATTATTGGAGATCTGAATACTGTGGCCCTGGTTGCGTTGAACGGCTCTATCGACTTTATGTGTTTTCCTGATTTTGATTCACCCAGCATTTTTGCTGCGTTACTCGATGATAAGAAGGGCGGGTATTTCCAGATCAGGCCGGTTTTTTCTGACATGAATACAAAACAATTGTATTTGCCCGACACCAATGTTTTGCTTACCAGGTTTCTTTCAACAGAAGGTGTGGGCGAAATAACCGATTTTATGCCGGTTGAAGAGTTGTTCGACGGAAAGGAACTGATCAGGCGGGTAACAACCATAAGAGGTGAAGTGCATTATGAAATGCATTGTGAACCCCGGTTCAATTATGGCAGAAGCGATCACAGTGTAAGTGTGGTATCGGATAACGAGATCGTTCTGCAAAGCAAAGGGTCCGACAAAACCGTCATACGCATAAGAAGCACAATACCGCTTAAAGCCGACAATGGCGCCATAACAGCCACTTTTACTTTATCGCCCAATCAGACTGCCGACTTCATACTTGAACATATAGAGAAGGAACATGTAGAACGCGATTTCAAAGAATTTGTAACGGAAAGCCTTTTTGCCACTGTGAATTACTGGAAAGACTGGGTAGCCAGGTCGTTATACAAAGGGCGCTGGATGGAAACGGTGAACAGATCGGCCCTGGTGTTGAAACTGCTCACCTCTCACCGTTATGGGTCAATTGTAGCAGCACCGACATTCAGCATGCCCGAAAGCATTGGCGCCAAAAGGAACTGGGACTACCGCTATACCTGGATAAGGGATGCTTCTTTTACCGTATATGCACTGCTGCTTCTCGGTTATACAAAGGAAACCGGCAACTTCATTAACTGGGTAGAAAAGCTTTGCCAGGATATAAAAGGACACAACAGGCTGGGCATAATGTATTCTATCGACGGGCATAGACAGTTGCAGGAATCGGTACTTGACCATTTTGAGGGATACAGGAAATCATCGCCTGTAAGGATCGGCAATAATGCATACAGTCAATTGCAGCTCGATATCTACGGCGAACTGATGGATTCGGTTTACCTGTATAATAAGTATGGCGAGCGGATCTCTTATGATTTCTGGAAAGACCTGGAGAAACAGATCGACTGGCTGGCTGAAAACTGGAACCAGCCCGATGAAGGCATTTGGGAAGTAAGAGGCGGCAAACGTAATTTTTTATATTCCCGGCTCCTCTGCTGGGTAGCGTTTGACAGGGCCATAAAAATAGCAAAGTCACGTTCGTTTCCCTACAATGAAAACTGGCGGGCTGTGCGGGACGAAATTTTCAATACCATATTTAAAGACTGCTGGGACGAGGATAAAAAGGCATTTATGCAGTATCCCGGCGCACCAACCGTTGATGCGTCTGCACTCCTGATGCCGCTGGTACGGTTTATAAGTGCCAAAGACCCCCGGTGGCTATCGACGCTGAACCGGATAGAAAAGGAGCTGGTATCAGATTCGCTGGTTTACCGCTACCGGCCAAACCTTGCCGCGCCCGATGGATTTGTAAGCCATGAAGGAACGTTTTCCATGTGTACTTTCTGGTATGTGGAATGCCTCTCCCGCGCAGGCCAACTTGAAAAAGCACGGTTCTATTTTGAAAAAATGCTGGGCTATGCCAATCATCTGGGACTGTATTCCGAACAACTGGGTTTCAGGGGCGAACATTTGGGGAACTTCCCGCAAGCCTTTACCCACCTTGGCCTGATCAGCGCTGCTTACAATCTCGACAAACAACTGAATGACAGCAGAAATAAGAATGTAAATCATTTCACATGAAAGCAATTTCAATAGTGCCACACGATGCGAAGGTTATGTTGACAGATGTATCTGAACCGCGCCTGACCTCAGAATACGACATTAAATTAAAAGTACTGCAGGTTGGAATATGCGGTACCGACCGGGAAGAGATATCGGGCGGCCGTGCCGATGCGCCTGCGGGAAAACATTCGCTCATCATCGGCCATGAAATGTTCGGCGTAGTGGTTGAAACGGGAAATAAGGTACAGGCAGTAAAACGGGGCGATTATGGATTATTTACCGTACGGCGCGGTTGTAATGAATGTGCTGCCTGCCTGAATAACCGCAGCGACATGTGCTTTACCGGTAAATATAAAGAGAGAGGTATTAAAGGAGCAGATGGATTCCAGACGGAATATGTGGTTGATCATGAACAGTACTTTATACAGGTGCCGGAATCCTGTAAAAAGATAGGCGTACTAACGGAACCAATGTCCGTAGCAGCAAAGGCCATAGACGAAGCATTGATAATTCAGCTGGCAAGGCAGGGGAACATCCTTGACGATACGAATTGGCTGAAGGGAAAAAGAGCGCTTGTTGCCGGCCTGGGGCCTATTGGATTGATGACAGCATTCGCACTCCGCATCAAGGGCGCCAAAGTAACGGGGCTTGATATTGTGGACGAGTCTTCATTACGTGTTC
This sequence comes from Niastella populi, assembly GCF_002078015.1. Taxonomy (GTDB): domain Bacteria; phylum Bacteroidota; class Bacteroidia; order Chitinophagales; family Chitinophagaceae; genus Niastella; species Niastella populi. Next base: position 1,409 of record NZ_LWBP01000220.1, on the reverse strand, counting down.
AAATACTCAAGAACCTGTCGGGCAGGTACATCGATGGCCGCAATGTAAAAACGATCGATATAGACGATGAATTCGGAGAATTTGATTTCGTGTTTGAAGCTACCGGAATTGCCAGGCTGCAGATCCAGTTGATCGACACATTGGCAAATAACGGAATTTATGTGGCAACCGGTATTCCGGCGGGCCATCGGCCCATGGAGATAATGGCAGGTAATATTATGCAACAGCTCGTATTAAAAAACCAGGTATTGCTGGGAAGCGTAAATGCCAGCAAAGAACATTATAAAATAGCCGTAAATTATTTACAACAAAGCCAGGAATACTGGCCGGGCCTTATAGAAAAAGTCATTACAAACAAATTTCAATATGCCGAATATCAGAAGGCTTTACTATCCCATGAAGAAAACGAAATAAAGACAGTAGTAAACTGGGTGTAGGAGATCTGTTTTCCAGGAAAGTATTATTAACCTTAAATATTGATTTTATGGCAAATTATCATCAGTTTCAAAGTTGTATAGACGCATGCCTGCGATGTGCAGCTATTTGTAACCATTGTGCTTCTTCCTGTACACAGGAAAAGGATGTAAAAATGATGGCCCGTTGTATTCAGCTCGACATGGAATGTGCAGCAATTTGCTATGCTTCGGCTCAGCTTATGAGCCTCGGAAGTGAAAAAGCTGTTGAGCTATGCCGTATTTGTGCGGAAATTTGCGAGGCCTGTGGTTCCGAATGTAAAAAGCACCAAAACGAACATTGCCAGGAATGCGCCCGTATATGTGCACAATGCGCAGAGGAATGCAGGCACATGGCCTCCGTTGCTGCTTAAATTTAAAGATGGTTGATCCCGGGCTGAAAATGCCCGGGTTTACCCTAGTTATATGATGATCGTACTAAACTTAATACAGGCGTTTTCGCATGATTGATGATCCGTTGAGAGAAAGGACCAATAAAAAATGGATTACTGGCCAGGTCTAATCCCTGCGAAATAACTACCAGGTCGGCATTTATAGCTTTCGATCTCTGCAATACGTATTCGGCAATATCGTTGCTTTTGCCATTGCTTAAAGCTATGTCGAACTTCTCTTCGTTATATTGCTTTTTGGCCTCCAGAACTGTTTTTGATAAAATTGAAATGTTATTCTTCTGTTCACCCGGGGCTATTCCTAAAAGTTGAAGCATGCACTTTTGGGTATTGTGCCTGGTAAGTTCACAAATAACATCGAACAGTTTTGAAGAAAACAGCGCCGGTCTTACCGGGAACAGGATCTTGCGAAACTCACTCCACTTATTCTGTTCAGGAATTAATAAAACCGGGCAGGCTGCTCTTTTGATGGTGTAGTAAGCGTTCGAGCCGATAAAGAAATCCCTGTACCCCATATCTCCGTGCGAGCCCATTATAACCAGGTCTA
>NZ_LWBP01000219.1 GCF_002078015.1 Niastella populi | reverse complement strand
ATTTGGTCAAACAGTTATTAGATTTGCAGATCCAAGTAAAGGACCGGACGCGCAACATGCGGCTGTTTTTTATGGAAAAAGTCAGGATGGCACAACGTATATCTATACAAAGAATGGTTGGTCAATTAAACCTGAAGTGATGAAATTATCAACGTTACAATCAAAAATTCCAGAGTATGGCACAGTTCAGGGTATTAAACCTGGTGAAAGTGGGTATTATAATCATAAGTAATTTCATGATCTCACCTAAAAATGCGCATGGGGGCAATTTGTATAAATGTAATAAATACCAGGAAAGTTCTGATACAATAAAAATACTTGAAAATGATTATAAAATAGTATTGAATGAAAAGTATAGCCTTAGGGTAGAAATAACAAACCCGCGGGTATTGCAAGCGTTAACGACCAAGCCAGATCCTGTTATTTTATTTTCGATCGGGCTGGAGAAATTAATTGCTAAGGGAAACTATATAATACTTTCATCGGTGCCCAGTAACTGTGATCTATTTTATGCTACGGATAAGAAGGGCTGCCTGATATTGTATGAGCATAATCTATTAATTTTTACCAGGGTAAATAAAGTAAAAGGTGCCGGCGCTCACTAGTTGAAAATTAACGGCACCAATAAAATTAACATGGCTGGGTTCTCATCCCGGCCATGTTTTTTTACACACTTATCGCCCAAAATAACACGCCTATTGGCTATTAGTCACATTTATCAAATTAATTTGCCGTAAGAAACATATTATTCAAATTTACCCGACCATATAGCAAAATAGATGACCAGTGGGATGGCAATCCTGATTACATCAAAAGGTATCTGAACGATCAGTTTTCCCTTTAGACTGAACATTATAACAATTGTAAACAGCAATGCAATTAATGTGATAGGAGAAATAAATGGGATAAATTCCTTTTCGTACCAGTTTTCGCCCCCTAGCTTAAGTAAGATAAACCGGGTAAAAAGCCCGCTGCGAAAGGAAAGCCTAAATAAATAGCAACGTTTTCTGCAATTTCACTAATGGTTATATTAACCTCTGAGCCTGTAATATCAAAAAAGGGAGGCAATACTGTAACAAAACGTGGCGGCCTACAAGTCTGCACTGGAGCAACTGAGGGATCGTGGCCTCATCAGCCAGGATGGTGACGGTTATATGGTAACCGACAAGGGCTATCATTATGGACGTGCCTATCATATTGACAGTGTCCTGGGAGCCGGGGAAATAGTAGGTTAGGGTTATATAATAGCCATAATATTCGTTTGTGTTCTTTGATTTCCCTTGGTCTATTGCGGTATCTTGAAAAACTTCGGTTTTGTGGTGCCTTGAAAGAAAACGGTAAACTGATCATGTTTCTTTTCAATAAAGACCTACTTGAAATGTTGAAGCTAAAAGATAACTGGAAACCCTCCTATCACGAAAAGAAAAATAAGTGAACCGTGATTTCCAGATGTGGCGGCGAAAACTGTAACCTATTCACCAGTTGCAGTTGTCTTTTATTTTCCTTTAACGTCTTTGCCTATAGTCATGACTAGTAGACTGCGGTATACAACACGGCAGGCTATCAGGAAAGAACATGCCTATTCCGTTTCATTTAGGCGTGGGTGATGATGGTGTCAAACTGGACTCGCGCATTGTAGGGTAAGGTGCCCTATAAATGGAAGAAATACTCGCGGGGAAAAACATATGTTATTGCCATTTTGGCTATATTTGTAATGACATGTTCGGATACGTATGGATGTGTAAGTTTTTTGAAAAAAACAGGATTGGTCGCGTAAGATTATAAACAGCAAAGAGTATGCGCTTCATTTTCAAGTAATTGTAACCGTTAGGGTTAAGTCCCGTCCGGTCCGCAAAAGAGGTTCATCAGCAATGATGGACCTTTTTTATTTTTATCCATCTTTACTTGCAGCCGGTTGATTTTCAGGTATTCATAACAGCGGGCAGTTTTTATTCTTCCGACCTTTAATTCAGGTAGACACATTCGTTAGTCGACCAAAAATCGACCTAAAAAATGTTGTTACCGATCAAGCCAATTTGCAGAGCCAAGAGAGTTAGAAAAGACGGAACTGCACCGATTTTTTTTCTGTACTGCTTTAGTGCAACGAACCGTACACTACTAAACACTGGCATTTACATTCCACCACAGTACTGGCATCCCAAACAATTACGCGTGTCACCACAGCTACCAGCTGAATATGGTAGTCCGGTAAAATTGAATGATGAATTACTTCGTATTAAAAGATTAGTAGAGGACCTGGTTGCTGAAGCTACCCGCAAACAGATTACCGACAAAGGTTCGTTTGTAAAAAAGGCTTTTACTCCTACACTGGATTTAAGTGTTCTCGATGAGCGCATAAGCGCTGTTGCCAAACAGGAAGCAGCAAAGAAAGAAGCTAAGCAGGATATCTACTACCAGTTTGATGATTACATTAATACCAAAGAACGAAAAGTAAGCAAGGCAACACTGACCGTATATGGCAATGTAAAGGCACATCTACAGGCATTTGAAAAATACCGCCAGGAGAAAATTTTCTTTGCCAGTTTTGATTTTAATTTCTACCACGACTTTATTGACTACCTCACCTTTGAGCATGTGCATATGCGTCGCCAAGAGGTGTTGACGGGTTTAAAGCTGAATACCATTGGTAAAGCCATCAAGCATCTGCGCGGTTTTATAAAAGACCGGGTTAAAAGAAAGATCATTACACCCATCGACCTCACCGATTTCAAAATACCCGAAGAAGAATGCGATGCTATTTATTTAAGTCACCAGGAAATAATAGCCATTTACCAAACTGATCTATCTGCCCATCCTCATCTTATCGAATACCGCGATTTGTTTGTGCTGGGCTGTCTTACCGGCTTGCGGTTCTCCGATTTCTCTACCTTAAAGCCCGAAGATCTGCAAATTGATATGTTATACAAGAAACAGGAAAAATCAGATCACTGGGTTATTATTCCCTTACGCGAGGAAGCCAAGCATATCTTCACTTGCCAGTTCCGTGAGCGCATACCCGCACTTACCAATCCTGAATTTAACCGCCACATTAAAACCATCGGCAAACTGGCTGGACTAAACCGCTCCATTAAATTCTCCTACAAAAAAGGAAACAAAAGTATCGAGGTCATAAAACCCAAATACGACTGGATCACTTCGCATACTGCCCGCCGGTCATTCTGCACCAATGAATTCCTGGCTGGCACACCGGTTGAGCTGATAATGAAGATCAGCGGCCACAAACGAACAAAGGATTTTTATAAGTATATCCGTATTTCGCCGGAAGAGGCTGCTAATAAAATAAAAGAGTTGTGGATAAAGAGGGATGGGATGCGGTTGGTACAAACCGATACTACAATTGTTTTAAATAAAGACATTAACCAATAATCAATAAACTGACTTGGTCGATCGTTGCCTGTGCGGACAGATACTTTTTTACAGTTTAAATCTAGTAAAATGGAAATTATTCAAAGTATTCAAAATAGAATTTATGAAATAAGAGGCGAAAGGGTGATGCTTGACAGGGATCTGGCTGCCCTTTACGATGTAGAAACAAGAATATTTAACCAGTCTGTTAAGCGGAATGGAAAGCGTTTCCCTGCCGATTTTATGTTAACTAACAAGAGACGAATGGGAAAGTGTAAGATTGCAGATGGAGAGTTCACAGAAAAGTATGACATCACAATTTGTGATGACATACCCAGGCAGGCGCCCCAATAGTGCGTTGCCCTATGTTTTTACTGAACAGGGCGTTGCTATGCTCAGCGGTATACTAAATAGTGATAGGGCAATAAACATGAACATTGCTATCATGAGAGCATTTATTCAAATAAGGCGGGTTGTCTATAAGGAAAATGACCTGGTAGAACAATTAAAACAAATTAAAGAGCGATTAGGCGAACATGATGTCCAACTCAACCAAATTTATGATGCCCTGGAAAACTTGCTGGATGAAAAAGCGGAACAAAGGAAATGGGAAGATAGGGATAGAATAGGATTTAAAAGGTAGTGTTGTACCATTGTTTAGTAATTAACTTAAAAAGTGATATTAATTAGGGGAACTATTTCTAGAATGGAAATAGTTGGGCCGTTGTCAACGGCCAAATTGGTTCCAATATATTAGCTGCTTTTGCTGTGCATTTATTTGCAATACGCCTTTATATATTCTTCAGTCATATTTATACCGCCTAATTGCCGCGCTATGTTAAAATTTTTACACGCTTCCTCAATTTCCTTTTTACTGAGGTAGATAAGCCCCAGATTGAAAAAGGCATAAGGGTTATTGGGCTGATAACTGATAGCTTGCCTAATAGTCTGAAGTCCCTTTTCAACTGAAATTGTTTTTGCCTGTGCAAAGCCTAAACTATTTAAAAGGGAGGCTACCCAAACGGAGTCTTTTGTCAGAGATAGCCCCTTCTCACTATATTTGATTGCATCCTCGTATTTACCTGATTGAGTACTGTAGTAGCTAAGATTAGTAAAGATTGAAATTTTGGAGGAATCAATTGTTAATGCTTTCCGAAGTACTTTCATACAATCTTCAAACTGTCGGTTTTCTCCATACAAAAAGGACATATTAAGCAGATAGTGAATGTCGTTTGGGAATTGCTTTAACAATGTCTCATTATCTGCAATCGCTAAATCCAGTTCACCGGAATGTGCGTAACAGAAGGAGCGTAAAAAAAGAATACGTTCGTATAATGTATCGGTAGTTATGGTTGTTTTCAGAGCTGAAGATGCTGAAACTGCCGCCGGTTTAAGCAAGTTCTTCTGTTGTTCGCATACTGCTTTATAGTAAAATAAAATGTTAGTTGGGTGCTTTGAAATTACCTTGTCAATTATTTCAAGCCCCTTATCATACTGTTCCTGGTCAATGAGGTCCTGGATTTGTGCTATTTGTTCATTCTGACCCACCGCAGAAAAGATTGTCAAAGAGAAGTAAATTAACAATAGTAAAAGTTTGTTCATTTTTAATTCCAATTTTGCTTTATTGTAATTCAGGATGTCTTTATCTAGGCTTAGGTATGTCTGTTTTTATAAAATAAATAACAGATCTCCGATGACATAGGTGCTCATAGTGTATCAGCTTATTCGGCTTTTGTTTCTAACAGTTCATTAATGAGAGTCTGTTCCTCTTTGGTTGGGGATTCCATTCTATAATTCTTTACCCTATGGATCGTCATTAAGTCTAGCATATCTACAGCACTTTTGTAAGAACATTTTTCGCCAGGCTTGAGTACAACAAGAAAGCCAGATCGTGATTTCTTTGTACCCAGGTATAATCCCAGTTCTTCATAGGTGTATTTCCTTCCAGTTTTCACTGCAGTTCCATTGTAGGCGTATGCTTCCTGCTCATTAAGAATAAGAACTACCAGTGTTTTGTCGGATGGCACAACAACATGCTCGTTTTCGTCCTTTGGCAAAAAAAGTTTCAATGGCTTTTCATGTTCTTTCAGCCAGGGAATTATCGATGTAGTATTAAAGAATTTCTGTTCTTTTTCGTCAAGCGTGTCTATTTTTCTGTTCTCAAAATTATTTATTTTAAACAGCGTATCCAGGTGCTCCCAATTCCCAAGGACTGCGGCACCATCTCCAGGCTTTAACACAATCAGCGCCGGTCTTCGGTCTCTTGCATTAGTTAAAATCGTATCCATAAAAAGTGGATCAGTAATTTTTCCATATCTCAAATCCGTCAATTCAGTACTGTTTCCATAATAGCAGGCAATAGAATCGTAGCCGAAAAGAATAATATTTAATTGGGGCGAAGCTTTTTTTTCAGATTTACAACCTATCGTAAATCCATATATTAGTAGTATTAAAGTCCACTTACTCATTACTTAAGTTGTGCGATAAAATAAATCGTTTATTTTCTTTCTTCTTGCTGGCGGAGTAGCATGATCAGATGGTCGCTCTACAGCGTTAAAAGAAGGATTCCGGTGGTACATCATCCGAATCTACAGGAATATGTTTGATGATGTGGCTTTCCAGATATTTGTTTATCGAATCTGTTTCCAGATTACGTCGACTCTTGTTGATATAAAATGTATCAAAGTAAGAAGGCGGAATTTCTTCAAAAATTACATCCGGGTTTATGCGTTCAATGATTTTACACAATTCATCCGCGTTGCATTTTCCTATTGCTTCGTGTCTTGTGCCAATTAAGATAACGTTGTACATTCTAATGGTGCTTAAACGTAGTTCGGATTCCTGAAAATTGTCGGCCCGTGAGGAAAAACCAGTGCTTCCTATTTTTTGAGCTTGCTGTTGATTACTTTTTCTACGTATTCAACCATCTCTTGTTTTTCGGAAGCAGAATACACGAATCTTCCCTGCTTGTGAAATAGGTGCCCGGCGATTTCACAGGGTTCCTTATTTTCGATGTAATACATTTGTTCAATTTCTTCAACGACTGCCAAAACCGTCTCTTTGAATTCTCTTGCTCTTTTCATGGCGTCATCGTCTCCGGTGATCACTTTGTGTCTTTCCCAGGAAGGTAAGTCAGTGGTTAAGTATTCAACATCCGGGTCCAATTTTTCGATTCTGTCAGGAGGTACCTTCCCCAATCCGTTACAATAGGCACATTTTCCTGGTGCCCAGAATAGTTCTTTCTTGAGGCGTTTAATATCGTCGATGTCCACAGTACCTTTTCCCAAACAGCGCGGACATTCTACCATGTTGCTTCGAAATATGCGGCCTAAAAAACTCATCGTATGAATTATTATATGATCTAGTATTTTTTTAGTAAGACGAAAAATAAGAACTAATCTCCAATTTTGCCAGTCCGGTCAGAATTAAATCCCGAACTTCTGATTGACGTTATTCGAGACTCTTTGCCGTAAAGTTGAATTAGCGTGGTTTCGCAAAGATTGATTGGGAAGTTTCAAAGATTGCCTGGAAAGTTGCAAACATCAGCGCTAAGTTGTAAACTTAGGTCCCTAAGTTGTCGATTGCTTCCCTCTTATAGGTAACTTATACGCCTAAAATAGAAATTTTTCCATGGACGTTTCATTCCCAAAAAATCAGCCTGTATCTCGTAAATATTTTTTTGAGACGTGCTCAAAACGTGAGGAAAATATTACTCTACACTTTTTCTTTAATCCCTCCACGATAATGATTTTGACGATTGCGAATTATTGGCTGGCTGAATCTTAATCCTGTTGTTTATCAACCTGATATATGGCCGGATTGCCGAAGTTAATTGTCAGCTGGCTTTAAAATTGCTGTCCATTGGTAAGTTGATCAAATACAAAGTGTGTACGCGTTGGAAATGAAAAAGTGCCTGGCATTCATATTAACGTTCATCTATATCAGCTTCAGCGTAGGTGCTACGCTGAATGTTCACTATTGCATGGGAGAAATGGTGGGTGCTTCCCTGTTTACCTTAAGGGACCAGGAATGCGGAAAATGTGGAATGGAAAAGCATACGAACGAAAGTAAGAACTGCTGCAGGGATATTTCAATAGTTTTAAAATCAGGTGATGATCATACTTTTCCCCAATTTCACTATGTTTCTTCCGCCCTTTCATTCACTGTGCATCCTGTATATTATGTTGTTTCCGAAATTAACCTGAGCGAACGTTCAACTCAAAAAAACTTCCGGGCTTTTAGCCCGCCTTTACTAAAGAGCGCGCTCATTATTCAGTATCAGAATTTCCGCATTTGATTTCTTCCCCGGCTGTAGCGCAGCCGCGCAGGCACAATTGTGTCATCTTATAGCCTTGTGTATTTCTTGCAGATCCGTTTTTGATTCTTACAAAAGTTTCTTCTCAACCAATTTGTATGAAGTGTTTTTCTTTCACTGTTGCCCTGATTTGTTTGGGCTATTCAGGATTCTGCCGGCAAATCCCTTCCAGTGATACTACGTTGGAACTACAACCTGGTGAAGCTTCGGAGCAAAGAGGCATGCCATTGCGCAAGGGAAAAATTGTCGTCTACAATAACGGGAAAAAGGAGGAAGTTTCCATTCACTGGCATGGCATTCTGTTGTCAAATCGCGACGATGGGGTGCCTCACCTGGCAACGGCTCCCATCAAAGGAGGCAACACGCATCTTTTTGAATTTAATAAAAATATTTCACTGTCCGGGAACTATGACAGCGATTTTAAATGGGAGCGGGAATCACTTTTATGTACTAAATAAAAAAATATGGAACACAATCAGGAAATGAGAAAGCAACACGATCATTTTGTAGACCAGAAAAAGATGATGGGCTACAAAAAATTACTGTTAATGATAGCAATATCATTTTTTACGATGTATGCAGTCATGTTTTTAAACGTGGATGATGCCAGTCATATTTTTCTTAGCATTTCGAGAACATATATGGCACTGCTGATGTCTTTACCTATGGCCGTGGTAATGATAGCGATGATGAATAAAATGTATCCCAGTAAGAAAATGAATATTACTATAGTGGTGGGCGCTGTTATCCTTTTTGGGATCATATTGGCAGCGCTGCGATCCCAAACCCCTGTAGGCGATGTTCAGTATATGAAAGCAATGATACCTCACCATTCCTCGGCCATCATGACGAGCAGGAATGCTACTATCACCGATCCGGAGGTAAAAAAGCTGTCTCTTGAGATCATTGAATCCCAGGAAAGAGAAACAGCTCAAATGAAGGCAATCCTTTCCAGGATGAAGTAAACAAGTGTAGCCCTGATAATATTTTATGTCTGCTTCTCAGTGCTCATCTTTTTTTGTTTTTCTGCCTTTATCCAGCATGCTGATTGCCCTGGATGCAGTAAGCCCATGAATAAGAACGGAAAGTAAAATAACAAACGCAACGGTTGACCACATCGATTTTAGCCAGGTCAATGATGTATGTTGGGTTGCAAAACTCATGTAATACAATGAGCCAACGCCGCGGATCCCAAAGAACGAGATGACCGATTTTTCCCGATAGGTCAGTTTCGATCCGCTAAGTGTGAGCCAAACGGCAAGCGGGCGTATGATCAGCAAAAAGCCTAATCCAAGCATAGCCAGTGGCCAGGTTAGGTGATCGAGTAGCCCGTTAACAATGCTCCCGCCAAAAAGCAACAGTACAATTGCCACCAGCATACGTTCAATTTGATCGCTGAAGGAATGTAAGGTGCGATGCAGATCATGACCCATTTCGTAGTTTCTAAGCGTTACCGCGCAGGTGAACACGGCAATAAAGCCGTATCCATTCAGTAATTCTGTGCAGCCATATACAACCAATGTAATAGAAAGTGCAACAAAGCCGTCCTCAATACGCGCCACGCGGTATTTTTCGGGCAGTGAAAACAAAACGTATCCAAAGAGTTTTCCCAAAAGGTAACCGGCTGCCAGTCCGCAAAGCAGTTTATACAACAGGTAATAGCTCGTCCATTCCATCCAGGCTCCTGGTTTGGCAAGGAAACCAGTGGCCATTAAAATGCCAAGCCATACAAAGGGAAAGGCAGTTCCATCATTCATACCACCCTCAGCAGTCAGGGTAAACTTTACAGAATCCTTTTCGCTTTCCTGTGGCGGACCAACCTGTACATCAGAGGCAAGTACGGGATCAGTAGGTGAAAGTATGGCGCCCAGCAGCAGGGCCGACGCTATATCCATACCTACGAAATACCAGGCTATAAAAGCTGTAAGTGCTATGCTGCTTATCATACCCACACTTACCAATTTTAGCGAATGTTTCCATTCCCTTATAGAAAATGGCTGATCGATCTTAAGACCTGATCCCATAAGTGCAACCAGCACAACTGTTTCGGTTAAATGCAATGTGATCGCTGGATGCTGGAGCGGATCTGCATACGGCAGCATGGGTAATATTAAAAACAGTAAAATGCCTATGATAATATAGACTATAGAGTAGGAAATACGAACAAATGAACTGATGGTAGGCATCCAGGCCATACCCAACGCCGCAATGCCTATTGTTATCAACCCTACAAGGTATTCCATTTGTTCGTTTAACGAATTCGCATGCTAAAAATGGGCCATGACAAACACTGAATAAATCAAAATCAGCCAAAGCCTGAAATGCAGGTTAACCGGCAGTATATATAGGTTTTAATTGCAAACCTCGTCGTAGATGATAATGCGGAATGTATTTGTGAGGAGATAATTTGGCTACTCCTTACCTTGAATAGGAAAAACAGGTAAACAGGATGATATTCAGATAAACATCTTCCACGAGCATGAGGTAACCTATTGGGCAAAAGAGCTTAATATATCACCTGAGCAGTTAAAGAAAGCTGTAGATCAGGTTGGCCCCAGGGTTGATGACGTTAAAAAGGTCTTAACCGGGTCAAGGCATTAAGATGTCCAGGTAACCTTCCTTGATTTCAATCAGGATTTCAACTTCATTGTCAACCTTCAGTAGTTTATCATCGGAGTGAAGATTTTTTCCATCGAAATTGATCTTGATTTGTTTTCCTTTTAAAGTATGGAACTGGTATTCATCTTCTCCATTTGACAGCTTTTGCATGAGATAGGAAGCGAATTTATCCTTGTGCGCTTCCGGGATCAGGATCACTTCCAGTTCGCCATCACCGGGATCGGCTTGAGGGTTCAATACCAGGTTAGGCCCAATAGAGCGCATATTCATCACTTCTACCATATAAAACGTGCCCGAGTGGTCGGTGCCGTCAACTTCCAGATGACATTTCCGGGGCTCATACGATAGGAGTATCTCATGTAATAGTTTCAATGCGCCTTTTAGTTCAGCTGCCGGACTGTCGTATTCCGTTTCGCTTTTTTTCATTTCCTTCATGAGATAAGGAAAGATGCCAAAGCCAAAACCTTCCAGAAAGAAATTCTCTTCGGGCACGTTGTGCAACAGACCGATATCAATCTTTTTTATCGATGCTTTTTTCCAGGACCTGATGATTTGTTTTAGTTCACCCTTTAGTTCTAACGTTTTGGCAATATTATTAGCGGTACCCAAAGGCAGCAATGCAATTGGAATATTTTTCTTTTGTTTGAATAGTTGCTTGATCACTTTTCTTATTGTTCCGTCACCCCCTGCAATTGTAAGCATATCTGCATGGTAATCAAGTTCTTTCCATGCTTTCTCTTTTGTAGAGTAATGTCTACAGGTGAAGCCCTCTTTTTCAATTAAGGCCACCAGGTTTTCCCTGCTATGGCTTTCATTCCCAGCTGTTGGATTGTGGATCAGTATTACTTGTTTCATGTGTCTTTATGCTACTTGTAATAGTATAAAAGGCATACCACGGGGCGAGGTGGGGTATCTTACCGACACCTGAAGTAAAACCTCCGGCCCTAAAAGCAAGATTGTGGTTGTTGTACTGTTCCTGGTCAACAGCAAAATTCCCGTAAAAAGACGGCATTAAAAACCGTAAAACAACCTGGCTAACTCTATTGCAAAGGAATTATTTTGTGGCTATAATTTGATACCCCTGATATGAACGAAATTTATAACAGTATAGAAGAACAACGCTGGGCCATGCTGGAAATGCGCATTTTACTAAATGAGGTAAAAAACACCTATGGGGCTAATCCCCCGGCAGAGATCCTCGATGCAATAGCCCAGATTGCCAAAGCCAACCGCACAAAGTCCACTCCTCATACCCGTAACCTGAATCATACCGCGGGGCTCGACGAGTTTTGCATAAAAAATAATCTTTCTATCGGTTAAGCGCAATGCCTGGGCAGGTATGCTTTGTTTGATCTTGAGAGACTAACACATTTTTTTCTCAAATATTTATTTCTATAGTTTTATCAGTTCCATCATATACCATTTTACCATCTCTGATAAAACTACACCCGATAATTAAATCAAAAGGAAAGTTATTCAGCATAGTCCTCACCGGCACCAATCCAAATTCTATCCCCTGGATCCTGATCCCGGCCTTGAAAATATCTATGGGTTGCCTGCCATGGATCGGATGTAAGGTAAAAGTGCCGTCAATCTTTTCCAGCTCCAATGACTTGATGATCTCCGCTTTTATATGTAGTTCTATGGCGCCGGTATCGATGATCGCTTTTGGTTTGATCTCATAATTATTTACAGGGTTGATCAGTGTCACCTCCGGTATGACAGGAAAGCCGTCCTCATCAATAATGCCCAGAATTTTACTCATAAGAATTATTAATAAAATGATTTATCCAGGTCCGGTTCGTTGAATGCGGCCAGACCTACAGGTAATTTACATCTTATCAATGATACGGAACTTTGTAAAATTGCTTCCGGGCTGCCTCATCACTCCGGCATTTCACGGCTCCCCGTTTGATACGGCTCTGCCGGTAAACCTGCCTTATTGAAAAGATTCGGCTGGCTGTCCTCTTTCCACGCAAAGCGTAGTGCTGCCGGGCCAGAGACCGCCGGTGAACTTACCACTACATATTTATTCTTCTTCACCACTCCTGTAGCCGGGTAAAATTTGCCATCTGTTCCCGCCAGTTCAAAACCGGTGATGCTGCTGCTGTCGCGCACAACCAGTCCTGATTCAGGGTTTACATAAGTTACGCGTGCTTCCTGATCTTTGAAGCGTACCTTCTCAATTCGCGGGCCGGCCGAAACCTGTTTTACATCGTACGTGCGGTCAAGCGCCAGCCAGGCGAGGCGTTTGCCTATTTCCCATTTGTAGGAAGGATGAAGATCTTCGGGATTGTCGACCAGGTCGGTGGTAATAATGCGGGCGGTGTTTTTTGTTGTCAGCACCTTATCCTGCGCCGCACGGAAGAAAGGCAGACTGCGCTCATTCAACTGCACTTTTTGTTTAGACCGGCTATAGTAGAATGGTGCGATCTGCACGAAATAAAAAGGCAGGTTCGTATCGTTCCAAAGATGCCGCCAGCTCATAATGAGCAACTGCATACTCTTAGTGTATTCTTCGCGCTGGTTCAACATGCAGTTCGTTTCGCCCTGGTACCACAGAAAGCCCTGGAGCGCATAAGGCGCCAATGGCTGAATAAGCCCGGTGTAAAATTTGCCGGCAGGTTCCTGCCTTGTTTTTAAACTGTCTGTTACCGTATGCGCCGGTAACCAGGGCTCGATGGCCGAACCGGGAATGGAAGCCGCCATCATACCCACAGGTACATTTAACCGCGATTGCAATTCCCGCGCATAATAATATCCCGGTGCTGAAAACTGACCTACCCAGGGAGCCTCAGCCCTTTGCCAGCCTTTATTCCGGTCTGAACGTTTGTTGAGATCGCGATTCACCAGGAACAGCCTTATTGCGGGATTGTTTTCCTGGCTTACCTGTGCCGAATCCAGTCCCTGTGATCGGTTGGCTTTATAATGTTTACCGCTTTTATTCATGGTATATTCCATGTTGCTTTGCCCCGAACAAAGCCAAACTTCACCAACCAATACATCTTTATATTCAACGGTGTCTCCGCTGATCACGAACAGTGATTGCCCATTGCTGTTAGCAGGCATGGCATCGAGCAACAGCCGGAAAGAACCATCTGCGCCGGCAACGCCTTCTTTTACCTGGTTACCAAAGATCAATTTTACAGCAGCGCCTGCTTCGGCCTTCCCCCAAACCGGTACGGGTTTGTTGCGTTGTAAAACCATGTGATCGCCAAAGACGAGGGGTAACTCCGGTTTAGCAGCGGCGGTTATTGCAATAAAAGATGCGAGACAAAAAAATAAGTACTTCAGGACTTTACGTTTTAAATGAATAAAAGTTAAAACAGCCAATAAAATAAAGTCCCGAAATTACAATGAAAAAAATTACTCGCGGCTCCATTTCTCCCTTCAGGCCAATTCGGCATCACTCACTTCGTCTGGTACAAACGACCCATGCCTAACTTCGCCATCCATTGTCAAAAAGGTGGCAACAATAATTTTTCGCATATCATTTTATTTTGTTGATGCTACAAAGCTAAATAGACAGGCTAACGCAGGCAGGGGGCATTCGTGACTATGCAATGTGACAAGGGCAGTTTATCAGTCCCCGCCACCTGCAGCGCCCGGTAATCTTCCCTTGATCCACTTGATCTGGCCGTTGTGGTTCGATTCATGTTCTACCACATGAAACCATTTGCAGTAATTATTGGTGGGCTGGCCGCCAAAGAATTTCGGGTCAACGGTCATCAGCCATTTATCGTCGCGCCTGCGCAGTTCGGCCAGTGTTTTTTCGCGGGTTTCTCTAAGGATGTCGACATAATAAGCAAGGTCATGCCCTTTAATGATCTTACGGCCTTCGTCGCCCAAACTCATGGGCACCGACCATTTTGCTTTGTCTTTGAATTCCCGCAATCCTTCAAATGTATTACCCTGGTAATAGGCTTCGGTTGCAGCGAGGTGCAATAACATAGCGCCAATGGTGTTCGATTTGGGATCGTGCAGGTAGTCCAGTTCTTCCATTTTCATTCCTTTCACCGACCGCAATACGGTTTCACGCATCCAGTTCATCATCGATACCAGGGTGCCTACCTGTGGTGAAAAACCTTCTTTCGGTCCAATAATATGAATGCCATCTTCTACCGCACGATCGGCGGCCATCATGATAGCAGGAAGCGCGGTTAAGCCGGTAGCAAGGGTGGCGGTAGTTTTTATAAATCCCCTGCGGTTGGTGGTTGCTTCGGGTTTCATAACATAAGTTTTTTGTTGTTGCTGAAGTTACCGCCATTTGATCGATCAGCAATTACCTAAAGTGGTAGAAGGTTGCATCAGTTTGTTGTAAATCGATATATGTTTGGCTTATGTGCCAACAAAAAAAGGATCACCGCTTATGATGATCCTTTTTACTATAGTTTTTTTATCAGTTACAACCCATAGAACCGCACCGCATTTACGCCGAATACATTTTCTCTTTCTTCAACGGTATACCTGTCAACCATGTATTTATGCAGTAAACTTTTCCATTGCACATATTTGCCCGACAAAAGCATCGAAGGCCAGTCGCTGCCGAAGATCAGCCGGTTGGTGCCGAACGCTTCAAACACTACATCGAGGTAAGGATAGAACTCACTCGCATGCCATAATCTCCATGCCGCCTCCGTCATCAATCCCGACAGCTTGCAATATACATTCGGGTACTTTGCAAATTCCCTGATCCAGGATTTCCAGTCATCGATGATCTTATGTTTTATATCGGGCCGTGCACAATGATCAACCACAAATTTCTGATAGGGAAATCTCCCGATCAGTTCTGCGGCTGCAGCCCATTGCTGGGGATTTATGTGCAGGTCGAATGTATATTTATATTTACCCAAATGCGTCATGCCCTTTAAGAAATTTTCGTTCAGTAACGCATCGCCGGTATCCGCTTCTCCGGCAGTATAACACCAGCCTTTTATAATGGGGTATTGTGAAAAATGTTCCAGTTTTTGCTTTACATCTTCGTCGGTAAGATCTATCCAGCCAACGAAACCTTTGATCTCAGGGTGAGTTTTCGCGATCTCTATCATAAACCGCGTTTCCAGTTCCGTTTGCCGGGCCTGAATGGCTACCAGGCCATCTATATGATTTCGCTTTTCATTTAGTTCAAGATGTTCGGGCAGATAGTCCTGGTGAAGAACGCGCATATCCTTGTTTATCCAGTTAGCAGGGGTTTCATATTTCCAAAAACGAACGTGTGCATCTATAACCATAATGAAACAGTTTTTAGAGCGTAAAAAAATGGGAGTTTGCTATATACAAATGCTTTAAGAAGTTATGGAACGCATAACAAGCATTATTTCCGGAGTAATGTCTTACTTAAATATACGAATTATTCAGAATTACAAAATAGTAAAAAGTTGTTGGAATGTTAATGCAGCGCGGCTGTCTGAAGCCAATAGACAACAGGCAATAGGCAATTGACAATAGGAAAAATACAAAAGATAAAAGGCAATATTGTCTGAATAATGCGAGGTAAGCGATACCTCCGGAATGCTAATTTGCCAATTGTTTATTGCCAATTGCCATGGGTTACCTGGAAACTAAACCAACGAGATTGCCTTCGGGGTCGCTGAACCAGGCAAATTGTTTGTTATTGGGGAGAATTACCGGTCCGAACATTTTTCTGCCGCCCGCGTCGATGATCTTTGTCAGCGCATCATTGATATCATCTACCTGGATGTAGAACAGTACATAATTCTGTGGCTCATGGCCCAATGAGGTGATCTGTCCCTGGATGCCATCTGCACAATTGGTATTGATCAGCGACGCCATCGGAACGCCGGTGTGCGTCCAGCCAAAAAGATCGGAGTAAAAAGAAGCGGTTTTGGATAGGTCCTTACAGCCGATCTCGAAAAACACCACGGGGTTGGCAATAGGAGGAATTGTCATATACTTTATATTTTTTTAAAAATCGTTGTTTGCCTGTAGCAGAAATAATTAATGTTCATGGGGAGGATAACAGATATAAATTGCCTAATATAATTTACTGAATTTTACGCTATAAAACAACTGTAATGCGGGAAGGCGCCGAAATCACTTACCCCTGTAAATTTGGACGCCGGGTTTGAAAATATTCCCCACTTCATCAGGATCTTCAAACAAAAGTTTGGCTATACGCCCAATACCCTGCGGGGAAAAGAGGCCATTTCCGCCGTTCCCGGCGCTGGAAAGGATATTATCCCCGGCTAAAAATGCAATTATTTGAGCTTTTTTCGTTATTAGAACCATACGTGCCGGAATAACTTAGCGGCATTAAAAATATTAAGGATGAAACGAGTAATTGCATTTGTTACCGGGTTGGTACTGGCGGGCAGCGCCCTTGCGCAGGATTCTACCGGCTTTGCCAGTCCGGAAAGCGTGATCTCAGATGGCCAGTACCTGTATGTAACCAATCTTGGAAAGGCCCAGGGCCCCACGGGTAAGGACGGTGATGGCTATATCAGCAAATTATCGCTCGATGGTAAAATGATCGAAAAGTCGTTTGTAGATACAAAACTCAATGCGCCCAAGGGAACGGCCATCATTCGCGGCGCTTTGTATGTGGCGGATATCGATCGCATCGTTGGATTTAACCTGGCGAACGGAAAGAAGATAATCGAAATTAATTTAAGCGGCCACGGCACTTCGTTTTTGAACGATCTTACGGTGCAGGACGATTTTACCCTGTATGTTTCGGCTACTGATATAGGCAAGATCATCGAGGTGAACATCAGGAATGGCTTCAACAAAGCGATCGCCGATGTAAAAGGTGCCAACGGCGTTTATTTTGATAAGGCAACCAGGCGCCTGTATACCTGCAGCTTTAGTTTTGACAATCTGAAAGGCGGTGAGGTAGGGGTGATCAGCTGGAAAGGCCATATGCCTGTTTACGAGAGGATAGGCGACGTAAAAGGCGCTTTTGACGGGTTGGCCCTGCTCGATGATTCTACGCTCATCGTTTCCGACTGGGGCGCGCTCGACCATGCGGCCGGTTTTGTGGAAAAGATCGACCTCAAAACCCATAAAGTCACCAAATTAGATGGGCCCGTGATCGGCGGACCGGCAGATTTTTACTTCGACCCCCTCGAGGACCGGCTGGTGATACCGGCGATGGTGGAAGGGAAGCTGGTGATCCTGAAGTTGTAAGGTGGTGAATGGTCAATGGTGAATGGTCAAAGGTGAATGGGCAATGGTGAATGGTCAATGACTAAGATATAAGTGAGCCTCTGCGGATAGCGGGGGCTTTTTTAATGTAAAGGCAAAAAAGGCAACGAGGCAACGAGCGTCGATAGCTTAAGGCTAAAGCCGTGAGCAAGTAAAATTGAGCGTATAAATTCAGAAGTACCGATAGCCTTCGCCTTTCGGCTGTATTTGGCTTGCAGCGTGCGGCTTGTAGCTGTATTTGCCTTTTGTATTTGCTTTCGCCTTTCGCCTTTCGGCTGTATTTGCCTTTCAGCTTGCAGCTTACGGCTTACGGCTTGCAGCTGTATTTTGTATTTGCCTTAGGCCTTAGGCTTTCCGCCTTAGGCTTTCCGCCTTAGGCTGTATTCGCTTGCAGCTTACGGCTTGCAGCTTGCAGCTGTATTGCCTTAGGCCTTAGGCTTTCCGCCTTCGGCTGTATTCGCTTTCAGCTTACGGCTTGCAGCTTGCAGCTGTATTTGCCTTTCAGCTTGCAGCCTCTTTCCGCATTTCCTAACAGTTCGTTAAACCCTCCACATGAAACTGTTAAAACAATCCTGGCAGGGTTTTCTCCACTACAAAGAGCATTCCAAACCTATGCATTTTATGTTTTCTTTACGAAGCGCACGTTCTCAAATCAATTATTTTTAATTCGTCTAAATGATCGCCGTAAACCAGGTTAAAACAGGGAATTCCATGAAGAAAAAGTCAGGGGATTTTTTTTCCGCCCTCAAATCAATAATACTACCGGAAAGCAATGACCAGCGTGCCGCTAACGGACCGGTCACCAACAACGTTATCCTGAAAGAATTGCTCGACTGCTTCGACAATTCATGCAAACGGGAGTCGGTTGGTAAAAGTTTATTATTCAACATGCATTTCCTGGTCATTCTTCACCCCGATGTGTACGAAGAGCGGTTATCATCACTTCCCATCATTGTAAAAGAAGCGCTGAAAGCATTTTACCTCAAGCTCAAAAGTTATAAAAAGAATTACGATGAACTGTCGCCCGTGTCGTTTCACTGGCATTTCCGGTTTGCACCAGGCACCGATTTCAACCAGGAAAAAATAACGGTGGAAGATGTACGCGTTATCGGGATGCTTACCGGACTGAAACCTATCGGCAGCGGCGGCGGCGACCGGCATAATACCGCCAAAGTGACCATGAAATCAAAAGCTACCAATGTTTTTGATAAAATGGATATCAACCTCGATGTGCTGCGCCATTTACATTTTGCCGAGAACGGCACCTTCACGGTAAAGTTCAATCCCGAATTAAACATCACCCATGTTGCCGTAACCAATAACGCCACCACGCAAATCACGGCCCGCAAGGCCGATGCCGGTTTGGCCCGTATTGAATACTATACCGCCGATACCAGTAAAGATGCGGTGTATATTATGAAAGATACCGAAATCGTGATCGCGCGAAAGGAACCGGAGAACCTGGGCTACAGCAATTACCTGTTGATAGAATCGGGGTTCGTCAGCAACCCGCATGCACGCATAAGGTGGAATGAAGCGCAGCGCTCATTCCAGATCGCTTCCTTCAGTAATAACGAAACCCGGGTAAACGAAACGGTGATAGAGAAAAGTGAAGCCGGCAACCCCCGCTGGTTCGATCTGCGCGACAAAAGCCAGGTATTGCTGAACGGCATGGTAACGCTTACATTTAAACAGTTGTAAACAATTCCATGATCAACACCATCTCATCCATAGCGTTGTTCGTATTTGTGATCGTTTTATTAATTCGGCATTTTAAAAACCTGCCACGATAATATGAAAACTATTTTGATCAGTGGCAATACGCATCCCGGCATGCGACGGACGGAAAATGAGGATACCTATACCTGCCGGCCGTTATGGACGCCCGATCAGGCGTTGCTGGTTGTGGTTGACGGGGTAGGTGGGTATGCAGGAGGAAAAAGGGCGGCGGCTATTGCCAGGGAAGCTATCGACCAGTACATGCAAACGCCAAAAGGCGATACGCTTACCATGTTGCGCGAAGCGGTGATCTTCGCCAACAATCGTATTGCCGAAGAGCGCGCGCAAAACCCGAAGTACAGCGAAATGTGCTGTGTGCTTACAGCGGCCGTCGCCGATGCAGGCGCCGGCGCGGTTTATTTTGTGCACGTGGGCGATACGCGCATGTACCGTTACCGCAAAGGCGTATTGCAAAAACTTACCAAAGACCATTCATTCGTTGGGCTGCGCGAAGATGCCGGTGAAATAACCGAACGCGAAGCCATGAGCCATCCGCAGCGTAACCAGATCCTGCGTGAAGTAGGTTCTACCATTCACCGCATCGATGACGATGATTTTATGCAATACGGCCGGGAGGAATTGCTGCCGGGTGACGGACTGCTGTTGTGCAGCGACGGACTTACAGATATGGTTACCGCCAGACAAATAGCGGAGATCCTGGCCTCCGGCGCTGCATTGAATACAAAGGTCAATAACATCATCGCGCTTGCCAATGAAGCAGGTGGCCACGATAATATAACCGTTGTGCTGTTGAAGAACAACCGCACCAAACAAACCGTGCAGCCAACTAACGGTACAAAAGTTAAAAAGACCGTTAAAACAAAAAACGGCGCAATTGCTTCACCTCCATCAACAGACAAGAACAGCGCACCGCCTGAACAGCCTGCCACTGAAACCACCACACAACCTTCAGCGAAAAGCACAACTGTTAAAAAAACAGGCGGTGGTAACAAATGGGTGAAATGGAACGTCCTTGTAATTGTGTTACTGGCGGTCAGTTGCTGGTTCTTCTTCTCGCAAAAGGAAAAAGCTAATGGAAGGCCAGGCAGGAATGAAGCAACGATCGCCCCAGCCGGTGAAGATACCGGCAGCAAAATGCCTTCATCTATTTTCAGCGGCCAGCATGCAGCGCCATCGGGACCTGTTGTGGAAAAAGCGCCGGACACCATGCGGCTGACGGGCCCGAAGAACATCACCGATGTACAGCATTTTGCCGATAGTGTAGGCAACAACCTGCTGCTGATGCCGGCGAAAGAAAAGGCAAATCATTTTGCGGCAGTAGAAATTAACAAATCGTCAGGCAGGGCAGGCGATACAATTGTCATCAAAAACCTGCGGCTGAAAGGGTTTGAGACCGGCATAAAGGTGAGCATACCGGTTCATGTAAAATTGGAGAACACATTTTTTGAAAACGTTAAGTATCCTGTGAGTAACCTGGTTAAACCTGACACTACAAATAAAGGTCTCTCTGTACAAATGACCAATACGGAGATACAATAAATATGGCAACATCCATTTTCAGAGAATATTTTAAAGGATACGAGATCCTGGGTGAAATAGGCAGGGGCAATGCCCGCGTGCTTAAAGCAAGGCACCTGGTTTCGGGTAACCTCGTTGCCATCAAACACTTTGCCTTTAACACCGATGCCGACACGCTGCGCCGTTTCCAGCGCGAGTCGGAGATCATGAAATCTATCCAGCACGATCATATTGTTAAGATCGTCGATGTGCATCTCGATGCGGAACTGCCGTATATCGTGATGCAGCTGATCGAGGGCGGCGATGTACGCCGCCTGCTGAAAGAGCGCGGTACGCTCGAAGTAGATACGGTGATCCAACTGGCGCAGCATATGACCGATGCGCTGGAAGCCATCCATGCCAAAGGCGTTGTGCACCGCGATATAAAACCCGAGAACATCATGTACCGCCGCATGCCCAACGGCGAACTGCAGTTCCTGCTTACCGATTTCGGCATTGCCAAATTGCGCGAGCAAACCAATACGGTTACCGGTTCTTCCATGCTTACCTATGAGTATGCATCGCCTGAACAGTTCAATCATTCAAAGACCGTATCAACGCCCACCGATTACTATTCACTCGGTATTGTACTGTATGAATGCCTCACCGGCACCGTACCGTTTGCCTATCACGATGAAGACCTGTTGTGGCATATCAACCGCGTAATTGAATCGCCGGTACCCGAACCGGTACTGCCCGATGACCGGTATCTGCCGCCCAGCCTGCTGCAACTGCTGCATGCATTGCTGACGAAGCAGGCCATGTACCGCTTAAGCGATACCGCGCAGGTGCGGGCGCAGTTGCAAAAAGCGGCCATTGAAAATGCACAGGGCCAGTTCAGGAAAAAAACATTACCGGCGCCGCCCAAAGAAAAAAAGCTTACGCAGGTTTTCAACAAACCCATGGCGGTGCCCAAAGTAGTGGCAGGCAAAAAAAAGGAAATTGTGTTTACCATAATGGGCGTGTTGTTGTTCAGCGCATTCATGATGGGCATGTGGGCAGTGTTCCCGCATAAGAAAAGTGCTAAGTCGGCCGAAGAGGAAGCCGCCACTGTGCTGCCGGTCGATTCGGTATCCGTTGCACAGGTAAAACGTAAATCAGGCACCGCACCAGATAATAAATCACTGGTAACACCCGCGGTGCATACAACACCCGAACCGGATAGCGAACTGGTGGAAGTTGCCAGTGCCGCCGCACCGGCTGCGCCACACGATGCGGGTGTTGGTTTGCCCAACGGCGTGTATTACGATGATTTCAGCGGTGGCGCCGATACCATTTGGGAAACCGGTAAAGATGAGAACAGCGAGTTCAAATTCGAACGCGGAAAATATATCATCAAAGGACTCACCGATTCACTGACCTATCATGCCACCGTAAAGTTCGACCTCGATATCCAACGCAACTTCAGCGTGTCGGCCAGCGCTACCCAATGGGGCAATGAACCCGATGAAGCCTATGGCATCAACTTTTGCGGCAATACCGACAGCGACGCCTATTTCGTGTATTATATCACCGCCAGCGGGTATTATGCCATCGGCGCCATGACCAATGGCGACTGGCATCCCATCATCAACTGGACGCGCTCGGTGAATATTCACCAGCATAATGCCATGAACACGCTGAGCATTGAAAAAAGAAACAACTCGATCTATTTTTATATAAATGATAAAGTAGAAAATGTGTTGCCATTTACCGGCGGCTACGGCAATTGTTTCGGCCTGCGGGTCGATGGGGCGCAAACGGTAGCTTTTGATCAGTTGATTGTAAAAGGCACGAGGTAGTTATAAGTTTTCATAAGTTTTAAGTTGTAAGTTATAAGTTTTAAGTTTTGAATACAGCTGCAAGCTAATGCAGGCTAAAGGCTAAAGGCTAAAGGCAAATACAGAATACAGCTGCAAGCTGCAAGCTGCAAGCCGTAAGCTGCAAGCTGAAAGGCAAATACAGCCGAAAGGCGAAAGCAAATACAAAAGGCAAATACAGCTACAAGCCGCACGCTGCAAGCGAATACAAATACAGTTGTAAGCAAAATCCAGGATCTGAAAGCTGCTGCTCGTTATTATGAGGCTCGGGTTGGAAGAACCACAAACAACAAACGACAAACCACAAACTAAGGATGGAAGCTGCTGCTCGTTATTATGAGGCTCGGGTTGGAAGAACCACAAACAACAAACCATAAACCACAAACTCAGGATGGACGCCCCACGAAGTACATATAATTCTAATAAAACAGAAGGGTGGTTATTGTTAACCGGCGCCGCCGTACTACTGCTGGTATTGTTTGGAAAACTCTTCTTTACATTATATCCCGGTTTAACCCGGACCAATGAAGCCCTGCAAAATGGCCGCGCCATAAAAGTGGAAGCCGCTATCAACAGGGACTCCCTAAAAAAGATAATCGTCGCCGGTAATTATTTCTCCGACAAACGCGATGTTGACCTGCTGGTTGATTCACTGTCGGCCCGGTTAATGAATACCGGCCATATCGATAACCTCGGCTCCATCAATAAAAGCGCATTTGGATTGTATGCCCCGCTATCGTGGAAATCGCCCGAAGGCGGCATAGATTTTCAGGGCCGCATAGAAGCTTCGCGTCAACGCCTCGGTTTCGATTCGGTTTTGTATCAGCAGGAATTGAAAGAACCCGTCAATTATCCTTCTACAGTAAAAATTTCCACCGGAAAATATGAAATAAGCGGACGAGTTCTTTTCCAGGACGAACCCATGGCCGGCACACTGGTGCAGTTGCGCGAACATATTGCCACGCCCAATGAAGATTCGTTATACGATCATGTGGTTTATGCCCGCACCGGCAGCGATGGCAAATTTCAGTTTACGGGTTTGATAAAGGATTCAGGTTACAGCGTATTGCCCTTACAACCCGGTTTTGAATTCGGGAGCAGAAAGGGGAGCGCCCAGCTTGCCGGCAACAAATCGTTTACGTTTACCGGCAAACCGCATAAGATCAGGTTGATCGGCGCCATCGCATACGCACAAATAAAAGCCGACGGCGTGTTGCTGGTTCGCACACCCGAAGAATTCATAACTTCCTACTGGCTCATCGCCGGCGGTTGCATCCTGGCTTTCTTCCTGGCCCACCTTATTTTATGGTTCCGCAAAAAACAACCCGATGTATTTATACTGCCGCTGTTACTGTTGTTATGCGGCATTTCCATCTTATTACTCTTCAGCATTCAACACCCCCTTACCGATACCCTGCATGCAGCACAGGCATTACAGGGAGTTATAGTTGGTCTGGCAGGGTTTGTAGCTTTTGCATTGATCGATATTCGTAAATTATATACCCGCTGGTGGTTCGATGCGCTGTTCAATTTCAAAAAGAAAAGCGTGTATGGCCTGCGCGGGTACACCTGGCTCGTTCTGGCCATAGCTATGGCGCTGCTGACCTTGTTGATAGGTACCGGTCCGGAAGGCAGCGGGGTGAAAGTGAACATCCAGCTCGGCGGTTTTACCTTTCAGCCCAGTGAAATAACCAAGTACCTGCTGTTGTTGTTCCTCGCCGGTTTCTTTGCCGCCAATGAAGAGAACATCCGCAACTTATCGGATATCCGCTGGCGTTTTATCGTTAGCATTGGCGTACTGGTGGGTGTAGGCTTTGTGCTGGCGTTGTACTTATTAATGGGCGATATGGGGCCGGCCATGGTAATGTGTTTTACCTTTTTGTTTTTCTATAGCATTGCACGCGGGAATTTATTGATCACCCTGCTGGCCGGTATCGTGTATTGTCTGCTGCTCAATTTTATTCCGGGCTGGCTGGCCACCGCCATCAGTTTTGCGGCGGTTATTGTAACCATGTTTGCAATGCGGCAGGTGAAAACCGTAAAATGGTATGGCGCCCTTGCCGTGCTGGCCGATGCGCCTGTTATCGTTTTACTGGTGATCGCTGCCTTTGCCTTTGGCGATCAGTTGCCCGGTATCGGCGACCGCCTTGCCGATCGCAAAGCCATGTGGTTAAGCCAGTGGAATAATGACGTTTTTGGCGGCGATCACCTCGCGCATAGTTACTGGACGCTCGCTTCGGGCGGGTTGACCGGGCAAGGCCCCGGCCGCGGTTTTCCCAATACCATGCCCGCTGCGCATACCGATATGATCCTGCCGAGCATTGGGGAAGAACTGGGCTGGCTCGGCCTGGTGGCCGTGTTCCTGTTGTTCGGCATGCTCATTCACCGTTCATTTTTACATGCACGCCGGGCAGGACAACCATTCAGTTTTTATTTATGCGCCGGTATTGCCATTGCCACGGGTATCCAGTTCCTGCTGATCGCCGGCGGTTCCATAGGCTTATTGCCCCTGACGGGTGTAACGGTTCCCTTCCTGAGTTATGGAAAGATCTCGCTTATAGTTAACCTTGCCGCCATGGGTATTGTAGCCGGTATTTCTTCCCGGCCCGGCCTGGCCATTCAAACCGGACACCTGCGCCGGTATTATGATTTTGTACTGGGAACGGGGATCATATTTTTCCTCTCCGGTATTGTGGCGCTCATGGTGAAGTTGTACCAGGTGCAGGTAGTGCATAGTAAAGAGATTTTGGTAAAAGCGGCCCGCGTTATCAACCGCAACGGGTTGCCTATTTATAGTTACAACCCGCGGATAGATAAGCTCACGCGGGTGCTGGCAGCCGGTTCTATCTACGACCGCAACGGCCTGGTCATTGCTACCAGCGAGCCCAACGACATCCGTCAACATATGGATGCTTATCTCGCAGCAGGTATCGATACATTCCGGTTGCAGAACCTGGTGCAGAAAAGAGTGGTGCGTTTTTATCCGTTCGGGGAAGACCTTTTCTTCTGGACGGGCGATTACAATACCCGGTTGTTCTGGGGGCAAAGCAATGGTTATTTTGCCGAAGCGCGGCATTTGACCTCATTGCGCGGTTATGCCACCAGTCCGGAAAAACGCGATTATGTAAGTACGGAATACCGGGCCGATAAATTTACGCGGCCGGTGCAAAAGACCATCAAACTGGTGAGTTATGATTATTCGCCGCTGGCGGAAAGCCTGCAATCGGGCATCGATACCACCAATGAAGCGGTGCGAAAAATAAAACATAAGGACCGCGATATTCATTTAACCATCGATGCGGCTTTGCAGAAAGAGATCCAGGATTCCTTACGCAAAAGCAATTTCAAAAATGATCGCATAGCCGTGGTAGTGCTCGATGCGGGCACGGGCGACCTGCTGGCTTCTGCGCTGAACCCGCTGCCCAACCTGCAAATGCCCGACCTGATGCTGCTGCCCGACCGCGAAAGAAATAAACTGCCCAAACCGGTAACCGACCGCGACCTCGGCATGACGTACGCCACGGCGCCCGGTTCCACCGCAAAAATACTGACCGGCCTGGCCGCCTTTAATAAAATGGGCGCCGATGCCGCCAAAGTGAAATACCGCGATATCTATCGCAACGAGATCTTCCGCGATAACCCCACCGAACAGGAACCGTTCATTCCCAAGGTGAATTATGTCGATATGCATGAAGCCATCGTGAATTCGAGCAATATCTTTTTCATTCGCATGGCCAATGAGAACAACCTCGAAGATCAGCTGGCTGCGCTGTACCAGGCAACGGGAATGAATATCAGTCAGCGCGGCGGGTACGATTTTGCGCCCTCATCGAACCAGGAAAAGTTATCGGAAGAGCTGGCCTTCTGGCGGAAAGAAGTATTGAACCACGACCGGCGGGCATATAACAACCCGCGTTTGCAGGGCACCAAGAACCGTTATCGCAGTCCGTTCTCGGGGCTGGCCTGGGGGCAAAGCACGCTCACTTCCACACCGGCCGCTATGGCGCGGATGGCGGGCGCTATTGCCAATAACGGGGTGATGATGCCATCGAGGTATCTGTTGCAGGAAGCGGGACTGAAGCAGCCAGTGGGCACAGGTGTTGAAATAACGGAGGATACGTCGTATGCGGGTACCCTCACCCGGTATATGATCGATCAGAGCAATCAGCCGTATAAACAGAAAATAAAGAACCTGGTAGTGGCCGGTAAAACGGGTACGCCAGAGCGGGTGATCAATGGCGAGATAGAATCTGACGGCTGGTACGTGTTCTTTGCGCCAACGCCCGATCGCAAGTCGCGCACGGTAACCTGTATTAGAATAGAAAGGGGGAAGGGTTCGTCCAACGCCGTGCTGGTGGCGAATTCCATTGCGAAGGTGTTGGAGAGGAGGGGGTACATCGTATCGTTTTAAGTGAGATATGGTTGAGCGACAGGCACCGAGGTATGAAGGGAAGCTGAAAGTAAATACAGCTGTAAGCTTCAAGCTGCAAGCTGAAAGCAAATACAGCTGCAAGCTTCAAGCTTCAAGCTGCAAGCCGCAAGCTGCACGCTGCAAGCCGCAAGCTGCACGCTGCAAGCTGCAAGCGAATACAGGGTTCCGAAAGTTAAAACCGAAAGGCGTAAAAAATTTGCTTAGGCTTTTTGCTGATAAAGTAAGACGTAACAGTATCAATAACCACCATACATCATAATAATGAAAAACTTCCTTAAACGCCTGCTTTCCAACCCCACGCCGGGAGGGCCTGAACAGGGTGAACACACGCCGGCCACCGGTAAGCCGGTGGCAGCAGGGATGCAACCGGCATTATCCATTCCGGCCACAAGGGCAAAACGGGAAGAGATCGTACGGTTTATCATCAACGGGTTAAAGCCCTATATTGATGAAAAAGGACATACCATTGCCGGCTTGCGGTTATACATGCTGTGTAACAGCAAGGAGCTGGAAGAAACGCTGGCCGTAGCCCTGTGCAGCGATACGCCGGGCATGTTCCGCAAAGATCATCTCGAGCGCAAGCTGGTAAATAATTTCATTCAACTCTCCGAAGGCTGGTTCTTTGAACATCATATTGTAAAAGATAAAGTGCCCGACTATTGCATCACCAATGGCACTATGGGGCTTGAAGTGATCAGGCGCGGGCAGGATTTCGTACAGCAGTACTCCGTTGCCCGCCTGCAGGTGCTGGTAGGAAAAGCCGAGTTTCCCGAATACGAACTGAACCCGCAGCAGCAGTTGAAGTTCAATATAGGCAGAACAAAAAGTCCGCAGCTCACCAGCGGAAGAATTCATACCAATGATATCGTGTTCTGGGGAAAGGAAGATGCGGCGTTCGATGCGCAAAACGGCGAAGCCAATTTACATGTAAGCCGCAATCATGCCTACATCATGTATAACCCGCAGCTTGATAAATTCTTTCTGTTCCCCGACAGGGGCGGGCTGCCCGAAAACGGCAACAAAACGAAGATCTATACTGCCGATGATAAAGTGAAGTCGCTGAATGTACCGGGGGTAGCGCATGAATTGCAGCATGGCGATCAGATTGAATTAGGCGGCGCTGCGATATTGGTGTTTACTAAATAACTGAATGTGCTAAGTTGCTAATGTGCTGATTAGCTAATTAAAAATACAGAAGACCCGTAACGCTTACGCTTACGGGTCTTTATTCATTGGCGCATTAACTGACGCTATATTTGGATTTTCATTAGCACATTACTCTCTCATTGCCCGCGCGCAAACCAGCGTATCAAAACAATCGCGGAAATGAACTATCTGATCGTTATCATTGAACTCATAGGTCATGGACCAGAAAGAAGAGAAGCGTTTGTTCGTTTTACGCGCCACCGCGGTGTAGTGACCGGTTGCAATAACCAGGTTGCCGTTCTCGAGAATATGTTCAACGGTCATGTCGGTCATATTAAGCGCATCGTTCAGTTTACCGAAGAACTCCCTTATATCGTTGCGGCCATGATAGATGCCGGCAAAGGAAATTTCCGGTTGTCCCATCACCTCCCAAATGCAGTCGTTGCTCAGTGATCTCAGAATAGTATCAATGTCGCGGCGGTTGAAGGCATCGTAAAGTTGGTTTACTTTCATGCCATAGTGAACTAAGGTTTCCATAAACAATTTTTTAAGTGAAGAAATATTGAGATGTTGGGGTACAGGGGCGTTGGGATACCGGGATAATGGGATGGGATGATGGGATGGGATAAGAAATTATACAAACAGCGTTTCTAAATATACTACATTTTGCAGGCGATCGGTACAAGATATAGCGGGTTTATTTTTATTGTTTCCCTTTGATTGTTGCAACGATACGCTACAATGATAAAGCAAATTGAATTTGTATAGAAGATGACAGTAGTGAATGTTGATGCATGCTCAATGGTTTAACTTTAACCAGCATGGTGTCACCGTAAAATGACGGGATTTGAAGTAAAATTTGTCAAACATTTTTATTTTTCGACCTAAAGATTTAACTTACTTCTCGATTGATTACACAAACCCGAAGAACACTTTCATTAAGTTAAGGATCCAGGTTCTCTCTCTGATTATTAGTATCCTGTACCGAATTAAGAAACACTGTTATTTGATTTTTTGTTATTCCGCCGAAAGACCCGGCTGGTTCTGAATTGCGTAAATACCTCGTGTACTTACCTGATTTGTATTGTTTACTGATATTACTAATAATGATGAGTCAAAAACCTTTTATTTTAATTGCCGATGATGATCAGGAAGATCGGTATTTGTTGCATACGGCATTTGAAGAGATAGGACGATCTAATGATATTTATCTGGTTGAAAACGGGTTGCAGGTATTCTCCTACCTCGACACCTTTATAGAACAATCGGGCATGCCCTCATTGATAGTGCTTGACCTCAATATGCCAATGCTCAATGGCATGGAAACACTGTCGCGTTTAAAATCGCATAATGTTTACAAAAACATCCCCGTAATTATTTTCACTACCTCGGTGCATGAGGTAGAAAAAGCAAGATGCCTTGAGATCGGCGCGGTTGACTTTATCAAAAAGCCGGCGCGTTTTCAGCAAACCATTTCAACGGCGCGTTTTCTTCACGATTCGGCAAGCGAAAATCGTCATGCAGCATGGTAGCGTCAATGCTGCCCGCCTGCCAACACTGTTTCAATGACCTTCATATTGTTGATGGCATCCTGTAAAGGGGTAGGCACCGGTGTATCGTTTATAACCGCCTGTGCAAAAAGATCACCCTGCAGCGTGTATTGATCAACCGGTTCAAAAGTAATCTCTTCCGAACCGCTTTTTGAGTGCAGCCACAAACGGGTTACCGCGTCGGGCGGCGCATTGAAAGGTATTTCAATTTCAACACGGCCTTCGGTACCGAGTACCTGTACCCGTTGGTAAGGCATTAACTGGGTTGAACAGGTAAAAGTGGCGGTTCCGTTTAAAAATTCAAGCATACCCGAAGCCATGGTATCGGTAAGCAGCACGGGGTCGATGGTAACGTGACCGTATACTTTCAACGGTTCGCTGTTGAAGATAAACCGCGCCAGCGAAACGCAGTAACAACCGATGTCCATCATGCCGCCGCCGCCCATGTCTTTCTGGTTACGGATGTTATTGGGGTCGGCATTGAAGTAAGAGAAGAAGGAGTGAATGGTTTTCAACTGCCCGATCCGGCCTTCATCGACCAGCTTTTTGGCGCGCACCCATTGCGGGTGAAAGCGGTACATAAAGGCTTCCATTACTTTAACCTGCGGGTGCTCCTGCGCCACCTTTAGCAATTGCCTGGCTTCGGTTGAAGAAAGGGCAACCGGTTTTTCGCACAACACATGTTTACCGGCCTGAATGGCTTTCTGCGCCCATTCAACGTGCATATGGTTGGGCAGCGGAATGTATACCGCGTCTATGTTGGGGTCGTTCAGTAATTCTTCATACGAACCGTATACGGTGGGGATATTCAGCCGGGCGGCCGTTTCGGTTGCCTGCCCGATGTTGCGGGAAGCAATGGCGGCGATGTAGCAATACTTTCCACGTTGCATGGCGGGGATCACTTTCTCCCGCGCTATTTTGGCGGTGCTTAAAATACCCCAGCGGACTTTGTGCATAATATGAGTTCTTTTTTTCAAAAGTAAGGATAAAGCACAGGCTGTACACTTTTATGAACCCGGCAGTAGAAATACTATGTACATGAAGTGGTGTGTGCATGACTACATGGCGGAACGCCTGCGTTAGTATAACGGCAGCGTTCCCCTGTCGACGTTTAAATAAATAAATAAACATCAAAGTCATTGTACTATAGTACATTAACGTTCCTAAACCGGGAATTTCGTCAACGATAAAGGAATAAATAATCCCCTGAGGAGGAAATTAATTCACATTGCCACAAAATAGATAAGCAAAAGTTAGTTTATTATGCGATTGGCGTGTAATTTGAACTAAGTTACATTAGTTTTTCAAAGAGTATTTTTGGATTAAAACGGGGGCGGATGTCTATCCAGCCCCTCTTTTAACCCACTCGTTCAAACGATACACTTCAAAATCTTCCGCAAGTTGTAGTAAAGTACACAGTCTTCCGCCTTACTTATGTTATTCTCCCTTTAAGTTTCCATTTAAGTACATCACATTTACCTCGTAATTGCCATAAAGGATTATTAGAATATTATTAGAAAGGTATTAAACGCATCAGTTGGAATATTTGACGTACTTGCTTTTAAACCTTTAATTATATGACTCAACCAACCAATATGAATGTTCGGCTACTGGCCGGCGTTTTTTCTATTTCCCTCCTGTTTACGGCCTGGAATATCGATGGTGTTGACGGCGCCGGTTCAACTACCGGTGCACCGAATTGACAACGCTGACCGAATCCTTTGAATCGGGCACCAAAACTGCCTACACGGCAGGCAACGTTACGCTTTCGTCAGGCTCCCGGAATTTCAACGACGCCTTATCGGTAATTTATCAACCGATAGAAAAAATGGCAGTCAGCGTACCCGTATACGCAACACTGGTAGCCTTACCATGAACTTTAATTTAGCCGATGGCGCATCAATGGTGAATGGTGAATGGTCAATGATGAAAGGGCGTACGCTGTGCGGCTTCATAAGTAATGGCAGGCAGGTTGAGTGGTCAATGGTGAATGGGTGTACGCTGTGCGGCCTTGTAAGTAACGGCTGGCAGGTTGATGGGCGGGTGCTTTAGTTATTGGGTAGAAGCAGGTCATCAGGCTGCTGAAATGTTTAGCTGAAATGCCGGCTGCAGGCCGGTTTCAGGGCATCGATGTTGTTAAAAATGTTAAAGAAAAGTAAAGGGGCGTATAATTTGCCATGGTTATTCACTGTTTTTTTGCGTTGGCTATTACAGATATAACCGGCTGAAAGGCTTGTGTAGCAAGGGTTTTGTTAGTGTGTACAAGGCTTTGCCATAATAAAACAGTGAAAAAGCTTGTTATGATAGGAATTTGCCGCGCTGTACTTTTACATCATCAACAACGGTAGCAGGGAAAGAGGCAGAAGAAAAGAAGAAAGCTACCCGAAGCGAAAGCTTCACTTACATCAGATTTTACCTTTTTTTTCATATGGCAAGCAATCGTTAGAGGTCAGCTGTTTCTACAGTGGACCTTTTTTTTATCCCCCTTGTCCCGCCTAAAGGAAAGTCGTTAATCATTTCAGAGATCATATAAATCAGTTTCGCGGCTAAATAATTATTGATGAGATTCATATTAGTAGCATTGATGTTTATGTTATCATCTGCTGTTTGCACCCGGTACCCAACTCATGCATATTTTATCTGTAGCCGTTCGAATTGCCAGGTTTTCAAAACAGCTAATTTGCCGGATATTGAATTTGTATATGCTCGTTTTTTTCGCCTGGATAGAGAAAAGTCAATTGGCATCGGTTGTAATTTAATTAACAGTAGCGCCGATACCTTACTGTTTGATAAACGCGCGTTTTCCGTTAGCTCGAAATACGCCCAATATGAAGCCGTATCGAGTGAAGGCGCGCCCGGATATTCGGAGTATATTATGCCCGACACGATCAAACTGGCTCCCGGCCGTAAAAAGTACAATTTCATTTTTGCGTTCAGGTCCAAAAATAAAATGTCAAAGAAGGAGTATTCGAATATCCTGTTTCGTGATACTATCACGTTCGGGTACGCCCGGGGTGATCGCTATGACACCGTACTGCAATTGATTGGCAGGGATTAAACGGTTATTTATTTTAAATAGTTATTGCCAATTGTACTATCCTGTACTATCCTGAACGCAGGTGGTAACGATCACACGTAAAATTGGCTGAAATGCAGGATGGTTAAGGGTTTTGCAGTTGTATAGCAGCGGTTGGCGTAATGAAATGACCAAAAAGCTGGTTAGGAATGCGGCGAAACGCGCTGTACTTTTACATCATCAACAACGGTAGCAAAGAAAAAGGCACAGAGGCACGAGGATAAGAGAAGAAAGCTACCCGAAGCAAAGGCTTCACCCAAATTAGATTTTACGTTTTTTTTCATATGGCAAGCAATCGTTAGAGGTCAGCTGTTTCTACAGTGGACCTTTTTTCTTTTTATATCCCCTGTCCCCCGCGGAACCCGGAACTCAGAACTGAATACTTATAGTGCACTATCCTGCACTGTCCTGTTCCTGGTAGTACATGGATTTTATTAGTAAAACTTACAATTAATACAATTTTTATACATGATGCCCGTTTAATATCCGGTAAGCAACAATGATGTTATAGACTGGTAGCCAAATTGCATATGTATTGCAGCGTTAGGCATCATGAATATGTGACAAAGCCGATTATGCAGTGATGGATGCGCATTGTAAATTTGCATCAATAAAAAAAAGGCAATAAGGCATAGAGGCAGAAGAGAAGCACAAAGGCACAAAGGCATAGAGGGCGGAAAGGCAAATACAGGCTAAAGCCGAAAGCAAATACAGCTGCAAAGCCTCAAGTCGCGCGCTTACGAAGCGAACGCTTCAACTCAATTCGATTATAACTTTTTTCATATGGCAAGCAATCGTTAGAGGTCGGCTGTTTCTACAGCGGACCTTTTTTTATGCCCCTGACCCCTGAAGGGAGTGCTGCCGCGCGTTGACTATAATCACTTTTGCGGCTCCTACATGGGCAGAATTATAAAACTTTTATTGGTTTGAATTATATACTGCTGCAAACTCATTAGCGAAATCGGTGAGTTTTGTCTTGCCCGCGAATTCAGGCTGCTTATGGAAATCTTCGAACAGGATGCCTTTGCCGATAGCATGTCCCATTTCAACATACAATCTGGCAATCGAATCGCCCATGCCGGCGCCGGTCATACCGCCCAATAACTGCTCATCGCTGATGGTAACCCATGGCAATTCCGGTTTACCAATAGCAGCGCCTAAAGTTTGTGCTACCTCGGCCATTTTTCGTTCATCGCTGACAATATACTCATGGCTTTTACCTTCAAATGCGGTTTGCAGTTCCTGCGCTGCCACTACCGCAATATCTTTTGGATGTACCATCGATAATTTGCTGTCAGCACTATAATTACTCCCCATGATCCCATGGTTACGGATCACAGCCACATCAAAAAAGAAGTTGGTATAAAAGAAACCCGGACGTAAATGTTTAATGGCCACGCCATCCAGCGTATTCAGTAATTGTTCCACTTCATGCAGCCCGGCGATGGGACCGGTTCCTGCGCTCAAATGAGCGCCAATGCTGCTTAAATTAACGACCCGTTTTACGCCGGAGGCCTTGATCGCCCCGAGGTAGTTCTTACCTGTATCAGCCATATGCTGGCGATAATCGCTTTTAGTAAAATCGGGTGGAACCATCGTGTAAACGGCATCTGCGCCTTTGAATGCATTGGTGAGAAAGGCGGCATCGGTGACAGAGCCAATGGCTGCTTTCGCGCCCAGGGCCTCGATGGCTGTTTGCTTTTGCGGGTTGCTGCTGATAACAGTGACGTCGTGCCCGTTTTTAACAAGTATGTCAACGATGTGTTTGCTGATATTGCCGAGTGAACCGGTTACTGTGTATTTCATGCTTAATTGTTTAAATGTTTCAGCAAAGCTATTTTTGATCTAACTTTATAACAATAGCTTACCCCAAAGTAAGTGTCATGACAAAAGTAAAAGAGCAATCAACCAGGAATCAGAATAAGGGCATTTCCGCAAGTGCCTGTCCCATAACGTATGCAATGAACAAGGTGGGCGGCCACTGGAAGCCTGTTATTTTGTATAACCTGATGGCTGGCCCAAAAAGGTTCAGTGAGCTCAAAAGGGCTATCCCTGCTATTACGGAGAAGATGCTGGCGCAGCATTTAAAACAACTGGTGGGCGATAACCTGGTGGCAAAAAAGGTAGAGCAGCTGATGCCGCCGATCACTATATATACTCTTACCCAGGCCGGTGAATCACTGTCCCCGATCCTGATGGCCATGGCCGACTGGGCGATAAAGGACAGTAAATCCAACCTGGTACCTTAGCGTTGATAGTGGTTGCTCATTGCCTGTTGTTTTTTTTATTCACGCATGCAACCTTACCTACTCACCCTGGTTAATACAGGCAAAACGTTTAATCAACACCTCTTTTTTCATTGATAAAACAGGTGCGGAGATCATAAACAAAATGGGGTGCTTTTCCAGACTGGCCGCGGGTTTTGCATTTATATAGCTTCGTTAGCCATCATGAATTTGTGAAAAAGGTGATTATGCAATAAACGATGCGCGCTGTACTTTTACATCATCAACAACGGTAGCACAGTAAAAGTGGAAAAAGAAAGAGAAGAAAGCTACTACGAAGCAAATGCTTCACCCCAACAAGATCTTACGTTTTTTTTCATATGGCAAGCAATCGTTAGAGGTCGGCTGTTTCTACAGTGGACCTTTTTTCTTTTATACACCTGGTCGCGCCCGGCGGCTCCTCCGCCCGGCATGATTTTATAAACAAACGTATGGTCCTGATTTTATAGAACAATAAACGCTAATAAGTTATTTATGAAATTGTTGTTTGCTGGTTTATTATTTATAGCACCGTATCATTGCCACAGGTACCCCGATCATACGAAATTTATATGTGGCCAGCGGCCTTGTGAAAGTTTCGTGACGGAAAATTCATTGACGATAGAATTTACAGGATCAATTTTATTTTACACTTCGGATAAAAAGAAGTCAATTGCCATTGAGTGTGCTATACATAATAAGACTTCGGATTCCCTGCTGTTTGATAGTCGTGATTTTTCGATCAGCTCGAATAATAGCGAATACGATGTTGTGCCAGGGCGAATGGCAGAAGCGTTTAATGTAAAATCTAAGTCAGACGTTTTCAAAATTGGACCAGGTATAACCAGTTTGGGTTATTACTTTGCTTTCGTCTCACGGAATAAGATGTCTGAAAAAGAGTATAACGATATTCTTTTCAGTGATACTATCAACTTCAAATATTCGGGAAGTAATTATCACGACACCATTTTACAGTTGATTGGATCAAGGTATTAGCCGGCAATATTTCAATAGTTCCACCGGCTGGCCATCGATCTCAGGTAAAATAATTAAAGCCCGTAATCACATAGATTACGGGCTTTAATTATTCTTAATACAGCCTTACCTTGTCCTCATCATGGAATGGCTCAATTTATTGCTACAAACGCCGGTATTAATGTAGCCTTTGGCAATGAAATTACCTGGGGATCCGTTATAGGTGCGGCTGAGGGTGCAATACCGCAGTTCAAAGGCTTTTGAGGTATGCATGAACAATGGATTATAGGAGGTGATTCTGATCAAACGCCAGGAACGAATGAAAATGCCTCAGATAGATTTTACAAATATTTTCGAGACCATATTTATAATAAATTCATAGCTCAGTAACATATTAAAATGCATAAACTATGAAGCTGTTGTTTGTTGGGTTACTGTTTATATTGCCTTTTAATTGTCACCGGTACCCTGATCATGCGCGTTTTATATGCAGTAAGAGGTATTGCCAGAATTTTACAGCAAAAAATCAACTAACTATAGAATTTTCTAATGCACATTTTTTTTACACTTCAGGCAAAAAGAAGTCAATTGCCATTGAATGTGTTATAATTAATAAAAACAGGGACTCATTACTTTTTGACATACGCGATTTTTCAATCAGCTCAAAAAACGGCGAATATGATATTGTACCACGTCAAATGGCCAAAGCGTTCAACGTAAAAACCTTGTCTGATACTTTTAAAATAGCGCCAGGTAGAACCGACGTTAATTATTATTTTGCATTCATATCAAAAAATACCATGTCTGAAAAAAAGTATTATAGTATACTTCTTCATGACACTGTCAGCTTCGAATATGCAAACAGTAACTATCGCGATACCGTTTTTCAATTGGTTGGAAGAGTTGATTAGCCAGTGATTTCTTCAAATAGTTCCACCGGCTGGCATAAGAGAAGGCACATAGGCAACAAGGCATAGAGGCATAAAGGGAAAGGCAAAGAGGCATAAAGGCAAAAGAGGAGAAGGCTGCCACGAAGCGAAAGCTTCACTATAAATCAGATCTTACGTTTTTTTTCATATGGCAAGCAATCGTTAGAGGTCGGCTGTTTCTACAGTGGACCTTTTTTATTTTACGCCCACCCTGAAGTAACTGCTTTTTACGAAATTTTGAAAGTATCGAGAATTGGCTGCACCCAGGCTGGATATTCCTCTGGTATTAAGGAAACTTCACCATTCTCTATATGTAGTATTCTTTTAGGTATTACAACTTTTCCAACCAAAGAAATGCTATTATCTATAATAAGAACTGTATCAAATTCGGTTATGTATTTGTACAGGTTTTTATAACCATGTTCATAATTATATCTGATTGACTCTTCTGTCACTTTATGTCCTCCCAAACGAACACGCCACGCTACTCGTTCTAACGATTCTTCTATTGAAGAAAGTCCCATAAAGACAAAATGTATTTGATATCCTTCTTTCTTAAATTCCCGGGCAGTCTTCATGGGATTCGCTGAGCTGAAGTTGGTTTCAAACGCAAAATTTTGGCGTGAACGAATGACCTTTTTCTTTTGTTCCTCGAATATGTTTTCATTGATATACGACCATAGCGCCTCACTACCCGTTTCGGGATATTTCTTTACCAGTACGGCCATGTGTTTGTCGCCGTCAAAAACTTCCAGTTCTGTTATTGCTAATTCTTTTGAGAAAAGGCTTTTACCTGCGCCGTTTGGTCCTGCTATTATAAAAAGACCGGGATTGTTCATGCTTCCTGTAAAACCTTTATTACAGTTTCTTCAGAATTGTCGGGATTCAATTCTATCAGCTCCTGCCGTCCGTTGGGGTATTTGTGAATGAAATAATTTGGCTTAACGCATAACTCATTCCTGTAAATGATTGGCAGGTTCCTGGCTTTTGCAATTTCCATTTCCTTTTCCAAAACAGCTTTTAACCTGTTTTCCTGTTCTTCAGCGCTTAGTTTAAAAAAAAGTTTCCCGGCTGCCATATCATTTAAAATTATTCTAATCAAATATAACGAATTTAGCCGCTATGGCCTTCATTGTATGGTAAGTGGTTGGTTTTAATTGATTTGTTGACTCGTGTCAACCAGGGAGCTAAGCATTCTTCCCCAAATCCTTTTAGCACCTTTGCAACTCCCCCCATTACCAGTTTGTCCCCCCTAAAATCATAAAACCACCCTCCATCAGAAAAAAAATCCAACGCACCTTGCCCACCTTACAAATTCATTCAACCACAATTGCCTGCCAATGAAAAAAGTTCATGTATGTCTATTATTTTTTCTAACCATATTACCGGTTGCCGCGCTGTTTGCGCAGCAACAACTAACGAATGGTAATATGAGCGATTCCGCGGGGTGGACCGTCTACCACCAGGGTAGCGCATTCCCGGCGTCCTATGCGTTTAACTATACCGCCCAAACGCCGGCGGCCGGGGCAGGTGGATGCCTGCGCATCACCAGTCCCAACCGGACTAATATCCTTTTTTGGCAAAAACTGTCCCTGCAGGTAGGTAAATCCTATGTGGTGAATGGCGCTTTTAAAACCGGTATGGCCGCCAGCTTTTGGTGCGAAATTTATCTGAGCACCATAGCCCCTAATCCCAACGCCGATTATGCCCCAAACAACAACGGCGATGTGGTGCGCGGTTTCAGCACCTGGGCCGGCTGCGGTCCCAATACCGACGGCACCTTCGTAATGAATGGCTGCAGCGGTAAAAAGGTGTTTAAAGTACCGGGAACCGATACCTCGGCATTCGTGGATGTATACTTCGCCATCAAAACCGGTTCTTCCGCAACCACCCTGCCCGCACCGCTCGAGGTGCTGATCGATGAGTTGGAAGTAAGCCTTATCAATGATTATTCCATCCTCTCCACCACCGAGGGCAGCATCGATACAACCAATCATACCCTTATAAACGTTACCCCTGGCAAAACGGTGAC
Organism: Niastella populi; assembly: GCF_002078015.1. Lineage (GTDB taxonomy): Bacteria > Bacteroidota > Bacteroidia > Chitinophagales > Chitinophagaceae > Niastella > Niastella populi. The sequence goes on along the minus strand of NZ_LWBP01000219.1, from coordinate 4,693 downwards.
ACAATTAAAAGGCGCGCTGCAGGTGGCGCCCACCGCAACGGTTGATATTGTGAGTTTGGTAAGTGGCTTACCTGTGGCCATGCAGGACACCGCAAAAGTGTCCGATACCATGGCCGTGCTGGTAAAGGGTTTGAACGGTTCCGGCCAATACCCCATAACGCTGCGCGATGTGGGAGAGAAGAACAAGATCACCAACGTATCGGTTGGTTTGCTTAATCCCCTTAATGCGAGCGTGTGGCTGCCCATCAATTGCAGGGTGGCACAACTGCGATCGGCCATCACCGTATCGCCCCATGCTACTTTTACAATAACAGATACCGGCGGCGTGGCGGCTCCGGTTACGGCCTATATCACCAACCAGATGAAAATTGTGGTGACCGCCGAGAATGGCGCCAGCAAAACGTATTCGATAAAACGCGTACCGCTGCCCATGCTGCCGTTCATTCGCAATAACTATACTGATACGGTGGCTGCCATCACCAACAAAATATTATTGTTGTTCGGTAATGCGCAGGTGACCATCACCGGTGATGCCAACCCGTTAAAAGGCTCCATGCTCGATCTGCGGAGTGAGAACGTATGGTTGTACTTTCCGAATATAAAACCCTCGGTTCTCGCCAATACGTATCTGCCGCAGATAATGGTCGATGGCAAAAAAGCGGTGATCGATAGCAATATTCGGGTAGAACAATACCTGCAGGGAACCATGGTGATCAGTCACCCCCACGATTACAAACCACTACAGGTATATGACGGGTTGAACCGCTCCGGCGCTTCACAGCAGTTGGGAATGTACACGTATAATCGAGCAGGCGAACTGGGCGGCATGCACGATGCCATAAAATCGTTCCGGCTGAAAAAAGGCTATATGGCCACTTTTGCCAAAGACTCTATGGGCACGGGTTACAGCCGCGTATATATTGCCGATAAACAGGATCTTGTTATCGACTCGCTGCCCGCCGGTTTGTACAACGATGTATCGTTTGTTCGCGTACTACCCTGGCGCTGGGTTGCGAAAAAGGGCTGGACGAGCGGACGCGATGCCGCCGAAGCGCTCAATGCCAGCTGGCAATACGACTGGGACAATGTAGCCGTAAGCGGACACAATGTTGAATACATCCCTATGCGGCACAACCGCTGGTGGAATGCGTTCAGCAATATCAATAATAAAAAGAAAAGCACCCATGCGCTTGGGTTCAATGAACCCGAACGTACCGATCAGGCCAATATGAGCATCGACGATGCGCTGGCATTGTGGCCCGAACTCATGCGCAGCGGATTGCGCCTCGGATCGCCTTCACCCAGTGATGGCGGACTCGAATGGCTGTATTCGTTTATCGATCGCGCCGATGCATTGAACTACCGCGTTGACTTTGTGGCCATGCACTTTTATCTGGGCGGACAAACACCGCAACAATTATACAACCGCTTAAAAGCAATACACGACCGTACGGGCCGTCCGCTCTGGATCACCGAATGGAACAATGGCGCCAACTGGACCTGTTGTACGCCCGGTTATGCCGATCAGGCGGAGACCATTGCGAAGTTTTTGAACGTGCTCGATACCTGTTCGTTTGTAGAACGCTATGCATTGTACGAATGGGTAGGCGATACCCGGCGCATGTTCTATAAATCGCCCACCGTACTAACGCCGGCGGGTATGGTATACCGCGATAAAAAATCGCCGATGGCGTATAATGAAGCGATGGCATTCAACAGGCCATATATACCGCCGCCACAGCCGCCTATTGAATATGCCGGCGTGGGCGTTGGGTTCGATTACGGGAAATCATTGTCGGCCGATATCGACAACGATGGCGACCTCGATATTATTTATTCAGGCGTTGATCCCTATGTAGGCGGCATAATGAAAAATGATGGCCATGGCAATTTTACCTCCACGGGTCAAAGTATTCCCGGCATCTATACACCGGGTATAAACGCCGGTGATGTGGATGGCGATGGCGACCTGGATGTGATTGTTGCCGGGTGGGACCGCGCCAATGCCTGGGCGCCCTATGCGCGCCTGTTGCGCAACGATGGAACCGGGTTTTTCACATTGGAAACCATGCCGCAGGTAAATGCGCCGGTGGCGGGTATTGCCGATCTGGACAATAACGGTTACCCCGATTATTTCATGATAGGAAATGGCAATGCCAACAAGTTCTATTTTCAAAACAGTACAGGCGTGCAGGCGCCGGTGAACCGGGTGAACAATGCGATGAACATCCAGGACCCCGATGCCAGCTGGGTTGATATAGACAATGACCAGGATATCGACTTTTGTGTGCAGGCCTGGAACCGCAGCGCATCGCGCCGGTATACACAAGTGTGGAAGAACAATGGGGATGGAACGTTTGCCGAGCAGGCGGTTCCGTTCAAACAAAAACACTGGGGCAGTTCGCAGTTTGCCGATGTGGATGCCGATGGCGACCTCGATATGTTGCTGAACGGCGATGGCGATGGTTACAGCGATGCCGGAAGTCATGATATTTACCGGTTGTACCTGAACGATGGTACGGGTAATTATACAGAGAAAGCTACTTTCCAGAATTACCGCCAAAACTGTAATGGAAAAGGCAGTGCGTTTGTAGACTGGGACAATGACGGCGATTACGACATATTATTAACCGGCCGCAGCAGCAGTGAAGCGCGCGAGGTAACGAATATTTTCCTGAACGATGGAACGGGCGTGTTTACAAAAAGCCCCGAGAGTTTGAATTTACCCGGCATCAATAAAGGCACTATAGAACTGGGCGATTTCGATCATGATGGCAGAACCGATGTGTTGTTGAACGGTTATAGTGGAGCGTATACGCGCAATGTGGCGTTCCTGTTTAAGAACGTAACAATGAATACGAATAATACGCCATTAGCGCCATCGGGTTTACAGGCGCAGGTGGCGGGTGATAGCGTACAGTTGAATTGGACAGCCGGCGCCGATGCCGAAACGCCGGTAAAAGCGCTGAGTTATAACTTATATGTAAAGGGCGCGAACGGGCATTACTATATTTTCCCCAATGCGAATATTTCAACGGGCGTGCGCATGACGAGTTCACTGGGCAATGCCTACCAGAACCTGGGATGGAAGCTGAAAGGATTGCCGCCGGGTGATTATGTGTGGAGTGTGCAAACGATAGATGCCGCGTATGCAGGGAGTGCCTTTGCACCGGAAGGCAGCTTTACCATTGGCGCTACTCAATTGATGACTGCGCGGCAGGCGGCAGCGCCGGCAGCGATGAGTGAAATGGAGCGGGGGGTAGTTATTTATCCTAACCCGGTGAAGGATCAGCTGGTTGTTCAATATGGCGCCGGGGCGCAGATTGTGGTACATGATGTAATGGGGAGGGTGGTGCATGTTGCGCGAATGACAGGCGCCGTGCATCGGATAGATGTAAGTAAGTATATGCAGGGGACGTATTTCATCCAGGTGAAGCGTGGTGGGGAGGTTGTTACGAGGAAGATTGTTAAGGAGTAGTTGACGAGTTGACTGGTTGTTGACAGGTTGGCTAGTTGATGAGTTATTTATAAAGTATTAAGACCAATACCATAGTTTCCGAATCCTGTACTCCCGACTAACGTAGTCCCGCCACGAAATGTGAGCGGGACTTTTTTATACCTGTATGGGTAGCGTTGCGTGCCTGCATTGCAGGTATAATTTCCCGGCCGTATTATTTTTTATTTTCATAGATTTTTTATATTTACAAATCAATTCTCCCACAACTCCCGCCCTTATGTAAGCGCCCGCTCTGATTGGTAAGGATTAGTATTGTTATTTGTACGCAAACTATAATCTTTTACCATGGATAATAACTTCGACGACAACACCCGGAATTCCCCATTTGAAAGAGGCAAAAGAAAGGCTGTTTTAAATGCTGCTACATTAAAATGAATTCTGCCATTTGTTTCGTCTTAATGAGGAAGAAACACGCGATATTATACAATTCATTCCTCCTGATGTTAAGCTTAATCAAATTTCTATAGTTCTATTAAATAATTTCCCTTCTATGTAAACTTTTCTCTCTGATTGGTAGCTATTAGTAACAGTATTTTATCACTAAAAGCTTTTAACATGGAGATGGTCGAATTTTTTAACTCGCCCGAAGCGCGGGCACAGGCTGAAAAAAGTAAGAAAAAGGCGCTCGAGTCAATTGCGAGGCTTAAGCCTGGTGAAGCGCCTTATTTTGTTGTTAACGGGTTACCGTATCTGACCGCCGAAGGTATTGAGATCCTTAAGCAACGAGCCATGGAATGGTTCGATGAATTTCCACTTGGCGAACCAATGTATGCAAGGAATGACAAGTATCAGTTTGTTATTCATACCAATCAGGTAGCTGAATTGCTTGGATGTGGAATACGCAAAGCCCAAATGATATTAGCCAGTAATCGGGCAATACTTGGCAAAGAGAAGAACGATTTTATCAGTGTGAAAGAGTTTTCCAGACTAATCAAGCAGGATGAAGAGGACATACGCAGAGCCTTGCGCGACATTGGACCTGATCACTCAATTGAATAACTACGTTTTTTTGTAAAATTAGATTTTTAAAAGGCTAATGCCTTCCGGTTGGAAAGTGATTCCAACCGGAAGGCATTTTTGTTTAATTCCATACATATGCTGATATGCCATTTTCATATGAAAATGGTACTCCACCATATGAAAACACCATGTTTTCATATGAAAATGGTACGCTAT
>NZ_LWBP01000218.1 GCF_002078015.1 Niastella populi | reverse complement strand
AACCACAAACCATAAACCACAAACCATAAACAGGCATCCGTTTTTGCTAAACACCGATCTTCGATCCATAAATACTTGCCCATGGATCGCTACCTCAAACTCACGCTCCTCATTATGCTGTGCAACTGCACAACGCTCAGGTCACAATACAACTGGTCGAAAGCTGCCGATAGCGCACAACTGGCGCTAACCACACAATACTGGTCGGCAGAAGAGAAATACTACACACACGATAATGAAAAGAATACCGCCTTCGACTACTGGTGGAATGCGCATGCTCTCGATGTACTGGTAGATGGTTATATCCGTACAAAAGATGCTGCGTATAAACAACGCATGGACGAACTGCTCACCGGAATGCATAAAAAGAATGGCGACAAATGGGAGAACAACTACTACGACGATATGGAGTGGCTTGCCATGGCATGTATTCGTGCATATGACGCCACCAAAGACAAAAAGTATAAAGACCTCGCCCAAACCTTATGGGAGATGATAAAAACCGGCTGGACCGATGTGCACGGCGGTGGCGTGATGTGGGCTAAAGATCACCCGAATTCGAAGAACGCCTGTTCAAACGGGCCGGCCTGCATTATTGCTGCACGGTTATACCGGCTTAATAAAAATAAAGATGATCTCAACTGGGCAAAAAAAATATATCAATGGCAAAAGGCCAATCTTATCGATTCCACCCGAGGTGTGGTATGGGATGGCGTTGGCAATAAAAAAGAAAGTGCAACCTATACCTATAATCAGGGAACATGGGTGGGCAGCGGTATAGAACTCTACACTATTACCCGCGACGCTCAATATTTATCAGATGCCGTGCGTACCGCCAGTTACGTGGTCACTGACAGAAACAGGTTCTCGCCCAATGGGATCTTAAAAGGCGAGAACAGCGGCGACGGCGGTCTGTTCAAAGGCATTTTTATCCGCTATCTTACCCAACTGCTACGCGATGGCAGGCTCAAAGCGGATATAAAATCGCTATACACCAGCTATCTTAAAACAAACGGTGAAAGCGTGGTGTCGAAAGCTATCCTGCGCCCGGTTTATCTGATCGGCACAAACTGGGTAACACCACCGGCAACGGATAAAATGGATTGTTCTATTCAGCTCAGCGGAATTATGTTACTCGAAGCGCTGGCGCAGTTAAAACTTTGAATTTTGAGTTAAGGGTTTTTCAAAAAATATACACCCGGTATTTATTATTAGCTAAACAAGTAGCTTTACAATTCAAATTAAACTTGCTAGAATGAAAAGGCGGAACTTTATACAGCAGACCACCCTGGCAGGAGCCGGCTTGTTACTTACTAACATGCGTGGCTTTTCTGCAACAAATAATACGCTTCAGTTCCCGGTAGTTCGTACCCCGGCAGATAAAAGAAATTTTACCAGTGAAGCGGTTGAAAAAGCCATCAAAGAATTCCAGGCAAATGTAAAGCAACCCGAGCTGGCCTGGTTGTTTGAGAATTGTTTTCCCAATACACTCGATACCACTGTATTTCATACAACGCAGAACGGCCGCCCCGACACTTATGTGATCACCGGTGATATCGATGCCATGTGGCTGCGCGACAGCAGTGCACAGGTATGGCCCTATCTGGCGTTTATGTCGCAGGATAAACCCCTGCAACAACTGGTTGCCGGTGTTATCAATAAACAAACGGCCTGCATTTTGAAAGATCCCTATGCCAATGCGTTCTTTAACGATCCGCAGAAAAAAAGTGAATGGGAAAAAGACCATACAGAAATGAAACCCGGTGTGCATGAGCGCAAATGGGAGATCGACTCATTGTGTTACCCCATCCGCCTTGCTTACCGCTACTGGAAACTCACCGGCGATACGTCGCCTTTCGATGCGCAATGGCAGCAGGCCATCAAAGCTACCTACACCACCTTCCGCGAACAGCAACGCAAGAACGGTCATGGCCCGTACAAATTCCAGCGTACCACGCCATTTGCAACCGATACATTGCCAATGAACGGTTATGGATATCCTGTAAAACCGGTTGGACTGATCTGCTCTGCATTCCGCCCAAGCGATGATGCAACGGTGTATTCATTCCTCATTCCTTCAAACTTCTTTGCAGTAGTGAGTTTGCGTCAGGCCGCTGAAATGCTCACAGCAATTGCAAAAGATACAGCCACCGCCGCACAACTAACCGCACTGGCCAGTGAAGTAGAGAAAGCATTGCAGCAACACGCCATTGTTGCGCATAAGACATTTGGTAAAGTATATGCGTACGAAGTGAACGGTTTCGGCAGTTATAACCTGATGGATGATGCCAATGTGCCCAGTTTACTCGCGATGCCTTACCTCGGTTCGGTAAAAGCAACTGACCCGGTTTATCAAAACACACGCAAACTGGTATTGTCGGCTGAGAACCCGTTCTTCTTTAAAGGAACAGCCGGTGAAGGTATTGGCGGGCCGCACGTAGGTTATGATATGATCTGGCCCATGGCCATCATCATGCGGGGGCTTACCAGCAGCAGCGATGCAGAGATCAAAAGCTGTATTCAACTGTTGCAAAAAACACATGCCGATACGGGTTTTATGCACGAAGCATTTCATAAAGACGATCCCAAAAAGTTCAGCCGTAAATGGTTCGCATGGGCAAATACGCTGTTCGGTGAGTTCCTTTGGAAAACGTATAAGGAGAAACCGGCGTTGATAGGTTAACCGGGTGAAATTAAATAGGCAAGTTATTTTATATGTAAAATACTGTATTTGTATTTATAACATTCCCTCCTGTTTCTTTAATGAAAACAGGAGGTTTTTTTTTGCTTTATTGAGACTGGCTATTAATTTCGTGTGCCTGATACAATTAATTCAGTGCATAACATAGTATAACATTAATGGATATGTTCATAAGTGTTATCGATTTAACTGCATCCTTTATCCGTAAAAGAAAGACTGTTTACCCTTGTAATGATAAACCGTTTCAACCCTGTTTTACCAGGCCTTATGCTGGTTATTTCGTGGCTGTGTGGAAATAATGCAGTGTACGCGCAGCTTACCGTTGGCCCAACCGGCATGTTTATTAAAGGCGCCACAACCATTTCTGTCGACAGCCTCGTATTACAACCTTCAGCAGATGTTACATTAGCCAATCTGAGTATAACGCATACAGCTACACCGGTAGGTGGCATAGGAGGCAATAGCATCCGGCGGGTATATACTTTCAGTCAGCCGTTTTCCTTTACCGGAACAGTGGGGCTGCATTATGCAGAAAGCGAACTGAATGGAAATACAGAGCCGGTACTGGCTTTCGCTTACAAGCGCGCTTCCGATGGAGTATGGATAACCACCACCGGCAGTGCAGTCGATACAGACGGCAACTATATCACCGAAACACTCGCCGCACCCCCCATTCTGATGATCACTGCCACCAGCAGCAGTGTTACATTGCCCATCGTTTTACGGTTTTACAATGCAAGGGAAGAGGCCGGTAAAGTTAGGCTTGAATGGCAAACATCCCTTGAGCAGGATGTAGACCGTTTCGAGGTTGAACGATCTGAGGATGGCCGGAACTTCTCACATCTTACTTCTGTAAAAGCCGCCAATGTTGCTACCGGCTGGCAGTATACGGCATACGATAACCATCCTGCTACAGGTTATAATTATTACCGCCTGTTGCAATACGACCTCAGCGGAGATAAAAAAGACCTCGGTATCAGAACGGTATGGTCAGGCGCCGGTAATAATATGGAGGTTACAGCCTATCCTAACCCGGCTACCCAGGCGATCAGCCTGCGTTTGCGACCTTCAGGCGAAGAACCGCTGCATGTGATGCTATTCACAGCACAGGGCGCTTTGGTTTATTCCGAAGATATTCAGCTGCAACCCGGCCAAAGCAACTATCCGCTGCAAATAAGGACCATGCCGCCGAAGGGTGAATATTTTCTCAGGATCACCTCCGGTAAAGGGTTTAACCGCGTGTTGAAAGTAAGTATACAATAAACAAACAGGAGTCTTCATTCAGGCATAGTAATGCACTTGTGCCAGACATCTTTTTTTGAACTCAATGAAACAGTACAATATGAGAATATATCTTATTTTATCCGCAATATGTATGGCTTCTTTGGTAAATGGCCAGGTGGGTATTGGAACCAATACGCCGCTTGCCCGTTTACATGTTGTAGACAGCAGTGTATTATTTTCTGCACCAAACGACGTGCCTGCCACGCCAACAGCACCGCCGGTCAATGGCGCAGGGCGCCGGATGATGTGGTATGCCGATAAAGCTGCTTTCCGTGCAGGATATGTAGGAAGTTTTGGAAGCACCTATTGGGATATGGCCAATGTAGGTAAATACTCATTTGCTGCAGGATACAATACGCGGGCAAGCGGTGAGAATTCATTTGCCATGGGCAATGGTAATACTGCCAGCGGTAATTCGTCAGTCGTATTAGGCATGAATGCTACAGCGTCTGGGGAGCGATCTTTTGCTATGAACGGTATTGCTACCGGAACAGGTGCTACTGCCCTTGGCAGCAACTCACAGGCCGGAGGAGAGGAGTCTGTGGCACTGGGAGCTTCTTCCATTGCCCTCGGTCTTTATTCCACTGTGATCGGGCCCAGTATTGCAGTCGGAGATTTTGCCACTGCCATTGGTTTACAAAACCGCGCCGGGGGACGATATTCTTTGGCTATGGGTAAGAATGCCCGTACCATTCACCAGGGCGCCTGTGTTATCGGCGATGCCAGTGCGCAATTCACCAGCGACAGTGTATACAGCACCGCGAGTAACCAGATGACCATGCGGTTTGTAAATGGTTTTCGCTTCTTTACCTCTATGAATCTTTCTGGTGGCGTAGAAGTGTACGCGGGCGGAGGCTCATGGTCTTCCTTAAGCGATAAACGCAAAAAGGAAAATTTTAAAGAGCTCAATAAAGAAGAAGTGCTAACCAAAGTAGCAGCCCTTCCTGTAACCACCTGGAATTACAAAAGCCAGCCTGCCGATCAACGGCATATTGGCCCCATGGCGCAGGATTTTTATGCCGCCTTTCAACTCGATGGCGTAGGCAACGATACTACCATCAACACGGTAGATATCGATGGCGTGAACATGGTTGCCATACAGGCCCTGGAAAAAAGAACTACGCTGTTACAGCAGGAAAACGAGCAACTGAAGAAACAACTGGAAATGATGAACCAGCGTTTCGAGGCTTTGGAGAAAATGATCAGCAATCAGGGCAACCCTAAAAATAAAAAGGCGCCAGTTACAAAGTAACTGGCGCTCTGATGGTATAAAAGCGGTTACGTTACTTGCTTATCAGGAGTTGGTAATTAGGAAATCGGGAATCAGGAAAATCATAAAAGATGAGCCCTTTGCAAAATAGCGAAGGGCTCGTCTTTTTAATTGTATTCCATTATCGAATTATCACATTTGCAAATTAAGGATGCGTGCATTCATGAAACGAATCACCCGCCGGATAACTGAATGAATTTACCAGTTTCCACCTGGCCTTATACATGCCAAAGCTGGTGTTTTTGAATACAGTGGCTCCGTTCAGGTCAGTGATCACATCTGTACGCCAGGTTTCACCACCCTTGCCGTTGGCCGCGTCGATGATGGTAGTATAACCAGCCGGCCCGCTGCTGATAGATTTTACTTTCGAGATATTGGCGCCCGCTGAATTCTTAATTAACGTAAACACACCGGTATTTACATTGACCCTATATACATGATTGCTGTTCGATAACCACAGATCGGTAGTACTACCGTGCACCGGAAACAGATCGTGCGCATTACCCTGGGGCATGGTATAGGTTTTCTTCAAGGTGAGGGTCGGACTGCCGCAACTGTTATTATAACTGAAGGCTTTCAGCTTATCCTTTCCGGCGGCCCACAACAGTTTATTGGTGCGGTCCCACACTACGTTGTGCACATCTTCGAACATTACCTTACCACCCTGTTTGCTGTCATCATTGATATAAGAATCAACGGTAAAGATCAGTAAGTAGCCGCCCGTGGTGGATGCAGTTACTACATTGCCATTCGGCAACAATTCGGCAGAATGCGTATTGCCGCCGGCATAATCGTACCAAATGGCTTTTTTGGTTGACACATTGATAATAGCAACGCCGCCACCGGACGCGGTGGCCAGAATGTATTTGCCGCTGTATACAGGTTTGGCTTCGCTAAGATTGCTGAACCAGCCCTGCGCGCCGGAGCGGATCATGGCATAGGAGGCGGTAGGTTTCCACTCCCAGGTGATCTTATTGCCATTGGCCACATCGACCATTACAATGCGGGCATTTTTCTGATCGCAAATGATCATTTCTTTGGCGGTCGCTTCTTCACTGGCGACTACTTCTGTGGTGAGCAGTTCACCGGCATCATCGCTAGCAGGCGGCCGCTGCGACATTTCCCGGCTACAACCCAATGTAATTAAGAGGGAAATGAACAGCGAAAAGGAAAAGATTCTTCTCATGGATAATCGTTTAATAAATAAAAAGGTTATAACTTAAAATAGTGCCAACCGGAACGAAATGTGAATTAAAGATTTACACAAAAACAATGTTGTTGTAGATTCATGTTATACGTATAGGTATTTATCTAATAATAGTAAAATCAACATAACGCATAAACTCGCATTCTGGAAGCTGTATTCCATTATCTAATTATCGAATTGTCAGATTATCACATTGAGGTTCCCTGCTAAATCTTTACTTTTCGATTTAAACTACGTTGCCAATAATGACTACTCATGCTTACCGGCTAACTTTTCTGATGCTGTTACCCGCCATAATTTCTGTTGCCCAACCGGTTTGTTTGCCGGTTGACCTGCAATGCGAATACCTGAAAAACCCATTGGGCATCGATGCAATGCATCCGCGTTTGGTGTGGAAACTGAAAGATGCCCGCAAAGGTGCGGCGCAAACTGCGTATCAACTCGTTGTGGGTACAGATTCACAGGCTGTGAGCAGGGGCGCCGGCAATTACTGGCAAACCGGAAAGGTAAACAGTGCATCACAACTGGTTGCTTACCACGGAAAGCCGCTGCAGCCTTTTACTAAATATTATTATTCGGTAAAAGTGTGGGACCATAGCAAACAGCCGTCGCCATCTTCAACCGTAAATAGTTTTGAAACGGGTATGATGGGCATGGGTAACTGGAAGGGCGAATGGATCAGCGACAGCCACGACGTAACCGTAAAACCGGCGCCGTATTTCAGAAAGGCGTTTACGATCAAAAAGAAGATCAAAACGGCCCGCGCTTATATTGCCGTAGCCGGTTTGTATGAATTATATTTCAATGGATCGAAGATCGGGAACCACCGCCTCGATCCCATGTATACGCGGTTCGACCGTAGAACCCTTTATCTTACACATGATGTCACTCCACAACTAAGAAGCGGAAAAAACGCCATCGGCGTATTGCTGGGCAATGGGTGGTACAATCACCAGTCGACAGCGGTATGGGATTTTCATAAGGCGCCCTGGCGAAACCGCCCGGCATTTTGTATAAACGTACGTATCACTTATGAAGATGGCAGTATTGAAACCATCAGCACCGATAAGGACTGGAAGACCTCATTGAGCCCTGTCATCTTCAACAGCATATACACTGGTGAACATTACGATGCACGGCTGGAACAGACCGGCTGGAGCACACCTGGGTTCGATGATTCTAAATGGAACGCCGTCGCAGATCGTGCAGCGCCCTCTCAGAATATTGTAGCGCAGGTACTGCAACCCATTCGTGCAGTAGAAACCATTCCCGCGAAAGCGGTACGGGTATTTAACGATACAAACTATGTGTTTGATCTTGGCCGCAATATTTCGGGTGTGAGCCGGATAACATTAAAAGCCCCTGCCGGCACTGTTATCAGGTTGAAACATGCCGAACGGTTGTTGCCGAACGGGCATGCCGATCAATCGAACATCGATGTGCATTACCGGCCTGTTGGTACCGATGACCCGTTTGCTACGGATATTTTTATTACCAGCGGCAAAGGGGAGGAAAGTTTTACACCCCGCTTCAATTACAAAGGGTTTCAGTATATCGAGGTCACCAGCAGTGCACCGGTTGCATTGAGCAAAAACAACCTGACCGGTTATTTCCTTCACAGTGATGTGCCGCCGGCAGGCACAGTAGCAACTTCAAACCCCACCATCAATAAAATTTGGCAGGCTGCCAATAATTCCTACCTGTCGAACTTATTCGGCTATCCAACCGATTGTCCGCAACGCGAAAAGAATGGCTGGACGGGCGACGCCCACATTGCCAGCGAAACGGGTTTGTACGGTTTTGACGCCATTACCATTTATGAAAAATGGCTGGCCGATCACCAGGACGAGCAACGCAGCAATGGCGTGTTGCCTTCTATCATCCCCACCGGTGGCTGGGGCTACGAATGGGGCAACGGGCCCGACTGGACAAGCACCATCGCTATCATTCCCTGGAATATTTATTTATTCTATGGCGATACCACCCTGCTTTCCCGCTGCTATAATAACATCAAACTGTACGTTGATAATATCGACCGGCAATACACAACCGGTTTAACCACCTGGGGGCTGGGCGACTGGGTGCCGGTAAAATCAAAAACGCCGGTTGAGCTCACTTCTTCGGTGTATTATTATGTCGACGCAGACATTCTCGCCAAAGCGGCGCATTTGCTTGGCCGTACGCAGGATGCTGAAAAGTATACCGCTCTTGCCACAAAGGTCAGGAATGCCATCAACGGTAAATACCTTAACCCCGATACCGGCATCTATGGCAACGGCGTACAAACCGAATTAAGCGTGCCGCTTTGCTGGGGCATAGTGCCCGATTCCTTACGGAGTAAAGTAGCTGCCAATCTTGCGAAACGTGTACAGGCCGACAACAATCATCTCGATGTAGGATTATTAGGCACCAAAGCCATTCTGAATGCATTGAGTGAAAATGGGTATGCCGATCTGGCGTATACAGTGGCTGCGCAGGAAACGCTGCCATCATGGGGGTGGTGGATCGTAAATGGAGCCACTACCTTATATGAGAACTGGCCCATCGATGCCAAGAGTGATATTTCGCTCAATCATATTATGTTTGGTGAAGTTGGCGCCTGGTTCTACAAATCATTTGGCGGCATAAAACCCGATGCCGGTGAACCCGGGTTTAAACATATTTTATTACAACCGTATTTCGTAACCGGGCTGAACCATGCTGAGGTAACCCATCGTTCACCGTATGGCACTATCGTTTCTTCGTGGAAACGGGTGGGGAAGAAGATCGTTTATACGGCGGTAATACCGGCTGGATCCACCGCCACTCTTATACTGGGTGATAAAAAAGAAGATCTGGTGGCGGGGAAGTATGTTTTTGAAATTAAAAATTAAAAATGAAGAATGAGAAATGAAAAAGTGAATGTGGTAAAACCGAAGAATATCGAATATCCAATGTAGAATGCCGAAGTGAAAACCAGATAAAGATTTGTATTTCACTTCGACATTCAATATTCAATATTCAGCATTCGACATTATATCAGTGTTCCCTGTTTTTCTGAATAGCATAGTCGGTAGGGGTTACGCCAAACTGTTTATGAAAGTTACGCGCGAAATTGCTTTGTGAGCTAAAGCCCGTCATGGCGGCGATCTCATACATTTTGAAGTCGCCCGATGCCAGCAGTTCGGCGGCTTTCTTTAAACGCGTAATATTGATAAGCTCGATGGGAGTAAGATCGGAAATGGCTTTTATTTTCCGGTAAAGGGTAACCCGGCTCATATTCATATGACGCGCCAGTTGCTCCACATCCAGTTCTACTTCTTCAATATGCTCGATTATCGTTTCATGCAGGGATGCCAGGAAACTTTCATCGGCTTTTGTATGTGCAATACTATTGATATGTACCAGCGGCGTACTGGCAAAATATTCGCGGATCATATTGCGGTTAGCGAGCAAACTGGCGATCTGTGCCAGTAAATGTTCTTTTGAGAAAGGTTTTTCTATATATGCGTCGGCGCCCAGCTCGAGGCCCTGTACCTTCGATTGAATGGTGTTCTTTGCCGTTAGTAATATTACCGGTGTATGGGAATATTCAACATTCGATTTAATCAGCGAGCACAGTTCAAACCCATCCATCCCGGGCATCATTACATCGCTGATGATCAGTGAAACGGCATGGGCGCCCAGCGCATGCAGGGCCTCCTCACCGTTATTTGTTTTAAGTACGGCATATTTATGTTGTAAGATCCGCTCCAGGAATTCGAGGATCTCTTCTTCATCATCGACAAGCAGTATAAGTGGTAAAGGGTTCATCAGGTTTATTTCTTTTTAGCTGGCGGTTGCAGAGGTAATTTAAGTATAAATGTGTTTAGCACAATGGTATCTTCTTTTACGTACAACTGGCCCTGGTGCAGCAGCGTCAGCGAACGCGCCAGGGTAAGACCGATACCGGTTCCTTTTTGCCTTATATTCTCTTTTATACGATAAAATGGTTCAAAGATCTGCTCGCGCATAGCGGCCGGTATTTGTACGCCATCGTTCGATATTTCAAAAATAAAATGCGCATCATCCTTTTGCACCGGGTACAATTGCGCCGTTATCTGGCTGTCGGCATATTTTACCGCATTGCTGAACAGATTGCTGAGGATCTTATTTAATGCGTCCTCATCAACAAGGGCAACCACCGGTGCATCGGGCAGTATCAGGTTATATTGCAGGTTCCGTTTTTTCGCCAGCGGTTGAAAGTTCGAATATACGTCCTGCAACAGGTCGGTAATATTCACTTTTGTAAAATCAAGACTGAACCCTTTGGCTTCCGTTTGGCGAAAGTCGAGGATCTGGGTGATCAGCGTCATCAGCCGGTTGGTATTTCTTTCCATCATGTTCACATCTTCTTTAATATCGGGCAGCGCAGGAATTTTTTCTATCAGGTTTTCCACCGGCCCCTTTATGAGCGTAAGCGGCGTTCTGATTTCATGCGCCACGTTGGTAAAGAATTCAAATTTGGCCTCATAGATCTCTTTTTCTTTTTTCTCCTGCGAGCGTTTGTGATAATGCTGAATGATGAGGTATACCAGCCCGATAACCACAGCCGTATAGAACAGCCGGGCCCACCAGGTGTTCCAGAACGGTGGGGTAATGCTGATCTGCAAAACTTTCTCTTTGCTCCAGCGGCCGGTGGTAGCGGCCATTATGCGAAAGGTATATTGTCCCGGCGCCAGGTTGGTGAAATACACTTTGCGGTTGGTTGAGAGGTACGTCCAGCTTTTGTCGAGCCCCTGCATCATGTATTTGTATTCCGTGATCTCCGGGCTTGTATAACTTAACGCGGCAAAGTCGATACTGAACGACGATTTGTCATAAGGCAGGGTTATGCTGTTGGTATACAAAATAGATTGCTTTAACGGCGAATTATCTTTTTCGATCATCAATTCTTTATTATGCACCTGGAACCCGGTGACATAAACTGAAGGAACGATCCTGCTGCTGTCGAAGTCTTCGGGCCTGAAAGAGATCATGCCCTTGATAGAACCGAAATACAGTTTCCCCGAAGCGTCTTTATAACCGCTGTTATAGTTGAACTGATCGTATAACAACCCGTTGGCTTTTGTGTACAACGTCATTTGTTGCGTAACGGGGTTAAGCCGCACGAGGCCTTTCGATGTGGTTATCCATAATTGCTGGTAATCGTCTTCCACTATCTTGAAAACGAAATTACTCGGCATCCCGTTTTGCGTGGTAAAGCGTTTTATATGTTTACGGCCGGCATCCAGTTTGCACAGTCCGCCCCCTTCGGTAGCGATCCAGATATTGTGATTACTGTCCTCACAAACGGCATTGATATCGTTTATGGATAAACTATTTGTATCGGCCGGGTTGTTCTGCAAACTGCCCCAGTGCCGGGTGAGCGGGTCATAATATAAAAGCCCTTTTGCATGTGTACCGGCCCAGATGATGCCGGCATGGTCTTCAAAAAGACAACTGATAAATTGTCCATCGGGTGTTTCCTTCAGCCATTCAAAACCGGCTGAAGCTTTGTAAAGATATAAACCAAGACCGCTGCCGATATAGATATCACCGCGGCGGCTTTGCATCATGGTCACAATAAAGTTGTTACGGAGTGTCCAGTCTTTCGCGTCACTGCCATAATGTTTTATCACCTTGCCGGTATGCCTGTTCATGATATCGAGCCCATGATCGAGCGTGCCGATCCATACTTCATCGCCAAGGATCATTAATCCATGTATATTATGATAGGCAATTCCTGCGGCCGTGCCGGTTGGTTTGAAATGCGTGAACGCGCCCGTACGTAAATTCAGTTTATTCAATCCGGCGTCTTCCGTACCGATCCACAGGTTGCCATCGGGGTCTTCACACATTTCGCGAACGGCATTACCGCTGATGGTGTTGGTAGTTCGGTCGGGAAAGTATTTGGTGAAGGGGGTATATTGTTTGGGATAATAATTTACGCCGCCAAAAAAGGTTCCCGCCCACATACCGCCTTCGCGGTCTTTACAAAGTGTATATACCGCGTTATCTGATAAAGAATACGGATCTGAAAATTGTTTTTTCAGGTTGGTGAAGCTGCGGGTGATGGTATTGTAAATAAAAATGCCCGATTCGGTAGCGAACCAGTATTCATGCTCTGAATATCTTAAAATATCGCGCACATAAATGGTGGTTTTGTCGGGGCTGTAGATCAGCAGGTCGGTATAGGTGTTGGTGGGAATGTCATACAGCTTGATGCCCTGGCAGGTGGTGCCTATAAAAATGCCGTTGTTACCTGCCGGATATATTTTCTTTATAAAACAGGTAGGCATGCGCGGTGAATGTTCAAACACATTCGGTCCGGTAAAGGTTTGTGTAACGGTATCGAACCGTTTCAGATGGCCGTTCATATCGCCAAACCACATGTCGCCATTGGGGCTCATACAAAGCGCGGTAGCGTTTACAGTGCTGTCGGGCGGAAATGTTGTAAGTGTGGCCGTAGTAAAATTATAGCGGCATACAGAAGTATTTGTGCGAAACCAAAGCTGGCCTTTCAGGTCCATTTGAATATCATTTACCTCGGCCAGGGGGCCAAGGAACCGCACCAGCCTTTCTTTAGCATAATCGTATAGGTATACACCGTCCTGTGTACCTACCCATAAATTATCTTTGGGATCAACAAACAGGCAAAACACAAAATCTTTTCGCAGCCGGTTCTCATCGCCGGTTTCCGAGTTAAATAATTTAAACCGGTATCCATCGAACCGGTTCAATCCTTCTTTGGTACCAAACCATAGAAAGCCTTTATTATCCTGGATGCTGCAATACACGGTGTTGTTCGATAAGCCGTTTTCCACCTGGTAATGCCTGAAATAATAAGGCTGACCAACAGCAGTATTGACAGACAGCCAAAATATAAAAAATGGCATGCAACGCAATAGTCGTAATAAGCAGTTCATTCTGGTTTTATTTGAACCGTGGCACAATTATCATACTTCGGTAATTTAAGAAAGAACAGAACACGAAAAATAAAAATGTAACAAAATGAACAAATTCTGAAACGTATGGAATAAAGGGAGTGCGCAGGATGAACTTATTTCATGTTTCATTTATCACAGGTGTGGCATGATAACGAAAACATGACACAAAGCTTCATCACCAACAATCGATTGCTTCATGAAAAAGTCAACCAAACACGAACTGCGTGGCAGGGTCAGTGCCGTAGTGGATTCCTGTCTGCTGAACAAATTCCTCTTACTTCTTCTACTGAATTGTATTTCATTCTCGTGTGCATGGGCGCAGCAGGGCGGCACCCAGGTTTCCGGACTGGTTAAGGACAGTGCCGGTGCAGCTGTAGCTAATGCAACTGTAATGGAAAAGGGCACGAAGAATGCAGTTACCACCAACATCGATGGCGCTTTCAGAATTAAAGTATCAGGTCCTTCGGCCGTACTTATTATTTCTTCGGTTGGTTATGTGAACCAGGAGTTTACGGTAGGAAATCAAACGGAACATTCCATTCTTCTGAAAAAACAACAGAACGATCTTGGCGAAGTGGTTGTAGTTGGGTATGGTACTACCAAGAAGGCGTCTGTTATTGGTTCTATTGCTTCCGTTACAGATAAAGATATCAGCATGGTGCATGGCGGGTCAACGGTTAGCTCCAGTTTGGCCGGTAAGATAACCGGTGTATCATTTCGCATGGCAGATGGCCGGCCGGGTTCCAGCGCCAACATTCAGGTGCGTAACATGGGTGAAGCGTTGTTTGTGATCGACGGTATACAACAGGATGCCGGTCAGTTCAACAACCTGGCCCCGAACGATATTGAAAGCATTACCGTGCTCAAAGATGCATCGGCCGCGGTATATGGTGTAAGGGCCGCCAATGGCGTAATTGTGGTAACCACCAAACGCGGTAAGCTGGGTACGAAGAATACGGTTAATGTAGATGCATATACCGGTTACCAGAACTGGTCGCGCTTTCCCGATGTGCTTACCAATAGTTACGATTATATGCGTTACCGTGCCGAGGGGGAGATCAACCGTTATGGCAGTACAACCATTACACAGCAGGAGCTTGACAAATACAAAGCCGGTACAGAGCCCGGTTACCAGAGTTTCGACTGGAAGAGCTTTATCGTAAAAAAGAATGCACCGCTGCATTCGGCGAATGTGAACGTAACCGGCGGTTCCGATAAGATCAATTATTATTTATCGGGCACACACCTGTTCCAGAACTCTGTGCTGGGGCGTGAGTACACCTTTAAACGTACCAATATACAATCGAATGTAAGTGCGAAGATCGCGAACCGGTTGAAAGTAGGTGTGAATATCAATGGCCGTATTGAAACACGTGATAATCCGGGTGTGCCGTATGGCGATGATTACTGGCTGGCGCGTTTTGCCATTATGCGTAATACACCCCTCGAGCGGCCGTATGCAAACGACAATCCCGCCTACCTCAACGATATCAAACACAACGAAACCAACTGGGCTTACCTGAATAAAAAGCTGGCCGGGAAGTATCATAACGACTGGCGGGTGTTGCAAACCAATTTCACTGCAGATTACCAGGTGCCGTTTGTTGAAGGGCTTACGCTCAGCGGCGTGTACTCTTATTATTTAGCCGATTACCTGCTGAATAACCACGAATATACTTATAGCACCTATACCTATAATCCTGTTGATCAAACGTACACCGCTACCGGCGGCAGTACCAATCCCTGGCGTGAACGCGAACAACGTAAGGTGGTAAATATCACCCAGCAGTTGAAGTTGAATTACAGCCGTACTTTCGGTTTGCACACCGTTGGCGCTACATTTGTGAACGAACGCATAAAGAACGAGCGTTTGCGTAACTGGATACACTCTGTGCCCAGCACCAATGCGCTTACGTTGATCTATTTCAATACGGCCGATACCTATGATGATGAAATTGTGAACGAAGCCCGTATCGGATATATCGGCCGGGCTACCTATAGTTACGATAACAAATACTTTTTTGAAGCATCTGCCCGCCGCGATGCCTCGTACCTGTTCGCCCCTGATAAACGCGTAGGTTATTTTCCCTCGGTATTTGCAGGCTGGCGTGTAACGGAAGAAAGGTTCATTCAGAATTTATTGGGCAACAGCAATATATTAACAGATTTCAAATTGCGCGGTTCGTATGGTGTATTGGGTGATGATGGCACGCAACTCGGGTTGCCCGCTTTTTCATACATCGAAGGCTACAACTACAACCAGGGTATAGCCATTCTGGGTGGTGTGCCCATTGTAGGATCAAGAGACAGGGGCGTGCCCATCACCAATATTTCATGGCTGAAAAGCCGCATCACCGATATCGGGTTCGATTTCAGTTTAATGAATGGCAAACTCACCGGTACCTTCGACTGGTTCTATCGTAAACGTACCGGTTTGCGCGGCCGCAAATCGGATGTGCTGGTGCCTTCTGAAATAGGATATACCCTGCCCGATGAAAATATCAACAGCGATGCGCAGTATGGGCAGGAAGGTTCACTTTCCTATAATGGTTCCTTTCGCAAACTGCGTTTTGTTGTTAGCGGTAATCTATCCTATTCAAGACAGAAATTCCTCGATTCCTATAACCCACTTTTCTTTAACTCATGGGATGCTTATCGTAACTCCCGCGAGCACCGCTTTACCCGTATCGACTGGGGGTATGATGTGGTAGGCCAATTCACGTCACAGGACCAGATCAACAGTTATCCTGTGAACATTGACGGACAGGGTAACCGCACCCTGTTGCCCGGTGATCTTATTTACAAAGATGTTAACGAAGATGGAAAGATCGACGGCTACGATGAACGGCCTATAGGTTTTGGTTCGGGCCGGCAGCCAAATATCAACTATGGTATCAGCATCGCGCTTATGTATGAGCATTTTGATTTCAGGGCCGACTTCTCAGGCGCTGCCGGTTATACCTGGTTTCAGGCCTGGGAAACCCGCAACCCGTTCCAGAACGATGGTAACCTGAACACCATGTTACTCGATCGCTGGCGCCGTGAGAATCCGTTCGATCCGAAGAGTAACTGGATTCCGGGTAAATACCCGGCCTTACGCTTCAACGATGGTAATCACAGCAATTACAACCGCACTTCCACTTTTTGGGCGCACAACGTAAAATACCTGCGCGCCCGTACTATCGAACTGGGCTATTCACTGCCGCGCAACCTTATCGGTAAGATCAAAATGGAAAAAGCACGGGTTTATGTGAATGCCTATAACCTGTTCTCTTTCGACAATATGAAACAGTTCGATCTCGATCCTGAAGTAAATGATGACAACGGGTTACAGTTCCCGCAAAACAAATTCCTGAACGTAGGCGTGAACCTTACTTTTTAAACGTGCCGGTAAAAAATGATTGCAATGAAAAAAACATCTCTTATAATACTGGCAGCCGTGGTGATGTATACTACCGGTTGCAAAAAAGACAGTGAGTTTCTCGATGTACAACCAACCGCTGTTTTAACAAATGAACAGGCTTTCTCTGACCCGGCACAGGTATTGTCGATCCTTGCCGACTTATACAATCGCCAGCTCGATTTCTCTGCACTCGACAATGGCTGGGAGTCGTTTGCCGATTTCAGCGAAAGTTTTCCCTCTGCAAACGGTAATGTCAACATTGTACAACGCAACGAGTGGAATTTCGATTCATGGCAAAGCTGGGATTATGGTTATGTGCGTGATCTGAATTTATTTATTGAGCGCGCCGCAGTGGCGAAAACATTATCTGATGCAGACAGAAAACGCTTCCTGGCGGAAGCCCGTTTCCTGCGCGCTAATTTTTATTTTGAACTGGCCAAACGTATGGGCGGCGTGCCGCTGATACTGGAGCCGCTTTTGTACAATTTCAGCGGTGATCCCACTTACCTGCAGCATCCGCGGGCAAAGGAATCGGAGATCTATGATTTTGTGATCAGCGAGGCCGAAGCCATCAAAAACGACCTGCCGGTAAACGCCAACGAAAAAAGCCGGGCTACCAAAGGCGCGGCATTGGCCATGGAAGCAAGGGCTGGGGTTTATGCCGGTTCCATTGCAAAGTATGGTGTCAATACGCCGCAGGTATCGTTACCCGGACAGGAAGTAGGTATTCCTGCCTCGATGGCCGATGGGTATTATACCAAAGCATTGAATGCCGCCAAAGAGATCATCAACGGCACTGCCGGAGCCTATTCATTATATAACAAGAAACCTGATCTGGGTGAAAATTTCGCCTCACTCTTTCTCGATAAAAGCGGTAACCCCGAAAGCATTTGGGTAGAAGATTTTAAGCTGAAAAGCGGTAAGGTGCACAACTTCACTGTATCGAACCAGCCACGTTATGGCGCGGAAGAGGAGGAGGGCGGCCGCATCAATCCATCACTAAATCTGGTACAGTCATTTGAAAAGCTCGACAATACTTTTGCGCCGATCCCTGTCACCGACGGATCGGGCAATCCAATATTCTATAATACCCAAACAGACATCTTCGCCGGTCGTGACGCCCGGCTGTACGGAACTGTTATATTGCCCGGTACTGCATTCAAGGGAAGAAATGTAGACATCTGGGCCGGATACCAGCTGGGCGATGGCAGCATCATCACCGGCGATGACCGCGGTGCGCAAAAGACATTGCCGGGTCAAACGAACCCAACACAGGTGGTTGGCTTCGATGGGCCGGTAAATTCCAAAGAGTTTACCGCGCAATCAGGTTTTTATCTGCGCAAATATCTTGATCCTACCCCCGGAGCCGGATCGCGCGGAACAAACAGCGAGGTCCCCTTTATTCGCTACCGCTTTGCAGAAGTATTGCTGAATGCTGCAGAAGCGGCATTTGAGTTGGGTCAGAAAGGCGATGCCGCCACCTGGATGAACCTTGTGCGGGCCCGCGCCGGGCTTACCACCCCGCTCGCCGCATCAGACATCACCTTTGATCGTATTGTTCATGAACGCCGTGTTGAACTGGCCTTCGAAGGACATATCTTATATGATATGAAACGCTGGCGCCTGGCGCATGTAGTTTGGGATGGTAATAAAATGACAGTGACCGACCTGGTTTCAAACATCGGCTCGGCCACCAAGCGCAACACACAGCCATATGCGTTATGGGGTTACAAACTGTACGATCCTTCCAGCCCCAATAATGGCAAGTGGGTGTATAAAATTGTTCTGCCTTCACTCGTTACCGGTTCAAACCGTTTCCGCCTCGGCAATTACTATTCATTCATCAACGATGATATCAGGGCGAATAATCCGAAGATCGTAAGACAGCCAAATCAATAGGCAATTGACGATAAGCAAGTTGAGATAAGTGAATCTAATGAAACTAATCAATCAATTATGAAACGCAGCATACTTTATATAACGATCATCATTCTTGCAGTATCGTGCAGGAAAGACAACTACGATGAACCATCCGTTCGGCTGAGCGGCCGGCTGGTATACAACGGCGATCCCATTGAAGTGGAATACAACCAGGTGCGGTATGAATTATATCAATACGGTTTTGGTAAAACAGGACCTATGGCATCGGTCTTTGCTCCCGACGGTTCCTATAATATGGTGTTGTTCAATGGTGAATACAAATTTATTATCCCGAACGGACAGGGCCCGTTCAAATGGAAACAAACCCCGGCCGGTGCACCGGACTCTACTACGATCGTAGTGAATGGCAACCAGGAATTCAATATAGAGGTAACGCCTTATTATATGATCCGCAATGCGCAACTGACAGGATCGGGTGGAAGCGTAACCGGTAAGTTCAGTATAGAAAAGGTGATCAATGATGCCTCTGCAAAGGACATCGAGAATGTAACCTTGTATATCAATAAAACGCAATTTGTTTCAGGAGCAGACAATATAGCCACCAAATCTATGGACGGTATCGATATTACCGATCCGGATAATGTAAATTTAACTGTTACTGTTCCAACCCTCAACCCCGCACAGAATTATGTGTTTGCGCGGATAGGGATCAAGATCGCCGGAGTAGAAGACCGGATATTTTCTTCCGTTACGAAGATCTCTCTGTAAGAAAATGAAATATGAAAAACAGGGAAACCAGTAATGAGAAAGTAAACGCGGAATGTAAAAAGGAATATGAATGCCTCCGGGCTGGTCTTTATATTTCAATTTTTAACGCTCATTCCTAATTTCTTAAGGAAAATAACACAATATATGAAGAGAACGTTTGTATTATTTGTTGCAGGTATGGTAGGTATGTGCACGTTTGGCCAATCGTGGAAACCAGCCGGCGACAAGATCATGACCAGTTTTGCGGAAAAAGTTAACCCGCAGCAACCCTTACCCGAATATCCCCGTCCGCAAATGGTGCGCAGCACCTGGCTTAATCTGAACGGAATGTGGCAGTACAGTATTTCGCCCGCTTCGGTTCAAACCATTCCGGCAACGTTTGAGGGAAATATACTGGTGCCCTTTGCAGTTGAAAGCGCTCTTAGCGGGGTTGGTAAAACCGTAGGGAAAGACAATGCACTATGGTACCAGAAAAGCGTAACCGTGCCAGCAACATTTAAGAACAAGCGTACGCTGCTGCATTTCGGTGCGGTAGACTGGCAATGCGATGTTTTTGTAAACGGTAAAAAAGTTGGGGACCACAAAGGTGGCTACGATCCGTTCTCTATAGACATTACATCTGCTCTTACCAGATCGGGCAGCCAGCAGATAGCGGTACGGGTATGGGATCCCAGTGATGAAGGTCCGCAACCCCGTGGCAAACAGGTGAAAAATCCAAACGGTATCTGGTATACGCCGGTAACCGGCATCTGGCAAACAGTATGGCTGGAAGCTGTTCCTAAAAGTTATATCAGCAGTATTAAACAAACGCCAGATATCGACAAAAGCGTTGTTCGTGTATCGGCCTGGGTAGAGAATGCACAACCAACCGACCAGGTATTGATAGCTGCATACAAAGGAGCTGAAAAAATTGCCGAACAAACGGTAGCGCCCGGCACTGAGGTTGCATTAAGTATTCCCGGTGCAGAACTATGGTCGCCCAAAAATCCTTTTCTCTATGATTTGAAAGTGTCGCTGTTACAGAAGAATAAAAAGATTGATGATGTAAGCAGCTATTTCGCCATGCGCAAAATATCTGTTGGGAGCGACAACAACGGCATTCAACGCATGTTGCTGAACAATGAATTTGTGTTCCAGTATGGTCCGCTCGACCAGGGCTGGTGGCCCGATGGTTTATATACCGCGCCCACCGATGAAGCGCTCAAATACGACATAGAGCAAACAAAAGCCATGGGCTTTAATATGATCCGCAAACACGTGAAGGTAGAGCCCGCACGCTGGTACAATTACTGCGACCGCTTAGGTATGCTGGTATGGCAGGACATGCCCAGCGGCGACCTTGGTAACCACTGGGAGCCGCGCCCCGGGGTGTTCGGACGCCAGACCGATAAGAACCGTACCGCCGAATCGGAAACCATTTACCGCAATGAGTGGCGCGCCATCATGGACGACCTGCATAATTTTCCCAGCATTGTAGTATGGGTGCCGTTCAACGAGGGATGGGGACAATTTAAAACGAAGGACATTGTGCAGGTAACGCAACAGCAGGACCCCTCACGCCTTGTGAACAGCGCCAGCGGCGGTAATTTTGAACCGGTTGGACATATCATCGATCTGCACAATTACCCCGAGCCGTTAATGCCCGATCCCGGATTGTTTGGCACTAAACAGGTGCTTGTGTTAGGCGAGTTTGGCGGATTGGGTTTACCGGTGGAAGGCCATACCTGGCAGCAAAAGAACAACTGGGGATACCAGAGCTTTAAAAACAATAACGAGCTGTTGAAACGTTACGAAGAATTTGTAAGCCATATACCCGCACTTATCAAAAGCGGATTATCTGCAGCGGTGTATACACAAACCACCGATGTGGAAGTGGAAACAAATGGCTTCATGACCTATGACCGCAAAGTGAACAAGATGCCGGTAGACAGGTTGCATAGTATTCACGGAAAGTTGTATGAGAATAATTCCGTTGTAATTAAAAAATAAGCCGAACGCAAGGGTTTGGTATGCAATAGCAATAAGAGAAAAAGCAGGAGGTAAGAAGTAAGTGGTTCACGCCAATTGTATTCTTACTTTCTGCTTTTATTATTAAATTAACTGAGCACTTGTTAAATAAACCGAAATGAAACCAATTAAACTACTAACCTTCCTTATAGCAGCAAGCTGCACCTGTGCAACCGCCCGGCAACAAAAAGCCGATGTTACGATTAACAAAACGAACTCTTATTACGTAAGCAACAGACTTCCGCTTCGTCCGTCGGCTTTTATCAAGCTGCCCGTTACCAGTTTTAAACCCAGAGGGTATTTGCTGAAATTTTTGCAACTGCAACGTGAAGGCCTTACCGGCAATCTCGGAAAGATCAGTGCCTGGCTGGCGAAAACCGATAATGCCTGGCTTACAAAGGACGGTAAAGGCAAATGGGGTTGGGAGGAAGTGCCGTATTGGTTAAAGGGTTATGCGCATATCGGTTACCTGTTGCATGACCAGTCGATGATCAATGAATCGAAATTCTGGATAGATGCGGTGCTCAACAACCAGCGGCCCGACGGGGATTTCGGCCCCGTCGTTTTGCGCAATGGCAAACGCGACCTTTGGACCAATATGCCCATGTTGTGGTGTTTGCAATCGTATTATGAATATTCCGCCGACCCGCGCGTGCTTTCCTTCATGAGTAAGTATTTCAAATGGGAGCAAGCGTTGCCCGATAGCATGTTCCTTGAAGATTACTGGGAGAACAGCCGCGGTGGCGATAATATGGTGAGTGTATACTGGCTGTACAACCGTACCGGTGAATCGTGGTTGCTTGACCTTGCCACGAAGATCGACCGCAATACCGCCAACTGGCGCCAAAAAGACAATTTACCGAACTGGCATAATGTTAACATTGTACAATGTTATCGCGAGCCCGCAACGTATTATCTGCAAAGTCATAATCCCGCCGATCTTGAAGCTACATACAATGATTTCAAACTGGTGCGTGAAATATATGGCCAGGTGCCGGGTGGATTGTTCGGGTCGGATGAGAATGCACGAAAGGGATATGATGATCCGCGCCAGGCCGTGGAAACATGCGGAATGGTGGAGCAAATGACCAGCGATCATTTCCTGTTGCAATTTACCGGTGACCCGATGTGGGCCGATAATTGTGAAGACATCGCCTTCAATACTTTTCCTGCAGCGTTCATGCCCGATTACCGCAGCCTGCGCTATCTCACCGCACCCAACATGGTGGTGAGCGATAGCAGGAACCATGCGCCGGGTATTGCGAATGAAGGGCCGTTCCTGATGATGAACCCGTTCAGCAGCCGTTGTTGTCAGCACAATCATTCTGCAGGCTGGGCTTATTATATCGACAACAGCTGGATGGCAACACCCGATAACGGGCTGGTAGCACAATTATACACAGCCGGTGATGTAACCGCCAGGGTAGGTGATGGAACCGAAGTGACCTTATCAACCGAAACGCATTATCCTTTTGATGAAGTGATCGACATGACGATAAAAACGTCAAAAGCGGTCCGCTTCCCCGTATATCTTCGTATTCCGGCATGGTGTACAAACGCATCGATAACCGTGAATGGAAAACCAATTGCGGCAAAAGCCACGCCGGGCACGTATGTACAGGTGCCGGGCAACTGGAAGAACGGCGATAAAATAAAACTTACGCTGCCCATGCAGTTGAAGATGCGCCAGTGGACGAAGAACAAGAATAGTGTAAGTATCAATTATGGTGCGCTCACTTTTTCGTTAAAGATAAAAGAAGAATACAAACAGCAGGATAGTAAGGCTACAGCCATCTGGGATTCGCGCTGGCAGGAAAATGCGGATGTAACGGCCTGGCCATCGTTTGAGATCTACCCCGCTTCTTCATGGAACTACGGTTTGCTTGTTGATGCCAACAATCTCAATAAATCATTCACTGTGAAAAAGAAACCATGGCCAAAAGGTGATGATCCGTTCACCAATGCTACTGCGCCCATTGAATTGGTTGCTACCGGTAAACAGATCCCGGCGTGGACGATCGATCAGCATGGGTTATGCGCGGTATTGCCTCAGAGTCCTGTAGCGGCGGCTGGTGCTCCGCAAAAGCTTACCCTGGTACCAATGGGCGGCGCAAGGTTACGGATCAGCGCTTTCCCGGTGGTGAAGTAGGAGAAAGTTGACTTGTTGACAGGTTAACAAGGTGCGGGTTGAAAAAAAGTGTTCAATACAAAAGTCCTGAAGTGATCAATTGTGTTTACTTCAGGACTTTGGATCTTATTCTATGGTTACAGCTTATTCCATAACAACTTTAAACCCAACTGCGATCTTCCCTTGCGTGTTTGCCGGATAAACAATCTTTAATCCATCTTTCAACTGCTCCCATCGCAATTTGCCGTCGCTGCCTAAAAGGGTAACTGACCTGACCTTTTTATTCAGTGTATTCGAACCTAATGATTGAATGGTTACCTCTTCGCCCGGTTTCGGAACAGCCAGGCAATACGCATAAACCGCTCCATTCTTGCCCAGGGTAAAACGAAAATCCTTTGTTGAGAATTTGAAATCAGCATGACGTTTACCGATTTTGCCGCCGGGTAATATCCTGATCTTCGGCGCTTTGCCGCTATCGATCACTTCACCTTCTCCGAATTTTTTCCAGGCATGGCTGCCATAAATGCCTTCGCCGTTTATTTTCATCCAGTCGCCGATGTCTTTCAGCATGGCTGCGCTGCCATTGTCCAAAGCGCCTTCGGGGGTGAGGGAAACGCAGAGGGTCAGGTTTCCGTTGCGGCTAACATGCTCGAGCAGGGCATGCACAACGGCCCCTGCATCGTAATGAAAACCGGGTTCATAGAACCAGTCGCCCACTGCCATATCGGCCATCCATAACTGATCGGTTTTTATGTCTTTCGGATAAGAACCTTCAAACGTTCTGCCTGCACCGCGGTTGGTGGGCAGAAATTTGATGATGCTTACTTTGTCGAACGGTTTATTCTTACGCCCGAGGGCTTTATTATAAAAATGCGCTACCACCCGCGCACCGGCATCGCATTTGTAACCTGAGCCGCTTTTGGCGCCGCTGAAAGGCTGCGTGCTGTTGCCATCGGTATAAATGAAATCGGGATCGTAATTGTCAATGACATCTTCTATGCGCATGGCCCACTGTGTGGCATACCATTTTGCATAGTTGAGGTGATTGCCAAAAATGCCTTTATAGCCATGCGCGATGTGATAAATTTTAAATGGCTTCCCGTTGCTGTCGACCGTATTGTATTTAAGGGGGATCGTGTACAGGCGCCTGGGGTCGAGGCCCTGCCACCATTTGCCTTTGCCATCGGCAAGGGTGAGGTTGCCATCGTATGGAACGCCCGGCTTCGGTCCGGCGGTGCTATCGCTGCCAAAAGCGGTCTGGTACCACCACCAGGAGTATTCATGATGAAAGGCAACGCCAAAACGCATGTTGTGTTTTTTAAATTCGGTTTTCCAGCGCGAAAGGAAATCGATCTCAGGGCCTATGTTAGCGGAATTCCAGGGCTGGTACTTCGAGTTCCACAAGTCGTAATTGTCGTGATGAACACCCACAACCAGTGCATATCGGAACCCTGCATCATAGTATGCCTGCACCAGTTTTGCCGGGTCCCATTGTGAAGGGTTCCATTGGTGTAAAACGTCTTTGTAGCCGAATTCACCGGGATGGCCAAACGCCTTCAAATGGTTTTTATAAGCTTCCTGACCGGGTTCATATAAGCGGCGCGCATACCAGTCGCCGCTTTTGCCGGCAGCCTGCGGGCCCCAGTGAATGAAAATGCCGAATTTGGCATCGCGCCACCAGGTTGGTTCGCCCGGATAATTTTTATCGATAGATTCCCAGGTGGGTTGAAAAGGCCCTTTGGCCATGGGAAAGTCCATTTTAACCTCCGGAAATCCCGAGGGGTCGCTGATAAATCCTACCTGTTCCGGTTCTTTAACCGGCATGGGCGGTAGCTGGTAACCGGTTGACTTTTGAGCATGAAGGCTATTGGCAAACAGAAAGAGGAACAAACACAATGATCGGAATTTCTCACTCATCTCGATGGCGCTTTAATCGTTATAATTGATGCAGGAAATTACACCGCCCGCCTCTAGGGGTTATCCTGTACTATCCTGAAAACTGCATGCGTAAGGGCTGACAAAATAGCTCAATATTAAGCAAATGCACTGCTCAACCGACAGTTGATACAATATTATCTTTGTCAGATTGTTATAAGCATAGGTAAAATATCCTTCATGAAAAGAACTGGACACGCTTTGCGCATAGTAACCTGTATGATGTTGCTGGCAATGGCCGGCGCACAACCCACATTTGCCAAAACAATCGTAGTAAAATTTATTGGTGGTTTTCAAAAAGCCGTAAATGATGCCGAGGCCGGCGATACCGTGCTGGTGACAAATGGCATGTATACAACCGGAACGGATATCCTGGTCACCAAAGCCGGAACGGCGGATAAACCGATCATCATCATGGCGCAGACTGCCGGGCAGGTTGAGTTAACCGGGCTTGGCGGTATCTCGCTTGCCAATGGCGCCAGATATGTTATCGTTTCCGGGTTTAAATTCACGCATTCCTCATCGCGGGCGCGCTCAACCGCCGGCACCAGCTTTTGCCGGTGGACGCGCAATATTTTCGAGAACGAAGGCGCAGGGGAGGACCTCACCATTGCCGGCAGCGATCACGAGATCGACCACAATACTTTTTTGAATAAGAAATCGATGGGCCGATACATCGCTATTCGCGGGGAAGGCAAACAGATTGCCGAGCGCTTATGGATCCATCACAACTACTTTTACAATTTCGAATTTCAGGGCGGAGCCAACGGCGCTGAAGCATTGCAGTTTGGGCTAAGCGGATTGAGTATGTCAAAAAGTAACAGTATCGTAGAGTACAATCTGTTCGAAGAATGCCATGGCGAGAACGAACTGATCTCGGTAAAGGCCTCGAACGTAACCTTGCGATATAATACCATTCGCAACTGTAAAGCGCAGTTCACGTTGCGGCATGGTAATTTTTGCGAAGTGTATGGCAATTATTTTCACAATACACCCGGGCTGCGCATCTTTGGCGATGATCACCATGTGTATAGTAATTACTTTGAAGTATGCTCAACGGGCATCAATATCGGGAATGGCGATGGCGAAGTAGCGGATGGCGCTGCATTGACCTGTCACGACCGGCCCGACCGCGTGTTGATCGCATTCAACACGCTCAGCAACTGTAAAAGCAATATTACCATGAGCGCCCGTGATAAAGGAATGGGTGCAACGAAGATCACCGTTGCGCATAATATCGTTAAGGGCGGCGGACCGGCAGCTGTTATTGCGGGACCTTATACCGGTGCTGTTTGGATGGGTAATTTCATTTTTAACACCGAAAGCAAAGGCGATATGCCCGATGCAACCTTTTCGACAGTTGATCCCAAACTTGGCCGTGGTGCGAGCCAGGCGATCCATTTGCTGAAGGGAAGCCCGGCCATCGATGCAGTACCTGCTCCAAAAGGTAAGAAAGCGGAAAATCCATTTTCCATGATAAAGGTCGACATGGATGGACAGCCCAGAAAATCGCCTCTCGATGCCGGCGCCGATGAGTTCAGTACAGAACCGGCGAAGGCAGGTTTGTTGAACCCCGCAGACGTAGGGGCAGATGGGAAATTATAAATGTTGAAATGGAAAGTTCGAAGTAAGAAGCAGGGGTAAGAAAAAAAATTAAGTCTGGAAGGAACCGCTTTATTAGCAGGGGACTTCCAGACTTTTATTTTTAATTCGGTCAATGATGCCCTCTTTTATGTTTTTCTCTTATTTCATTCCGTTCGAACATTTCGCACGTAATAAAGTAATGATGGATCTGCCAGATCTTTAGTTTCGTAAAGCGGGCGAATTCTTTTATGGTAATGAAAGGATATTTCGACTTGTATGATTTGCCTTTTATTTCTTTTACGATCTCGCGTGCTTCGGTGGCGCCGATCAACAGGATATCTTTTATTTCATCCAGTGTAATGTCGAGCCGGGGGCGAAAAGGTTTTCTGGGGTAAAAATGTTTTGTTGTATCGGGTAATTCCTTCGGGTATACCTTTCGGGGAAATTGTTTTATTCCCCAGAGTTTTTTGAACTCTAACAGGTTTTCGGGTTCGCGTTTTCTTCGTGATCTGGGCATAATGAATAGTTTTTGGATACTTTTCCAGTTGCACCATAAAAAACCGGACATTGACGCATTCAACTAATCAAAACCAGCTGGTTATCATTTTTGTTCACAGGGTGGAAAACTCAAATGGTATGGTAATTTACGAATTAGCCGCAGAGAAATGGTTTTTAACAGCCGGGATGCATAATTTTTGATTAATATCATATTCATTAAGACGAAATAAAAGATCGTTGAATTCTTTCGGTTTTTGATCACTTAAAAGATCGGGATTCATTTTGTAATGGTGAAATGTTGGCTTTCACCATTACATGCGCTGCCATGACATATTGCTATATGAGGTTCTACTCGTGTTCTTTCTCCATTCCGATGGCGTTTTGCCGGTGAGCTTTTTGAACTGGATGTTGAAATTGCTTTTGTCGAGCCCTACTTTTTCGGCAATAAATCCGATTGTTCCGTCAGTGTTTTCCAACAGATCCTTTGCGCGCTCCACTCTTAACCTGGTGATGTAGGAATGCACATTGTGGAACGAAACTGCTTTGAATGCAAGTTTCAGTTTGAATTTGTTCATGCCGAATTTACTCACGAGATAGTCGTAGTCGTAATGTTCGCAGTAATTTTTTTCGAGGAATTGTTTAATCTCCAACGCCGTGGCAAGGTCTTCATTCTTTAGTTGCATGATGGATAAGGTTTCCGTGAAAAATTATATTGTCTGATACTGGTGCCGGGTACGGGTGACTAAAAGGTGCCGTCATATTTGCAGCTATGATTGCTGTTACCACATGCCTGTTTGTTCATGTTGCACATGGGATATGGTTTAATGATCAAGGTATTTACATGCAGCTCCCTGGTCCGTAATAGGGTAGGTTGTGTATATATATTGGTCTTGTACCGGATTGTTAAATATTTCTGTACCGTGCGGGTAAGAGGGGTTTCATTATTAGCGGATAAGTGCCTTTTGGCGCACTGAGCTGCAGCTTTCGCCACTTACTGGGCGCCATGCCCGTATGCCTTTTATACATTTTGCTAAATGGCTCAGTGGTTGCATAACCGCATTTCCGGGCTATCTCGTATATGCGTAGTTTGGTTTTGAGTAATAGTTCAATGGCTTCTTCGGCGCGTAGTTCTATCAAAAACTCATAAGGTGTAAAAAGCTGTGTCTCTTTAAAAAGTTCACACAGCTTCGTGGGGTTCATACCTGTCTTGCGCGCCAGCCTGTTCAGTGAAAATGGCTTGTTAAATTCAGCATCCAGAATATCCTTGGCCTTTATTATTTTCTTCCGGTCGGCTGCCGTGCAGATGTACTTTTTCATAATATAGGTTAAGATATGTGAACGGTTGTAGTTATAGCAATTGGTATCTTTATGGCTGTGTTATGTATGTCGCTCCGCTATAAACGTAAAAAGTATAAATGTGACCGTTAGTTTTTCTTTTGTGCCGGCGTCAGGCGATTTCTGTGTTGTAAATGTAGAGAACAATACAAATTGCATTTCAATATTTATATTAGCTCTATGTATATTCCTGTAAACTAAGAATGTGTATTTTTGAATTTTGCCAAAACGACGAAACCCGCGCCCAACGGGCACCGGATGGACATCAGCGCTCAATTGGTGGCGGGTTTTGAAGAATAAAAATAACTGAGGATCGATGAAATTCAGGCCTGCAAACAGTTTGCCGGTAACAACAAACTGCAGGCTTGCCTTTATGGTTTTTTGAAGTTTATTTTATGGTAATTCATATCTGCTGAAAAAATCCCAGATAAGATCTGTTGCATCAAATGCCTTCGATGGTTCATCGGCGGCTGGGCGTGCCTGAAAACCACCCGGCCATGAATGTCCGCCATCTTTGGTAAGGAACAATTGGGTACTTGTGTTGTTGGTGCAATCAATGTATTCCGTTTGTGTATACAGGGGTGCGTCGGTAATTACGTTTGGCGTTGGTATACATCCATTGATGCCTGCCCATACCCGTAATGCCGAATCGACAGGGGGGAAATAATAGTTCGCCATGCCAGGTCCCCCCGGGTATGGGATCGTTGTATCAAGCGATGAATGTATGTGCAGCAAAGGAACAGCGCGCGCAGGTTCACATGGCTGCCTGGTTATCAATGTGCCGCTCACCGGAGCTATTGCCGCCAGTTGGGTCGATAGTTCGCAGCCCAGCCTGTACGTCATCATGGCGCCATTGCTCATGCCAGTGGCATAGATCTTTTTCGGATCGATCTTATACTTCTCCGTCAGTTTTTGTATCAACAGCCTGATGAATTTTACATCGTCCACGTTATGGTGCATTGCATAATCGCAACAACCGCCGGCATTCCAGGTTCGTAAACCCAGCAGGCCATCGCTTGGTACCCCTTCGGGATATACAATAACGAAACCGGCACTATTCGACTTTGCAGTGAGTTTATAATCCGTCTCCATCTGGCCTGCATTGCCGGCAAAGCCGTGCAGGGCGATCACCAGTGGGAAATTGTTTCCTTCGTTATAGTCAGGTGGCAGGTTCAGTAAATATGACCGCAGGTAACCATCTGCATGCAATGAATCATAAAAGTGAAATGTTTTAACGGGAGCCGGATCATTTTTGTGGCAGCTCCAGACACTGAACGTCAAAAACGTCAACAGGAAAAGCACTGAAATTTGTTTTTGCATATTTGTTTGTGGTTTGGAATCAAAGGTGATGGTTGTTCGCTGGTGTTATACAGGAATTCAGGGCGAAGCGGCTTAATTAGCGACCTAAGC
This sequence comes from Niastella populi, assembly GCF_002078015.1. Classification (GTDB taxonomy): domain Bacteria; phylum Bacteroidota; class Bacteroidia; order Chitinophagales; family Chitinophagaceae; genus Niastella; species Niastella populi. The sequence goes on along the minus strand of NZ_LWBP01000218.1, from coordinate 17,671 downwards.
TACTGTAACCGGGATATGAACTTTTTATGGTTACCAGAAACATGTAACAGTTTCTTAAAACGGCCGGGGAACTTTCAAACACCGGGGAAAAAACTAACTTTACAGGCATAACCCCATATGCAAACGCTCCAGTTCATAGCTTTCTATCTGTTGTTCTCATTCCTGGGCGCCGGCGAACCGCCTGTAAAAAAGGATGTTATCTCCTGTGCGCCTGCCAAAACCGCCTTTTCCGGCTCCATTGTCAGTGTGCGAAGTGGTAACTGGTCCGATGCTGCTACCTGGGGTGGCCGCGTACCCGGGCCGAATGATGCACCCGTGATCGCTGCAGGCAATACGGTTATCGCCGATAGGAACGTGAGCGTGGCGGGTATGCAGGTGGCAGGTGAGCTTATTTACTCACCATATCATTCGGTTGCTATTCAGTCAACAAAAAATATACTTGTCACCGGTGTGCTGCAAATGCGATCACCCAAAAATTCCGTCATTCATGCGCTTCGTTTTACCGGTATCGATGAACGTAAATATGAAGGCGGCGGTATGGATATGCTTGAAAGCGATATCGGGTTATGGGTGATGCAATCGGGTAAACTGCAGTTGCAGGGGCTGGCAAAAACTTCCTGGACAAACGCATTAGGCGCTATTGTCGCCGGTTCCAGCCAAATTACCGTTAAGGATGCGGCCGGCTGGCAAACAGGCGATGAACTGATCATTACGCCTACGGCCAGCGAAGCGCGCAATGCAGATGTGCGCACCATCACCGCTATTAAAGGCAATACCATCACATTAAATACACCCGTTACGGCGCATCCCATGATCAACAATATGTGGACCGCCGAGGTGGGCAATCTTACCCGTAACGTACGCATCGAGGGCACAGCCGGCGGCAAGTCGCATATTTTTATCCGCTCTTCGGTCGCACAACACGTACAAAACGTCGCTTTCAGGTATTTAGGACCGCGCAAAGACCTCGGCGGCACTTATGTAAAAGAGCAGGTGGCAGGGCGCTACGCATTGCATTTTCATCATTGCAACGATGGCAGCGATGGCACACTCGTAGAAGGCTGTGTAATGCGCGATATTGACAATCATGCGTATGTGCCCCATGTGAGCCATGGCATTACCATGACGCGAAATATCGCCTTTAATTGCATGGAGGCGCCGTTCTGGTGGGACCTGCCCGATGCTACCCACCGTACGGTGTGGACGCACAACCTGGTGGTATCACCGAAATACCTGGCGGGCGCCGTTTCATTCGATACCAAAGGGTCGCCCACTTTCGGCGCCCATGGTTTTGTGCTGAGCATGGGCGATGATAACCGCTGTGACAGTAATGTAGTGGCGGGCCAGCAGGGACTGGAAACAGTGAATGCGGCGTACGACTGGGAGGAAATGCCCATTGAATCGGCATGGATCTTTAAAGGTAATGTGGCACATAATTCCGATTGCGGCATCCGCAGCTGGCAGAACAATGGCAAGAACCACGTGCTTGAACAATCAATCGTGTACAATTGTAAGGTGGGTGTTAATCATGGCGCCTATGTGAACAACTATACTTACAACGGCGGCTATTTATACAACAGCGTGTTTGAAGATCATGCAGCCGGCGCTACCAATGGCGTACGTGTTGAAAATATGATCCTCGACGGGGCCGGTCAGGTTCCTTATCCTTTTATCATGGTGGAAAGTCCGGCAAAAGGAACACGCCCGGTATTGTTGCGCAACTGTGTCATTAAAGGCGGCAGCAAAGGCGCTATTCTTAACAATAGCAGTAATGCATTGAAAAGCCTCGATGTGGTGCAGTGTGATATTCGTGGTGAAATAAAGCTGTCACCTGACGCAGGCAGCGGGGAGGTCATTCGCGTGCAGCCGGAAAAAGGGCAACCATACATCATTACCAAACAGGGACGGGATAATATAGATCCGTTCGCGCCTACAATATGGGGGACGGGCGAAGGGTTGAAAGGCGTGTATTTCAACGGCAGTGATTTTGATGATTCTGTAGAGACGCGCATCGATCCGCTGATCAGTTTTCCTGAATGGCTGATACCTATACCCGGTCATGCTACCGGCGTACATTACCGCATCAGGGATCTCCGCTACAGCATCCGCCTCACCGGCTCGGTACAACCTCAGTTTACGGAAGACTATATTTTTTCTATCGAAGCAGGCGGTGGAGTGCGGTTATGGGTGAATGATAAACTTATCATCGACCGCTGGCGCGATGTATACACAGCCACGTATACATCGGATGCCATTCACCTGGAGGCCGGTAAAAAATATGCCATCAGGCTTGAATACTTTAACAAAGACGATCGTTCCTCGCTTTATTTCTACTGGCAAAGTCCATCGTTGCCAATGGAACTGGTGCCGCAGAGCCAGTTATATTCTGAGTAAGTCAGAAGAAAATACAATTGTACTTTCCGTGATCTGTTTGCCATTGTTCATTGGCTGTTGACCCGCTGGCATATTATTTTAGGTGTTACCCGATCATGATTTTCAAATATTATGAAAATCGCCACTTATAATGTGAATGGCATCAACGGGCGGCTGGCCGTGCTGTTACGCTGGCTGAAAGAGGCTCGTCCGGATATCGTATGCCTGCAGGAGTTGAAAACAACCAGCGACAAGTTCCCCATAAAACAAATTGAAGCGGCCGGTTACCAGGCCATCTGGCACGGACAGAAATCGTGGAACGGTGTAGCGATCCTTTCCCATTCGCTGCCTATACAGGAAGTGCGGCGAAAATTGCCCGGCGATCCGCAGGATGAGCATAGCCGCTACCTGGAGGCCATCGTGGGGCAAATGCTTATTGCCTGTATTTATATGCCTAACGGAAACCCATATCCAGGCCTTAAGTTTGACTATAAGTTGAAATGGTATAAACGGCTTGCCGCACATGCCAAAACACTTTTGAAACATGACGTGCCCGTTGCATTGGTGGGCGACTTTAATGTGATGCCCACAGAACTGGATGTTTACAAACCGGAGAAATACATAGACGATGCATTGTTCAGAAAAGAAGTACGCGCCGCGTATGCGCGCCTGTTGAAGCTGGGTTTTACCGATGCATTGCGAACACTGTATCCTGATGATATCATTTACACCTTCTGGGACTACCTGCGGTTTGCCTGGCAGCGTAATGCCGGGCTCAGGCTCGATCATTTTCTGTTGAACAGCCATCTTGCCAAACGCCTGCGAAAAGGCGGGGTTGACAAACATGTAAGAGGCTGGGAAAAGGCGAGCGATCATGCGCCGGCATGGATCGAATTAGGCAAACCATCATCAAAAAAATAAACAGATATGGCAATAAAAGAAATTAACGGATCTGGTAACCCGGTTATAAGACATAAGTATACGGCAGATCCGGCCGCTATTGAATACAACGGCACCGTATACTTGTATACGGGTCATGACGAGCCGCCGGCAGGTGTAGAGGATTATGTGATGAAAGACTGGCTTTGTTTTTCTTCTGCCGATATGGTTCGCTGGGAAGAGCATCCCGTGCCATTGCGGGCAACTGATTTTGCCTGGGCGAAGGGTGGCGCCTATGCGTCACAGGTGATAGAACGCAACGGGAAATTTTACTGGTATGTAGCCGTGTCGCACGGTTCCATACCAGGCAAAGCTATTGGGGTGGCTGTGGCCGGTAAACCGGAAGGGCCGTTTATTGATGCCATTGGAAAAGCGCTTATCACCAATGAAACCATTGGTGTGCCCGGTAAAAACAAGATCAATCTCGATCCCACCGTGCTGATAGATGATGATGGACAGGCTTATTTGTTTTGGGGCAATTCGCAATGTTATTATGTAAAGCTGAAAGAGAATATGAAGGAGCTTGATGGCGCTGTACAAAAGATCGATCTGCCTGAATTCTCCGAAGGCGCCTGGATCTATAAACGTAACGGTTGGTATTATTTGTTGTATGGGTACGATTTTCCCGAGAAGGTGGCTTACGCTATGAGCCGGAGCATCGATGGGCCCTGGGAATTCAAAGGCGTTATCAATGAAATTGCCGGCAACTGTAAAACGAATTCGCCAGCCATACTTGATTACAAAGGAAAAACCTACTTCATTTATCATAATGGCGCACTGCCCGAAGGCGGCAGCCATCGCCGGTCGGTATGTATTGATTATTTAGATTTTAATGAGGATGGAACTATTAAGAAAATTATAATGACGAGTGAAGGGATAGCGGCTGCAGGGTAAGGTGCTCACCCGAGCAGGCCCGGATCGCTGCCAAAATGAAAAAAGCCCCGCACTTCGTGCGAGGCCTTTGTTGCCCGACCTGGATTCGAACCAAGACAAACAGAACCAAAATCTGTCGTACTACCATTATACTATCGGGCAGCCTGGTTCCTTTTAGAAAGGAGTGCAAAAGTAAGGGGTTCTGTTCTTTTCCCCAAATGAAAATGCCATAAATTCATTATTTTTCATCAGATTTTTTTTCACTGGTTTTCAGTTAAAAGGCCAAACAACCTTGTTAAAATTCAGTCACATGAGCACATTTAATCGCCGTTCATTTTTACACACCCTTAAAGCCTTTTCGGCAGGGACCTTACTGTCGTCTATCACGCAGCCGGCATGGAGCCGCAACCTGCAAACCGCCCTGGAAACGGCCGGTTCCAAACCGCCCGATCAGCTGGCGTCCGATGAAGATTTCTGGTCCTACATTCAACAATCATACACCGTTTCGCCCTACATCATCAATTTAAACAATGGCGGCGTGGCGCCTTCGCCTAAACCGGTGCAGGAAGCCATGAAACGGTACTTTGATCTGTGCAACGAAACGCCCAGCCATTTTATGTGGCGGATCCTCGACCAGGGCCGTGAACCCCTTCGCCAGAACCTGGCCCGGGTGGCCGGCTGTAATGCCGAAGAAATTGCCATTCAACGAAATGCATCCGAAGCGCTTGAAACCATCATTTTCGGCCTGCCCCTGATGCGGGGCGATGAAGTGGTGCTTTCAAAACAGGATTATCCCAATGTAATGAACGCCTGGAAACAACGCGAACAGCGCGATGGCGTAAAACTGATCTGGCTGAACCTGGAACTTCCCAGCGAAGACACCGGTTACCTGGTAAATGCTTATGCAAAAGCCTTTACCGCCAAAACAAAAGTGGTGCAGCTGACCCATACCATCAACTGGAACGGCCAGATCATGCCGGTACGTGCCATTGCCGATGCAGCGCATAAAAAGGGGATAGAGGTGATCGTTGACGGGGCACATAGCTTTGCGCATTTTGAATACACCATTCCTGATCTGGGGGCCGATTATTTTGGAACCAGCCTGCACAAATGGCTTAGCGCCTGCATTGGGGTAGGGATGTTATATGTAAAAAAAGAGAAGGTCAAAAAACTATATCCATTGTTTGCGGCGCCGGAACCGGATATTGATGATATTCGTAAATTTGAACACCTCGGCACCCGCCCTTTCTTTATTGAACAGGCTGTAGGCAAGGCTATTGAATTTCATGAAATGATCGGCGCCGGACGCAAAGAACAACGGCTGATGTACCTGAAGAATTACTGGATGGAAAGAGTGAAGGACATTCCTAATATCAAATTGGGAACGTCCATGAAACCGGGTTTTGGTTGCGGCATTGGCCTGGTACACCTGAACCTGCCAAAGCTGTTGCCGGGTGACCTTGAATTATTTCTCTGGAACAATTATAAGATCCATAGCACCAACGTGCAGCATGAGAACATTCAGGGCGTTCGTATTACGCCCAACGTATATACTACCACTAAACAACTGGATGTACTGGTTGAAGGTATTCATGCATATGCAAAGAACAGAGGTGGTAAGCAATAGGCAATTAAAAGTCCGGAAGGGTTATTGGATTACCTTCCGGACTTCTGATTATATTAGTATTTTAAACTGCCATTACCAGGTAATAGTTTCTTTTTCCCTTCTGCACTAACAGATACTTTCCATGCAGTAACAATGATGAATCAACTGTTAATTGAACATCTTCAACCTTCCGGCGATTGATGCTTACACCGCCGCCCTGCACCATTTTGCGGGCTTCGCCTTTGCTGGGAAAGATCTTTGTTTCGGCGAGGAAAGTTACCACATCGACACCGGTATTAACTTTCGTTAACTCATAATCGAATTTGGTTACGCCATCCATTGTTTCCAGGTCTTCCAGCGTAAGCGATTCGGCGGGCGCGTTTTGTTTACCGAATGTTTTTTCGGTAGTAGCAAGCGCTTCCTGGTAACCTGCTTCGCCATGCACAAAAACAGTCACTTCCTTTGCCAGGGTTTTCTGCAACAGACGGGCCGCTGCATCTTTGTGATGCGCTTCGATCAACTGTTCAATGGTTTCTTTGGAGAGGAACGTAAATATTTTTATCCATTTTTCTGCATCCGCGTCTGCTGCGTTTAACCAGAACTGGTAAAACTCGTATGGTGATGTTTTTTCGGGCGACAGCCACACATTGCCCTTTTCACTTTTACCGAATTTTCCGCCATCGGCTTTGGTAAGCAACGGGCAGGTCAATGCAAAAGCTTCGCCACCCGCTTTACGGCGAATGAATTCAGTGCCTGTAGTAATGTTACCCCATTGGTCGCTGCCACCCATTTGCAGTTTGCAGTTCTTATTCTTGAATAACCAGTAGAAGTCGTACCCCTGCATTAACTGGTATGCAAATTCAGTGTAGCTGATGCCTGTTTCACCTTCAATGCGTTTTCTCACACTGTCTTTGGCCATCATATAGTTTACGGTTATATGTTTACCCGCGTCGCGCAGGAACTGGATAAAGGAAATGTTCTTAAACCAGTCGTAGTTATTGACCATCTCGGCCGCGTTGGGTTTTGAAGCATCAAAATCGAGGAATTGTTCCAGCTGTTTCCTGATGCCGTCGAGGTTCTTCTGCAACTGGTCTTCACTTAAAAAGTTACGTTCTTCACTTTTACCCGATGGGTCGCCGATCATTCCGGTAGCGCCGCCGACAAGGGCAATGGGTTTATGACCGGCCTTTTGCATGTGTACCAGTAACAAGATAGGTACGAGGCTGCCTATGTGTAAACTGTCCGACGTGGGGTCGAAACCGATATAACCGGAGGTCATTTCTTTTTTCAGCTGATCTTCGGTCCCGGGCATAATATCCTGGATCATACCCCGCCATTGTAGTTCTGTTACCAAGTTCATATTATATTGACATTAAACGAATAATAAATAGTTTTACCAATGCCCGCGCAAAGGTTTTACATTTGTGCGGCCTACATAACTTCACCCGCTGTTCGATACTGGGTTATATGTAGTAAATCAATGATTTAGGCAAATGTACGGATTACCGCAACTTTGCCTGAAAGATGCAATATTTTAATTGTAAAATCGTTTGAAAGTGCTGGCCCCGGCCTGTTTTCTGAACGGCTTCAATTTCAACTTAGTTTAGCTCGCTTTTGCCGACGGGTGCAGCCAATATCCTAAAGAAATAGTCTTTATACATCAAGTTGCTTATTTCGAAAATTGGATCAATGAAAAGGACCCGTTTTTACGTTACCCTGGTGGTGTTAATGCTACAGCAGTTTTCCTATGCCCAGTTCCGTAAATATTCTAATGAGTTTTTGAATATCGGGGCCGGTGCCCGTGGCCTGGCCATGGCCAGCGCGCAGGTGGCTTCGGTAAGTGATGGTACCGCCGGTTACTGGAACCCGGCCGGGTTGGTGAATGTTAAAGACAATCCCCAGTTGAATCTGATGCATGCCGAATACTTTGCCGGAATAGGTAAATACGATTACGGCAGCCTCGCAATTCCCTTAAAAAATAACAAACAGGTTTTAGGATTGTCGTTATTGCGGTTTGCAGTGGACGATATCCCCAATACCGTATTTCTGGTAGAAGCTGACGGCTCTATCAATTATAGTAATATCACAACATTTTCTTCGGCCGACTATGCCTTCCTGCTTTCCCTGGCCCAGCAGATAAAATCAACCGGTAAAAGTAAAATCAGCGGTGGCGTGAACGCCAAGATCATTCACCGGAAAGCCGGCGATCTGGCCACGGCCTGGGGCTTTGGATTCGATGCCGGCATTCAGATCGTGAACAATAAATGGAAAATAGGTATTATGGCCCGCGACGTTACCACCACATTCAATGCGTGGTCATTCAGTTTGCCTGAAAAGATGCGGGAAGTGTTTTACTATACCGGTAACGACATTCCCAGTAAATCAACCGAGCTAACCGCTCCTAAACTGATCCTGGGCGGTAGTTATACTTTCAAACTGAACAAGAACCTGAACCTGTTGACCGAAGCCAACTTCGATCTTACGTTCGATGGCCGCCGTAACACCGTGCTGAGCTCAAATGCGGTAAGTCTTGACCCCAAACTGGGACTGGAAGTGAGCTGGAGGAACGTATTCTTCGTAAGGGGCGGGGTGAACAACTTTCAAAAGGCGCTAGACGATGATGATATCACCAATACGAAGAAGGTGTGGATCTATCAGCCTGGTGTAGGCGCCGGCTTCCGGTTGTCGAACGTGCTCATCGACTATGCTTTTACCAATCTTGCAAATCAATCGAATCCGTTATATACCCATGTGTTTTCGTTGAAAGTGGACCTGGTTAAAAAGGGAAATAAAAAGTAAACTACCCTATTGAAAGGAATCTGAAACTTGTATAATTATGAGGAAGATTTTAACCCTGTTGCTGATAGTGGCAGGTTTTACTGCTACAGCCCAGTATAATAATGAATGGATAACGTACTCGCAGACGTATTATAAGATCAAGATTGCAAGAGACGGTGTTTACCGTATTCCTAAGTCATTGCTCGATGCGATGGGTATCGGCGGTACCCAGGTGCAGAATTTTGAGCTATGGCGTAATGGGGAGCGGGTTCCTTTCTATCCATCTGTTTCAAGCGGTTCGTTGCCTGGTAACGGTTTCCTCGAGTTCTGGGGCGAGCAGAATGATGGAAAACCCGACAGGGCTTTATACCGGTTACCCGAATACCAGCATACCACCAAAATGAGCTTGCAAACCGATACGGCCATTTACTTTTTAAGTGTGAACAATGGCACGGGAGCCGGGATACAGTATACCACTGTTACCAATAATGCAGGCAGCAGCCCATTGCCGGTTGAGCCGTATTTTATGTATACAGCCGGTAATTACTATTTGCATAATAACAGGCTTCCCAATGCCGGTTTGGCTTCCATTGTTGGGGTGCCGGTATACTCATCATCATACGATCAGGGTGAGGTATTTGCCAGTAATGAAATAGGTTCATCCGGAGTTCTTTCTACTCCCTTATCAAATCTGAATGTTTATGGCAGCGGTCCGCAAAGTACACTGAAGTTTGGTGCTGTAGGTCAGGCTCTTAATACCCGTACTATTAAAGTGCGGGTAAATGGTAACGAGGTGAAGGATACAGTGATGAGCTATTACAACGATCTGGTTAGCAATGTGCCTGTTGCTACCAATACTTTAAATACAGGTTCCATAACATTTCAGTTTCAAAACAACTCTTCTGCTCCTACAGACAGGATGGTTGTATCGTTCTTTGAACTTACTTATCCGCGTACCTGGGATTTTAACAACCAGGCGAACTTTAAATTTGCCTTGCCGGCGAGAAGCAGTGGCTATTTAATTCATATCACGAATTTTAATTACAACGGCGTTCAGCCTATACTGTATGATACAAAGAACGGGGAACGATATGTGGGCGATATTTCAACCGGCGGTACCGTGAAATTTGCACTACCTGGTTTGAATACCAGCCGCGATCTGGTGCTGGTAAGCCAGGACGGGGCTAATATCAATAATGTGAGTGCGTATACTACGCGCAATTTCCGGGATTATTCATTGGCGACCAATCAGGGTGATTATATAATCATCAGTAACCCAATTCTTTATACGGGAAGTAATGGAAACAATCCTGTTGAAGATTATAAGACTTACCGGGAATCTGCCGCAGGCGCCGCTCCCGGACAAGCTCCGTATAAAGTATTGATCGCAGATATAAACGAGCTTACTGATCAATTCGCTTTTGGCATAAAAATGCATCCTTTATCGGTTCGTAATTTTATAAGGTTTGCAAGGCTGAAGTTCAAGGAGGTAAAGCATGTTTTCCTTATTGGGCGGGGCATGAACTACGCCGACTTTCAAAAAACCCAAAAGTATCCCTCGCTTTACCCAAATGGCAATCCAATGGCCGATCAGTTGAATCTGGTGCCTACTTTTGGTAATCCTGGGTCAGACAATTTATTAAGTGCCCAAGACCTGGCTATACCAGTGGCTACCACGCCAATCGGCCGCTTATCAGTGGTTAGTGGGAAGGAAATTGAAGACTACCTTGAAAAAATAAAAGAATATGAACTTGCTCAGAAGAACGCGCCTAACACCATTGATGGTCGTGCATGGATGAAAAACGTGGTGCATGTAACCGGTTCCAGCGACCAGTACCTTGGAGTTGTTTTATGTAATTATATGGATACATACCGGCGTATTATTCAGGACACAAGCTATGGCGCGAATGTAACCACTTTTTGTAAAACAAGTACTAACTCTACGGAGATCATATCCGCCGACAGGTTATCGCAGAAATTTGCTGAAGGTATCAGCATCCTTACTTATTTTGGTCACTCATCGGCAACTACGTTGGAATTTAATATTGATAATCCGCAGAACTATAATAATTCCGGAAAGTATCCTGTTTTTCTTGTGAATGGCTGTAAGGCTGGGGATTTCTTTACGTATTACCCTGAGCGGTTGTCTGCAAATGAAACACTTTCAGAGAAATTTACGCTGGCCAAACAACGGGGATCTATAGGCTTTGTTGCCAGTACACACTTTGGTATCGTAAATTACCTGAACTTATATTTATCAGAATTATATTCTATCGTTGCAACTAAGGATTATGGTTTAACATTAGGTGAAACATTGAGGGATGCTTTAATGCAAATGATTCAGGCTACAGGTACCTATGATTTTTACTCCCGCATACATGCTGAACAGATGACCTTGCATGGCGACCCGGCTTTGATGATCAATGCGCAGCCAAAGCCCGATTATGCAATAGAAGATCACCTGATAAATTTAACCCCCACATTTATTTCGCTGGCTGAAAACAAGTTTAACCTAAAAGTAAAGGTGGTTAATTTGGGCAAAGCTTACAACGATTCTATTCGCTTTGAAATAAAGCGCCAGTTCCCTGATGGCAGCACCGGGATTTTATTCGATCAAAAGATTCCCGGCAGCCGTTTTGCTGATTCAGTTGAGTTGTCGGTTCCCATTATTGCCAGCAGGGATAAAGGATTGCACAGGATCACCGCTACCATTGATGCTGATAATCAGGTTGGTGAAATAACAGAAACAAATAATTCGATAGCAAAAGAATTCTACATTTTTGAAGAAGAAGCCAGGCCTGTTTATCCATACAATTACGCTATCATAAATAATTCTTCTCAAAAATTATATGCCTCTACAGCCAATGCATTGAGTGCGCAGAATACATATGTAATGGAAATTGATACGACGGTGCGGTTTAATTCCACTTTTAAAGTGAGCAAGTCTGTTTCGTCAGTTGGTGGTGTGCTTGAATTTGATCCGGCCATCAGTTATCAGGATAGTGTTGTATATTACTGGAGGGTTGCACAGGTGCCAACAGGTAACAGCCTATATCATTGGAACAATGCTTCGTTCAGATACGTAAAAGCCCCTGTAGATGGATTTGGCCAATCACATTTTTATCAGCATTTGGAATCTGCCACCGACGATATTTCATTAGCCGATAGTCTTAAATGGGCGTTTGGAAAAACCAAACATTTTGCGTACATGATGAACGGCGTTTATCCTACAACTACCAATCAGGGCACAGCATATGGCGCCGTTCTTGATGATACCCTTTCCATGGGGCCGGGATGTGCTTTTAATGAGCTTATAATAAATGTGATAAATCCTGTTACATTTAAACCATGGGTTAATAAAAATGGAGGAGCTCCGGGTTTATATGGTTCTCACACTTGTGGTAACGACCCAACGCGTAAATACAATTTCATGTTCTACTATTATGATGTGGCAACCAGAAAGCAGGCAATGGATTTTCTGGATCTTATACCAAATGGTTATTATGTAATGGTCAGAAACAATGGCAGCGCCGAGCGCCCGAATACTTCCGATCCTTTAAATGTTTATGTTAATGCTTGGAAGGCTGATACCGCGTTGTATGGTTCGGGTAAATCGTTGTATCACCAATTGTTTTACGCTGGCTTTTATGAAATGGATTCATTTTATGTGCCGAGGTCTTTTAATTTTATTTATAAGAAAGGGGATACCACATTCCCTATGCGTTACATTAACTCAAAAGGGCCGAATGATCATATTACCCTTTCCGCTGAATGCTTCACTCCTGATACGGTAGGTGTCATCACTTCGCCGAAATTCGGACCGGCCCGTAAATGGTACGAAGTTAAATGGAGTGGGGCGTCGGTAGAAACTCCTTCTAATGACGATCCGGTTGTGGATGTGGTGGGAGTGGATAAAAATAATAATGAAACGGTTCTTTACCGGCTGAACAAAGGGACGCAGGTACAGGATGTATCCATGGTAGACCCAGTGAAATATCCGTATATTTTTCTACGAATGCGTAACATTGACTCTGTAACGTTAACGCCTTACCAGCTTAAAGATTGGAGGATTCATTATGAACCGCAACCAGAAGGAGCGATAGCGCCTAATATTTATATGGTGATGAAGGATACATTTGATCTTGGCGACTCGGTTCGGTTTGGCATAGCCTTTAAGAATGTAAGCAAACAGTCGTTTGACAGTGTATTGGTAAGAGCTACAGTTGTGGACCAAAGCAATGTTACCCATGTTGTGTATCTCGGAAGGCATAAGCCAATTATTACCGGCGACACTGTAACTGTAAACATTGATATTGGATCCACTAGTTACTCTGGTTCGAATACGCTGTTCGTTAATTTCAACCCTAATAATGATCAGCCTGAGTATGAGCTTTTTAATAATTTTATCTATAAAGGCTTTTATGTACGGCCCGATAGAGTGAGGCCTTTGCTGGATGTTACTTTTGATGGAGTGCACATTTTGAACAGGGATCTCGTATCTGCCAAACCCCACATTCAAATCAAACTTAAAGATGAGTCGAAATACATGTTGCTTACAGATACGGCTCTTGGCAGTGTAGAGGTTCGCTTTCCCGATAATAAAATACGTACTTATCATTACGATAACGATACGTTGAGATTTACACCTGCCACCAGCGGGGATAATACCGCAACTATTGACTTTACACCGCAATTCACCAAGCAGATCAATCCCGAAGGAGACGAATATGAGTTGATTGTAAAAGGAAAAGATAAAAGTGGGAATAAGGCCAGTGACATTGAATATCGTGTTAGCTTCAAGGTTATTACCAAGCCTATGATCTCCAACGTACTGAATTATCCCAATCCATTCAGTACTTCTACTGCCTTTGTATTTACTATTACTGGTAGTGAGATACCACAGAATGTCAGGATTCAGATATTAACGGTAACGGGCAAAATTGTAAGAGAGATCACAATGAATGAACTGGGCCCATTGCATATCGGAAGAAACATTACAGAGTACAAGTGGGATGGAACCGATCAGTATGGGCAGAAACTTGGAAATGGAGTTTACCTGTATCGGGTCATAACTTCCATGGATGGCAGGGCAATGGACAAGTATAAGGCCGCAGGTGATAATACTGATAAGTATTTCAATAATGGTTATGGAAAAATGTACCTGATGCGATAATTTTTCAGGATATTAATACAATTAAGGCTGCCGGAACCGGCAGCCTTAATTTTTTTTACCTGCCTATAAATTCTTCCATAATAGGATATGCCTACTTCATAATTCCTGATCCCTTAAATTCCTGGCTACCCTGAGGGTTTTTCGAAGTAAAGAAATTGTAAGTCCGTGAAACTAAAGCCCGGCATTAATTCCTTTTATACTGAAAGAAATTTTATATATATGAGGGGGAGGGTATGGAAAATTTGGGGTAATATTATTTCCCTTTAAATCCGTCAGTTATACTGTTTCCCCGCAGCAAGATATGTTCGCAGCGGCCCTGAAAACACGGTGCGGGAGCAAAGCTGCAGTTATCGCTTACCGAGAATCTATTTCCCTTACAATTAGTTGTAGTATAAACTGTTTTTTTTACGCCGGCAGGTCGGATGATCTGCGATGGCTTAAAATAATAAATTATCCTGTAACCGATATAAAATGCCACTAGTAAGCTTACCAGCATGGTAAGAATATTACTCAATTTTCGATCTTCAAATGAACTTTTTAAAAAAGATACGTTTTTTAAACCAGCGCCCAAACTGTAACACAATGGTATAAGAAATCCGGTGCCAAACCTTGTTGCAGGTGCAGACATCATCCATATCAGACTTCCAGTGAGAGCAATGCCTAGTATGCATCTGTTTGTATAGTCCGATTGTCTAATGTTGATTTTTAATTTTATGAGGAAAACCAGTGACAGTATCAGAATAGTGCATAGCAATAACCGGTCGGGTAAAACAAGCTCGTTCCACCACAGGGGTATCCATTTTGATGCAGACAACTGCAATGCTTTTTCTGCCTCATCATAACCAGCTACTGGAAATCTTGCATAAGCTGTTATATAGCGTTGAAAGCCGTATACCTGTGTTTCATCCAGTTTCCAGTCGAAATTAAATAGATTAAATACCGTGGAAGGGAACAGCGGATAGCCCGTTGTAATGATATTTCGCACCAGATATGGTAAGCTAATTAGAACCGAACTTCCGATGATTAACAACGCAGGTTTTATCTTTTTTTGAGTAAAAAGTTTGCAAACGATCAGCATAGGCAGTAAGGCAATGGCAATGGCCGATAATTTTATGGTAATCGCGGTACAGCAAAATAAAACAGCAAGATATGTGTATACACGATTGTTGTTTGCCCTGGTTTGTAAAAACGAATAGAACGCAGCCCAGATGTATAAAGTTGTGATGAAGTCAGGGCTGGCAGATACCGCTGTTAGCCGAATTTGTGTCCATGAGATGCTTGTGAAAATTAATAAAAGTATCCAGTTGGTGAGTTGGTAGTTTGTTTTTCCTTTTGCCTCGGACTGAATGTTGTCAGGAGATGTTAATTTAAGGCATATAAAAAGGAAGAACCAACACAACACACATCCATTGAGAAATAGGTAATTGTTATGATGTATAAAGTTAAATCTGAAAATTGCCTGTACCGAGAACCACATACTCGTCATGGCTGTTTCATAACGTAAGTGAACCAGTCCTGGAATGGCCTTATATTTTTCCATTACATTAATAGCCTGTGCATGGTATGATAAGGTGTCAGGGTGAATTATTTCGTAAGTGCCCATGACAAGTATTAACAGCGAACAAAGGGTAAACAAAAGCAATGGCAAGCGGTTGATGCTTCTGATCAAAGTGAGTTGTTGAATTATTTGTTTTCTGTTAGTTGGAACTAGGAGATAGGATATTGCAAACACAATGATGGAGAGATGTGCAGCTAACGAAAGCGGCATGAATACTGACTCGGCCAATGAAATTACACCAATGCCTGCCAGGCCGGTTAAGCATATTATTGGAGGGGCCGGTTCATTGCCTGGTGATATAAGTTTATTAAACGGGCTCAGCATTATATTTCCCCAGATCAGGCAAATAGCAGAAATGTATATCCACGAAAACAGTGTAAGAAGCATTTGCTAGTTTTTAGTATCTCTCTCCGGTTGTGATAACAGGTATGTTTTTTTGAAGGTAAAACCCGTCGCTGATAACTTTACCTCTCGCCCTGAGTGCAGGTTGAACAAAATACAGGCAGGGTAGGTCGGTGTCATAACACCTGGCTGTTTGGTTATTAAGTATTTTATGAGGTATTTTCAAAGTAATGTTATCAATCTTTACCACATCAAATGGAGGCTTCGGTAATGGATATGGCAAAACGCCGTTTCGATAAGCAGGATTAATAACGATTTTGTGAGTTATATAAATTAAACAACCGGCAGTTAAAATGGATGCCGAGGTTTTAAGAACGGCTTTTGACAGGAAGCTTACTGTAACCGGTTTGATCAAAACAAAAAATAAAGCGATGCCTCCCAGGAGAGGTCCATAGGCAAATCGCGGATCCGGGGCCACAAAGAACCATGAAATTAGTTGGAATGTCAGGACGAGAACCATCCACTGAGCGTGTATATTAAAATTCTTCCTGATTACTTTCCATTTTAGTATGGAAAACGAATAACCTGCCAGTGAGAGGGTTACAACCGGTTTGTCATACAGAAAGAGGTATTTGTACCAAAGTCGTATCCAGGAGGGAAAGGAGTAGGATCTGGTTATTTCGATTGATTGATGCATGTTGTTTACCCGGTTAAAATATTTAATATAAGAAGCCAACGCTTCTGTAACTTTTTTACTTGCTTTCCAATTAACAGCAAACAGGTCAATCTGGGAAACTGGAAAAAAAACATAACCGGATAATATTACATTACGGATGAGAAATGGTGCAGTTGTTATTAATCCAATTGAAACATATCCGGCTATATACCGCCATTTTTTTTCTTTTATACATTGCCACAGTATGGGAACTGATAAAAGCAACAAAGGATAGTTAATAATGCGGATCGTAAATAAAAAGAAAGGCCACAATATCCATTCTTCAAAGCTGGTAAACCGGGAGTAGTATATTGATTCTATCAACAGAATAACAACGCAACAGGTGGTAATGAAGTCGTAATTGGCTGTGGTTGCATTACCTCTTATCATTGGCCAGGTGAACAATGTCAGCATCAGAAGCGTCAGAATGCCTGTGTATTGGATATTTGAAAGAACAGATATTTTACCGGTGAATAGCGGGTTTATCTTTTCAATAAAATAAAAACAAAGCCAACATGACAGCAGTCCGTTTAATACTTCGTAAGTGTTGACCCCGGTCATTGCAGGAGAAACAAGGCCGATTGCAATAAACCATGAACTGTTAAAGCCATAACGGATATGAAGGTTGGCAAGTCCGGGAACTGTGCCATATTCCTGTATCCATTTTATATTCTGTATGTGGTAACTTTCTGTATCATCCATAATAACAGGGCCGGCATTCAGGGTAAGGATCATAAAAAAAAGAATGCCGGCGATGCCCAGCGATATGGCAGACAATTTTCGTAAGCTGGCAATAACAGGAGCCAACCGGTGCTGTATCCTTTTTTTCAAAGCCAGGCAGCATAGCGAGAGGCTGGCTAATACCGCAAGCGTTGAGAATATATTCAATGGGCAAAAAAGAACAAGCCATTGTCCTGTGGCGGTAATAAAGATTAAACCTGTAATAGCATAAAAAACCAGGGGTTTTTCTGCGGGGGTGTTATTAACTATACCCAAGAATGACAACAAAGCATATGCTAGTATGCCCGCAAATAAACAGGCCAGCGAAATGATGCAGTACATCAATGCCAGATATAGCATAAAGTGGGAGTTTATATATTTAAAAGGACCGCTGCAGGCTGTTAAAAGACGCGGCCCGTTCAGGAGGCGCCTATTTTTGCCACAATTATAGCTATTATAGGGAATATAAACAAAGGAGTATAATATCTATGGATTGCTTTGTAAAAAGCGTTATTTTGGGAGGTTTAATAGTTATTGCTGTATATTATATGAAGTACCGAATTGAATTATTGTTAAAAAGACTGTTCTATTTAA
>NZ_LWBP01000217.1 GCF_002078015.1 Niastella populi | reverse complement strand
CTCAAATAAACCACCAATTGCCCCCGGTGATGTGTCTGGTGGTCGTTCACAAGATTGATAATTTGTAACTTCTTCATTGGTCCGGCAAAAAATGATACGGTGTCATGAAGTTGAGCTGTATTGAATTTCTCCAATACACTTATCGCATAGTCATAAGTCTTAATTACCACTTGTACTATTTCATCCTTTTTCACCGCTTTTTTGTCGGTTGGTGAAACGGGATTTTCAGATCCATTGAGGTAACGTGAACAAAGCCATCCCATGTTGGCTGAAATATGTAAAAGCTGATCCCCAAATGTCATCTCCGTCGCATCCGGGCGAAATGAGAATTTTTCTTCCGGCATAAGCCTGGCTATTTTCAGGGTATATTCTTTCGAATGACGCAACTTCGTAATAGCGGCTTCCAGGAACAGGGCATCTGTATTTTGGGCCCCTGCCGATGTAAAAAAGAGTAAGGCGCCCAACAACATTTTAAACTGTTTTTTCAATGGATTTTTTTTTCAAAAATAGTAAAATGAACCGGTGACATAATATCTATTTAGCCCCGGGAGTTACCTTTTTAATATTTTTCCCTGCTTTGCACCCATTAACCAGCCAGTTCCGGTTCACTAATTTATCAGGTACCAGAAGCTGTGTCGTATATTTACGGCACCTTATATACGAGATCTTTATATCTGTGATTGGTAAGTCTGTCCCGATGCTACATATTATTGATCGCATTCAGCAACTGCTCTTTATAACTTAGGCCAATGGGAAGAGTGATCGCCGCTAATTCTATCATGTACATTCAGTAAACATTTTTTTCGCATGACGAACTCCATTAAAACGATGACGAATCTTATTCCCTGGCCTTTCCCACGTTAAAGGAACCAACCAGGAAAGTAATTCACTCCTCAGCTATTGCAGCAACGGGCCAAAGCCTACCGGGCTTTGGGCAACTGGAATGTGCACTGGATGACTATACTGCGCTGTACAGATCAGGAAAAACCGATGATACCGCCTTGCGGCGATAGCCCGCAGATACACGGTAACACTCAGTACCTGTTTCATAGAAGACCCGGCCTTTTTAATTTCTCATTCATGTTTCTAAAAGCCTCCGGTAATTTACTTTTTTACCATTTGGTAAACGGCTCCACTGTGTAATACCCGAATTTTGTAATTGAAATTTAAAGATTACAAAATATGAAAACAGTACTAATTACAGGAGCAAACAAGGGCATTGGCTTTGAAACCGCCAGGCAGCTTTTACAGAAGGGTTTTTCTGTATTTATAGGTAGTCGAAATATAGAGAACGGTTTAGAAGCCGTAAAGAAATTAAATACAGAAGGATTAACCCGTGCTGAAGCAATACAATTAGATGTTACCGACAATAGATCTGTTCAAAATGCCCGTGAAGCAATTGGCAGGAAGACTGAGGTGCTGGATATTCTTATAAATAATGCGGGTATCAATGGAGGCAGTGCTCCGTATACCGTTCTTGAAGCCACAACTAACGAGTACCTGGATGCGCTTACAACCAATGTAATTGGAGTAGCCAATATTACGCAGGCATTTATGGATCTATTACGGAATGCCGCTGAACCAAGAATAGTTAATGTGAGTACCAGTGTCGGCTCTCTTTCATTACAAAGCGATCCGGAATGGCCTGCATACAATTATGCCAAATACGGCGTTTATGCCATATCAAAAGCTGCTTTAAACATGTATACTATCCAGTTAGCTTACGAGTTGCGTAATACAAATTTTAAAGTAAATGCTGTTTGCCCGGGATTGACAAAGACCGATTTTACATTCTTCAATGGCGGCGAAGTGAGCATTGCAGCAAACAGAATTATTAAATATGCCTTGACAGATAAGAATGGACCGACAGGTAAATTTTTCAGCGAAGAAACAAACCCGGCGACCGGTGAAATCGCCTGGTAAATGCCTGTAACTTCCATTCCCCTGAACAGATGCGAGGCACGAAAATATTTTTTTATGACAAAGCTTCCGTTCAAAAGGAGTTTGGAAATTTCGGATTATCCGGGATCACTGAAAGTGGCCGAAAATCATCCGTTGTATCTGATCAGGTGTTTTAAGAAAACAACATGAAACAGTTTTGCCGTCGCAATTCCCTAATAACAGATGTTAAGTGAAGGAAACTGAAATATCGCCGCAATCATTTCAAAATTCAGCGGATCAATAAAATCTATTGAATAGATAGGGTCCCTGCTTATTAAGCCGTGTATCATACCCTGTCATTTAGTTGATTTTAATCAACTCTCAAAACAAATCTAAAGTTACTAAACATATATTTAGTAACTTTAGATTCTTCGAAACTCCCTTTCACATCTGCGTTCCCTTTTAATCCCAATTCCCTGTCAGTAACCGGGCATCATCCATTTTCCGTCTGTTGAATTATTTTGTTCATTTAAAGCAAATGATATGAACAACAATTTTTGCATTCCGATAATACGTAAATTTCGCGTTGCACTAATACTTACTTCCTGCCTTTTTATGATCAGCGCCTGTGCAGGCAGTGCCCGTTTTAATAAATCTTCGATTGTGCCTGCTGCCGAGGGGTCTGTCAAGATCAAAAAGGATAATAACAACAATTATAAGATCGATATTTCTATTATGCGTTTAGCCGATCCAAAGAGACTGCAGCCCCCAAAGAATACATACGTAGCCTGGATAGTAACACAGGATCAGGGATTGAAAAATATTGGGAGACTGCACAGTTCTTCCGGATTTTTATCCAAAACGATGAAAGCATCCCTTAACACCGTTACTTCATTGAAACCTGTGCGTATTCTAATTACTGCTGAAGAAAATGGCAGCGTACAACATCCGGGTTCGCAGGTTGTATTAACCACCAATACCCTGAAATAATTGGGAGGCTGCGCCCTTTTCTCCGTTAGTGAAATATTTAAATACATACAATAAGTACCCGGCAGGGAAAGCACGGAAAAGCTGGAATTACTTTGGTTGTTTTTTACTTTTCTTTTTAGCGAAATCTGTAAGGTATGCGTGTGCATTAAAAAATATTTCTTTATCCCTGTCACTCATTATGGCAGAGGTGCCTCCCGAAATGCAGCGGTTGCCAAAGCACAGCGTCTCCGAATGACCATCATTGACGGGGGATATGCTTATTTCCGATTTTATTGTATTCACTTTCAATTCATGCATCTTTTTTAAGATGGCTGCACGGTAAGCTTCTGTCATCGAAAACGCACCTGTTTGAGGGGCTTTCATTCCCGGTTGCACCATATAACTGCATGAATCGTAGGAAATTTTCAATTCGGTCCTGCTTCCATCCATACTACCGCCAAAGGAATAACCAATAGCAAAATCCCTTGTCCAGGTTGCAGGTAATTCAAACTCGTTCATAGGTTCATTGTTTATATTAACTTGATTTAAAACGATAAACAGGCAGGGTACAAGAAAACTCATCATAAAACGTTGTTTTTTATTGTGATACCGATATGATGCAGCCATTGGCTAAAATGCATAAACGTGCAATATGGTGTTATGGTATACAAAATAAACGCTCCGGTTCCGGCAGCACCCCACGCGCAACTTTACCCACGCTGGCAAAGTATTTTATACTATTGTGCTGGCATTAGCCCCCCTTTATGGCAAACAATACAACTTCTATATGGCGGCTGCCTGTTTTTTGGAAACTCCTGAAAAACTCGTTCAGGCGCCTGCAGCGCAACAACCCTTTACGCATGGCCGGGGCTACCGCTTTTTTTACCACTTTCGCCCTGCCGCCCATCCTTATCCTCATTTTCCAGCTCTTCAGTATTTTCTTTGCCCGTAAAATTGTGGGAAGGGAATTGCGCGAATTGCTGACCGCCACCCTGGGAAACGAAGGCGCTGAACAATTGCGCAGTACCGCCCGCGGCCTGCGCAACCTCGCCCAAACCTGGTATATGGCTGCCATCGGGCTGCTTTTCCTCGTATTTGTGGCAACCACACTGTTCAAAGTCATCAGGGGCTCCCTCGACGATATCTGGAACATCCGCCTGAAAAGATCTGAATTTGTATATGATCTGAAAGCACGCGCCCGCTCTCTGATCATCATCCTGATGGCCGGCTTACTGGTTCTCGCTTCCGCCGTTATTGACGTTATCAAAGTATTTGCAGGCGACTACATCAGCAAATACTGGAAAACGGGCGGCCACTTTTTTACCAGCGCCATCAATGAGATCGCCGGCGTTCTGGTGGTCACTATCTGGTTTGTTGTTTTGTTCAAATACCTGGCCAATGGACGCCCGTCATGGCGGGCAACCACAGCCGGCGGCATACTCACCGGTATGCTGTTTTATATTGGCAAGTCGGTATTGACAACGTTGATCGGTAATGGCAATATCGGCCTGGTATACGGAGCAGGCGCCGCCATAGTGCTGGTGCTGCTGTTTGTGTTCTATTCCTCGTTCATTCTTTACTTCGGGGCTAGCTTTGTCAAAGAATTTTCCTTACTTACCAATGACCCCATCATACCTTCCCCCAAAGCATACCTGTTCGAAGTGCAACATGTACCTGACGAAGAAAAAGCCAGATCATAGCTTGTGGAAACTATGCCTCGCATGTGCAATTTCTGCATATATAAGTAGTTAATGTAAAGATCAAAAGCGCTAATAACCGGCTGGCCGTATAATTGATATAATTCATCAAAAAAGATACAGTATGAAAAAGATTACAGGAATTGTGGCCGTGCTGTTTATGTTGAGTGTGCCGGTGGCCATACATGCACAGGATTCAACTTCAACAGTAAAGAAAACAGGGAAAGCAATTAAAAAAGGCGCTAAAAAAGTAGGTAACAAAACGGCTGAAGTAGCTTCAAAAGGCAAAGCTGCCGTTACCGACTCAAAACATAAAGACAAAGTTGGCCCCGATGGTGAAACCATTTACATAGATAATCATTCCAAATATTACTGGATAGATGATAAAGGCCGCCGTCATTATGTTACAGAAGCACAACTGAAAGATAAACCTAAAGATGATTAAAGTATAGCATGACTTGTTCAAAAAACCGTTGCGGCCGGGCCGTGACGGTTTTTCTTTTTTGCATTAATCATGATCCGGTTTGAAATCCATACTCCGGCTTCGCTTTCAGGCATTGTTACATGTTTTTGGCGTTTACACATTCCGGATACAGCAACCAGTGCCTGCCGGGAACTGATCGTTCCCGACGGGCACCATGAGGTCATTCTGCATCTGCATGAAGGCCAGGCAAGGCGGCAGGAGCGAGGACAGGGGTAGAATACCGAACATCATGCTTTCCACAACAGAGCCGTATTTACCGGAAATGCTTCCCGGAACAACGGTTTATGGCTTCCGTTTTTATCCATTTTCGGCTTCTCCCTTTTGCGTGTTTCGGCCAGCGAAACCACCAAACGGCTGATCTCCCTGCATGATCTGGAATGGGTAAACGATTTGATGCACTGCATACAGCCAAATGCGAATGCTGCATTTACCGGTTTTGAAAAGGTATTGACAAATGAGCGGTGAAATTCAAAAAAATGAAATATTTCAAAATGTCTTAGCTTTACGGCATGACAGAAGAACAACACATTTTTAAAAAAATAGAGCTGATAGGCGACCGGGTTTTACGGTTGGCGGCCGTAGACCTTTGTAATGAGGTCATCGAAAACAGGTATAAAGCTGCTGAAATTATCGATTACCTCTGCAGCAACAGGGTATTTGGGCTTATTGCCAGAATGAAGGAACTGGAACCGCATAAACATGATCCCGAAGTAAAAGGGAAATCAAGGCAACTGGCAAACGCCTATGAGCATTCAATAGGGCAGTTGTATTATGAAGATAAGGTAAAGGCCCTGGCTACCGCCAAAGCCGACCTGGCACATTTTTACGAGAACCAGGACCTGTATTATGCAAAAAAACAACACAAAGAAGATTAAGCAGCATGCTGCTTTAAATAATACATCGTACTAAAAATCCCTCTGCAAATGACGCAGGGGGATTTTTGTTGCTATCTCTGTATTCACCATCGACGAAATAGTATTCAATCACTTTATCAGCACCACCTTCTCTGCGCCCCAGCCTTTTTGCCCGGTGAAATACCTGATCAAATAGGTGCCTGAAGGATACCTGCTCAGGTCGGTTTGCCAGTTATGTATCTTTTGCCAAATGGCTATTTTTTCAAGCACCTTCCCGGTAAAATCGGCTATATACATTTCCTTTATGGCTTCAGTGGCTTTTATCTGGATCCTTCCGGCTGAAGGGTTGGGATAAACGCTGATCTTCGCATTGTTATCCGGCGTTACCGGCACTTCCGGTTTTCCGGCATCGTTACATGGCTCTATATACACCATTTCGGCAATCACCCGCTGCAACAGGTCGTTCAATAATTCTACTTTATAATCATCGGTAGTGGGCTTTAAATGTTTACCGCCTACACCGCTGTCATCGGTAAGAAAAACATAACTGCCATTGGTTGCCAGTGCAAGCGCGCGCATCAGGTATTCGGTAGATTTATCAACCCCGCTGCATACGACGGGTACTATGCGAACACCCATAGCGGCAGCCTGCCGCATTAACTGCTGCATTTTCACTTTTGCGGCATCATGCGGGGGCGCATCGAGAATAAGGAAGATGACCTTAGCCCGGGCATCGCTATCCCAATGCATGCTATCGAGTGCGGTTGTCAATGCGTCTTCCACAGCCTCCTGGTAATCGCCGCCGCCGCGGGCCGATTGTGCATTTATAAATTCCATCAGGGGCGCAGGATCATTTTGAAAATCTATAAACCGGGTAAGGTACTCATCGCTTTTATCGCGGTAAAAAACGGAACCAATGCGTAGTTTGAGGTCTTTATTTTTAGCGGAAGTAATGGCGATCACATCATTCAGTTCCTCCTGCAGGTATTTTATTTCATCGCCCATACTACCGGTAGCATCCACAACAAATGCAATGTTGGCAATATCGGAATGCGCACATGATGTACGCAGCGTAATGCGATTGATGCCGTTTTCGAATGCAGCAGGGGAGCGAAGGGTTTCCTTTCTGCATACAATGGTATACCTGTTCCGTTCTTCTTCCTTCATATCGAGGTTGGCCCATAACTCCGCTTTACCGGTATTGTCGGTAACGGCACGCCACAACGTATCGTTCGTTTCGGTATTGATCAGATAAACGGTTTCACCGGGAATTGCTTTATGGTCTTTATTCTGCACCTGTACGCAATAGCGTTTAACCGGAGCAAGTCCCCAGTGTTTGCTCCATGCTTTAAATTCTGCACCTGAATAACCGCCCCACAAATTCCATTTTTTGAAATCACTTAGTTCGCCGGCGGTCAAAATCTTTGAATGTATGCGTGGGCTTGTCTCCATGGCCTCTAACCTGCTGGTGGGTGTGGTTGACGCCGCTACGGCCGGTTCGCGTTTCACTGTTGTGGTTTTCCGGGAGGCCACGCCGGGCACTTTTCCTTCCAGCGCTTTCTTTGGCAAAGATGCAACCCCTCTTAACATTACAGATCCTGCCGAACCGGCTATATCTTTTCGTTTGGCAGTACCATAACCTATAACCACTACTTCCGACAGGCTGGCTTCAGCCGGAGATAATTTGATGGTAATGAACTTAGTTGTATCCGTTCTTTCTAACGCAAAGGTCTGGCTTTGATAACCCACCGATGAAAAGATCAATTCAGCAGGAAGTTTCAGCTTTGGGATCATAAACTCACCCCTGTCGTTCGTTATGTAGGAACTTACCGTTCCCTTTATAGTAACAGAAACCCCGGCAAGCGCGCTATCGGCGTTGTTTTTTACCTGGCCCCTGATCAAAACGTTTTGCGAAAAAGCAGTTAACTGAATGGCAAACAACATTATGGCTAATGGGTAACAATTTTTCATACGCAGGTTTTACTACCTGATGATCATAAAGTACTTATTACACAAAGCAGGTGAATTTATTTTACATAAAATACTGTCCATGGGTATCAGGGCAGCATAACAGGCTGGTATTATTTTAGCATATCTGTAATAATCGCCCTATCAAAATTTGCTATTAAAAGTGTTGAATTAAAGGCCATCGGTTTGGCTGATATGTATAACGGCTAGCGGTAACTTTTACCGCTAAAAATAAATACAGGTTGCAGATCATGCGATTCTTTGTCATTCTTAATAGTTCTGGTCAATTTGTATTATGCCACAAAGCATGAGGGTATAAATACATTTAGTAGTTCTTTTTTTACTGAAAGCAGCATGAATATAATAAGCATTATACCATATCATCATTCAACAAAAAAAACCTGGCACATTAAAAAAGGGGAAAATCCTCCACCATTAAAATCATGATTATTTTAATTCAAAAGTTAGTTATCTTATCCTTAATTTTTTTGTTTGTATTAGATAAATATCTTTAAATTTGAGCAGTTCTTTTTGACAGGGTATTAATCGTTAGATGAATACCGAATACTCCCAGTAGATTGAACGCAGTAAAACAACTCTGAAAATAAATCCTTTGAACCAGGCCCGTCGGCACTAAATCATATGTGCATCTATTTGTTAGTGTCGATCCATCTTTCTTGCTATATTCTCTCTATCCATTATTCTTGCTAATACTTTCTCTATCCATTATCCAACTTTAAGAGTGATCTTAATTGTCTATTCTCCTTTGGTTTGGGTCTATGATTGGCGAAGCCCTGTGATTGCTGACCGAATCTTTTCCTTTCCATTAATTTATTTTGAGCCTTATTTAACCACCTGTCGTCAATCCGTTATCTTCTTTTACTGAATTTGTTCTTGTAACATGATCTCATATGTGATCTTGTTCGGCGAAGCCTTGTACTTTGACCTGAAAAATCCTGATTTTACGTTTATCACTGATCCAATTTTATGACGGCTGTCATAGAATTAACTAAACATTGATTGTCCACTTGATTAAACACAAATAAATGAGGATTAACTACGAAATAATTGTCTAATAATTTAAATATGTTTATATTGAAATAACATTTACCAATCATCCCCTGAATATTAACCTGCGCAACACAAGTAACTTTTGCTCTTTCTGTTATGTATCCGGTCTATTGATGCATTAACTCCATACAATAGGCGATGTATAAAAGGCATTCTTCAGCCGGGTTTCTTAATCCAATCAGAACGTTACCGATGTACGAATTTATTTTCGTGCAATCAGAAGCTTTTTGCTTTACGCTAATGTTTTGACCGAACCCCACCTGTAAATCCAATTTCACTCTGCATTTCCTTTTTATCCAATTATCCATTACATATAGTTTCAAACCCTTTTAAATAAACCACTAAAACTGGGATTATGTTGGGCGAAGCCTTTTCTCAAAGCAATACAGATCCGAAACTGGTGAAGAAATGGTATGCATTATATACACATGCCAAATGGGAGAAAAAAGTGGCCTCCATTTTTACCCGTAAGAACATTGAAAATTATTGTCCCCTCAATAAAGTACTGCGTCAATGGAGCGATCGCAAAAAGATCGTTTATGAACCACTCTTTACCTGCTACGTGTTTGCAAGAATTACCGACAAGGAACGCATAAGCGTATTACAAACAGACGGCGTTCTCAATTATGTAAGCTGGCAGGGCAAGCCGGCCGTTATCCGTGATACTGAAATAGAGGTCATAAAAAAATTCCTGTTAGAATATTCGAACGTAAAACTCGAAAGGCTCGACATAGACGTGAACGATATCGTTCGGGTAAAATGCGGGTTATTTATGGAACAGGAAGGTACTGTAATGGAAGTGTTGGGCAAAACCGTACGCATTTCACTGCCCTCGCTTGGTTATTATATGACAGCCGAAATACCCAAATCGCACCTTGAAGTTGTAAACAACAACGCCAGGGATGCATGTTGACGTTATTTACTTCATCTCTAATAATATTACCGTGAAACTTACGCATAGGAAAAAGAATAGCCCCTGGCTATTGATCGTGCTGGCAGCCTGCATCCTGCTTACCAACTGCACCAACATGAAGAAAGTGGCATACCTGAACAATATAAATGAAACCGAGATCACCAATGCCATCAACAACCTGGAGCCGGTCATTCAAAAAAACGACTTGTTGAGCGTTACCGTTAGCAGTCCGAATGCTACAGCCAGCCAGCCGTTTAACACCGTTGTTACCGTTTCAACCCAAACTATAGGTTATACCGCTACCCAGGCATCGGGTTACCTGGTTGACATGGACGGTTTTATAGATATGCCCATGCTGGGGCGTATAAAGGCCGCCGGCCTTACCAAACAGCAGTTGAAAGATAACATCACCAAAGTGCTGGTTGATAATAAATACCTGTTATACCCGGTGGTTAGCGTCAGGTACCTGAACTTTAAAGTTACCGTATTGGGTGAAGTTGCCCGCCCCATGGTGGTCAATGTGCCCGATGAAAAAATAAACATTCTCGAAGCCCTCGGTTTCGCAGGCGACCTCACCATCTATGCCCGCCGCGACAATATCGCGCTCATTCGTGAAGAACAGGGCAAACGCATCGTAAAAAGGCTCGATCTCAATTCAGGAAACCTGCTCACATCACCATATTACTATCTTATGTCGGGCGACATTCTTTATGTAGAACCCAACAAAGCCAAGGTTTCACAAAACAGCAACACCCGCATGTGGCTGCCGGGTATCCTGAGCGGTCTTGGTTTGGCCGCCGTGATTATTGACCGTATAACAAGGTAATTATGCAAACAAACAAAAAGACAGGCAACGAAATGAATATCATTTCAGTTGTCACCAACTGGTATCTTCCTTACTGGCCAATGTTCCTTGTATTGCTGATCCTGGGGCTCGCAGGAGCATGGGCTTACCTTAAATTCTATTCAATTCCCGTTTACGAAACGTATGCTACCATAATGGTAAAAGACGAAAAAAAGGGTGTTGATGAATCGGGCGTACTGGAAGCTTTGCAAATTTATCCCACCAAAAATATCGTCGAGAATGAAATGGAAGTGATCCACTCCCGCAAACTGATGGAAAAAGTGGTGGAACAACTTCAGTTATATGCGCCCATATACGAAGCAGCCGGTAATAAAGGAAAAATAAAACCTACCTCCGCTTACAACAGTTCGCCTGTTACCATTATTGCAAGAAAACCAGATGAGCTGAAATCGACAGGTGATTCTGTAGTACACTTTCAAGTAAACTATTACGACGACAACAATGCCGGAGAATTTAGGAATGTGGATGAACCCAAAGTGAAAGAAGTTGTGATTGGTAAAAAAGTCTTTCCCATTAATCAATGGGTATCTACCAAATATGGAGAATTGAAATTCGAGAAAAATGAACGCCAGACGGAAGCGCCCGGCGGGCCGTTGTTCTTCCGTTTATCCAAACCGAAAAATGTAGCCCCCGGTTATATCGCCAGCCTGGAGGTAAAATCTTCCAGCAAGTTGTCATCGACCATTAACCTCACCTTCAGAGATGAAGTACGCGACCGGGGAGAAGATGTCGTAAATAAACTGCTGGTGGCCTATAACCGCTTATCGATAGAAGAAAAGAAAGGAACCGCTGCCAATACCCTCGAATTCATTGAAACCCGCCTGGCAAAAGTGGAAAAGGAACTTGACTCTATAGAACAACGCATTCAAACTTTCAGGACCGATAAAGGCGTGGTTGACCTCAGCGCCCAGGGCAGGCAATACCTCGAGAACGTTGGAAGCAACGACCGTAAAATGGCCGACCTCAGCATGCAGCTGGCTTCCCTGAATGAAATGGAGCGTTATGTGAATTCGAAGGAAAATAAAGGCGACATCATACCCGCTACCATAGGGATCTCCGATCCCGTACTAACGGAACTTATGCAGAAGCTGTACAACGGCAAACTGGAATATGAAAAACTGATGAAATCAACCGGTGAAAATAACCCGTTTGCTACAGCCATAGCCAAGGAAATAGAACAGATCCGCCCTATCATTCTCGAAAAATTGAGGGCGCAAAGGATCAACCTCGAAGCTTCGAAAAAAGACCTGGCATCGATCAGCGGCGGTTATAATTCAATGCTGCGCACCATTCCACGGAAAGAAAGGGAACTTATGAATATCAGCCGCGAGCAGGTCACCAAAAAAAGCATCTACAATTACCTGCTCGAAAAACGCGAGCAATCGGCGCTGGCAAGTTCTTCAGCCATTTCCGACAGCAAGATCATAGATATGGCCAGCTCTTCAGGCGACCCCGTGGCGCCCAAGAAAACACTTATTTATTTCGCGGTACTGGCCGTATCGATGGGTTTAGGCATCGGACTGGTTTCGGCAAAGGAAATGCTGAACAAAAAGATCCTGTTCAGGTCGGAAATAGAAGCGTTGACCATTGTACCGGTTATAGCCGAGATCTCGGCCAACAAGGAAAATGAATCCCTGCTGAACACAGGAAGCAAAACTTCGGTCGTTGCCGAACAGTTCAGGCACCTGCGCGCCGCCATCGGTTTGGTTGGCCGTCAGAAAAGCCTCGATATAAAAAGGATCCTGATAACCTCCAGCATTTCTTCGGAAGGGAAAACATATGTAAGTACCAACCTGGCACGAAGCCTGGCACTTGCCGGAAATAAAGTAGTGCTGGTTGACCTCGATATACGCATTCCCAAAACATCATCGATCATGGGCGTGGCGGATAAACCGGGTGTAGCCGAATTCCTCGAGGGTTCCAAAGACCCTGAAGAAATAATCAGTAATACGATGGATGAGAATATGTTTGTCGTTAGCGCCGGCAACGGGAAAGACAATTCAAGGGAACTGATCTTAAGCGGCCGGCTTAACCACCTGCTCACTTATTTAACGGCTACGTTCGATTATGTGGTGCTCGATGCATCACCCATTGACCCGGTTTCCGATTCTTACATTTTCTCCGAATTCTGCGACCTCACCCTGTTCGTTATGCGGCACAACCGTACGCCCAAAACCATGGTGCAACTGCTCGACGACAATAACAAGTTCAAAGCATTGAAAAACCCGCATATTGTTTTCAATGGCATCAGATCGAGAGGCGTCATGAGCGGCATGTATGGCTACAGTTATGGATATGGTTATGAAAATGTATATCGCGAAAAGCAACGTAAAAGATCAAAACTGCAAAGTGTATAATTTCTTCTTATAAAATAGTTGGTTATGAAAATTCTGGTTACGGGTAGCGCCGGCTTTATTGGTTATTTCCTCACCAAAAAGCTGCTCGAGCGGGGCGACGAAGTGGTTGGCCTGGATAATATCAATGAATATTATGACATCAACCTGAAGTACGGCCGTTTGGCAGAGAATGGGATCAGCCGAAAAGACATCCGATGGAATACAGCGGTGCAGAGCAGTAAGTTCCCGAACTACCGGTTCATTAAACTGAACCTGGAAGACAAAAGGGAGATCCTGAGCCTTTTCAGAAAGGAAAAGTTCGACATGGTGGCCCACCTGGCGGCGCAGGCAGGCGTAAGATATTCGATCACCAACCCCGACGTATATGTGCAATCGAACGTGAACGGCTTCCTGAACATCCTGGAAGCCTGCCGGCATAACAGGATCAGGCACCTGGTATATGCCAGTTCATCGAGTGTTTACGGATTGAATGAACAAATGCCCTTTTCGGTAACGCAGAACACCTGTCACCCGGTTTCCTTATACGCAGCTACAAAAAAATCGAATGAACTGATGGCCCATGTGTACAGCCATTTATTTAATATTCCCACAACGGGTTTACGCTTTTTTACGGTGTATGGCCCCTGGGGCCGGCCCGATATGGCTTATTTCCTTTTTGCCGATGCCATCATGAAGGGGGAACCGATAATAGTATACAATGAGGGAAAAATGAAACGCGACTTTACCTATATAGATGATATCGTCGAAGGCTTTGTTCATGTGCTTGACCAACCTGCCGAAGCAGATGCCACATGGAGCGGCCTTACACCCGGTGCATCCAGTTCACCCGCGCCCTGGCGCATTTATAACCTCGGCAATGATAACCCGGTTGAGCTGATGGATTTCGTAAGGGAAATAGAATTTCACTGCGGCAAAAAGGCCATCATTGAAATGAAAGAACAGGAACGAAGCGATGTGCTCACCACCTGGGCAGATATAAACGAACTGGTCGCCAACTTCTATTATAAACCTGTTACTACCGTTCAAACCGGATTGTACAATTTCGTTCAATGGTTCAGGGAATACTATTCAATTGAAAAATATGTAATGAACCCGGTTAAGAACGCATCATAAACGACTTGATAATGATTGAAAAACCGACAATAAGTAAACCCTCTGAAGATACCAACGGGAAAAAGAACAAAAAGACAGGCGCTAAGGAAAATCTGAAACAACGTGCCTATCTGAACACGATCTCCAGCATGTTGGATTACACCGCCAACCGTTTAACCGGTTTGTTTGTGAATCCGTTTGTTATCGCCGGACTGGGAACATCATTATTTGGCATTTGGCAAATGCTTGGCCAGTTCACCGGGTATGTAAATATTGCCGACACCCGGTCGTCGCAAGTACTGAAATGGACGGTAGCGCAAAAGAAGGACGCAGCCACCGTTGATGAATTAAGAAGTGAAACAGGCGCAGCCTTTGTGGTAATGCTTTTCGTAATGCCGGTAGTATTGATAGCCGGCAGCATTATCGCCTGGTATTCGCCCTATATCACGCATGCCGAAAAAGAACATTTCACATTGATAAGGACCACCTGTGTGCTGCTGGTCTTTTCAGTACTTGTTTTCAAGTTCTTCGAGTTGTTCGAAGCGATCCTCAGGGGTATGAACCTTACCTTTAAACGAATGGGAATGCGCGCCGGCGTGGTGATCATCGGGGGCGGTTTGAAAGTGCTGGCGCTCATCTGGGGTTTTGGCCTTATAGGGCTTGCTCTGGTGCACCTGTTTGAAAGCCTGCTCATCGGATTGTCGTTTTATGTGGTTGTAAAAAGAAACGTAAACTGGTTCGGTATAAGCAAACCATCGCGCGCCAATATTTTCCGGTTCGGCAAATTAAGCGCCTGGTACCTGGCCGATGCCGGCGCCAACCTCGTAAATACAAGCAGCGATAAATTGTTACTCGGTATCATTACCGGTCCGGTTGCCGTAGCCTATTATACCCTTACCAAATTTATTCCCGCGGCCCTGCAGGGGCTCATCAACAGGCTGATCCTTGGCATAATGCCCGGTATAGGAAAGCTGATCGGCTTAAAGGAATTCGAAAAAGTAAATCATGTTAGAAAGAATATCAACCGCGTATCCCTGCTGCTTACCACGGCCTTCGGAACAACCATCATTTTATTTAACCAGCCGTTCCTGAATGCATGGGTAGGGAAAGAGCATTTCGCCGGCCATACCGTCAACGCGCTGATCATGATTATGACCATTCAGGATACATTCGTAAGGAACGATTCCTGTATTATCAGCGCCACATTGGATATTAAGAAGAAAGTTTATTTAACCCTCATCGCAGGCGCGTTGTTTGCAGGCTTCGGTGTGCTGCTGATCTCTCAATTCGGCATCCCCGGGCTTTGTATCAGTATGATGATAAGCAGGCTGTTCCTGTTTATAGGACAACGCAGAATATTGACAACACTGATAAAAACAGGATCAAAAACGGCGTTTACAGAAAACCTTCGACCAACCATTACCGCCCTGTTGATGCTGGCATCGGCCATGTGGCTGGCTACGCAAACCGCTTCAACAGGTATTTATCAATTGATCTTATTTGCCCCGGCCGCTTTTATAGCCTCGCTGCTGATCTTTTATGCAGCCGGGCTGAGCAGGGAAGACAGGCTGGAATTTAAACGCATCAGATCTTCTATAAAATTCTTTAAATCGGACGCTGCCTTCAGTAAAAACTAAAATAGTATACCGATGAAATTGCTGTTCGTGGCACCGCGCTACCATACGAATCAGGTTCAGTTGATAAAAAAATTACTTGAGAAAAAACATGACATCACCTTTCACGTAGCCAGTATTGGCCCAACGGAAGATCACAGCCAGCTGCAACCTGTACGGCACAAACAAAGCAAACTGTCGGTATTTATCGAAAAGACCTTTAAGAACGGGGGCGTGAACAACAAATATTATTTCCCTGCGCCTCACAGTTACTGGAAATTGTTCAGGCAATTGAAACCCGACATTATCATTATACGCGATCCTTATAAATTGTTTTCCCTGATGGCGGCCTTTTATGCGCTGCTGGCCAATACCAGGATCGTTTTTTACACCCAGGAACCCCTTATCAGGTTCAGGACCTGGAAAACCCGGTTAAAACAAAAAATGACCATCCGCTTTTTTAAAGCCGCCTGGATGACCCCGATAGTCAGCTACGATCTGCCCCAAAAAAACGGCCGGTTAAAACATATGTATTATGTTCCGCTGCCGGTAAACGTAACATCGGAAGACAGGATCTTCAACCAGATCCCGGAAAACGGGCCCCGCATCATCATGATCGGGAAATACCACCAGGAAAGAAAAAAGCACCTGTTGTTCATACAGGCCCTCAGCAACCTTGTTTACAAATACCGGTTCTCAGCAACCATAGTAGGCGAGTGCGCCACAGAACAGCAACAAGCCAATTTCGATTTTCTGAAACAACAGGCCGCTAAACTGAAACTGGGCAGCCAGGTCGAATTCAAACAAAATGTTCCTTATAAAAAAATGGCCGAACTCTACGCTTCACATCACATTTTTGTATTGCCGGCCATAAACGAACAATATGGTGTTTCGGTAAATGAGGCTCTCGGTTACGGATTACCTGTTATTTGTACCGATACCTGCGGCGCCAAATTCAATATCAACAACGGGCATAACGGGTTTGTGGTAAAGTCCGACAGCGTTGAAGACCTTACAGCTGCGCTGGAAAAAATGATCTCCGACTATCAAACACTTTCACAAATGCAGCACCAGTCATTACAATATGCGCGGGAAAATTTATCGGCCGATGTGTTTTACTCGAAGTTCACCAACCTGGCACGGGAGCGGTTTTCGGTTTTAATGAATATAGCTGCCTGTATCGTTCTGTTACAGGTGTTCCACGCTTTTTAAACTACGCCCGGCAGGTGAGGTACACCTTACTAAACATAATACATGAACACGTTTCTTCTAATTATTGAGATCATCTTCTTCCATGGCATGGCGCTTTACTGCATCATTAGAAAGAATGAGCGGGGAATCTTTTATTTACCAGTGCTTTTTTTCGTAGACAGGATCATCGATACGCCCAACCCCGCCTTCCTGTACTATAGTTTAATGAGTTTGGCTGTTATCGTTTGCGCCGTCAAAAGCGGGTTTTTCTTCCGCAGAAATATCTGGTCACTGCTGCTGATCGTTTATTTTCTCATCCTGCTCAATAAATCGAGCGACCTCACGCTGATAAGACCATATGTTTTTTCGGTGATCTGGTTGTTCCTTCTCATAGCATTAGTGCCAAGTATTTACCAGAAATTCCCGTCGGAAGTAGTGTATAAAGAATTAAGCAATGCCTGTTTACTGATACTTGTACTTTTTATTGTCAATGCGATGGCCGCTACCTATTACAAATACTCGCCAATGGAAATGTACGGCATTACAAAAGGCGTTATGTTCGGTAATCTTTGGGCGGCAGCATTCAACACCCTGCCACTGGCGCTTTTTATAGTGTTCATGTATGGCATCAGCGAAAAAAAGCCCATGCACCTGATCGTTTCGGTCATTACCTTTTTCCTGATCATGCTCACCTTAAGACGCACCGTTATCTTATTAAGCGCCATTGGCATCATCATTTGCCTTATGACGCTGATGACCCGGCAAAAGGCAAAAATGCTTTTTATGGCAGGCGGCGTCATTGCTGTGATCGGGTTCTTTGTTTATAACAATACCAACTTCTTTCAGGAGTTCAAAGAGCGGATAAAGTTACGGAAACTCGACGAACGCGAACTGGCCGAGGAAAAACGCTTTTTTGAATATTCCCTTTTATACGATGACATGTTCATTTACCACGCCTATAGCCCCTGGTTCGGGTATGAACTGTTCAACAGCGGCGGTAATTACGGCAAGGGGGTGCTGGCCGACAGAAGCCTGCATGGCGACATTCCCAACCTGCTGCACTCAAGCGGAATAATTGGCGTATTCCTGTACATCTGTATGATGGGCACCGCATACATGCAGGCGTTTAGGGCATCAAAGCGATACCAGGATAAACTGATCTTTCTTTTCTGTGGCATGTCGTTTATGGCGTATACCATTTCTGGCCGGTATACCGAAGTAGCGGCAACGCTGCTGACGATTCTGGTAGTGATGCTGCCCATATCGAAAAAATCGCCGGAGATCTACGCTGAAGAAGACCAGCCGGCCCTTCTCAAGGCCAAAATAGAAGCAGCTTAAAAATTATTGTCGTTATGATCGTGGCAAACCATCCCACAATTCACGTTTCTGAAACGCAGGATAAAATAACCTGCGCACATGTAACAGCCGAAACAGCACGGTTGCTGGCCGATCTGTTACAGGCAAATGTGCGGTTTGCCCACTGGAAAGGGAATACGCACCTGCAGGCATCACTTTCCGGCAAAACAGATATAGACATCCTCGTTCATCCGGCAGACAGGTTGCTGTATGAAATGATCGTAAGAAAGCGTTCTTATAAAAAGCTCAATACACAACCCTGGAATGCCTACCCGGCCCTGGAAGACTGGCTGGGGTTCGATTATGACACAGGCGCCCTGTTGCATTTGCACACGCATTACGACCTGGTGAATGGCATTACTTATGGAAGGTATTTGCAGTTGCCCTGGTTAGATCAGTTCTTCGCTCACCTGCAACCCGACAAACAAACTGGCTGGCCCATTCCAACGCCGGAACTGGAAACCATCGTACTGCTGGTACGGTTACAGGCGAACAACCTGTATAAAAAACCAGGTATACCCGGGGGCAAACAGAACGAACTCATTACCCTCTTAAGCCAGGTGCAAACAAACGTGTTCCGCGGCCTTTGTAGGGAACTTCAAATGAACGTACCAGAAAGCTTTGACAGTGACATTGACCGCATCCTTAAGGACAGAAATGTGCAGGCCATGCTGCATCTTTCCTCGTTCTTTTATCATCAGGTATCAGACTGCGTAAAAAGCAAATGGCGGCTGGCCACTGTAAAAACTTTTTATTACAAACATTTTTTAAAAAAAGCCCGGTACATCAGCCAGTTCACCGGCCCGCTGCAACTTAAAAAAACAATTACCGGCGGCGGTAAGATCATCGCCTTCGTAGGAAGCGACGGTTCGGGCAAAAGCACCATCTGCAACGAACTGGTGAAATG
Organism: Niastella populi; assembly: GCF_002078015.1. Lineage (GTDB taxonomy): Bacteria > Bacteroidota > Bacteroidia > Chitinophagales > Chitinophagaceae > Niastella > Niastella populi. Next base: position 30,438 of record NZ_LWBP01000217.1, on the reverse strand, counting down.
GCTCACCTTTAAAATCGATACCCATTATTTCTATTTCGGCAAACGACCAAACATTAAGAGCTACGATCATTCACTGTTTTCCAGAACAGGGTTTCTTTTCAACAACACATTTGTTTCCCGCTACTTTAGAAAACTGGCAGCCGGATGTTATTACCTGCTGCTGATCAGTAAGAAAATAAGCATGCTGCGGCTGGCTAAAGGGCTAAGCAAAAAAAGCAGCCTTGTGATCTGCGACCGCTTTCCTCAACAAAACGTAAAGGGCTTTTTTGATGGCCCCAAATTGCAATCGGGCAACGGCGGTTGGTTATCGAACATTGAAAAAAAGCAATTCAACAGGTTTTGCCGGGCAGGAGCCGATATCGTTTTCCGGTTGAATATTTCGCCGGAAGTTGCCGCCAGCCGCAAAACCGACCATGATCACAAGATGATTGAAAAAAAATGTATTCACCTTTCCCGGCTCACATTCGGGAATGCAACGGTTATAGATGTGGATGCAGCAATGCCCCTCGAACAAGTGCTGTTGAATATAAAAAGGAATATCTGGGAGAACATTTAAAACCCGTGAATACAGCATGAAGTCAAAAGTAATTGAGATCATCGGCCCACCCGGTGCAGGAAAATCAACTATTTATCAATCGCTGTGCAGGAATTGGGAAAGCGGATCGCAATGGGTTTATCCCGAAATGCTTCTCGCAAACAAACCATCGTTACTTTCAGTTAAAAGCTGGCTTTGGTATAAAATGCGCCTGCTGCTGCATAAAAAACCAGCCAAAACAGTTCCGGTCGATTATGGCATGCGGTTCGACGCTCATCAGCAACTGCTGGCTAAATTCTGCTGGAAACATCTGTCAGATAACAGCTTTTACGAGGATAACGAGACCAATAAACGCTTCAGATCGGCCTATTTCCTGTTTACCACATTTTGCATTTACCAGGCGATCATTGAAAAAGCCGCAGCAAAGCCCTGCATCATCGAAGAAGGATTGCTGCAAAGATCCTTTTTAATAAAAGATAACGATGCAGACGATGAACCGGCAAAAGAGCTGCTTCATGAATATTTACGGCTTGTACCGTTGCCCTATGCCATTATATACATCGATACACCCGATACCAGTGAAGTGGTGAAAAGACTGCGCGGCCGCAGTAAGGTCATTGCTTCCCATTTCGGAAAAGATGATGACGCCCTGCGCAGGAATATAGAAAAATGGCGGAAGATCCAGGAAAATATCCTGGAAAACATGAAAGCGTCGGGTGTTGCGATCATCAGGATAAACGGTAAGCTGCCGGTTAAAGACAATGTAGCACAGATAAAAAAAATGCTGGAAACCCTGGGCGATAACCCCGGGGCAGAAGAAACCAATACAGTGAATACCACCATCAGGCATCCCCTCAAAGCGATAAAACATATAACCCGGATATTATTTAACAATTTATAACGAACATGGCTAAATTCTTATTCTACGACGATAAGCTTATCAACCTGATGCAAGAGGATGAAAAGCCCTGCGGCGGTGCAGCGGTTCAAACCTATAGCTGGATAAGAGGTTTGCTGGAAGAAGGGCAGGAGGTTGTTGTAATGACCGACACCAGTGGCAATCAAAAGCTGAAAGAAGAATGCCGCAATATCAAAGTCATTTCTCTTTATGACCGGAACAAGGGCATTCGATGGCTGCGTTGGATCTATTACCGCTTCCCGCATACCTACAACCAGATCAAATCGGTTAAACCCGACTATATCTATGTAAGTATTCCATCATGGATCTCGATGCTGATCGGTATCATGTGCCGCTTGCAGAATATAAAATTCATTCAACGCATTTCGAACGACAACCAGGTCTACAGGCGGTTTCACAAGTCCAATTCAGCCGTCAATCACTTCCTGTTAACCGGAGGTTTCAGACTGGCGCACCACATCCTGTGTCAGAATAATTTTCAACTGAATGGGATCAAAAAAAAATTCCCGGGTAAACCGGCCATAAAAATATCGAACCCATTATACCTGAAAGCCCCCGGGCTCGGCGATGACCACCGCCCCGGAAGTTACATTGCCTGGCTGGGCATTTACCGGGCCCAGAAAAATTTAAAGCGGCTATACGAGATAGCCAGCCTGTTGAGAAATGAAACGTTCGTCATTGCCGGAAAAGAAAGTGCCAATTGCGATGAGGAAACCAGTGAATATCTTGAAAAATTAAAACATTTACCCAACGTAAAATTCTCCGGTTACCTGCACCGGGCCGAAGTATTGCCCTTTCTGGCAAACGCCAGGTTCCTGCTGAACACATCACACTATGAAGGGTTCAGCAATACATTTCTCGAATCATTGTCGGTAGGTACGCCTGTATTATCGGGTGCCAATGTAAACCCCGACTCAATCATTTCAAATAACGATCTCGGCATTATTTACAATGACGTATTCGATCTCTGTAAACAATACGCTTCAATAACTCCCGAGCTGTATCAGTTCATGTCGGAGAAAGCCCGGGATTATGTTAACCGCAATCATGGCTACAGGGTACTTGCAAGAAATCTGATCCGCTACCTGTCAGAAACTGACAACATTATCACCAGCCGGAAAGGCCGTATACTGCCAGGCTGATCATACAACATAAGAAACTGAGACATGATCCTTAACAAACAAAGAAATCGTATCCTTTTTTTTATCGGAAGTTTCAAGGGCGGCGGAAAGGAACGGCGGCTGGTAGAGCTGCTTTCATACCTGTCACGTAAAGACAACTATGAAATTATGGTTGTGGTAACCGATCCGATAATTGATTTCCCCGCATTTCACAACCTGAGGGTATTGTACAAGATCATTCCGAAAAAATGGAAGAGAAATGATCTTACCATTTTTTTCAAGTTCTATAAATTATGCAGGCAGTTCAAACCCCATTTGATCCATACATGGGGACGCATTCAATCGTTCTATGCGCTTCCTGCCGTAATTGGCCAGCATATTCCTTTATTGAACGGGCAGATCACTTCGGCGCCGCCGAATGCCGGCAGATGGTCGGTGAACAAACTTATCGACCTCATCAATTTCAAATTCTCAACCGTTATCCTTTCCAACTCACGGGCCGGCATAGATGCTTACAAACCGCCGTTGCAGAAAATAAAGATCATCTACAACGGGATAAGCCTTAACCGGTTTGAGAACCTGCCGGCACCCGACCAGGTACGATCGAAATACGGTATCTCTACTCCCTTTGCGGTAGTAATGGTAGCCACCTTTTCAACCAACAAGGATTACAAAACCTTTTTCAATGTAGCCGAAAAGATCACTACCGTGCGCAACGACATCACCTTTATTGCCGTTGGTGACAGCTGCCGCGACAGGAATGTGTTCGAACCTTTCCGCGAACTGGTAGAACGGAACCCAAGAATAATATTGACAGGAAGAATAACCGATGTGGAAGCCGTAGTGAACAGCTGCACCGTTGGCGTGCTGTTCTCGAACATAGCCAAACACGGGGAAGGAATTTCAAACTCCATTATAGAATATATGAGCCTGGCGCGGCCGGTAATGGCGAACGACGCCGGCGGTACCCGCGAAATTGTACATCACAATGTAAACGGGTACCTGGTAACACACCAAACGGAAAATGAAATTGCCGGACTTATTACCGGGCTCATCGATAACCCTGAAAAATGCAGCGCTTTTGGAAAAGCCGGCAGAAAGATCATTGAAGAAGAATTTGTAATTGAAAAAATGGGAAAGGCTTTTGAACAAACCTATGAAGATGTGTTGATCAGATGCCGGAAACAGGCGCAGGCACAATTTTAACTGAACTTATATGAAAGTACTTTTCGTTTGCAGCGGCAACAGCAAAGAGTTCGAAATCATTCCTTTCATTAAAGAACAGGGCGAATCATTAAAAATGGAAGGAATTGACGTGGATTATTTTCCAGTAACAGGAAAAGGTTTGATGGGTTATGTAACATCAGGGCTGCGACTACGAAAAACACTTAAATACAAACATTACAATCTCATTCATGCACACTATACGTACTCCGGCTGGACGGCCTTAATTGGCGCAGGCAGAAAAATACCGGTTGTACTATCGTTAATGGGCACCGATGCAAATGGCGAATTCAAAGGAAAGAACAAAGTGACATTAAGCAGCAGGATATCGTGGTTCCTTACATGGCTGATACAACCGTTTGTACAAGCCATTATTTCGAAGTCGAACAATATTGAAGAATCGGTATACAAAAAAAACAAGTCGTACATCATTCCCAACGGCGTGAACATGCAAAAATTCCAGCCGCTGACACTGCATAAAAACGGGCACTCGTTTGCAGTAAACGGGAAAAAGAAGGCCCTGTTCCTTGGCAGCAAAACCAAATCGGGCAAGAACTTTCCGCTGGCCGCAGCAGCTGTGCAGCAACTGAACAATGTGGAACTGGTTTGTCCGTACCCCGTTCGCCACAGCGATGTACCCAAATACCTGAATGAAGCCGATGTACTTGTATTTCCCTCTTTTATGGAAGGCTCGCCGAATGTGATCAAGGAAGCAATGGCCTGCAATTGTCCCATAGTGAGTACCGACGTAGGCGATGTGAAATGGGTGTTCGGTGAAACAAAAGGATGTTATATAGCATCATTCGACCCAAAGGATTTTGCTACAAAAATAAAAATGGCCATCGATTCCCAGGCCCTGAACCAGAGAACCAACGGTAGACAACGGATCATAGAACTGGGCCTCGACCAGGAAACGGTAGCCAAACGCATCAAAGCCGTTTACCAGAAAGCCCTCGATAATTAAACCCCCAGGTTATGCGCAGAAGTTTACGAAATGTACTCGGTTATATAGCCGCGAATACATTTATTCTGGCAGGATTTGTACGTCAGGCCAGGAAAAAAGCATTGAATACACCATGTATCATCCCCCTCTATTTTCACAAGCCCGAAAAACAGGAGTTTGAATTCTGTGTGAGGTGGCTGAAGAAAAAAGGGTTCAGGTTTTTAAGTCCATACGACATTGAAAAGGTAAAAAAAGGGGAGTTGCCATTCCCTACGGGCGGGGTTTGCATTACAGTGGATGATGGCTGGCAGTCGAACGTAAAGAACGTGGTAGAGGTAGCCAACAGGTACGAAGTGCCGGTGACCATTTTTGTATCAACCACACCGGCTGAAGAAGGCGCTTACTGGTGGTCGTATGTGCACCAGGCCAAACAAAAGGGAATGCTGGAATTCACTAAAAAGGAATTGAAAAAAATGCCGGAAGAAAAACGGCTGGGCATAATACAGGAGTTGAAAAAGAAAGTGTTCCCCGGCAGGGACGCCATGACGGTTGAAGAGGTAATATCAATTGCCAATTCTCCCTTCGTAACCATCGGGTCACATACCCAAACACATCCTATTCTCATTAACTGCCAGGACAAACAGGTTTATGACGAATTAAAAACATCGCGGCAAAAACTGGAAGCATGGATAGGGAAGGAGGTGCCTTATTTTGCATACCCTAATGGTGATTTTAGCCAGCGCGAAATTCAGATCCTGAATAACCTCGATTATAAACTGGCCTTTTGTTCTCAACCGAAATACCTCACGCCCGAACTGCTGAAAGACCATTACATGTTGCCAAGATTTGGTTTCCTGGAAGGCGCATCAGCCGCCGAAAACATCTGCCGTATTACCGGCGTATGGCAGTCGATGATGTTGAGAATACCGCATCCCGGTTTAAAAAACTGACACATGAAGATCCTTTTCGACATAAAACATCCCGCGCAGCTTAACCTTTTCAAAGGGATCTCGAAGGAATTGCAGGAGGAGAACTGGGAGGTAACGATCTGTTATCTGCAACGGGGCAAATTACCCGGCATAATTAAAAAGGAATATCCGGGTTTCAATACGGTGCCGGTGGGTAGCAGCAATGGTACAAAATGGTCGATCCTCTGGGATGGCAATATCAAACGCACGCTTGCTTTTCTTGACCTGATAAAAAAAGAGAATTATAACATCTGCGTAGCGGCCAGCAGTATTCCTTTGGCGCTTGCCTGTAAAATTGCCGGCATACCGGTGATACAGTTTTATGACGATCCTGAACGCAGGCGCATCAACCGCATAAACGCCGGCTTGTCGAGCCAGTTGTTCTTTCCGCCCATCGTTGAAAAGAGCAGCAAAGTATCGGTGTTCAATTGTTTAAAGGAATGGAGCTACTTAAGCCCCAGCCGGTTCAAACCGGCAGAAAAAGCGCTCACGCCATACGGCCTTGAACCATATGAATACATTTTTGTGCGCGAGGTAAGCAACAAATCATTCAACTATTACAACCAGCAGGACGGCATCATCAGCAGTTTTGCCGGTAACATACATACAAACACCAGGGTTGTTTTATCGCTGGAAGATAAAAGTTATGCCGGCAGGTACCCAAAACACTGGACCATTTTACAGGAACCGGTGGAAGATATTCACTCGCTCATTTATTACTCGCGGCTGGTGCTGTCATCGGGCGACAGCATGGCAAGGGAAGGAGCTATGCTCGGTGTGCCGGGCATTTACTGCGGCACCCGTAAAATGAAAGCCAATGAACTGCTGATGGAAGCGGGCCTGCTGCAACATTTACCGGGCGACAGTGCATTGCCTTTTATAAATAAATGCATTGACATGCATTTCGACCGCGAAAAACAATCAGGAACAAGAAACCAACTGCTTCAGCAATGGGACGATATGACCGTCTTTATGAAAGAGCAGATTAACAGATATAAATTGTAACACACCATGAAAATCTCGATTTTCGGATTAGGCTATGTAGGATGTGTAAGTGTTGGCTGCCTAGCCAAAAACGGCCATGAAGTAATAGGAGTTGATGTAAGCGAATTCAAAGTGGAGCTTATCAATAACGGCCAGGCCACTATACAGGAAAAAGACATCGACCACATTCTGGCCGAAGGACATGCGAAGGGCAGTATTTCAGCAACCATCTGCGCCGAAGAAGCCGTGCACAACACCGACCTTAGCATTATTTGCGTAGGTACGCCCCCCTCATCGAACGGCCACCTGAACCTTTCTTACATTTTTAAAACGGCTGAACAAATAGGAAAGGCGCTGAAAACAAAGGACGGTTTTCATACAGTGGTGATCCGTAGCACAGTGGTGCCGGGCACCAACATACGCTATGGTGAAATTGTGGAAGAATGCTCAGGCAAAAAAAGAGGCCACCATTTCTCCGTGGTTTCAAATCCCGAATTTTTACGGGAAGGATCAGCTGTATATGATTATTATCATCCGGCAATTACAGTAGTGGGCGGCGATAATACGGTTGCCATGGAAAAAGTGGCTTCATTATACCGTTGCCTGAATGCGCCCATTGAAATAACCGACATTAAAGTAGCGGAGATCATTAAATATGTAAACAATAGCTTCCACGCCCTGAAAATTGCCTTCTCCAATGAAGTAGGCACCATTTGTAAAGCATTGCATATAGATCCGTTCAAGGTAATGGACCTGTTCTGCAAAGACACCCGGCTGAATATTTCGCCGGCATACCTGAAACCGGGCTATGTATTCGGCGGCTCCTGTTTACCCAAAGACCTTAAAGGGCTGGTAACGCTTGGGCACGATAACTATATCGATACGCCTGTACTGTCAATGATCAATTCCTCCAATGAACAACACCGCAAAAAAGCGGTTGACATGATCACCGAAACCGGCAAGAAGAATATTTGTATGGTGGGGTTGAGCTTTAAAGAGGGAACAGACGATCTGCGGTTCAGTCCGTACGTTGACCTGGCCGAAACGCTTATAGGCAAAGGTTACCGGCTTACCATTTATGATGAATACGTTAACCTGTCGAAACTGATAGGCGCCAATAAAGCGTACATCAATGAGCGTTTACCGCACTTGTCGGAACACATCAGTAATAACCTGGAAGATGCTATTTCGGCAAATGATGTGGTTGTCATCAGCCACCGCAATTTCGATGGCAAAAACTATCACCATCTGTTGAAAGAAAAAAGCGCCATCATCGACCTTGCCAGAATTCACGACCTGGAAGAACTGCCGAATTATGAAGGGATCTGCTGGTGAAACGTGAAACGGCAAACGTGAAACGTGAAAGGATTCCCGAGTGTTCAGGATGTTTCACCTGACTGCGCCGTTAAAAAACCGCTTGCCTTAGCAAGGCAGGCCGCGTTGAGGTTTGCCGTTTCACGTTTCACGTTTCACGTTAAGCCTGAACGTTAGCAGTAATTTTTCTTAAATCTTAAATCATGACACAGAAAATTGCTACCGATTTTTATGACCTCATGGTCAGCAAAAAAATGTATTCCCGCAAATCGAATTTGAAATTCTACCTCAACAATCTTTTCGAAAATGTTCAACTGGCAGAAAAAGATGTACTGGATGTAGGCGGCGGCCGGGGTTTGCTTTCATTTTACGCGGCAATAAAAGGCGCAAAAAGGGCCATATGCCTCGAGCCAGAAGTAGACGGCTCGCGGAACGGAATGATAAACGGCTATAACGAGATCCGCAGCGAACTGCCGGAATCACTCCCCGTAAATCTGCTGCCGCTTACGTTGCAGGAATACCTGAAACAAACTGAGGCCGCATCGTTTGATATTGTCATAATGCATGCCTCTATCAACCACCTCGATGAAGAAGCCTGTATTCATTTACTGGATGATGACGCAAGCTATCACCGGTACCTGGCCGTTTTCAAAAACGTATACAGGGTCATGAAACCAAACGGCACTTTGATAGTTACCGATGCTTCGCGCAACAATTTCTTCAATGATCTTGGCATTAAGAACATCTTCGTACCAAGTATAGAGTGGCACAAACATCAGCAGCCCAAAACCTGGATCTCGCTGCTCAAAGCGGCCGGTTTTAAAAATCCAACCACCCACTGGCTCACCCCAAACAGGCTGGGCTATCCCGGCAAATTGCTCATGGATAACTACTTCATGTCGTATATGACAAGAAGTGGATTCAAGTTTACCATGAATAAATAACCTGCCCGCTCTTCATTCCCGCTAAATACCAATATTCCCTGTGACGTTCCTGAATTTCTTCACTATTAAAGCGAGCTTTCATATGCCTGTTCAAAAGCAGAAAAGCGAGATCCCTTACCTGGCAGTTGATCTACTTCCGCTGATCTTTGTTTTCATCACTGTTTTTTATTGTTACCGGGATTTCAGCTTTTCAAAACGAGATTGGATCGCATTATCAGTTTCTATTATTCTGTGGTGCCTTGTGGAGTATCTGGTAAAACACCGGTATGCCAGTTTAACCGTAAAACGTCAAAAGCGGTTTTCGAGCCATTTAAAAACATACATAAGCCTTATCATTCTTGAGTTCGTTGTACTGTTGTATTTACCTGTTCCCGTTATGTTCTGGAAACAGGTTATTACCATCACCTTCGCTATTTTTGCGCTCGACATCTTAATTAATTTTTTACTTATCGACAGGCTGAATGGCGAAACGGCCACGCCAAAATGCGTTATCGTTGCCGGCACGGGAAACAAAGCGAAGATCGTAGAGGACCAGGTTGCTACAAGCCATAACCCCGGTTACCAGTTAAAAGGGTTTATAACCTGCAACCAGGACGCCTGTATGATCGAAAGTAAAAAGGTATTAGGCGACCTTGACAATATCGATGTATACCTGCAGGCCAATGCCATCGATGAAATTGTGATCGCATTACCCGATCACGAAAAAATAAATATTCAAAAGGTGCTGTCGGTAGCCGATTACCATGGCATAAGGGTTAAATATGTTTTGGATTATCATGAGTTGTTCGGCAATCATTACAGGATCACCAGGTTCGGGCAGGTAGATGCAGTGAACATACGCGAAACGCCCTGCGATGGGAAGTTTGCCGGCTTTATTAAGAATTGTTTCGACAAGGTATTTGCCGTTGCAGCCCTCGCTTTCTTATTACCGCTCTTCCTGGTCATAGCCATATTGATAAAACTCGAATCACGCGGACCGGTCTTTTATTGTCCCATCAGGATCGGCAAAGGCGGCAAGCCATTCAAACTGTTCAAGTTCCGGAGCATGCGTCAAAATGATGATTCGGCAGCCGGAACGCAGTCCACGCAGCTAAATGACCCGCGGATCACCCGCATTGGTAAAATACTGAGAAAGTACAGCATCGACGAATTGCCGCAGTTCATCAATGTATTGCTGGGAACCATGAGCGTGGTGGGCCCGCGCCCGCACAGAAGATACCTCAACCTTCAGTTACAACAAAACGTTTACCATTACATGCTGCGGCATTATGTAAAACCCGGTATTACGGGCTGGGCGCAGATCAACGGCTGGCGGGGCCCTACCGATACGGAAGAACAAAAAAGACAGCGTACCCTGCACGATCTGTGGTATGTAGAGAACTGGTCGTTCCGGCTCGACATCAGGATCATTTTTCTTACCATCTTTAGCTCCAAAGTGCGTAAAAATGCTTACTAAATAATTGATCTGACATTTAAAAACGCCATCTGCCATGAAAAGAACATTCCTGTTCTGGCTATGCGTGTTGCTGGCCGGGTATGAATCACATGCGCAAACCACATTCTTTACATATGGCTCCGCGTGGAAATATCTCGATAACGGCTCCGATCAGGGTACCGCCTGGCGGGCGCCCGGGTTCAATGATGCCGCCTGGAGTACCGGGAACGGAAAATTCGGTTATGGGCTGCCCGGGCTTACAACAATTGTAAACTATGGCCCCAACATCAACCAGAAATACATTACCACCTATTTCAGGAAAACGATTTCCATAGCCAACCCGGCTATGTTCTCATCGTTTACCGGCGGCGTATTGAGAGATGACGGTATTGTGGTGTATGTAAACGGAACGGAGGTTTACCGGAACAGGATGAAAGCGGGAACCGTTACTTATCAAACGTTAGGACAGGACGCTTCCGACAATGCATCTGTAACCCAGTTCTTTGATATCAGCAATTCCCAATTTGTCAGCGGCGACAACGTAATAGCCGTTGAGATCCATCAGAAAACGGTCACCAATTTCGACCTGGGTTTCGATATGCAATTGCAGGGGATGGGCGCAGCACAGGATCTTACCCCCCCGGTTGTTTTAAGTATCAACCGGCAGTCTCCCGCTTCTCCATCAACCAGCGATTCAACGCTTACATTCAGGATCGCTTTCTCTGAGAAAGTAAGAGGGATCGATGCTGCCGATTTCACCCTTATGACGGTTTCGGGAACGGCTGCCGGCGAACTACGCGACAGCTCGGTGAAAGCGGTCAATGCCGATAGTATCGCTTACGATGTTACGGCATATGCGGTACAACCCACCGGTGTATTGCGATTAGACCTGAATGGCAGCGGAACCGGTATTACCGATACCGCAGGCAATGGTATAGCCGCCGGTTTTGAGAACGGGGAAACCTATACTATCGAATCAATTGAGCTACCGGTGGTAACAGGCATCAACCGGCAGCAGCCGGTCACTGAGGTCACCAGTGCCAGTGCAGTTACCTACAGGGTAGTATTCTCAAAAAAAGTGCAGGGAGTAGATGCTGCCGATTTCACCCTTATGACGGTTTCGGGAACGGCTGCCGGCGAACTACGCGACAGCTCGGTGAAAGCGGTCAATGCCGATAGTATCGCTTACGATGTTACGGCATATGCGGTACAACCCACCGGTGTATTGCGATTAGACCTGAATGGCAGCGGAACCGGAATTACCGATACCGCCGGCAATGGTATAGCCGCCGGTTTTGAGAACGGGGAAACCTATACTATTGAATCAAATGGGGCTCCGGTTGTAACAAGTATCAGCAGGCTACTGCCGGCCAGTGAGGTTACCGATACCAATGCAGTGACCTTTCAGGTAGTATTCTCAAAAAAAGTGCAGGGAGTAGATGCTGCCGATTTCATTCTGCACACCAGTGGCGGCAATGTGCGGGGAACGCTGATGAAAATAGCCATGGAAGCAACTTCTGTCATCCTTACCGACGCAGTTGCACCGGCAGGCGCCGATAGCACCGCATGGAATGTAATGGTAAGAGCAATTTCAGGAAGCGGCAGCCTTCGGTTAGATGTGAAAAATAATAATACCGGTATTACCGATGCCGGTGGAAATGCATTGCAGGGCGGGTTTACCGGCGGACAAAGCTATACCATCAATGCCAACCCCTACCAGGGATTTACTTCTTTATCAGATGTGAACCCCATAACCATATCTACCACAACAAGGGAAATTCCTCAGGGAAAAATTTGGAATTATGATGGGAAATGGTGGTCGATCCTTTCAACCTCCGATGGAACAAAGGTCTTCCGATTGGATGGCACCGGATGGACGGACGTATTATCGATCGCCACTGCAGGGAATGCGAGGTCCGATTGCAGGGTGGTGGGCAGCCTGGTACATGCCATCCTGTTCCGGGGCGCCAATAACACTTCCTATCTTGTTTCCCTGGAATATGACCCTGTGTTACATACCTACAAAAAATGGAGCCAAAGAACATCCAACGTTAATATTGTATTTGAGTCGGGAACCCTCACCACAACGCTCGATATAGATACTACAAACCGGCTCTGGCTGGCCTCGAACAACAGTGGAAATATAGTGGTGCGCCACAGCGACCCGCCTTATTCAACATGGAGTTCCCCGGTTGTCATTGCTTCTGGAATTACGAGTAGCGATATTTGCGCCATCACTGCCCTGCCATCCGGAAAGATCGGGGTATTCTGGTCGAACCAGAACGTCAAGCGCTTTGGTTTCAGAACACATAACGATGGCGACGGTCCAACCCTATGGTCTGACCCCGAAGTGCCGGCCTCACAATCGGCATTGGTGCAGGGTAATGGAATGGCCGATGATTATATAAACATTCTGGCAGGCAGCGATGGTTCCCTGTATTGCGCCGTAAAAACGGGTTATGATAAAGACGGCCTTCCAACCATTTCATTACTGGTACGCCGCCCGAACGGTACCTGGGACAACCTGTACCCTGTAACCTCATCAAAAGAAGGGAACAGGCCTATTGTTGTTTTGAATGAGGCACTGGGAAAAATCAGGGTATTCTATTCAGAACACCTCAATAATTTCGATGGTACCCGCAGCAGCGATATCCTTTACCGGGAATCGTCGTTATCTTCCATTGCGTTCGGCCCGCCAATAACGTTAATGAGTGGAAAAGGGCTGAACCGGTATGAATATACCACCAGCACACACCAGGTATACAACCCCGATATTGTAATAATGGCCTCGGATGAAAACGCCAGTCCGCTCCAAACCGTGTGCGTCCTGGCCTCGGACCCGGTGACCCCGGAAACAATGGCAAGGGTAGCCACTGCCGAAAAAGCGCCGGTGCTGACGATGCAGGCGGAAGGCGAAGCAAAAACGAACAATTTACGATCAGCCGCCCTTGCCCGGCCAAATCCGTTTACCAACAGCACTACGATCGAGTTCAGTTTATCGCAGGCAGGCCGGTATACCATCAGATTATACGACTTTACCGGCAGAATGGTAAAAGTGGTAAAACAGGGCTTTTCCGAGGCCGGCATCCGTAACAACGTGCGGATCGATGGCGCCCAACTGCCGAACGGATTGTACCAGGTGAACATTCAAACCGATGAACAGGTGCGCACCCTAAAACTCCTTAAGTATTAATTCCCCTTTTAAATACGTGAACTATGCAACCAACCACCGACCAAACCGGAAGAATAACCGCAGCCTCGTTCCTGGTAACAGGCGGAGCGGGATTTATAGGATCTCACATTGCCGAGCGCCTGCTGGCTGCAGGCGCCAGAAAAGTACGGGTGCTTGATAATATGACAACCGGGCATTTTCGCAATATTGCGCCCTTCGTCAACCATCCGCGCTTTGAATACGTCCAGGGCGACATTCGCGACATTACCGCCTGTAATACCGCCTGCAAAGGGATTGATTTTGTATTGCACCACGCAGCATCAGGATCGGTACCGGATTCAATAAACGATCCGATAACAACGAACAATATCAATGCTACCGGCTTCCTGAATATGCTGGTAGCCGCACATGCGGCACAGGTAAAGCGTTTTATCTATGCCTCCAGCGCCTCCATTTTTACCGATAATCAAACCACGCCCCTGGCAGGACTGCCCGGCAACCCGGAGTCGCCCTATGCGGTTTCGAAATATGTAAATGAACTGTATGCCGACGTTTTTTCGAGGCTGCATGGCATGGAAACCATCGGGCTTCGTTACTCCAACGTGTTTGGCCAGCGGCACAACCCGCTCAGTGAATATGCCGCCGTTATTCCAAAATTTGTTATGCAGCTCATAAAACATGAATCGCCGGTCATTGACGTCGATGATGAGTATAGCCATGATTTTATTTACATCGACAATGTAGTGCAGGCCAATATGCTGGCCGTTCTTACCACCAATGCAAAAGCGGTGAACCAGGTATACAATATAACTTTTGAAGAACGCACCTCATTGAACCAGCTGGCGAAATATCTGCGTGAATTCCTCAGTTCATTCGACCAGAGCATAGCCGGCGTAAAGATCATGAATGCGTTTACCCAAAAACACAACGTTCATCCTTATGCCTACATACAGAAATCGAAAAAACTGTTAGGGTACAATCCCAGCTATTCATTACGCGACGGGTTGTTGAAATCGGCAGGCTGGTATTGGGCATATTTACCGCGTTTTGTTGAAGAAGCGGTTACAAAAAAACAACAACGCCAACAGGTAGCTGCAGTTTCCGCATAACCAAACTTATGTCCCATGTTATTCGCACGTCGTTTATCCATCTGGCCCACGTTGCCGCTCAACGTTCATTTCAGGAATGACTCCGGCTGGCTTCCTTTTCCGCTGAATGACGGCGGCTGCCGTATTTTTTCCAGGGCGCGCCATGCCATCTGGCATGCATGCCGCACCCTGGGACTGGGAAGCAGGGATGTGGTGCTGGTACCGGCCTACCATCATGGCTGTGAAATAGAAGCACTGATACAGGCCGGGGTGAAGATCAGGTACTACGAACTGAACGAGCTGCTGGAACCCGATGTCAAAAGCCTTGAACAACAGCTCACTTCAGATGTGAGCGTGTTATACCTGATCCACTATCTTGGCTTTCCCCAGGATGCCAAACGCTGGCGGCAATGGTGCAACGAAAATGACCTCCTGCTTTTTGAAGATGCGGCCCAGGCGTTCCTGAGCGAAATAGACGGGCAGCCTGTTGGCACTTTTGGCCATGCGGGGGTGTTTTGCCTGTATAAGACCTACGGCATACCCGATGGCGGCGCCGTGGTAACGATCGTTCCACCCGGAAGGCCCACTTCGGAATTGCAATGGGGCGGCTGGCGGGTTTTTAAACGGCATGTAAACTGGGTAGCGGAACGATCGGCGCTTATAGGTTCGGTTCACCTGTTCATAAAACCATTTACAAAACTGTTAAGAAGAAAAAAGAACCACAACCCGTATAAAGAGTTCGAAATGGGCGACCCGTTCTCACCGCCTTTAGCCCTGACGACGAAACTACTGCCGAAACTGGTTGATGAAACCACGGCAGCACGGAGAAGGGAAAATTACCAGTTCCTGCTCGATGAGCACCGGCTGCTGGTACCCCGGCCCTTTCAAACATTGCCGCAGGGCGCCAGCCCGTTTGCCTTTCCCATAGAATCGAATGATGCAGATGCGGTGCTTAAAAAACTAAGGCGTTATGGCATTGAGGGGTTGCTTTTCTGGCGCAATGCACACCCATCGCTTCCGGCAGAAAAGTTTCCCTTTAGTATGGCGTTCCGAAACCGGGTGTTTGCCGTGCCGGTACACCAGGAGCTAACCACGAGTGAACTGTTACAGATCTCGGAAGCGGTACATAAATCCATAATAGGAAATCATACAATTCCCATAGCCAATGATAGCTACAGCAGCAACCCAAAAAACAATCGCCCCCTTCACTCCACCAGGTAAAGGAACAGTCGAACTGCTGATGGGCCCGCCGGTTCTAAAATTGCTGGAGGACCCCGGCTTTCTTGACGAGTGGAACCAGCTTTATCACAACTGCCCCTGGGCTACGGTTTTTCAAAGCCCTTGCTTTGTGGCTACCTGGTACCGCGTCTATGGATCGGCGTACCTGCCCATTCTCATAAAATCAGAGAACGCCGGAAAACTTACCGGTTTGCTTACACTGGCAAAAGATAAAAAAGGGTTGATCACCGGCGCGGGCGCCAGCCAGGCAGAGTACCAGGTATGGCTCACCGAAAATGAAAATGATGAAGTATTTATTAAGTCGGCCCTCGCCAAATTGTACCGGTTCTTTCCCCGCAACAGGATCCTGTTTAAATACATACCTGCCGGCGTTTCATTACAATTCACGAAAAAGGATACGCCCTGGAATAACCGCTGTTTTGTAAAATGTTCACCACAGCCGGTAATGGTTATCAATGAAGAACATTTCGTAACCGAACTGAAAAAGAAGAACCGGCGCGAAAAGATAAACCGGTTAAAAAGGTTGGGCGATCTGGAATTCGAACGCATCACCGATTACAACGGGTTCAATACCGTTTTTGATGAACTGGCTTTGCAATCCGATTTCAGAAAAGGGGCCATGTACAATAAACTGGCCTTTAAAAACGATCCGGTCAGAAAGAACTTCTTACTCGCGTTATTTGAACAAAACCTGCTGCATGTAACTGTTCTAAAGACCAACGACAAAATAATTGCCGCCAATGTCAGTATTGGCACCAACAAACAGCTTCACCTGCAGGGTATAAACTGCTTTGCGGCAGCGCTGGCGCGGCATTCCCCCGGTATCATTCATTTTCTGATGCTGGGCAAACTGCTGGCCGAAGAAGGTGTGGAAGTATTTGACCTTACGCCCGGTGCAGATGGCTACAAAGAAATACTGGCAACTGATCACTCGGTAGCCTATACGCTCAGCATCGGAAATAAGTACCATAATATTTCAAACCGCCTTCAATCGGTACTGAACAAGAGCTTCAAAAAAGCCGCAATTCTTGCGGGAATAAAACCCGATGCGCTGAAAAAAGCAAAAAGAACCTACACGTTTTATAAGGATAAGTTCATACATGTGACCAGGCAGGGCGTGGTGCAAACAGCCAGGTTCATTATAGAAAAATTCAACCGGCAAGGCAAAACTTCAAAAACCTGGGCCGTTCAAAAAGAAAGCAGGGTAGGCGGTGTATTCAACCTGCAGTATGACGATCTGAAAGAACTGCTCGATTTCGACACCCGCGAAATAAAGTACAGCCGGCAGGAATTTCTGGCCGATGCCATGCGCCGCTTCGAAGAAGGCGCACATTGTTATACCTGGACCGACAATGGGTTGTTATTAGGTTGCGCCTGGATCGCCAATATGCGATCGGCAATCAGCGGGTACAATTATGGAAACGACACCGAAGATTTTATCATGTCACTGTCGGGCATCTATTGCCATCGCAAAGGCCGGAAAGGATTTCCTTTGTTCCTGCGCTCTATTGCCAATGCGCTGGCCCTCGACACCGTGCAGAATAAATTATTTATAGTTACCGACTGTAATGACGACCGGCTGTTTGAGCAGGCAGGTTTTCAACGTCTGAAATGACCACCCCAACCAAATAATGTAAATGTGACTTTATGAACACGGCTGCCAATTCAACAAACGATCTATATGAAAGCCCGGTTCCGGAAGTAAAACCTCAACCGGTAATTGAAACCGGGACCCGGTTCAATAACAACAGCGACTCCTTTGAGTTGATAAAAGGAGATGCTGTGATTGCCCTTCTCAATAACGATAGCGGGTTCCGGCAAAGCTGGGACCTGCTTTTCGAAAGCTGCCCCTGGGCTACGGTTTTTCAAAGCCGGGCATTTGTGACCGCCTGGTACCAGGTATACCACGAAGAACATTGCCCGCTCCTTATAATAGCGGTAGAGCAGGGACAGCTCAAAGGCCTGCTGCCCCTGGCGTTTTTGAATACCAATGAAGCCGAGGGGCCGGCAGAAAAGCAAAGCGGCCGCATCACCGCAGCCGGGCATTATGAAGCCCTTTATCAAACCTGGCTGGCGGCTCCTTCAGACGGCGATGCCTTTATTAAAAAAGCATCGACCGAATTACTGAAACAATTTCCGGGCTATTATCTTTCCCTCCGGTTCCTGCCGCAGGGAACGCCAATGAAATGGATAACCGATGACCGGCAATGCCGTAAACGAAGCATTATACAATCGCATACCTGTCCGCTAATTCATTTAAAGGGAACAGGGAGTGAAAAGATCTTTCAGCATAAAAAGCATTTCAAATATAAACTGAACCGGTTAAAGAAACTGGGTGAAGTTCGTTTTGAGACCATCAGCAACCTGCAACAATTTAAAAACAGCCTGCATGAAATGGCTGTTTTGTACGATTTCAGGCAAAGCGCCCTGTTCAATAAAAGCCCTTTCAGCGAAGACCCGGCTAAAAAAGATTTTCTGCAGGAATTGTTCCGGCTGCAACTGCTGCATGTTACAGAATTAAAAGTGGATGACAATATAATAGCGGCGGTAGTTGCCGTTGGGGGAAAAGACAGGGTATACCTGGCCGGCATCAACTGCCATTCGCCCACTCACGCCCGGTCGTTCTCACCCGGCTTTCTGCATTTTGTATTATTGTCACAGCAACTGGCAGCGGAAGGTTATAGCTATTTCGATCTTACCCCGGGATACGACCCCTACAAAGAAGAACTGGCCAACGAGCATGAAAATGTATATGAACTGGTGATCAGCAACAGACCGTCGTTCCGGATCAAAAGGCGGATAAAAAAGTGGGTCCATGCACGCCTGGTGGCTGCGGGTAAACGCCCGATGACCATCGAACTGCAATGGAAGCGGTATGGCTACCTGGTAAAACAACACAGCCCGGCGTCGCTGATAAAGCGTATGTTCAGGGTATTTCATAAAAAAGAAAAACAAAAAAGCTTTCTGTTACAGGCATTCGAAAACCCTTCCACAAAAATCCCATTGGCACACGACAACATAATCGACCTGCTGGCTTATAAAGCCAGTAAAAAAACGGGGCTTTCGAAATGGGATTTCATGTACGATGCTTCCTACCGCCTTGAAAGAGGACAACATTGCTATACCTGGATGGAGAATGGTATACTGGTATGTTGTGCCTGGGTAAGCTACACCGATGTGCTGTCACCTAAAAAAGACAACGATCCCGATGCCGATAAAAAGTTTGAGATCCATGGGTTGTATTGTCATTCAGCCGGCAGCGGCCGGTTAACCGGATTTATACATGCAGTGATCGATGAAGCTGTGAATGTAGAGAAGAAGCACTTTATTATAACGAATGAACCTATGTTTTGTAAACAGCTGGAGGAAATCGGGAAACGGGAACGTGAAACGTGAATCGGCAATCGGCAATCGGCAATCGGCTTGAATTTCGAGCGGCGCAAGGTAGTAATATAATCTGAATAATAGTGAGCATATTCACGATTCACGATTGCCGATTCACGGGGATTCACCACCATCATCTTTTCATCTCAGCCAATGACGCATGTTCATTGCCTATTGAAATGGCATCGAAATACAAAACTCTTTTGTGGGCTTTTGTTTTGGCATCTCCGTTCCAGGATGATTTATATACACCAAGTTTCCATTTCGGTGTATGAAAAACGCCTGAACTGAGATCATACATGTTGGCCCCACTATGATTTACCAGTAACACTCCGTTACGCCAGATCTCAACGAGACCACTGGCCGTGGCGGAGTGTTTTACATGTATCACGTAATATTGCCATTTCTCTCTTTCTATTGCGCCCATTTCGATCACCTCTTTACCTTTTGGGCGGGTGTTTATTCTCAATCGTAACTTATTGTTCCTTGTTCTTATACAAAGGGAAGGAGTAGCCTTGCCGCCCTGGTGCCACTGGCTTATAACTTCATCGCTGTTGTCGGCATCATAATCTTTGCGGGGAAAATAAATGGCAAAGGCATACCAGCGTTCAGAATTGGCCTTATTGTCAAAACCCGGAAAAGATATTTCGGCCCGGGTGCCGTTTTGGTTTTCCGGGTCGCTGTCCCTGAGCTCGAAACGGGCTGCTTTCTTTCCTTCATAAACCGGGCTTTCCACTATTTGCAAACCCCATGGGGTAGCAGTTTGGGTTGATACAAAAGCAGGGAAGGCCTCCTTTTGTTCAAAATCTACGCTGTAAATTATATTCGTTTGTTCTTCATTTATATGCATTTTTTCTTCATTGTGGCTGTACAGCATCATTTGACATAGTAAGATCAGGAGCAACAATATGGGTTCCTTAGGGATCACGTTTGACAATTTTAATTTGGGGAATTGGGGGCAGGGATCAGTTCATTAAAGTTAATAAAAAAAGGTGTGCCTTCCGTCATTGCGGAAAGCACACCTTTTTATTACCTATAATCCTTTCTTACTTTACGATAGTGAAAGTAATTGTTTTTGCCGTACCCATTGTACCGGATGCTTTATTAGCTGAATAGGGAGTAGCCTTTAAAGTGTAGGTACCCAGTGCAGGCGGGTTCCAGTTGCCATAATAGAAATTACCATCGCCGTTATCGCCATGCAGCGCATAGGGGGCATCGCTATCTGTGAATGATTTGCTTTGCTTGCCGCTTAGAACAAATTTCACGCTGCTGACGCCATCAGAAACAACCGCACGGATATTCGCCTTTTCAATTTTTAATGCGCTGAGGCTAATGGTTGCGCCATTGGTGATAGACACTACATCTTTTTCAGTAGCAGAGTTCACCAGTTTGAAATCGATAACGCTATTACTGGTTGAAGGCGCAGTAGGTTCGGTTACCGGCGGCTGGCTTGACGTACCATCATCCGGACTGGTAGGTTCGGTTGGCACAGTTGGGGTAGTGGAACCATTCTTGTTAGGCACCATATCGGCATAGGTAGCATTCTCATTACCCAGCCTGATATCATCGAAATACAGTACCCGTACATTGGTCATGGTTGTTCCGCTGCCATTCCAGTTAGATTTGTAAATACCCATTTTCAGTTTCGGATTATGGATATCGCCTGTAACTGCATACATATTGGCGCCTGAACGGTTCATGATCTTTACGCCATCGCGCCATATTTCAATTAAACCGTCTGAACCGGAAGAGTGTTTAACGTGAATGACATACGCACGCCATACGTCTTTTTCGAAGGCGCCTATATCTACCCATGTGCCCAGTATACGCATAAAGATCCGGTCTTTCCTTACCCGAAGGCATAGTGCCGGTGTTTTACCACCGCCCTGGTGCCATTGGCTGATCACATCATCATCATCATCATATTTAAACTTATCCGATGGTGCATATAACGCATAGGAGTACCAGCGGTTCAGGTTGGTTGCATCGTCGGGGAAGCTGATCTCGGTTCTCGTACCGTTCTTAACTTCAGGATCGCTGTCCCTTAATTCGAAACGGGCCGACTTCACACCCTGGTAAACAGGGTTCGAAGCAGCTGTAATAGCATAGGATGTTGCCGTATGTTTGCTTACATAAGTACTGAAAAGACTTGAAGATTCGGCATCATCAGACCAAAGCAGGTTACCAATCGCTCTTGTTGAAACAGAAGCATTCAGGTCTTCAGTGTTTTCAACAGTAGGTTCTACCACCCCTTTTTTACAGGATACGATCGAAGCCATTAACAGGGATACGGCCAGCAGTCGCTGGTTCTTACGAAAGAAGTTGCCAGTTTTACGCATTGATGTTTTCATTTGTGGTTATTAATTAATTTAAATACAGCGTCTCACCTGTCTGCATGATTAGTAAGCACAAGGATCCCCCATTCGCGTCGCAGGCGTGTATTTTTTTACCTGTGACACGTTAATCATGAAGACGCATCCTGAATTTTCTGTTTTTCCTTTAAGAGTGGGCCATACCTCTCCCAAGCCGCGTCCGGAGCTCATTTCCGGTTAGCGGTAAGTTGCGTTCATAGGGTATTTTGCACGAATAAGGAAAATGTCAATAGCTGTAGATAAGGTTATTCAAAGGATAATGATACAGATAAGGCCGGGATAAAGTTTACGACCGTTCTATTGGATAATAACTATGAGCGCAAGCAGATAGACATACGCAGATCCGCCTGGCTCCAGCCATTATACAGTAGCATGTACTGCAAGCCGGAACATTCCATTACAGGTCTCCCGAAAAGGAGATCTTAATGCCTGTTCAACCGTTCATGACTCTTGTGAAAAATAAACGACTGTGAAGACGAGAATCCTGAATTCACTACCGCATAGCTGGGGGCTAAGGGTATTGTACCGGTACGGAATATCAGTTTTCTTTTAAGTACCGTCTGGAGTGTCAGACAGATTCCGGTTGCAATAAAATATGCACGCCGGAGGAGTGTACCTTTCATTGTGTTCATCACAGGGATAATTTACGTTTTCTAAAAGAGTATTTATGCGCCATAAAATTTACAAATATGAAGCCAGAAACCATAGTGAAAATTGGCGCTCAATCAGTTGATGCGGGAATGTGTATAAACCATAATAAGTGTATTTACTTACCATTTTTTCAAAACAACTGGTTTACAGAAAAGTAGAAAACGGAGGATGTTTACCGGAAATGATATAATTGGGCAGGCAAAAAACTTTTACAGGCAATGAACGCCTGTAGCATTCATGTAATGAATACTCCTGATCTCTTTAGAAAACGTAAAAGAAACACTTTATTCCCTGGTCATTTGATATATATCAATTCATATGCCCCACACTTTTTCCCATTTGCTTCAAAGTTTTGCTGTTTTTATTAACCCAAATGTGTTATTTGAAATTCACCAACCACTGGCTTTGCGTATACAATTCCACATACCACTACATGTATCTTGAACGCAACGAACAGGGCCAATGTGGAACAAGGTTTGCATTATAATTTCCATATTGCTCCGGGACTTTTTCTACCCTTATATTCTGCATAGTATTCGCTTCAATATTCATGGAACCAGTCCTTTTCAGTTAATTTATTTATTTAATTTAACTGTCATTTTATATGGCAGCCTGGTTTGTATTGTGCTTATCGCAATAGTCTTAACCAAAAAAAATAACGTATCATGAGACGCAACCATTCTAACATTGCAAACCGGCAGATTCCTACTCTTAGAGCACTCACTATAATTACTTTACTGGGTATATTGATACTTCTATTGCAAGCCTGTCAAAAACATAAAGACTCCGACGAAATGAAGGGAGTGGATCTGGAACTGATAGCGGAGGACTTTGTTTCACCCATACAGGTGCTTGCAACGCACAACAGCGACCGGTTATATGTAGTTGACCAGGTAGGGAAGATCTGGGTAATAGACGGCAACGGTTATAAACGCCCAACGCCTTTTTTGGATCTTAGCAGCAAAATGGTAACGCTCAATGCCAACTATGATGAACGGGGTTTACTGGGTGTGGCATTTCACGAAGATTTTAAAACCAATGGCCGCTTCTTTGTTTATTACCAGCTGCCGCCCCGGGCCGGCGGCCCGGTACCGGGTGCAACCTGGAACAATCTCAGCCGGGTTTCTGAATTCAGGCTATTGCCCGACGGTTCGCGGGCCGACCCCAATTCGGAAAAAGTGATCATTGAATGGGACGATCCGCAATCGAACCACAATGGCGGCGCGCTCGTTCTGGGGCTCGACAATTACCTGTATATCGCCGTTGGCGATGGCGGCGGCGCCAATGACGTAGGCCCGGGCCATGTAGATGACTGGTATACGACCAATAGCGGCGGCAATGCACAGAACATTGAAGCCAATTTCCTCGGCAAAATATTATGTCTCGATGTTGATAACGGCTCTCCGTATATAGTTCCCTCAACCAATCCGTTTGTAGGTAAACCCGGCCTCGACGAGATCTTCGCGTTCGGGTTCCGCAACCCTTACCGCATGACATTCGATATGGGAGGAGAACACGGGCTAATAGCTTCGGATGCCGGCCAGGTACTATATGAAGAGATAAATGTTATAAGAAAAGGCGCCAATTTTGGCTGGAACGTTCGGGAAGGCATGCATTGCTTTAATACAGCGGATAATAAAACTACATTGCCAGACTGCCCCACAGTTGATGACCGCGGCAAGCGACTGCTTGACCCGGTTCTGGAACTCAATAATTATCAAAACCCGTTGGGGGGAAAAGCAACAACCATCATTGGCGGGTATGTTTACCGCGGCACACAATTGAAAGGCTGGGATGGCAAATATGTTTTCGGTACTTTTTCTCAATCACCTTCAACACCCGACGGTGAATTATTCCTGGCAACGATGAGCACCGGCGAAGGTGCCGGCCCATGGCAATATGAAGAAGTGTCTTTGAAAAGCCATCCCGATGATGTGGGATACTATATTAAAGGTTTTGGCCAGGATGATGATGGGGAAGTGTACCTCACCGTAACCTCAATAGCGGGCCCTACAGGAAATACCGGCAAGGTGTTCAAACTGGTGCCGGCAAAATAATGTAAAAAATAAGAATTTGGATTATAGAGAAGAGCAAGAAAAGAGAACCCCTGATTCTTCAGGGGTTAATTTTTTTAAGGATAGCAAACACCGGTCCTTTCTTAACTGAACCGATGTCTGCCGCTATAAATTATTCCACAGCAATTATGCTTCACAGCTTTTGCAGGTAACCAGGCTGGTCACCATTTCTTTTGAAACACTCTGGCTGCGTTGATAGTAAAGCGTTTTAACGCCCAGTTTCCACGCTTCGATCAATAATTTATTTACTTCTTTTACCGGAAGATCTGCCGGGATGTTGAGGTTCAGGCTTTGCGACTGGTCAACATATTTCTGACGGATTGCCGCCTGCTGAATGATCTCGAGCTGGCTGATCTCCTTAAAAGTTTTGAATACTTCTTTTTCTTCAACCGTTAACTCTTTCAGGTGCTGCACGCTGCCGTGGTTCAGCATAATGCTGCGCCAGGTATCTTCATTGTCGATCCCCTTTTGAACAAGCAACTCCCTGAGGTATTTATTCTTTCTCATGAAGTTCCCTTTCGATAAACCGGCTTTATAATAGTTGCTGCTGAATGGTTCAATACCCGGTGAGGTTTGTCCCAATATGGCAGAAGAAGAAGTGGTAGGCGCAATAGCCAGCAGGGTAGTGTTCCTGCGGTCGTACCCTTTTAACAATTCCGGCTCGCCATAGATCCAGGCCAGGTCTTTACTGGCTTTTACCGCTTTCTCCTGTATGTCCTTGAAAATAGTTGTGGTCAGTTGTTTGGCGCGCAGTCCTTCCCACGGGATCATGTTCTTTTGCAGGTAAGAATGCCATCCCAATACACCCAGCCCAAGCGCACGGTGTCTTTTTGCAAAACGATTCGCAGATGCCAGGTAATGATTGCCTTCCGTTTTTACGATGAACTCCTGTAATACAGCATCCAGGAAGAAGATCGCCAGTTTAACGGCATTCGTATCTTTCCATTCGTCGTATAACTCCAGGTTCATGGAAGAAAGACAACAGATAAACGATTCGTCTTCGGTAGAAGGCAGCATGATCTCAGAACAAAGATTGCTGGCATTGATGGTAAGGTTCGAATCTTTATATACCTGTGGTTTGTTCCTGTTCACATTATCGGTAAAAAAGATATAGGGCAGGCCTTTTTGCTGACGGCTGGCCAGCACCCTGGCCCAGATCTCTCTTTTCTTCATATCGCCATCGATCATGTCCTGCATCCAGTAATCGGGCACACAAACGCCATTGAACAGGTTCTGGATGGGGTGGCCGATATCTTTGATAGAAAGGAATTCTTCAATATCGCCGTGATCGATATCCATATAAGCGGCAAATGCACCCCGGCGCACACCGCCCTGCGAAATGGTATCCATTACGGTATCGAAAAGGCGCATAAAGCTCACGGCGCCGCTGCTTTTTCCGTTATCGGTAACGGCGCTTCCTCTTTCTCTCAATGCGCCAAAATAGGCCGACGTTCCGCCGCCCAGTTTTGTTTGCATGATCACTTCACCCAGTTTGTGCGTAATACCTTCAATATTGTCGGGTATATGCACATTGAAGCAGGAAATAGGTAACCCTCTTTCGGTGCCCATATTGGCCCAGATGGGCGAGCTCAGGCTCATCCATCCTCTTTCTATCATCTCTTTGAACGATTCCTTCAATTCCGGTTTGTATAACCGTTGGGCGGCTGCCGAACAAATCCGTTCTATAGCACCTTCCACAGTTTCCCCTTTCAACAAATAACCCCTGTTAAGGATCTGCTCACTCTCTTCGTTCTTCCACCACAATTTCTCTTGTTCATATTTACCTGCAATATCAGATAGCTGATTGGCAGGCGGGGCTATTGTTTCAAATAAATTCGTCATGCAACAGGATTTTATTTTTGGCTATAAAAAAACTTGTTCTGTTAAAAAAGATCATGTGCCGAAATGCTCTTGTCGAACTTGGTGTACTCAACCGGCCGCTTGGCAAAGAAATCATCGAGGCTGTTTGAGAATACTTCTTCTTCAAACCATAACATGGACGCGTATTCTTTTGAAGAAATATTAAAAATAGGCTCGATGCCAATTTGCTGCAGGCTGTCATCGGCTCTTTTCTTCATGAAATTGCTCAGGTCGCGCTTTTGAATGATGTCGATCTCGCCTTCGGAAAAGATCCAGTCGAGCATACGTTCTTCCGTGGCAATGGAAAGCCTCACCGTTTCCCTTACTTTTTCATTCATTGCTGCGGAGAAAAGTTCGGGGTATTCCTCTTTCAGCTTGTTCACCAGATATATTCCCGCATTGGCATGGATCTGCTCGTCAACCGAGGTCCAGGCAATGATATTACTTACATTTTTCATCAGCCCCCTGAATCGCGTAAAGGCCAGGATGATGGCGAACTGGCTGAACAGGCTCACATTTTCGATCAGCAGGCTGAATAATATAAGTGTTATTGTATATTCTTTCTGGTCTGTTGATTTGGCATGCTGCAAAGCATTGGATAAATATTGTATCCGTTCCTTTACTATGGGCACTTCTATCAGCGCTTCGAACTGGTTGTTATATCCCAGTACTTCAAGCAAACGCGAATAGGCTTCGGAGTGCCTGAACTCACATTCGGCAAAGGTGGCGCCCAGTCCGTTTATTTCCGGTTTCGGAAAATGATGGTACAGGTTGCCCCAGAATGATTTTACCGCTACTTCTATCTGAGCAATGGATAACAAACTGTTTTTAATGGCGTTTTGTTCGGCCGCAGTCAAATTGGCATGAAAATCCTGGGTATCGGCAGTAAAATCTACTTCGGAATGAACCCAAAAAGACTTATTGATGGCAGCCGTGAACTGAAGTACTTCGGGATATTCAAATGGCTTATACTGAACCCGCTTGTCAAATAGACCCATAGTAAACGATTTTTATACAGTGCAAAGACCTCCTCCCTTCATTTACGCATGAAAGAAAAAGATCAGTAATTATTTAATTGGTGGTTTTTCCGTCCAGTGGTGGGGATAAAGATCATAATTTATTAATTTCCTGAGCGTGAAAGAAATTAACAGCATGTTGATAAGCAATATTTCATTTTACAAAACGCTGACAGAATAAGGTTTTAGGCCCGTAAAGCACAAAAAGCCGCCTCAAAAAAATGAGACGGCCTTTTGCTAAAATATAGTGGTCTTTGGGGAGTGCTCCCCGCCGCCTTAAAAGTCGTATCTCCATTTTGCGGCTGTAAAATAATACACGAAAAACGATAAAAAAGACCGGCAGCGAAAAGCTGCAGTAAAATGATGCCAGTAAAACAAGTTGTACGCAGGTTGCAAGGCAGGGGATGGTGACAGGGAAGGTTAGAAGAAAAAATCAGGTTCAGCTATTACTATAGAGGATCATGTTTTTTAGCCTTGAATATGGGTTCATTGTAAGGAAAAGGGTGTTCCATTTTCGATTTGGGTTTTACACCTGGTTCATTTCGTGTGCCTTTTTTCATGCCTGCAATGCCAATAGAAACCACAGGAGCAGGAAAGTGATTGGTGATGATGCCATTATTTTTACGCAGGGAAGTATGTTGGCTCATAAATAAATATTTTGCACAATTTATAGCAGGGGTGGGGGCAAAAATGTGAGATTGGTCAAACCTTTTGATGAAGTTGGTCATGACCGGCGTCATAATAACCGTATTTCACTTCTTCAATTTCGCTTCCACCGCTTGTTTTCTTTTCGTCCAGCGGAGCAACGGCTCGGGTATATAATTCGGCTTTCCCTTTTTATCTATCAGCCCCGAAGACCGGCTGATCTTTTCACTAAGCCTTTTTATCGCCGCCTGCGATCTGGCGGTTTGCAACACCGCGGCAGTTTGCTTTTTGAAATGATCGCCAAACACTTTCAGCGCCCGGTTAATAAGTTGTAATTCTTTTTTATATTCCTTTTGCTTACGGTAGTAGATCATGAGCCGGTCGTACGGAAACGGATCGATGGCGCCGGATTTTGCCTGCTGCTGGTAGAAGGTTATATCTTCTGCGGCCTGTGTCATGCAATACCCAAATGCAAAAACTGCACCTGTAAATAAGGCGCCGCATAACTGCTACAAATTCAAATTACTGAAAGCTGATAAGAACAACAGGTCAATATTTTATTACGCAGGTTCCATTTTTAATCGTACCTTATCATACATAAGATCGCTGCAAACCCGCTTCCTTTTTACATCCGCACAATTACATCTCGTGCTCAGCCATTTCTTCATTTTATAAACAAAAGGAGGTTTTATGATTGTACGTCTCACTTACCTGAGTTTTCTGCCCAATAACCTGGTACAGGCGAAACAAATTTACCACGACGAAGTTGTTCCTACAGTAAGAAAACAAAAAGGCAATATCGATTGCCGGCTGCTTGAACCAATGGATAATAATGATGAATACATTTCCCTGACAACCTGGGAAACAAAAGCCGATGCCGATGCCTATCATAGCAGTGGTATATACCGCGACCTTGTAAACAAGGTAAAAAAAGATTTTGCCAAAGACCCGGTACTAAAAGTGTACGTGTCTGAAAGTATTTTGGAACATGCATAGTGTGCGTCGCCGGCTTACTATAAAAAGGGCCTGTAAAAGGGCCCTTTTTTATAAATGATTTTTGTGGAATCTGAACATATGGAGGATCGATAACTTCACAATTTGACTAAAAATTAAAGTCCAATAGCTGTAAAAACCAGGGCAAACAACTGAAAATGTTCTATATCAGCACTTTTGATCTCAATTGACAAACAACACTTTGTATCAAAAACTTGCTTTTGATCAATAATATAAAAAAAAACATCAATGGATTATAAAAGTTAAAATTGTTGAGTATCTTGTATGAGAATTTATACCCATATTAAAACGGCCTGATTTCCCGGAAACATTCAAATCCACGATGTTTCATTTCCAATTTCCCTCTAAAACCTTTGTTACCACTTTTTACAGGAAACTGTGTTATTCCTTTTATTCTCGGTAAAACCAATATGAATTCAGGTTCAACTGATCTGATTCCATGGTAATTTATCACCAAAACTAATTGATGAAGAATGTCTACTTCCTCAAACAGAATATCTATGGCCGTTAGTTAACCATTCCGGCAAAAGATACACATGGTGCTCTAAATCTTCTATGCAGATTCTGCCTGGACAAGTATTCGTATTGTCCCAATAACACTATTCATCTTTTTTTATCGTGCCATGAACAGCCCTAAACCTTCATGAAAGATAGTTTTGTACATATCTTTAATGGATCTGCTACCCTTATAAACGACCACAAGCACACCGGCGGTCGTTTGGGCTTTGCTGTACTTATACTTCTTAGTTTTGTTATACCCTTCTTTGCGCAGGCACAACACCTCGATAACAGGAAAAGGCTCGATTCTTTTCAAAGAGCAAGAACCGCTTCAACTTCTTCCATTTTAAAAATACTGGCTAATACATACACTGTAACCGGCGGCGGCGCTTATTGCAGCGGCGGTAGCGGTGTAGCTGTTGGTCTCTCAGGTTCACAATTAGATACTGTTTATCAACTTCAATTAGATGGCGTTAACATAGGAACACCTGTAACAGGTACCGATAACCCCATCAGTTTTGGATTGCAAACAGCTGCCGGAACATATACGGTTGTGGCCAATACTGCCGATGGAACGATATCGATGAATGGCCAGGCTACGGTAAGCATCAATCCGATACCAACGCCAACAGCAGGAAGCAACACACCGCAATGTGTTGGCTCAACCCTGAACCTGAACGCCAATGGGGGAGTTAGCTATACCTGGACCGGCCCTAATGGGTTTACCTCCAATGCGCAGAATCCTGTAATCAGTAATGCAACGGCACCCGCTTCGGGAATATATACAGTAATGGTTACTGATGGAAATGGTTGCTCAGCGACAACTACGACAAACGTAACCATCAATGCATTGCCTACACCAACGGCAGGAAGCAATACACCGGTTTGCGCAGGATCTACATTAAACCTCACCGCCACCGGTGGCACAAGCTATAGCTGGACTGGCCCGAATGGTTTCACTTTAAATACTCAAAATCCAACTATTAACAATGTAACCATTGGCGCTTCCGGTGTATATACCGTAACGGTAACAGATG
>NZ_LWBP01000216.1 GCF_002078015.1 Niastella populi | reverse complement strand
CTGCCACTAAAGAACCACAAACAACAAACCACAAACTTAAAATAGCGAGCCCTGCAAATAATTATGAGTTTCAAATAAAAGAACTACAAGCTAAAGAATACCAATATCAAGAATATTCCTCCGTAGTTCCTCCGCAAAAGAAGCATCCTCCACATCAACGACCGTCAACGCTTTCTCCGTCACCGTCAACGCTTCATGGCTTTTATTGCGGGTATATAAAACATGGGCCAGCACCGACAGGTTATTATACGAAGGGTCTTGCGCCGCCAGCGTGCGCATCAGCGTTTCGGCACGCGACAACACCTCCTCCTCCACATCCGTCTGCATCGTAATATTATATACATACATGGGCGCATGCACCGCTGCCACCGTTCCATGCTCCAGCAATTGCAGCATCTTGGTATGCTGGTGCGAATTCAGGTAGAACGTCTGTAAATGCTTCGCCAGCTCCGGTTCCGCATCCGCCGGTTCAAAATATTGTTTAACGAGACCCATCACATACTGCAGCTCTTTCTCATTGGCGGTTTTGGCGGCGGCCAGGATCTTTTCATTGCAAACGGCCGACAATTTCTTTCTTACCGGCGCCCAGCCATACAGCGCCGCATACTTTTCTATTTTACTTAGAAAATGATCATTGTAAGCCGGCGTAAGCCTGCAAACGGCCATGATAACCCAGTTGGCTTCGCTGAAAAGATCGCGCTGCGTATTGAGATACGCCGCCACTTCTTCCGCGCAATAATGTTTTTTACCGGCATCATACATCTCGCGGTAGAACGGCTGATACGAATCGGGCGAGAGTTGATTTGAATAGCCTTTTATGGCCTGATGGCCGGCCGCTTTGCGGGCTTCAAGTATAAGGGACAGAAAATCCTCTTTCTTTTTAAACCCAAACGCCTGCATCACCAGGTAGCCCCTGCTGTTCAAAACAACATAAGCGGGGAACGACCGGATGGCATACTTTATGGCAAGCTCCCGCCCCAGCGTGGTGCTGTCTACATCGGCAGCGGCGGTTATAAAGTATTGCGAAAGGCGTGCCTGAACATCCGGGTCGGAAAAGGTTGCTGTATCCATCCGGGCGCAAAAGCCGCACCATTGCGCGCTCACATGGATCAGGATGGGTTTATTATTGTCGGCCGCACGTTTCAATAAACTGTTCCAGGAGGTTGCCGGCGGAAGCCCCTTAGCCTCCTGCGCCAGCGAACGGGTAGCACAACAAGTCAACAACCATAACAATACAACAAGGCGGTTCATATCATTCACAGGTAAGCGGTTAAATAAACCCACCCGGCGATTCAGCCGTGGTGGGTCAGTGCATAGGGGTCACATGAAAAACTGTTTATCGCTCGCGATAGGTCAGGCTAACGATCCTGCCCATGCCAGAATAGGATTGTACGAGTACAGGTGTGCCCACCAGTCCGGGTACGGTATACTGCGAAAGCGTTCCGCAGCTTTCAGCAGGCAATCCCGGGTCATAACTGCCAATCAGCAGGCATTTACCCAATGGCAGGTACTTTGCACCGGAATACGCCCTGAACTGGTGAAATTTCAGCAACGAGATCTTTTTACTGCCAAGGTCAACCGCCAGTTTACTTAGCGTCGGGTTATCATAATCCACTTCATACACCTTGCTGCCCACACTGTAAAACAGGTAGCCATATTCGGGGTTCACGGCAAAGAATTCCGCTTTGTCTATATCCGTGCCCGATAACTCCCGCGCAAAATTTTGCGCCAGCGAAGAGGATGTGAGCGTAAAACTATACACCCAGGTTTTCCCCGTTGCCGGGTCTTTCAACACCGCATAGGTAATACTGTTGGCCTGGTTGGTGGTGATATACAACAGGTCCATATTCGGTTTATAACTAAACAAAGGATTGCTGGTTGGCTCGGGCAGTTCCACACAGGTACTGGCGCCATCATTCATTCGCAGGAAACGCTTTTTAACGCGGTCGAATAAAATGCCGGGGTTTGAAGAGTTGATCGCTTTACCAATAAGTGGCGATGCATCAAAGTCGGCCGTTTCCCCAGCAACCCGGTTCACCGGAATACCATAACCTGCAGCCGTTATCTGGTTCTGGTAATAAAAATTGCTGCCATAGTTCAACAGGTAACCGCCACCGCCCGATCCGCTATTGCGTACATAATTGGGCGAAAAATTGGCGCCATAATCGAACAGGCATTCGTATTTCAGGTTGTAGGAAGCCTGCCAGTAAAAAACATCCGCATCCAGTTTGTGCCCGCCATCGGCAGCAGTAACATATACATAATTTCCCTGGTTGGCCTGGGTATAGGCAATATCCCGCGGCCCATGCATGGCCGGTACGCCGTAATTTTTCAGCAGATCGGTAAGGATAAACGTATCGGTGAGCGGCGCCGGCATAAAGGAAACCATATCAAGCCGCGCCGTATTGTTTACATCGGTCCACAACAGCCAGCCCTCATGCGTGGTGGTGGTTACCGTTAGGGTGGATTGCATGTTGTACATATTGCCGGTATAATTATCGGTTACCTTCAGGTAAAGCGTATATTTCTCCGGGCGCATGGTAAGTTTTATGCGCAGCTCTTTGTTCCGGCCCAATGTGATCAGCGGCACATCGCCTTTCGACGCAACGCGGTTCACAATGGCTGCGGTCCACAGGTACGACCAGCGGCCCGTGTCGTCTAATATTTTATTATCAAGATTGGTGTTGAAGGCTGGTTTAACGATCAGCGAATCGAGGTACAGGGCCGCCTTGTTCCCAAATGAATCAATATACAATTGGTGTATGTCGGTATAGTCGTAATTGCCTTTATCCTTAAAGCAGCCGGCTGCGGTTATACAAAACAGCGCGCCCAGGATATAAACGGAGATATATTTTAAACGATGGTGCATGTCAGTAATTTTTTGCGGTGATAACTATTGTGAACCGGGGCCCATTTTCATCGGCGTTCCATCTTCATCGAGGATAATATTTCCATTGGCAGCCTCATCGTTCAGGTAACGCTGGAATACTTTTCCGTACGTGATCATCATTACAGCCGAAATACCGCCGGCGCCGGTTATATTCCAAACGGGCAATTCTATTTCGAAGAATTCACTAAGCGCAATTAGTTTTTTACGCGAGAAGGTGCCAAAAGAACTGCTCAGCCAGGTTTTCGGCTGCGCCAGCACATCATCAAAGCGGATGGTGTACCGCATCAACTGCTTCACCGTACTGTTCTTCAGGTTCACCCATTCCCAGGTATAATTGGTAGTGAAATTATCATTCGGTTCCAGCACCATATTGATGTAATAGGTTGTCGTTATCATTTCGGGCAGCCGGTTCAGTTTGAACGCCAGGTTCACAAAGGGCTGGCCGGCCTTTACTACCAGCTCATTATTCAGCAGCGTGTAGTGTACACCGGCCTGCGCATTGGTAATGCTGTCGATGATGGTGAGTTCGAATGGTCGGTCTACATCGGCCAGCGGCCCGGTTGTATATACCCGCACCAGAACCGTACTGTCTTTTTTATCTTCCTTATCATAAGCGAAGGTTATTTTCGCCGAATCGGATGTATTGCTGAAATAAATATTGTTCTCCCCCGAATAGGTGGCTAACTTTTTTTCGCAGGAAAACAACAGCAGGGCGCCTGCCGCTATAAACAGATGAGATATTAATTTCTTCATTGCAGGTAGTTTTTAGTTTCGGGCAGATGTTTCTATATCGGGCAGCGGCAACACGTATTTATCATTGTTCATGCTAATGTTTCCCGAAGCGCTTCCGTTCTCTATGGCCGTTGTATAGTTGCGTTTGTAATAAAAGAACAATTGTCCCTCCCCGTAAAACTCTTTCTGGTATTCCTTTCTCAGCTCCGTACTGAAATTGGCGGTGAGCGGCAGGGGCGTTGTGAGGTTGCGCGCTGACCGAATAGCATTCAGGTACTGGAATTTATCGGCGGTAAGGGTCGACGCTTCGGCAGCGATAAAATACGCTTCCGATACGCGCATCAAAGGAATATTGAACTGGCGCGCGGCCGTATCGGCCGGGGGTGCGTATTTATAAAAACATTTGAATGATTTGGTGCCGTCATTGGGTATCGCCCATGTGTATGATAAATACCGGTAATCATTG
This sequence comes from Niastella populi, assembly GCF_002078015.1. GTDB lineage: Bacteria > Bacteroidota > Bacteroidia > Chitinophagales > Chitinophagaceae > Niastella > Niastella populi. Next base: position 45,833 of record NZ_LWBP01000216.1, on the reverse strand, counting down.
GTGCTGGCTTCATACACTTTATCGAGTTTCGTTTGCACCGGGGCGAGAATACCCGAGTCGGGCAGGTTCGGGATAAAATATCTTCCATAACTATTGGCTATCCCAAAATGCTGTACCGCAAAAACCAGTTCATTCGAAAAGATGCGATCGGGATTCCTGGGATTGGTCACTTCGCCGATGGTCACAAAAGGGAACCAGGCCGCCTGTTTATCAATAACCACCTTCGCCGCAGCCAGCGCATCTTCATGCCTGTTGGCGTGTAACAGCACCCGCGCCTGCAACAGTTTTACCGCATAGTAGTTCATACGCAGGTGGCGGCCGGTTGTAAAGATGGCCGGTCCCGTCCCAGCCTTTCCATTGGTAATAATGGGGTCCGCTTTCTCAAGGTATTTTTCTGCTTCTTCGAGGTCGGTCAGCACTTTTTCAATCACCTCTTTACCGGTAAGCAGTTCTCCGGGCGTACTTGTTCGCACCGTGTAATACGGCACCCGTTTTGAAACAACGGAATCATTTTTATAAACGGCGCCGAACAACCTGAATACATCGTAATGCAGGAAAGCCCGCAATGCCAGCGCCTCCCCTTTCATCAGTTCATAGTTGATGCCGGTGAATACCGCCTTGCGTTCTTCCATTTCAGGAAGCATGGTGTTTATGTTGGCGATAAGCTCGTACATATTGAACCAGGTATTGGCCAGTTGGGGCACCACCCTGGCGTTGGCATAATCGTAAGAAGCCAGTGCATTGTACTTGTTGCCGGGATTTGTGCCGAGGCAATTATACCGTTGGGCCAGGATCTCTACCATCTCCATGGTCATCGATCCGCCGTACAGCGATGGGTCGGTAAGCCCCATGTATACGCCATTCAGGGCGCTCTGAAAACCGGTCTCTTTACTGTACAGATCATCTTCCAGTATACTGTCTTCCGGTTTTACATCGAGGAATTTTTTACAGGAACCCAGTCCCGCAAAAAGCGCTATCAATATGATGTATGATGCTTGTTTCATTTTTTAGGTGCTGTTTTGGTTAGAAGTTCGCTCTCAGGGAAAATGACACGCTGCGTGCAAACGGGTAATCGATGCCGCGTTCATCTTTGATAGATGCAATGCGGAAAATATCGTTCATATACCCGCTTACCGACAGGTTGCTCAACCCTAACTTCGATACCCATTCGTTATTGAACTGGTAGCTTACATTGATCGATTCACCGGTAATGAAATTGTTCTTTTGTACAAAACGCGAAGAAGGTTCCGTTGGGTCGGCGGCGCCCTGGCCAAGCGCTACCCAGCCGTCGTTAAGTTGTATTCTTTTGAAAGAAGAAATATCGCCGGCTTTTCTCCAGCGGTCGTACAGCGCACGTTTATCCTGGTTCTTCAACAAACCCGGCGTGGTGATGTTCTCCACCTTATTGAACAACGCTTCATTGAACTGATCGCCGCCGAGGCTGTACCGCATATTCAGGTTTACGGTAAGGCCTTTGAACTGGATACTGGTTCCCACCACGCCGATCACATCGGGTCTTGAATTGCCCACCACCACCACATCACGCGAATTATAGGTAAAGCTGGGCTCGCCGGTTTTGGTAAGAAATACTTCCCTGCCGGTGGCAGGGTCTATGCCCAGTGAGTGCACCGCCCACAGGTCGTCGGGACTGCGGCCATCGTAATACCGTTGCAGGTTCTTGTTGTTTTGGTTTTGTTTGTTCAGCGATTCCAGGGCGGCGCCAAAATTGTCGAATTTCGCCCTGATGGTAGCGCCCTGTACATTGAAGCGCCAATAGATGCGTTGTTGTGGCTTGCTGATAACGGTTGTGGACGCCTGAAATTCAAACCCCTTCGTTATTTGTGTGCCTACATTGGTAGTATATTGTCTTTCACCGGTTGAAGCGGCATTGTCAACCGTTACCACCAGCGGGTCGGTTTCCTTATTGTAATAACTTACCCGCAGGCTTAAGCGGTTTTTGAACATATTGATATCTGCGCCGATGTTCTTCTCCAGCGTTTGCTGCCATTGCAGATCGGGATTGCCGTAGCGGTCAACCAACGCTCCCTGTCCGTATTGATTTATTACGCCGAGAATGTAATCGTAGGTGGTGTAGGAATTATAAGCGCTGAAATTCTGGTTACCGGGATTGCCGATGCTGGCCCTTAGTTTAAACTGGTTGAACCAGGGATATTGTTTGAAGAAGTTCTCATTGTGCAGGTTCCAGGCCAGGCCTACCGTCCAGGTATCGGTAAAGCGGCGGTTCGAACCAAAGACCGAAGAACCGTCCTTACGGTAATTGAAATCGGCCAGGTATTTCGACCGGTAACCATAATGTGCGTTGAAGAAAGCGCTCATCTCACGGTTGATGGCCCTTGTATAGGAAGGTTTGCCGGTAGAGGGATAAGAAGAGCCGAATGCCGGCGAGGTAACCACGCCCTCGGGAAAACCAACAACGGTATATTCATCGCTGGTGGTTTTTCTGCCGGCGATCTTGAAACCGGGCACAATGTTCAGTTCATGAACCGAATTAAATATTTTACCATAACTGGCCTGCAGGTAACCTTCGTAAAAAAAGTAATCGAGCCGCGCATGTTTGAAGGAACCCCGTTCGTAAATAGACACCGTATCGAAATAAGCGCTTAAAGGCGATCTGAAGATCTCGGTTTCGGTTTGGTCTTTGGTAACCGCACCCCGCGCTTCGAGTTTCAGCGAAGGCGTAGGCATAAAATTGATCACCAGTTGTTCGCGCAGGCTGATCTGTTTTTCTTTATTGGTGTTGCCAAGCGATGCCTCGTACAGGGGGTTAATGGCTATGTTATCGGGGCCGCCCTGGCTGTCGGAGAGCTCCAGGTATTTGAGACTGGTTTTCTCGTAATACGGATTGGCCCTTGAAAAACCGGAGAAGGAACCATAGGGCGACTCATCGGCCGAATAGGTCGACAAAAAGAATTTGCTCGCAATATTCCATTTTGCATTCCGGTAAGCGAGGTCGATATTGGCGTTGCCGATAGAACGGCCCGAACCCTTCATAACCCCGTTCACTTTGCCGTATTTGGCGCCGAGGCCATAGGTGACGTTTTTGTCGCCCCCATCAACATACAACGAGTAGTTGTTGTTCATGCCCACGCGTAAAGGTTCGCTCATCCAGTAGGTATTGACGCCGCGCAGCACATTGTTCAGTTTGGCATTGTATTGCTGATCGAGCTCCACCTGGATCTGGGGGTTGAATAAATTGTTAGGCAGCGAAGTGTATTTGCCCGACAACCGTTCGAACTCGAGCTTCTCAGCAGCGTTCATCAGGTTATAGTCGGTAAGGTCGGGCATGGAGATGGTATTATCATAATTGAAGGCCAGGTTCAGTTTGCCTACTTTGGGACGTTTTGTTTCAATGACCACTACCCCGTTCGAGGCGCGCGAACCGTACAGGGCGGTAGAAGCCGCGTCTTTCAGAATGGTGACACTGGCCACGCGGTTCATATCGAGGTCCATTACCGTGCGCAGGTTGGTTTCGAAACCATCGAGAATGAACAGCGGCTGGTTGGGGTCCTGCGTATTGCCATCGCGAATGCCGATGATACTGGTTTTACCTCTGATCTCGAGGTTGGGCAATGCGTTGGGGTTCGAACCCAGTAAATTGTTATCGATGACGAGGAAGGCCGGGTCGAGCGTTTTCAGGCTCTGGATCACGTTCTGGTTACCGATGGTTTTCAGTTGCGTGCCGGAGAAAACGGTAGCGGCGCCGGTAAAACTTTCCACTTTACGGGTATAGAGCCCCGTAACGATCACATCTTCCATGGCCTTGTTCAACAGGGCCATTTTTATGGTCAAAGCGTTGTTCCTGTCTATGGGCACTTCCGTGTTTTTATAACCAACGTGATCTATCACCAGCGTTTTTGCACTGGCCGGCACCTTCAGGGTGAACATCCCGAATTTATCGGTAGTGGTGCCGAGTTTGGTGCCCTTTATCATTACAGTGGTGGCGGCCAGCGGTTCGCCTTTTTCATCGAGAATGCGGCCCCTGATGATGGTGTCGGCAGCAGGTGAAGCGGTTTGGTAACTGGTATAGGAAGCAGCGGGAGAAACGATGTTGGCTGTGGGTAAAGAGCGCGGCAGATTATCGGCCGGCAAAATGGTAGCGGTTGTTTTACGAAGAGAGATGATACTGAAGTTTTTGTCGTCGAGTTTTACCACATCGAGCTCAAGCGGCGCCAGCAGGGTGCGTAATAATTTTTCGGGGTCTTTTTCTTTCTGCATTTGCCGGGTAAGCTGTGTGTACCTGCCAGTCACCACCTTTTCTTCGTACAAACAATTGATGTTGTACAGCTGATGGATCTTTTTCAGCACGGTGATAAGTGGTTCGGGGTTACGGCTTACAGGCACTTTTGAAGTGGTGCTGCCCGCGCCGGTCTGGGCAACGAGCCCGTTACAGCACAGCCATGCCGCCACAAATAACAGGAGTAATTTTCTCATTTAGATCAGATTAACTGAGTTAGTTGGTTATATGTCGTGAACCGGCAATCGGCAATCGTGAATGGACTCGCGAGTTTTATGTTTATTTCCGACGCTTGCGCCGCGTCCGAATCCCTGATTCCCAATTCCTAATTACTATTCCGTATTGAATAACGAAGCCCACACAAGCTTTACCCCATACCAATGAAACTTTTTTCCCAAAAAAGTCGCTCCCCCCTACCTTTGCCCTCCTTATGGCAACATCACTTATCGAAAGAGATAAACAGGTAGTGTGGCACCCGTATACGCCACAGAAATCGATGCCGGTGCAAATACCGGTGGTGAAGGGAGATGGAACCTATATTATAGCTGCTGATGGCAAGGCCTACATAGATGCCATCAGCAGCTGGTGGGTAACCATCCATGGACATGCCAATGCCTATATCGCCGAAAAGATCTACGAACAGGCGAAAATGTTGGAGCAGGTGATCTTTGCGGGCTTCACGCATGAGCCGGCGGTACGGCTGGCCGAGCGGCTGCTGGAGATACTGCCCGGGAATTTTGCAAAAGCATTTTATTCAGATAATGGTTCCACCGCGGTAGAAGTGGGTATAAAGATGGCGCTGCAATACTGGTGGAACAAAGGCGATAAAAAAAGAAACAAGATCCTTGCGCTTAATCATAGCTACCATGGCGATACGTTTGGCACCATGAGCCTGAGCGAGCGCGGGGTATTTAACCTGGCCTTTCACGACAAACTGTTTGAAGTGATCTTTATCGATCCGCCTGTTGCGGGTACCGCATCATATGCCGGACCGTGGGATGAGATCGCCTGTATAATTTATGAGCCGTTGTTACAGGGTGCGGGCGGCATGAATATGTATGAAGCTGCCGCGTTGAATGAGTTACTAAAGACATGCCATGCACATGGCGTGTTGTGTATAGCCGATGAGGTGATGACGGGTTTTGGCAGAACCGGAAAATTGTTTGCGGGCATGTATGTAGAAGAAAAGGCGGATATTATTTGTTTGTCGAAGGGGTTGACCGGCGGCACCATGGCGCTGGGCGTTACTGCTTGTACTGACAAAATACATAGTGCCTATGTAGATGACGACCGGCAGAAGACATTTTTTCATGGGCATTCCTTTACTGCGAATCCCCTCGGCTGCGCGGCAGCCCTCGCGAGTATGGACCTGTTGCTGCGACCCGAATGCCAGGCGGGCATCGATAGAATAAGTAGACAGCATAAACATTTTATAGAAAAACTGAAAGCTGATACGCGATTTTCAGGAAAGATAAAGCACCTTCGGTCACTCGGCACCATTATGGCCTTTGAAATTGAAACCGGCCGCGATGGCTATTTGAATGCGGTTGGACTGGAGATCACCCGAAAAGCATTGGAGCATGGCGTGTACCTGCGACCGTTGGGTAATACGGTATATATCATGCCGCCGTATTGTATTACGGAGGAGGAGTTACAAAAGGTGTATGATGTTATTGAGGAAGTGCTTTAACGTGAAACGTGAAACGGCAAACCTGAAATGGCTCGCGAACCTTGAGCCTTCAGCTGTATTTGTATTTGCTTGCGGCTTAGCTGGCAAAAGGACTGGAAATAATTAAAAAATTCTTCAACAATACACCATCTCTTAACTCATTTAAGACATTTGCTTCAACCAGCTAACACCCTATTAAAAATTCCAGACAGAAGGGATTACGACGAGTATTTTGGAATTGAAATTAAAAATGTTTTGGAAGATGGCTTAATCACTATGTATCAAAAATCTTACGATCGGGCCAGGGCAACAAAAACGAAATATATTAAGTTAATGAAAGCGAAAAAATAATTTTAAAGAAAGTAAGAGATTGCATACTTGTGTAACAAACACACCAATCAACATGGCGATTTATTTTTCCAACATCCTCCATTTCCACTACCTTTACCTCCTACAATTAATCCTCCCTACCCGGTAAAAGGCCACCCTGATTAGAAATCTGTAAAATCTCTATCAATCATTGTTAAATTAATTATTGTATGAAGGACGACAGATATACAAAATACAAGGAAAAAATGGATTTCGATCTTTCTACCATTGTGATCGTGTGCCTGATAATTCTTTTCCTGTCGTTTTTAATAACGGGCTGACTTATCTCCCTTTTTTCAACTCCCAGGCAATCGATTAATTCTGAACAGTTATTATATCTGTTTTAGGATGAAATCTCATTTTCATTCCTTCTGTGTTACCACCATTCTTATACTTATAAAAGTTAAACAGGATTAACCCACATTAATGTACCTAATGACAATAGCTCCTATCCACATACTCCTTATTCCCATGCGAGTTAATAAAATACAGGCTGTGTCATGGTATGTCGGCTGATATTTTATTTGAATCAGACGAGGCGGCGGATACCACGGAACGTATAACAATTGGACACCTGTGCATGCTCTACTACAACAAGGCGTTAGCGATGGGCGGAGTGAAATGCGATACAATTCTATCCCCACCCAACCTCAATGTAACATTTTCCCCAATAACCGCTACTTACCACAGCCTTTCAAAACGTTCTCTTATGCAAAATGACGGAAAAATATTACCTTATTCCCACCAATTTGCTATTTTTAAAAAAATGCAACCATACATGCCCAACCGTCAATATGAAAATTCCCCGGGAGATTTTTATGTAGAGTGTGGAGTTTGTACTTCTTGTGGCGCCCCAGAGGCAGAAGCACCTGACCTGATAGACCATTCCCAGGCAGACTACGGCCACTGCTACTTTAAAAAACAACCGGAAACGGAGGAGGAAATTGAAAGAGCGATCAACGCCATTGCTGTTTCCTGTATAGGCGGACTAAGATATGGCGGAACCAATGAAAAAATACTGAAACGGCTGTACGAAATGGGCGCAGGCGACCAATGCGACCACAAGCCAATATGCATATAGGTGCCTATTCACCATCTCATTTAAGCTCGTATCTACCGAAACAAGTTCAGTCAACTGTGTAAGCTTACTTCATTGGATATAGCTGGTCCAGGAAATAGCATCTTCACCATTGTCTTTATCAAATCTGGCCCGGGCTGTATATAAGTAGGTCATTGCTTCTAAATAAAAGAGGTTTAGGTAATTGCACAAGCCGTCCAACACGCTACCGCACAAGTAGTAAGATGGCTGAAGAAACTTCTGATTTGTGCCAGGACACTGAAAGGCTAAGTTTCCTGCCCTTTGATGTTCATAATTACCAACCGAAGATCTCTTCATCCGGGCTATCTGTCTAATCCTGCCGAATGCCGTAGGGTACACCGTTGCTGGTATAACCGCAATAAATTCGAATTCTCCGTCGCTTGAATCATCCGGGAAAATAGCTGCGCGAGCCTCCCCTTTTTCTTCTTTTGCAGGAGGCGGTCAGCAATGGAACATTTATTAGCCAACTCGTATTCCTCCGAAATATGATGCCCTAGCATGCGCAGTTCGATTATGGCACAAATAAGATCAACGGAAAAATGACGTGCATAACCGCGAACGAGGCTTTTGCCGTTATAGGTGCTGATCCATTGCGACGCCAGTTCCAGGCGTCTTTTCGTAATATAATTTTCCAACAACACATTTTTACCAAAATAACATGAAAGACATATTGATTTATTGTTTATTACCGGTATGGCTAATTCTGTAACGTCACTAATAATAACGCCTTCTCGGCGTCACCAATCCAATTAAACCTAAGATTACACAAGCAGTTACTCCCACCACTTTCAGGGTACCTATCGAAATGCTACTGATCTTCTCATTCCTTCTTGCATTTTCACAATCCGTATATCTCCGTTCCTGTTCTATGGGATCACTATGTGGATTAAATCCTAGGACCTTATAACATGGGCTATTTACAAATCTGTCTGCATTGCTTTTTTCCCAATCGAAATATACCGGCCCAGGCATATTTTGTCCCTGGCAACAAAAAGAAAATGTAACAGAAAATAACAAAATAGTTAGTAGTTCCTTCATAAGATAACAGTTTTTACAAAATGGGATTTAATACGCTTTATATACTAGTGTTATGTATTGTTTGCAATGGCTTTCGGAAAAGTAAAACCAGCCCTTTACGTGGTTAAACTTGTGATTTTGGTGCCAGCTCTAAGATCATTAATTTTCTTTTCCATTCCGATCTCATCCATGTATTTCCAAAACGTCCAACCATTTTCAGATGGGTTATCAGTTGCCCCATTGTCAATTTTTACCGCTAGTGCAGCGGCGCTTGGACTATCATATAATTTCCCGTTGTAAAATATTTTCGTTGTTGCAGGATTGAATGTTGCTTCAGCTTTATTTCCTTTATATGAGCAATATATGTTAATATTTGCGGTATCCTCATACTTTATCTCTTCGTAAAACTTTTCACGGATTGCCTCTTTAGGTTGTATCAATCTTCTGCTCACAATCTCAAATATTGAATTTACTCTCGAATCAAGAAAGAAGCTAAATTCTCTATCATATTCACCATTCAAAAGTTCCCTTGTAATTAAATGGTTTTCTAAAGATTTTTGTATCTCAGGATTTACTTTTCTGATCTCATTTAGATACTCAGAGGGAGTTTGGTCACTTATTTTAATGTTTTGAATTTTCGGAATTAATGTGCGGTTTGCCACACAATCAATTAAACCTTTTTCGCTTTCTGTTCCCAAAGCCTGGCTTAAATAATTCTTTGGATAGATATGATGATCTTCCAACGTTGAATTCAATGAAAGCCTGGAATCATTATTCCAATTGATCAGTCCGGATTTCTCATAATTTATCAAATTAAGTATCCCTTTATAAACAGCATTGGCCTTTTTATTAAATGAATAAATATCATCTGCTGAAAGAATCTGTATTTTAGATAGTTTATTGAAATAGCTTGCAGAATTTATTTTCTTACCTTTTGCGATCTGAATTAAAATGTTAGAATCTTCTATAATTCTTTCATTAGATGATCCTGAATACCTAAGTGAAAAAACTGAATTCCAATACCAATATTCGATAAATCGCTTCTGGTCAGTATTCATTTGATGAAAATCTCCACCAATTTCCTTTAAGAAGTTGATAAGAGGGATTATCATATTGTCATAAGGCATCCAGTCTTGAGATATTATGAAATTATTTTCATACAAGAAATCAATTGTCACCTTATACAGCTTACAAACTTTATCCCACCAATCTTTAAAATCACCAGCGTTTAATGATGTGAGTATATAATTCCTGTTGATCTCTTTTGGCGAGCTTTTTATAAATGCTATCGATCTTACAATAATTTCGGGAATAAATACAATGTTCGAATTTTGGATTTCAAACTCTTTTATCTTTTCTTTAAGATTGAAGTTACCGGTATAAAGTTTTGCTGCTAAAATGTCAATAAAGTTCAATTGCACTCCTCTTGTATTGCTTCTTTCAAAGAACACTACAAATTTTTCAAGATTCATATCTAATAGATAGTATGAAAGAAGCTTTTCAGACTTGAATAAATCTGCAATTTTTTTTCTTAGGTTGCGAAACTTTTTGAATTCAGCTTTTACGTCAAATCCTTCGTCAGCACAACAGTTTTTATAATAATCTGTGGCATAAAATAACTTTTCTTTGATTTCATCTTCATCGTAATCGTTTTCTTCAACATCCCAGACGTCAGACAGTTTAATAGAAAGCCTTTCAGCGTCCTGTTCACCAGATATTTCATGAAGTAGCGCTTCAAGTTTTGCATTTTCGAAATTACCAGTTTCTATTTCCTCTTCATTTTTTGCTATGAACCAAACTTCATCGGTGCCTTTTAAAGCTCTATATATTGATGTAGTTCTCTGCTGCCCATCCAAAATTAATCTGAAATTTCCTCCTACCTTATTAATTTGTTCTATCTCTCTTTTTGTTATGGTTCTAACTCCAAGCGATGGTCTTTTTTTGCCTTTGACAATTTTTTTTCTATTATCGATTTCACGTATTGCAATATCAAAAGAAGGAACGCCAAATATTATAGCGCCAATAAATATATCCTTTATTAATGAATCAAATAAATCGTATGTTTTAGATATTTCCCAAACAAAATCCCTTTGAAATTCAGGGAGGTATACCTTTTTTTCATCGATATCAATTATAAGATCCTTTATTGATTGTGTTTGCTCCATAATTCAATAAGTTTAAATATTTAAAGTACAACAAATAGTCAAACGTTAATTTGTGCTAAAACTCAACCCTCTCCATAAAAGGTGTAATGTATTCACTATGCATCTTTTCACAGGATGCAAACAGGCCGCCACAAGCCTCAATCATCTGGCATTTTTCACATTTAGATAAGTAAATATTCTTCCAGTCGGAAATTGATTTCTTATTATACTTCCAAAGATGCCTTGGCATAACGCATAGTTGAGAATTATAAATTGAAACGTTCATACCCATTTGCGATAAATACTCTACAGCTTCTCCCAACTCATTCATATACATGGCGGGGTCTATCCATAAATTGTTAATGTTGTGCGGAGTATACCCCTGAAACTCCAGCCCCATAAACGCTATATGCTCAACAAATGGAAGATTCTTATAGATAAATTTTGATAGTTTTACCAGGCGGGGAAGAGATTGCTTATGCAGCACTATTCTTACTTCTATGCGTTGATTACTTAATGCCAGATTGTATATTCCCTCGACAGTTTGATAAAAAGCTCCTTGCGCCTGCACGATATAATCATGTATTTGGTAATAATCAGAATACAATGGTATTCCAAGCATCAGCCGTTGCAAATCTAATTTTTCCAATTGTTCTGAGAAATGGCGAGAGGCGAAAGACCGTCCATTAGTGAGACAATGAATTTCCGTATCGGGAAGATGGCATTTGATTTGTTCCAGCAACGAAAAATACCGGGCGCCTAAAAGCGTTGGCTCCCCGCCGGTAATTCCAAGTTCAATGCAATCCTTCGGAATTAAAGGAATTAATTGATTGTATATATCAAACAGATAACCGGTATCATCTCTATCTTTAGGAGGTTGTGAGCACATCAAACAATTACTATTACATCTCTCAGTAAAAAGAAGAAAGTTTTGATATGAATTGATACGATATAAAGTGTTTATTGTTCCATCGGTGTTTATCACAACGATATCGCCTTCCACCAAATGATCAAAAGTTCCAACTGAATAAACTGAAGGTTTATCAACCTGGTGCGTATTTATTGGAAGTGCCGTCAATATAGCGCGAAAGTCAGCAATACTAACCGATGGCAATGTGTATTCAGCTATTAAAATACGGCCAGAACCGGCATCGTAAGGATTTCGGGTAACAGAAGACACTATTGGCTTTTCAATAAGAAATGGGGTACCTCTTGTTTTTAATAGCATATCAGTTATTTCCTGTTATCCAGGTTCTAAAAATGGTTTTTATTCTCGCATCTTTTTCCATTAAGAGGAATAAATGTTTAATTATTGCCATATTTCGTTCGCAAAAGGAACTGGTGGGCCTATGGCCAATAAAAGTGCCCTGTGTCGCATAATTGAAAACAGGATCTGCACCACAATATGATTGCAAAGCGCATTCTGAGCACCCGGGCAAGCTTTCATTTGTCCAGGCATCGGAAAAGAATCTTGCCTTATCCCCATAAAACAATTCTTCATAACTATGTGTGTCTAATGAACCAAGTTCAAACGTATAATCTTTCGTTTCAGCTAACATTCGTGCTTCATCGGTGGCGTAAACTTTCCCATCATAATTAAATACGATAACACTATTTATCATGCCTGCAGGAGATTGTAAATCAACATAACCAACCGGAAAAGGCGTAAGTATTTTTCTAAGAATTATAGCAGCGTAATCTTCACGGAAAAATTCCCCCCTTAAATTGAGTTCAATTATTTTGTCTAATGCTTTCTTATAGAAGTCCAAAAATTCACTCGTTTTGTAGTGGTTCTTTCTTTCGTTATAATTTGCAAAACCATAGGGACTAATTGGCCGAAGAAAGATGTTTCGAAATCCGAGCTTGTAATATTCGTCTACGATCTCATGTGGGTATAGTAAGGACAAGTTGGTGGTAGTCAATAATGCAGATACGCGGTCAAAACCCAATACTTGTCGCGACTCTTCTATACCTTTTACGGCTAACTCATAGCTATTGTTTCCATTCCGATGACGGTTTTTGTTATGAATAAATGAAGGTCCATCCAGAGAACTGGAGATGAGGATCTCATGTTCCTTACAAAACTTGAGCATTTCATCTGTTATAACAGCTAAATTTGTACAAATAACAAATGAAATCTTTTTATTCAATAACATGGCCTTTTCTTTAGCCTGTATTACCGCATACGTTATGTTTTCAAAAGCAAGCAACGCCTCACCACCCTGAAACTCCATAGTTATGTGCGGATTGGGAGACTTCATCATTAAGTCAATGCCTTTGTCAATATGGTGCCGTTGCATATCAAAGGCTTTTTTATTCTCACTAACCCTGGATACCTGGCAATAATGGCATGTATGCTCACAACGCAAAGAAATAACGAAAATGTGCAGCGCTGTAAAATGGTCCAGAAACGACTTTTTAGTTCTATACCTGGTAGATATAACGTCTAAAAGTGCTGGTATCGGAGTTTCGCTAATAAAAAAAGCTGCAATTAAATCTGCGTACAGCTCTTCGTCTGATATTTTATCTAACTTTTTGTTAACGATCCTTTCAACCGTCCCCGAAGAAACTATTAAAAAGTCTCCCACTTCATTAACTAATAGTTCATTTTGCTCATCCAACCGAATGAACCGGAATGGAAGTAAATAATAATTATTTGACTGGAGGTTGTAGGAATTGTATTCCTTAAATTTTCTTGTTTTTTTGTCTAAGGCTGGTTTCAACGGATTATTCATACATTGTCTGGATTAAACCCTACCGGATCAGAAATATCGAAATCATACTGAGGATCAATCTGAAAATTTGCAAATGCTTTTGCCACAATTAACTCACGCACTGTTTGAGTTTCCTTGGTTATGATATCCCGAAGTTTAAAATCAATCAGATCGCGTAATATCTGCTCATTTAATTGCTTTGCAGTTTCTTCGTTAACACTTAAATCATTGGCTAATTTAATTGATACAGAATAGTAGTGATCATCCTTAGTTTCAATGAAAACAGTGTATTTGTTGGTATACCAGTATAAGCACTTATACAACACATCCTCAGAATAAATATTTTTGTCAACCTTTATTATAAGCGATCCGTTATTTAAATCGTAGTTCATTGTATTTTTTTTGAATTAACTCAAACGTTCTGACGTCTACCTTTCCATCCTGCGTAAGTTGATTGTCTTTTTGAAACTGAACTACAGCCTGTTTTGTCATTTCAGTGAAGTAACCCGTAGGGTAAACATCATACTTGAGCTTCCTTAATAAAACCTGGACAGAATCGACATCCTTTCCTTCACAGCCTACTTCTAAAACTCTGTTCGGAAATGTAGAGGCTGAGACCTTTCTCTGAATCATCTTATACGTACTGATATATACCTTTCCATCTGCTGTAAGTTTGTTGTCTTTTTGATACTGAAGTACTGCCAGCCTTGTCTTTTGAGTGTAATAACCAGAAGGAAAAACATCATACTTTAACTTCCCCAATAACACCTGGAGGGCTTCTACATCCTTTCCTTCACAACCTACATCAAGTGTTCTGTATGGAACTGCGGATGTCGATTGTTTGCTGGAAACCACAGTATTCCTGTCATAAGATCCTGAACTTGTAGTTGATGGAGCTGTGTATGGCACAGAATTGCTGGGAGAATAAGACGGAACAGATGAATAGTGCGAAGCATGGGATGAATGCGAAGCATGCGAATAATGGCGCGAAGAAGATGATGAAACGTGAGAACTGTGGGACCTGTGGGAACTATGTGATCGATGAGACGTATGCATTGACAGAAAAGGCTCCGATAAATTATTCGGATTTTGCTTTAAGACCAATTGCGGTTTTAAGACTTTAAGCCGAAATTTCTCTATGTCCTCTTCTTTAACCGAGCTAAAATTAGCATCACTTATTATTGGACTACCGTTAGCTGTAAGTAATGAGCTTACAGACGCTGTTATCACCGCCAAAGCCTTCTTTGCAAGACTTAGCAGACCTTTTTCAATTTTAGGGGGCATGGGTTTAGGTTAGTTGACAGTAAAAGATTAGTCGGACAGGTTAATGCTTTAAAATATAAATTTTTTATATTAAAGTGAAAGATTTTAAGGATTCTTAAAATAAATTGATTCTGATTAATTCTTGTATACTGGTTTTAGCCCTAAAGACACACCGGTATACAGGCATTTTTGTACCGCTCCCTCACAGTTACTTAGTATCCCCCAAAACTGTAACATTCCCCCGAAAGCCGGCTATTTCCTGGTCTTTTATACTCACGCTGGCAGCTATCTTTTCGCGCGTTTCAACCCACCACCCAACGCAACAAAAGGCCTCCCGAAATTTCCAGAGGCCTTCTTCTATACTTTGATGATCACCTCGTCAATTAAGCAGTTTGAGCTAATTTATCAACCACCTGCCCCACATTATAGTCTTCTACAGGAGTCTCAAACGCGATATTAAGGCGATTGGCAACATTAATAAATCCGACGGCCATCGTCAGGTCTATCAGTTCCTTTTCCGTAAAATGCCTGGCCGCTTCTTCATAGGTATCGTCGGGCACACTCCTCTCATCCAATACGGTCACGCGGCAGCAGCCATACAGGCAGCACCTCCAAAAAATTATTGCACAAATACGTCGATGTCATTAAAAGCGGGGATGTGAAGAAGCTTGAAAAAATGTTGTCAGACAATATTATAACCCACGCCGGCGGCGGCGGAAAAGCCGGTAAGGCGGTGGAAATTACGGTGGGTAGTAACGCCGTCGCGCAGCTGCTTGTTCGTTCTTATGAACGCTACCTGAATAAATTGGATATAGCATTTAAAGACGTGAACAATTCGCCGGCAGCCCTTTTCTATAAGGGCGGCAAACTGGTAGGTTGCCAGGTCTTTGATATTAACCCGCACACTGATGCAATCACGAACATTTATTTCATTGCCGGCCGGAAAAAACTGCAGGGATTACAAAACGATGGTTTCCGGGGCACATAGTCTGGCGTTCTGTAAAACCCCGTTTCGTAGTAATTATCAACGATGTTCCTAGTGTATCTTACCCATTTCAATCGCCCTTTTAATCAATAAAACACCCATCAACAGGATCGACAAAACAAAATATACCGGTAACACTATCTTTGCCCGGTTGATGCTTTTTTCACTCACCTCTATAGCATCGATCTTTTTCCTGTTGAATACTAAATGGCCCATAATAAATAAGATCCCAAAATATACACCTCCATTCAACCATTGAATAGTTTTTGTACTTTCTGAACTCCACGGAAACACCCAATAGGAAGGAATATCGAATATCAATCCAATATGGGTTAAGTGTAACATCAAAAGGAATATCACGGTCGCTATCATTCTAAAATGGGGTATCCCTGTTCTCTGTTTTTCATAGAGCCGGTAAATTGTTGCCGCTGCATAAAGGAGCCTTTTCATAATAAATCACACAATTTTTCGAAGTTACCATTTTAAATATCGCATCTATATTATGATTATTGCCTTTCTCGTGTACCTTTGTACCACCTTATGAAATATTGCACACTATATTTATCACTGCTGATGGGATTCAGCAGCTTTGCGCAGGTAAAATCTCTCAAAGTACAGGTAACTACCGCCCCCAAACAAAGGTTAGATAGTATCATCCAAACCGAAACCCTGTTTTATAAAGAACTGGGACAGGAATCTGTTGTCAATCATATTGATAAAACATTTTATTTGTACGATTCCTTAAATGCCCCGATAGAGAGTATACTCTATGACAATGGCTATGAAAAAGTAGAAGAATGGCGGGGTACTAAGTACTTAAAAGAGCACGATGCCTTAGGCCGCGATACCGTTATATACGAATATGAATTCAGAAATAAAATGTTCGACTGGCGCCTTAAAGGTAAGACCGTATATTCCTATCTGAAAAACACGGGAAAATATGCTGCCTATACTAGTTATAGCAGAAATAATAGTTGGGAAGAAGAGAAAACTAATGAGTGGAATGAAAGAAGTATGGTCGAATTCAAATATGATCAACATGATAGTTTGATCGAAAAAACATCCTACAGCTGGTCA
Source organism: Niastella populi (assembly GCF_002078015.1). Taxonomy (GTDB): domain Bacteria; phylum Bacteroidota; class Bacteroidia; order Chitinophagales; family Chitinophagaceae; genus Niastella; species Niastella populi. The sequence continues at coordinate 29,241 of NZ_LWBP01000216.1, read as the reverse complement.
TACGGTTCACAGGAAAAGAGGCCAAATAACAGGGATGTATATCAATACGATCATAAAAACAAGGTCTTGCATAGCGTTTTTTATTTCTGGGACCGGGTAGCCAAAGACTGGCAACCCAATTTTAAAAAAGATATATATTTCAATCAGAAATGGCACGAGATCAACGGTATTCAGCATACCTGGGATGCGAAAAGCAAGACCTGGGAGAAAAATCAAAAGCATGAATATCTTTATAATACTTCCGGCAAAAGAACAGAAGAAAAATACTACTTCTTCGATTCCAAAACGGCTGCATATTTCACAACCGGTAACAATTCGTATGTATATGATAAGGCAGGCAATGTGACCGCGGAAATAAGTACAAACTATAGCTGGACAACGAAAGAGCTGACCAGTAAATCAAAACATGAATGTGTATACGACAGCCTGCATAATATGATCACGAGTAATTATTACAACTGGAACCTGTCGAAAAACGTGTGGGAACTCAGCTCTGAATCCCATTCAGCATATGATCCCACTATGCGCGGGAACCTTGTTATAATGCCATTTCACTCAAACTACAAATTGTTATCAAGTCATAGTGTAAGCTATAGCAATGGCGTAAAAAAATCAGCGTCTGAATATAAGTACTACTATTCCAATCTCTGAAAACAGCAACATCCTACTGGATCCGCTCAGCCTCCTCGCTCCTGCTGTTCCTGGTGGCCGTTCGGATACTGCTTTTACCGAAACTTCGGGTATAAGTTAGCTTAATTACACGGTAAAAGGCGGTTTCATCCCGCCACGTAGCGTGCGTATCGATGTTAAATGCAATAGCGGTCATGCCGCCAATATGTGTGTGCACCCGGAAAGAGCGAAACAGATCGGGCAGCGACAGCTGAAAGCTGCCTTTGTCGTTCTTCAGTTTTTTAGCCAGCGCAAAATTAACTACCCCAAATCCATTGATGATATTGGTGCCTTCATAGAAACGAAAATTATACCAGCCGTTCAACTCCGCCTCCATCCCCCACGGCAATTGAAATTGCTGATTACCATTCAGGCGCTGGAACACAAATGTTTTTTCCGCAGGTTGTAAACTGTAACTCACCCTGTAATGGCGCAGCGCGGTAGTACTGCCCGCTGCTATTTTCCACCAACGGACCGGCTGCAGGGAATAATTAACGGCCAGGTTGACATTCTTTTGATAGTCGAGGTTTTGGGGAGAAGAGATCCCTATTTCCTTCGTGTCATTGCTCGTGATCTGGTAACGTAACACCGGGTGCCGGTCATCCTGGTACGACAGGGAAACGTTCAGCCGCTGCCGGTTGAATTCGGCTTTAACAATGTTTGAGATGGTGGGTTTCAGTAAGGGATTCCCGGAAAACACAAACGTAGGGTCATTGTAAAAAAGATTCGACACCAGGTCGGTATACGCCGGCCGGCTCACCCGGCGGTTATAGCCTACCGACAGGGTACTGCCATTGGTGAATGTCTGCTTATATAAAACATTAGGAAAGAGTTTTCCAATAACAAATGGCTCCTTGTACTGGTCTATCTCCCGGCGCCAGTATTCATATCGCAAACCGATTTGTACGCTTGCTTTCGCATTCAATAAATACCGGAACTGGCTATATAATGCGCCTATAATTTCATTGCTGTTCACTACCGACTGCGACCGCGGATCTATCACCCATTGACCGTTCACCAGCCGCTCTACCCTGCTGTCGTTGCTGTTTTCCGCCATACTGCCTTTGCCGCCAAATTCAGCTTCCACTTTTTTCCCCCATTTGTTGGTTAGGTCCACTGTAAAGGTCAACGCTTCTATACCGGAAAAACTCTCACCCCGGTTGCCGCTGGTAAAATTTGGATTGCCCGGCACAGTAAGATTTCCGTCCCGGTCAAAATATTGTCCGTTTATTATTGCCGGGTTATCGTTATCATAGTAGAGATAGCTGGCATCGAAATTCAATTGCGAATTAGCCGAAAGCTTATGCTTCGTATAAACGGAAGCGTTAAGATTGTGCCGCCGGTTATTCCCTTCCGAAAGCGCCGCATACCGCAGGTAATCACCGCTATCATATTCCCAGGTATCACCGGTATTCGTGAGGTTATCGCTTTTGTTCGCCGAGAATGCCAGGTCTGCGCCAACCGTGGTTTTGGCACCAGCCCGTACATCCCCGGCCAACCTCACATTATGCGTATGCTGGAACCGGCGCGAGATGCCGGAAAAGATGGCAAAAGCACTTCCATCATAGAGCAGGTCTTCATTGGTTCCACTTCCCATAAATCCCGACCGAACGCCATCGTGCAGCCAGGAATAAGAACCATACAAACTGGCATTTTTAAAGCCATGCGATACCGCAACCGACGTAACTGCTTTGCCGCGATACCCATACCCTGCAGTAGCCGAAGTATTCACCCTGGTGCCTTCCTGTTCGCTTTTCTTAAATATGATATTGATGATGCCGCCGCTTCCGTCCGCATCGTATTTGGCATCCGGCGCGGTGATAAGTTCAATTCTATCGATATTATCCGCCACCGTGCTCTCCAGTAAATTCATTAATTCTTCCATCGAAAGGTTTACTCTTCTTCCGTTGAATAACACCGTAACACCCGCCTGCCCGTTCAGGCTGAATTGATTATTTCTTCTGTCGGTCATTATACCCGGTAACCGCTCCAGCACCTGCAGGGCATTGCTTCCTTTTGTTAAAAGGCTGGCCTGTACATTGAAGACCTTACCGCCGGGCGTATGCTTTATCAACTCCTGTTTAGCCGTCACCACTACTTCGCCCATTACTGCTACCCGCTTGCCTTTACTGGTGTCTGCTTTGCCGCTCAACTGCGCCGCGGCGGATGTTACGTCAAAAACGAATATGATCATCAGGAAATGCTTCATGGTTGGTATTTCCCAAATAAAACCCTCTTTTTCTGCTCTACACCGGGTAATTGACCACCTGTACCGGCAGCATGACGATCTGTAATAACGGGCGCCCCTCCCATTCGTCACCCCATTTTTACAGAACATCAATTTCAGGTGCACTTTGATCCATTTTCCGGTTATTTTCAGGGAGCAAAGGACAGATTCAATTTTATGCGCAACTGGATAATCAAATACCGACTGTACCACATTCCTTTCTGGATCGCCTATCATCTACTGTGGATGTTCCTGAATGTAGGTAGTTTTAAAGACATGTTCTTTTACCTGTTCCAGAATGAGACGCCGGTAAAATTCATCGGGTATATTATTTTCCAGGCGGCCGGCGCTTATTTCAATCTCTATTACCTCATTCCGAAGTTTCTCTATCCCGGCCGGTACAAAACCTATATCTTTCTTGTAATAATCACCGTACTGGTTTGCGCCGCACTCATTACGCTGGGTTATTATTTAAACGCATATACCTCACACAAAACATTCACCGAATTATTCGGGAAACGCCCCGATCAGTTTCTGACCATATTTTCAATCATGTGTTTGCCATCGACCGCCGCAGCCATGACACTGGCCATGAGCGTAAAACTGGGCAAGAACTGGCTGAACACAGAAAAGAAAAGACTGGTGCTGGAAAAAGAAAACCTGGAAACGGAATTGAAATACCTGAAATCACAGATCAATCCGCACTTCCTGTTCAATACCATCAATTCGATCTTTGTGCTCATTCACAAAAACCCCGACCTGGCATCGGAATCACTGGCCTCGTTTTCTGAAATGCTTCGTTACCAGTTGTATGAGTGTAACGAAAAGGAAATTCCATTGAACAAAGAGCTCACGTTCCTCGAAAATTTTATTGAACTGGAATCGCTCCGGCTGCATGAAAACCAAACGGATCTTTCTTTCGAGATCAATCATTCAACGGTGCATAATAGTTATATTGCCCCTTTTATGCTGCTTCCCTTTGTAGAGAATGCATTCAAACATTTGTCGAAAGGCAGAACAAGACAACACTTTATCAAAATGCATCTGTCTGTAACAGACCAACGGATGCTGGTAATGAATATAGAGAACAGCATAAATGGAGGCGTAGACGATCTGCCGGCTGTATCGGGGATCGGCCTTGCGAATGTGCGGCGCCGGTTGAACCTGGTATACCCGGGTAAACATGAGCTCTGTATCGGACAGGAACCTTCCAGTTTTAAAGTAGCATTGAAAATTGATTTGGCATGAAACTGAAATGTATCATAACGGATGACGAACCCCTCTCTGCGGAAGGGTTGGCAAAGTATGTGGGGGTGATCGATTACCTCGAGCTGGTGGCTGTTGCCCAAAACCCGCTTGAACTGAACAACCTGCTGGAAAGCCAACCCGTTGACCTTATTTTCCTCGACATCCAGATGCCGTTCATGACGGGCCTCGATTTTTTGAAAATAAGGACCAGTCTGCCCATGGTCATTCTCACCACCGCTTATTCCGATTATGCCATTGAAGGTTTTCAGTTAGACGTAATAGATTACCTGTTAAAACCGATCACCTTTACCCGGTTTGTAAAAGCTACCAACAAAGCAAAAGACTACTATATATTAAAGAATCAAAAGATCGAAAGCGCGGTAACGCCCGCACCGGATTATGTATTTATCAAATGTGAAAACAAGTATGAGAAGATCCAGATCGGGGAAATTTTGTTTGTGCAGGCATTGCAGAATTATGTAATGATCTATACCGGCCATACTAAATTCATGACGCTGCTGCCACTGAAAACCGTGGAAACCTACCTCGACAATGGACAATTTTTAAGGGTGCACAAATCTTACCTGGTGGCTATTGCAAAGATCGACAGCATCGATGGCAACGATATCCGCATTCAACAGCATAACATTCCCATTAGCCGGAACCTGCGCGATGAAGTGATAGAGGTGGTTGTGAAGAGTAAGTTGATGGGGAGGTGAATGGATAGAAAAATTCCGCCCGCCTGAAAAAACGATCCTGCTAAACAGTTAACTTCCATGAACATAAAATAGTTGGCAAAAGCCAACGATAAACCTTATACTATGTTCAAAACAAATACCTTATCCAATGTAAAGGCAGCGATGCTATTGCCGCTGCTGACCCTGTTCTTTACCATCGCCAATGCCCGGGACAATATTATCAAAATCTGCAGAACAATGTGAAATCGCACTTCAATGCCTACTTCTGGAACAGCGCTGCCAGCGCTTACGTTTTTCACAACAACAATGGCGTACAGTCGTCGGTGACAGACGACAGAAGCAATGCCTGGGCGGTATTGGCCGGCTTTCTGGCAACGATGCGGATTCCGGCAATTTAAAGATCACGACGATGTTTTTATTTGCAATGTAGAGCAGGCCGTAAAGGAAAACCTGAAAGTTAAGCAGCCTGCCATTTAATTTACCGCACGAAAAAAGGCGCCCGATCCAGCGCCTTACATATTATTGATAATTTCTGTTTACTTTTTAACTGGGCAAGGTAATGATTCCAGGACAAAAAAATAGCCTCTCCCCCTGATGGTGAGAGGCTGCACTAACTAATACCATTAACCATTAAACCTTATCCTATGCCTCAATTTAGTGCTATTTTCTATATATAAAACACTTAATACATTTTCTTGACATAGATCAATTTTATTGTAATCTATTCGCTGCCGTTATATCTGATACTTAATCAATTGTATATGCGTAGCTATCATTGTTTCCTACGGTTCAAAAATTGCAAATACGATAAATAAAGCGGCTTAAATTGCATTAAACCAGCGCACTCACAAAAGCCTTGTCAAAATGAAAAATGTATTGGCCCAGAAAGGGATCAGATCGGTTTATTACATAGATGACAATAAAGTAAAACACCTGTTTGCCTACACGCAAAACATGTTGGAAAACCGCATCATTATGGAGCTTTATGAACAGGACAATATAGAGGAACCGGAAAGTGATGAAGGCTACAAGACCGGTTTAAGTATATATCTTGTCCATGACAGTAAGAGCTATGAATTTACCATGCTGTTCGATACCCGGCCGGTAGTTCCGCGCATCTATTTATACAGATCCATCTTAGATACAGTAGAAATAATAGAAACCAGCAATCCGCAATCATTAACCGCCAACCTCGAAGAAGCGGCCATGGCCAGCGTAAGCACCGACGTGTATCCCGACAAGCAATCGCAGGACGACTTCAACAATAAGATAAAACTGAAAATCAAGGACGCGGTGGCGATGATTAAGAAATTGCAATAATGGGGGAATGCAGGAACCGCGGGAGGATGATTACTACGTAAGTTTTCATTTCAACCCCAAGCTCCGATGCCGGTCGTCCAGAATTTGCAGATATTTCTGTTTGGCCTCATTACTTAAAAAGCTGCGTTTGACCAACTCCATAGCACTTAAAGTACCTTTCATTACTTCGTCTACCACCTTGCCCGCCAACAGCGATTTTATCCCGATCATTTCTGCAAATACTATAAAAGAAGTGCGGGTATACCGTTACTGAAGGCCCAATTAGGTTCAAAATAATTTGGCCGTTGCCGACGGCCAAATTATAACAGGTAGATAAAGTATTGAGAGAATTGCCTTGTTGGCGACTGCCAATTGCAAAGTATCGCAAAGGCACAATCCTAATTTATTAGACTATATTTATAAAAACAGATCATCCTTGAGTATTAAGCTGGCCCCGTTCGAAGTTTATAAGGCATATAATGATGAGATCCTGAAATTTATTAGCATTACAGGTAGGTTAAGTGTTGATTCGGTTATTGAACTTTCGCATAAGTTATATACTTCAATTCAAGTAAAAGATGTCGATTATTCTGAGGTTGAAAATGACATGCTGCTGTTCCAGTATGGTACTTATAATTGGGGCGACGACAAGGGAGAACATGCGACATTTGATATAACAAGGCAGATTGAAGATCTAAGCCCACACATATTTAACCATCACCACGTTTTCAGACCGGCAAAGCGGTATAACACCTTTGCACAGGTGTCAACCAGATAGTCATGCCAGAGTAGTACCGGCAATGTTACTGGTGACGACAAATCCGCAGGTCGCATGCAAAAAACTGATGACCGTCAGGCAATAAGCAATACACCCATTGCAGCTCCGCGAATAATAGCAAAACCCGAAATTCGGCCAATTGCCAATTGCATATTGGGCATTGCATATTGCCCATTGCGTATTGCCCATTGCTCATTGGCCTTCCCTGCCAATTTTTTTTCGTGATGAAAAAAAGCCTTAATTTCAACTGTATCAATGTGTCCTATGCCAACCCGCCTTGTTCCAGGCGCCCTTTCATCCTCTGATTTACTATCGTTAAATGTGTTGTAATGACCAGTTCACCGGCATTAAGCCGTGATGTTGTTGACCATATCACACTGAAATTGAAATCTGATCTGAACGTTTAATAAATGATATCGACACCCTTTCAATATGACCTGAGCCGTAACGGTGGCGGCGCAGCGCCTTTGCGGAAATACTATCTACTGGCCATTGCGATCGATAATTACGGCAATGGATTTGACCGGCTGGCCAATCCGGTAACGGATGCCAACCGCATCGTAAAGCTCCTGGTTGAAGATTATAATTTTAATAAGACCGCGAACACCGACCTCAGAACAACAAACCCTTCTTATGACAGGCATGAAGAAGTGATCCCCGTTTACACCGATACGCAGGATTACCTTACCAACTGCCTGTATAACGAAGCTGCTACCAAAACGGCTATCATTGAAACAGTAGAGCATATCTATGAAAAGATAGGCCCTGACGATGCCTTACTGATCTATTTTGCAGGGCATGGGGTAAAGGGAAGCAACGATCAATATTACCTGGTTTGTGCAGATAGTCAGAATAAAAGAGGTACATGGTTGAACATACATGAAATCTACAGCCAGTTCGATAAGTATCCCGACAAACGCAAGTGCCGCGATCTTCTGCTGGTGCTGGATGCATGCTATTCAGGCTTGTCGGCCCTGGGAACAGCAACCAGTGTAAGCGGTGATTTTTCGCGTTTTTTACTGACCTCCACTTCAGATCAGCAGGTAGCAGATGATGGCATCAGCGGCCGGGGCAGCGGTTTTGCCAACGCGTTCCACCAGTACCTGGAAGAGAACACGAACCCTTATTTAGCGTTTGCCGAAGGCCCCATAAGGGCGAAGTTTGAGTTATCGATGAACAAGGGCGACGAAACACAAAAGATCAGGTACGTGCAGATCCCGGGCGTATATGGCCAGCGGGCTTTTATATTTGAAAGAAAAGAAAAAGATAAACCAAAGATCGAAGACCTGAAGGAATCATTTATAGAGCACCTCGATTTTGAAGATTACCGGTCGATCATGGGAAAGGATTACAAAAACGCGCTGAACAGTTTAAATATCATCATTACCCAGGGCTATTCACTGAACGTTCAAAAAGTTGGCTGGAAAGTGCTTTTCCGCTGGCTGTCGCGGCCCGGCCGGGGTTTGAATTTTGACCGGCCCGAACTTCACCTGATGCTCGACCCCATTAAGATCGAAACAACGGAAGGCGATATCTGGAAAACATTGTACAACCAGATCAAACGCGATACCGACGGTCCGCCCATCGACAAATCGATTATCCACGACTGGTACTTCGAAAAACTGATGAGCGGCGATGAACGGTATGCCGGTAAACGGCATGTGATCCTCTGGATCTATTTTACCGTGGGCGGAAAAGAAAAGTTCGACCGCATTCAGGAATTCTGCGAAGAGTTCAGCGCGCTGTTCCTTCATAAGGTGAAACAGTTAAGTGAAGAAGAAAAAAAAGCGCTCGGAAAAATGTTCATCTTCTTTTCAGACGAAAGAGACAACAGCGAAGCCTATTTGCGCGACCGCTTTACCAAGGTCACCAATAAAGATAAATTCAACCTTATTGCCACGCCGATAGTTGATCCCATCTCCAGCAACCATATCAGCGACTGGGTTGACCAGGTTACGCGGTTGAACCAGACAAAACTCATCCAGGCGTTGAAAGACCCCAGGGTGGTAAAGACGATGGTAGAAAGACCCGAATGCGAGGACTTCGACTGCCACTACGAGGATTTTATCAGGTATGTATGTGCGCATTGCAGGTATTCAGAAACTGAAAGAACACAGCTTAACCAATATTTATTTGATTTTACAAAATCGATCATCTAATGACTATCATTCCAAAGCCATATCCACAGCCCAACCCCAATGTGCCGGGTTCTACATCGAGGTTCTCGGCCGGCTTTATTTCCATTACCGATGAAAAGGGCAACGACGTTCAGAAAGAGCTGTTGCGTACCGTAGAGCCCGAACTGCCCGAGTCGGAATTTAAGTATGATGCGGATACGCGGTCGGGGAAATTTGTTAAGAGCGGCCGCACCAGGAAAGGCAGGCCTGTACCACCGTATATCCCTTCCGAAGATATAAAAGAACTGGTTCGGCTTGCCCAGATCCTGCAACGGCCCGTTCTCATAAAAGGCGAACCGGGAAGCGGCAAAACGCAGCTGGCGCGGTCGGTAGCCTATGAATGGTATGGGAATGATTATAAAGATCATTTTTTTGAATGGCAGGTAAAGTCCACCTCCAAAGCGGTTGACGGGTTGTATTCGTTCGACCATGTTGGGCGGCTGCGCGATTCGCAGCTGGGAAATGCAAAAGAAAAAAGCAGCTACCGCACTTTTGGGCCCATGGGGCTTGCCTTTCTTACTTCTACGCAGGAAGCGCCGTCGATCTTACTGATCGATGAAATAGATAAAGCCGATATAGATTTCCCGAACGACCTGCTGCTGGAGCTGGACGAACGAAGATTCACCATTCCCGATTCGGAAACCGGTGAGGTCATTGAAACGCGTTATCCGCCGCTTATCTTTATTACCAGCAACGATGAAAGAGAATTACCGGAAGCGTTTTTACGGCGTTGCCTTTTTATGTACATCAAATTCCCCGACGATAAACAGCTAAAGGAGATCATCAATGCTCACCTGCCGGGTTTACTCACCACGCAAAGAGCCATTGTAAGATCAACGGATGCGCTGAAGCCCGACGAAACGTTTGTCGACAAACTGATTGAACGGTTCACCCGGCTGAAGAGGGATATCGACACCAATCCAGCCGATAACAAACGCATCTCCACTAGCGAACTGCTCGACTGGCTGCGGGGTTTCCTGTATGACCTGGAGAACCCCGGCAACACAAGATCAAAAGAATTGCAGAACTGGGTGAATGGATTCAAAGCAAACAAAGACCGGGGCCTCGACGAAGCCTTTGTAAAGGAAGGACTGGAAAAACTACCTTTTTATTACCAGGCGCTGTTAAAAACATATGCATCGGTTACCCAGCGTGAAGAATCATTAAAGACTTCGATATAAAGTAACACCTATGGAGTTCGAACGGCTTCCATTATGGCATTTTTTCCATGATATCGAAAAGTTCCTCAGTTATGAGCGCTGGATCGATAAATACCGCCTGTTCATGCAGGCCCTGCTTGATAGCTCCACTGCATCGGCGCATAAGGATTATCAACCGGTGATCATCTATGATGAGGAATGGACACACCTGAAAAAATTTATAAAGTACCTGTACCTGCAGGACCTCCGCGATGAACCCCGTTTCGATGAACTGCTCGATTCGGCCATTGTCAGGGAGAAGGAATTGCTGCGATCATATTTCCAGGTAAAGCAGCCGTTAGCAGACAGACCGGAAAGTAACAGGGACGACAGCAACAAGGCGAAAAAAGAAACGGGCGCTGAAGAAACAAAAAGGCCGGAAAACAATAATGACAGCGATGATCTTTCAGGCAGTGAAAAACTAATGGAGGAGCCCCCGGAATCAACTTCGGGCGGAACGAAATATTATCAGCCGCCGGCGGCCCCGGCGCAGTTAACGGAACCTTATTCATTAGTAAGCTCGAATTATTTGCATACCGATGAGTATTTTCCGGTAACGCGCAGGCAGATGATCAAAGGATGGCAGTTCCTGCGGCTTAAGGAAAAAAGCAACCGGCCTGAAAATATCGATATCGAGGCCACCATAGAGCAGATCGCCAGGGATGGCGGTCTTTTCCTGGAAGCAAAATATTTACAGGGTTTTCAGAACCGGTTGGATACGCTGATCATTTTTGCCGATTACCGCGGATCGATGACGCCCTTTCATGAGCTCACGAACCGGCTGATACAAACCGCGCGTTCAGAAGGCGGGCATCCGCGCGCGCCGGTGTTTTATTTTCAAAACTATCCTATCGGGTATGTGTACCGCCAGCCCAACCTTACAAAACAGGTGAAGTTGAAGGAGGCGCTGGTGACGGCCAACCGCAATTTTACAATGGCCATTGTGATCAGCGATGCCGGGGCGGCCCGCGGTAATACCGACACGAAGCGGGTGGATACAAGGGTAGCTATTACCAATGATTTCCTCGAAGACCTTAGCACGTATTGCGCCCACACCATCTGGTTGAACCCGATGCCGGCCCACCGGTGGAATAACACGGCTGCCATGCAGATCAAAGACAAGGTGATGCTGATGGCGCCCATCCTCGATCATGACACATACCATTTCCAGGATACCATGAGAACGATCTTAAAGCACACACATAAATTTCAAAAAAACGATTCGTGAATCCTTTTCCATTTCCATTCCCGGCTGCAGCCCTTTCGGAAGTGAACGGGTCAAAACTACACTGGTTCTATAAACGCTTTGTAGAAAATTTCTACAATGAGTACCGGCTTGGGCATTTCCTGCTGGCAGCTTATGCCGCGGTGCCGGCGTTTATTACCCCCGACCTGTTGTATAAGCTGTGGCAGAATTTCAACCGGTACAAATGGAATGGCGCACCTGTATCCATACACCGGGTGGCGGTCAGCGACCTGCTGCTTTCGCCTTTGTGCCGGGAGGTTGGGTATGAATTATATGAAATGGATCATGATATCAGGATGGCTTTCCTGGAATGGCTGAAAAAAGAAGGCACAACGGAATTATGGAAAAAAAGACAGGTGCGCGATCTTAATGAGATCGCCAAGTTTGTAGAAGACTACCACCTGTTGCCGAACCCGGCCGGCAAACGCTGGGGCGCTGAGTATATAGAAACGCAGACGATGGAAGCGGTATCGTATTACAATCCTACCGCGGTTACGGAACGATTGTTCAATAAACTCAGAACGGCATCCACGCCGCCATTCAGGGAAACGGAGTTGCTGCACACCATCGATCTGTTCATCAAAACCAGGAACCGGCTAACGCGGCTCGATAGTGCTTTCCACCTGACCGACAGTGAGCAGAAACAGCTTGACTGGATGCATGCCTGGAAAGCATTGATAGAACAAAACAATAAGGGATTTATTGAAAGACTGAATGCGCGGCAGGATTTGTATGAATTGTTCAACGATACCAAAACCGGGATAGAAATAGAGATCTCGAAAGGTATGATAACGCAGTTGAATGCCTTTAGTGACAGGAAATTGAGAGCGTTGGTGGTGGGGGTGAATGAAAAGTTGGACGGCAGAAATAACGATGAATATGTAAACAGTGCTTTGCTGTTTGCGGACCTGTTGCGGGAGTTGACGCCATCAACTGCGCTGGATTTAACCGTTCTTACCGGAGAGAATGCAACACATAAAGCAATTTTAGAAAACTGGCAAAGGATGGCCACTACAGCCACGCCCAATGATGACCTTTTATTTTATATTGCTTCTGATGCCATACGGGCCGATGTTCACTGTCATGTAGCCTGTTACGATTCGGATATGGAGGGAGGGCAATATGACTGGCTGCATGACAGCGAAATAGGAAATGCCGCTAATGCCGCCAGAGGCAGTTCCGTGACTATCTTTGCACAGGTTGATCATGCAGCTACCCCCTATTGGATTGATAATTCAAAACCGGGCAATATTCTTTTTGCTGCGTGTGACTTTGAACAGGAGGCGATTTATTTACCTTATCAGGTAGACGATAGACAATATTGCGCATTTACATTTGCGCTTGTACTTTCATTACAAAAAAATAAAACCTGGTTTTCAAACAGGTCGGTATTTATAAACGCGTTTCGTCAATACGAACTTTGTTTTATTCGTGAAAGAGAAGATTTCTGGATTAAAAAAACACCGCGTTTACTGTGCAATTCCGAAACTTATAACCGTTTTTTCTTACACGGCAAACACCCTACCGCAGAATTACAGGACCTTTTACGATTTCATAGCTACCTGGATGAGCGGTCTACCGGCAGTTGGAATAAGAAGACGGCGATGGCCCTTGCTGAATACACTAAGGACCGCGGACTTTCAAAGGATATGACCAAACAGGAATATATCCTCGAATTAGAGGGCGATAAAGTGCAATTATTGATCGATCAGGTCATGAGCGATGAGCGAAACGAGCAGCCTGTTTTCCTGCTGATCTTTTCTGACCCAACCAATGAACTGGAGAATCTGCAACGTGAAAGGGAGGTCATAATAAAACATCTCGAGGGAAGTGGGTTAATGGCGAAATGGGAAATATTAATTGATTGCGACCGGCAGACATTGATATCCACACTTAAAAATAAAGACTATCGCAACAGGATCCAGTTTGTGTATTATGCCGGCAGGGATTCAGCTGGTAATTTTCATTTACAAGATGGTGAATTCACCTTGCCTGAATTTGCAGAGCTGTTCGATTACCAGGAAAACATAAAACTGTTTATTGCCAATACCTGCAGGTCGCATCTGTTCGCTGAATATGCGGCTCAATTAGGTGTTGCACTCTCCATTGGTATTGAAGGTATAGTTGATGATCATAACGCCGCCGAGTTTGGAATAAAGATGTTTAGCCTTATCGGCGAGGGGTATGATCTTATGAAGAACATAGATGCGTTTAAACAGATTCTATCCACCTATAATTATTCCACCAATACCTATAACCTATTCACGGCGCCGTGGGTAAATGAGGAGACAAAGGTAAGCTGGCAACGGAATGGTTCCAATGCTAACCAGCCTACAACCGAGTCACCGGAGATCTATGCGTTGATCGTGGGAATTGATCACTATGAATATTCAGACCCTGCCGTGTCAGAAGGAGCTGTAAACGATGCAATGAATTTCCGGGAATGGGTGCTGCAGGAAAATGGAAAACCGGAGAATATTCATGTATTGATCTCTTCCATTGGAGAAAACATGAACCAGGAAAGCATTGACAACGCTTTGATAAGACTGACATCGGGTGTGGATAGGCAGAGCAGCAGGCAAAGATTGTTACTGTTGTATTTTGCAGGATTGGGGTTAGAAGCTCCTGACGGCCCGCTATTATTGCTACCGGGCTGGACACCGCAGCTCCGTAATTCTTGTATAAATATCAACAGTTATATAACAGCTCTTAGAGATAACGCCTATTTTCACGGCCTTTGTTGCTTTTACGACCTACAGAAGATCTACAATATTGAAGCGCGAGGCCTTATACCACTTTTTAAACTTCCTTTGGCCGGGGTTGGCCAAACATCTGCCTTTTCAATGGGGCACATTGCCCGGGAACAGGGCGTCTATGAAGAGTTAAATAAAGCACCGGAGATATCAAGAGGTATGCTCACAAAGGAATTAATACACGGATTAGCCGGCAGCGCAGTAAATGGAGAGGGAAACATCACATTCAGATCTATTCGTAATTACCTGACCGGAAAGCTTCGAACGCTTCCACTTCATTCAACAATTGACGGGAATGAAAATTTTTCAATAGCTACAGGAAAACAGCAGCCGCTTCAAACTGTTGAATTCAGGTTTGCCAAAAATCATTTAGGTAAAACCATAAGAATATTAGGCCGGAATGCAGAAGTAGTATTCAATACTATACTAAATAGTGTTTCATTGTCATTAGAACTGGAACATGAGCTATATGTATTGCAAATACCGGGCTTAAATATCTCCAGACTTTTTGAAGTTACCACGCAAGACAGAACCCAGCTCATCGATCTAAGCTGGCAATTCCTCAACAAATGGATCTGGGTGGCAGGAACCGGTTTTGATCTTACCGAAGAAGAAGTGCGTACAGCCAAAGCTGTTGGACAATTTCTTGCCGAACAGGGTTATGGTCTTATAACCGGTGGCTGGCCGGGAGTAGATTACCTGGCCGCAGAAGCATATTATAATACGCTGGAATCAATCACCGATGTTGATAATAAAGATTATTTAATTCAATTTGTTGAAACCGGCCATAAAGCGGATTTCAAAAAAGGAATGATACAAACAGTTTCACCCGAAGATTCGAAAGATGTTAGCAGGGAAAAGGCGTTCGTGGTAATTTCAATAGGCGGCAAAGGGGGAACGTTCGAGATCTTTGAATATGCCCGCGAATATAACCTTCCTTTCATCCCCCTGTTTCATACCGGGGGCGATTCAGCAAAGGCATATAATATCTTAACAAATGACCCCGACCCATATGTAGATATCGATCTATCACCCCTCCGCCTGGTGCAGCCGGGCCATGATGCTGACAACTATCTTAAGCCGCTTCAAAATATTCTGGAGCAGCTTAATGATGATTCAACAAAAAATAAAAATTAATCGGATCTTCCGGCTTAAATAGGGCTACTACACGCCCCAGTCATCAGCCGTTAATTCAAACTTCAATTCGCCATTGGGCATTTTATCCGTTTCTTTAAAACCAAAACTGCGGTAAAAGTTGGCCGCGCGGGTATCGGGAGCTGTGCTTAACCAGATAGTTTCGTGGGTTTCGTTATAATACCAGTCGAGCAGGGCGATCAATAATTCCCGGCCTATTCCCTGCCCTTCATATTCGGGCAATATGAACAATGCCCACACATTATGTTTAACGAGGTCGGCAATGGCAAAACCTACCAGCTTACCGTCAACTTCACATACCCAGCCTTTGCCGCGCTGGGATAAATAATCAGCATAATCCTGCTCTGTTACCAATTGAGGGTTCGATAACGCATTTTCTTTTACGGCCATTCGTACGGCCGACATTTGTGGTATATCGGTTATAAGGGCTTCTCTGAATTGCATGGTATTTGATTTTTCTACGCCGTCGTTTGCCGGGAAACTTATCCATAAAAATTTCATTCCCGGTAATGCGGCTATTTTTACCGGCCAACATTAATGGCGCGTCGTGAATATACATCCCATAACTGAACCAAAATAGGGGATCAACAAAAAGCCTTAAAAATTACAGGCCGATTGAGATGGTTCTTCTAAATAATTGCAAATATAACCCATTGAGGACTAACGAACAGGTAATCGGGCATTACTTATCATTAAACATTCATTAGATTTTCGGGAGGTACGATATCACCTTCGCCGTCTTTTACCGGTAGCGTTGATCTTAAGAAAAAATATTATACCAGATAATGTAGCCGTTATTCCATTGGCCAACATCAACGGTGTATCGCGAATATACATTCCATAAATGAACCACAGAATGGTTCCCACAAAAAGCATGGTAAAGGTAACTATCGACAGGTCGCGGGTTTGCCTGGTTTTTATGGTTTTATACGCCTGCGGAATATAGGCGCCTGTGGTTAAAATAGCGGCGAGCATGCCAATGGTGGAGATTGTCATAAGACAAAACTACGGAATCATTGTAAGCGCAGGAGGTCGAAATACATTATTCTTCCCCCCAAAAAAACAAAACCCTCCCGGCAAACCGGGAGGGCTGATGGTAAACCAAACTATTGATTGTAACCAGCGATTAAAAAGCTGGATCTGTTGGTGTGTTGGTATTGTTATTCCGCTCCTGGTTGGGATAGGGTAAATAATTGCGTTTACGCTCACTTACAGGGCGGTTGAAACGGCGACTGTCCATTAACCGTAAACCCGACATAAATAATTCTATTGCCCGGTGCCTGTAGATCTGTTCGAGCAGTTCAGGCTGCGTAAGCGGCCCGGAAGGCGGCAATCCGGCCCCAACGCCAAACGGATCGTCGGCCGGCTGTTTGGTGATTACCTTATTCAACTCGATCAATCCATTTACCAGGTCGGGTGGCGTCATACGCGCATACGCTTCGGCTTTTATAAGGGTAATTTCACCGGGCAGGTATAAAGGCCAGCCGATGGTGGATGTGGCGCCAAAACCGCCGATGCGGTAACGCGGGTTGGCACCGATTGCTATATAGAACGGTACCCGTTTGTCGGCCAGGTTTGGTTCAAGCGCCGGCGGCAGGCCCATCGTGGAATCGAGCGGCTGAAAAACGTTGTTGGTAGAGGTAGCCGTTTCGAAAATGGGGTTAAGCGATTGCAGGTCGAAATTTAGCGTGGATCTTTTGCTGAGATCTACCGCATTGGCCGCAGCTAAAGCCTGTGCATAGTTGCCGGTATAAAGCGATAAACGCGCTCTTAACGCATGCAGCGTATTCACGATATCGATACCCGCGGGAATGTTGGACAGGAATGCGGCGCTGATGGCATTGGCGTTTACGGTTGCCAGCGCATTATTCACCACACCCAAAGCTTTATTCAATGCCTCTGAATTGGTAATGAAACCTACGTTTGTACCGGTTGTATCGGGCACCTGTTCCCAGAACATGGCCATGTTGGTAAGCGCCAGCGCTTTGAAAATGCTGACATAGGCTATCAATCCGCTGGCATAATTTTTATCGGCCAGTTCCGGCGCATACTTCAACACGTTATTGGCATCGTAGATTACCTTGTTGCTGTTTGTCCAGAAAGATAAAACGATGCTGTTGTTTGTAGGATTAACCTGGTCGCCGCCCAGAAACAACTGGTATTCGGCCGTATTACCCTGGTTAAGAATGGTCAATTGTTTTGTGAGAAAGCCGTCTGTTGTTACCAGGTTGTACAACGAGCTGCCCCGGCCCAGCGCATAGGCTCGTTGTACACCCACTGCTACCCCGGTTAAACCGGCAGCCGATCTGATTACCCTTTCCTGGATTGCGCGCGAAGGATCGGTATAATCTTTTTTACAGCCTGTGGCCATCAATAACGCCCCGGCCATTACAAAACAGGTAATATATTTAATAGTACTTAGCTTCATAAAATCAAATTTGCGTGTTAGAATTTAGCGGCCACATTAAAACTGAAAGTGCGGGGAATGGGAACAGCACCGAAATCGATTGCCCTTAAAATGGTGCTTTGTCCGCCGGCGTTCACCTCGGGATCGTATCCCTTATAGTTATCCCATGAAATGAGGTTACGGCCACTGGCGCTGATGGTGAGGTCATTGAAGAACTTCACTTTTCCCAACCGGTAGCTGAGGCTGATCTCACGGAGTTTTACAAATGAACCGTCATCCACCCGCCATTCTTCTATCTGGTACACGCTGTTGACGTAACCGCGCGGCAATAAACCGAGGTGCTCCTGTTCGGCCACGGTACCATTACCCACGCCCTGCCTTGTTCTGAAATCGGCATTCCATACGTCAACACCCTGTACGGCATCGAACTGTACCCGTAAGCCCAGTTTTTTATAATTCACTTCGTTCACTAACGAAGCCGTATAGTCGGGGTTCGGGTCGCCGATCACTTTCAACAGGTTGGCGCCCGATGGCAAACCATTCACATCGCGCTGTGTGGTGTACTTATTGAAACCGTTCTGTACGCCTTTTTCGCTCAGCGGGTAACCCGAGGCGTTCTTTATATCGTTGCCATTGTTGTCTTTTGCAAAGAAGGTTCCGTAAAAAACACCTACAGGATAATCTTCGGCCAGCCAGATGGGCGCCCCGGCATTGGTGCTTAACGATACGGCCTGTCCTATTCTCACGGCCTTGTTACGATTGCGGTTGAAGATCCCTGTAACATCCCAACTCCAGTCCTTATCTCTGTAAGGCGTTCCGGATAATACCACCTCGAACCCTTTGTTCTCGAGCGCGCCGTAATTATCGAGCAAACTGGAGAAGCCTTCGGTTGGTGCAATATCGCGGCGTAGCAATAACTGGTTTACTTTTTTGATATAATAGTTGAACTGCAGGCTTAGCCGGTTGGTGAAGAAGGAAAGGTCGGTACCGAACTCCAGTTCTTTTTGTCTTTCGGGCCCTACCTTCGTATTAGATAACGTGGTGTTCGAAAACAAAGCGGTTCTCCCGAGGTAAGAAAGGGAACTATATGCATTGAACCGGTCATAGGCGCCGATACCGGTCATATTGCCCGATTCGCCATAAGCCATACGTACCTTCGCTACGTTCCACCATTTAGAGAGGGGAAGGCCGGCCCACCAGTCGGTTTCGGATAACAGGTAGCTGCCGCTTCCCTTTACATACACCTGGTTGCGCTCATCTTCACCGAACACAGAAGAGCCATCAAACCGCACTGCCCCCGTAAGGAACAACTGGTTGCGGAATTTGAAATTTTGTTGCACATATCCGCCCGAAACCGATAGTTCGCTGCGGCTGTCGGCGCCGGGAAGAATGGTACTGGCGCCATTTACGGTTTCTACAAAGGGCGCCAACCCGCGGCCCTGGCTCAGGTTATATCCGTTCTTTTCGTATTGCACGGCATAACCCACCTGGGTAGTTGAAGCCCACTGGTCGCTGATATTTGTCTGGTAGGTACCGTTCAGTTCATGGTTGATCTGGAAGAAATTATTTACAGCAGCGCTGGCATAACCGTTCAGCGAGGGATCTAAAGTAGCACCTCCGCCCCAGAAAGCCGGGCTCACGGCATAAGCATATGGAGGCATAAACGTAGTACCGCGCTGACCGTAATTGTCGATACCCATGGTGTAATCGAACGTGAGCCCTTTTGCCGGTTTAAGTTTCAGCGAGGCGCTGGCTATAAGGCGGTTGGTTTCCTGGCGTTGTTTGAAGTCTTCAATTACCGATACGGGGTTTACCCTTAACCGCTCGCCTACTGCCTTCAGGTTTCCGAGGGCATCGCGTTCCCAGATGTTATGGAAATTACCTATAATGGTTACCGAGTTCATGGGCGAGAAAAAGGAATTACCATCGGGTTTTTCATTGGATGCGCTGTTGACATAATTCAACCCTACGCTGAAATTAGCCCAGTTGGTCAGTTCCTGGTCGAGGTTTACCCGGAAGCTGAATCGTCTAAAATCGGTATTCTCAATGATGCCCTGGTTGTAGAAATAAGAAGCCGAAGTATAGTATTTCGTTTTGTCTTTTCCACCGCTTACCGATACGTTGTTATCGGTTCCCAAACCGGTGCGGAAAATATAATCCTGGTAATCGTACCGCGTTACCGGTGTGGTATTGGTTGGCAGTACACCGCTGATAGCAGATATAATGTCCTGCGTAAACACGTCGGGCGAACCGCCGAACTTGACCGGGGCCTGGTTTACATCGAGTTTCTTACGCAACTGGTTTACCATTATGCCGGTTGAGAAATTGATAACGGGCGCACCGGTGCTTCCGCGTTTCGTGAATATCTGTATTACGCCGGTATTGGCCCTTGAACCATAAATAGCAGAAGCGGCGGCGCCGTTCAGCACTTCGATCCGCTCTATATCGGCGGGGTTGATGTCAACCATCCGGTTCTGGCCAACGGATCCCACAAAATTACCACCATCGTACCCGCTTTGCGTGTTGGTAACCCTGTTAGTGGCATTATTGATGATAACGCCATCTACTATATATAGCGGCTCCGATGAACTGTTGACGGAACTTATACCGCGCAACCGTACGGAAATACCACCTGCGGGGTCACCCGAGTTTTGAACGATCTGTGCACCGGCTGTTTTTCCCTGCAGTGCGGCAAGTACATTACCTGTAGCGCCTTTATTGAGCTGGTCGGCTTTTACGGTGCTGATGTAACTTCCCAGTTGTTTTCGCGTGGTTCCCTGCGAAGTACCGGTTACCACCACTTCATCGAGCCCCAGTGCGTCTTCCGCCAGTGAAACGCTTACGGTATATTTATCGGCACTGCCTACCTGCAGATTCTGGCTGGTGCTTTTATACCCCACCCCTGAAAACTCGAGGGTATAAGTGCCGGGCTTTATAGGTGCAGTGATGTTGTAGTTGCCTGATGCGTCAGTGGCCGACCCATAGTTGGTATTCTTAATAGTAACGGAAATACCCAGCAATGGAATATTACCTGCATTCGTGATCTTACCACTAATTTGAACCTGTGCCAATGTCAGGCTCACTAATAGCTGGCTGAACAGTAATAAGCCTACTGCTTTTACCGGCCTGCTATTCGATGATAAAAGTTTCGTCATAATCCTTTTGTTTCGAATTAATAATTAAGTACCATAAATTGGTTTGAAGGACAGGTTTATGTATTGAACATTCTTCGGGTAGCTGTTGTAGTAGGGAACGGAACAGAAAAAGGGATCACCGTTTGGTTGACTTAATAAAATGGTGTGCGGAGGCTGGATTAACCGGCAAGTTTATATTTCCGGTGGAAATAACAGGATGGTTGAAATAACCTGACCGATGATCAAATCCTATCAAATGCAAGGTTCGTCTGTTGTTATAAATCATGGCGCAAACAGTTAGTTACCACCAAATTCAGCATAAAAGCGCAAATTACCAAAACAAATAGCAGCATGCTGCGGCTTTATGCAGGATTAAAATTATAGTAATTAGTAATACTTCCCTTTCCGGCTAAAGCGTGCAGAAATGATGTGATAATGGGAGGCAACGAGGCATCAAGGCACAAAGGCAACGAGGAAAATACAGAATACAGCTGCAAGCCGCAAGCAATTACAAATACAGCTGTAAGCTGCAAGCTATAAGCCGCAAGCAAATACAGCTCCAAGCCGCAAGCAAATACAAACACAGCTGCAAGCTGCAAGCTATAAGCCGCAAGCAAATACAGCTCCAAGCTGCAAGCAAATACAAATACAGCTGTAAGCTGCAAGCTATAAGCCGCAAGCAAATACAGAATACAAGCTGAAGGTTAAAGCCTAAAGCTGAAAGCGGAATACAGCTGCAAGCAGGGAAAAGCGCGCAAATACTTATTAGTCCCGAATAAAAGAACCATAAACAATAAACCAAAAACCATAAACTATTCCGCGCAAGTCCCGGATAAAAGGAACCACAAACTACAAACCACAAACTATAAACTATAAACTGTCTATAAAGCAAAAAGCCACCCGCTACGCGGACGGCCTCCTGCTTACTTTACTCTTATATACGTGACCTATTGAACAGTGAAATCAATTTTCTCGTTACCCCAAAGCAATGACACTTTACCGCTTTTATCAACGTTGAACGTCATACGCTCGGTGAACTGAGGCGCCTTTGTTGGTTTTACTTTAATTCGCAATGCATCATCGCTTTCGGCATATTTGTATGCGCCCCATTGTTGAGGGGTTTTGTTAAAGATAACCACCCATTCTTCTTTATTGGGAATAGTGAACAAACCGTATTTACCGGCAGGCAGGGCCTGGCCTTCCACTTTTACATCTTTGCTTACTTCAAACGTGGTGGCTTCATTGGCGCCGGTACGCCATACTTTGCCATAAGGAGCAATTTCCTTTCCGATCTCACGGCCTTTTACGGCGGGTTGGCTATAATCGATGGTGATCACTGCACCACTGCCGGTGGTTTCAGTTACTTTGGCAGGCGGACTGGGTCTTTTTGATTTATCGTCCTGTGCTTTTACACCTAATGTGATCAGTGCTATGGCTGACAAAAGCAATACTTTCTTCATACGTTATCTTTTTAGAAATGAAAAATAAGCCTTTATGGATTCTCCTCCAGCAACTTTTTCAGGTTACCCAGCGATTTCTCCATAGGCGGCCCCAATTGCTTATCAAAAACTATGCTACCAAATTTTTCCCAGGGGTACCAGCGCAATTTTATATCGAAATACCATTGCAGTACCAGTTGGCCATCGTTGCCATACCAGGTAAATCCACTGTTAAGCACCCGCGCGTTTTTCTGTTGCCAGTCGGTAAGCAGGGTATCGCCCGCCTGCGCGGTTTTGGTAATGGTGAGTTCTCCGGTGGTGATCGAACTTTCTGCGAATTGCTGATTGTCCGACTCGCGGTTGTTGGCCATTTCATTCCATTGTTTCCATTGCCGCAGATCGGCCAGTTGGGCCACCAGGCTGTCTTTAGGGGCAGCAATATTCACCGCCCGCGATACCCTTACGGTTGA
This sequence comes from Niastella populi, assembly GCF_002078015.1. Classification (GTDB taxonomy): domain Bacteria; phylum Bacteroidota; class Bacteroidia; order Chitinophagales; family Chitinophagaceae; genus Niastella; species Niastella populi. The sequence goes on along the minus strand of NZ_LWBP01000216.1, from coordinate 6,342 downwards.
AGGAATGATCAGCGAGAAAAGGTAAATGACAATAAACAATATGACCGCACTGATAAGCCCCAGTTTTATGAAACGCATGTTTGTTGTTTGTTGTTTGTGGTTTGTTGTTTGTGGTTCTTTTATTCGAGACCAATAAGTATTTGCGCGCTTTTCCCTGCTTGCAGCTGTATTCCGCTTTCAGCTTTTGGCTTTAACCTTCAGCTTGCAGCTGTGTTTGTATTTGCTTGCGGCTTATAGCTTGCAGCTTACAGCTGTATTTGTATTTGCTTGCGGCTTATAGCTTGCAGCTTACAGCTGTATTTGTATTTGCTTGCGGCTTGAAGCTGTATTCCGCTACTCCCACTTGAAGATCCTGATCAACAAACTATACGCTACCAGGCACCAGACGATAAGAATAGTGATCTCTTTGCCTACGCCCAGCAAATGCATTCCTTCGAACGATACTTTACGCATGGCGTCGTTCAGGGCCGTTAACGGCAGATAGTTGATGATGGCCTGTAAACTCTCCGGTAACAATCCTTTCGGGAAGAAGGTGCCCGATAAAAAGTATTGCGGAAACATGAACAGGTTGGCATAAATAGGTATCACATGCTGGTTTTTGGCCAGACTGCTGATAATAAACCCAAAACCCATGAATACGGCAATACCAAGGAAACTCAGCACCAGCAGTTCAATGAATGTTACAAACCCGTGAGCCAGTGTAAAATGATAAAAGATGGTGCCGAATAAGATAAGAACGATGGAAGTTGTGAGTTGAAACACCACCCGCGCCAGGCTTTCACCCAGCACGATAAAGGTTTTTTTCACCGGGGTGGCGAACATGCGCTTCAACACCAGCGTTTCGCGCAGGGTGTAAAAAACGAAAGCAACGCCAAAAACGGCAGAACCGATCAGCGAGAAACCCAGCATACCGGGCAGGTAAAAATCGATCATGCGGTATCGGCGCCCGGGAATCACTTCCTCAGAAATGTATGCCACTTTATTTTGAGCGGCCACAGTGGCTTCATTTATAATGCCGTTCAATATTTCCCTGAGGGCCGACAGCTCCCGCTGGCTGGCAGAAGTGGTCTTCAAATGAATTTCATATGCGGCCGGGCTGCCTGCTTTCATGGTTCCTGCCCTGACTTCGATCATGGCGGTAATGCGGCCTTTTTTCAGGCGGTCTGTCAATTCTTCCTCACTGCCTTCATTAATATCCAACAGGCGGCTGCTTCTTATGCGAAAATACAGTTCGCTCAGGGTATCTGATTTGGCGTCAAATGCCACATCGATCGACCTTCCGCCACCACCGGCCAATGCACCAAAGACCATGATCAGCACTATGGGGAAGAACAGGCTAAAGAAAATGGCCTGAGGGCTTTTAAAGATCGCCCGCAGGGTAGCTTTGCTGATAGCCCACATGGCCGTCCATTGGTTGTATTGACCCGACATATATTGTTTTCCGAAATTTGGCGGCAAAGCTATATAAAAACTGTTTGTAGTTTATAGTTTGTGGGGTGTGGTTGCTTAATTTCCAGCAGTGTTTACAGAATTTAGCTTCCTGAACGGCTGAAATTTTATTCTTTTACGCGTCAATAGTGACTGCCCGAATTGAATAACAACAAACTACAAACCATAAACTGTCCCTATTCTATACTCATCTCAAACGGTATTCTCGCCTGGCTAACGCCTACCATTTGTTTCACCCGTTTGATGTGCTGATAGGTTTTCATGCCATCTTCGCCCAGTTCTTTTTGCATGGCCGAACGGGTGGCATCCTTTTCGTAACCGCCAAAGATCGCTTCCAGCACATTGTGTGGTTCGGGATATTCCCTTAAACGATAATCGCTTGTTTTGGCCATTCTGGCCGCAGTGGCAATGGCATCTTCCAGTCCGCCCAAACGGTCAACCAGCCCAAGCTGCAGCGCACGGCTGCCGCTCCAAACACGGCCCTGCCCTATGCTGTCGATATAATCGAGCTCCTTATTACGGCCCTGTGCCACTCTTTCCTTAAAGGTGAGATAAATGGAATCAACGCTGTTTTGCAGGAACATCTTTTGCGCGGGCGTCAATGGTTTGGTGGCCGAAAACATATCGGCCTGCGACGCCGTTTTTACGCCATCGAAGGTTATGCCCAGTTTATTGTTGAAGAATTTTTGCATGTTCGGCAACAGAGTGAACACCCCTATTGAACCGGTTATGGTATTGGTTTGTGCGAAAATGCTGTCGGCATTGCAAGACAAATAATAAGCCCCGGAAGCGGCCACATCGCCAAAACTTACCACAACGGGTTTGTCTTTACGCGCCAGGGTAAGTTCACGCCAGATGTTCTCACTGGCCAGCGCACTGCCGCCGCCTGAATTGATGCGCATCACAATCGCTTTGGTATTTTTATCGAGGCGCGCTTTGCGAATAAGATCGCGATAGGTAATGCTGCCGATCATATCGCGGTCGCCCTTGCCATCGATGATATCGCCCTGCGCATAAATAACGGCGATCTTGTCCTTACCATCGCGACGGAAGTCCACCGCATTGGCATATTTCTGCAAACCGATAAAATTAAGTTTGTCGAGCTTTACGCCGCCGAGCTTTTTCGCAATTTCCTCCCGCACTTCGTCATCATACTTAAGCCCGTCGACCAATCCATACTTCACGGCATCGGATGCATGCTGAATTAAGTATTCGTTGGCGTATCGATGTAAGGTGGCGGTATCGAGTTTACGCGCTTCGGCGGTTTGCTGTAGAAAGCGGCCATAAAAATCACCGATCATAACCGATAACTGCAACCGGTTGGCATCGGTCATTGATGTTTCACGAAAAGGCTCGGTGGCGCTTTTGAATTTGCCGGCATAAAAGATCTGGGGCTCTATATCGAGCTTTTGCAGTAAACCTTTTACAAATGCGAGCTGTATGGCATAACCGCGCCAGTCGACCCCGCCTTTGGGATTACAATAGACCCGGTCGGCGATATTTCCTACAGAATACCCACCCTGGGAAATTACGTCGCCATAGGCATAAACAAATTTGCCCGAACCCTTGAAATCGATGATGGCATTCCGTATTTCCTGGCTGGCGCCCATGGCATTGCCATTGCTTCCACACTTTATATAAATGCCTTTTACGGCCGTGTCGGTCTTCGCGTAGCGGATCATTCGCACCACATCGTACAGGGAAGGCAGATCGGCATCATCATTGCCAGATAGTTTAGCTATAGGGTTTTCCACGCCAATTTCGGGGTAGGTACGGCCAAGATCGACCACCAGTACGGCTTTTGCACCGGTCTTTCCCTTCTCAGATGAGGTCAGGCTGCTCACAAAACCTATAAAAATGAAGAAGATAATTACACATAAAACCACCAATGCCAGAAACGATGCCAGAAATATTTTAAAAAAGCTCTTCATTAACAAATTTATTTTAAACGAAATTCAAAGATATTTGATCCTTCGAGGGAGTGCAATATATGAATAAAGTCTTTTTACTGATAGGCGGCAATATGGGCGACCGGTTGCAGAACCTGCACCGGGCAATTGGCCTTTTGGCGACAACCGTTGGCCCCGTAATACAACAATCGGCGGTGTACGAAACCGCCGCCTGGGGCAAAACCGATCAACCCGCATTTTTGAACCAGGCGCTTTTACTGGACACTTCGTTAAGCGCCCTGGAGCTGATAACCGCCGTGTTACTGGTTGAAGAACGCATGGGCCGGCACCGGACCGAAAAGTTCGGACCGCGGGTGATCGATATCGATATCATGTTTTACAATGATGCGGTGATCGATGAGCCGAATTTGACCATCCCCCACCCGCAAATGCAAAACCGCCGTTTTGCATTGGTGCCACTGAATGAATTAGCGCCTGCAATGGTTCACCCTGTATTCAACAAAACCATTGAAGAATTGTTGCTGGAGTGCCAGGATCAACTGCCGGTGATCAATTATGATGTAACCGGACTGGGATAAAACGGTTTGTTGTTTGTTGTTTGTGGTTTGTTGTTTGTGGTTTCTCTGTTCGGGACTCAGGAACATTTACGGGCCTCGCCATTGACAGTTTATGGTTTATTGTTTTTAGTTTATAGTTCTTTAATTCCAAACGAAGGCACATTTGCAAGGCTCACTTATGGCGTGCAGCTGTATTCACCATTGACCATTGACCATTCACCATTGACGAATGAAGTACCACTTTATAACTATCGAAGGAAATATCGGAGCGGGAAAAACAACCCTGGCGCATATGCTGGCGAAACATTACGATGCCCGGCTGATACTGGAAGAATTCGCCGACAACCCTTTTCTGCCCAAATTCTATGAAAACCCGCAACAGTATGCATTTCCGTTGGAATTGTTCTTTATGGCCGAACGCTATAAACAATTGAAAGAACTGATCCATACAAACGACCTGTTTCAAACCACCACCATTACCGATTACCTGTTCACCAAATGTTTGCTGTTTGCCAAAATAAATTTACCCGAAGAAGAATACCGGCTATATCAAAAACTGTTTGAGATCATTCATCAGCAGTTGGTGCAACCCGAACTGCTCATTTACCTGCACGCGCCGGTTGACCGCCTGCAGAAGAATATCAAAAAGCGCAACCGCTCCTACGAGCAGGGCATCCCCGATGAATACCTGCTGAATATTCAGCAAACCTATACGCACTATATAAAACAGCACAACATAAAAACGTTGTTCATAGACGCCGCCAATGCCGATTTCCTCGGCAATCCGAAACATTTACAGGTGATAATCGATGCGCTTGACCAGGAGTATGAGCAGGGGCAGCACTACTTTACGCTGCCGTAAACGCTAAACGCCGAACGCGCAACGCTTAACGCAATACAAAGCCACTTAAGTGGTGCATTGGCGTTTGGCGTTAAGCCTTAAGCGTTCAGCAGAAACAGCGAGGCCTGCAAATGATTTTTAATACTCGAATTTACGGAGTGATGGCGCCTTGAACCACATTACCGCTACTACCAGCAAGGTCATGGCTCCGCCAAACACAACGGAAGGCACCACGCCCATTAACTTGGCGGCAACACCACTTTCAAAATAGCCGATCTCATTGGAAGAATTGATAAACATGCTGTTTACCGAAGACACGCGCCCGCGCATATTATCGGGCGTTTTCAGTTGCAGAATAGTGCCCCGCACCACCACGCTGATACCATCCATTACACCGCTCAACAGCAGGGCGATAAAAGAAAGAAAATAGAGCTGTGATAATCCGAAGGTGATAATGCTGACGCCAAAACCCGCAACGACAAACAACAAGATCAGCCCCTGCTTTTTCCTTAGCGGATAAAATGTAAGCGTGAGTATAACAGCGAAAGAACCGATATCGGCCGCTGCATTCAGCCAGCCAAAACCTATTGGCCCTACATGTAAAATATCACCCGCAAAGAATGGCAGCATGGCCACCGCACCGCCAAACAACACCGCAAACATATCGAGCGTTATGGCGCCCAGTAATTCTTTGGTTGAAAACACATAACGCAACCCGTCTTTCACACTTTCCCAGGTAGCCTGCCCCCTGTTGCTATGCACAATGGGTTTGCGTTCTATCTGGAATACCGAAAAGGCAGCAATGGCTATATAACTTAGAATGAAAACAAAAGTTCCGGTATACCCCACATAGGCAACCAGGAAACCGGCAGATGCATGTCCGAGTACAGAGGCTGACAACCAGGTACTTGAGCTCCAGGTAACGGCATTGGGCAGCATTATTTTAGGCACCAGTTGCGCCAGTATGGAGCTGGTGGCCGGACCGGAAAATGCCCTGATGATGCCTGTACAAAAAATAACGATATAGAGGGCATACTGAACAAAATTCTTACCCAGTGAAATTTCCGTATTGTGCAGGGTAATGAACATAAGCGCTGCGGAGCTCGTAAAATACAGGAGAATGGTGCGGAAGAGCAGCGTGCGTTTGTCGCTTTTGTCGACCACGTGGCCCGAATACAGGGCGAGGGAAATGGCCGGAATGGCTTCCGATAACCCGATGAATGCAATGGCCAGCGGGTTCCTGGTGATCTCGTACATTTTCCAGCCTACAACGGTGCCAATCATACGCATTGCCATAACAAAAAAGAACCGTTGAATAATGTACAGGCGAAACTCTTTTATGCGAACCGAAACAAATGGACTGGAAAGATCATTGGAACCAGGATCAGTTGACATTCTATAACAATTTGATGATCAGCAAAGGGTAATTTGCACGCAAAAGTAACTATAAAACGCTGAAAGCTGAACGCTTAAAGCCGAACGCCTGCTCACTAATATTTTACAGCGCCTCCTGCTGCATCCTCGCGTGATCGCATCTGGCCTTATGCCTTTAGCCTTAAGTGATAAATAGCATGACATAGGATAC
>NZ_LWBP01000215.1 GCF_002078015.1 Niastella populi | reverse complement strand
AAAAGGCTTCTGTAACAGGGAGCCTTTTTTTATTGGCCATATATCATACCTCCTGTAAAATAAAAATCCCCGACAAATCTGTCAGGGCTTATACAGAATAATATTATCTCCTGCTCTCCGGCCTACCCATGAAGGAACTTATTGATGCCTTCCTTATTGACTAATGCAAAATCAATGGCGGTCTTTACAAAATCGTTTAGTGAAATATTATGCATGGCTGCATATAAAGCAGTTTATGAAGTATGATCACATTACAATGATGATAACATAGCTATGATATGCCCAAGAATAAGGCCGCTATATCTGCAACCATATTTCAGTTGCGATTTAAGACTTTAATCCATTCCATCAAATTCTTATTGAAACTCTTTGTAACCCCTTGATTAAAAGCCGGCACCCCCAAAAATAAAAAGACCCGCCCCACTAAGAGACAGGTCATCATCGCCTTTTCCTTTTTTAATCGAACATTATCAGGGAAGGAAGCCCTGTCGCCTTTCTGGTTAAAAGTGCCGTGTATTGTCTGGTAAAATTGATTGTACGTGGAGGTAAGGTATCTATCGCAAACAGTATAGTATAAATGATATTAAATATTTCAATCATTACTTAGCCTGCGGTTATCCGTTATTGAAGTTACTGTTTTTTTTTCTTCACTGTACTTTTTTAAGGACATTAATTATAAGACACATAACTTAGCGCCCCTTTTCAAGGGTTTTAAAATAAGGGAATCCTATCTTAATTGCGTACATGCGAAAACGTAGAACGTCAGCAAAAAGACCTGTAGCCCAGGAACTGTCTGCTGCCGAAACCGAGAAGATGTTGAATAAAATTGGAAAACTATTGAAGAACAAACGCCAGGCAAGAACAACACTGGAGAGCTTTTCGTATGAAATCAATATCTCAAGAAGCGCCATGACCCGCTATGAAGCCGGCGGAGATATGTATTTAAGTACCTTCCTGAAACTATTGCACGGGCTCGATATAAAACCCGAAGACTTCTTTAAAGATATATAAACAATTATAGCAATAAATACATTTGCAATGTTGTTTCCCGGGTAATGATCCCGGTTTGGTTTCGTGTCAATCCCGCTTCGAAATACTTCCACCCCCACTGGCCGACCGGTATTTTATCACCGGATTGCCTTTATAGTTCACATCACCGCCGCCACTGGCAGTAGCCGCCATTTCTTTCAATACCGTTATCGACGCATCACTGCCGCCGCTGGTTTGCAAAATGGCATACTCCGCAATGAGGCCATATCCCCTGAAATCGCTGCCGCCACTGACCCCTACCTTTGCATTCACCGCATTGCCAGTCACATTTGCATCGGAACCACCGCTCTGTTCAACGGTTAAAAAGTTTGCCGTTATCCTTCCCGAAAAATCGCTGCCTCCCGATAATACAATATGCAGTTGATCGCATTTCAATGAATCTTTTACCACTATATCAGAACCGCCCGAAGCCCTGAGCTTTTTAATTTCCTTTACCGATACATATGCCCGCAGTTTTTTGAACTTCCAGTTCCATCCCTGTTCAAGAAAGATCTTCAACACGCCTTTTTCAACAACCGTTTTTATTTTATCGCGATGGCTGGTCTCATTGGCGCTTACCGCCAGCACTTCTTCACCGCCCTGCGACAGGTACAGGTCGATGCCATCCGAAACGGTAATGGCCTGAAAACTCTCCACCGGGCGCTTCACCACATTAGGGTCATAGATCACCTTCCCCTGGCTATATCCCATGAGGTTGATTAATAATAATATAGAAGTTAAAAGGCGACTGAACATAATGCTCATTTGATGTGAAACGGCCAAAGCGGCCAATATGTTACAATATCCCTAAAAAATATGTTCGTATCTTTGCCGCCTCTTTCAAAAAACAGAGAATTTCAGATTCCCCGGGGTGCTCCCCCGCCGTGTTGGCGGGGATGCTGAGAAAATACCCGTAGAACCTGATCAGGGTAATGCCTGCGCAGGGAAGGTAGTTCCGTCATTCGCCTACGCTTCACTTTCGCAGCATTTCTCTCAAACCATTTTTTCAACACAAGTGCACCAGGATAAATGTACCGCAAGGTCATTTTTATGTGGCGCTAAACAATGATGATCATCAAATGAAAAAAATGTTTTTGGGGATTTGCTACCTGTTATTCGTTCAGTACCTGTCTGCCCAGATAAGCGGAAAGGTAACAGATGCATCCTCTGCTCCCATTGCCTCCGCCACCGTAGAACTAAGCAATGGATTGTCGACACTTACCAATGAAAACGGCGCTTTTGAATTCGGGAAAGTGAAACCGGGTAACTATACCCTGCATGTTACATCCATAGGTTTTCGGGCCGCCGATCGGCCCGTAATAACCGGTACACCGGTTGAAATTACACTCGAACGCCTGAACCTCTTTTTACAACCTGTTGAGATCAAAGCCACCCGCGCCGACGACAAAGCACCTTTCACGAAGAACAACCTGTCGAAAAAAGAGATTGAAAAACTCAACCTTGGCCAGGACCTGCCGTTTATCTTAAATCAAACACCTTCGGTGATCGTGAATTCCGACGCCGGCAATGGCGTGGGTTATACCGGCATCCGCATCCGCGGCAGCGACGCATCCCGAACCAACGTTACCCTCAATGGCATTCCGTTTAACGATGCTGAATCACAGGGCACCTTCTTCGTTAACCTGCCCGATTTCACGTCATCGGTAAACAGTATCCAGGTTCAACGTGGTGTGGGCACATCCTCTAACGGGGCCAGCGCATTTGGTGCTACCATAAACCTCAGCACCAATGAAACCAATACCACGCCGTATGCTGAAATAAATAACACCTACGGCTCCTTCAACACCTGGAAACATACGGTTAAAGCCGGGAGTGGACTGATCAACGATCACTTTACACTCGACGCGCGGGTATCCAAAATATCCAGCGATGGATATATCGACCGTGCCTCCAGTTCGCTCAAATCGTTTTATTTGTCTGGCGCTTACCTGAATAAGAATACATCTATCCGCCTGAATGTGTTCTCAGGCAGTGAAAAAACATACCAGGCCTGGAATGGTATTCCCGAGGCCAAACTACGCGGTAACAACGACAAACTCCTTGAGCATTATTACAACAACCTGGGTACATTATATTTTACTCAGCGCGACTCCGTTAACCTGTTCAGCTCCGACCCGCGGAAGTATAACTATTTCACCTACGACAATCAAACCGATAATTACCAGCAGGACCATTACCAGTTGTTCGTCAATCATAATTTTAACGAGCGGTTGGCCGTGAACACCGCCTTCTTTTTAACACGGGGAAGAGGGTATTATGAAGATTACAAACCCGTACGCTCGTATAGTGATTATGGTTTGAATGATGTTATTGTTGGAACGGATACCATTCGCGAAACCGACCTTATTCAACAACAATGGCTCGATAATTATTTCTACGGACAAATATTCTCCGTTCAATATAAAGACGATATCGGTCAACTGATCGTTGGCGGTGGCTGGAACCGCTACGATGGCAAACACTTCGGCAATGTGAACTGGGCCGCTCAGGGCGGCATACCCAATGGCTATCGCTGGTACAATACCGATGCATATAAAACAGATATCAATGCGTATGTAAAATACCAGATCGATCTATTGGGCAGCCTGCGCGCATTTGCCGATCTGCAATACCGCCGCGTACTGTATTATATCGGCGGCTTCAAAAACAATCCCGATCTGTTCAGACGCAATACCTGGGATTTCATAAACCCCAAAGTCGGTTTGTCGTATTCAAAGAACAATTACCTGGCATACGCATCCTATTCGTTGGGCAGAAAAGAACCCAACCGCGATGATTTTGAAGCGGGCGCCGGCCAGCAACCCAAACCAGAAGTATTGCACGACTTTGAACTGGGCGCAGAAAAGAAAACGAGAGATTACAACTGGGCAGCTACATTGTATTATATGTCGTACAAAGATCAACTGGTGCTTACCGGCAAGATCAATGACGTTGGCTCCTATACCCGCAGCAATGTGCCCGACAGTTATCGCATGGGTATAGAATTGCAGGGCGGTGTGCACTGCACCAACTGGTTCAATATTGCTGCCAATCTTACCCTTAGCCAAAACAAGATCAAAGACTTTACAGAATACTTCGACGATTATGATAATGGCGGACAAAAAGAAACGCCTCATGGCAATACCGACATCGCTTTTTCACCCACTGCCGTTGGTTCCGCCGTATTGAACTTCACCCCCGTCAACAACCTGGAGATCGGGTTGATCGGTAAATATGTAAGCCGTCAGTACCTCGACAATACCTCAGACAAAGCGCGCAGCCTCGACCCATATTACGTACAGGATGCGCGTATCGGTTATACCCTGCGGAAAGTACTGTTCAAAGAGATAGCGATAACTGCCCAGGTGAATAATGTATTCGATAAAAAGTATACACCGAATGGTTATACGTACAGCTACCAGTATAACCAAAACGTGATCACCGAAAACTTTTATTACCCCATGGCGGGCACCAACTTTATGATCGGGTTGAATGTAAAACTGTAGTTCAACCGGCAAAAAAAAAGGATCGCGATCGCGATCCTTTTTTTATAATACGTTTTAATTATCTACGGCTGCGTAACTGTACTATCTGCCGGGCGAACCGGTTTTTCGACCTGCACCCAAAGATCGATCACCTCACCCTGACGTAAGCGGTTAACATTTCCCGTTGATGTTAAATGATTGTGTGATTGTTTGTATACATACATGCTGGTGGCATCGGCGCCCTGAGGCAGAATGGTTCCAACATTAAATCCATTTGATTCAATAATTACTTTCGCTTCAGCCAGGGTAAGTCCGATCAGGTCTGGCACATCCAGCAGTTCCGTGCCCGTACCTATTCCAATAACCAGCACAATGCCGCTGCCCATGGGAATTTTTGTTCCGGGTTTTATAGGCTGTCCCTTAAATTGCTGATCGAGCACCATGCGGGTAAGATGGGGCTGATAAATAGTATCTTCCAGTTTCAGTTTCTGTTGCTGCAACGTGATCTCGGCACTCCGGAAGCTCATTCCCAGCAAATTAGGCATGTCGATATCAGGCGCCGCATCGCGGTTAATGACCAAATAAACCGTGCGGTTCATTTTAACCTTTGTATCGGCATTGGGAAATTGTTTTACAACCGATAACAAAGCGGCTGTATCGCTATATACAGTGTCCTGGATCTCTACTTCGAAACCCTGCCCTTCGAGGATCTTTTTGGCTTCTTCAAACGATTTGCCGGTCACAGAAGGCACGGCCAGCGATTTATCGTGCCGGGTGATCCACGATAAAGACTGGAAGAAGATAAAAGACAATAACAATAAGATGCCGATACCCAGCAGGATATTCGCCCAAAGCGGTTTTCCGGTAATGAATTTGAACACAGGTGATATGGATTGAGTTTAATAAATCAGGCTGTACCTAAGGTGCATGGTCAATAACCCGCAATATTTCAGGAGTATGAACATAAGGAAGCCCTTTCACGTTTGCCGTTTCGCGCTGCTACTGCCCAAACTTCGACTGCCAGGCCAGCATACCACCCGAAAGGTTCTTGGTATTCGTAAACCCAAGCGTTTCGAGGATCATAGCTGCCTGTCCGCTCCGGTTGCCGCTGCGGCAATACACGATCACTTCTTCATTCTTCAGGTTCTCCAACTGATCAACCTGCATCATTTGCACCTGTCCGAGGGGAACATGTTCGCCGCCGATATTGAATTCGGCACGCTCATGCGGTTCCCTTACATCTACCAGGTTTAACTGCTCGCCTCTGTCAAGACGTTCTTTTACTTCTTCAGGAGTTATGTTTTGCATAAAATGCTATTTAAGTTATTTTATTGTTCATGTGTTGGAACTTCCGGTACGGTTGGTTTTACCGGCTTGTCGGGCTGCAGCCAAAGGTCAACGCTCTGACCCTGCCTTATCCGGTTCACGCGGCCATCCATCGTCAGGGGTTCGGGAGCCTGGCGGCCTACAAATGCATTGGGATCAATATCTGGTATAACCGCACCCACGTTCAGGCCATTCGACTCAAGCAGCACTTTTGCATCGTTATACGTTAAGCCCACCAGGTCGGGCACGCTGAAATCTTCATGTCCCAACCCGCTGCCCAGCACCAGCACGATCTTGCTTCCCTGCGGAATTTTAGCGCCTGCTTTTATGCGCTCGCCATCGAATTGTTGTTCCAGTACAGAGTTCTTGGCAAAATCGGTGCGATAAAAAGTATCTTCCAGCTTCAACCCATATTGCGTCATCGTTATTTCGGCACTGCGAAAGCTCATCCCTTCGAGGTTGGGCATTTCAATCAGCGGCGCTACCGCTTTGTTAACGGTAAGGTATACGGTACGGTTCACCTTCACCAAAGCTTCCGCTTCGGGGAACTGGCGTAATACCGATAACGGCTTTGCTGTATCGTTGTAAATCGAATCCTGCAGCTCTACTTCAAAACCTTTGCTTTCCAGTATTTTACGGGCATCCTCATACGATTTACCAGTTACGGCAGGAATGGTAAGGGTTTTATCATGCCTGGTAATCCAGTGAAGCGATTGCAGGAACACAACTACCGCTAATATAACCAAAATGATCCCGGTTAGGATGTGTACCCAAAGGGGTTTCCCTGTCATGAATTTAAACAAGGTAGTATCTGTTTGTTTTAAGTTCGTCAATCGTATATAATCTGTTCGTGAAACGGCAATCGTGAATCGGCAATCGTGAAACGGCTCGCGAAGGTTATGGCTTTACTTCATCTGGCCGGCCCGCTTATCCCATTATCCCATTATCAAATTACCCTCTCCTCGTCAACGCATCTTCGATCAGTGCCGAATAAAACTCCTTTAACGTCCAGCCCATGGCACGTACCTGCTGCGGTACTATGCTTGCTTCACTTTGTCCCGGTACGGTATTGATCTCCAGCATATACGGCGCCTGTCTGGCTTCGTTATAAATAAAATCGATCCGTATTACGCCACCGCAATTAAAAAGCTCATATATTCTTTTTGCCGTACTGCGCACTTTTTCTGCAATGGCTTCATCAACCCGGGCCGGGGTAATTTCTTCACTTAGTCCCTTATATTTCGCTTCAAAATCGAAGAAATCTTTCTTCGTTATCACTTCAGTGATCGGCAGCGTAATAATGCCTTTGGGCGATTTAAATACGCCGATCGTGAACTCACGGCCTTCAATAAACTCTTCAACCAATACCTGGTCATCTTCCTTAAACGCTTTTTCCAGGGCGCCGGCCAGATCTTTCGCCTCATTCACCTTGCTCATGCCAATGCTTGAACCGCCGTTATTTGGCTTTACAAACACAGGCAATGTCAACTGGCTCAGGATCTCATCGGGGCTAACCGGGCTGTGTTTAAAAATATGAACAGATTTGGCAACATTTATGCCAGCAAAGGCCGCTATGGCCACGGTATATCTTTTATTGAAAGTTAATGCAGAAGTAGCTGAATCACAAGAGGTATAAGGCAATCCAACCAGGTCGAAATAGCCCTGTAAACGGCCATCTTCGCCGGGTGTGCCATGAATGCCGATCAATACCGCATCAAATGTTAATTTTTTGCCATCTATGGTCAGTGAGAAGTCATTCCGGTCAACGGTGATCTTCTGGCCATTTGCCTCATAAAACCAGCCGCGGGGGGTAATATCTATTTTGTATACGTTGAACTTGTCGGTATCAACATTCTTTTCAATTGTGATCGCACTTTTATAGGAGATTTCTGCTTCACCGGAGTACCCGCCGGTTACAAAGGCTATATTGGGCTTCATGTAAGGTTGGAAAATTTTTAGCAAATAAACGAAAAAGGAAGGGAAGCCCGAAACTTACCAGGCAGGTTTGTAGGGGTTAAGTTATCCTTAAAGCCATTTCCGGAAGATTTTATAGTTTCCCCGCCACCAGGCGGTCAGGGGAGGCCCAAACAAAAAAGGTGAAGGTCGTTAATCCTTCACCTCAATACGGCAGGAAATATCACCCGCCACTTACAAGTAGCACAAAGGCTACATTACTATTCTGATAGAAAGTTAAGAAATATGCAGGCGTTTATCAAAATTTTTTTGCCTGTTTCTTTACTTTCCTAGATGTGCAGTTTTTCTTTTTTTGCCATCAGCTCTTCCACTGTTTCAACATACATTTCATCCGGAACACAGCAGTCAACCGGGCAAACGGCTGCACATTGCGGCTCTTCATGAAAACCCTGGCACTCGGTGCATTTATTCGGAACAATGTAATATGTATCAACACTGACAGGCGCATTTGGCGCGTCGGCATCAACTACCGATCCATCCTTTAAAACAAAAGATCCTTTTACAGTAGTGCCATCTGCTACTCTCCATTCTACCCCACCTTCATATATAGCATTATTCGGGCACTCGGGTTCACAGGCGCCGCAGTTAATACATTCTTCGGTGATTTTTATAGCCATAACTTGCTGAATTTTAAACCGGCCCAATTACAGGTCCGTGAATTGAATACATCTATTTTTGCACGACAAATATAAGGTGGAATGAATTTACAACAACGAATCGTTTTATTGAACCGGTTAGGTGAATATATTTTACAGGATAACGATAACTGGCAGGCAACCAAACAGAAAGCCAGCCATCAGAACAGCTGGTTCACCCCCGAATTCATTGACCTGGCTACCCGGAATATAGCCCTCGCCTTTTTACAAAAAGACAAACTGACCGCCTGGGCCGATCAGTACAGTTTCCAGGCCGATAATACCGCTCCCAAAAATGTGGGCATCGTAATGGCCGGAAATATTCCCCTTGTCGGATTTCATGACTTTTTATGTGTTTTTATCTCCGGTCACCGCCAAACCATAAAACTTTCGTCAAAAGACGATGTGCTTTTAAAACACCTGGTTCAACAACTACACGACTGGGATGAACGCACCCGCCACCTCATTTCATTTGCCGAAATGTTAAAGAACTGTGATGCTTATATAGCTACCGGAAGCAATAATTCTGCCCGGTATTTCGATTACTATTTCAGCAAATACCCGCACATCATTCGCCGCAACCGCACCTCAGTTGCCATTTTAACCGGAGAAGAAAGTCCCGAGGAACTGAACCAGCTGGCCGATGATGTATACCAGTATTTCGGTTTAGGCTGCCGTAACGTTACCAAACTATATGTTCCCGAACAGTACGACTTCATTCCCCTTTTGAATGCGTTCAAAAAATACGATCACCTCACCGATCTGCACAAATACAAACACAATTACGACTATATTCTGGCAGTACTGCTATTGAACAGGCAATACTATATGGCCAACCAGAGCATTTTGCTTACCGAAAGCAAAGAACTGTTCTCCCCCATCAGCCAGCTGAATTTTGAATATTACAAACCGGGCGAACAACCGGAAGCAATACTTACCAATAATGAAGATGTGCAATGTATAGTGGGTAAGAACCACATACCTTTTGGCAAAGCGCAGTCGCCATCGCTTACCGATTACGCCGATGGGGTTGACGTCATGAAATTTTTGCGGGATATATGAAAAACTGTCAAAATCAACTGAAAATATTGCACTTACCCGCAGCGGACGTACAGGTTAAAATTTTTTAACTTTCCTGCTTCTGAACGTGCATATTCAGTCATTACTCCTTACTTTTCAGTAAATTTGGAGTGAGCAAGTACGAAGACTTTAGTAAATTAATTGTTAAACCGGAACTACAACGCTGGTTTACTATATTTCCTGACGTTAATTTGTTGTTGTCAGGCATATATTTTGAAACTAGTAAAATCTCATAAAAAATTTATAACGATTATGAAGTGGAAACAAATACTGGCTATTGTACTTATCAGTGCCTCCACTACAGGTGTAACGATGTGGGGAGTTAATCATTTCAGCCATGATACATATGTATATCAGAAGGAAGGCGATACGGGAAAGATCCCGGCTAACTATGCCGGTTTTAATGGCGTTGCCGGCGTAGGCCCGGTAGACTTTTCTGCAGCGGCAGATGCTACTATTCCTGCTACCGTACACATTAAAACAAAAGCTACGCGTACCGTAAGCAATAACCTGCCCCGGAACAATCCGTTCGGCGACCTGTTCCCCGACCTGGATGATTTCTTTGGCGACAGATACCGTTCTATTCCGCAAATGGCTTCCGGTTCAGGCGCCATTATCAGTGAAGACGGTTACATTGTTACCAACAACCACGTGGTTGACGGAGCTGATGATATAACAGTAACCCTTACCAATAAAAAATCTTTTAAAGCCAAACTCATTGCTTCTGACCCAAGCAGTGACCTGGCCGTTATCAAGATCGAGGCAAAGAGTTTACCCTTCCTGTTATATGGCAATTCAGACGACGTGAAAGTTGGCCAATGGGTACTGGCTGTAGGTTATCCGTTAACGCTTGAAACTACCGTTACCGCCGGTATCGTTAGCGCTAAAGGCAGAACACTGGAGATCAACCGCCGCCAAAGCGATACTCCTGTTGAATCGTTCATTCAGACAGATGCTGCGGTGAACCCCGGCAACAGTGGCGGGCCGCTGGTAAGCACCGATGGTAAACTTATCGGTATCAACTCGGCCATTGCTTCACCTACAGGCGCTTATGCAGGTTATTCATTCACCATTCCGGTTAATATCGTAAAGAAGATCGTTTCTGACCTTATTAAGTTCGGAACCGTGCAAAGAGCTTACCTGGGTATTGAATATCCGAAAGATAACCTGAGCGATGAGGACAAAAAGCAAAACGGTATCAAAGACGACGGTGGTGTATACGTTATGACCGTTCGTGAAGGTGGTGCAGCTATTGCCGCAGGTATCAAAAAAGGCGACGTTATCACCAAAATCAACAATATGCCTGTAGTAAGCGGCGCCGATCTTATTGGTCAGATCGCTACTTACCGTCCTGGCGACAAGATCACGCTTACCTATCAACGTGCCGGTAAAGAGTATACAACTGCCATTACTTTGAAAAATAAAACCGGCAGCACCGATATCGTAAAGAATTCAGTGCTCGATAAATTAGGCGCCGACCTTGAAAATGTGAGCAAGGCAGATGCAAAGGAATTTAACATCAAGGGTGGTGTATTGGTTAAATCCATCAGCCAGCGTGGTTTGTTCAGCAAGGTTAGAATTCAGGAAGGCTATGTGATCGTAAAAGCGAACAACAAAGACGTTGCCAGTGTTGAAGAACTGAAAAAGGTACTTGAAGGAGCGTCGGGCAGTGTTAAACTGGAAGGTATCTATCCTGGTTATGAAGGTGTTTACCCCATCGTCATCAACCTCGACAGCGCCCAGTAATTCAATAAGCGTTTTTTAACTTCCATATTAAGGGAGCAAAAGGTGAAGATCTTTTGCTCCCTTTTCTTTTATCTTTACTTAACCCGCTTGCCATTCAGCGTTCTGCGTTAAGCGTTAAGCGTTCTGCGTTAAGCGTTAAGCGTTCTGCGTTCAGCGTTTGGCGTTCATCGTACCAACACCAGGTAATCCCACCCTTTCAACTGTGCAGAAAAGGAACCATTAACGGTCACAGGCTGTTGGGTGAACACATTGGTGAACTTACCCTGGATCTGGGCGCCCGGTAATTGCAGTGACACGTCGTTGCCGGTAAAGTTCACAATAACCAGCAGTTCCTTTCCTTCGGCCCTGCGAATAAAGGCCAGCGCCCGCTCATTATCGGTGGTATTCAGCAACTGTGGTTTGGCAGCCTCGCCAATTTGCAGGGCCGGGTGTTGTTTGCGTAGCTGTAATAATGTTTTATAGAAGTCGTGAAGCTGTGGCTTGCCGTTCCAGCTTATTTCATCCTTATCGAAAAATGGCAACCGTTTGTGCAGGGGTAGTTCCTGTGCGGTATAAACCAGCGGAATGGCATTCCAGGTACAATTGAACACTGCCAGCGGCGCGGCCATATCGCCATATTTTTCATACTCGGTACCGTTCCAGGTATTTTCATCGTGGTTGCTGGTGAACAGCATAGGCACCGTACCCGCGGGCAGGTCGAACTGGTAATGGTTCAGCACATCTTTCAACTGGGTGAGCGTAATTTCCTGCCGGAAATACTTTTGGGTGGCCGACATCCAGCGCCAGCCATATAAACAATCGAACACCTGTAAATAAATAACATCCTGGGTTTCACCCAGCCAGAACAATGGTTTTATGGCATCCAGTTCTACCCGGGCGCGGTTCCAGAAATCGAGGGGCACCAGGTGGCACATATCGCACCGGAAACCGTCTATATCACATTGTTTTACCCAAAATGACATGGCATCTAACATCGCTGTGCGCATGCCATGGTCGTAGTAATTGAGGTCAATTACATCGTGCCAGTTATTGGTATCGTAAAATTTGCCTTCCGCGTCCCTTTTATAATATTCGGGGTGCGATTTGGTCCAGATGTGATCGCAGCCGGTATGGTTGGCTACCCAGTCAATGATCACTTTCATCCCCAGTTCGTGGGCTTTTTTCACCAGTGCGGTAAAATGCTCTATTGTCCCAAACTCGGGATTGATGGCCTTATAATCTGAACAGGCATAATAACTGCCGAGCATTCCCTGCCGTTTTTCTTTGGCAATTGGGGTAATGGGCATAAACCACAAAATATCGATCCCCATATCTTTCAGCCGCGGCAGGTGTTCGGCAAAAGCGTTAAAAGTTCCTTCGGGTGTATACTGACGAACATTTACTTCATATATACTGCTGTCAATGCTCCATGCTACCGGTGTAAATCGTCGCTGCATAAATCTCATTCCTGGTTGGTTTAAGTAAAATTACGGTCAACTTATCAATAATAATAAATAGGTTTCAGTGTTGGTATAAAGTATTAAGAATCAGTTACAGGAAATACAGTTTCAGGTTACCGGTATTCCGGGTACCTGGTAAAAAAACCTGAGAACCGGCCAGGAGCGGTTCGCTCTTCATGCAAGGCGCCGGAAACTGGCAACAGGCGCCCGGTAACCGGCAACTTCTTCGTACCTTCGTTTCGGCATGAAGACATTTAATGTACCTGTTACCTACCGTAGCCCGCTGATCTCGGCCATCAAAAACAGCCGTAAACAGCAGGACAAAATGAAGAAGGATTTTACGCCTACCCTGCTGTCGCTCGATCCGTTGCATATTTACCTGGCCCGCCATTTCGGTTTTTGCTACGGGGTTGAAAATGCCATCGAGATCTCTTTCCGCACTATAGAATCGAATCCCGGCAAACGCATCTTCCTGTTAAGCGAAATGATCCACAACCCGCAGGTGAATGCCGATCTGCAAAGCCGCGGCGTTCAGTTTCTGCAGGACAACTACGGTCATCAGCTGATCCCATTCTCAGCACTGACAGCCGATGACGTGGTGATCATTCCGGCTTTTGGTACAACGCTCGAAATAGAATCAAAATTGAACGCGCTGGGTATTCCGGTAGAAAAATATAATACAACCTGCCCTTTTGTTGAGAAAGTGTGGAACCGCAGCGAACAGATAGCGAAGAAAGGTTACACCATCGTTATTCATGGCAAACCCAAACATGAAGAAACCAGGGCAACGTTCTCGCATGCCGCCAGCAATGCACCTTCTGTAATTGTGAACGATATGCAGGAGGCGGAAAACCTGGCAAAATACATTACCGGCGAAAAACCCGTTGAGCAATTCTATTCTGAATTTGCCGGCAGGTTCTCTGCAGGATTCAATGCGGCGCAACACCTGCAACGCATTGGGGTGGTAAACCAAACTACCCAGCTGGCTACCGATACACAGGCCATTGCCGAATACCTGAAGCAAACCATTCAACAGCATTATGGTTTAACGCCCGAAACTATTGAAAGCCGTTTTGCCGATACCCGCGATACCCTGTGTTACGCCACCAACGATAACCAAACCGCGGTTACCGGCATGTTGCAAACACCGGCCGATATGGCCATTGTAGTAGGCGGTTATAATTCAAGCAACACCACGCACCTCGCCGAATTGTGCGAATTGCAGCTGCCAACCTGGTTTATCAGCTCGCCCGATAAACTGCTTTCCGAAAAAAATATTCTGCATTATAATTTTCACACCAGGGAAGAACACATAGCAACCGGTTACCTGCCCACCGGCAACCCTGCCCGCATTCTTATCACCAGCGGCGCCAGTTGTCCCGATGCGGTGGTTGAAAGCGTGATCCGCAAACTGGCCGTGTTTTATGGAGTGGAGAACAAACTCGACGCCATGACAAAAGAACTGGCCGGCTGATCGCTTCCATTGTTATATTCATCTGTAAAATGTAGTCATATACCGGTTTCACGGTTATGCGTTTTGCCCATAGTTAAACTCCTTCTATTCAACGAGGTCAAAACAAAAGGCGGAACGTATAATGCCAAACGCTACAAAAACGTGTTTTGGCGTTAAGCATTAAGCGTTCAGCGTATAAATGCTTTAGCTATGAAGTGGGTTTTGATTTTATTGCCTGTATTATTGCTCGGCCGGGGTATTGCAGCCAATGCACAGCAACGCTTTTTCGACTTAAATGGAAAGGAGCGTTTGCGGCTGCGACTAAATGAACTGAAGTTATCGGATGATCAAAAAAGAAGGATTGCCATTATCATCAGGCGGCAGCGAATGCAGGAGCTGAAGAACCAACAGGAGCTGGATGAAATTCTTACCGGGGAGCAGAAGGCCCTGCTTCAGGATTGGCGCAAACGGCGGTTCGAAACAAATAGTAAAGACAGCGTGGCAAAAAAGCAGAAAAGTTGACGGAGCTTGCCCCGCTTTGCGGGGTTAACAAGTTGACAAGCGGTTTAACACCTGTCAACCTATCAACCCGTCAACTTTTCAACCGTTCCGATTTATCGGAACGCCTACACCATCTTAAACGTTTCTAAGAATTTGGTGTTGAAATTGCCTTTTATAAAGTCTTCGTTCTTCATCAGTTGCTGATGGAACGGAATCGTTGTTTTTACACCTTCAATCACATACTCGCTCAATGCGCGGCTCATGGTATTGATGGCCTCTTCGCGGGTACGTGCTACTGCGATGATCTTGGCGATCATTGAATCGTAGTACGGCGGAATTACATAGCCTGCATATACATGCGAATCGATGCGGATACCGTGGCCGCCGGGTTGATGCAGCGTTGTGATCTTGCCCGGGCTGGGACGAAAATCGTTATACGGATCTTCGGCATTGATGCGGCATTCTATAGCGTGTAACTGCGGCTCGTAGTTCAAACCACTGATGGCTTCGCCCTGTGCGATCTTGATCTGTTCTTTAATAAGATCGAAGTTCGTTACTTCTTCGGTTACGCAATGTTCTACCTGAATACGGGTATTCATTTCCATGAAGTAGAAATTGCGGTGTTTGTCAACCAGGAACTCGATGGTACCCACGCTTTCGTAACCAATGGCAGAGGCGGCTTTGATTGCGGCTTCACCCATGCGCTTACGCAGTTCGGGCGTCATGAATGGTGAAGGAGATTCTTCAACCAGTTTCTGGTGACGGCGCTGGATCGAGCAGTCTCTTTCGCTAAGATGGCATACTTTACCATAGCGATCGCCGGCTACCTGTATTTCAATGTGGCGTGGTTCTTCCACAAACTTTTCCATGTAAATACCGTCGTTCTTGAATGCGGCGCCGGCTTCGGCTTTGGCGGTATTGTAGTTCTTTTCCAGTTCCTCTTCGCTCCATACAACACGCATCCCTTTACCACCACCACCTGCGGTGGCTTTCAGGATAATGGGATAACCTACTTCTTTTGCCAGTGTCTGGGCCTCTTCAAGGCTTTCCAATAAACCTTCACCACCGGGTACCACGGGCACACCGGCTTTGATCATGGTTTCCTTGGCGGTTATTTTATCACCCATCGACCTGATCTGGTCGGGTGTGGGTCCAATAAATTTGATATTATGTTCCCCGCAGATTTCCGCAAAACGGGCGTTTTCGGCCATGAAGCCATAACCCGGGTGAATACCGTCGGCATTGGTGATCTCAGCCGCGGCCATAATGTGAGGGATATTCAGGTAAGAGTCGGAACTTGCCGCCTTTCCAATACAAACAGCTTCATCGGCAAAGCGCACGTGCAGGCTGTCCTTATCGGCGGTTGAATAAACAGCAACCGTTTTGATGCCCA
The DNA here is from genome assembly GCF_002078015.1 of Niastella populi. Classification (GTDB taxonomy): domain Bacteria; phylum Bacteroidota; class Bacteroidia; order Chitinophagales; family Chitinophagaceae; genus Niastella; species Niastella populi. Next base: position 37,471 of record NZ_LWBP01000215.1, on the reverse strand, counting down.
TTTCTTTACAGGTACGAATGACCCGCAGGGCAATTTCTCCACGATTGGCAATTAATATTTTCTTGAACATTGAATTTGATTGATAATCCCGACTTCCTCGGGACAAGTTATGCTAATATGCCAATTTGCCAATGTGCTAATGTTAATGCGATTCGAAATGTATTCATTAGCACATTAGCTAATTATCACACCAGCTAATTAGTTTAAGCAGGTTCTACCAGAAACAATGGCTGATCGTATTCTACCGGTGAAGCATCTTCTACCAGTACTTTTACAATACGGCCTTTTACTTCGCTTTCAATTTCATTAAACAGTTTCATGGCTTCTATGATGCAAACTACTTTGCCGGGAGTGATCTCATCGCCTATTTCAATAAACGCCGGTTTTCCGGGTGCAGAGCTACGGTAGAAAGTACCGATCATCGGGCTTTTGATAGTAATAAAATTGTCAGCAACTGCATCTGCTGTTTTTGGTTTGTCACCGGCAGGCGAGGTAACTTGTGCGGCAGTTTGGGCAGCCGGAGCCTGTTGAGGCATAGCGGTCATCATAGGAGCGGTATGTACAGGAGCTGCAATGACATTCTGAACCGGTTCTTCTTTTTGTTTGATGGTTAATTTAAATCCCTTTTCTTCAATCGTCACTTCCCCGATATTTGATTTGTTGATCATTTTGATCAACTCCTGAATTTGTTTAAAATCCATCTGGTAAAATTTTAGTTTGTCGTTTAAGTCCTGTAGAACAGGCGGCTAAGATAAGGATTACACACTAAATATATCCAAAACCCTTTTTAAAAAGGCACCCGGGCATTTGCCCCAAAAAAAGAGGACAATGGAATTTTGTTCCATTGTCCCGTTATAACGTAAGTTCCTGTATTATTCTTTTACGCGTTCAACATATTCACCGGTCTTCGTATTAATACGAATCAGCTCGCCTTCGTTAACAAACAGCGGTACGTTAACGGTAGCGCCGGTTTCAACTGTGGCAGGTTTTAATGTACGGGTAGCCGTATCGCCTTTCAAACCCGGCTCACTATAAGTTACTTTCAATACAATTTTATCGGGCAGTTCTACACTCATCGGTTGTTCGGTTTCGGTATTGATGAGTACAGATACTTCCTGGGCTTCTTTCAGGAACTGGGGCGCATCAACCAGGGTTTCTGCAAGCGCAACCTGTTCAAACGTTTCATTGTCCATGAAATTGTAACCTGAATCGTCCTTATACAGGAACTGGTATGTTTTGCGCTCAACGCGAACCGGGTGAATGGAATCGCCGCTGTTCCAGGTCTTTTCAATACTGCGGTTATTGTCAACTCCTTTCAATTTTGCCCATACCTTGGCTGCAGCCCGGGCAGTTTTATTTTCACCAAATTCAACCACTGTGTATAAACTTCCATCCAGTTTAATAATCATGCCGCGGCTGATATCTGAGGTATTTGCCATAAATAATTAATATTTCAAAAGTCAAAAAACATCCCGATAGCTATCGGGACAATTTCAAAAAGTGGCAGCAAAATTATGGCAAAATTGTCAGGTGGCAAAATGGACAGTTTATACTTAGATCTGCATTGTTTTTTTTTGGGGGGTGAATATTAGGTAGGTATCCTGCTTACTGTTCCTGGCGGGGTTCGGCGGGCGTAGCTTTTTTTGGTTCGGCAGCCGCTTTCGCCTTTGCCGATTCTACGATCTTTACATTTATAAGCTTTTCGGTCTTTTCAACCGGCTTTGCAGGTTTCACGTTTGTTGCCGGTTTGCCTTCTATTTTATCGATTATGATCACCCCGTTCACGGCTTCCTTTGCGCCTATCGGTTTGCCCACAATAGCTCCGGCAGGGGCCGATGCAACCGGCAACGTTGCGCTGCGGTCAGTGGCTAATTTTGTGGCTTTTGCAATTTTTACCTCCATCGGTTTGCTTATAACCACTACCTCCCCGGATTCAGCTTTTACCGCAGCGATTGCTTTGGGGTCGGCTGTAGCCTTTACAGCGATCACTTTTTTTACCTCCACCGGTCTGCCGATCACCACTACTTCTTTATCGGCCGCTATTCCGGCAACCGGTTTTGTTGTTTTCACCGGCTGCCCCGTTTTGTATTTGGGCATGAGCTGTATTTGCCGGGGCGGAATTTCACCGTATTTCTCTGTATACTTTTTGTCCTTATCCCAATCGGTAAGCACCACGGCTTCAACGATCTTGTTGTTTTTGTCTTTCACGATCACCACACATTCGCCATAATTATCGGCCACCGTAATACAATATCCCTTTCTATTCAGGCAATCCTGCAGGTTAATAGTATATGGGGCTTTCTCCGTTACTTCAGGCGCCTCCGGTGGTTCGGGGGCTTCGGGGGCTTCGGCCCGCTCAGGCGCTTCGGGTGCTTCCATTTTTTCAGGCGCTTCCGGTCTTTCCGGTCTTTCGGGGGCTTCAGGATTTTCGGGCCGTTCGTTGTTGTCGGGCATTACGGGCATCGGCGGCGTTGGCGGTTCGGGCAAAGCGCCATATTTTTTCTCAAACGCCTCCCTTTCTTTTGTATTTATCAGGTCATACTTCTCCGTTTTACCGTTCTTTAAACGGATGGTCACCTTTTGATAGTCAGTGACATCAATTGTATTGATGTCTTTCCAGCCGGCTGGTGTTTTTGGAGCTGCCGGTATGGTATCGGTCTTCGCTCCCTTTAACGGCTGTTGTTGCCCCTGGGTTGAATTTCTAAATGCTAACAATACTACCACCAGCAGCGGTAGCAGAAACAGGAACCTGATCAGGTGCACACGGGCACTCTTTGCTTTGTTCATCATGGCTATTCTTCTTTTTAAAGATGAAAAATTGAAATTGGTGGCTATACTAAATGAATTAACTCCTATAACTTTTAAAAGCAGGTACTGGTATTGTTTACGATCGAGGCCTGTTTGCAACACCTGCTGGTCGGCAATGAATTCGAGGTTCTGGCGAATGTCGTGTCGCAGCAGCCAGGCAAAAGGGTTATACCAGTTAAGGATGCACAATATTTCGCTCCAGAGAATATCAAGCGAATGCCGTTGCTTTACATGAATGAATTCATGGCGGATGATCTCTTTCAACTCATGTTCGCTATGCTGGTGCTGGTTTACATAAATGCCGCGGCCAAAAGAGAAAGGCATTACCGGTTCATCGATATGGTACAGCTTTACTTTTTCGTCATACAGCAATACCGCCTTCGACCGCATTTTATACAATGAATAATATTGCACCAGCAGGCGCATCAGCATGAATAACACGCCGGCAATGAAAACAATAACTGCTACCTGTACCCAGCCAACCGCTGAAGATGTTACCGGAACGCCGGCTTCAGCAGCTGCGGGCGAAATTTGTGTAATGGCGGGTATATAGTTTACGATGGCCGATTCGCGCAGGGCAGGCCGTTCTACTATAATTGTAAAAACATTTACAAAAGGTATTACAAAACACACCATGGAATAGATCAGCAGGTACCAGCGGTTCCAACAGTAGAAGGTCAGTCTTCTCAGAAATAACTGATAGAATAAGTAAACGATGGAGAGGCCGATCGATAGTTTAATTAGGTAAAGTAGCATATTGCTAAATTGGGAGTAATGTGAATTTGTTGTGACCGAATTAAGAAGTAAGATGGTAATTTCTTACATTCTATTTCTTTCCCTCATTCTCAATCATATCTATTATATCCTTTAGCTCCTTCGGACTCAACTTCTTCTGCTCCACAAAAAAATTCACCAGCTGTTTGTACGAATTGTCGAAGTAATCCTTCACCACCCCGTTCATAAAATGCTTTTTATATTCCTCTTCCGAAACCGCCGGCCGGTATAAATAGGCGTTGCCTACGAGCCGGCTTTCAACCAGTCCTTTTTTTTCGAGGTTCTTAACGGTGGAGGCCAGCGTGGTATAAGGCGGCTTTTCTTCCATATTATCTAGAAACAGTTTTATGTTGCCCTCGCCTGTTTTCCATATTACCTGCATGGCCTGTTCCTCCTGTATACTTAGTTTTTCCATTATCTACGAACTTTTCGTAAACCTACGAATTATTCGTAACACTATCCAAATCTTTTTTGTTAAATGGCCAACCCGGGTTTATATCCTGTTCATTTACTGTTATTTTTGAAAAAAAATAAATGTGAGGGGAATACAGCTGAAAGCTTAAAGCCGAAAGCTTAAAGCAAATACAAAATACAGCTGGCAAGCACCGGGCAGCGCCTGGAAAACACTCATCCTAAATAACATACGCTATGATAAACCGGTTATTCCTTTTTATCCTGTTACTTGTGGCAAAATTGGCATCAGCCCAAACATTACCACCCGACAGTCCGGCCTACAAACGGTTCCCCACGGTACCGCCATTTACTATTTTACAGGCCGACAGTACCAACCTTACAAAGGACAATCTTAAAAACCAGCCTACTATTATTATGTATTTCAGTCCCGACTGCGACCATTGCAAACACCAGTGGGCCGATATGGCAAAGCGGATGAAGGACCTGAAGAAGTACCAGATCATAATGATCACCTACCAGCCTTTTGAAGAAATGGTGGCGTTTTACAAATCGCAAAAGATCGCCAGCTACCCCAATATTAAAATGGGCCGCGATACAAAATTTTTTCTGCCCCCTTTTTATAAGATCCAAAGCCTGCCCTACCAGGCATTATACGACAAAAACGGCGAGCTGGTCACCACTTTCGAGGGCAATGTAAAGATCGATAAGCTGCTGGCCGCTTTTGGGAAAAAGGAGTAGCTATTTCGAATTTGGGAACAATTGCTACCGAAGCGATAAATAAAAATTAATATTCTTTATTCGCGCCCTATTTTTGCGCAAAAATTAGCTCAACACCTTAAATTTTTTCTGATGAAAGTAACTGTTGTAGGCGCCGGTGCAGTGGGTGCTACCTGCGCTGATAATATCGCCCGCGCCGAACTGGTTGAAGAACTGGTATTGTTGGACATTAAAGAAGGTTTTGCAGAAGGTAAGGCCCAGGACATGATGCAAACTGCTGCCTTACTGGGATTTGACACCCGTATTACCGGTAGTACCAATGATTACAGCAAAACAGCCGGAAGCGATGTAGTGGTGATCACATCAGGCTTGCCCCGCAAACCGGGTATGACGCGTGAGGAACTGATTGGAGTAAATGCCGGTATTGTGAGAGGCGTTGCCGAAAATATTCTGAAACACTCACCCAATGCCATCATTATCGTTATCAGTAACCCAATGGATACCATGACCTACCTGGCGCTTACCGCTACCGGTTTGCCAAAGAACAGGATCATTGGTATGGGTGGTACACTCGATAGCGCCCGCTTTAAATATCAACTGAGCCAGCACCTGGGTTGCAGCCCTGCCGATCTGAATGCGGTTGTAGTAGGTGGTCACGGCGATACAACGATGATCCCACTGATTCGCCTTGCTACCTGGAACAGCGTACCGGTTACAAATTTCCTGAGCGAAGAAAAACAAAAACAAATAGTTGCCGATACCATGGTAGGCGGTGCTACCCTTACCAAACTGATTGGTACCAGCGCATGGTATGCACCCGGAGCAGCCGGAGCAGCCCTTGTAGAAAGCATCGTACGCGATCAGAAGAAATTGTTCACCTGCTGCGTTAGCCTGAATGGCGAATACGGTCAGAAAGATATTTGTCTGGGCGTTCCCGTTACCATCGGTAAAAACGGTTGGGAAAAGATCCTCGACTTCGGTTTGAATGCTGAAGAACAAGCGCTCTTCAACAAAAGCGCCGATGCGGTAAGAAATATGAACGATGTATTGAAGACTTTATAAATAATGTGATAATTGGCTAATTTGATAATGTGATAATGTAAAATACAGCCCTTTGTATTCATTATCACATTATCAAATTATCACATCAGCTAGTTAATTTTTTACTTCCCCCCCTGCTTTTCCAACTTCAACACTGAACAGTTCCTACTTTAGTCAATATTGTTCATAACATCCCACTCTCCCACCCGGCACCGGATTTGATATATCTATAATACCACCTGCCACACGTTATTTCATGCAAACCATTTTTATACTTCTAAAAAAGTATGGTATGAAATACATTTACGATTGGAGTTGCAGAACAGCCTGCATTACAGCAGTTTTAGTGCTTGGAAATATAACGGAAATGAACCGTGCTTTCGCGCAAACCCCCACCGTTCGGTCAAATGCAGGTTACATTCCTGTAAATGTGGGGAAGATAATGCCCAACGACAATTACCCCGATAACAGCATCAATCCCAGAGATAAGACGCGATATGTTTATGACGGCAACAACAGCATGACCCGGCTGCCCCATGCGGTAACCCTGCGTGACCTGTACCTGACAGCAACTGCCAACGACGGCATTGTTATACGCTGGCGCACCAACTGGGAGCCCGAAAACCTCAAGTTATATGAAATCGAATACAGCACAGACGGTATCCATTTTCAACAGGCCGGTGTGCTGCCTGCCGGTAACTATCTCAACGGCAGAATTTACGAGTTCAGGCATTTCCCGGTAAATGTGCGCGACCGCATGTTTTATCGCGTAAGGATCATGGCACAGGATGGCCGGTTCAATTATTCGCCCATGCTGTCCCAGGCCGCTAACACATCAACCCAGAATTATATCTTTCCAACGATTGTAAATAGCGGTATGGTAAGCCTGTACCTGAACGATTCGTTTAGAACCCTGCAGATCGTAAATATGGAAGGCCGCATTTTACAAACACAGATATTGAACGGCAATACAGGCAGAATAGATATTCCGCTGAATACAGCCGCCAGGGGAATTTGCTTTGTGCGCGTGTTGGGCGATAACCGGCAGCGGGATATTGTACAGAAGATATTTATACAGTAACTCCATGCAAACAGGTTCCCTGGAACCGCGTTGCTTTGGGTCATGAAACGCCCCATTACTTCTGCAAGCCGGAAGGCATTACCTAAACAATATTTTTCCATGATAAGTTCCGTGAAAACCCGGTCAGGCGGGCACCTGGCAATTTTTACCTTCAAATGAATTAAGCGAAAAACACATATACAATACCATCAAAATAAAGGGCATATATAGCCGATTACGCTCCACTTTTATTATGTTTCCCTTAACATGGGAAACTTATTTTTTCTGTGTATTTTGTTTGTCAACACCCTTAAATCAAACAAAATATGCTAACGTTAACCAGGGTCCTAACTATCGTAGGCCTTATTGCGATCTCTTCTTCATGTGCATCCATTGTAAGCAAAACAAAGTATCCGGTAACAATTGACACAGAACCACGCGACGCCAAAGTAACCATTTATGACAGACGTGGCCGCGAGGTATTCACAGGCACAACACCGGCACTGGCAACATTAAAATCGGGGGCCGGATTTTTCACAAGCGCTATATATGAAATACAGATCAGCAAGGAGGGTTTTGCCTCTAAATCTGTATCACTACGCGCCACGCTCAATGGCTGGTATTTAGGTAACTTTTTGTTCGGCGGACTGATAGGTTTACTGATCGTTGACCCGGCCACCGGCGCCATGTTCAAACTGAAACAAACCGCGGTGATCGAAAAACTCGAAAGCACCGCTAAAACAGCAGCCGCCCCCACCCATCAATTACGCATTTATAACATTAACGATATTCCCGAGTCGTGGAAGAAGAACCTGGTAGCTATTAAATAACAAAGGTGTGCCACACTTGTCTTTCGATGCAGAGGAAGTGTGGCACACCTTTATGCTTACAAAGCCGGCGGCCATTGAAATCTTACTTACTGATCCGCAGATTCACATTAGTAACTATGTCGGTTATTTTAATCTTCTCCATACATTTAAAATGCCCGAGCGGACATTTATCATACCCTATTTTGGAACAGGGCCGGCAGTACAATGGCCTAACTTCCATAATGTCGTAAGGCAGTTGTTGTTTAGGCAACTGCGACGACAGGGTGCCGTAATAAGGATACATGCCGAACTGCGGTACGGTATTTCCCCAAATGGAAATAACAGGCTTTTTAAATGCGGAAGCAATATGCATCAACCCGGTATCGTGGGTAATGATCAGTTTGGCGCGGCGCACCAGATCGGCCGACTCGTTGATATTGAACTTACCGCATGAGTTATAGATCTTGTGCGGGTCGGCACGGGCTATCAGTTCGCCGTTCTCCCGGTCATCCTTTCCACCCAGTAAGATAACCGGGTGGTCAATAGCGGCACACAGCTCTTTCAGTTTATGCACCGGCAGCTTTTTGGTATTATGCGCTGCACCGATCACCACGCCAATATAACCGGCCAGGTGGCCCGCCGGAATATCGCTTTCTTTAACCTTATCTTTTTCTGGAATGAAATAATCCAGTCCACGCCCGTCATTCTTAACGCCCAGTGATTTTACCGTGTCGAGGTAACGGTCAACGATATGCACATCGGGCAGCACATTCAGTTTGATGGTAGTGTATATGAACTTCTGAATATTGAGCTTGTTGAAGGAGAACGATTTCTTGCCCAGGGCTTTTTTCACCCGCATGGTGCGCAGGTTATGGTGCAGGTCGATCACATAATCGAAATGCTCATCCTGCAGCTGCGGAATAACTGCCTGCAGGTCATCGTGCAGGTAATGCAGTTTATCTATGTAGGGGTTAGCTTCCAGCACCGCTTTGAAGCTGGCCTTGGTGAGGTAATGCACCTCCGCTTCCGGCAGCTGTTTTTTCAGGCAACGGATAACAGGTGTTGTTAAAACAATATCCCCAATGGAACTAAATCTGATGATTAAGATTTTCATATTGCTATGCGTCAAACTCACTCTTCTACGTAATTAAGGTCCTTATGGAATGTTTCCTCTGTCAGTAACGCAGCTACAATGCCAATAACCATTACGGTTATACCGGTGATCCAGCCGCTTTGCACATACCCGGCGGTGTTCTGCAGCGAGGTGAACAAAATAGAGATCGGGATCAATGCGCCCCTTACCATATTAGGTACAGTAGTAGCGGCGGTTGCCCGTATATTGGTACCGAACTGCTCGGCAGCCATTGTTACGAAGATGGCCCAGAAGCCGGTGCCGAAACCAAGCAATGCACAGGCGGCATACAGGCTGTCAACCGGTTGCCCGGCCAGGTTAAAGAACCACACAATACCAATAGTGGTTAACCCATAAAAAATGAACAGGGCCTTTTTACGGCTTTTCAGCGCCTGGCTTAACAAACCTACCGCAATATCGCCTATGGAAATGGCGGCATAAGAGAACATGACCGCCTTTCCAGGATCAACTTTTCCCTGCACACCCATTTTTTCGCCAAACTCTTTTGAAAAGGTAACCAGAATACCGATCACATACCAGGTAGGCAACCCGATCAAAATACTGCAAAGGTATTTTTTCAACCGTTTGGCATTGGTGATCAACATAAAAAAGTTTCCTTTCGATACGTTGCTGTGCTGTATTGAATTGAACATGCCCGATTCAAGTACACCCACCCGCAAAAACAACAGCGCGAAGCCAAGGCCACCGCCAATAAAGTAACAGGTACGCCAGTGAAAGTTCTCTTTAAAAAAGAAGGCCACTACTGCACCTGTTAAACCAATACCGGCCACCAGCGAAGTACCGATACCTCTTTTTTCTTTTGGCAAAAGCTCGCTTACGAGTGTAATACCCGCGCCCAGTTCGCCTGCCAGCCCGATACCGGTTAAGAACCGTACGGCGGCATATTGATTTACCGTTTGCACAAAACCGTTGGCTATATTACCGAGAGAGTATAAAATGATAGATGCGTATAATACTTTTAACCGGCCTTTTTTATCGCCGAGAATTCCCCACAGGATACCACCGATCAGCAAACCGGCCATCTGAATATTGATGATGAACAAACCATCGGAAGCTATCTGGTCTTTATTGAGCCCCAGATCGGTCAGTGAACTTACACGAATAATGCTAAAGAGTAACAGATCATAGATATCAACAAAATAGCCTAAGGCAGCTACCAACACTGCCAGGCTGAAAACAGAAGCTTGTTTCGATTGCATTCGTTAGTTTGTTGGAGGTTGAGAAACTTTCTTTTTACCAAAAAACAGTTTTACAAGTACCGGGGCGGTAGTTACGATAACGATACCCAGTACTATTACTTCCAGATGTTTCTTCAGGTCGAAATCGAATTGTGTAAAGATCCATTTTTGGAGAAAGTGCCCCGCTATGATCATACTGAACACCCAGGCAATACTTCCTATCATATTATAGAAAGAGAATTTCTTTTTATCCATTTCAACAATACCGGCAACAATCGGCGCAAAGGTTCTTACGATGGGCAGAAAGCGGGCGAAGATGATAGCGCCGCCGCCATGCTTTTCATAGAACTCATGTGCATCGTACAAATATTTTTTCTTGAACAGGAAGCGGTCGCGCCAGTGAAACATGGTGGGGCCTATTTTTCTTCCCGTCCAGTACCCAATGGTATTACCCAAAATACCGGCAATGGAAATAAGCGCTATCAGAACGAGCAAATCGAGCCATTCGGGGCGTATGCCCGTCATACCGAATTTTCTGAACAGGTCATCTGCCAGGTTGGTGCTGTAAATACCGGCCACGAACAGCAGGCTATCGCCCGGTAAAAAGAAACCTACGAACAATCCGGTTTCAGCAAAAACGATGAACAGCAACAGGAAGAAACCGCCATACACGATATAGAACATGGGGTTCAGCAGGTCTTTCCAGGAAAATTGTTTTTCCATGTTGATGATCTCAGTTTCCCGCAATGATGCGATGGCCATTTTATGCGGTTTATGATGGGCACTGGTGATCGTAAGGGTATCGCCGGCAGGAACCGTTATAGTGGCAAACCCGGCTTTATCGGGGGTATACTCGGTAGTTTGGCCTGCAACCGTTACGCTTATTTTTGAAAGCGGCGTCTCGTACTGATTGGTACATTGAATTCTTATTTGCTGTTGTGCCATTGCTGCGGATACTGCCAACACATTCAACAATAAAAATATCAGTCGTTTTAACATAAAGTCTAATGAGTTTTTTATCTCTGTTTGATTCAAGTTGACAATTTGTAACTGTTGCCAGTTTCCGTTTACCTGTTTCCGGGGTTCTCCTCAGGGACAACCGCTTTAATGGGCACCTCGCTGATCAGGTAGCCATAACTGGTATCCGGTACCTGGCAACCGGTAACTAGCTTTCAGCCATTACCGGTTCGCTTTGAACAGCACCATCTGGTTTTAATTCGCCTTCCCATTTGCTTACCACACTTGTTGCAAGGGCATTGCCCACTACATTGGTCATGGTACGGAACATATCGCAAAAATGATCGATGGGCAATATTAATGCAATGCCTTCCGGTGGTATTTTAAACATGGCGCAGGTAGCTGTTACAACCACCAGCGATGCGCGGGGTACCCCGGCAATGCCTTTACTGGTCAACATCAACACCAGTAGCATCGTTAACTGTGTACCCAGGTCGAGATGTATACCGGAAGCCTGGGCAATGGCCAAACTGGCAAAGGTCATGTACATCATACTGCCATCGAGATTGAAACTGTAACCCAATGGCAAAATGAATGAAACAATTTTATCCTTACAGCCGAAACGCTCCAGCTCTTCGGTAAGTTTGGGAAAAACCGCTTCACTGCTGGTGGTGCTGAAGGCAACCAGCATGGGCGATGCAATTCTTTTCAATAAAGCGCCTACCCGTTTTCCAAGGATCAGGAAACCGACAGATAACAATACCGCCCACAGCACAGCAATACCTACCAGAAAGAAGAACAGGTACTGGCCATAGAAATTAAACACTTCCAGCCCACGGGCCGCTATCACAGCGGCTATTGCGCCAAAAACGCCTAGTGGTGCAAAGTTCATTACATAACCCACCATTTTTAAAATAACATGGGCTACGGCATCCAGCGCATGCAACACCGGTTTTGTATAGGACCCTATGGCCGACATAGCCACACCAAAAAAAATACTGAAGATGACGATCTGCAGTATTTCATTGGTAGCCATAGCTTCAATAACGCTTTTCGGGAACACGTGCTCCACAAATTTGGCCATCGAAAATTCCTGTGTTTTACCAATGAGATCCTGGGCTCCGGCTGTATCTGCCATTCCCTGAATGGCGTTGCCGGGTTTTGAAAGATTCACGATCACCATGCCGATCAGCAGGCTCACCAGCGATGCTGAAATAAACCAAAGCAGGGCTTTACCGCCTACCCGGCCCACTGTTTTCAGATCGCCGAGTTTGGCGATCCCAACTACCAGTGTACAAAATACAAGCGGCGCAATGATCATTTGAACCAGCCTCAGGAAAATAGTAGTCAATAATTTAATATTATCACTAAACTTCTGAATGGCTGTAACGGTGGCCGTTCCGTGTTTTGGCGACGTTTTGATCTTGTTAAGCGCCAGGTCTTTATTGGTTTCGTATGCCTCGCTGGAATTGGCTACTACCACCCAGGTGCCGGGCGCAGCGGCCGTTGCGCGAAAAGCGGCAGAATCCTTAACAACCTCAATGGGTTGCACTACTTCGTTACCGCCCAAAACCAACGTAATCGTATCTTTTCCCGTATAATCCTTAACAGGCGAATAGGTTATTTTATGACCTGTTCCTACCTGGTGCATCAGATAACCCACAATTATACCCGCTACCATTGCAATCAGAATATAGAGCGTGAGCCTGTTTTTCTTCATGTAGTTCTATTAAAAGTAATAGGGTGCAATATAATATTAAATGTATAAACCAATTTGTTAGATCATTTTATCTTTTGCCCCGGTTTGTGGGTACTATTTAGGATATCTTTTCACCGCTAATTTTAATAAATCCTTATCTTTCCGACCTTATACATGATTTAAAGAAATACTATTCATTCAAAAAACTTCTAACTAACTCTTATGAGTTTATTTGTTAAAAAGCCATTGGATTCATTATTAAATGAAGCAAAGGACAGCAGTGGACACTCCCTTAAAAGAACCCTGGGTAAAGGGTCTCTTATAGCGCTGGGTATTGGCGCTATCATCGGCGCCGGTCTTTTTTCCATCACCGGCGGCGCCGCCGCCAACCAGGCCGGTCCTGCCATTACCATCTCCTTCATTGTTGCTGCCCTGGGTTGTGCTTTTGCCGGTTTATGTTATGCAGAATTTTCATCTATGATCCCCGTTGCGGGGAGCGCTTATACATATTCATATGCTACCATGGGTGAGTTTGTGGCCTGGATCATTGGCTGGGACCTGGTGCTTGAATACGCCGTGGGCGCCGCCACTGTGAGCATCAGCTGGAGCCGCTACCTGGTAAAGTTCCTTGCCGATTTCAATATTCATTTATCGCCGGCCATTACGGCCGGGCCATGGGATGGGGGCGTTGTCAACGTTCCTGCGGTTTTCGTGGTGATCTTAATGAGCCTGTTACTGGTAAAAGGCTCTAAAGAAAGCGCAACCGTAAATTCAATAATCGTTGCCCTGAAAGTAACCGTTGTTTTGATCTTTATCTTCATGGGTTGGAAATATATCAACAACGACAACTACACTCCATACATCCCTGACAATACCGGCAATTTCGGTGAGTTTGGTTTCAGTGGTATCATTCGTGCCGCGGCCATCGTGTTCTTTGCCTACATCGGGTTCGATGCGGTGAGCACCGCCGCCCAGGAAGCAAAGAACCCCAAACGGGATATGCCCTGGGGTATTCTCGGTTCACTGGCCATTTGTACCGTTCTTTATATTTTGTTTGCGCACGTTATGACGGGTGTAACCAACTATACTTCGTTCAGAGGCCAGGATGGTATTGCCCCGGTAAAAGTAGCCATCGATCATATGGGAACAACGGACGCCGCCGGTGTAATTCACCCCGATTATCCCTGGTTGAACAAAGCGATCGTACTGGCAATTCTGGCTGGTTATATGTCGGTGATCCTGGTAATGCTGATGGGCCAAAGCCGGGTATTCTTCAGTATGAGTAAAGATGGTTTGTTGCCAAAAGTGTTCTCTGAAGTACACCCAAAATTCCGCACTCCGGCCAAGAACAACCTGCTGTTCCTGCTTTTTGTGAGCCTGTTCGCAGCGTTTGTACCGGCCCGCGTGGTTGGGGAAATGACCAGTATCGGAACCCTGTTCGCGTTCATCCTGGTTTGTATTGGTGTTATCATCATGCGTAAAACAATGCCTAATGCGCCCCGCGCTTTCGTAACACCGCTGGTGCCATTAGTGCCCATTTTAGGCGTGTTCACCTGTTTGTTCATGATGGTGTTCTTACCGCTCGATACCTGGATAAGGCTGATCGTTTGGATGATCCTTGGCCTTGATATTTACCTGGCTTACGGCGTACGTAACAGTTTATTATCGGCCAACAGCCCGCAAACAATACCACAGGGTAACAAAGTGGGCGGGTTGAGCGGATTGATACTTTCCGCCGCACTGGCCATCGTTGCCATCGTTCACCATATGCTTACGCCCGATGACGCCGGCATTTTCTACTTTTCACTGGCATTTGCCGCGCTCCATATCATTTTATTCGGAGCTAAAATGATGAAAAAGAAGTAATCATAAATAAGTGCATATAACAACCCCGACGAAACCCGTCGGGGTTTTGTTTTTCAGCTAAGTTGGCTACGTGCGCCAGTTATTTTATTTTTGCAGCCCGGAAAACCGCTGCAAGCTGCAAGCCCCAGGCTTCACGCCGACGCGGCAACCAGAAATATAAAAACAAGGAACATAAACCATAAACTAATATATGGGTCGAATATTTGAAGTACGTAAATCAACCATGTTTGCCCGGTGGGACCGGATGGCGAAACAGTTTAGCCGGATTGGAAAAGAAATTGCCATTGCGGTAAAAGCAGGTGGCCCCGACCCCAATACCAACCCGGCCCTGCGGCGTTGTATGCAGAACGCCAAAAGCGTAAACATGCCCAAAGACCGTGTAGAAGCGGCCATTAAACGCGCACAGGGTAAGGAGATGGAGAACTATGAAGAGATCCTGTACGAAGGTTACGGCCCCAACGGCGTTGCCATTCTGGTAGAAACCGCTACCGATAACCACGTACGTACCGTAGCCAACGTAAAAGCTATTTTCAATAAAGGCAATGGCACCCTCGGTAACAGCGGCAGCGTAAGCTTCCAGTTCAAAAAAATGGGTGTGTTCAAACTGAAACCCGAAGGCTTAAACCAGGAAGAGCTGGAACTGGAACTGATTGATGCCGGCTTGGAAGAAATGGGCGAAGGCACCGGTGAGAATGGCGAAAACGTGCTGGTATTACGTGTGGCGTTCAATGATTTCGGCAGCATGCAAAAAGCGCTGGAAGAAAAGCACATTACCCCTATCAGCGCAGAGGTAGAATGGATTCCCGGCACTACAGTGCAATTGGGCGAAGAAGCAGCCCAGGAAGTACTGAAACTGGTTGATAAACTGGAACAGGACGAGGATGTGCAGAAGGTGTTCCATAACCTGCAATAACAATGGATCAATTGGCAATCGACAATTGGCAATTGGCAGCAATACATAATCAAAATCCCGCTTTTAGCGGGATTTCTTGTTTACCGATTGGCAGCATCCGTTTTTTTACCTGAGCACCAGTTGATTAAGCGGAAATAGTCCCGGCCGTTTCACCCCATTTTAATGAGGTTTTTCATATGATTTCACCCCATTTTCATATGAAAATGGTACTCCGTCATATGATAACACCCCATTTTCATATGAAAATGGTACTCCGTCATATGATAACACCCTATTTTCATATGAAAATGGTACTCCGTCATATGATAACACTATATTTTCATATGAAAATGATACGCTATCATATGATTTTACTATGTTTTCATATGAAAATGGAGCTCTACCATATTATTTCACCCCATTTCCGTATGAAAATCAGACGGAAATAATTACTCTTGCCCCTTTCTATTTCTTATCGACCTTCACTAATTGCCTAACCGGGCCGTAATTTTGTTGTAATGGGCAGCAGGAGTTCGAAATACATTGTTTTGTTCGATGGGGTATGTAACCTGTGCAATGGTACCGTTCAATTCATTTTGAAAAGAGACAGGAAGAAGCAATTCCTGTTTGGGTCGCTGCAGGGAAAAACCGGACAGGAATACCTGCGCAAGTACCGGCAGCCTACAGATACCTTCCATTCATTTATGCTTATTGAGGCGAATGTTTTATACACCCGGTCAACGGCTGTGTTGCGGGTACTGAAACACCTCGGCCGCGGCTGGCAATTATTGTATGTGTTTATTTATGTGCCCCGGTTTTTGCGCGATGGACTGTATAAACTAATATCCGCGAACCGGTACCGGTTGTTTGGGAAGAAAGAAATTTGCCGGGTACCGACAGTTGAAGAGCGGGAAAGTTTTTTGGAATAGCATTTCCCTGTATTCACTTCGACATTGAAAATTGGACATGCCGGCGCTTCGGTCGGCATCTCTGACGGAGTCTGATACTCGTCAGAGTCGTCAGACCCGACAGGCAGCGCTTCGTCGGGATTCGATATTCATCTGTTTTCTGCCTTTCCTTTTTCATTTGTCATTTCTCATTTTCATCCCGCTCCATGCCTTCCTTTATTTCTCTTTGAATAATTTTCCTGAACTTCTTCTCATTCGCCGCCCAGGAGCGCACGGTAGCTATTGTAACTATAACAAAACTTAAAGAAATGGTCAACCAGAGCTTGTTAAACCATCCGAACATGGATGCCAGGAAGGAGAGCACCAGAATAGCAGGAAAAGTACCCACTATAATATACAGCAGGTAATATTTCGTTTTGCCGCCCTGGCGCTGTTCTTCCCAACTTTTTATAAATCGTTTTTCAGCAGCTGTAAGCACTATAATTGTTTTTATAAATCAATCTCACCCTTCATAAAGAATACGCATTGTCCGGCTATAGTTACCCGGTCTGTTCCAAGCTCACACCACAACTCGCCGCCGCGTTTCGATAGCTGCCGGGCAAACATCGTCTTCTTACCCAGCTTTCCGGCCCAATAAGGGATGAGCTGTGAATGGGCAGAACCTGTTACCGGATCTTCATTTATGCCTACGGATGGCGCAAAGAAACGCGAAACAAAATCAGCTTTACTGCCTTTTGCCGTAAGGATCACTTTATGCCCGATCCTTTTCAAAATGGTAAAGTCTGGCTGACAAAGCTGCACCATGCTTTCATCGGCTACCTCTACCAGGTAGTCGCGGTGTTTGTGCACGCTGGTTATAGTAATATTTCCAAGGCCGTTAACCAGTTCGGCAGGCCAGTCGGTTACGGGTTCCGGCTTCCAGGCGGGAAAATCCATACTGATCTTGTCGAAGTTCTTGGTTACCGTCAGTATGCCGCTTTTTGACTGAAAGCGAATGGCGGGATACCCATAGCCCATTACGTGGAATAGTACAAAGGCGGAAGCCAGGGTGGCATGCCCGCACAGGTTGACTTCCGATTCAGGTGTAAACCAACGGATCTCATAATCGGCATCCGGGCCCACTGCGGGTACAAAGAAAACGGTTTCACTGAGGTTATTCTCCATCGCCAGCCGCTGCATAAGGCTGTCACTGATCCATTGATCGAGTGGTATTACGGCTGCCGGGTTGCCTCCAAACAAGTGATTGGTGAAGGCATCGATTTGGTAAAGGGTCAGTTTCATAACAAAGGGACGTTGTACAATGGGCAATAGGCAATAGACAATAGACAAAAAATACAATTAGTATTTATCGGGATTGTTGATCATGTGACCTAATAGCCTGCCTGTTTCCTTATTTTTATTTGATAAAGCTTTCTATTTTTCTTCATTAATATATTTACACGCTATTGAAAAATCAAGCCACATACCTGTTTCGCTATTCTCCGTATCGGCGTCTGATGCTTTTGAAACAAAATGTGCCGGATAAAGTTTTTTTCTATATGCTTCAGCAATGTTTGCACAAACACTACGGGAAGCTCTTCTGATTTGATCTGTTAGCGAATACGTTTCTTCCTTTGGAAATGATTTTGAAATCTCGAATATTCCATCGCTGACTCAAAAGCCAGTTTATAACTTTTGTTTCCTTATAATTTCTTACTCCCATGATTAATTGCTTTAAGAGTTTAAAATCAATTAATCAGAGCCCCTATTCTTGCATATTGCCAATTGCCTATTGCATATTGGCTACTCCGACATCATTTCCTGAATTACATCTATGATTTGTTCCAAATTAGGTTTGCTGAAGTAGTCGCCATCGCTGCCGTAACTGGGACGGTGCGCCTGACCGGTAATGGTGCGGGGCGACACATCGAGCCAGCGGTAACCGCCCTGCTCTTCCAGCACTTTGTTATACATATACCCAGCCGCGCCACCGGGCACATCTTCATCGATAAACACAATGCGATTGGTTTTCTTCAATGAATCGAGAATAACATGGTTCACATCGAACGGCAACAGCGTTTGCACGTCAACGATCTCGCAGCTGATATCCGATCTTTCAAGGATAGCCGCCGCTTCACCGATGATCCGCAACACACTTCCATATGAAACGATGGTGATATCGGTTCCTTCACGCAATATTTCAGGAACACCCAGCGCTACTTTATAATCGACAATATTGGAAGGTAATTTTTCTTTAAGGCGGTAGCCGTTCAAACATTCTACTACGATACCGGGGTCGTTGCCATGCAATAATGTATTGTACATACCGGCAGCCTGCACCATGTTACGTGGTACGCAAATGTGCATACCGCGCAGCGAATGCAGCATCATGCCCATGGGCGAACCGCTGTGCCAGATGCCTTCGAGCCGGTGCCCGCGGGTGCGTACGATGATGGGACAACTTTGCCGTCCCTTGGTGCGCCAGTACAACGTTGAGGCGTTATCGCTCAACTGTTGCAGGCCGTATAACATATAATCGATGTACTGGATCTCTGCAATGGGACGTAACCCGCGGTAGGCCATACCGATCGCCTGCCCAATGATGGTGAGCTCGCGAATGGAGGTATCGAAGATCCGGTTCTCGCCATATTTATTCTGTAACCCGGCAAAACCCTGGTTCACATCGCCGATCTTTCCAACATCTTCACCAAAGGCCAGCACTTTCGGATTCGCTGTAAACAGCTCATCGAAGTAATGATTCAAGATTTCATAGCCATTGATAACCGGTGCATCACCTGCATACTGCAAAGGCGTGGTGCTTACCTTCATCGGGCTCTTTGGGCTTTCATCGTACAGGTAGCTGCCGTAAGTTTTATAACCTTCCTGGCGCAGCTGCTGATACATTTCTTTTACTTCCCCTATCAGGGGCGAATGCCGCGCAGCCTGAATCGTTTTATGTAAAGCCTGTAAAACGTCTTTACGCAAAGGTTCGCGGTTCATGGCGAGGGCATTCTTTGCAGCGGTGATCTCACCCGTAGTATCTGCACCCTGGGCAATCACTGCATCGAGCACTTCAAGCCCTTTTGCCACCAGTTGTTTTAACGGAACGATGAATTTCTCCCAGGCCCTTTGTTTGCTTTCGCGCACCAGTTCCTTGGCCTTTGTTTCAATATCTTCCAGCTCTTCTTCACTGGCCAGGGTATTTTCGAGGATCCATTCCCGCATTTTTTTATTGCCATCCCACTCGCGTTCCCAGGCAAGGCGTTCGGGTGTTTTGTATCTTTCGTGGCTGCCCGAAGTGGAGTGCCCCTGCGGTTGCGTTACTTCTTCAACATGGAAAAGGGCGGGGATATGTGTTTCGCGCATGCGCGTGATAGCCGATTCAAACACTTCACACATACCGGCGTAATCCCATGCCTTCACTTTATATATATCGAAACCATTGGTATTGTCTTTTTTCTGCATGCCCCGCATGGCTTCAGAAATGGAGCCCTTGATGGTTTGCACACGGCGGGGAACGGAAATTCCATACCCATCGTCCCATACAAAAACAGCCAGGGGTATCTGCATAACGCCGGCAGCATTCAGTGCTTCCCAGAAATGACCTTCAGAGGTAGAAGCGTCACCGATAGTGCAGAAACAGATCTCATTACCGTTATTGCTGAGGTGGTTCAAATGTTGCAGCACATCTGAATTGCGGAACAGTTTTGATGCCAGGGCCATTCCCAGGGCACGCGGCATTTGTCCGGCCGTAGGCGCCAGTCCGGCCGCAATGTTCTTGCGGTTCACCAGATCGAGCCATTCCCCCTGTGCGTCGACGATAGGGGTGGCAAAGTGAGAGTTCATCTGCCGGCCACCGCTATGCGGGTCATTGGCCGTATCGGGATCGGCGTACAGTTGAGAGAAGAACTCTTCAACAGAGGCCGTGCCCGTGGCAAAAGCAATTGTTTGATCGCGATAGTAACCCGACAAAAAATCACCGGGCTGGAAAAACTTGGAAGCAGCGATCTGTGCCACCTCCTTGCCATCACCAAAAATGCCAAACTTGGCTTTACCGGTGAGGACCTCTTTTCGACCCAGTAAACTGGCCTCCCGGCTTTCGCAAGCCAGGCGGTAATCTTTTAATACCGCTTCGCGAAATTTATCGAAAGACAGCTTCTCGCCGGCAAGCGATTGATTGTGAGTGCTATTTTCCATGCGACAAAAATATTAATATTAATGCCATTTTGCGGGGTTGTTAAAAAAATGTCATTAGCATGAAAATTAATTGGCTTCTAGGCCGTTAAAAATGTAATTTTGAACAAGTTAGGCATAGATACGTTATACCCACTGATGTGAGTTGTGACCAGTTTACACCTCGGAAATTCGCGGGATATTATGTAGCTTAGCTTACGATAACCTAAAACCTTAATTTTTGTACGATATGAAAAAATTATTGTTCCTGGCCTGTTTCGCCGCCTTTGGATCTATTGCAAAGGCCCAAACCGCTGCAAATACACCTACAGCTAAACCTGCAGAAGTATTGCAGTTAAAGGAAACCTCTTACAATTTTGGAAAAATTCAGCAGGGACGCCCGGTAACCCATAATTTTGAGATCGTGAATATTGGTTCAGCACCTTTAATGCTGGAAAACGTGCAGGCATCATGCGGTTGTACCACACCCGAATGGACGAAAGAGCCTATTCAACCAGGCGCTTCCACAACCATAAAGGTCGGCTACAATGCAGCAGCCGAAGGTGATTTTACAAAAACGATAACCATTAATTATAATCACTTACAAGCCAAAGTATTGACCATTTCAGGATCAGTTTATAAAGCGCCTACAACCTCAGCACCTGTAAATGCGTCTTTATCAATATTGAAAAACAATTAAAAAACATAAACACATGAAAAGTTTTGTACTAGCATTTGCAGCATTGCTCGTGACTGCCGGTGTATTTGCCCAGACTGCTCCTGCTGCAACCGTTGTAAAGGCCTCCAGCTATGTTAAATTCAAAGAGTTATCACACGATTTTGGAAAAATTAAACAAAACTCGCCCGTAACATACAATTTCGTATTCACCAACATCAGCGATAAACCCGTTGTTATTGAATCAGCTACTGCTTCATGTGGTTGCACTACTCCTGTTAAACCCGAAGCTCCTGTAGGAAAAGGTAAAGAAGACAAGATCACTGCTGGTTTCAATGCGGCGGCCGCCGGCCCCTTCAATAAGATAATATATATAAAAGTAGCCGGGGTAGATCAGCCTATGGAATTGAAAATTACTGGTGAAGTGCTGAATGCTGAGGATTATGCCAAATTCGAAAAAGAAAAAGGTAACAAAAAAGGATAATCCAACACGATCTGAAGTAATGATCAATGAAAATAATGGTCCTCACGGCGAAAGCTGTGAGGATTTTTTTTTGAACCCATTGTTGTTTATGCATTGTTTTGCTGGTTATAAACTATTGACTTTCATGTGCCCTTAAACAAACCAGTCTACCAGAGCAGTATTTTATGTAAATACCACATTCTCAATCAGAAACAAAGCATTTAGAACATAAAACCAGTACCCTATATTTGCGAAATGCTAACACTTAGTAGTCGCGGCCAGTTGATGCCGCCATCACCTATTCGTAAGCTGGTGCCTTATGCTGAAGCCGCCAAAAAGAAGGGTTTAAAGGTATATCATCTTAATATCGGCCAGCCCGATATTGAAACGCCAGAGCCAATTCTGAATGCCGTGCGTCATGCCGATTTCAAGGTGCTTGAATACAGTCACAGCGCGGGGAATGAAAGTTATCGCCGTAAACTCGTTCAGTATTATAAAAAATCAGGTATTGAAGTAGACCATACCCAGATCATAGTAACCACCGGTGGTTCCGAGGCCATTTTATTTGGCTTTATGGCCTGCCTCGATGCGGGTGATGAAGTTATTATACCCGAGCCTTTTTACGCCAATTATAATGGTTTTGCCGTTGCTGCCGGCGTTAAGGTAGTGCCGGTTACCTCACACATTGAAAGTGGTTTTGCGTTGCCGCCTATTTCCGCCTTCGAGGAACTGGTAACTCCCAGAACCAAAGCGATCCTCATTTGCAATCCCAATAACCCTACCGGTTATTTATATAGCCGGGAAGAAATGGAAACGCTGAAACAGATCGTTCAAAAACACAACCTGTACCTGTTCTCCGATGAAGCGTACCGCGAGTTTTGCTATAACGGCGACCCCATCAGCGCCATGCAACTGGCCGGCATCGAAGACCATGTTGTTTTGATGGATACCATATCCAAAAGATACAGCGCCTGTGGCGGCCGCATTGGCGCACTGGTAACAAAGAATAAACAGGTGCTCGATAGCGTATTGAAATTTGCACAGGCCAGGCTGAGCCCGCCTTCATTTGCTCAAATACTGGGTGAAGCAGCGGTAGACCTGCCCGACAATTATTTCGATGCAACAAAAGCGGAATACAAAAAACGCCGCGACGTGCTGGTAAAACGGTTGAATGAAATGGAAGGGGTTACCTGTCCGAACCCCGGTGGCGCTTTTTATGCCATAGCGCGTTTACCCATCGATGATGCCGATAAGTTCTGCCAGTGGCTGCTTGAATCGTTTTCCTGGAACGGCCAAACGGTGATGCTTGCCCCGGCAACCGGTTTTTATGGAACACCGGGACTGGGCAAAAACGAAGTTCGGTTAGCGTATGTGCTGAATGTAAATGACCTCAACAATGCCATGGACTGTTTGCGGGAAGCATTGAAGGTATACCCAGGAAAGAAGTAATTGAATTGATATATGTTGAGTCCCGTTTCGGTTAAGCTGAAACGGGACTTTCTTTTGTTACCAGTTATTTGTCGAAGATCAAGAGGTTGAATATTATCATACACTTTATTTATTCAACCTGATTAAAATATTATCTAATTATTAATCGGCTCCCTGCAATAGTTATATTGATCCGGCCATTCGTCTTTATTCATAAACCTAATTATGAAAAAACAATTCCGGTATTTATTACTTTTTATTTCAACATGTTCACTTTCATTGATCGGTTGTAAAAAAGACCTGCAGCATGAACCTGTTACAAGCGACGATCAGGTTTCAGCTGCCCCACAGGCCAGGATCGCTGCAACCGCCTTCAGCGCTACCAGCTGGATGCAATCACTGCCCGACAGTTACCTGCTTTCTCAATTATCAATTCCCGGGTCGCACGATGCAGGCGCCAGTTATGAACCAATTTCGGGTACAGCCCGGTGTCAGTCACTGACCATCGCCGAACAATTAAATGCAGGGATCCGTTTTCTCGATATCAGGTGCCGGCATATCGACAATGCCTTTGCCATTCATCATGGATCAATATATCAAAACCTGAACTTTGATGATGTAATAAATGCCTGCATTTCTTTTTTAACCAGCAACCCCGGCGAATGCATTATCATGTGTGTTAAAGAAGAATACGATCCATCCAATAACACCCGCAGTTTTGAACAAACCTTTAACACCTACACACAAAAAAATCCATCACGCTGGTATCTCGGCGCCACCATCCCGGCCCTGGGCGCTGTAAGGGGTAAGATTGTTTTAGTAAGAAGATTCGGCGCCACAAGCACTCCCAAAGGTATTGCTGCTACCAACTGGGCCGATAATACCACCTTTACGATCAATAACAGCGAATCGCAGTTGCGGGTGCAGGACAATTATGTTGTTCCGGATAATAATAATAAATGGACGAACGTAACCAACCTTTTAACGGAAGCCAAAAACGGTAACAGCACAACCCTGTTTATAAACTTTACCAGCGGATATAGATCACTTATATTTAATATCCCCAGTATTACAACCGTATCAAATAATATAAACCCACGGATCACTTCTTACTTTACAACAAATACACAAGGGAGGTTTGGCATCATCCCAATGGATTTCTCAGATGCAAATAAAGCGGCCCTTATTGCACAAACGAACTTTTAAGTTATCAAAATTTAAAGAAGGGATCCCACCGGTACGGATTCCTTCTTTACCTGAGCTTTCTCATGCCGCCGGTTTGTTAACCCGCCGCCCCAGCAAGGTTCCTACAATTTTAAAATACCGGTTACCGCTGATCTCACTTACCGTTTTATAATCAGGCGTAAACCCTGTTCCGCGGCACAAGTCCTGAATGGAGATCATTGCCTGGGGTTTGTTTTTTGAAGTAACCACCAGCTTTCTGCGCCGTTTGGCGCCTGTTTTACTCTCTTTCACCGTTACGATAAAATAAGCCATGGCATAGGTTTAACCGTTATAAAAAACAATTACACCTAAATTATTTAATCAACAGCGGCCGGTGTGCCGAAGCCTTTTTATTTTTATTACAATAAGAGCATTTCTGTAGCAGTATTTAAATAATATGGAAATTCCGCTGCGGGGATTGTTTAGCGTGAGAATATACTAAAATAGCAATTTCATGGGAATAGATCCCATGTTGCCTTTTGCATTGCCGATAATAAAAAAACGGTTCTTACATCATACATTAAGTTAACCAGGGTGTATGCATGATGCGGGTACGGATCCAGGAAGTAAGCATGTATATATTTTGAAAGGATAATGAGTTTTAAAAGAGGGGGCTGATAAAAATAACGCCCCCGGTTAAATCCAATATCCTTTGAATATCCTGCACCTTACTATACAAATTACATTCCAACTGTAATGCATTTCTACTCTTTCTTTACAGTAAATTTTTACACCTGTAATTTCTTACTCTACGCGACTTACCATCATCGTATAATTACGAATCCGGTTCCTTTAACAAAACATTTACGGCTTCTTTTATGCAGTGCCCGCCGGCCGGGCATCCTATAACAAACCTCCTGAAATATGAAACAGCTTTACCTGGCCATATTACTGGCCCAGCCCTGTATTGCCTTTTCGCAATACACCTACAAGAACCTGCAGGTTAATTACCTGGAAACAGTTCCCTCCGCTCAAAGCTTTACTTATGATAACCTTCGACTGTATCCCATTCACGCCAAACAAAGCTTTACCAATGAGTTCAAAGGCATCGGCAGGTACATGACCCTGCAGGATGCCATTGCCAAGAAAAAGGTGAAGATCACCGAGAACAGCAACAGCGGCGAAGTAAACTCACTTAAGATCGAAAACGTTTCGAACGATACCATTATAGTTATTACCGGTGATGTGGTTAAAGGCGGTAAGCAGGACAGGATCATCAACAAAGACCTGCTGCTTAACCCTAAAAGCGGCAAGAAAGACCTGCCCGTATTTTGCGTTGAAGCCGGCCGCTGGTCAGCGGGCAGCAGCAGCGCTCACTATTCAAACCGCAATTACGCACCCGCCGCTCAAAGCCGGTCAGCCGCCCCGGCCGCATTCAACGGCTATTATAACAAAGGCAGTATGGGCCTGAGAAAAGTGGTGGAAAAAGAAAAAGACCAGAGCAAGGTATGGCAGAAGGTTGACGAAATAAATACCAGCAATAAAACCACCACCAGCACGAAAACATATACTGCATTGACCACCTCTGCAGCGTTCACCCAAAAGCTGAATAAATACCTGGCATTCTTTAAAACGAAATTCGCCACAGATGCTTCAGTGATCGGTGTGGTAGTAGTTTCAGGTAACAAAGTACTTGGCTGCGATATGTTTGCCACCCACGACCTGTTCATACAGCAATACGAAAGCCTGCTGCACTCTTATGCAACTGAAGCCATTCTCAACGGCAAACCGGTTACCGCCTCCCCTGCCGTTGTAAATGCATACATGGATAAACTCATGAGCGATGAGCAAACACAACAACGAACCCTCAATGAAAAAGGGAACTCTTTTACCGATAAGGGAAAGAAACTGCGTGTTTCAAGCTTTGACTGATCGCCCGCGTTACGCTATCATAAAAAAAGGTCCTCCCGAACAACCGGGAGGACCTTTTTCATAAACTTATCAATTATCAACAGTTACCGGGGTACGATCAGTTTATAAGTTGCAGCAGCTCCGGCTGCGGTTTTTATATTGACGAGGTACCAGCCTGCAGGCCAGCCCGAAGTTGAAATATCAGTTACCTGTTCGTTCAGATTGAATTGGCGGAACAGGTTTCCATTACTGCCAAATACCTTGATGGTTTTTGCCCCTGCACTATTCACTACTACCGAAAACCTGTTGCCGGCAACCGGGTTCGGATAGATAGTTATCAATGGCAGCAATGAGCCGAAGTCGACATAACGTACAGTGGTTAAAGTAGTGGCTCCGCCATGCTCAATGGCGCGGATGCGATAGTATAATTTACCACTACCGGTAATGGTATTATCGGTAAAAGCATACATTGTTTGCGCGGTTGCCGCAGATACAGAACCGATAGAAGAGAAATCGCTGCCATTGGCAGAACGAAGGATCTCGAACCGCTCCACCATATCACTTTGTGCATTCTTCCAGTTAAGCACAACTGCTTTTCCGTGTTTGTTGGCAACAAAGTATTCAAACGTTACAGGCAGCACACTGCCGGCAGAAGAAATGATAATATCCGAGCTAAACTTTTTGAAATTATCCTGCGGCAGGTCTTTCGCAACGGTAGCATCGGCATAATACATATTGTCGCCATTATCGCTGATCACCTGCAACCTGTCTGTAGCCAGCGCCCCGCTGATATTCACCGGCAACACGCCTTCCACATTCAGCGTGCCGATATTGAACGAGGGAATAAGATCAGGAGCGGTAGCGGCAGCGCCGTTCCAGGAATATATTGCCCCCATTGCCGCATCATCATAACTGCCGGCAATTATTATATACATACCATTCGACAAACGGATCATATCCCTGATACCGCGGCCGCCAAGGTCCAGTTCTATAGGAGCGCCTATAGAAGGGTTACCGGCCGGCGCGCCATTGTTGAACCAGGTTTCAAAGTCTGAAACAGGCGCAATAACCGCTTTTGTGCGGCTGCCGGTGGGAACCAATGGCGCACGAAAGCCTATGTACAAAGTTGAATTATCCGGACCGAACACCATTCCTTCCACATTGAACCCGTCGATGGTTTTGGCATCCTTCCCATCGGCAGCAGCAGCAGAGAAGTTATATCCGTTGGCGTCGCCCCAATTGATCAGCTGCTGGCGAAGATTGTTATAATTACCTGAATGGGAAAAAGCAGTAGCGCTGCCGGTTCCGCTCACAGTAACGGCAAACAGGCGGTCGCGGTTGGGTTTATGGTTAAAGCCGGAACTGTTGCTCATAGAGCCCAGCCAGTATATTTTTCCGGCGGTAGCCATACTTTTTACCCCGGCTTCCACATCAACCTCTTTCCAGTTACCGGCAGAACCATCGGTAAGCGATAATAAATTGCCCTGGTTGAAATCGAAGGTTGTAACAGGCAGGCCGCTTTTTTTACGATCGTAAACATAGAACAGGTTGCTTTCATCATTTACAACGATCATATAGTCGTCATCGAGTGCAATTGCAGCCGACGCATCAGCAATGCCGGTATGCCAGTAACTGACAGGTGTTGCACCGGGCGACTGAGAAGCGGCATATGAAATAACATAAGAGGTATTATTAGTTCCATCATTTACGGTAAGTGTAATGTTTGAATAACCAACGGCAGCCGGTGTTATCTTCAGATTCCGGTCTGCGCCAGTACCGGTAAGCACCAGGTTGGCAGAAGGAACAACGGTCTGGTTACTGCTTTGAACAGAAACGATCAGACTGCCCACAGGTGTAACGTCGTCACCAATGGTAAAATCAACCCCAATTGTACCGGCCGGATCGCCTGCATCGCCAATAACACCGCTAACCGCAAAAGGACTAACCGGTGAACTACTTACACCGCCATCGATAAAATTGGTTGTGCCGGTAGTATTTATAACGATGGTAGGTGCGCCGGCTATTACGGTGCAGGGATCAAAGACCACTGTGGCTTTGGTGCTTTTACCCGGGCTGCCAATATCGCCATTGAGCGAGGTAAATGAGGCTTCTGCATCAGCTGCGGCCGACAATGTCCAGGATGCAATGGTATTGGCGCCAAGGCCTGCAAGGTTCACCCAACCGCTTTTATTTTGGGTGCGAATGGTTCCCGGAAAATTCTGATCGCCAAAAGTAAGGCGGTCAACAAGCGTATTGCTGCCATCGAATAAATTGATCTCATCGTTACGGCCGAGGTTGGTAGCTAACCCGCCAATGATCTTTACGCCGCTGCATAAACCCCAGGCAGTACGAAAAGCAGCGGCAGCATTTTCAGTAAGGATAACCGACTCGCCGGGCTGAACGATACCGAAAGCGCTCAGGGAAACAGTGCCTGCCAGCCTCGAATCATCGTCAAAGCTCCAGCCGGTCATATCTACAGCGATACTTCCGACGTTGGTAAATTCAATAAACTCTTTATCAACGGCATCATACATAAACTCTGTAATGCGCATCTGCGCCCGGGAAGAGAAGAAAAAGACCAAAAGCACTCCCGACAGGAAGGTGACGCGTAACGTTTTAATCATGCCTTAATTTAATTTGCGGCAAAGATTCCGTTGGCGTATGATGATCGTATTAAGGAAATATGAAATTACTGTTATGAATTCCCGGTCTTACGAATAAATGAGGAAGGGTTGAATACACTGCGGCCAGTTGCCCGAGGCGGTATATGTTCGTAATTTTTTAGCGAAATCATCCAGGTCGGTTTCAAAAAGAACTTCAGCATTTTGAATACCGGCAAGCAACCCGAGGTGCTTTTGGCCCGAAGGGTTTACATGAGTAGGATATGCGGCCCAGGCGAATTCAACGGGATGCAGTTCTTTTATAAGGCGGATAAGCAACCAGCCGGCAGCTACCGGTAAAAATGAATGGTAGTCATCGACATGCAGCATTACTCCATTACACGACTGCCCGGCATACTTCCCTTCAGTTGGCGTAAATACAACCGGCCGCGCATGTACATTGCCGCTAATGCCTGCGATCATCATATTGAATAGCTGTGCGGTTGTACCGGCCTGTAACCAGGGCGCGCCGGCCACGCGAAAAGGAACAGCGGTTCCCCTGCCCTCGCTTATATTCGTTGCCTCGAGGAAACAAAGGCCCGGATATAAAAGCGCTGATTCAAAACCGGGGATAGCAGGAGAAAGCGGAACAAAGGAATTCGCGTAACCGGGAAAGAACTGATCTCTTTGCCAACGCGCGCAGGGAATTACTTCAAGTGAACAATTGATTGACCTCGACTCATTGAAAAAGCGGGCCAATTCACCCAGGGTACAGCTATGCCTTACAGGCATCGACCAGCGCCCGATAAAACTGCTGCAATTGGTTTCATCGAGTATAGGCCCCTCGGCAAGCTGCAGGTTACCTGAAAGCGGATTGGGCCTGTCGGCAATGATCAATGGAATATTATAGGCAGCACAAGCCTGCATAACATGCGAAAGGGTCCATAAATAAGTATAAAAGCGGCTGCCAACATCGGGTATGTCAAAAAGCATCAGGTCGATGCCGGCCACATCGGCCTGTGTTGGCGCCAGTTTA
The DNA here is from genome assembly GCF_002078015.1 of Niastella populi. Lineage (GTDB taxonomy): Bacteria > Bacteroidota > Bacteroidia > Chitinophagales > Chitinophagaceae > Niastella > Niastella populi. Next base: position 7,765 of record NZ_LWBP01000215.1, on the reverse strand, counting down.
TCGCCATACAAACTGGTTACGGGCAACCTGGTAAGCGGGTCAACCTGGTTACTCATTGCATGCCCATCGGCGCCGGTAGTATCGAGGCCATGTTCGGGCGAGAATAACTGCACAATGGTAAAACCCTGTTGCAGTAAAGCCACCCGCGATGGAACAAAGCGGTTGGTGGTAGCGGCATGATTGGTGACCAGCCCAATGTTTCGGCTCTTCCATGCCGGCTCCTTTGCCAACAGCACATCTATACCATATTGAATGCGATGCATGGAGGAAAAGTAATGAAAAAACTATAACGCCGTATATAGCGGTGCTAGGAATACGCGAAACAGGCCGGTGTAGTATATAAAGGAAGTTGAAGCTTCCCTATATCTTTGAAGGCGATATCCCATAGGCATTTTTAAATGCATATGAAAAATGCGACAGGTCTTCAAAGCCTACCTCAAGGTATACATCAGAGGGTTTGTTTCCTTTTTGTTTGATAAGATAATAAGCCTCCTCCAGCCGTTTTTGCAATAACCAGTTGCCCGGCGAGGTATGAAATGTTTTTTCAAAATCTCGTTTAAAGGTAGCCAGGCTTCGTCCCGTTAAATATGCAAACCGGTTCAACCCTACATTGAATTGATAATGCTGCAACATGAACGCTTCCAGGTCGATCTTGCCCGGCACGGTAAAATCGAACAGGATTTCTTTTAAAGAAGGTTCGTTACGCAGCAGCAATAACACCGCCTCTTTTACCTTTAAGGATAATAATGCTTTATTCGCGTCGGGCGACAGGTTGCCATACGGAAGAATGGAATCCATAAAGCTTTTGTACAGGGGATCGGGTTTCAGTACCACAAAATTTGGTGACGTATGTGTTTTATCTGCCGTATAACCATGCTCAATGCTTAAACTCTTCAGGGTTTCCTGATCGAGTATAACAGACAGGGTCCTGAACTCACCACCGGGCGGCGGTTGTTTCAGGAACTTCGCCAGTTGATTTCTTTTCACGAACCTGAAATCGCCTTCTTTGAAAACATGTTCTTTGTTACCATCATTCACCACCAATGTACCTGAAATGTGATAACTGAAAACGTGGTCCTGAATAAATTGTTCACCCCCGCGACTCACCTCGTAGTAGCAGGAGTAAACAATTTCTGGTTTCGACGGTTGATGCGCCATAATAATTCAGATTATGCGTTAAGGCAAAGTTCAATTTTTTTGTCCAAGTAATTGTTTGCCGTAAGGAGTTTCCAGGAAATTAACCGCATCGTCATGATCTGTGGAAAGCGTTACGGGCATCCATTTTTCAAACTCCGCCTTTCTTACATTATCTGTGTACTGCAATATAGCCGCGGCCTCGCTGCCCAGTATGAGGTGTACGGGTGGCTCGGGGTGGTCGGTTAAACTGATCATTACCTGTGCCGCTTTTGCCGGGTCGCCTATAGGAACATTGGCGCCGCTTTTAAAATAATCGATCCGCACATCAACTGTTGTTTCATAACCTTCTACAGCCGGGGCGTAGGACATGCTGGCGCCGGCCCAATCGGTACGGAAGCCGCCGGGTTCTACCGAAGTAACTTTAATGCCCAGGGGCGCAACTTCTTTTGCCACAACTTCTGTAAATCCGCTTACGCCAAACTTAGCGGCCTGATAAATGGCAATACCTGCACTGCCAACGCGGCCGCCAATGGAGCTGAGCTGCAAAATGCGGCCGCTTCTTTGCTTACGCATATAGGGCAACACAACCCGTGTTACTTCAATAACGGCATAGAGATTCGTTTCGAGCTGGGTGCGCACCTGTTCGTCGGTAAATGCTTCTGCAGCACCGATAATGCCAAAGCCGGCATTGTTAACGAGCACATCTATACGGCCAAAATGCGCCACCGTTTGTTCAACCGCTTTGATGATCTCTTCTTTTTTAGTTACGTCTAACTGAAGTGGAAGAATTTGACCAGGATATTTGGTAACAAGGTCATTCAATTGTTGAGGCTGGCGGGCAGTAGCCGCCACTTTATCGCCTTTTGCCAGTACGGCTTCTGTAAGTGACCTTCCCAATCCGCGGGAGCTGCCTGTGATAAACCAAACTTTTGTCATGGTATTATTTGTTTTTTTGATACCACAAAGTTGGGTCATTCACGCGCTGGCTGGTTTGTTTAACAGCTCAATGATAGTTTGTTCAAAAGCTCACTTATTTCAGGCTTCAACCCCATTGAATGCCTTCAATGTAACCTCGGGCGATTGCAGGAATGACTGGTATACTTCATTTGTTCTTCCCGGTCTTATTGCATAGTTGTTCTTCTGCAGCGCATTGTAAATATCCCGGGCCACTTCATCGGGCGATAACTTATCTGCATCGAACCCTTTGGCCATATCGGTATCAACAAACGGAGGAAATACTTCAAAAACCTTTACCGGTGCGTTTGCTTTTTCAAGTACCAGCCGTAACGATTGAGAATAGGAATGTAATGCCGCTTTTGTAGCGCTGTACGTCGCCAAGACCATTGAAGGCAAATACGAAACGACTGATTGAATATTGATGATCGCAGCTTCTTTACTGGCTTTCAGCGATGGTAACAACTTTTCAGTGAGTCTTACTACCGACAGGTAGTTCAGGTCCATTTCGAATTTCGCTTTTTCGTATACGCCGTTTTCACTGTCGAGCGGATAAGCAGTTGCCACACCGGCATTGTTCACCAAAATATCAAGGCCACCGAATTGTTGCTTCACCTGCTTAACCAGGTTTTCCACATCGGCTTCGCTGGTAACATCGGCAACAGCATAAGATGTGTTGGGCAATTGGGCTGCGGCTTCTTTTAGTTTGTCTTCCCTTCTGCCGACAAGAATGATCTGGTTTCCATTTCCGGATAACTTTTTGGCTATAGAAAAGCCAATGCCAGTACCGCCTCCTGTAACCAGGATGGTTTTGTTTTCAATGTTCATATTTGTATGTTTTATGTGAGTATGCTTTCCTGTTTTATACCAAACGGTATATTTTTTTTCAAAAAAAAGGGGCTATGGGCAATAGCCTTTGATTTCCTGCTTCAGCTGGTCGATAATTACCTGTAACTGTTTCGTGCTGCCCTGTAAACGGGCCATCCACAAACCGCCTTCGATCATGGCGAAAGCTTTTATAGAAAAAGATTCAGCGTCGAATATTTTTTGAAACTCGCCGGCTTCTATGCCGGCACGAATAACCTTTGCCACGAGGTTCTGGGTTGCCAGAATTGCCTTGTTCACTTTATGTTTTACAATGGGATTGGTATCATCTGCTTCTGTACCAAAATTCATGAGCGGGCAGCCATAATTATGTTCCTCTTTTAGGGTGCTGAGATAATAATCGAACAATGCATATAATTTCTCTTCATTGGTAGCTGCGCGTGACATATGTACAGCCATATCGGCACTCAACCTTTTAACCAGGTAATCAAAAGCTTCGTGGCATATTTCATCCTTGTTCTCGAAATTGCCATAGATACTTCCCTTCGTAAGCTGCGTAGCATCTACTATATCATTGATAGAGGTGGCGGCCATTCCCTTTTTATTGATGATGGGAGCTGCTTTCTCTACAATAAAATGCCTTGTGCGCTCTGCTTTTGTCATAACACCACAAAAATATACCGAATGGTACATTTTTCAAAATATTTCTTTGCTAACCTTTTGTTAAGGGTGTAAGAGGCTGATAATTACTCATCGAGGTAATAGCTCAATTTCTTAAGGCGGGAAATAACGGCGCCCTTGGTGCGGCCGAGGTGAGCGGCTATTTTACCGATGGAGGTTCCATTATCATAGTGCATCTTCAGTTCTTCGTCAAGCTCATCGGTCCAGGGTTTATAGGCATCTTTGTTAACCTCTCTTTTATTCCAAACGGTATAGCTCTTTTCTTTGGCCCCGGTGGCAACAGTTTTCTTTTTGGCGGGAGTAGTTTTTGTTTTAGCCGCTTTCTCTGCAAAGTAGCTATTGTAATCAAAACTGGCTTCCCGCGCTTTTACTTTTATAATATAGGGGGAAGCGGGAAAATCTTTCGGCAGCAGGTTTTCAGGAATATGCAGTTTGTTTTTGGTACGGGTAACCGCAACATATAACAAATTGATCTCTTCATTGAGGCGGGCGTTGTCGGCGATGGCGGTTTTGTCGGTCTTTTGCTTTTCTTTCAGTTCCTTCAATTTGCTTTCTGAGAGAAAATCGTTTACTAAGTGCACGACATCATATTCCATTCCCTTGGCGCGGTGCACGGTAGAGAAGATCATTTCGGCCCTGCCTCTTTCTTCATCGGTTGTTTGCAGTTCCTTGAGCGATTTAAGGATACCGTGAATTTCATTGCCGTATTCACGCACGATCTCGATCATGGTAGCCAGCTGATGGTCTTCCGTTTTTTCAACGTATTCTTCCAGTTCCTCCATGTCTTTCATGGCGCCAACCAACTGATCGCGGATGCGGTCGCGGTTATTATTATACAAACTCAGCACATCGTACAAAGAAGTGCCGTCATCGGCGTAGGTGTATGAGCTGATGTTGCCTTCAAAATAAATATGTTTAACCTTATTGTCGGTGATATAGTTAATGGCATTCAACAGCAAGCCGAGGTTGGTGCGGGCAATGGTTGCTTTTGACGCTTCTTTTTTGCCATCGCCTATTCCTGAAATGGCCACCGGGTTGCATTCGAACAAATGGTTCTTCCAGGAGAGGATGTTGGTGGCGAGGTTAGCGATGTCTTGCGTAAAGCGAAAACTGGTGGAAAGATGGAGTGTATTGAAATCGACTTTATCCAGTGAGTTTACTGCATGCCGCCAGCCATAGATCTGCTGATGGGTATCGCCTACAATTATCTTAGTGGCTTTTTGTTTTTTAAAAACATCGAGCATGGCAGCGGATGCATCCTGCGCTTCATCGAAAAGAATATAATCATAGGGAAGTATGGGGTTCGACAGCTGAAATTTCTTCAGGTAGAAGTCGTGCGTGATCTCAATTTCTCCCTTATCCATTTTAGCGAGAAAGAGGCGGGTGCCATCTTCAATGAATTTATAGTAGGAATTAACGAAGGCCCGGGCATTGACATCAACAATCGTATCGAGGTAATTCAGGTCCTGCACCCTGGCTTTATCGCTGTTGCAGAAGTAAGCGGCGAATTTGGCAATGTGGTTGGCAACAACGAATTCAGCATGTTTTTCGCCATTGCCCCGGATGCCGAGCACCTGGCAAATTTCACTATTCCTGTAACCCTGCGCTTTTATTTTATAGTTGTGTTTGAAAACAATATGCTTGTAGGCCAGCGAGTGGGCGGTTTCCACTTTCGTATTGGTAAGTCCGCAGGCTTCAAACTTCCGCGCTGCTTCCAGTTTTACACTTTTATTGAATGCGAGGTACAGGATGCGGGCATTAGCCGAACGGGAAGCCGCATATGCAATGATGGTAGTTGTTTTACCGGAACCGGCCACGGCATTGATGCGAAGATCGCCGCCTGAGTTTATGATAGCGGTTTGCTGTTTTGTAAGCGCCTGTTTACCCACTTGTGCGGAAGTTTTACCTGCAGCAGTCATAACACGGATTTAAATAATAAAAGGCTCCTTCACCGAAGCCTTTAACCAAAACGCGAAGATGGATGTTTTTTGGAATTTGAGCAAGAATTAGTGGGGGTTGCTGGTTGTGTTGGCGGGTGGTATTTTAAAGGACAAATTGGAACCGGGCAGGGTGAAATGGAAAAGCCGGGCAAAGATGAAACGGCCAGTTCGTGTTTGACAGTCTTCAGGTGGTGAGGATCTACGGTCTATTTTAGAACGAAACAACTTCAGGATTATCACTTCTCTTGTCTGGTTGTTCAGGATTTATTCTTCACATGTATAGCTATTTTAGGACGAGACATTAGGACGAGACAGGGACGAGACAGGGTGTCAGATTGCAGGGGTATTGTCTGGGATAGCTCTTAGATAGCTCTGGATATGCTCTTGCGCCTGTGTATTCCTGTAGTGTCCGTAGAGTATCCCGGTACAGTACCCAGGCCATATCTCTACTACTCCACTACTATTCCCTACCATTAAACTACCGGTTTGGTACTATTCCGGTACAGTTCAGCATCTATCCGGTATTTACTATTGGGCATTGCTCTTGTTCCGGGGAGATGTTTGATTGAAAACCTCTTTTGGGAAGGTTTTTTACAGGTGGCGGGAGCATTTTTTGAGCTCAGCTGCCGGGATGGGGCGAAAAAACCGGTTTTCCCTTAAATAATTGTCCATTAAGGCCTAATAAAATTTTCCGGAAACCTATTTTTTTCTATTTTTGCACCCCATAATTTAAGGGGCCAGGAAAATCGGGCCCGGAGATCCGGCTACAGTGCGGATCGATATAAATAAAATGGCGGGATAGCTCAGGTGGTTAGAGCGTTGGATTCATAACCCAAAGGTCTCGGGTTCAACTCCCGATCCCGCTACACGGACAAAATGGCTTCACTTATTGTGAGGCCATTTGCATTATGATTTATTGAGATTGCGATTTCCATACTTGACAGACTATAAGGCAGGAGTTCGGAATTTAATATTACTTCTATGCAATAGTTACTTAAGCCGATACTACTTCGGGTCTATTTTTGGGATTGGCCTTTAAGTTTTAGAATATTACCAATTGATGCTCCACTTATCCCTTTTAAAGCTAATGCAGGAATACTCCACTCTCTTAAAGCATAAACAACACCCAACCAAAATATCGCAGTAACAACGTAAATCACTAGTCTAAACCATAACTTTTCAGTTGTAAACTGAAATTTACCGCGGAGATCATAAATAGAGGGTTGCTTCTGTTGTGGCATATAATTTAATTAAACAACGGGACGCTCAAGCCATAGGTAATCTCTGGATTAGTTTGTTGTTATTCATACAAAATAGTTGGATATTTTATACTCCTTCATATCACTACAGATCTTCTGGTTTAATATAAAAGATTGGACTATCGTCATCATCACTTATAGAAACACTTTCCCATTCATCCGATTGATCAAATTCATATTCACAATACTCATCAAAACAAGTTTCCGCATCAAATATTTCTAACATAGTGATTACGGACAGAGGGTATAGACGCATGTCATCATCAATTTCATAAGCCAGCGTTATAATATCCCCAGCATCGTTATAGCACTCCATGAAAACCTGGAGAGCACGCCATGAACTGGCCTTCATTTCATCTAAATGACTTGTCTTGCCAACTAGCTCTAAAATATCTTGATATTTTGTTATCCAATAGCTTTCCCAGTTCGCCCAAATGTGAGGCATAAATTTATGCTTCTTTATGCCTGCATCTAAATAGATATCTCGCCATATCCAAGACTTTGTTTGAATGTAAATCTCCTCATAGCTTTTTCTTTCGATATAGCCTTTTAACCTTGCATGTAATCCTTGGTATGTATCCATTTCATACACCTCGCCCTCAGTATGAAAATGAATTAACTCATCCAATGTTTGAATTTTATATTCCCCCTTTTTTAACCCACTATATTTTTCAAAAGCTTTTATGAATTCATCATATGACGGAACTCCCTTCTCCTTATTTTCAATATCGAATAATGATCTCGCGATTCCTTCAAGACCGTTACCATTCATCAAACTTTCGGCTTCATTCTTTAATAAAGTCAATACATTTACTTTTCCCTCTGTTTTTAGAAGGTGATATTTATTATTTAGTCGATCCTTTAGTGCACGAAGCGTAAAATATTGAACATCTCCATTATCTAACATTTCTTTTCTAGAGTCCCATTCTTTTATATCAACTGCGTATTCCAGAGAAAAGGTTACCCTTT
>NZ_LWBP01000214.1 GCF_002078015.1 Niastella populi | reverse complement strand
ACGAATTTGACAAAATAGAATTAAATATACTTTTAAAAACAGTAATTAATTTTTATATCATCAGTTGCTTTAGCCTTCCCCTATTCGCTCAAACCGATGCTGCCTGGTTAAAAGGTGGTGTTAATTTTGCCAACGTATCTTATAATAAAAATGGTGAAGTAGATAAAGCTACCATGTTAACTTCATTTCATGTAGGTATTATGGGTGATATAAGTCTTGCAAAGGTTTTGGCAATTCAACCAGGGATCTTGTTTACTGGCAAAGGCTCAAAAATTCAAAGCGGCAATACAAATGATAATTTCTACTATAAAGTTACAGCCAACGCTTTTTACATAGAGATTCTGGTTAATGTCGCAATAAAAATACCCCTTGAATCACTTAAATCAAATTTCTTTTTTGGCGTTGGACCCTATATAGCTATAGGTGTTGGGGGTAAAAGAAAAATTGAAGGCAGAAATCTGGCTGTGTCATATAGCCCTGATGGCTCTTCGATATATTGCTCCATTTCTCTGAGACCATTGCTAATTTTGAAACAAACTAAAAGTGTGCGCCCCCAATTAACGGCTCTATAATAATATCGCTTTTGATAGGAATCTACAATATCTATGACTATAGTGGGGTGTTCGATAGTTTTAGCAATTTGCAAATAAAGATGAGCGGAAAATACATAGTTGTAGTCTTTATCCAGTAAACGCAACCGGTACCTGCGCAGTGGGTATTCGGGTTATCTCCGTTATTTTGCCATACACATTCCATTTTATGGCTGTGATCTTTTCGGTACTGTCTTTTATCAGGTTGCCAATAGCATCGTATACGTAATTGTTATCGGGCTGGCCATCGATATCTATTATAAAACCATCAGCGTGCGTATAACCATTCGTTGGTACGCTATCTGTGATCCGTTTTAATTTAATGGTGCCTCCATAATAGTAATACCGAAGGCTATCCATATGCGCCGCCGTACCGGTGATGCTCTTACGCAGGTGCTTTTGAATATTTCCATTGGCATCATAAGAGATCCGTTCTTTCAGGTTCTCCCCCATCACCGTTAGCTCGGCCCAACTGTTTGTTGTGCTGTTATATCCATTGTACGCATCCTGCCCCGTTAACCGGTTTAACTGGTTATATTTGTAATTATAAAAGATCAACGGCCCGCCCGGCTCACCATCGAACTTGCGTTGATAAACACTGCTGCTGCTCATGTTCCCATTGTACAATCGCCGGAAACTGGTTGATAGGTAGCCGCTATAACCAGGGAATGGTGTACCGTTTAAGGCCGTATAGTCATTGCCAAAATAGTTGAGTGAAAGCCCAATAGCGTCTTTGGCGGTAAAGCGGTTGAGGCTGCTGTACCTTCCATCCCCGCCCATGTCGAATGGATCCGTGCCGCCTGTGCTATTGATGCCTTTTAACCAGCCTTGCAGTGTATAGGCATAGTCAATTCCCTGTATCCCGACTGAAGTCGGGACAAGCTATGTTGCTCTCCGAGGGTTACGCGTGCTAATAGTCCATGCCGGTATTATTCGTAGCGGGCTTCTTTTTCCCATACCAGGCTGTCTTTACTGGTTTCTACCAGCGTTAAACGGTTCTCGGCATCGTAACTGTACCGGTGAAAAAATCCATCACCCCATCCATACTGGTACATGACCATATTCACCTTACCGCTGATGAGGTCATATTTATAACCGGTCTTTTTCCAGCGGTTGCCGTTCTTATTCATTACATTGGCCATGGCGGTGTAACTGTCACTGCCGTAGTCCTGCAACAGCCAGCCTACATTACCCAATATGTCGTAGGTATAAAACGTGCCCTGGTTATGGGCATTGCTGGTACCCATATCGGTGAGCGTGGTATAACTTACCCGGTTGCGCAGGTTCTTTTGCTCAATAACCAGCCGGGGATCGCCAATACCAATAAAACCCGGATAAGGCAGATCATAAACCGTATTGGTGATCTGGCCCCTGCGATTATATAATGTTGCCATCCAACTGTCCAACACCGGCTGGTTGCGGCTGATGGCGTCCGTCATGGCGCCGTTACCGCTGGTGTTTTTTACCTGCCCTACCTCCGTAATACGGCCCAGTGAATCATACTTTGTATAACTGTATAAACGTCCTTCCTCTGTTGCACTGGCTCCTTTTTTCCTGGCATTACGACTGATAGCCAACCTGCCTAACCGGTCGTACCAGAATTCCGACAATCCGCCATCGGGTGATTGCTGTGCAATTACCTGGTTTAAGGTATTGTACCGGTACTGCGTTGGTAACGTATGGTTCGGCGTTAGCATTTGTTTGTTGCGCCTGGCGACAATTACCGAATCGGACCAAGCACGAGCATAAGCAAACTTGCTTATATCGATGCCGGCCGGCGGTACCGTTTTTATCAAATTATCGGCCTGATCGTAATAATAAAGTGTGTGGTGATATTCGTTGACGGGCTGGTATACAGTGAACGTTTCATTGTAGCGGGCGTTCAAACATTTGGCCAGGTACCGGTCGTTGAAACTGCTTATTAATGAATCGCGGTAAGCGTCGTACAGCACCGTGCCGGTTGAATGCGCAAACAAAGTACTGTCATCACAATTCGAATGCTGGTTTAAAACTGCGGGTGCAAATACCGGTTCGGTTTTACCGCAAAGCGTAAGTAATTGGGCTGACGAATCACAAATATTCAGCGTTAGATTTTTAGAAGCATATACGCTGTCGATTTGCGACCAGGTATAACTGGTTTGCTGCTGCTGGTTATAATAGCTGGCAAACGCAGTAGTGCATGGCTGGCGCGGGCATTTTCAACGGTTTGTTCAATGATCACCTAATCTTTTGGCCGATCGGAAACGACGTCGTTAATAAAACTGGAACTGTCCCTGTTTAGAATTATTTTTTTGTTCGAACACAGTCCCCATCACCGCACATATATTTTTATCACGTCGATGTTTGAATCTTTGCCAAATACTCATTGTAAAAATTTAAAATTTTATTAAGATCAGCGACAAACCGGTTCGAAAGTTGTAACCTACAGCCCGCCTTCGCCCGCCAAAGCCGACGTAGGCGGGTTTTTCTTTTAATCACGAACCCACTGATTTCCCGGCGAGCTTCGGACGCTTACGCCAGAGCTTCAGCGTCGGTGCACGGACGCAGTCCGCTAAACAAATAAAGGCATAGTAGCATTTTGTGAATCAAACATAGTTTGCCATGTACTACGTCTATATCCTTTGCTGCAACAAAACCGCTATTGCCGTTGGAGTTGATTTTCTATTGTGCTGAAGCCGATCTGCTTAGGCATTTTGCCTGCTTCGGAAAAGTAGGTCTCTTTCGGAAGTTCGAGGAGGTTGGCTTTGCTGGTCACGAGTTCCGCCTGCTGTTCATTCAGGGTATCGAATTGCTGTAAATAATCAAGGAGCTCTTGCATGTAATAAAGATCACAATAATTTCAGGGAAAACATTTACCATATGGTAAAAAATGACAATACTAACTGGTCCAGGCGAGTATCCCCTTACCCGGCCGGCAGCACGATCCGGATCTGCGGACACTTTCATCTCTGCACGCGACATCTTGCCGACAGTTTCGGGAGGGAATAAATTGGCAGGAATAATTTAAAATCAAAAACAACCTAACTTAACAGGTAAATTTAAATCAAACATCATGAACACATTAAAATTAAAAGACGGTACAGAGATCTTTTACAAAGACTGGGGAACAGGACAGCCTATTATGTTTCACCATGGATGGCCACTTAGCAGCGATGACTGGGATGCTCAACTGTTTTTCTTCCTTGAAAAAGGATTTAGAGTAATTGCACATGACAGAAGAGGACATGGGCGTTCTACTCAAACTTATCAGGGAAACGAAATGGATACCTACGCATCAGATGTCGCCCAACTGGTTGCGTATCTCAAATTGGAAAATGTTATACATGTAGGACACTCAACAGGCGGTGGTGAAGTGGTTCGCTATATAAATAAATTCGGTAAAGGGAAAGCAGCAAAAGCCGTATTGGTAAGCGCTGTAACACCTTATATGATAGCAGATGAAAACAACCCCGACGGTGTGCCGTTAGCTGTTTTTGATGACATCAGAAAGAATACGGCACATAACAGACAGCAGTTTTATCAAGACCTTACTTACCCCTTTTATGGCTATAACCGTGAAGGTGCAAACGTTAAAAAAGGCATTCAGGACAATTGGTGGAGACAAGGAATGATGGGGGGTATTAAAGCCCATTACGACTGTGTTAAAGCTTTCTCTGAAACCAATTTTACAGAAGACCTGAAAAATATAGACATTCCGGTTTTGATTCTGCATGGCGAAGACGATCAGATCGTCCCGTATAAAACCACGGCTTTAAAAGCAGCAACATTGCTTAAGAAGGGTAAACTGATCACTTATCCAGGATATTCACATGGAATGCCTACAACAGAGGCAGAAACTATCAACAAAGATATATTGGAATTCATACAGCAATAGATAATTACTAAAACCGATTGTAAGTTTCGGACTATAAACATTCCGGAACTTACATCTTAAAGTCTCAATCGATGACTGTGCGGGCGCATTTCCACCAACAAAAACATTGCTGGCGAAATGCGCTGTCAAAAGTTATCAGGGAGAGCTATGTTTGGAGAACACCCGGTTCTCATTGGCTGGTAAACTTCCAATACAATAAAGAAAAAATCATGGCTATTACACATTCTATCAACAGCCAAAGCATCTGCTTACTAAAAAATCCTCTTCGTTAACTAATTCTGAGAGTCTCTGGTTTGGCGTAATTTTCAAACCATTGAATGAGCAGAAAATGGAAAAGGCCAACGGCACCAATTTCCAATCACTGGTTCACTACAGATGCGCAACTAAATAAATTATATCACGAAGCGATCGTTTTTCAGAAACTCAACGCCCTGCTTTTAAAAAACAAGTTTGATCACCTCTATTCGTTTGTTTTGTGCTGCATTCAACACTTCAATAAAACCTATACTTCCTTTAACAGACGGGATGGGAGGCAATTCAATAACATTATTTCCATTTGAAATGCCAATAAGGGAACTTGAATGGATAATTCGCCCGGTTACATCCAGTAATCGGATGACTATAGATTGGGTCGCAGGGCTGCTAATAGTTATTTTTATTACATTGCCTGCAGGCGGATTAGGGCTTATACTCACTTTGGTATAGCTTACTGCGGTACGGCGCAATGAAACAGCAGAACTATATTTAAATGTATTATCATAAGCCACTTCTTTGATCCGGTAAAATACCGACCCGTTTAATGTAGTAATATCATCGCTGTACATATACGAATGAAGCAGGTTACTGTTAACCCGGCCTAATTCCTTCCATTCACCCCCCTCTATGCTTTTTTTACAGCAAACCAAGCGACATTGTTTTCATAGGAAGTATTCCATTTTATATCAGCATATGTGGTATTGATTGCGGTTCTCGTTGTAACACTAACAGAAGAAAATAACACAGGTAATGCAACGGGATCATCACCGTAGATGATACCGCGGCCGCTGGTGCCTATATAAACACGGCCAAATGTTTTAGGATCAGCTGTAAAGGAACGAACACCTAAATAGTTATGACTGGCATCATTGATGCGGGCCCAAGTACTTCCACCATCGATGGAGCGATAAAAGCCGTACGTACCTGCAATTCTACCCTGTATATAAATGGCGGGATAGGTAGCGCCAGTTGCTGCTTTGCCAAATGCCACTTTATAGGCTGCATCCACACCACTTATTTTTGTAAATGAAGCGCCGCTGTTCACCGAGTGATACAAACCGTTATATCCGCTGGTAATCCAAACATCTCCTTCAACACCAAAAACAGCGCTTGCCTGTGCCATCCACAACTCCCAGCTTTGCAATGTTGGCAGGCCGGTTGCGCCATTGGAGAATGATATGCCTGCATTGGTGCTTACATGGAAGACGCCCGTTGTAGCATTATACCCGTAAAATTTATTACTGTTTACCTTATCACCTGTAATAGCCTCGCCATTGCTGATGCCGGTAGCAGCCGTCCACGTAGTGCCATTGTTGGTTGAGTAATAAACTGCCGCTGCTCCATTGGGCGACCACAGCATTGTTGCTGCATTGGCGGATAAAGCGATACTTCCCGGCCCGTTCGTACCTGCCGGATAGCTGCCGAAACTTGTCCAGCTGAGACCCTGGTTTGTTGAATAAGCGCCGAAATTAACACCGCTGTTGTAGTGAGTTCTAGCTACATAATCTGAATTACTTTGCCCTACATCAATACTACCGTTGGTGCCATAAGATGGATTATACTTTCCGGCCACCGGAGAGATAGCCAGATCTATATGTCTGAAACCGTCATGGTCGCCAACGGCGCTTAACAACGGTACGCCCGATGCGGGACTTGCAAGTGACAGGGCTACCAGTTGTTCCAGCCCATTGTTCTGAAACGTCCATGTAACCGGTACAGCGGTAATATTGTTTGTACGATATACGCCATAACCGGTAACAAACCATGCCTTTGTATTATCAAAAGGGTCAATTTCAACATCTCCGATCCAGTGCGCTGTATAACCGGAGGTATAAGGGGCCGAAGACTGATCCCAGGTAGCTGTGGTGAGCAGGGCCGTCCAGGTATTACCGCCGTCGGTACTACGGTATATTTCATCTCGCGGCCACCAGCGATCTAAGGTACTGACCAATATAGTGTTGGCATTGGAGGCATCGACGCTTACTCCTGAAAAACCTCCCTGGCCTGCCGGAAGAGGCAGTTGCGTCCATAAATTAGTTGGTGTATTAAGTTTGTATACGGTACCCGTTGTTATATTATTTGGCCCCGGATTGTCAGCATACGTGATGTACATATTACCATCTGATGCCAGTACACCCTGCAAAGGCATAAGCGTAGTGGGCTGACCAGGCACAGCAGTCCAGGTTACACCTCCATTTGTACTTTTATACAGGTTGGTACCTGTTTGCATTATACCTACATAAATGGTTTGTGTTGCATTACCGGCTGTCCCTGTGCTTTTGTCAAAAAGCACAAACGATACCCCTGCCCCGCTGAATGTGGATACAGGAAAACTATTTACCTTGCTCCAGGTGCTGCCATAGTTGATACTACTCCATAAACCATCTTTACTGGACCCAAGGAACAGCATGTTACCTGAATTTGGATCGACTACCAGCCGCTCGCCGCTATTCCGGCCGTCTTCATTACCACCCAGTTTAATGGTGAGATCGTGCCTCGTCCATGTACTCCCTTTATCAGTTGATGAAAACACTGCACCATTACCGGCCCAGGAAGCTGTATACAATCCGGCGGCCATATATACCCTGTTCACGTCACCGGGATCGGTAGCTATACTTAATACTCCTGAATAGGTTTCCTCATCCTGTCCCATGAAATCTGTCAGGGGTATCCATTTACCGGTAGCTGCATCCCAGCGGTAAGCGCCACCTACATCTGTACGCGCATATAATAAATTGCTTTGAGAGGGATTAAAAACGAGGCCGGTGACGAAACCTCCGCCCCCGATCTTTACGTTTTGCCAATTATAAGACTGAGCCCATGTATTTGCTGTAATGGTTAAAAAGACGGGAAGCAGAAAGCGTTTGATTGAGTGTATTCTAGTCATATGCAAGTACTTTTAAAGTATTTGCCTCAACCAAAGCCAGAACGGAGCCGGAGAACCTGGTTCTAATTAAATTAGGGTATATGAATCTCAAATATAAGGCCAATTTAGCGTTGGGGCATTGCCGGGTTACTCAGGTACACTAAAGCGTTCGGTTCGCTGCGCAAGCGTAGCCGCCGGCATTTATACTACTTTGCATCCATGTTTGTGCAACGGTGCAGCGCTTTTACTGCACTAAAAATGACGTACATTGTGCCCTCAGTGAAAACCGACGTTCGTACTTTTTGTTTGACTCAAAGTATCAGCCATGCAACATTTAACGACTGGCAATATCTTTTATAGGTATATGATGAAAACTACAGTTATCCTTGTTTTGACCCTGCTTCACAGCACCTTAGGCTTTTCTCAGCAATTATCCAGGGCCGATTATCTTGAAGACTTACAATATTTAAAAGACACGCTTCCAAAAGGCATATTAACCTGTTTGCGAAGATGAATAAAGTAGATTTTGATAAAACCATCACTGCAATCCAATCCCGGTTAACTACTCCAGATGATGAGCAATTTATAGCTGAACTTTTTAAACTTACGGTTGCCATTGGCGATGAGCATACACACATAGAACCCGTCTTTACCAAAGTGATACCCATCAGGTTTAATAAATTCACGGAAGGGATATTCGTGACTGCAACTGACACAAATAATACTGATATTCTACAATATCGGCTAACCGGCATAAACGATCATACCATCACTGAAGTAACCAGCCTTTTCAAAGAAATCATTCAAAGTAAGAACCCATCCTATTTTGATGCGGGGTTGCTGCATTTTATTAGTAACCCGGTTATTTTAAAAGGCTTGCAGATCACGCACAGTACAAACGAAACCACTTTTGATTTAACCTCCCCCGATGGCAAAACTATTAAACGTGTCATCAAGTCTGTAGCTGGTACAAACGCCGATAACCTTCCCCTGGTAGTTATAAAAAACAGGCCGCTTTCTCAACAGAGGGAGAAATATTACTGGTACGCATATAATTCGGGAAGCGGCACCCTTTATTTTAACTACAATAAGTGCAAGGAACAGGATGCTCATCCGTTCTCCGCATTTAATGATGAACTTTTTACTGTGATTGATAAACAAAAACCGCAGCACCTCGTGGTTGACCTGCGTTACAATAGTGGCGGTAATTCTGCTATTTTAAATCCCTTTATCGAACGCATCAGGCAAAGTTATTTGAACAGCAAAGGAAAATTGATCGTTCTAATTGGCAAGCAAACCTTCTCATCGGCTATAATGAATGCAATTGAACTTAAACGGGGCACCAATGCCACATTGGTAGGCGAATCAACCAGCGGCAGTGTGAATCATTATGGGGAAGTAAGGGGCTTCAGGTTACCTCATACCAAAATTATCATTGGCTATTCTACCAGGTATTGGGAAAACTGGAAAGGGCATGATGGGCCACTTAAGCCAGATGTATCCATTACTTATTCGGTAAAAAACTATTTAAACGGAATTGATGAGGCACTGGTTTATGCAGATAAAGCACAGTAAAGTAAGACTGAAGTTTTGCTGACGACCGCACAACTTTCCATGAAAGGTATTTTTATCAAATTGTACATTTGTTCGAACCCGATCCTCATCACCGGCTTATATATCTTTTTAACTTGCCGTTTGAGAATTTAGCAATTTTTGTCAACTTCTGCCTGACAGTTAAAAATAAGCTACCGATACCCGATTGCTTTTGTTTGTATAACATCTTTTAATGTGCAAGGATCTACCATACAGATATCTAAAACAGATCCGGCGGAGCAGTGCACGCAACCGTCAGTTAAATGATAAACTTAAAGTAATAAAACCAGCAAGATCAATGATCCGCAGTTTTTTTGCTTTTTAGACATACCTGTTTTTACTGCCCTTTTATTCTCCCTGTTTTCTTTAAGCCTCCATAATTTTTTTGGTTGCTTCAAAATGTAAAGTATATTTGTCTTTAAGAAAAATAAACTTGTCAAAATGGAAAGCAAAAAATGCAAAAAAGAACCTTTCTTGCTACCTGAGTATTTTAAAAAAGTTGGTCTGGTCGTAATGATTTCGGCATTTGTGCCTGCTATCATAATTAAGGCAATGAGTGTAGAAATGATTCAATCTCAAAAAGAACTATTCCATGTCTTTACTTTAAATGCATTCATTTTAGGATTGCTATTTGTCGCATGGTCAAAAGATAAGATTGAAGATGAAATGACCGTCTTTATAAGATTAAAAGCAATGGCCTTGACTTTCACATCGGCAGTGCTCTGCGTTATTATCGTACCTTTTATTGATTTGCTTTTCAAAAATCCTATTGCAAATATAACTGGTCGACAAGTTGTCATGAGTATGCTCTTTTTCTATTTGATGATGTATTATTTCCAAAAACGGGGCAGGTAATGAAAAATACATTAAAAGTCGAACGGGCAAAGCTGAATATAACACAACAGGAATTAGCAGATAAAGTAAGTGTCTCTCGTCAAACAATAAACTCTATTGAAGCAGAAAGGTATGTTCCGTCAACTGTTCTTGCGATAAAAATTTCTGAGGTTTTTAAAACAACTGTCAACGAGATTTTTAAATTAGAAAAGGATGATTGAATAGCAACGGAATCAGGCCAGCCAGATCATTCAACGGACTCCTTTGCGAGTGCTGTACTTTTGTTTACTGACTCATAAGGAATGTATTGGGCTGGAAAATTCCTCGTAAAGAAGATCGAAGATAAATGGCGAAGGATAGTCCCGATAAAGCTGAAATTTGCAAGCGATATAACCGCAACACTGTCGCCGGATATGATATCCATATTAAACGGATCGTAAAAATTCAGGCTGCCCACTCTCATTTCTCCTTGTGACGAGCGTCATTTCCAGATAGGGACTTATAATAAATATTTGAAGAAAGTATTTATGAAATCGAAGCCTCCCAAACTCAATGCTGTCTGGCATAAAGCCCATCTTATGCCAAAAAACCCTACTATTGAACAAAGAATTGAATGGCACCTGGAACACCAAAAGCATTGCGGATGCAGGAAGATTTCAGGAAAGTTGGCTGGAGAAATGAAAAAGCGTGGGATACAGATAGCGTTGTAGGGCAAGCTGGACCACTGTGCTGCACAATCCGCAATTTTATGTCGGATAAACAGTTTATCTGTGGTTGGTTCAGCAGGCATATAGCAGAAATGGTAGGATTTATTGCCACCTGGCCGTTACGCTCTACTTTGAAAAAGGATGGTGGTGGATTCCTGCCGTATTCGCTATAGTCATTTCTCAGTATCCTATTTTTAAAACCTGGCAGGATGCAAAGTTTGGAACTATTGCGAATGCAATTATTCTATCATAGCCACATACAGAACAACACAGAAATGAATAGAAGAAAATTTTTTAAGATAACGGGTGGAACTATTCTCGCAGCCGGAGGTATTTTTTATTTACTCAGCGACAAGAGAAATTTTATCCGCAGCGATGTAAAGGACGAGCCTGTAAGCGATATTACTCCTCGCCCTGATGAACATGAAATACTTTACCTCGCCTCTCTTGCTCCAAGCGGCCACAATACTCAGCCATGGTTTGTAAAATACATTGAACCTTATCATTGGATTATCGGCAATGATAAAAGGAAGTGGCTGCCTGCTGTAGATCCCTCACATCGGGAAACAATTTTATCCATAGGTGCATTCATGCAAAATCTGGAGTATGCAGCTTCCCATTGGGGTTATGTCTGCCGCTGGAATGTTATAGCTGCTACGAATGAGGATGAAAATATTGCAGAAGTAAGACTTATAAAAACGGGATCAGTTCCCGGTTATGATATTTCAAGGATCAAGCGCCGCAGAACGCTTCGAAACGGGTACTTTGATGCAGCCCTGAGAAAAGCTGACCTTGCGTATTTGTTGGCTGATGACCTCCATTTTTTTTATTTTCCCAATACATCAAAAGAATATCGATGGCTCAATGAACAAACCATCGAGGCCAATAGAATACAGGCTTACCGGGATGATGCACAGAAAGAACTGGCTGAATGGATACGTTTTTCAAGTAAGGACGCTCAGAGTTATCGCGACGGACTTACCACTGCGGGCATGGAAATGGAAGGAATGACAGGCTGGGTTGTCCGCAACTTCTTTAGAAAATCAAGTGCATTGAAAAATAGTTTTCGTGAAAAGGGAATTGATAGAGTTAAAGAACAAGTGTCGCATTCCGGCGGATGGATTATTATTACAAGTAATGATAATGCTGTCGCTGACCTTATTGAAACCGGTAAACTCATGCAACGGCTTTTCCTGAAAGTCCGGGATAAGGGGATCGGTCTTCATCCCATGACGCAAATCCTCGAAGAGAGCCCGGCAACTGACCCCGTCAATCAATCAACCGGTATAAACGGAAAGATACAGTTTCTATTGAGGACGGGATATGTAAAAAACTACCCTGACCCGGTTTCATTAAGAAGGCCGGTTAAATGGTTTCTAAGAGTATAAGAATCGGTCCGAAATGATAATAGCTGGAATTATCGGCATTGTAATATTTTTGCTGCCTGGATGATGATGAAGCGGTCGAAAAAGTTGTCTTTTTTAAAAAACCAAACTAAATCAACTGATCAATCGAAATAATATGAAACGGATAGATGCATTTGATGTATGCATGATTTTAGTTCAATTGTTTAATAACATTCACATGAAAAGCCACACCAACTTTACCCGGCTTATGATTACTGGCTTTAAAAATTTACTGTTCTGCTCTTTATTTCTCAGTTCAAGCACAAAGCTGTTTTCCCAGGACACGGTAAAATTGCGACAGGAGCGTTTGGAAACGTTGAAGCACGCTTTAAACAAACTTCATAAGAACGCGAACAAATTAATTGAAAACTATAAAAACGGTAACTATATCTCTCCCGAAATTTATAAAGATCTAAAAGAGAAGATTGATCAATTTGACAAATCGCTAAAAGCCAGGACAGCTCCTGACCAATTTTATATTCGAAGGCTGGGTGACACCTATGAAGACATTACTCAGCAGATTATTTCTGTTAACGACTCTGTATCGCCAACCTCGAAAATGCCCAAAACAAAACGTGTAACAAAGAAATTCTTTGATTCTTATTCTAAGACAGAAAATGCAATTAGCCGTTATGATGACCTGAATTGGAACAATAGCAATCTTTTATTTAAAATTTATGCTAACCCGTATCCTACTCCGATATGAGAAAGCTTACCTGCAAAATTTCCCGTATGCGCTGTTTAAAGATCCGTTCACTTATGGTAACAGGTAATCTCACGGTTCAGGGACATGCTTCCAACGTGGAGGGCCGCCGGTTATTTGCAGGAGGCGATTTTGAATGTGAAATGATGTATCCGGACGTTCCGGTGATCATTGGCGGTAATTTAAAAGCCAAAAAGGTAGACACGTAAAAACGAACATCGGTCTAATTACGGAGTACCTTACCAGCTTCAATAATGTCTATTGTGCCTACTCTTTCCTTTTCTGTAAGTTTCCATTTTTCTTCATTGTGTCGCCCTGTCGGGTAAACAGCTTGCCCTATCCAGCGCTGTGTGGCTTTAGCAACGTGTGCGCCGAAACAGAAGGCCGTTAAGCGATCACCTTCAGATGGCGCTACATAAGTTTTCACTCAGTAAAAATTTGTTTTTACAATCCAGCTTCTTTCACTTAATTCTTAGTGTGCGATTTATTTACCTAGATGTAAAGGCTGCTTTAATATATAAAGTAAGACGTTTTGTATATAATAAAGTATGCGGGGCCAACAAAAAAATACTTTAGCCGAAAATATCACCATTATCATAAGCTACCTGGGTTTTGATAATATAGGAAAAAACTATCACGCTGATTGAAAACACAAAGAGGAACTCCGGGCTGAAACAGATCTGTAAATAAAGACCCGAAAAGAGTGTTTTAAAAATTTGGGCATACAAGGTTATGGTTTATAATGAGGAATTGAACATTTTTAAATAGCGAAAAAAGCGATGGACTACCCTGTAAATATTATCACTGAGATGCCTTTGCATGTAGAAAAATTATTTTACAACCATGGCAACCCCCACCTTGTATACCATAACCTTGAGCATACACAAGCTGTGGTTCGGCATGTTTCTGAGATAGCAGATCATTACCAATTAAACGATCAGGAAAGATTTGTATTACAAACTGCGGCCTGGTTTCATGATACAGGTTATTTATTGGGTGAAGTGGAGAGACACGAAGAAACCAGTGTTGACGTAATGCGATTATTTTTAGATAAATATAATGTTGAAGCGCATTTGCAGTATGAGGCAGGCAAATGTATAATGGCAACGAAAATGCCGGTTAAACCAGTTAGCCTGGTTGAGCAAATACTGTGTGACGCAGATACCTATCACCTGGGAACGACCGATTTTGAACACCTCGATGCACTAGTATGGCAGGAGCGGAAATTATATACCAATACTCAAATAGATAACCCTGTCAAACAGTCGTTACATTTCCTGCAATCACATCTCTATTTTACAGATTATTGCCGAAATCTTCTCACTGAAGGAAAGGAAAAAAATATCGCATTGCTTAAAAAGAAAATGCAGAAAAAAAAATGATAACGGTGGGGCGCCATTTTTCGGCTGTTCGTGAACTTAGTAAAATGGAAAGGATGAAACCAGATCTTTCATAGGACCGGATTGTTGCAATAGGTATCTTGGTATCCTTCGACACTTGACTTATTAACTTCATTTTTATCAAAAATTAACAAACTATAGAGTATTCGGCATACACCTTTTAAGGTTCATCAACTCATAGCGAAGGCTGTCGAACCAGCGAAGTAAAATAACTGCAAATGATGTGTTCTTAGCCTTTGTTCCTCGTTTCTTTACTTCCGTCCCTTAACTCCATGATCAGTCTCTTAAGATCAGTGATTTCCCGCTTTAGCGCTGCGATCTCTTTTGAACCTGCCACGGGCGCATTCTTTTCTTCGGCATCGCGCCCTATAAAGAAGGTCGCAAGCGTAGCGGTAACGTATCCGAACACCGCATAACCGAATACAGCAAGCAGAAACGCCAGGCTGCGGCCCTCAGCTGTCTGCGGCCAGTAATCACTACCCGCCGTGGTGATCCGCATGGCTGTCCACCACAAGGCCATTCCATAGTTTTCAAAACCCTGGTTTGGTCGCTCGATGGCATACATGCCTGCGGCGCCCGCAAAAGTGGCCACCAGTGTTAGCAGGAACACATAGAAAAAGCCCCTTCTACGCATTGTTGATGCCAGGCTTTTCATGCTGCGGTTGAGTGATGAAACGAGGCGCAAAAGCCGTATTCCCCTTAATCCGCGTAGCATATTGAAAATCCTGAACACTTTAAAAACGCGCAGGGCCGGAACGATAAGCGAAACCGCTGTAAGCCAATTCGCTCGCAGGAAACGCAGTTTTTCCGGAGCTAAAACAAACTTTACCAGGAAATCGAAGATAAAAATGATCCATATAACAAGGCTCAGCAGTTCAAGTTGACGATTCAGCCTCCAAACCAGTTCGACGATCAGCAAGAGCAGCCATACAAATCCCAGGAATATCATCGGCCCTTCGAGCAGTCTATCGAAGGAAGTTAGCAGTCTTTTCCTTTCTCCGGATAATTTATGATTCATCTGCTGTCAGTTTCATTCTTCTTCATAAAAACGCTTGCCACTGATTCATTCTCAGGCCCTGAATGGCCTGATAATTGTATGCAAGGAAAAATGTATATATGGTGTTGGGTTTGGCCGTGGTAGTCGATCAGGAACGAGCAGATACATATTATAAAATAACAATATTACTCATAGTAGTCATACCCGTCCAAAAGCTGTAACCTGCAGCCCGCTTTTCTTACTTTTTGCCCATATTTCCAGCTTTAATCTAGGTCATACAATTTAATGGTTGTTACGGCCCTGTATGAATTGTACACCTGCTGTAGCGCCGGACCCTTCATCAGATAAATGCCGGTAGAAAGATGTTTTATCATTCGGGTCTTTCCTTCCCAACTTAGTCCCCATCCATCGCTCCATCTTTCAATAAGCAGAGCGTTGGTTTTGGTAATTGATTTCGGAATACCCGGTGAAAGCAATTCATTTTTTATCAGTTCGTAGTTCTTTGTTATATCACCCCTCATAAAATGATAAACGAGACAATAGCTTTTCCCCGGGCACCTTCATTACAATGGCGATAAACAGGAGGTATAGCCGCTGTTTTAGGGCACCCATTACGTTTATATCATATGCGTGTTTTCTTCTATACCCAAACACCATTAAAAAATTAAACTTTATAAGAAATTGATCCGGAAATTTATGTGTATTGTAATTTTTAAAGGCTAAGTATTTGCCCTTATATTGTACTTTAGCGAAAATCTTTTACGCATGAAAAAACTGTACCCTTTGCTGGGATTCTTTATTTGCTTTAGTCATACCCTATTCGCTCAATGTATATCTGCAACGGTAAGATCAACGACCACGATCAATACACCGGGTTACGCCTTGAATTCAAATTTTAATTCCAATTCAACTGCAGCGGCAACTATCTCCAATTTAAGCAGTGGAATGTTTACATTTTCGGCTACCGTATCCGGTACAGCCACCTGGTCGGCAGGTGTGCAGATCCAAAACGACCCTACTGTTGGGAACTATATTTTTGTGCAGCCGACCAATGCCCCAAGTACCACCCCAGCCAACTTTGCCACCTATACCTTTCAATTTGCCGAGGCGGTTACCAACTTCAGTTTGCGTTGCGCAGGTCTCAATAATAATGATCAACTAAGGATCACCGCATTTAATGATGCTACTCCGATCACTATAAGCGCAGCTAACTTCAGCGATAATGTTGCCGACCCCGGGAATGGAGGCAGTATTACGATTTCTGGCGGCAATACTATTACCGGCACCAACACCGCCGGCGGTACGGGAGTTACCACCAACCGTATTACATTAACGATCCCCGGCCCGGTAACAAGAATTGTGATGACCAGCGGTAAATCGATTAATTCAACCAGCACCGTTACCCTGGGATTCACTTCTGTTTCATACACACGCTGCATAAAAGTAAGACCGGATATCAACGCCACCTTTGTGAACACTTCCGTATCCGGAAATGTAGGTACCAACGATACACAACCGACCGGAACAACCTATGGAACTGCAACCGCACTTCCCGGCAATCCCGGCCCGGCGGTACCCACTATTAACTCCGACGGTACTTATACCTTTACCTCTGCGGTTGCAGGCATTTTCAGATTTACAGTACCTATGTGCCCGGGCAGCGTTGTGAACCCTGACTGTGCAAATATAAATTTAACCATAACGGTAAGCGATGCAGCCGGTTTTACCAATAAACCTTTTGCCAATACGGATCTGGCTGCAACTCCCATCAATACAGCCGTTACGTTAAATACTTTGGCAAACGACAAAGCGGGTAATAATACTTCCGTTACGCTGAATCCTGCTTCGGTGGCTGTTACAGCAGCGCCGCTTCACGGCACTACAAGTGTGAACAGCAGCACCGGCGCCATCACTTATACCCCCACCACTGGCTATACGGGTTATGATACACTAACCTACCAGGTGTGCGATACGAAGTCGCCCACACCGCAATGTGCAACCGCTTATCAGATAATTACAATTATTCCTGCTGCCACCACAAATTCAACACTGGCTGCAGATGATTATAACAGTACTCCGCTAAATACAAACGTATCGGGTAATATAAAAGACAACGACAGCGACCCGGAAAACAATACCCAGACTATTACCGCACAAACCACCACCACACCCGGCAAAGGCACGTTGACGCTTTTATCGAATGGTAATTATACTTTTGCTCCGGTTAGTGGTTTTAATGGCCCGATAAATTATACTTACCAGACCTGCGATAATGGTTCACCTGCTGCCTGTACCAATGCGACGCTGTACCTGCTTGTATTTCCAAATGCCACTTTACCGCTGGAGCTTCTTTCGTTTACGGCCATTGCCCATAAGGGAAATGCGCAATTAACGTGGAAAACAGCCGATCAGGACAATGTGAACAGGTTTGAAATAGAACGTTCTTCCCTGTCGCCTGTCTCTTATACAACCGTTGGCACCGTTCCTGTAAACAATGGTACATCCGGTACTTATTATTATACGGATGCAAATGCAGGAGATCGAATCAAAACGGGAGTCTACCGTTTAAAAATTATCGACAATGATGGCCGTTTCAAGTATAGCCAGGTTCGCACCGTTAACTTTGAAAAAAATGTATCATCCACAGTACGGCCAACACAAGTAACGGCAGGCGAGCCTGTAACACTTTTTGCCGGCGCATCAACCTCTCAGGAACGCTATACCGGGCGGCTTTACAATTCATTCGGTCAGTTACTGCAGGAGTGGACGGACGTAACTGATACCTTCCGCCAAATTGAAACAATCAATCTTAGGAAAGGAATGTATTTTATGAAAATTATTAAGCAAACGGGAAGTACCACTGAAAAGTTTATAGTGCAATAGGCGCTCTTTAATACAATCATAAAATATTAAAAACTGCTACTATCCCCGATGGTAGCAGTTTTTATTTTGTATGTAACGGCCTCCCGGTTAAATCACTCATTGAAATCATTGACAGTGCCTTTTAGCGCATCGATCCTTTTTATCCATATTCTTAACAATAAAGCAATTTGGATAATAAAGATCAATATAATGACTGCCAGTATCCAGCGTTTGTTTTCAGTTAATGTAACTGTGCTGGTAAAGAAGAGCAGTAAACAGGCTGCCGCCAGCACACGGGTACTAACTGACACGATGGCGAAATTTTTTATCCTGGCAACATGCCTGGCAAGCGATTGTTTAATGGTATTGCCGGTTACCGATCTCCTGTTTACGATATAACCAATCAAATTATGCGTTATAACAAACAGAAGGCCCATTACCAATATGACGTTTGCATACAACGGTTTCCGGTCTCCATCAAAGAAATCGTAATAAACAATAAGGAATACCGTGAAAGCTGCTATTTCTATGATCAGTTGTATGCGGATACGCCTGAGCAAAGGGTGCGCCCTTTCCTGCATCATATTTTTTATGGTTGCATCACTTTTGGGTTCGCCAACCATACCCTGCCATGCCGATTTTAACAGATCATCATTCATTTTTTGATATTTAAAAGTTGTTGTATTTTATTTTTTATCCTGTTGAGTTTTACGCCTACATTGTTTTCGCTTAATCCGGTTATAGCTGCGATCTCCTGGTAGCTTAGATCTTCAAGGTATAGGGTAATGAGCGCTTTGTCGGCGTCATTCAACCTGGCAAGCGCCTCATACAATCGTTCTCTTTGTTCTCCGTTGTCTACCTGCTCCTCCTGTGCATAAGGCAACACAGCTGTGTAATGAATTGCAGGTTTCTTTTTACGGTAAGTAGCAATTGCGGTGCTAAGCGCTATCCGGTACATCCATGTACTGAATTTTGCCCGGCCTTCAAAAGAAGGGGCAGACTTCCAAAGCTGGAATACGATTTCCTGAAACAGGTCATCGCGGTCTTCCTTTGTGTTCCTGTATATTCTGCAAATTTTAAGAATGATCCCCTGGTGCTCAGCAATCAACGCTAAAAACTGCGACTGGTCCATAATTATTTTTTGTTGAAAAAATGCACCTGTTCTTTTTCCACAAAAAGTAATCATTATCCGGTGCATAATGTACTGCTCCTCCGGTTTGTTGCGCAATTGATCAAAAACTTACAGGCAGGCTTAATAATTAAGAAGGATAAAACATTAAAAGTTGCCAACGAAAGCTAAACAATTGAATTTTAATGCGATCGACTTCCGGTTTATTTGTTGATAATAACGGGATTTTACAAATTGTAAACCCAAACCTGAAAGCAGCTGATATGTCGCCATTTTGCAATTGTTGTACGCATACATTCAATGGAATAATATTTGGAATGACCCGATAATTTTCAACGCAGAAGTTCGACTAACCGGTCGTGCAACACCGCCACCAATGCTTTGTCAATACGATCCATGGCTCGTTCGGGCTGGCCGGGCATCATCACTACCCTGAAGTTTCGTTCTTCATCCGGTTCAAAACAGATCGATATTTCTTCCAGGTTGACAACAATACGGTAAGAATAACCAGAGCGCTGCAATACAGCTGTGAAAATGAATTCTTTATTCTTGTAAGTTACCGGTATCTCAAAACTTTCTTCCATTGGCACAAGATAGGGCTTTGACCGCAAACCTATATTTATAGCGCTGTTGTGTATATCTATATCCTTAAATATGTAATTCTGCATGCAACGTTTGGTCGCAGCCTGCTTTACATACCTGTTATATTTGCGGGGCCAATAGGAAAATTAAAAGTAAATTTGCAGCTACTCATGAGTTTACATGGCATATTTCCTATTGATAAGTGGGATTTTAAAAGCGAATCTATTTTAAAGGATCTGCCTGCCGAAGATTTTGAATTACTGACAGCAAATAAAACTGAACAGGAATATTCAAAAGGAGAGATCATTTTCAGGGAAGCAGCCTACCCTTCCGGTATTTTTTATATCATTGATGGAAAGGTAAAGAAATATAAAGTAGACAAAGACGGAAAAGAACATATCATTTATGTTGCCAACAAGGGAGAATTGATAGGTTATCATGCAATTCTTTCAGAAGACCGGTATCCCGATTCGGCTTCAGCATTGGAAAAAAGCAAAATTGCCTTTATACCAAAAGAAGATTTTCTACTTACAATACAACAATCATCCGTCTTAAGTAAACGGTTACTTAAGACCCTAAGCCATGAATTTGCCGTATTGGCTAACAGCCTGTCGGTTTTTGCTCAAAAATCGGTAAGGGAAAGACTGGCCTTACAATTAATTGTGCTTCGGGAAAAGTATAAACAGAATTTTCAACCGGGGATGCCGGTCGAAATAAATATCAGCCGTGACGACCTGGCCAGCCTGGTTGGAACGGTTCGTGAGCGGGCTGTGCGCATACTTACCGAATTCAAAGAAGCAGGCATAGTTGAAACAAAGGGCCGGAAGATCATCGTTCATGACGTTAAACAGCTGATTAAAATAGCCAATTATAAATAACCGTTCAGCCCGACAGATGGTCTTTCACCCGCGCTCTCCCCCATTATATAACCGGCCAGCCGGAAAGATCGTTCTCACTAAAATTGACAAATGTCACTTTTTTAAGTGACAAGGTTAACAGTTACCGATTAACCAACCTGGTAACTTTGCACCGATGCAATCAGCAAATACCGCCTCGGACCCGATACATAAGTGGTTTCGTACAGATTCAACATTAAACAGATTATTTCCTGACTCTATTCAATCTTTGGCTAACAGACATTGGACACCGTTGCATATTATTCAAATGGTAACTCCCTTTCTGGTTACACATCCCGGCGTTAAAGTCCTGGATATTGGCAGCGGTGTTGGCAAATTTTGCCTCGCCGGTGCTTATTATAAACCCTACGCTTCTTTTTTCGGAGTTGAACAACGGGAACATCTTATAACCCATGGAGAAAATGCAAGAAATAAACTGGGACTGAAAAATGTACATTTTATACATGGCAATATAACCGAACTGGACTTCGGCCAATATGACCATTTTTATTTCTTCAATTCCTTTTATGAAAACCTGATGGACCGTGATAAAATAGATGACAAGGTAAAGCACTCCACTTTCCTATATAATTATTATCATAAGCAATTGTATAAAAAACTTTCAGCAATGCCCTCAGGAACCAGGGCTGCTACTTTCCATTGCCTGAACATTAAAATTCCTCCGGAATATCATTTAGTTGATTCGCAGGCAGGCGATCTGTTACAGTTCTGGATAAAATTATAACACTCACATGACTCAGCAGCTATGGAAACCCAAAATTTAATAAAGAGAAACTTATACTATACCAACGATCATGAGTGGATAGACTTCCAGGGTTCGGTAGCCTACATTGGTGTATGCCGGTTTAAGCTTTCGGGGTTTAAAGAAATTCACAAGATAGAATTTGAGGAAATATCAGCGCAGATAAAGCAGGGCGAAATTATCGGCAGTATTCAATTCGACGATTACCATGTGTTGGTTCATATGCCAGTGAACGGTAAGATCATCAGTATAAACGACCTGTTGCTGACAGAAGAAAAAAACATCTTACTTCAACAACCTGAAACCAACGGCTGGATCGCCCTGGTGGTACCAGGCAGCTTAAATGATAAATCAGGCCTGCTGACGTTAGATGAGTATAAAATGCGAAACAATCATCGATAGAAGAACTGAAACAATAAAACATCCATCACACACCATGAAGCCCTCAGCAAAATCAATGCCTGATCTGGAAAACTGGTTTAGTGCCGATGCTACCTTACACCAGTTATACCCTGAATCAATAAGATCACTGGCGCGGATGCATTGGTCGCCATTACACATTACTCAAAAAGCCGTTTCTTACCTGGGGGTAAATGACAAAGTGAAAATCCTCGACATAGGCAGCGGGGCCGGCAAATTTTGTCTGGCCGGTGCTTTTTACAAACCATCCATTTTGTTTACCGGTGTTGAGCAACGAAAAAGCCTGATAGAACATGCGGAAATCGCCCGAAAAAGATTGGGACTTCCCAATGTTCAGTTTATCCATAGGAACTTTACCCAACTCGATTTAAAAGACTATGATCATTTTTATTTCTATAACGCATTTTTTGAAAATCTCGTTGGTACCGAAAAGATAGATAATGAAATAGTGTATTCAAATGAACTCTATAACTATTACAGTATTTACCTGTATAACCAACTTGAAAAAATGCCGCGGGGAACAAGAGTTGTCACTTATTGCAGTTGGGGCGATGAGATTCCACCATCTTACCAGATGGCTGAAATGCATTTCAATGACCTGTTGAAATGCTGGATAAAAATGTGATTTTTTTCCGTTCCCTATACAAATAGCGTTTCCGCCCTATAGTTTGGAAGGGCTGGCTGGTTAAGCCTCCTCTGGCCCAATATCGAATGGATACAGCCCTCCAAACTTTTTTGATCCACTGGCGAACATGAAGCATCGATATCTCTTACTAAAGCAGACTGAATATTGAAACGAACATTTAAATATTATCGCATCATGTGGCTGCGGCATGATCTTGCAGCAGGGCTGGCTGTATTCCTGGTTGCATTACCGTTATGCCTCGGCATCGCCCTGGCATCGGGGGCGCCTTTATATGCAGGCCTTTTATCGGGCATCATCGGCGGCATCATGGTAGCATCCATCAGCGCCTCGCCTTTGGCCGTATCAGGACCGGCAGCCGGGTTAACAACCGTAGTAGCCGGCTCAATCATTACACTAGGTAACTACCATGTTTTCCTGTTGGCGGTAATTATTGCAGGAGCGTTTCAACTGCTACTTGGTTTGCTAAAACTGGGAAGCATCGCCAATTATTTTCCTTCCGCAGTAATTAAAGGAATGCTGGCAGCCATTGGCATAATGTTAATTGCAAAACAGCTCCCTTTGTCAATCGGGTATGATCAACCTGATTTCTGGACGAGCGGCCTGCATGATCTGTTCTCACCAAAAAAATATCAGGCCTTAACTCAGCATATAAGTAAAGGCTCTTTAATCATTACGCTTTTTTCGCTGGCCCTCCTCGTGCTGCTGCAACGGCCTTTTGCTAAAAAGCTGGCTAACACTCCCGCGCCATTATTTGTAGTAGCCACGGGCATCGTGTTCTCAGTTATATTTATTAACACAAACAGCGTGTTAACGCTTAAACCAGACCAACTTGTCAATATCCCTGCCGGCTTATTTTCAAACATCTCATTTCCGGCGTTTGATCAGCTCTTCTCCAACACGCAGATCTGGAAAGACGGCGTGGTTATCGGATTACTGGCTTCCCTGGAAACGCTGTTGTGTATAGAAGCGGTGGACAAGCTCGACAAACATAACCGCATAACACCGGTGAACCGGGAACTGATTGCACAGGGCATCGGCAATATTACCTGCGGCCTGCTGGGTGCAATACCCTTAACAGCCGTTGTTGTGCGGGGTGCGGCCAATGTAGACGCCGGCGCGCGTACCAAAACGGCTGCCATTACACATGGAGTGTTATTACTTCTGGCTGTATTGCTGATCCCATTCATCCTCAACCTGATCCCGTTCGCATCTCTTTCGGCCATCCTGTTGGTTACGGGATATAACTTAACAAAACCAAAACTTTACAAAAACATGTTTAGCCTGGGCTGGAAACAATTCCTGCCCTTCGTATTGACTATCATTGTGATCCTGGCAACCGACCTTTTGATCGGAGTGAGTATAGGCCTCCTGTTTTCCATTTATTTTATAATACAAAATAATTTCAGAGCGGAATACAGGATCACCCGCACGGTGATACACGGAATAGAAACTGAACTGATAAAATTAAACAGCAACGTTACGTTCTTAAATAAAGTAAAACTTAAAAAAACGCTGGATGAAGTTTCTCCTTATACGGCCCTCACGATCGATGGAAGCAACTGTAATTTTATAGACTACGACATATTGGAAACGATAAGCGAGTTTACGACAAAAGCAAAAGACAGGCATATTGAATTACATCTCATTGGAATTAAGGCAGTAGAAGTTGCCCATTCACTGCATGCCTGATAAGGCCCCCTCCCCCCTTTCTGTTTCGCCCAATTCAAAAGAACATTTTCGCCGGCAGGCAGCCAGGCCGGTATCAATACTTTAATTAATAATACTTTTACATCTTTTTATGATAGTATTACTATCATAACTGATAGTTTTAGTATACATTTACATCCAAACCTATTAAGCCACAACAAGCCATGGCACACCAATCCATTTCTCTGTTACCGTCACTGGTTAAGCTCAACAGCATTCTGTTCCGCGACCGGAAAGATTTTGCCACAGCCTGCCTGTTCGCCCTTTTGGCGGGACTTGTGCAGCTCTCCCTTCCACTGGGCATTCAGTCGATAATCAGCTTTGTTATGGCCGGTACCATTTCCACATCTATTGTCGTATTGATCGGCATGGTTGTTTTTGGCGTATTCATCAACGGCCTGTTACAGGTGAGGCAACTGCAGATCATTGAAAAAGTTAAGCAGAAACTTTTTGTTCGCTATTCGCTTGAATATGCCGACCGACTGCCCAAACTGAATATCGAACCTCTTGACAATGAATATCTGCCTGAGCTGGTTAACCGTTATTTCGACAGTATTACGCTGCAGAAGGGCATCGACAAACTGATGCTGGAACTGCCGGCTGCGGTTATCCAGATATTGCTTGGGCTACTCTTATTGTCTTTTTATCATCCGGTGTTTATTGCATTCGGCCTGGTGTTGATCGCCATTGTGCTTACTATCATCCTGGCATCCTCAGGCCGGGGCCTGCAGGCCGCGTATAAGGCCAGCACTTACAAATACGCCGTAGCCGCCTGGTTACAGGAGATCGCCCGATCGATCAAAACATTCAAATATTCAAAAGGTACCTCCTTTCACCTCAACAGAACCGATGTGTTGGTGAGTGATTACCTCGGGTACCGCACAAGTTATTTCGGGGTTCTGTTAACCCAGTTCTGGAGCCTGATCTCGTTTAAAGTGCTTATCACTACCGCAATGCTTATAATCGGCGCATACCTGCTGGTAAATCAACAGATCAACGTGGGCCAGTTCATTGCCGCCGATATCGTCATCATCGCCATCATTATATCCATCGAAAAACTGATCACTAACCTCGACGTTGTTTACGACGCAATTGTTTCAGTGGAAAAACTGAGCGTTATTGCCGATGCGGAAACGGAACAAAGCGGCAGCCTGCAACTGGATGACCTGAAGGAAGGCGTGGCCGTGGAATTTAAGAACGTGACGTTTGCCTATGGCAATAACAGGCCGGTATTGAACGACATCAGCTTTGCAATTGAACCTGGTCAAATGGTGCAGATCAGGGGCGAATCGGGTACAGGCAAGTCTACCGTGCTGCGCCTGCTTACCGGCGCATTTAAGAACTACACCGGCAATATTTTACTGAACAATGTCCCCATCGGAAATTACGAGGTGGCCAGCCTTCGTAAACATACCGGTATCCTGCTGGGCAGCCAGGATATTTTTCATGGCACGCTATGGGATAACCTTACCATGGGCAATCCTGCCATTGGTATGGAAGAGATCAACCAACTCTGCCAGATAACCGGTCTTACCGCCTTTGTAAAAGCTTCTTCGAAAGGTTATGATACACTACTGCAACCCGTGGGGAATAAACTGCCGGAGAATGTTCGTAAAAATATACTGCTGATAAGAGCGCTTGCGGCCAATCAACGTATGCTTTTACTGGAAGAACCGTTCGCACATCTTTCACCCGACAATAAAACCGCAGTGATCAGGTATATCAGCAAAGAGATTGCCGCCACCATACTGATCGCATCAAAGGATCAGGAACTCGGAACTTACTGCAACCGGGTGGTAACGCTAGGCAAATTAAGTTAACTAACAAATGCATGATCGACAATATAAAATCAGCTATATATGGACCGGTACCTATACACAGATTTTGAAAAAACGGCGACATCGAACAGCCCCGGATGCTTTTCAAAGATATACCTGTATAACCGAAGGAGCCATATCAGTAAATGGCTTTGGGGTATGCTGTTGGTACTGATCGCTGTACTCTTTTTACCATGGACGCAGAACATCAGGGCCAAAGGAACCGTAACCACGCTGCGCCAGGAGCAACGTCCGCAACAGGTGAATACGGTTATTGCCGGCAGTATTGCCAAATGGCATGTGAAGGAAGGCGATTTTGTTAACGCCGGCGACACCCTTCTACAATTGGGTGAAGTTAAAGTAGAGTATTTCGATCCGCAACTATTGCAGCGGACAAAGGACCAGATAACGGCAAAACAACAAAGCATTGACGGCTACAGGAACAAAGCATCGGCCACTTCAATGCAATCAAAGGCCCTTGAACAGGCACGCGAACTGAAGCTGAGATCAATTGAGAACAAGATTGCCCAACAGCAATTGAAGATCAGCACGGAGGAGGCCGACCTCGTAGCGGTAAGCAATGAATTGCAGGCATATCAACGGCAGATCGATGCAGCCCGCATTATGTACGACAGCGGCGCTATATCCCTCACAGAGCTGGAAAAAAGGAAAATAAACTATCAGAATGGCCTTGCAAAATTGAACAGCGCCGACAATAAATTGCAACAAAGCCGCCAGGAGCTTACCAACCTGCGCATCGAGCAGCAGGCCTCCCTGCAGGAGTATGCCGATAAAATTGCCAAAGTGCGGGGCGACCGGTATTCCTCCCTGTCCGACGCCGCCGGTTCGGAAGCCGAGCTGTCGAAACTGCAGAACCAACTGGCCAACTACGATGCCCGCAGCAAATTATATTATATCGTGGCTCCCCAAAGCGGCCAGGTTATTAAAGCCAGGAAAGCCGGTATAGGCGAATTCCTGAAAGAAGGCGATATGATCGTGGAGATCGTTCCCGATAAGATCCAGTATGCAATTGAACTTTTTGTAAAGCCGATGGACCTCTCGCTGATCAGCCAGGGACAAAAGGTGAGATTCGTTTTTGACGGCTTCCCCGCCATCGTGTTCAGCGGTTGGCCCGGCGGCAGTTACGGTACATTCGGCGGTCGGGTAATAGCTGTTGAAAATTCCGTAAGCGCCAATGGCAGGTTTCGTGTGCTGGTAGTTGAAGATGCGGCGGATAGTAAATGGCCGGCGCAGTTGCGCATAGGCACCGGCGCTGAAGGCATCATGTTATTGAAAGATGTGCCGGTTTATTACGAGCTATGGCGAAATATAAATGGCTTTCCCCCTGAATATTATCAACTGCAGGAAACCCGGCAAAAGGAAAAAAAATGATCAACACAACATTCGGCATTGGCGTGCGGCGCTTTTTATGCACCACCCTGTCACTCATAATATTACCGGCAGCCTGTTTGAAAAGCCGGGCGCAGCATAAATACCTGTTAACGGTTGAAGCGTTTGCCCAACAGGTAAAGCAATATCACCCGGTGGCAAAACAGGCTGATCTGCTTACCGAAAAGGCGAAAGCAGACCTGCTGACCGCCCGGGGCGCTTTCGACCCGGTGATTGATGCGGCTTCTGCTGCAAAAACGCTCGATGGAACTAACTATTACCGGTACACCAACCCTGAGATCAAACTTCCCACCGGCATTGGCGTTAGTATTAAAGGTGGGTACGAAAAAAGCAGCGGGCAGTACATAAGTCCCGAGCGTACCAGAGGGGTGGCCAGTTACCTGGGTATGGAAATACCGCTGTTGAACGGGCTATTGACCGACAGGAAGCGCACCACGCTTCAACAGGCAAAAATATACCTGCGGCAAAGCGAACAGGAACGGCTTGCAACGATCAACGACCTGTTGTTCAATGCTTACACCGCTTATTGGGAATGGACCGGCGCATGGTATACCTACCAGATCTATTCAGGCAACGTGAACGTTGCAGCAAAAAGGGCGCGCCTTGTAAACATCGCCTTTATGAACGGCGACCGCGCCATGGCCGATACAATTGAAGCCTGGGCCCAGTTACAAAACATGCGATTGTTGCAGAATGAGGCCATGCTCGAGCTGACCAGGAAAAAGCTGGAATTGTCTGCTTACCTCTGGACGGCAGGCGAAGAACCCTACCTGCTTCCGGATGACTATATACCAGATACCCTCCGGTTCACAGGCCCTATAATGTTACCCGATACAAGCGCCCTTTTGGCACAAACTATTTCCGCGCACCCGGCGCTGCAGATAACCCGTTACAAAGTCAGCGCACTGGAAACCGAACGCAAACTTAAATTACAGAACTTTCTGCCTGCTGTTACCCTCCAGGCCAATCTGCTTAGCAAAGACTATTACCAGTTCAAGGGCATGTCATCATATTATCTTGAAAATAATTATAAGCTGGGTGTCAATGTAAAAGTGCCGTTGCTATGGCGCCAGAACCGGGGCGAATACAGGAATGTATTGTTGAAGATCAGGGATAACAACCTGGAACTGGATAATAAATTATGGGACCTGCAGAATAAAATAAGAAAATATTACAATGAGGCCATTCAGCTGCAGGGGCAGCTGCAGGCGGCCCGCGAAATGAATAAAGCCTATGACTTCCTTTTGCGTAATGAAGAGTTGAAGTTACAGCAGGGTGAAAGTTCCCTCTTTCTGATCAATGCCAGGGAAAATAAAACCCTTGAAATGCAACAGAAAGTGGTAGAACTGCAGGTGAAGTATCGTAAAGCCGCTTACGGCATACAATGGTCGGCCGGGATGATGGCAGCACAGTAACACGGTATACATCTGACTACCTGTGAAACGTGTAAACATTCAACGCTTACATGAAAATGGAATTTTCCGCTAACTGATATTATATGGCCCCGCCCCGGGGCCTTTTTATTTTCCGGTTATGCAGCCTGCGCCCATTATGTCCGTTTCTGACGCCCCGGTGTCTGCCAGTTCCCCTCAAACGTTGGTATTTTTGTTGTAACAAGCCTGTTTTATGAAAATAGCGTTTATAGTACCTCCATTTGTTGAAATACTTGACCTGGCCGGGCCCGTGCAGGTATTTACCGAAGCAAGGTACTATGGCTTCGAAGTGGAGCTTGAATTTTATTGTTTGGAAGAAACCAGCGTAAGTTCCTCAGGGCTTCCGTTTGGTAAAGTCAGCCACTTCAGTGAAGCTAACCTGTTGAACGGGGACTATCTGTTTGTGCCTGGCATGGATTTTCAATATGTCAGCAGCAGTGCTTTCAAAACGCAGCATGCATTCTTTAACTGGCTGAAACAATGTTCCGGTGAAGGCACTTTTATTTGCGCGGTTTGTAACGGCGCCTTTGCCTTAGGTTATGCGGGCCTGCTGAAAAACACCGAGTGCACTACGCATTGGAGAAGAATAGAAACGCTTCAGCAAACTTTCCCGGAAGCAAAAGTACTAACTGATATTCTGTATAAAAAAAGCAACAACGTATATACCAGCGCAGGCATCAGCGCCGGCATCGACCTTTCGCTGGCTATCCTCGAAGAGTTGAAGGGCGCCCTGTTTACACATAAGGTAGCCCGTGGGCTGGTTGTGTACCACCGCAGAAGCCAGCACCATTCACAGCAAAGTGTTTACCTCGATTACCGCAACCATATTAATCCAAACATACATACGGTACAGGACTATCTTATTGAACATCTCGCAGAAGAAAACTCCATTGACAACCTGGCGAAAATGGTTGCCATGAGCCCGAGAAACCTGAGCCGGGTATTTAAGGAAAAGACCGGTACTACCATACTCGAATACCTGACGTTATTGAGACTAGAACTGGCGAAAACCATGCTCAATAACCCTGATTTCACCATTGAATATATTGCTTCCCGCTGCGGATTCAAAACCGCCAGGCAGCTTCAGCGAATCTTAAAAAATACAGACCAATGAAAAAACATTTGCACCTGCTCCTTCTAATTAGTGTCGTGAATTGTTACGGTCAGCAAATTCCCTGGAAAATAGCTACACCTGAATCACAGGGAATGAGCTCGCTGTCACTATCAAGTGGTATCAGGGATCTGCAACAGGCCGGCACAAATATCCATAGCCTTTTAATCATCAGGAACAACCATGTGGTGCTCGATGCCGCTTTTTATCCTTACCGGCAACAGTATGCACATGATCTGGCGTCGGTTACCAAAAGTGTTGTGTCGCTCCTGACCGGCATTGCTATCGACAAAGGATTTATCGGGAGTGAGCATGATACGGTAATCAATTACTTTCCGGAACATCCTGTAAAAGACAGCACGCTCAAACTCCTGACCATAAAAGACCTGGTGAATATGGCATCGGGCTTCCAATGCAGTTGGGCCAATGGAGAAAAAGAACTGGAGCATATGCAGGACCAGGCAGACTGGGCAGGGTTTATGCTCGGTCTTCCCTTCTCATCAAAACCAGGCGAAAAATTTTCTTATTGCAGCGGCAATTTCTACCTGCTTGCAGAGATCCTGCAAAGGGCCACGAAAATGAACTGCCACGATTTCGCAAGGAAATACCTGTTCGATGTACTTCAGTTTAATACAACATACTGGGACAAAAACAAAAAAGGCGTCAATCATGGCTGGGGCGATCTCTATATGCGTCCTTATGATCTGGCTAAGATCGGTTCTTTGTTATTGCGGGAAGGAAAATGGCAAGGGAAACAGGTTGTTCCTGCAAGTTGGATACAAAAGATCCAACCCTTATATTATGTACACAAAACAGAATCGTATGGGTATGGCTGGTGGCTCGACAGTGAGAACCCACATGAAATACAGGCTATGGGAAGAGGCGGGCAGCGGTTGTTCGTGCTGAAAGACAAAAATGTGGTTATCGTAACAACAGGCGGCGGATTTGATGCCGGCGAAATGGACAACCTGGTAATGAATGCCATAGCAGCCTATAAGCCGGAAGAGAACCACTATACCGAATTACTGCAGCAGGTAAAGCAGATCCGGTTGCCTGACACCGGTAGCAGCCCTGAAAACAATTTTTCAACGGGTATGCTCAATAAAACCTTCCGCCTGGAAAAAAATGGCCTTGAGATAACTGCTTTCCGGTTCGAAAAGGGCAGTAAAGATCACTATCTAATTCTTGACATGGAAGATGGCGGCAAACAAAAACTGGCGATGGGAATGGGTAACCGGTATGTGATCTCCCGTGAACATCTGTTTGGTTTACCCGTTGCACTCAGGAGTTGTTGGGTAAAAGAAAAACTTCATGTTGAATACAATAGCCTCACCGGCATCAACCTGTACAAATTTACTTTCATTTTTGATAACGATAGTGTTGATTTCAATGCCCGGGATATAACCAACAAGCGTAACATATCGCTAAAAGCCAGGGCTGAATAAAATAAAGAAGAGTCTCTAGATTTGAAGAAACCGCCTCTTTTTTATTGTCAGTCCTCAAAACGCATTCAGCCCGCAGCATGTGGTTCACCATACTGCCGTAATATTGTCCCCGCCTGCCAATATTCTGGAAATCAGGGATGAATACGCATTTTGCAGGATATTATCGCCTTTCCGGGTTAACGCATTATTTTAAAGCGGTACGATCTCCTATCTGATATTCGTCAATATTTCCCCCGGCTGCGGTTATTTAAACAGAAAAATTCCCGCTTTTGCCATAAAAAGCCCGTCCAGCCTTGGTTTTCCATACCATTTTTTGTAATTTCCGATAAATGATTGTTCACCAAAACATTGCTGTATGACTAAAAAAGTGGCCGATGTTCTGCTTCGTAAAGGAAGCCATATTACTACTGTTACAACCAATACCACCGTATTGGAAGCACTGCGCATCATGGCCGATCAAAATATCGGTTCCGTGATGGTTCTGGAAGATGGCCACTACCTGGGCATTGTTACTGAACGTGATTACTCGCGCAAGGTTGTTCTTCTTGGAAAATCGTCTACCGACACCAAGGTAACGGAGATCATGAGCTCCGATCTGCCGCGGGTTACTCCCAACGATACTATTGACTATTGCATGCAGTTAATGTCAGACAAAAACATTCGTTACCTGCCCGTGTTCGACGATAACCAGGTAACAGGCATTCTTTCCATCAATGATGTGGTTAAAGAAACCATCCTGTCGCAACAGGAAACAATCAGCCAGTTAAAAGATTACCTGCACTCCAGCTTATAAAGCCGGCGGGCTATTCCTTTTTGAGAAGACACTGCAAATGTAAAGCCCCGTTAGGTTAAACGGGGCTTGCTATTTAATTGATATTTGTGATTATTTGTGAAACGCTGATGGCGAGTTGACGGGTTAACAAAGCCTGCCCCCGATGAAGTCGGGGTTGACAAGGCAGCAACCTAATAACTCAATAACTCAATAACTCAATAACTTAATAACTCAATAACTCAATAACTCAATAACTTAATAACTCGTCTTAATTCCTCGCCATCCTGAATTTTCTGTATCCATGCTTCGACATTACCTCAATTACCGGTTTATATTTCTCAAATGGCACATTGCCGGTATGGATCGTTATGCGGTCTGAATCGATCATGGCCCTGTTCGCTGCAATAAATGCATTCACCCCTGCCGCATCCCTTACAGTGGCGGCCCTGTCCTGCACCTTTAACTTAAACGTACTATCCAGTATGGTTACAGATAAATAAGTACTGTCTTCATCAGGAGCAGTGCTGTCCGATACCGGTACTTCCACTACGGTATCTTTAGCAGGCTGATAACCGCAGGCCGCCGCCCCAAGCAACATTAAACCCACAATGAAATTACGCATGGCTTATTTTTATTTGTATTCCATTATCACATTATCACATTATCACATTAGCTAATTAGCTAATTACTCTTCCGCTTTCTCCGTTACCACAACCAGGTCATCTACCGATACGGTAATAGGCATAAGCCCCAGTTGCACCACCGCTTTCTTTCCCCGCAGCTCTTTTACCTCGCCTACCTGGTGGTTCTTTTTCATCAGTACTTTATCGCCCACCTGCACTTCACCGCCTACTTCATCATATTTTGAGTTCAGTTTCTTTTTCACTTTTTCGGTACTCTGTTTCTGGTGCTGTTTGAACAACAGGGCCTGCATTTGCTTTAACAGCTCTTTCTTATCTTCCTGCGCCTCGGCTTTCTTCCAGTCGAACACCAGCTGTTTCAGCTTGCGCTCCATATCTTTCAGGTAAGCGATGCGGTCTTCGGTTATGCGGTTCTGATGCTTCAGCAACTCTACCTGCTGGCGGTGCCGTTCCTGGTTGATGGTCTGCTGCATTTCCTTATGCAGTTTCTCATTCTCTTTTATCAGCTTTGCCAGTTCTTTTTCCTTCTTTTCAATTTCACGCAGGTCCTGCTCGGTGCGGTTCAACAGTTTATCGAGCTTGAAATGGTCTTCATCTACAAGGGCGCGGGCGCGGTTTATCAACCTGGCCTCGAGCCCTATGCGCTCGGCAATGGAAAAGGTATACGAGCTACCCGGTTTTCCAATAGTAAGCTTATATAGCGGCATCAGGTTCCTTTCATCGAACTGCATGGCCCCATTGATGATACCCGGCGTTTTGTTGGCCATCACTTTAAGGTTCAGGTAGTGCGTGGTAACAATGCCCATGGCATGTTTATGGCCCAGCTCCTCCATGATCACCTCGGCAAATGCGCCGCCCAAATGAGGGTCGCTGCCGCTGCCCAGCTCATCGATAAAGAACAGGGATTTCCCATTCGCATTTTCCATAAAATGTTTCATGTGCAATAAGTGCGAACTGTAGGTGCTCAGGTCAAACTCGATGCTTTGCGTATCGCCGATATGGATCATGAGCTGTTTAAAAATACCAAATACCGATGTGGGGTGCGCCGGTACCAGCAAACCGCTCTGGATCATCAACTGCAACAAACCAACCGTTTTCATGGTAACGGTTTTACCACCCGCATTGGGGCCGGAAATAACCAGGATGCGCCGTTTTTCATCGAGCGTGAGATCGGTTGGTATGGTTGGCTTTTTCGATTTCTGGTTGTACAGGTACAACAACGGATGATAAGCCTGTACCAGATGCACATGCGCTTTATCGTTGATCAAAGGATAAGCGCCATTCATATCAAGCGCCAGTTTGGCCTTTGCCCGTATAAAGTCAAATTCACCCAGCATCCCGTGCCAGGTTTTCAGCAATGGGGCATACATGGCCAGGCGGGCGGTCAGTTGCTGCAGAATGCGGTATACTTCGCGGCGCTCTTCATTTTCCAGTGAAAAGATCTCGTTGTTGAGCTCGATCGTTTCTTCCGGTTCTATGAACGAAGTGCGGCGGGTATCGCTTTCGCCATGTAAAATACCTTTTACCTGGCGCTTTTGCTCTGCTACGATCGCCACAACGCGACGGCCGTTCAGAAAGGCTTCGTCGATATCGGCGGTGTAACCTGCTTTGCTCAATTTCTGAACGATCTTATCGAACATGCGGCGCAACTCTGTACGGCGCCGGTACAGGGTGGCGCGAATACGTGCCAGGTCCTCCGATGCACTGTCCTTCACTTCGCCATTTTCAAGCAACACATCATCGATGAGCTCCATGATCACTTTTTCATAATAAGTGTCACCGATCACTTTTACCAGTGCGGGATATGCCAGCCGCCGGTCATTATCGAACCAGCGGAAAATGTTCTGCATGCTCTCCGCCAGTTTACGCACCTGCATAAACTGTTCACCAGTGAGCACACCGCCGGGAATAGCGAGTAACCGTAATTCTTTTGATAAATTGAGCACGTGGTCGTTAGGGAAATACATGCTGTGCTCTATCAGTAATTTGTATTCGTGGCTTTGC
Source organism: Niastella populi (assembly GCF_002078015.1). Lineage (GTDB taxonomy): Bacteria > Bacteroidota > Bacteroidia > Chitinophagales > Chitinophagaceae > Niastella > Niastella populi. The sequence goes on along the minus strand of NZ_LWBP01000214.1, from coordinate 25,871 downwards.
TGTAACTCCAGTTCAATAAACTCTTTGCGGGTATGAATACGCAGATCAAGCGCTTTACTTTTCGCATACTCCGTTTTACAATGCTCTTCCAGCAATGTCTTTACTTTATCAAACTCCAGCTGTGATAACGCCGATTCAGGGAAAAACTTCATATAATAATTCCTCTCGAACCGGCAAAGGTAAAAAGAAAGTTTGTGGTTTGTGGTTTATTGTTTGTGGTTACTCCCTTTCCCCGGGTCGCAAAATAAAATTCAACCTGTTGATTTTCCGCGCCTCACATATTGTAATGCGCAGGCTTTTTCAATAGCTGAACAACAAAATATCCCAGAAAAATAACCTGGGTTACCAGGAACCCTGAGGCGGTGATCACCCGCACCTGGTCGTAAAACATCAGTTTGTCGAGCTGGCTATCTGAATACCCGGCCGCAGAGCCGCCGCCCAAAAACCCGCTTGCCCATGAAATACCGAATAGCAGGATAGTAAGCACCATATAAGCAATCGCAAACTTTGTATGTATCGTTTGATGCCGCCGCCTGATAACCTTAAACACCATAATTACCACAAGCAGCCATGCTAAAAAGCAGCCCGTAATAATTGAGTTCTTTATTACATAGAAGGTATCGTTCCAGTGAATATCGGTAGGTGTATCGCCATACTTTGAGATACTGCAGAAGATCAATACCAGTACAGGCCAGAAAAGGAGATTTTCGACTTTTTTCATATAAAACAACGCTATCCGAACGCGCCAATGCAATTTTTTATTGCAGCCCCGCCGTTGGTTTCCTGCAATAAAAACTAACCCGGAAGATCAGGTAGAAGAAAAAGGGGATGAATCAATAATTGACTGTGCCCGGCCGGCAACAACAGTTAATATATTTACGAAATATGATATATCATAATTACCTGTTTACCCGTTTTAAACCTTCTTTCCCTTAACCTGTCTGAAAAAACAAATCAATTGAATCAGTATGAAGTATCTTTTACCCGGAGTGCTTATGCTTTTAACCATCAGTACTTTAAAAGTACAGGCCCAGCACCAGACCCCCGACTCTGCCGCTTTACCCGGCGATAATTTCAGCCTGCAGGGCGCCCTCGACCTGTTCAAAAAAGCAGGTTCGCCGGAAGAGTTTGAAAAACTGCTCAATACAGAAGATAGTAAAGTAAATAACCTCGACCTCAACGAAGACGGCCATACCGACTATATTAAAGTGGTAAGCAAACGCGAGAACGATGTGCAGATCTTTGTTTTGCAGGCGTTGGTGTCAGAGAATGAAAGCCAGGATATTGCCGTTATTGAACTGGAAAAAACCGGCTCTGAAAACGCCGTTATCGATATTGCAGGTGATGAAGATATTTTTGGCGAAGAGATCATTGTAGAACCTGAGGATAACCAGGGTAATGCGTACAATGTAAACAGGTTCAGCGCTGGCGCCGGGCCGGATGCCGAATTCGCCGTAAATGGGATCGTGGTAAACGTTTGGGGCTGGCCCTGCGTTCGTTATGTATATGCGCCAGCCTACGTAGTTTGGGTTTCACCTTTCACCTGGCGCGCCCGCCCGGTTTGGTACCGTCCCTGGCGCCCGATGCCCTATACCGTTTACCGCCCGCTGCGCTTCCGCTATCGCCCGCATTATGCAGTAGTTACCACCCGCCGGGTGGTAGTGGCCCCCCGCATTTACAAACCGATGCGCGTAACCTCGGTAACGGTAAGAACCCGCCATCATGTAGCCGTTAACAATTACCGCGTTACCCGCAAAACAACTACCGTTCAGGGCCGGCATGGCAGAAAATATACACGCACTACCACAACGGTTCGTCGTAGGAGAAGGTAAAAGCCAATTAGCTAATTTGCTAATTCGCTAATTGTATTCCCGTATTTCATTAGCACATTATCGCATGGACAGATTAGCTAATTAATTTTGAATATCCCAGGTATAGTTTAAACTGCGTTCGCCCGGCGAATGCAGTTTCTTATTTTCAGGCATCAGCGTTGCCCCCGCATAACCATTGCTTACGCCTAAGCATTCACTAAATTGCATTCAATTAGCACATCAGCTAATTATCAAATTAGCTAATCGTTAACATCCCGCGCAGCACACCCGGCGTATATAGTGTGTTCTTTTAAAAACAATACAATGATACATCTGTTAAAACAACATGGAGTGAAGCTGGTATTTACCGGTGTGCTGGTGACAATGGCTACCCTTTTCTCCTGCGCACAAAAACAAAATGCTAAAAAGAATATAAATAAGGATATGACAACAAACACAAATGGTTCTGTAAACACCCCTACCGATACCGCTACCTTTGGTACCGGTTGTTTCTGGTGTACCGAGGCCATCTTTCAGCAACTGGATGGGGTGTATTCAGCTACGTCGGGTTATAGCGGCGGGCATGTAAACAATCCTTCCTATAAAGAAGTATGTACCGGCACAACAGGTCATGCCGAAGTGATACAGGTAGTGTACGATCCCAAAAAGATCACCTTTGATGAGTTACTGGAAGTATTCTGGCAAACACATGACCCTACCACACTCAACCGCCAGGGCAATGATGTAGGCCCGCAATACCGCAGCGTGGTCTTTTACCACAATAACGAGCAAAAAGAAAAAGCCGAAAAATATAAGGGGGAACTCGATAAAAGCGGCGCCTTTAACAACCCCATAGTAACGGAGATATCTCCTTTCTCAAAATTCTATGTGGCTGAAAACTATCACCAGGATTATTACAATCAGAACGGCTCACAACCATATTGTAATATAGTGATCAGGCCGAAAGTTGAAAAGTTTAAGAAAGTCTTTAAAGACAAACTGAAACATTAAATTATACAGTTTGTGGTTTATGGTTTGTTGTTTATGGTTCTTTAATTCGAAACTCATGACTACATTTTAACCGGTCGAATGCGGCAGAGGATGTTTGAAATTTGTTTTGAGTGCCCTGGCGCGAAGCAACAACAAACCACAAACCACAAACTTTTACTTAAAATACGTTCGCCTCAATTCGAGCAAATTAAGTCCGTTAGGATGGAATCCCTGTACATTCGGTTGTACTAAACGAATCACCTCATCGTACCACAGTGGTACAACCGGCGCATCGTCGATCACCATCTGGTCCATTTGCTGATATAATTTATACCGCACGCTGTCGTTTTCGGTTACCATTGCCTGGTTGTACAGGGCATCGAATTGCGGATTGTTGTAACGGGTATAATTAGGCGGGGCCGGATTATCGCCGTAGAACACGCTCAGGTAGTTTTCCGCTTCCGGAAAATCGGCTATCCAGCTTCCCCTGAAAAACAATGCTTCCGACTTAGCGGTATGCTCAAGCAACAAACTTTTCGGTATCACTTCCACCTGTAGCTTTATTCCCACCTCTTCGAGCTGGCGGGCAATAAAACTGGCTATATCACTGTAAATGGGAATGGTAAGCAGTTTTATTTCAGGTAATCCTTCGCCATCGGGAAAACCGGCCAGCCGCAATAACTCCCGTGCTTTGGCCGGGTCATACTTATATCCCTTTACAACACCTGAATCGAAGGAAGGCAACCCGGCCGGAATAAACCCGCTTTCAGCCGGCATGCCTTTCGAATTGTACAGGTACATGATCATCTTGCGGCGGTCGAACCCGTGGTTGATGGCCTGTCTTACCTGTTTTATGCGCAGGGGCGAATTGACCACCAACGGGTTATCTTTTTCCATCAATATGCCAAGGTATTCGGTATTGAGATAACTGTGTTTCGATAAAATGATCTTACCCTGCCAGTCTTTCCGCAACTCGCCTTTTTTGGTAAGGATCTCATCCTTGAAAGAAGGGTCGATATCGTTTATGAAATCGAGTTTACCCTGCTGGAACAACAGGAATTCCGTGGCCTTGCTGTCGTAAAAGGTGATCTTGAGCCCATCGAGATACGGCAGGGGCTTACCCACGCTGTCGCGCTCGAAATAGTGCTCGTTTTTCTGCAGTATCATTGCCTGCCCTTCTTCCCAGGCCCTGAATTGAAAGGGCCCCGTTCCGCAGGGGTGGCTGCGAAAATCGGCCCCGTACTTTGCGATCACTTCTTTGGGCACTATAGAGCAATATTGCATGCTCAGCAGCCCTAAAATGGGCGCAAAAGGCACTTTTAACGTCAATTGAAAGGTAGAATCGTCCAATGCCTTAAAACCATGGTCATCGTTCACGCGGTCATTGAAGATCCAGGCGCCGCTGCTGGCCGTGGCCGGGTCGATGATGCGGTTAAAGCTGTATTCCACGTCAAAGGCCGTGAGGCGGCGGCCCTTACCCTGGGGAAAAGCATCGTTATCGTGAAAAAACACCCCGGGCCGCAAATGGAACGTATATACTTTTCGGTCGGCCGATACATCCCAGCTGTATGCGAGGGAAGGAACGATCTGCAGGGCGTCGTTGGTTTCTACCAGCGTATTGTACAACTGATGCACCGCCCAGATGATGCTCTGGTTCTTGGCAAAAGCCGGGTCGAGGGTGGCAATTCCTGTAGTTTCATTATAGTGGAACACCTGCTTATTACCGTTTGTACGGCTGCCGCAGGCACTGAACAAAATAGCGCCGGAAAAGACCGCAAAAAATATAACTTTACCATTCATAATGTGCAAATTAGTAATGCCCTACCGTATAAACCGCGGAGGCCGTAACAGCCAGATGGCGGGCAATTTTCAGAGCCCCCATTTGTCTGGATTTGCCGATCCCGACAAATATCGGGACAAGTTTTGCTAAATTTAAAATTTATCAGAGTGATTAAAGTAAAAGATCGCCGCATATCCCAGACTTTTTCATTTCTTATTTTTCATTTCTCATTTCTCATTTTCGTGGCGTCTTCCTGCGCTGCACAACCGTTAAGCAGTAAAAAACAGTTTACACACCAGGATACCCTGCGGGGAACCATTACGCCTGAACGGGCCTGGTGGAACGTATTGCGGTACGATGTTCAGGTGACACCTGATTACAGGGAAAAATCAATTCAGGGAACCACCCGCATTACCATCTCCATTCTGAAAGCAGGCGATAAACTGCAGATCGATCTGCAGGAGCCTTTGGTCATAACCGCGGTTTCGCTGGCGGCACAATCCGGCAGTAGCCAACAACTCGCCTTTCAGCGGGATGGAAATGCCTGGTTCGTTACCATGCCTTCGCTGCCCGTTAAAAGTATACAAACCCTTGAAGTAAATTACCATGGCAAACCGCGGGAGGCCGTTCGCGCCCCCTGGGATGGCGGCTGGATCTGGAGTAAGGACAAACAGGGCCGCCCCTGGATGAGCGTAGCCTGCCAGGGGCTGGGCGCCAGCGTTTGGTATCCCTGTAAAGATCACCAGAGCGATGAGCCCGATAACGGCGCCAGCCTGAGCATCACCGTTCCCGATTCACTTGTTGCCGTTGGCAATGGCCGGCTTCAGCATAAAACCGCCAATAACAACGGCACTGCCACCTATACCTGGGAAGTAAAGAACCCTATCAATAATTACAATATCGTCCCTTACATTGGCAAATACGTAACATGGCATGAAGACTATGCGGGCGAAAATGGCAAACTCGATTGCGATTACTGGGTGCTCGATTACGACCTTGAAAAAGCCAAAAAGCAATTTACCCAGGTAGCGCCCATGCTGAAGTGTTTTGAATACTGGTTCGGTCCCTACCCTTTTTATGAAGACGGCTACAAACTGGTTGAAGCGCCGCACCTCGGCATGGAGCACCAGAGCGCGGTAGCTTACGGCAACGGTTTTCAGAACGGTTACCTGGGCCGCGATCTGTCGGAAACCGGCTGGGGCAACAAATGGGATTTTATTATTGTGCATGAAAGCGGGCACGAATGGTTTGCCAACAACATCACAACGAACGATATTGCCGATATGTGGGTGCATGAAGGCTTTACCAACTATTCGGAAACCCTGTTCACTACCTGCGAATATGGCGTTGAAGCCGGTAATGCCTATTGCATTGGCACCCGTAGCGGTATAAAGAACGATATTCCTATCATCGGTGCGTATGGGGTGAACCAGGAAGGCAGCGGCGATATGTACCCCAAAGGCGGCAACCTGTTGCACCTCGTAAGGCAGATCATCAACAACGATTCTGTCTTCCGCAATATCTTACGCGGACTGAACAAAACTTTCTACCACCAGACAGTTACCTCAAAAGAAGTGGAAAAATATATTAGCCGCCAGGCGGGCATCGATCTTTCAAAGGTTTTTGATCAATACCTTCGCACCACACAGATACCGGTACTGGAATACAGTCTGAAAGGAAAAGACCTGCGGTTCCGTTTCACCAATTGTGTAAAAGGGTTTGGGATGCCGGTAAAAGTAAAACTGGGCAATGAGGAGAAATGGATCAGGGCGCAGGAAGACTGGACCATAATTTCGGGCAACAGCAATACGGGCAGCTTCAGCGTGGATAAGAATTTTTATATCACCACTAAAAAGCTGAAAGAAGGCTAAATGCGGAACGCCGAAAGCTGAACGCAGAACCCTAAAGGCTGAAGGCTTACCCTGACTTTGAGTACGCTGAGTTTATTCGGGAAGCGTCCATTGCGGGGGTGCGTTAAGCGTTAAGCCTTCAGCGTTAAGCATTAAACGTGCAGGCTGCAATTAGTAGTGAGCTAAAACCTAAGTATCAAAAATGAGTATAAGAAGGCAAAGTATTATTTCTTCCATTTTGGTGTATATAGGATTTGCGGTGGGCCTGCTGAATACTTACCTGTATGCAAGAGGATTTGCCGAGGCGGAATACGGACTGGTGCAGGGTGCATTTGTGGCTTTCGCCAACCTGATGTTCTCCGTTTCGAATGTAGGCTTAACATTTTATATCTATAAATTCTATCCTTACTATAACGATAATCTGCCCCCAAAGAAAAACGACATGATCACGCTGGCGCTGGTAGTCAGCATTTGCATGTTCGCTTTTGTGATGATCATTGGTTTCGTGTTCAAAGATTTTGTCATCAGAAAGTATAGTGCCAATTCGCCCGAGCTCATCTACTATTATTACTGGCTGTTTCCGTTTGGATTCGGCCTTTCCATTTATTCCATTCTGGAAGCATTCGCCTGGCAGTTGCGCAAATCGGTGCTCACCAATTTCCTGAAGGAAATATTATTCCGGCTGTTAGCCACTATTCTTATTGTTCTTTTTTTCCTGAAGGTTATTAAAGATTTTAACCTCTTCATCAAACTGTATGCGTTCACCTATATTGCCATTGCACTTGCATTGCTGATCTATTTAATGGCAACCCGTCAATTGCACATTACTTTTTCAATAAGCCGGGTTACTAAAAAATTCTTTAAAAAAATAGCCAGTGTAGCGCTGTTTATCTGGGGCGGCTCACTGGTATTCAATCTTGCACAAGTGTTCGATACGCTGGTAATTGGGGCCGTAGTAGCCAGCGGTATGGCAAACGTGGGTTTGTATACATTGGCGCAAAACATGTCGAGCCTGGTGAATGCCCCCCAAAGGGCCATTGTTTCGACTACCATTCCGCCGCTGTCGCAGGCATGGAAAGACAAAGATTACGACAAAATCAATCGTATTTACCAGCGCAGCAGCATTAACCAGTTATTATTTGCGCTTGCCATGTTTGCACTGATCCTGCTGAACTTTACCGACGGTGTGCTCACGTTTCATTTAAAACCCGGCTATCTCGATGCACGTATCATTTTCCTGTACATTGGCATCACAAAGATCGTTGACATGGGCACCGGCGTAAATTCACAGATTATTGGAACCAGCATTTACTGGAAAGTGGATTTTGTAAGCGGTATTATTTTGCTGGCGCTTACACTGCCCCTGAATTATTTTCTTACCGTATATCTTGGAGTAATAGGGCCCGCCATTGCCAACTTATTTGCCATAATAGTTTACAATGGCATCCGGTACTTTTTCCTGTTGCGTAAATTCAAAATGCAGCCGTTTACGGTAAAATCGGTGTATGCTTTGCTGCTGGCAATTGTATGTTTTGGCATTTGCTATTTTGCTTTCAACAGTTTTCTGGGCTTTGGCTGGATCGTTCTGCGCAGTACAGCGTTCATTGCATTGTTTGCAGCAGGTGTATTGTTTTTGAAAATTTCGCCCGATGTATTGCCGGTACTCGAGTCGGTCAGGAAGCGCCTTCGGCCGGCATAAGCTGAATAATATGCAAGCTCTGCCATTTAGTATAAACCCGATAACCCTATCAACTTTGTCAACTTTCAGCTAACACTCATTCGCAAAACTTTTTTAGCAACGCGATGATTTTCTCCCTGTAACCCGCACTCATTCACAAAGCTTTAACAATAAACGTCAATTACACCCAAATAAGTGTAAAAAACTCATTTAACGCAATCGATTGTTGTAACCGCTTACGTTTAAAAACAGTTGGTTTTTACAGGAAAACATTTAGTGGCTATTTATGCTTTAGTATATTTTTTATGATAACAAGATCTCTGTTGATGCTGAAGCATGTTTAGCATCGTTACTTTGTTTCAGCATTACAGCAAGCAATGCAGACGATCCTGAGAAGTACCAGATGAAAACAGAAAATACCCTTTGAAAGCATAAGGTCCGTAGCGTCAACTCCGTTTTTAGTTCGTATCCCTTTGAACACTGTTCTCAATTCCTTTTTCGTTCATCATTTAATAGTCCATTTATGAAAAGCTTGTCATCCACACTCAACCCCGCGCCGGTAGTCAGCACACACAGTAATCCAACTCCTGTATCACTTCACAAACTTGTAAGCCGGCTCATGCAGAGTTTTTGCCCGCTGGCCGTTGCCAAAAAAAGTTTTATCATTAACGATGTAGACGATTCATTTCAGCTGCATACCGATGAACAGGTACTGGCCTTTATCGTAGGCAACCTGTTGAACAACGCCATCTCCAGTTCAAATGCCGTTTGCATCAGAATAGAAGCCGTGAAACATACCACCGGCGTTGAGGTTCGCGTAAAGAATAATGGAGCCAATTTTTACAGCACCGTAGCCCATGGTTTTTCTGAAGTGCTGGCCGCAGCCCGCAGTATGGGCGGCACTATCAATATTTATAACCAAAAGCACGAAGGAACGGTGATCACGCTCTCAGTAGCTGCATAATAACTCACCGTTGAAATGCTGTCCTGAAACGTGAAATATTAAAGTGTAATTTGTAATATAGATCCGATGCCCGCGTGAATTCATTCACCCTGTAAGGCCTGATTTTATTTAAACTTTCCATAACTCAATAACTGAAAAACTCGAACAAAAACCTGTTACCCGTAACAGGTTTTTCTCGTTTATGGCCGCAGGCAAAAAGCGAGGCTGTAATAACATTTAAGTCCCGAACATAAGGACTATGAACTATGAACTGTGAACTATGAGCTGTGAACTGTGAACTATGAACTGTGAACTATTTAACTCTCCCCGCCCCATAAAACCTGGTCTTGTAATAATCCTCATCGAGGTCGCTGATCATTACCCCACTGCTGGTAGCGGCATGCACAAACTTATTATTGCAGAGATAAACGCCCACATGGGTAATACCGCCTTTTGAGCCGCGGGTTTTGAAGAAAACCAGATCGCCCTGCTTTAATTTTTTCTTTTTAACCTTCGTTGAGCATTGCTTGTACTGGTCGGCCGAATTTCTTGTAAGCGTGATATTATAGTAGGAGCTCATGAACGCTTTGGAAAAGCCACTGCAATCGACTCCCTGCCTGGTTTCACCACCATATTTGTATTTGGTGCCATACCAGCTTTCGATCAGTTCCAGCAACTTGCCGTCATTGATCGTCTCTACCGGCATATCGAGCAAAATGGCATATTTGAACTGTAAAGGCGCACTATATTCTATCCCTATGGCTTTTGTGCTTTTTTTGTGTGAAAGGTCCTTGATCATGTTCTCCTCATCGGGAGTGAGGGCTGCCAGCTTCTGGGTGGGACTGGTTACTCTTTTCGATTTGGTGCCGGAGGCGGTAGTGCTTTTGGAGCCTTTTTTCTTTTTGTCCTGCGTAAGGTCATCGTCTTCATTGGCCCCGGCCACAATATGGTCAAGGAATTCGGGACCGTTTACCGGGTAAACAGCAGTGTCACCCGCCGGCCCCGCAGGGTTGAACGGATAATGCGCCGCAGCCGGAAAAGCATGCGTAAGCAGGACGGATATAATGATAATCAGATACTTCACAGGTCTGGAAAATTTAATTAGCTGCTCCGTCAACGCCATTTTGACCCTGACTATTGCCTTGCTTTATCGAAGCGCAGCCAGCTTGGCACCAAAAGTAGCAAATACATTGCCAGTAAAACATTAAAATGCAATTAGGACGAAGGCTAAACGCTTAACGCAAAACGCATAACGCAGCCTCCTGACATTCGAAATGGCTGCAAGCCGGCACTTCGGGCCTTTAGCATTCGGCGTTCTGCATTCGGCAGCAATTATTTTTATTCAGATGCTGTTTATAAAATTTTATCCCGTTCACTATTGATTAAAGAACTTTATACCACAATTTCGTGTTTTTACTGGATGAAGTTTAATATTGGAAATGAGGCGATTAAGAGAATAAGGCAAAACCACGATTTTTAAGAAACCGAAGTAAGAAGGCCCCTTGTTAACCTGTTAACCCGTCAACTTACTTCATTCAACTAACACCAGCAAAGAATCAACTAAAAACATATTCATTAGAAGAACAAATGTGCAAATTCTCTCATCTTCACGTTCATACACAGTTTTCGTTGCTCGATGGCGCCGCAGCTATTCCGTCATTGTATAAAAAAGCCGTCAAAGACGGTATGCCCGCCCTTGCCATTACCGACCACGGTAATATGTTTGGCGCCTTTGAATTCGTTGCCGAAGCCTATAAACACAAAAATGAAGATGGCAGCCTGAAGGTAAAACCCATTGTAGGTTGCGAGTTTTATGTGGTGGAAGACCGGACCCGTAAAGTGTTCTCAAAAGAAGTAAAGGACGAACGCTATCACCAGGTACTGCTGGCAAAAAATAAAACCGGTTACCAGAACCTGGTAAAACTTACCAGTTTGGGTTATATAGAGGGTATGTACAGCAAATACCCCCGTATTGATAAAAAACTAATTGAACAATATAAGGAAGGGCTTATTGCCACCACCTGCTGCATAGGCGCCTATGTGCCGCAAACCATTCTGCACGACGGGGAAGAAAAAGCCGAACAGGAATTCAAATGGTGGCTCGATATGTTCGGTGAAGATTACTTCATCGAAATACAACGGCACAACCTGAAAGAACAGGAGATCATTAACCAGGTGCTGTTGAAGTTCTCCAAAAAGTACAACGTACCGGTTATCGCTACCAACGACAGCCATTATACCGATCAGGACGATTACAATGCCCACGACATCCTGTTATGTATAAACACCGGTGAAAAGAAAAGCACGCCCGGTTTCGATGACTTTGTAAATGACGATACCGCAATAAAAGACCGCCGCTTCAAATTTCCAAACGACCAGTTTTATTTTAAAACGCAGGAGGAAATGAAGAAGCTGTTCAGCGATATTCCCGAATCGATCGATAACACCAATATGATCGTTGACCGGGTTGAACTGCTGAACCTGAAAAAAGATATCCTGCTGCCGGCCTTCCCTTTACCAAAGGAGTTCCAGATCACTGAAGACAGTAACCTGAACCAGTGGGAATACCTGAAGCACATTACCTACGAAGGCGCCAAAGAACGTTATGTAGATATAACGCCCGAAATTCAGGAGCGGCTCGACTTTGAGTTGTTCACCATCAAGACCATGGGTTTTGCCGGTTACTTCCTTATTGTGGGCGACTTTATTAAAGCCGGTCGCGAACGGGGCGTATTCATTGGCCCGGGCCGTGGATCGGCGGCGGGCAGCGCGGTGGCTTATTGCATTGGCATTACCAACATAGACCCCATTAAATACAACCTGCTGTTCGAGCGCTTTCTGAACCCCGACCGTAAGTCGATGCCGGATATCGATACCGACTTCGATGATGAAGGCCGTCAGAAAGTGATCGATTATGTAGTGGAGAAATATGGCACCAACCAGGTGGCGCAGATCATTACCTATGGCACCATGGCCGCCAAAAGCAGTATCAAGGATGTGGCCCGGGTGCTCGACCTGCCCCTGGTTGAATCGAACGCCCTGGCTAAAATGGTTCCTGAAAAACCAGGCATTGAACTGGGCCGTGTACTGCATGCGCCCCTTACAGCCAAAGATGGAGAGAAATCGCTCGAAGAAAAAGAAGGCATTGGCCCCGATGAAATAGAAGTAATTAAAAAACTGCGTGAAATATACAACGGCCAGGGGCTTACCGCAACCGTATTGCATGAGGCAGAAAGGCTGGAAGGTTCCGTACGCAACACCGGCATCCACGCGGCAGGTATCATCATTGCCCCCCGCGACCTTACCGATCTGATACCCGTAAGTACCGCCAAGGACTCGAGCTTGTGGGTTACGCAGTTCGAAGGCAGCATCATCGAGGACGCCGGGGTAATCAAGATGGACTTCCTGGGTTTGAAAACCCTTACCATCATCAAGAACGCCCTGCGTATGATCAAGGAAAACCATGGGGTTGAACTTGACATTGAAACCATACCGCTCGACGATCCGAAAACATTCGAATTATACCAGAAGGCCGAAACCGTTGGTACGTTCCAGTTCGAAAGTCCGGGTATGCAAAAATACCTGCGCGATCTGAAGGCTGACCAGTTTGCCGACCTTATTGCGATGAACGCCCTGTACCGGCCCGGTCCGCTCGCATACATCCCCAACTTTATCGATCGTAAACACGGCCGTGAGCCCATCACCTACGACCTTCCCGAAATGGAAGAATACCTGCAGGAGTCGTACGGCATCACCGTATACCAGGAGCAGGTGATGTTGCTGGCGCAAAAGCTGGCCGGTTTTAGTAAGGGAGACGCCGACGTGCTGCGTAAAGCGATGGGTAAAAAGCAAAAGGCGGTGCTCGATAAAATGAAGGCCCAGTTCGTAAAGGGCGCTTCAGAAAAAGGCCACCCGGTCGAAAAGCTTGAAAAGATCTGGACCGACTGGGAAGCGTTCGCCCAATACGCCTTCAACAAATCGCACTCTACCTGTTATGCCTATGTGGCCTATCAAACGGCTTACCTCAAAGCCCACTACCCCAGCGAGTACATGGCAGCGGTATTGAACAACGCCGGCAACATAGAAAAGATCACCTTCTTTATGGAAGAGTGTAAGCGCATGGGAATAAAGTGTCTTGGCCCCGATGTAAATGAATCGAAAAAAGGTTTCTCGGTAAATAAAAACGGTGATATCCGTTTTGGTTTGGGCGGGTTAAAAGGTGTGGGTGAAGCTGCGGTAGAAAGCCTGATCGAAGAACGCGAAAAGAATGGGCCTTATACGTCGATCTTCGATATGATAAAACGCGTGAACCAGCGTACGGTGAACAAGAAAACACTGGAAAGCCTGGTATACGCCGGGGGATTCGATTGTTTTACCGATCTGCACCGCGCCCAGTATTTCTTTACGCCGCAAAACGATACCAGCACAGGGCTTGAAAAGATCGTGCGTTTCGGGAACGTTTACCAGGCGCAGAACGTGAATACCAGCAATACCCTTTTTGGCGGGCTTACCGAGGTAATGGAAATACCGCCACCCAAAATTCCGCCATGCGAGCATTGGTCGCTGACCGAATTACTCAATTACGAAAAAGAGGTAACCGGCATGTTTATGAGCGGCCACCCGCTCGATCACTTCCGGTTCGAGATAAAACACTATGGTATAACTACCATGGCCGAGTTCAATGAAATAAAAGATACCCTCGCCCTGCAGCCTAACCCCGGCCGCAGCTTCCGCCTTGCCGGGCTCGTAACGGATGCCCAGCACCGCGTAACCCGTACCGGCCGCCAGTTTGGTTCCTTCTGGATTGAGGATTACAGCGGTAAAAGCGAGTTTATGTTGTGGAGCGATGACTATATGCGGTTTACCAATTACCTCGAAAAAGGCAAAAACCTGTTTATAACCGGTTCGTTCAAACCCCGTTTCAACAAAACCGAGTTCGAGTTTAAAATAGAACGCATCAGTTTGTTGGAGGGTATTAAACAAAACCTCACCAAACAGGTTATTATAGATGTTGAAGCCCGGCATGTAAATGAGGAAATGATCGGTTTCTTTGAAAAGAACCTGAAAACCTTCCCCGGAAGTTCGATCCTGAAGTTCAACGTAAAGGATTATAAGGCGATGTGCAAAGTGAGTTTACAAACCGTTGATGCAGGTTTTCAAATGAATGACGAAATGGCTGCTTTCTTACAAAGCCACCCCGAAATGGATGTACAGGTTGTCACGGCATAGGTCTTAAACGCCATAAATTCAACGGGTTCTGTTAAAGGAAGCTTAAGAGAACAGCATAAAGCAGGGCCGGCACTGACAGGAATGGTAAAGCAATTTGAATGGCACAGAATTCGACGAGTTAGTTGTACGTTTTAAGTTCTAAGTTTTAAGTTCAGAAAATTTGAGGGTTACTATTAATTATGAGCTTTAAAATTCAACTACTTACAACTTAAAACTTACAACTTAAAACTTTTTCATAAACTTTACACTTTTAAAATATATACTTTATGGCTTTAGAATTCACAGACACAAATTTCCAGGACAAGGTCCTCTCCTCAGATAAATTAACAGTAGTAGATTTTTGGGCTGAGTGGTGTGGACCCTGCCGTGCGATCGGACCGGTAATTGAAGACCTGGCAAAAGAATACGATGGTAAAATAAACGTAGGTAAAGTAAACGTTGACCATAACCCGCAGTTATCAATCAACTACGGTGTTACTTCTATCCCTGCCATCCTTTTCATAAAAGATGGTAAAGTGGTAGACAAGCTGGTAGGTGCGCAACCTAAAAGCAACTTCGTAAAAAAGATCGAACAGCACATATAATGTCCCAGATATAAAGATCCTGAGGTGGGTCGTTTGGCCGGTTGGCCGACGGCCCACCATTTTTATGGCTGTTTTTTAACACCATACTATCAATTCGGATTGGCGTATATAATCATCTTTGTATATCTTACAAACCGAATAACAATCAACTAATACTTTATGAAAGCAGCATCAGGCCTTTTATATTTTGCGGTTATCTCTGTAACCCTGTTTATAATCGATGGCTTCAGAGCACCCGATAACCGTAGTGTCAAAGGCGGTACGGTAGAATTTACCGATGCCAACTTTCAGAGCAAAGCGCTGAATTCGGGCAAACTTACCGTAGTTGATTTCTGGGCAGAATGGTGCGGCCCCTGCCGCGCTGTAGGACCCGTTGTGGAAGACCTGGCCAAAGAGTACAACGGAAAGGTGAACATCGGCAAACTGAACGTTGATGAAAACCCGAACACCTGCATGAAGTATAACATTACTTCAATTCCTACTATCCTGTTCATCAAGAACGGGAAAGTGGTTGACAGGCTGATAGGCGCACATCCCAGGAAAAACCTGGTTAAAAAGATAGAACAGCTTAAATAAACTTATCACATAAAGGTTATTTGCAACCGGTAAGAGTGCCACGTTTCGAAGACGTGGCATTTTTATTTTGCCTGCCGCTCCCAACCACCGCTTTTACATCTGCGTAAGTTTAGCTACCTTTCTGATACCTTAAACATTTAAACCCCTACACGCCATGAAAAAGGTCCTCACCTTTGGATTTTCAGCCGTCTTACTGGCCCTGCTCATTATTGTCAGTTGTCAAAAATCGGCCACCAACGGCCCCGATACGCCAAACAATGAAAAAGAGATAGTGACCGCCAGCATTGCCGGCCGCATACTCGATGAGAATCAACAACCGGTAAGCGGCGCCGTGGTAAAAGCCGGATCGCTTACAGCCACTACCGATATCAATGGTAACTTTAGCATCAACAACGCAAGCCTCGATAAAAATGCCGGTTTTATCAAAGTAGAAAAAGACGGTTTCTTCCAGGGCAGCCGCACCATAGTGGTAAACGAAGGCGTGGTAAATTACATCTCGCTGCAACTGATCAAAAGAACGGTATCGGGCACGGTGAATGGCAGCAGCGGCGGTAATATTGCCGTTCAGGGCGGTGGCAGCATTGTATTTACAGGCAACAGTTTTGTAAACACTGCAGGAAACAGCGCTTATACCGGAACCGTTTCGGTAAGCACCTTCCTGTTGAACCCTGCCGCTTCCAATTTCAACGAAATTATGCCGGGTACATTGCGCGGCATCACTACCGGCAATGACCAAACCGGTTTACAATCTTTTGGCATGATGGCGGTGGAGCTTACCGGCGCCAACGGCGAAAAGTTACAACTGGCTGCAGGCAAAACGGCCACACTCACGTTCCCCATTCCACCAGCCATGTTATCACAGGCGCCCAATACCATTCCTTTATGGAGCTTCAACGATAGCACCGGTTTATGGAACGAAGAAGGCACGGCCACCAAACAGGGATCAAACTACGTAGGTACGGTAAGCCATTTTTCTTTCTGGAACTGCGATGTACCGGTCAACTTCATTCATTTTAAAGCGATCGTAAAAGACCAGAACGGCAACCCTTTTTCATCGGCTCGTGTAACTATTCAGGTTACCAGCGATGCCGTTAACGCCAATGGCTCAGGATACACCGATGCCACCGGCCGGGTAGGCGGTTATGTACCCAAAGGCAAAGCCTTGCAGATGAAGATCTACAACAAATGCAATGCGCTTGTGTACACAAAAGATATCGGTCCTTTCAATGCCGATGCCGACCTGGGCACTGTAACGATCACTAACCCGGCTACAGGATCGGTTACCATTTCAGGCACTGTTATCAATTGTTCAGCCGGCGCAGTTACCAATGGATATGTTGAAGTATACCTCGATAGTATGTTTAACCGTGCAACTGTTACCAACGGCAACTTCAGTATAACCATCAGCCGTTGTAACAATGTTTTACCGGTAAACGCATCTGTAATCGCCTATGACCTCGGCAATAACCAGGGCGGAAGTTCATCGTCAATAACCGTATCGTCGGCCACTGTAAATGCCGGCCAGTTAAGCGCCTGCGGAACTTCACTTACCCAGTTCGTGAATTACACCTTAAACGGCGTGCCTAAAAATTATACATATCCTGCCGACTCTGTTCTTGCCTACAAAAACGG
This sequence comes from Niastella populi, assembly GCF_002078015.1. GTDB lineage: Bacteria > Bacteroidota > Bacteroidia > Chitinophagales > Chitinophagaceae > Niastella > Niastella populi. The sequence continues at coordinate 8,798 of NZ_LWBP01000214.1, read as the reverse complement.
GGGCAATAATACCTATACAGTGTGGGCTACCCGCAAGAACCAGGCGAATGAAGATGTTTATTTCACCTTTACCGCCACCGGAACGGGCAGTACACCTTTAAGTTCAATTAACATCACTGAAGGTTCGAAATATTACAGGGCTTCAGGAGCCATCACGGTAAACATTACTGAATGGACGGCCGGCAGCGGCGGGTTCATGGCAGGTAATTTAACCGGTAAAGTGGCTGACTCTTTTTCAACCGCGCCACTAAATCTGACGTTCAGGGCACAAAAACAATAACCCTGCAATTAAGCAAAGCATTCAACGATACTCAAAAGCGATCCTGTTACAGGGTCGCTTTTTCATTGTATGCCTATGATCACCATTTACATTGATAATTAAGCTGTATTATTGCGAATTAAAATTATTCCGTTATATTGCTACTCATACCCTAACAGCTGGCCATGGTTCGCGTATATTCTGCAGTAGCGGAATACACACGAACCATTGTAAATTTATATACCTTAAAAATTTCAACTACACCAAAACATCATTATGACCCCGGTACTTGAAAACATTTCGCGCGGTGCATTAGGTATGTTCTTCCTCATCTTCGTGTGTTTTTTGCTGAGCAATAACCGGCGGGCGATCAACTGGAAACTGGTGGGCATTGGCGTGGTGGCCCAGTTGTGTTTTGCGCTGGGTGTTTTGAAAGTCAACTTTATCAAGATCGTTTTTGGCTGGGTGAGCGATAAATTCGTTGAGCTTATCAATATAGGTCATAAGGGTATAGAATTCATTTTTGGTAAACTGGCCGATCCTACGGGCAGCTGGGCATATGTGTTTGCCGTGCAGGTGTTGCCCAATATCATTTTCTTTGCCGCCCTTTCGGCCATGTTATACTACCTCGGCATTCTGCAAAAAATAGTGTATGTGTTCGCCTGGATGCTGAAGAAATTGGGTATCTCCGGTCCTGAAAGCGTTTCTACGGCTGCCAATATTTTTCTCGGTCAAACGGAAGCGCCGCTGATGATCAGGCCCTTCCTCGATAAAATGAACCGCAGCGAAATGCTTTGCATCATGGTGGGTGGCATGGCCAATACCGCCGGCAGCGTTCTGGCTGCCTATGTTGGTTTCCTCGGCGGTAACGATATCGTGCAGCAAAAGTATTTCGCATTGCATATGCTGAGCCAGAGCATCATGAGCGCCCCCGCCGCCATCGTTGTTTCTAAAATATTATTTCCCCAGAACGAAACCTTCATCAGGGAGCTGAAGGTGCCTAAAGAAAAAATAGGTGATAACTTTCTCGACGCTATTTCCCTGGGCACAACCGACGGCCTTAAACTGGCCGTGAACGTAGGCGCTATGCTTATCGTATTTACCGCCTTAATGTATTTGTGCAACTGGATCCTGGGATCGGTTGGTTACTGGTTCAGTATCAATGACGATATTGCCCGCGTAACCAACGGCCGCTACGATTCATTATCCCTGCAAATGATCCTCGGCTATGTGTTCTCCCCCGTTGCCTGGCTTATTGGCGTCAAAAGCCAGGAGATGGTACAGGTAGGGCAGCTACTGGGCGAGAAGACCATCCTCAATGAATTTGTTGCCTATATTTCTTTCGGCAGCATGAAATCATCCGGACAAATAACCGATCCCAAATCGATCCTGATAGCCACCTATGCGTTGTGTGGTTTTGCCAATTTCGCTTCCATCGGCATTCAGATCGGCGGCATCAGCCAGCTGGCGCCCAACCAGCGCCGCAACCTTACCGAACTGGGCGTTAAGGCGCTTATCGGCGGTACTATTGCATGTTTGATGTGCGGAACGATAGCAGGGGCTTTAATGTAATTTGATAATGTGATAATTAGATAATGTGATAATGAAATACATTGCTCGTGATTACGCATCAACCTGCTGCGATTGGCATTCCGCTATGCCTGCTTAGACTGTATTTTGTATCAGCTTTCGGCTGTCTTCTGTATTTGCCTTAGGCTTTAGGCCTTCCGCTTTCCCCTGTATTCTGTATTTGCTTGCAGCTATCAGCTTGGGGCTTGTAGCTGTTTTCCCGTAACTTTGTGCCCGTTTTATTGTTACATACGGAAGCAAATCCCTATCAAATGAGTACTAACATTCAGCAGGTTATAGCAGCAGAAAAAGACCCCGCCCTTCGTGTTATCGGCGAAAAAATAGTAAACAAACAACGTATTTCCCCTGAAGACGGGTTGTTATTGTTCGAAAAAGGCGGTTTGCCCTTTGTAGGCGCCCTGGCCAATTTTGTACGCGAGCGCCTGCATGGTGATACAACGTATTTCAACAGAAATTTTCATATAGAGCCCACCAACGTGTGTGTGTTCGCCTGTGCCTTTTGCTCCTATTCGCGCCTGTATGCGCACCGTGAGGAAGGCTGGGAACTTACCACCGATCAAATGCTGAACATCGTGAAAAGCTATGATGGCAAACCGGTTACCGAGGTGCATATCGTAGGCGGCGTTCACCCCAAACTGAACCTTGAGTTCTTTGCCGATCTGTTGCGCAAAATAAAAGCGCACCGGCCCGAACTGCATATCAAGGGTTTTACCCCCGTTGAGCTGGATTATATGTTCCGCAAAGCAAAGAAAACCGCAGCCGAAGGCATGAAATACCTGCACGAGGCCGGACTGGATTCTTTACCCGGCGGCGGCGCCGAGATCTTTGCACCTGAGATCAGGGAAAAGATCTGCGCCGATAAGGTAGATGCCAACGGCTGGCTCGAAATTCATGAAGCGGCGCACAGCCTCGGCATGCATAGCAATGCCACCATGCTGTATGGTCATATAGAAGCATACCAACACCGCATAGACCATATGGAACGCCTGCGCCAGTTGCAGGATAAAACGGGCGGTTTCAATACATTCATTCCGCTTAAATTCCGCAATAAGCAGAACGACATGAGCGACGTGGCCGAATCGGGTGTTATCGAGGATATGCGTATGTACGCCATTGCCCGCCTGTATATGGATAACTTCCCGCACCTGAAAGCCTACTGGCCAATGCTGGGACGTCATAATGCACAACTTACTTTATCGTTCGGGGTGAATGATATCGACGGCACCATCGACGATTCTACCAAAATATACTCCATGGCTGGTTCAGAAGAACAAAACCCGGCTATGAGCACTGCCCAACTGGTAACCCTGATAAAACAGGCAAAAAGAAAACCCGTTGAACGCGATACCTTGTACAACGTATTACACGATTACAGTGACCTGGATGTTGCGCAGATCGATGTGAAACCGGGATTGAATTAGCTATAAGCTTTAAACCGTAAGCTATAAGCAAATACAAAAGCTGTAAGCTAAGCTTAAGGCAGTCTTCGCCTGTAGCGTGCAGCTGTATTCGCTTGCAGCTTGTAGCTGTATCTGTATTCGCTTACAGCTTATAGCTTGAAGCTTGCAGCTGTATTCTGTATTTGCTTACAGCTGTATTTAACATTCCGGTAAACTCAACGGTATATTCACCGCCAACCCGCCCTCGGCAGTTTCTTTATACTTATGGCTCATGTCAATGGCCGTATCCCACATGGTTTTTATAACGTTATCGAGCGATACTTTGGCAAAATCGGGCGTGCTTTGCTGCGCCAGTTGCGACGCGGTAATGGCTTTTATGGCGCCCATGGTATTTCTTTCAATACAGGGAATTTGAACCAGTCCGCCAATGGGATCGCAGGTTAATCCCAAATGATGTTCCATGGCAATTTCCGCCGCCATCATCGTCTGGCGCTGGCTGCCACCCAGTACTTCTGTAAGCCCGGCAGCGGCCATGGCAGAGGATACGCCAATTTCAGCCTGGCACCCGCCCATGGCAGCCGAAATAGTAGCGCCTTTTTTGAATATGCTGCCTATTTCAGAAGCGGTGAACATGAACTGCAGGATCTTTTCATCATTATACCCGTCGCAGAACACCACCAGGTAATGCAATACTGCCGGAATTACACCGGCCGCGCCGTTGGTAGGCGCCGTTACCACGCGGCCAAAAGAGGCATTTTCTTCATTAATGGCCAGCGCAAAACAGCTCACCCAGTCCAGAATGTATTTAAAATCGCTGCCACCGGCGCGAATTGCCTTTATCCATGAATCATAATCCTCATACGTTTTGCCCTGCAATAGCTTTTTATTAAGGTCTGCGGCCCTTCTTTTTACCTGCAGGCCACCGGGCAGCATTCCGTGGCTATGGCATCCGCGGTACATACATTCTTTCATCACCTGCCATATTTTCAAAACGCCCTTGCGGGTTTCTTCCTCACTGCGCCAGCTATGCTCATTTTCCATTACCACTTCACTAATGCTTAACCCCGTTTTACGGCACCAGTGCAACAGGTCGCCGGCATTGTTAACAGGAAAAGGCAACTGCACCGAAGCGGTTGCCGCCCCCTGCTCGCCTTCCTGCTGTACAAAACCACCGCCCACCGAGTAATAGGTGGCGGCATGCTGTTCGCCGTTAACGAGGGTGATCATGAATGTTAATGCATTGGGATGATAGGGTAATGATTCAGTGAACAGGAACTCAACACCCGTTGCCGGGTCGAAATCTATTTCATGTTTGCCCTGCAGCAACAGTTTTTTGGTAGTGCGGATGCGCTGTACTTTCTCATCGATAAGTGCTACCTCGCAGGTTACAGGATCTTCGCCGCTTAAACCCATCAGCACGGCCACATCGGTACCATGCCCTTTGCCTGTTTTGGCAAGCGAGCCATACAACAGCACCTGTAATGAGGTTACCTGTAACAACTGGTGCTTCTGTTCAAGGGATTGTAAAAATAAAAGGGCGGCCCGCCAGGGGCCAAGCGTATGGGAGCTGGATGGACCTACACCGATCTTAAATATGTCGAATACGGAAATTGCTTCGTGTGGCAAAGGGCTGCATTTTGGGCAAATGTAGGTGAAAATAACAAATGTTAGTTTAACCGTAATGCTGTTAAAGCGTTAATAGAACGAAGTGAGCGAGATATCGAAGACAAGAATGGAATTGGCCGGAATGATGACCTTCCCGCTTTCATCCTTTATTTCTTTTGAACCATAAGCCAGTGCGGGTGGAATATACAGTTTCATATGTCCGCCTTTTTTAATAAGCGGAATCCCTTTTCGAAATCCTTCAATGGAGGAACCCAGTGTAAATGCGGTACTTTTCTGTTCAAAGACGGTTCCGTTGGTGAGTTTGCCGGTATACGTCAATTCTACCTGCGAACAAAGACCGGGATTACTGTTGCCTTCACCATGATCGAAGACCTGGTAATACAAACCGCTTGCGTCTTTACCCACCGAATAAATATTATTAGAAGTAAGATATGTTTCTACATCCTGTTGTTCGTTCGCCGGAGCCACAATGTTATGGTCGCCGTAACCGCAACCCGATTCTTTTTTACAGCTATAAAAAAGGACAAAGCACAGAAAACCCCAAACAAGATTTCTCATTAGAAATTGATTTGTTTATGATTAGCCAGGTAAAAGACAATGATATAGAGATGTTTGCTGCTTTAACCAATTGGCAATCGGCAATTTGCAATTGGCAAGAATTGCCGCTTTTCAGGGTTCCCTATTAATCGCGAATCTCCCTTTGCTTATTGTCTATTGCTTATTGTTGATTCTTCCTGCTCTTTAGCCTTCAATTCCAGATAATGCTGCTCCCGCTGGTCCCACTGATGGCGTTTATAAAATAAAGCCACAAAAACAGCAATACATATGATAGCAATAATTAGTACGACCGGACTGCTTTGGCTATTTGCCTCCATACTGGCACGCTGGTACCATAACCGGCCTGAAAATAATAAAATTAATACGGGAACTGCAAACAGCAGCCCTATGGGCAGGCCCAATAACAACTGTTTATTGATCTTTTTTTCGCGTAACCGGTTAGCTTCCCAGTACGCCAAAAACCGCTTTTCTGATTCCGTAAGCATGCATAATAAATTAATCCACAATCGAATAAACTTCCCGCAAAAGTAATAACTTCCGTATTCGTGTATTGTGGCAGCGATAAATAATACTTAACTTACGCCAAAAATCCTTAATCTCTTGAAAATTTCGGTTCTAGTAGCACAGTATTTTTACCAGAATAAGAGACTGAACTTACCTGGTATAGGCACATTTTATCTCGATGTCGCCGTTGACGTTCAGAATATAGATAAAAATTCAAACGATCTTCTTGACCACATTCATTTTGCACAAAAAAACATTGCCCGTCCCGATGAAGAACTGATCGATTTTATCAGGAAACATACCGGTAAGATCAGGCCGCTGGCAGAATCGGACCTTGAAACATTTGTTGCCGACGGCAAACTGATGCTGAATATCGGCAAGCCATTTCATATAGAAGGCATCGGCACTTTACAAAAGAACCGCGAAAGCGTTTATGAATTTACACCCGGCCATCCTGTTGTGCAACGCCTTGAACCGCCGCCGCCATTGACGAACGCAGAACATCTCGATTCAGCAAATAAACCTAAAAAGAAATCTGTTTTCGATGACGATCCCAATGAGGCCCGCAACGCACAGATCCGCCGCGTGGCCATTGTAATTGGGGTGATCGTGGGCGTTGGTATCATTGTGTGGGGTGGCTACAGTTTGTTTTCGAATAAAGTGAAGACCGACCCTAAAACGGTTACCGCGTCAACCGCCAATGCTGAGGACACACAACCGCAGGCTTCTTCCTACCTGTCGAACATCAACGATCCCAAAAAACAATTGGAGAACGTTATAAATAAAGACAGTATTCTGCTTCATGAAGCGGCCAAAGCCGATACCGGGAATGATTTTGCGCAGGCTACCACAACAACGACTTCCGCTGCTGCCGGTCCTTCAAAAATGTACAAATATGTACTTCAAACAACCCGGTCACAAACAACCGCGGTGAATATGCTGAACAGGCTGAAACCAAAAGTGCAGCTTGAAACCGCCGACTCCGTATTATTCAAAATTGTTATTTCTTTACCCGGAACACCGGCCGATACTACCCGCATAAAAGATTCATTACGTTTTTGGTACTGGGGTGCGAGAGATAAGAAGGTGACGATAGAATAAAAAATACCGCTAAACGCTAAACGCTTAAGGCCCAACGCCGCCCTCCGATTTAGGTTCATTCCGAATAATTTCGGAAAGCCTGAAATTCAGGATATAGCGTTCCGCGTTTCGCGTTCAGCATTAAGCGTTAAGTATGAGTAAACGAACAGCAGCATATTGGATAAACAAATTACAACTGGCTACCCATATAGAAGGGGGTGCTTTCAGGGAGATCTACCGCTCGCCGGTTATGGCGCCTGTGGCGGCACTTCCTTCTGCCTTTACGGGCGACCGTAACTTCTGCACCAGCATTTATTTTTTACTGCAACAGCACCAGTTCTCGGCTTTTCATAAGATCAAAAGCGATGAAGTATGGCATTTCTATTATGGCGATGCATTGATCGTGTATGAAATAGATCAACAGGGCCGCATGATAGAACACCGCCTCGGCTGCGATGCCGATAATGATGAAACCTTTCAATGTGTAATAACCGCAGGCAACTGGTTTGCTGCGCGGTTAGCGCCTGGCGGCGAATATGCCCTGGTGGGCTGCACCGTTTCCCCCGGTTTCGATTTTGTCGATTTTGAACTGGCCAGGCAGGATGAATTGACCGCGGCCTACCCTGCGCATGCCCCGTTAATAAAAGAATTGACGATCTGATTCAGATAAGTTTTCTCACCAGCTTTTTGGCGGGGGTTGTTTGGCTGGGGGCGGGCATGGGAGAAGTGACCGAACCCCGCAAGCAAATACAACGAAAAGTGCGGAACTGAGAACTTAAAACTTAGACGCTAGTAATTTCTTTCTTTTATAATAATAGTACACCGGAATACCCAATGCCGTAACGGCCAATCCCAACAATGAATTGATGACGGGTACCAGGCCGTTGATATAATTGCCAACATCATTAACAATAGTACTTACCAGGTAAAAAGTGGCAAATGCAATAAACAACCAGGGTGTTACCGGGTAACCCCCATTCCCCGTGTCAACCTAAATAAAATATATAAAATATCTATTCATGATTCACTAAGCGACGGGCGTTATTATGGAAGTTGATTAGTTAAAACCCAAACCCAACTCCTGCTGACATATTAAGCGAGGAATAACGATAAGCGCTTATGTCATTACTATTCGAAGCTTTTGCCGCGCTGGTACTGAAATAATTTATATCAGCAAGCAAGTAAATGCTTCTATATAATGAATAGTTAAATTCAGTTCCTAAACGATAGCAAAAGACAGTTTTTAGATCATTTCCAAAATAAGTAAGGTCATTTTGCGAGTCTTTTAAGGTGACTTTATATGCAGGTTTTTTCGAACTACTGATACCTGCCAGTATTTGCGATTTGATATTTAACTTGTTATTGATTGGGATTTGATAAAATCCGCCAGCCATAACATTCAAAATTTTCCAGTTGTCGGCGTCAAGGATAATATTGCTGACCCTGGTGTTAAAATAATCAGCAAATGGCACCCAAAGATTTATGAAACCTGAAACCAATGGAAATGCTAAACGATAACATCCATTGATCTCTATCTTATTGAATAAACCTGTGCTCCTCCCTTCAAGACGGTTCGTGAAATTCTGCTTTATGTCCGTCGTCAATCTTCGGGTTGTATTTATGCCAACGCATCCAGAGGCAAAAAAATATACTAATAAACAATACCAAATTTTCATGCTTGTCAATATAAAGTAAAGGGGAATAATACCCAAAATATGTATGTATACCTCCCCTATACCCCGGGTTGTAAAATAAAGCATTCCTCCCGCGGGAGGAATGCT
>NZ_LWBP01000213.1 GCF_002078015.1 Niastella populi | reverse complement strand
TCTTACCTGGGAAAAATTGTATACGACCAACCTGGGTATCGATGCGGGGTTCCTGGGCAGGCGAATGAATGTAAGCCTCGATGTATATCAACGCAAAAGTTTTGATCTCATCAGCACCATTAAAACCTCGGGTATCGGCGGTGAGCCTTATAAAGCGGCCAACTATGCCGATATGGATTCAAGGGGCGTGGAAGTACTGTTAAGCGGTGAAGTTATCCGTAAAAAGAACTGGGGCTGGAAAACGACCCTGACCTTTGGTTACAACACCACCAGGATCACCAACGCAGAAAATGAGCCGAACATCTTCAGCCTCGTAAGCGCTGAGGGCGGCAATAAAAAGGGCTATCCTGTTCGCAGCCTTTTCTCTATTAAATATAACGGGTTGGAACCGTTTACCGGCGCTCCCACTTTTGTCGATGAAGAAGGAAAGAACAGTAAAACGGTGTATATGCAGTCTGAATCGACAGGCAACCTGCAATACGAAGGACCGGTTGATCCGCCCATTACCGGCGGATTTTCAAACACCTTTCATTACAAGGCATTTTCACTGAACGTGTTCATCACTTACCAGGCGGGCAATACCATCAGGTTGTACCCTTCATTCAGAACCAGCTACTCCGACCTCGATGCCATGCCAAAAGAATTTTACGACCGCTGGAGCCTGCCCGGTGATGAAAAATATACCAGTGTTCCTTCGATACTGGATGCATTTGCCCAGGCGCAGTTAGGTGGCGCATATCCTTACAACAACTATAACTATTCAACCGAGCGGGTAGCCAAAGGTGATATGATACGGTTAAAGACCGTATCGCTGGCTTACCAGTTGCCCGCTTCGATGATCAATAAGTTTAAATTAAATAATGCTTCTGTTACTGCTGCCGCTATTAATCCCTGGCTGATCTACAGCGATGAAAAACTACGTGGTCAGGACCCTGAGTTCTTTAATTCAGGGGGCGTGGCGCAGCCGGTGCAAAAGCAGGTCACGTTAGCATTGAAAATTGGATTGTAAATTATTTAGTTATTCAGTTATTCAGTTCATTAGTTATTGAGTTCCTCAATTTATAAGCCCGCGGTTAGCCGCGAGTCTGAACAACTGAACAACTGAACAACTGAACAACTGAACAACTGAACAACTGAACAACTGAACAACTAACTGAGTTTTCATGAAAAAGCTTTTAATATATACTTTTTATTCCGGTGTGTTACTCAGTGGCACAGGTTGTAAAAAATTCCTGGAGAAGAATCCCGATAACCGGGCTTCGCTGGAATCGCCGGAGCAGGTGTCGCAAATGCTGGCCACAGCATACCCGCAGGGAAACTACATGGCTTTCACTGAGTCAATTTCAGATAATGTATCCGATAAAGGAACGGGCGGCCTCGATCTTACGGTAAAACAATCCTATTTTTTTGAAGATGTAACAGAGAACGAACAGGATTCACCCGAAGGTTACTGGAATGCCTGTTATGCGGCCATCGCTGCAGCTAATCAGGCGCTGGAAGCATGTAATAAGGCGGCCGACCCGGGCAGGTATGCTTCACAGCAGGGCGAGGCGTTGATCTGCCGGGCCTATGCGCATTTTATGCTGGTTACGCTTTTTGCCAAACCATATAGCGCTACCGGTTCATCAACCGACCCCGGTATACCTTATGTGCTTACACCAGAGAAGGTGATCTTTCAGAAGTATACCCGCAAAACGGTGGCCTATGTGTATGAAATGATCGAAAAGGACCTGCTGGCTGGTTTGCCGCTGCTCGATGATACGCGTTACACCGTGCCGCGTTATCATTTTACCAAAGCGGCCGCCAACGCATTTGCCGCGCGTTTTTTTCTGTACAAACAGGATTATACCAAAGCGCTCAGCCATGCCAATGCCGTGTTCTCCACAACAAATATCACTGCCGGTTTACGCCCGTGGAATACCACCTACCTCACGCAGACCTATAGAGAACTTTGGGCTAATTATGCAAAAGCTTCCGAACCGGCCAACCTGTTACTGGTTGAAACGGCTTCTTTGTGGGCAAGAAATTATTATAGCGAACGCTATGGCCTGGATGCAGATAAAAGAACGGAGATCCTGAGCTCGAATGTAACCGGAGGCGCCTGGGCTTTCACCCGCCAAACTTATACGGTGGGAACCAACAATTACATGTTGCCAAAGATCAATGAATATTTTGTAAAGTTATCGGTGAACGCTACCATCGGTTATCCATATGTAATGGTGCCGCTGTTTACTGCGGAGGAAGCATTGTTCAACAGAATTGAAGCCAGGATCTATCTCAACGACCTGGGCGAAGCGTTACACGACCTCAATGAGTACGCTTCAACGCGCATCTTCAACTATAATGCGGCTGCGCATACGATCACCAATAGCAAGCTCACAACCTATTATAATACGTCGGATCTGCGGGTGGCGATGTTGGCGGCTTTGCTCGATTTCAAACGGGCCGAGTTCGTACAGGAAGGTATGCGCTGGTTCGATCTGGCACGCTATGATCTGCCGGTAACGCATAGGACCGTTAATGGACCAACGCTTACTCTTGAGCCGGGCGATAAACGCCGGTTGTTTCAAATTCCTGAATCAGCCAGGCTTTCCGGTGTTGAATTAAACCCACGTTAAATCATGATGCAATGGCGAACGATACAAAAAAAATACTCTTTGTTTTCTATATGTTTTTTTCACTCGCTTCCTGCAGGAAGGAATCGATTGGTGATGTAGAGAATATTCCGGGTTTAGGCGGTGATACCTGGGCCCCCACGCCAATCGATACGTGGATCAATGACAGTTTAACCGTACCCTTCAACATAGCGGTAAAATATAAATGGGACCAGTTCGAGCTGAGCCTGAACAAAACGCTGGTGCCGCCTAAGGAAGATAAGATCGTGCCGGCCCTGAGCGCTGTAAAGAAAGTGTGGATCGATACGTATATAGCAGAGACCGATTCTTTATTCATGAAAAAATATGTTCCCAAATTTTTTGCACTCTGCGGCAGCGCCAGCTGGAACACCGACGGAACCATTACCCTGGGTACGGCCGAAGGCGGAAGAAAAGTGGTGCTGTATGTGCTGAACGATTTCAGAAGCAGGGATATGGCCGGTTATAGGCCTTCCGATTCCTTTAACATCAAACAAATGTTCCACACCATCGAACACGAGTTTGCACATATTCTTCACCAGACCATCATGTATCCCCAGGAGTATAAATCGATTTCAGTTGGTTTCTATACTTCAAACTGGAATAACGTTTCGGATGCAAATGCACGCAGGGATGGGTTCGTAACCGCATATTCCATGTCGTCGCCCGATGAGGATTTCGTGGAAATGGTGTCGATGATGCTGATAGAAGGAAGAGCCGGTTTTGAGGCTATTGTAAAAAGCATACCTGCAGGCACCAGCGCCAATAATGTAACACAGGCACAGGCAATAAGCAAACTGCGGCAGAAAGAAGCCATAGTGGTGAATTATTTCAAGGACACGTGGGGGATAGATTTTTATAGTCTGCAGACCAGGGTTAGAACGCAGGTGGTTGGGTTGATTAAATAAGCGGTTGACAGGGTGATGAAGTTAATAAAGTTGATAAAAGAAAGGCAGAAACCGATGATGTAGAATGTAAGCTGTATTTGCCTGCAGCTTACAGCTTGCAGCGGTTTTCACGATTCAGGTATTCCGGTTCGCAAAAAGTACAATAAATGAAAAAGTCACTTACATACTTATTGGCTGCAACTATCGCACTCTCCGGTTGCAACAAGATCGAAGATGCTTTTGATAAGTCGCCCGATGAGCGGATCAATGAAGCGCTGGCCACTTATCAGTCGGCCCTTACTTCCTCACCATACGGCTGGAAAGGGTTGATCTATCCGGCCGGACTGAGGGGCGGGGTGGTGTCATTCTATTTTAAGTTCAACGAAAGCAACCGGGTTGAAATGTTCTCCGATTTCGATTCTGCATCTGCGGTAACGCCAATGACCGCAAGCTACCGGTTGAAAGCGCTACAACAGCCTGCGCTGATCTTCGATACTTATTCCTATGTGCATGTGCTGGCCGATCCCGACGGATCGGTGAATGGCGGCGGTTATGGCGGCGGCCTGGGATCCGATTTTGAATTTGCGATCGACGGCATTTCGGGCGATACGGTAAAACTTACCGGCCGTTTCAATAACAGCAAAGCATTCCTCGTGAAAGCTACCCGGGAGGAGATGCAAAACTATTACGACAAAAAGTATGGCAACAGGCTTTTCAGCAATATTGGTAAATACATCACATATTTTAAGAGACTGGTTGCAGGCGGTGTGCAGTATGAGATCCAGGTTAACCAAACCACCCGTACTATCACCTTTACCTGGGTAGATGCCAACGGGAATGTAAAGACCTCCACTACCGGTTATTATTATTCACCGGATGGCATTATCCTTTCGCCTGCGTTTTCAGACGGTACCACCACCATACCGGCATTTAATAACATTAGCTGGAATGCCTCCACCACCACATTATCGTTCAGTGTTAACGGCACGGCATCTTCAATTGTTGGTTCAGGCCAGCCGATAAAAATAGACCTGGATGGCCCCCGGCGCTGGTGGCAGTATGCGCTCGACCAGGGTGGTTACTGGATCTCACCGGAAGGTTTCCATGTAAACGGTGTTGATGATGCGTATGGTATTAGCGAAACCAGCAATTTTTATTTCCTGTTGTTCTGGCCGCGATATGGTAGTTCAGGCGGCATCAACTACGACCTGGCAGGTTATGTAAAACTGATCAATAACGCTTTGTCGTTGCCGTATGGAAACGCTTTTCGCCAGCCCACATTTACCGGCGATGGCCGGGTGATATTCCCGCTGCTGGGTACGCTGGGTACGGTTCCTTCTGCCGATTCAATACCCGTGGCAAGAACACGTATACAGTTTTCCGATGCAAGCGGGTATTATCTCGTACGCCTCGATTCAACCACATATGATATGGTGAGTGCGAAAGATGGCAAGGCCTGGATCAACTGGCAGTTTTAACGATAAAATAAAAGTTATTGTATTTCCTATTTAAAACCTGCTGCTGATTCGGCCCTATGAAAACAGCTGCAAGCTATAAGCTGTAAGCGAATACAAATACAGTTGAAAGCAAAACAGCTGCACGATGCATACTATATGATTTAAACTACAGGTTACAAGCAACATATTCACTGTAAACGAAAGGCTATTGGTATTGCGCGTTTAGCGTTAGGCGTTTAGCGTTCAGCTGCTGCCTGACCATGCATTGTATTGCCTTAACCAAAATTGAAAGTAAGCAAGAAAGATTCTATAAAACAAAACACTGCTCCATGAGAAACGGCTACTCATACAGGCTTGTAAAGAAAACCGGCTGGTTGATCCTGATGCTTTTTGCAACGCTTCAGCTCAACGCCCAAATTGATATCAGCATTGGAAATGGCACTACAGGTAATCCCGATAATACGTATCCCTGTCCCATTCAGGACTGGTTTGAAGGTAGCCGCGCGCAATACCTCTACCTGGCATCCGAATTGTCAGCAGCAGGTATGGGCCCGGGTACCATTCAGGCCATTAAGTTTAACGTACTTAATGTGAATGGGGCCGGGGTTACTGATAAACTCGTAATGAAGATCGGCGGTACCACTGTGGCCACGCTTTCATCCAATTCCTGGGACGATTTCACTTCAACACCCGTTGAAACCCAACCGATCGATTACCAGGCGGTGGCGGGTTCCAACGTCTTTACATTTCCTGCGCCGTTCTTCTGGAATGGGACCGACAATATCTTAATTGAAGTATGCGACGGCGATCCGGGCAACACTACCGGTACCTGGTTTATTGAAAACCCTACCATCGCCTGGACAACCGGTTTATCTTTCAACGGCTCGCATACCTATAATGCCGATAACCAGGGGCATCTTTGCGGTACTACCAGCACGGCGAACTCCGGTGCGCAAACAACGCGGCCCGATATCGTTTTCTCCTGGACGCCCGCCAATGCCTGTACCGGCAAACCGAATGCCGGCACTGCTTCCTCCACACTCGCCAGTGTGTGCCTGGCGCAAAACTTTAATTTAAGCCTGAGCGGACAAACCATCGCTTCCGGCATTACTTACAGGTGGCAGTCATCGGTAAATAATAGTACGTGGACCGATATACCCAGCGCCACAACGCCGTTCTATACGGGCACGCAAAGCGTATCGCACTGGTACCGGGCAATAGTAACCTGTACCAACGGCGGGCAAACCGATACGTCGACCGTGGTGCAGGTAACCTCGCCCCCACTGGTAGGCGGGGTGTTTACCATCAACAGCGCGCAACCCACCGGCGGAACGAATTTCCAGACGTTCAACGATGCGGTTAACCATATCAAATGCGGTATCAACAGTGCAGTCACTTTCAATGTAGTGGCGGGCAGCGGTCCGTATTCCGAAACCGTTACCATTCCCGGTATCGGCGGTGCATCAACGGTAAACACCATTACCTTCAATTGTAACGGGGCAACGCTTGCCTATAATACCTCCGATGCCAGCAACCGTTCGGCCATTATCCTCAACGGGGCCAAACATATAACCATTGATAGTTTGAATATAGATGTATCGGGCGGCAGTTATGGCTGGGGTATCGTGCTCATGAATAAAGCCGATAGCAATATAATCAGGCGAAACACTATTACTACAAGCACATCCTCAACATCTGCCAACTATGCCGGTATCGTAATAAACGGTTCAGCTACTTCAACCGCTGTTTCGGGTAATAACGGTAACGGTAACCTTATTAAGGGCAATACCATCAATGGCGGTTATTACGGTATTTACCTGTATGGCAGCACATCGCCTTACAACACCGGCAACATCGTTGAAAAGAACAATGTGCGCGATGCGTATATGTATTTTGTTTATGCATACGGCAATACCAATTTACTGATAACCGGTAATGACGTTTCGCGGCCGTCGCGGTCAACCGTGTCAACTGCTTACGGGGTGTATGTGAGTACAACCACCAATACATTGATCGAAAAAAACCGCATCCATAACCTGTTCGATGGAGCTACCAGCAGTACCTCAACGGCATACGGTGTATATATCAGCGGCAACGGCGCTTCGGCCGCACAACCCAACCGCGTTGAAAATAACCTGGTATATAATATGAATAATGGTGCAGGGGCGGTGTATGGTATTTACAGTCCCGGTTTCAATAACTGGAACATCTATCATAACACCTTTGTGCTCGATGATGCGGCGGCAACCGCCGGTAATACGTATGGCTGTTATGTGTATGGAACGGATGTATTGCTGAAAAATAACCTTATTTATATAACCCGCGCAGGCTCGGGTACCAAATATTGCGTTTACTTCGCCAACACGGGCGTAACATCTTCTGCCAATAACAACCTTTTTATAAATGCGCCGGGCGGCACCAGTAATATCGGTTTCTACAATGTAGCCTGGGCAACCATGGCCGGCTGGCAGGGCACCGGTAACGATGTAAGCAGCGTATCGCTCGATCCGCAGTTTGTAAATATCGGCGCCGGCAATTTCAGGCCCACCAATACCTTCCTCGATAATATGGGGGCAGCGGTTGGTGTTACCAGTGACCTGGCAGGCACCGCACGCAGCGCTACCACACCCGATATCGGTGTATATGAATTTACGTCGGCCGCCTGTACCACACCACCGGTGCCTGGTACCATCGGCAGCACGGCCAACCCCATCTGCGCAGGATTGTCATTCTCGTTAAGTCTTTCGGGCGGTACGGCCGGGTCGGGACAAACCTACCAATGGCAGTCTTCACCCGACAATGTAACCTACACCAATATAACAGGGGCCGTAAGCGCAGTGTATGCCACTTCACAAACCAGCACAACCTGGTACCGTGTGGCGGTTACCTGCGGCGGAACAACTGTATTGTCGGCCCCTATACAAGTAAATACAACGGCGGTAACTTACGCAACGCTGCCATTCACCGAAAGCTTTGAAGCCGACTGGCTGAATGGCTGCGATACCAGGGATATACCCAATAATTTCTGGCGCAGTCAGCCCACTACAGATAACAATTCCTGGCGCCGGTTCGATGATGGCGCATCGGCTGCATGGACCTCACCCAACAGCGGCGCATACAATCCGCCTGCAACACATGGTCTGTACTCGGCTCGTTTCCACACCTTCTTTGCTTCCAGCGGAACAAGCGGCGCCCTTGATTTTTATGTGAACTGCAATACGGGCGTACCAAACAAACGTTTACGTTTCGATTATATAAATACGTCGGGCAGCGATTCATTACAGGTATCGGTCTCAACCGATGGCGGATTAACCTTCACCAGGTTGAATGTATATAATGTAAATGCCAGCTGGGACAGAAAGGTGCTCACCTTTACATCGAATTCGGCTACAACCGTTATCCGGTTTAAAGCAACATCTGATTTCGGTGTAACGGATATTGGTATCGATAACCTGTCGATGTACAACCTCGAAAATTGTTCGGGAACACCGGTGCCCGGAACAACCGTATCGAGCAACGCCATGGTGTGCCCCGGCTCGCCATTCTCGCTCAGCGTAAATGGGCTGCCATTACAGGATGGATTGACCTACCAGTGGCAGTCATCGCCCGATAACGTTACCTACACAAACATTTCAACCGCCACCGGCGAAACGCACAATGCATCACAAACTGTAGCTACCTGGTACCGGATGATGATCACCTGTGCCAATGGCAACCAGTCAGCCGCCTCGGCGCCGGTGTTTGTGCCAATGCGCACACCACAGTACGCAGCATTGCCATATCAGGAAAGTTTTGAGAATACCTGGATAAATGGTTGCGATAACCGCGATATCCCCAATAATTTCTGGGTGAACAGTCCGGCCACCGGCGATGAATCGTGGCGCAGGCAGGATGATGGTGCATCGGCCGGCTGGGCCAATAACAATGGCGCCTATACACCGGTAGCGGCACAGGGCTCTTACAGCGCCCGCTTCCATAGCTGGGATGTAAGCGATGGTACCCAGGGTACTTTCGATCTGCATGTAAATGCCAGCACCGGTGCGCCCAACAAACGTTTAACATTCAGTTATATCAATACAAGCGGTGACGACAGCCTCGTGGTGTATGTTTCAACGAACGGCGGCACCAGCTTTACAAGGCTCGATAGTGTGGGCACCCGTGGCACGTGGAGTCAGAAAGAGCTATTCTTCAATTCAACATCAGCCACTACAATTATCCGCTTCAGGGCTACATCCGACTTCGGGGTTACCGATATCGGTATCGATGATATTTTCGTTGGTGAATGGCCCGATTGTTCAGGCACACCCAATACCGGTACGGCTGTTTCCACAACAAGCACCGTTTGCGTAGAACCATTTACATTAAGCGCAACAGGTATCAGCACCGGTAACGGCATTACCTACCAATGGCAGCATTCTACCGATAGCCTTACGTGGACCAATATTACCG
Source organism: Niastella populi (assembly GCF_002078015.1). Taxonomy (GTDB): domain Bacteria; phylum Bacteroidota; class Bacteroidia; order Chitinophagales; family Chitinophagaceae; genus Niastella; species Niastella populi. The sequence goes on along the minus strand of NZ_LWBP01000213.1, from coordinate 54,057 downwards.
GCGCCACCGGTCTTTCACTTACCACTTCACAGGTAGGCACACACTGGTACCGTTTGGTTACCACCTGTACCTTAAGCAGCACTTCTGCCAATTCAACACCGGTGAAAGTAATATCGCCAACACCGGTACATGGCGTGTTCACCATCAATAATCAAAAACCCAATGTGCTGCCCAATTTCATCAACTTTAACGATGCCTATAATCATATCAAGTGCGGTATCGACGGCTGGGTACGGTTCGACGTTGAAACGGGTACCGGTACGTATAACGAGCAGCTGATCATGACCGCCATCCCGGGCGCATCGGCTGTAAATACCGTAACCTTTAAAGGCGTGGGCAGTGCGGTGCTTGGTTTTGCCGCCACCAATACCAATGAACGGGCGGTGATAAAGCTGAAAGGCACCCGCTATGTTATCATCGATAGTTTGATCATCAACGCCAGCAATGGTACATATGGTTATGGCGTGCAGTTGATGAACAATACCGATTCGAATATAGTGAAGAACTGTACCATCAACCTGTCAACCACTTCAACCGCGCAAAACTTTGCCGGTATCGTATTGAATGGTTCCGATGCAGGGCCCATAGCAACCGGTACAGTATTGAGCGACTTTAACGAGTTCTCGGGCAATACCATCACCGGCGGTTATTACGGCATTACCCTTGCCGCCACCTTTAACAATGGCGCCAACGGGAATAATAAGATCGTAAACAACATCATTAAAGATTTCTATGCCACCGGTATTTATGTAGCCGGCAGCTATGGAACCATAATCGATAAGAACAGCATCAGCCGGCCAACACGCAGCAGCGTCACCGATTTCAACGGTATTCTTTTCGCTACCGAAAAAAATGCCGGTTGCTTTGTTACGAAGAACCGCATCTTCAATCCGTTTGGCGGCGCGCCCACCAGCACGGCCGCATTCAACGGTATCAATTTCAATAACTCAAGCGGTTCAACCGGCGGTACCTTCAATGAAAATATCGTAAGCAACAACCTTATTTACGATATCAATGGTAATGGCCAGGTATATGCGCTTGCCAATACCGCTTCAAGCTATGCCTGGTATTTGCACAATACCATTTCAATAGATAATATTACGTCAACGGCAACAACGGCAACCAGAGGGTTCTATCAAACTACTGCCGCTGCCGGCATCTTCTTCTATAACAACATAATTTCAATTACACGGGGCGGAACCGGTACAAAATATTGTATCTATCTCGCTACCAACGCGCCTGCCGGTGCAGATAACAACAACTATTATCTCAATGCGGCAGCAGGCAACAATAACCTGGGCTTCTTTAATTCGGCCCGAACAAACCTGAACGACTGGCGAACAGCCACCGGTCTCGACGCAAACTCGCTGGCCATTACACCAGCCTTTGTTGACCCTGCCGCCGGCAACTTCACACCGGGCAATGCAGGTATCGATAACAAGGGTGTGGCTATCGGTATTACCGATGACATCGACGATCAGCCACGCAGCGCCACTACACCCGATATGGGCGCCTATGAATTTGCGCCATTACCGTGTGCGGTACCATTGGTGAATGGAAAGGTTGATGTATCGCCCGATACCATTTGCCAGTACAAACCCGTGTACCTGCATTTGAACATCGGTGCATTCGGTTCAGGTCAAACCTTCCAGTGGCAACAGGCGAAAACGCTGGCCGGACCATTTACCAACCTCGGCGACCCCATGCTTACGCCCGATACGACCATTAATGCAGATACCACCGTTTATTTCAGGGTGCTGATCACCTGCGGTACGAATACCGTGTATACCGATACGGTGCAGCTGGTAGTGAACCCGGCGCTTCCGAATGGTACGTACACCATCAATAAGGGCGGACAAAGCACTTATGTGCCTGGACAACCCGGTGGTAACTTCCTTTCCTTTAACGATGCCAAAGCGGCTATGGGTTGCGGTATCGGCGGACCGATTGTGTTCAATGTGATAGCAGGTTCTGGTCCGTATAACGAACAACTGATCCTCGACAGCATCGGCGGCACTTCAGCCATCAATACCATTACATTCAATGGCAATGGCAATACCATCACGTTCAATGCAAGCGCAAACAGTCAGCGCGCGGTAGTTAAACTGAACGGTGCCGATCATATCACTTTCGACAGCCTGGTGATAGAAGCCGGCGGTGGAACATATGGTTATGGCGTGCAGCTTGTGAATAATGCCGACTCAAATACTTTCCGCAAGTGTATCATCAATACCTCGGTAACGTCGAACAGTACTGGTTATGCCGGTATCGTCATCAATTCATCTGAAACAGGCGCTACCACAACCGGTAACACCCTGTGCGACGGGAACGTGTTCGACAGCAATATTATTACCGGTGGTTATTATGGCGCTACTTTAGTGGGCAGCACAACTACGGCCAACTTCCTTAACAACAACAGCTTTACCAATAACACCATAAAAGATTTCTATAATTATGGATTGTATATAGCCGGTACCAGCTTTACTTCGGTAGCCGGTAATACCTTCACCCGGGCGGCGCGCACCAATACAGCCACCAGTGTGTACGGTATTTATTTAACCGCCGCATCGAGCAACCGCCTTCATATTTCGAAAAACACCTTCACGAAAATGTTCGGCGGTATGTCGGCCAATACGGCTACCTTCTATGGTATATACCATAACAGCGTAACCGCTACCGGTGAAGATACCGTGAGCAATAACCGGTTCTACGATCTCGATGGCAATGGGCCGGTTTATGCGTTGTACAATACCGGTTCAGGTAACGTATGGTATTATCACAATACGGTTTCAATCGATAATACAACCAGTACGGCTACCGGCGCCAGTGTGGGCTTTTATCAGACCTCTACCGCAACCGGTATTCAGTTCATAGATAATATTGTAACCATTACCCGTGGCGGCAATGGCGCCAAACACGCCATTTATCTCAACACAACAGCCAGCGAGGTAATATCTGATTACAACAACTTCTATGTAGCCGCCACCAATGCCCATACAGGCTTCTATACAGCCAACCGCACTACGCTGGCCGACTGGACAACAGCCGCCAACAAAGATGCGAATTCGCTTAACCATAACCCGCTGTATACCGATGTGAATACCGGCAACCTGATGCCTATGCTGGGCGCATTGGATAACAAGGGTAACCCGGTTGGCATTACAACAGATCTCCTGAACGTGGCGCGTTCGGCTGCCACACCCGATATCGGCGCTTATGAATTTGCGCCATTACCATGCGTAACGCCGCCGGTGGCTGGTACGGCTTCTGCCACGCCATCAACAGGTTTGTGTCTTGAAATGCCGATTGAGTTGGATATTACCGGGCATTCACCTTTGGGCGCCATTACCTTCCAGTGGCAGAATTCGGCCGACGGGGTAAACTGGACCGATATCAGCCCGGTACAATACTTCCCGAAATTCACCACCAAAGCGGCAGTGGCCACGTTTTACCGCGCAGCGGTAACCTGTTCGGGCAATACCGTATATACCGCACCGATACAGGTAACATTGAACAATATCTTACTGGCCGGTAATTATACCATCGATCCGTCGAAAGGTCCCGGCCTGCCCAACTTCGTATCATTCCAGGCTGCGGTAGACGCCCTGTTGTGCGGTATCACCGGCGCTATTTATTTCGATGTGGCGCCTGGTACCTACAACGAACAGATCAGGATCCCCTATATTCCAAATACATCAGCAATAAATACAGTGACCTTCCGCAGTGAGAACGGCGTGGCCAGCTCGGTTGACCTTACTTTCAATGCAAACAGTACGGCTAACTACACGCTGAAACTTGACAGTGCGCGTCACTTCATTTTCAAAAACATAACCATCTCAGGCACGAATGCAACAGCGGGCAGGGTAGTGGAACTGGCCAACAGCGCTTCGCATGACAGCATTGTGAATTGTATTATTTCGGCACCGGCGGTTACAACGGCCTCCAATACCATCGCCGGTATTTACGCTTACCAGTTAAAAGGAACCCGTAACGTAATCAAAGGCAATACCATCAACAACGGCGCCAGCGGTATTTATTTTACCGGAACCGGCACCGGGGCAGGGTTAACGGCCGATCATGTGATCGACAGCAATACCGTTACCGGTTCTTATCAATATGGTATTTACGCGGTTAATCACAAACGCCTGCAGCTTACAAAAAATAAAGTAACGCTGAATGGCCCGGTAAACGCAACGGCCTATGGTATCAATGCAACCGATGCCGACTCATCGTACCTGGTAACCGGTAATGATGTTACGATAAACGATGCCACCACTATCGTTTACGGTATAGCGCTTATCAACAGCGATACATCGGCAACCGTACGCGGCAAACTCGCCAACAATATGGTTACCGCTGTAAACAACAACGTGGGCACCCTGTATGGGCTGTACCTCAGCACCTCACCGGGTGTACTGGTGCAGAACAATACGGTAGCCCTCAATACAAGCGGCGCCGGTTCATATGGTATTTACCATAACAACTTCAGTGTGGCCGATTACTTCAATAATACCGTACACAGTACTTCAACAGCAGCTACCAATAACCATGCAATGTACCTGTTGAATACATCGGCCACCAGCGTTCAAATGCGCAATAACATTTTCTCAAATAAAGGTGGCGGTACCGCGCTGTTTGTAAACAACAGCAGCCAGTCGCTCACCAGTGATTACAATATGTTGCATACAACCGGCACTGCGCTGGTGCAACGCGCCAACCCGGCGGGCAGCTTTGCCACGCTGACCGACTGGCGATCGGCTTCTTATTGGGACAGGTATTCGATCGGGTATGCGCCTGCTTTTGTGAGTGATGACGACCTGCACCCCGACATCAATCAACCCGATGTATGGGCCATGCATGGCCGTGGTGTACAGATCGCCGGCAACGACCGCGACATAAACGACAGCATCCGTCCGGTTACGCTTACAGCGGGTGTTCCCGACCTCGGCGCCTATGAATTCTTCCCAACGGCATTGCCAACCTTATTGACGGCAACACCGGCTACCCCGGCTGCCAACCAGTTGCAAACCTTTATGTATGGTACCGATACGGTGATGAAGATCACGTGGGGGCCAACAGCGCCAACGTCGCTGGAAGCAAGACGTTACTCAGGTGTGGTGCCATCGGGCTTGCAGCCAAGGCCCGACTCGATGTTCTTCTATACAAAAGTGGATATCCCGGGGGGAGGCAACTACGATTACAATATGGAATTGTTCTATCTCGATCCATGGCAGGGCTCAATACCCGATCAGAACCAGCTGGGGCTTGGTAAAACAACCGTCTCCAACGCCTGGATAGTAGGCTTCAGCAGCAGGGTAGATGTGCTGAAGAAAAAGATAACGCAAAACAACGTGAACTATATCGATCGCTTCACCGGCCTGATAAACCCATATGCACCGCCGGTGCTGCCGGAGAAAGACAGCTCGAACCGCGGTAAGCGCTTCTGGGTAGGATACCAGCGCAGCTGGGACTTTACCAGCGGCAATTCACAGGAAATGGTATTGTATATGAGCACCACCGATCAGCCGGCGAATGTACAGGTGCGCGTGAACGGCACCAGTTGGGTACGAAACTTTGTGATACCGCCATATACCACAAAAGCGAGCGACTATTTACCCAAAGCAGGTCTCGATGACGCCCGCCTTACAAATGAAGGGTTGTACGACCGTGGTATCAGTATTGTGAGCGATGTACCCATTACCGCCTACGCGCATATTTTCGCCAGCACCAACTCAGGCGCTACGATGTTATTCCCGGTTGGCGTATGGGGTTATGAATATTATTCACTGAACAACAGGCAGAATTATACGGCCACTGATGCATACACAACAATAATGGTTGTGGCCGATAAGAACAATACGGTAGTGGAGATAACGCCATCGGTGCCAACGCTTGGCGGCCGGCCGGCCAATGTGCCCTTCCAGGTTACATTGAACGCCGGGGAAGTATACCAGGTGCTGGGCGCCATGCAAAGCGGCAGTGAAGGGTACGATCTTACCGGTTCAATAATAAAATCAATACCGAATGCCAGTAACGAATGCCATGCAATAGGGGTGTTCACCGGCAGTTCGCGTACCGGTTTGGGATGCGGAACTACCGTTGGCGGATCGGGCGACCTGCTGTTGCAGCAAACCTTCCCGTATTCGGCCTGGGGCAAAACCTATTTTACCGCGCCTACCTCTACGAGCGGAAATATAAGCACGATGATGACGAATATTTACCGCATACTGGTGAAAGACCCTGCAACGGTAGTGAAAAGGAACAATATACAGTTGCCGCTTGCTACATTGATCAATAACAGGTACTACCAGTATGAAAGTAATACGGCCGATATCATTACCGCCGATAAACCGGTGACCGTAGTGCAGTATATGTCGTCTTCAGGTGCATGCCCCAATACAGGGGGAGACGGCGACCCAAGCAGCTATATACTTAGCCCTGCAGAACAGGCCGTAGATGGTTTCTCCGGCTTCTACCGGAATAACCTGTCGTCTATAACAACAAACTATTTAACGCTCATTATTCCCGATAACGGAATGAACTCGCTGAAGATCGACGGGGTCGACTGGAACGCGATCCCCGCAGCGCAGAAGCACAGTTATGCACACTCGCAGCCCGGATATACCGTAGCCATTAAGAGATGGACGGCCGGGGCCGGACAAAGCTCGGTAGAAAGCGATTCTGCCTATCTCGGCCTGGTGTACGGATTGGGCAGTGTTGAAAGTTATGGTTACAACGTGGGCACCATGGTGAAAACGCTGCAGGGGCTCGGAACCATCAGCAATACCAACAATGGCAGCAACACGGCAGATTATACCTGCGCGGGCACACCATTCCGCTTCACCGGTTACCTGCCGTTCAAACCGGTTTCACTCACGTGGAAGTTCAGCCGTGTACCGGGATTATCGCCCAATGCAGATGTGACCGTTAACAACCCGGTGCCAACAGACAGCCTGCTGATAAACGGTATAATGAACTACGTGTTCCCGCTGGCCCAGGATTATACGTTTGCCGCACCGGGTGTATACAGCGTAGAGATCGTGTACGATCACCCTGATATCGAAAGCTGTGACCACACGGGCCGCGACCTCATCTTCGTACAGGTGGTGCCGGCGCCAAAAGCCGACTTCCTCGTGAACTTCTCGGGTTGTGTGAATGATGTGGCCGAGTTCGTGGGCGAAACCACCGCGCAGAACGGGATAACGGTAAACCAGTGGAAGTGGACATTCCATGATGGCAACAATGCCAACGGCCAAAAAGTGACATACACATACAATGCACCCGGAACTTATAAAGAAACCCTGCAGGCAATAACCGCCGATGGTTGTGTGGGTGATTCAACAAAAGACATCATAGTGAACCCGATACCGGTGGTGACCGCCAATTCAGTGATCGTATGTACCGGCCGCGATACCACGCTGAAAGTAGAGAACCCGGTTGCGGGCGCTACCTACACCTGGTACGATGCAGCAACCGGCGGCACGGTGGTAGGCACGGGGCCAACGCTTACAATAACCAATGTAACAGCCGGTGTCGACTACTATGTACAGGAAAGCTCGGCAACGGGTTGCAGCTCGGAAAGAAAACGCGTATCGGTAGCGGTGCAAACAGCCATCATCACACCGGTAGTAGCGGTTGACTCAGTGGGCTCGAACCTGGTGCGGTTCAAATGGAATGCAGTACCGGGCGCGGTTGGTTATGAAGTGTCGATAGATGGCGGTAACAACTGGACCGTGCCAACATCAGGCGCAACAGGCCTTATGCATACAGTGGCCGGTTTACAGCCAATGCAAACAGTGACCATAATAGTGAAAGCGAAGGGCGCATGTACCGATGCCCTGTCGGTTCCGGTATCGCAACAGGTATTACCCGATGGCGTATTCATTCCGAACAGCTTTACGCCGAATGGCGACGGGTTGAACGATATGTTGAAAGTGTATGGATATAAGATAAAAGAACTGAAGCTGATGGTATTTAACCAGTGGGGTGAGAAGTTGTTCGAATCGGGCGACCAGGCAAGAGGTTGGGATGGAACCTTCAGGGGTAAAGCACAACCAAGCGGCGTATACATGTATGTGTGCAGGATGGTGCTTACCGATGGAACGGTACTGGATAAAAAAGGAGCCATCAATTTGATACGATAGGTTGATGACAGGTGTGCCACATTTTCGGGCAGCGTCGAAAGCAAATGCGGCACACCTGGTAATAACAAAACACTGACTTTATGAAGAGCTTTGAAGAATATATTACAGGTAGTCTTGGAATGTGTCCGGGGCGGAGAAGCATAGCGCTGGTTTGGGTACTCGTACTAACCAGCCTGTGCTCCCGGGCGCAAAACGTATCGAACCGTGGAACTGATTTCTGGGTAGGTTATGGCCACCACCAGTTCATGGAGCAGGGCTCGAACGATATGAACATGGTATTGTACCTGAGCGCTGAAGACCAGCCGGCTACAGTTACCGTAACTATCGACAGCAGCGGCCTGGTGCCGGCTACCTGGTGGCGACGCACCTATACGATACCCGCATATACGGTGATCTCATCCGATATCATTCCAAAAGGTGTGGTGAATGGGCCTGCGGCGCCCGGCGATCCGCTCAGTGATCCAAACTATGATGCCCGCCTCTTCACCGATCCGCCGCCTGCGGGCACGGGAGGTGCAGGTTTGTTCAGAAAAAAGGGTATTCATATAACCAGTACTGCGCCTATTGTAGCCTATGCGCATATTTATGGCTCCACCTCTTCGGGTGCTACCATGTTGTTGCCGGTTACGGCCTGGGGTTATTCCTATGTATCGTTGAACAGCCGGCAAAGTTATGCAAGCAATTGTTATAACTGGATGTATATAATTGCCAGCCGTGATAATACCGTGATACAGGTAACGCCGTCGGTGATGACGAGGGCGCAGAATATAACGGGGCTTTCGCAGGGCGGTACTTCTACCATTACCCTCATGAAAGGCCAGATCTATCAGGTGATAGGCGCCAATGACGGCGCCGATGCCAATGGGAATGGCGGTACTTCGGGAACCGGCAGAGACCTGTCGGGAACCATTGTACGCTCCATGGCCAATGGGGCCAATGATTGTTATCCCATTGCGGTATTTGCAGGAAGCAGCCGTACCGCCAATCCTGCCAGTTGCGGCAGCGGCGGCGGCGATAATGATAACCAGCAGTTGTTTCCGCAACATGCCTGGGGTAAAAAATATTTAACGGCGCCGTTCTCCGGGTCAACCACGCCGGGCTCATTTGCCCGAAGTACGTATAAAGTGGCAGTGCGCGATCCGGCAACGGTGGTAACCGTAAACGGCGCACCCATACCGTCGGCGCTTATCAACGGCAACTTTTATATCTATGAAAGCAGCACCGCCGATGTAATTGAAGCCGATAAACCCATTGAAGTGATGCAGTTCATGACCGGCGGCGGTTGTTTGGGTGCAGGTGGTTTGGGCGATCCTGAAATGGTGGTGTTAAGCCCGGTTGAGCAGGCGATAAAAAGAGTTGGCTTCTTCCGGAACAATAAAGAATCGATAGCGGTGAACTATGTAACGGTGATTTTGCCAACGGCGGGGCTCACTTCACTGAAGTTCTGCGGCAGTAGCGTTTTCAGCCATACCTATCCGCATCCTAACATGCCCGGTTATTCGGTGGCCATAAGAAGGTGGGACAGCCCGTTGCCGCCCGCTGCCCCGCTGGGCCAGTGTCTGATAACCTGTGATTCCGCCTTTACCGGTATTACCTACGGCCTGGGCAGCGTGGAAAGTTATGCCTATAACGTAGGTACGTACCTGAACAACCTGAATGCGGTTGGCAGCGTACACAACGAACCCGACACTACCAATGGCGGAAAGAACAGCCACCAGTTCACCTGTGTAAACACGCCGGTTAAATTATCGGCCCTCATTCGTTACCAGCCGCTGAAACTGGTATGGAATATCAGCACACTGGGCGCAGTTGTTACACCGAATGCCGATGTAACGTTAGACCCGGCCTCCACTGCCTATGAAGGCACCGAAACGGTAAATGGTATACTTTATCATAAATACACCCTGCCCGGCACTTATAATTTCAATGCGCCGGGAACTTATACGATTCCTATAAAATCAACCAGTCTTTCATTAGACAATTGCAACAATACAGAAGAGTTGAAGATAACGGTAGAGGTAAAACCACGGCCAACCGCCGACTTTACCTTTGCGCATCCTACGGGCTGCGTAAAAGACACGGTGGAGTTTACGGGTCCGGCTTCAACTGGTAGTTATACCATCGGTCAATGGAAATGGACGTTTGGCGATGGCAGCATCGACAGCGTGCAGAATGCCAAAAAAGTACTGGCTGCTGCCGGGGCGCAAAATGTACACCTGGCGGTGGTTACCGCCGACGGTTGTGTGGCGGATGTTACCAAACCCATTACCGTATATGCGCCACCGATAACAACGCTCAGCGCCACGCCCGCCGCTGTTTGTGAAGACGGAACCGTTACATTCAGTGAAACATCTTCCTATGGCGGTCCGGCGCCGGTAAATGGTTTTTACTGGGACCTCGGCAATGGCACAGTAGTGAATGCGGTCAATGCCGATCCGCAAACCGCTACTTACCCCACATACGGCACTTATACGGCCAAACACGTGGTTAAAGTAAGCGACCTTTGTGTGAGCGATACTGCGCTGGCGCCGGTTACGGTGTATGCCAAACCGATACCGGGCTTTAGTTATCCCGCAGGATGTTTGCCCGATAACGGACTTGTGCAATTCACCGATACAACAAAAGTGCCCGACGGACAAACCCTGGGCAGCTGGAGCTGGAATTTCGGCGATCCCAATGCAACACCAGGTAACCCGAATACTGCTACGGCACAAAATCCAACACATACTTACTCCTTTGGCAATTACACCATAACATTCAGTGTAACTACCGCCAACGGTTGTACAAAAGATATTACTGTGCCCGCCACATTCAGTTTACGGCCACGGTTGAATTACCCGGCATTGACGCCGGTGTGCGTCAACGTGAATACGCCGCTGAATGTTGCTACGGCTGCAGTTACCAATGGCGTGCCGGGAACAGGCGTATATAGCGGGCCGGGCACCACTGCTGCAGGCAGCTTTACCCCCGCAACAGCCGGCGCAGGCACCCATACAATTACCTACACCTTTACCACAACGGCAGGGTGTACGGAATCGATAACAAGTACCATTACGGTATATCCGAAACCGGCAGCCGACTTTACGGCAACCGCAGATATTTGTTTGGGCGAATTGGCAACCATCACCGATGCATCGACGATTGCATCCGGTGCAATTACTTCATGGCGCTGGAATTTCGGCGATGCCGCATGGGTTGCACAAAATAATGGAAATGCATTTTCACACACATGGTCTGCATACAACACGTATTCTGTAAAGCTGGTGGCAGTGAGCGATCAGGGGTGCACCAGTGATACAGTAACCCGGACGGTAACAGTACATCCGCTGCCGGTGACTGATTTTAGTTTGCCAGCAGCGGTATGTATGCCGGGTGGGTTGGCTGAATTTACAAACGCAACTACTGTGGATGACAATTCAACCCTCAGTTATACCTGGGACTTTGGTGATAACAGCCCGGTATCTACGGCACAGGATGCCAGCCATACCTATGCTGCATCGAGCGCTTATACCATCAAACTCGATGCGGTTTCTGCCTTTGGCTGCGCCGGTACGGTGTCGAAAACATTGTCTTCATTCTTCGACAGACCGGTAGCATCGTTTACCGTATTGCCCGATACATTGTGCCAGGGTGCCGATAATGTGTTCAGCGATGAAAGCACTATCAGCAATGGCACCATTACAAAATGGAACTGGAATTTTGGCGATGGCACCAGTTCCGATGAGCAGGACCCGGTAAAACGTTACCAGCAACCGGGCAACTTCACCGTACAATTAATAGTTACCAATAACGCCGGTTGTGCTTCACAGCCTGTTTCAAAACAGGTGGTGGTATACCTGCAGCCGGTTATCGATGCCGGGCCTTCATTCACTGTACCGGAGGGAACGGTAGTGCAGTTCAACCCCACAGCAAACGATTCAACCGTGCTGGCATTTACGTGGACGCCCGGCACCGGCCTTAGCAATGCCAATGCCTTGCGCCCGATGATACAGGCCATGTACGATGAAACATATACGTTAACGGCAACCGGTGAAGGGCAGTGCACCGCTTCGGATTTCCTGAAAGTGAAGATCCTGAAACCGGTGAATGTGCCGAATGCTTTCTCTCCTAATGGCGACGGTATACACGATACCTGGAATATCACCAACCTGAGTGATTATCCCGATTGTACGGTGGCGGTGTTCAACCGGTACGGACAGCGCGTATTTTATTCCGTTGGGTATGCTACGCCCTGGGATGGCACAGTGAGCGGTAAGCCGTTGCCGATGGCAACTTATTACTACGTGATTCATTTAAAGAATGGATTTGTACCGAAGACAGGTTCGATAACCATTGTGAAGTAGATTATTGGGGTGGGTTACCCTGGGAATGAAAAATGAGAAATACAGGAAGGGGTAAGTTGACGAGTTGACTAGTTGACGAGTTAACTAGTTGAAAGGGGTGATAAAGTTGATAGGGGTGATAAAGTTGATAAAGTTGATAAAGGAAAGGCAGCAACCGATGATGTAGAAAGTCAGCTGTATTTGTATTTGCTTGCAGCTTGCAGCTTATGGCTTGCAGCTTATGGCTTGCAGCTTACAGCTTGCAGCGGTTTTCACGATTCACGATAAAACGAAATGCATCAATAATAAAAACGAAACGTTATGAGAAAGAAACTAATACTGCTACTATTTGTGGGACTGAGCTGTACGGTGGTGAATGCCCAGGTAGATCCGCATTTCTCACAATACTATGTATATCCGGCCTGGCTGAACCCGGCACTGACGGGCGCCTTTGATGGCGACTACCGCATCTCGGGCATTTATCGCTCGCAGTGGGGGAATATCAGCAGCCCGTTCACCACACCGGGGGTGGCGGTTGATTTTACTACCAACAAGAATTCGAATTTCGGCGCCAGTGTATTGAACCAGACTGCCGGTGATGGCGGTTATAATTATCTCACCGCCTATGCCAGTTATTCCTACACCGGCGTACGTCTTGGCCCCAATGAAAATCATCGCATCGCCATGGGCATGCAGATCGGGGTTATACAAAGGAGGTTCAATCGCTCGAAGCTGACCTTTGGCGATCAGTGGAACCCGATCACCGGTTATAACCCGGGCGCTACATCGGCCGAAGCATTCAGCAAAACCTCCTCCACTTCATTCGATGCGGCTGCCGGTATCCTTTATTACGATGCGCAGCCGGGTAAAAAGCTGAATTTGTTTGGAGGCTTCTCCGTGGCGCATCTTACCCGTCCCGATGACAAGTTCAGTGAAAGCGGCAATGCGCGCCTGCCTATGCGGTATACAGCGCATGGCGGGGTGCGTATAACATTGTCGGATGTACTAAGTTTAACGCCGAATATCTTATACCTGAAACAGGGAACTGCCAGCGAGAAAATGGCCGGCGCCTACGCCCGCCTGATTGCAGCACCCGGCACCGATGTAATGCTGGGGGCGAACTACCGCTTTAAAGATGCTTTGTCACCCTTTGTTGGGTTTGCACATAAAAATATGGTGCTGGGAGTGAGCTATGATGTCAATACTTCCGATCTGGGAAAGATGGCCAATGGCTCCAACAGCTTTGAGATCTCATTGTCGTTTATTGGCAGAAGGTCAATAAAGACGCCGGAAGTAGATTTTGTCTGTCCGCGCTTATAGTCATAGGTACACCAATGTCCTGGAAACCGGCGGTTGGTTTCTACCAACCGCTATTCTTTAAAACAATTGCCCTGATATATATACCAAGAAGAACGATTGCTGCCATTGAAAAAACAGGAGGATGGCCTTATTGCATTGATCTTTTTAAAAACGTAGTATGAAGAAAATAATTGTCACTGGAATAATATTCAGCTGCTGTCTTTTTGCAGCCAACGCCCAGTTCACATACGATTATCTGCGGGCGGCGGATAACTATTATAAAAAAGCCGATTACTATTCAGCCGCCCGGTATTATGAAAAATATTTAGGTACGGCCAGCCAGAAAATGAAAAAGGATGAGTACAGTCCGTATACAGTGCCATCATCTGCAGAGAAAAAGAAAAATGTGCCGGTTAGCAGTAAACAGATGGCATTGTACCGCGTAGCGGAAAGTTACCGCCTGTTGCATGACCATGCAAAGGCCGCCACCTATTACGAGAAAACGCTGGAAGCCGATGCCGGCGAATTTCCGTTGGCCCGCTATTATTATGCCCTCACGCTAAGGGCGCTTGCCAGATATGACGAAGCGGAAAAAGAATTCAACCATTTTCTCGATGAACATACTACAGATGATGCCTATTCCGAATCGGCTAAAAAGGAACTGATGAGCCTGCGCTTTATTCAGGTTCAGTTAAAAAAGAAAGACCTGAAACTATACAACGTGCATAAGGCCGGCACACCCATCAATACGGAAGGCGCCAATTATGCACCGGTATGGCTCAACGAAAATACCCTGCTGTTCACTTCAACCCGCGTTGATAGTAACGCAAAGAACCAGTCGCACGTAAACCGGGTGTATTCCACGCCGGTAACCGAAGGCCTCACGGGTGAAATAAAGCCGCTGCCCTTACCACAGGCCAATACCCAGCACCAGGGTGTGGTGAGCCTTACACCTGATGGTAATACCCTTTTCCTTACCAGGTGGATGATCAGCGGGGGTAAAAAAATATCCGGTATTTACAGCAGTAAGAAGAACGGTAACGACTGGAGCGAACCTGTTCTGCTCGACAGTACTATCAATGCCGGCGGGGCCAGCACCCAGCAGCCTTTTGTAATGCCCGGCGGGAAATATTTATTGTACAGCAGCGACAAAGCCGGCGGTTTTGGCGGTTTTGACCTTTGGTATGCCGAACTCGATGAGAGCGGGAAACCCATTCGCACCGCGAACATGGGTAACGTTATCAATACGGTAAATGACGAACAGGCGCCATACTACCACGCCGCTTCTTCAACACTGGTATTCTCAGGTAATGGCAGGATAGGCATGGGTGGATATGATTTCTTCTACAGTAAGGGAACGATCGACAACTGGGCCGCACCAATCAACTTTGGTTACCCCGTAAACTCGGTAAAAGACGATATCTATTTCGTAAGCAGGGGCAGCGAAAGGAATGTGCTGGAAGATGTATGGATGAGCTCTGACCGCGAAGCAGTGTGTTGCCTTGAATTGTTCTACCTGAAAAAAATAATGCCCAGGAAACAGGTGAGCGGACAGGTAGTAGCCTGTGAAGATAGTATGCCATTACAGGGCGTTACCATCAACATCCTCGATACTGTTCAGAATAAAATAGTGTATACCCAAACCACCGCCGGTGATGGAAACTATTCCTTTACGCTCGATGAGTTTCAGCCGTTGAAGGCGGTTGCTACCATCAACGGGTATAGCAATGGTTCTTTACCATTTCATGCGCCTTCAGATGAAGAGGCCGAACTGTTGGTGAACCCGGCTATTTGCCTGGTAAAAGATGTGCCGCCGGTTGATGAGGCCATCGTAATGGATAATGTGTATTATGATTTCGATAAAGCCACCCTGCAGAAAGAATCCTATGCGTCGCTTGATAAACTGGCCGGCTTGCTGAATGCACATCCGGAGATCTCCATAGAACTGAGCGCACATACCGATAACAAAGGAACGGAAGAATATAACCAGCGGCTCTCCGATGCCCGCGCCCGCAATTGCGTGGAATACCTGATCAGCAAAGGAATTGATAAAAACCGCCTGCAAGCAAAAGGGTATGGTTCAACCCAGCCGATAGCACCGAACACGAAGGAAGATGGAAGCGATGATCCGGAGGGAAGGCAGAAGAATCGTAGGACTGAATTTAAAGTTTTGGGAAAGTAGTTGGCTGGTTGACGGGTTGACGAGTTAACAAGTTGATGAAGTTGATAGAGTTGATAAAGGGTGGTTCACCCTGGACTGCTTTAAGCTGTATTCGCTTGCGGCTTAGCTTGCGGCTTATAGCTTGCAGCTTGCAGCTGTATTCGCTTGCGGCTGATTCACCAAAAAAACGTACGCACATGAAGTATCTGATCACACTTTTGTGGGTGATGGCCACCTGTATTCACATACAGGCCCAGCAGAAACCACACTATACACAGTATATCCTGAACCAGTACATCCTGAATCCCGCATTGACGGGGATCGAGAACTATACCGATATAAAGGTGAGCCACCGCCATCAATGGGCGGGGGTGCAGGATGCGCCGGTTACCTCGTATGTAACCTTACATACGCCCATCAACAAAAAAGATTACCGCACAACCGCCACTTCTTTTGAAGTGCCGGGTGAAAACCCGCGCGGTCAGCGGTATTGGGAGGAATACACCGCTGCCGAACCGCATCATGGGGTTGGCCTGCAGGTGATCAACGACCGCACCGGTCCGTTAAATTATTTTTCTGCCTACGGCACCTACGCCTATCATTTAGGTATAAGTGCAAGAACCAGTCTCGCCGCCGGTTTTGGCGCCGGTTTCACCAGTATCAGTTTAAATACCAATAAACTCGATTTCGGTAACCTGCAGGTTGATCCGGCGGTATACAACAACGGCACGATCAATACCATGAAACCCGATTTTATGGCGGGCGTCTACCTGTATTCAGCCGATTATTTTATAGGGGTGTCCGCGCAGCAGATCATTCCGCAAAAAGTGAGCTTTTCAGACAATTCAGTAAAAGCCGGCAGTGGCAAAACGGTGCCGCACATTTTTGCTACCGCAGGTTACCGCTTTTTGCTGAGCGAAGATTTTAACCTTACGCCATCGGTGATGGTGAAATACGTACAACCGCTGGCTACGCAGATCGATTTCAATGCCAAACTGCAGTATCGTGATGTGGCCTGGTTTGGAGCAGGTTACCGCTATGAAGACGGTTTTGCCGCCATGGTAGGTATGAATATCAGTCACCGGTTAAATATTGGTTATTCTTATGATTATACTACATCGGGGTTGAATATAGTGAGCAAGGGTTCGCATGAATTCCTGGTAGGCTTCCTGCTCGGAAACAAGTACGATGACGGATGCCCGAGGAATGTTTGGTAAGGCAGATTAACCATTTTACCTTTTTCACGCTCAATGCAACCGGTTAAGTATTTCCATACTGTATTGTTGATCGTATCCTTTTCAGCACAGGGGCAAACCTGTATGCCGGTAACGATCACCCCGGTCATTACACCGGCGGTATGCGGCGGTGGCAACGGCAGTATTGCATTGACGGTAACCGGTGGTACAGCGCCATTTACCTACAACTGGAACACTACGCCGGTGCAAACGACGGCAACGGCTGCCAACCTGCCGCCGGGGATCTATAACTGCGTTATAAGGGACGCCAACGGTTGTTTAACCGTTTTCCAGGATGAAGTGACGCGGCGGTCGATCGTATCGTTACGGCCCACTGCCCGGCCGGCAACCATTTGCGCCGGTGAAACGGTGGCGTTATCGGTAATAGCGCAGGGTGGTACGTTGACATCCTACACCTGGAACCCCGGCAATATCGGCGGAACCAATATAACGGTGTCGCCTGTGGTAACTACCGCCTACACCATAAGCGGACAGGATGCCTTTGGTTGTGAGGTAACCGCCAGCGTGCCCGTTACGGTGAAACCCATACCCAATGCAGCATTCAGGGTTACCCCGGCAACTGTATGCCTCGGTACACCGCAAACCGTAACATTTACCGGCAGCGCCACGGGAACGGCGGTATTTAACTGGAATGGTTTTGCCGGTGCAGCCGTACAAAGTGGGAGCGGGGCCGGTCCATACAATATCCTGTTCAATACAGCCGCAACATACACCATACAATTGCAGATCACCGATAACGGATGCATATCGGGTATTGCACGGCATCCTGTAACCGTAACAACAGCGCCGGTTGCCGCCATCTCGGTTGATAAAACAACCATCTGTGCGGGCGATACAGTGACCGTTCAGTTCACCGGCAGTAAAAGTAATACAGCTGCGCCTGACTGGAACTGGGGTGGGGGCAATGTACTGAGTGGTTCCGGTGACGGCCCTTTCAAAATAAAATACAACAACAACGGATTAATTGTATGCACCGTACGCGATGGTATTTGCGCCGCTGCCTCGGCATCACAGGCCGTAGCGGTAACACCCTTGCCGGTAGCAGCATTCATTGCCGATAAAATAACCGGTTGTGCGCCGGTAGCAGTGAAGTTCACCAATCAATCGAAACAGGCCGATTTCTACATGTGGGATTTTGGCGATAACGAAAAAAGTATTGAAGAACAGCCGGTACACCTGTACACATCGCCGGGAGTGTATCCGGTAACGCTGACGGCATCGGCCGGGGCAGCGTGTACAACGATCATTACCGGTTCCAATAATATTGAAGTGCTGCCGCCGCCCGTAGCAGCTTTCGACAATACGCCTGATGTAAATGTTCCCATTGAAATAAGTATGGCAACATTTGAGTTCAAAAACAATTCACAGTATGCTCATTCCTTTAGGTGGTACTTCGGAGACGGGGATTCGGCTGTAGATCGTGAACCTGTGCATTGGTATAAACAGCCCGGGAACTACCAGGTCACCTTGTATGTACGTAATGAAATTGGTTGTACCGACAGCGTCGGTCGTGGCGCATATGTCGTGATCGCAGACAAGGTGTTGCTGGTGCCCAATGCCTTTAGCCCGAACGGTGACGGCGTTCATGACCGCTGGGTGATACCCGGGCTAAGGGCCTTCCCCGACTGCCAGTTGACGATCTATAACCGGTATGGACAAACCGTTTTCAGCAGCCGCGGTTATAACGAACCCTGGGATGGAAACCGCAATGGCAAACCGGTTGCAACGGGTACCTATTATTATATCATCAAAAAAGGCCGCGATAAGGAATTGTATACGGGCTGGGTTGAAGTATTACGCTAAGCATCATTTATCACAAACACTAAATAAAAACAAGAACATGAAACGCACAAAACAATGGCACCTGCACCATTTATTCTATTACCTGCTGGCCGTTTCGCTCGCCTTTACGGCCTGTAAAAAAGGTGACCCTGGTCCGCAGGGCGAAAAAGGCGACAAAGGCGACACCGGTGAAAAGGGATCGCAGGGAACGAAGGGTGATCCCGGTACAGCTAATGTAATGTATTCCGATTGGCTCGATCTTGGTTTTCAGCTTGACCAACCCAGTGGCATTTATTTTACCGTGATCCAGGAACCGAAACTTACCGATAATTTTTTGAGTACCGGTGAAGTGAAAGTGTACATCAACCTGGGAACGCCTGCCGAGAAAGTGGTGTCTGTATTGCCATACCGTTCAGGAAATGCGCAGATCACGCCATTCTTTCTGGAAGGTGTTATCGAGCTCGATGCAAACGTGAATGCTTCTACCGTTACCGATCCAACAACCGGCGATAAAATTCTTCAGTACCGCTATGTGCTGATCCCCGGCGGCGCGCATGTGCGTGCCGATAAAAAGATCAACTGGAACAATTACGAAGAGGTGAAAGCATACCTCGGGTTGAAGGATTGACAGGTGTGCCACACTTTCAACGTGTGGCACACCTTGGAAACTGCAATTATTTTATAAGCGACTTCATCAACTTACAAAAAACGTGACCGCGTAAATGCATTTAAATAGGTATGGGCAGTGCTTTTTCTCGTGCGTTACGTTTGGCCCCGGCGATTAGCCGGGGTTTTTGTTTTATGACCCCTGAAAATTTTACGGCCGCCTGTAAAAGAAGGCGCTTCATCGGTCAATTGATGCCTGCCATCGGCGAAACCGCAGGTACGTCGTTGCGCCATTGACTAAACGCATGGGTTAAGAATATAAATATCGTTCTTTGGCCTGCTGCTTTTTTTTAATTACAATTACACGCATCCTGTAGGTGCTTATATTTATTATTTCCATAACCCGTATAACCAACATCCTGATACGGTAATCCTGCACGTTATTTAAAGCTAGTACCCTAGCCGGCATCAGACCCGGAATAATGAAAAACCAGCTTATGAGCAATCCGCTGTTTAAGAAGATCAATATATTTCTAAAAGTCAACGAGCAAACCATCGATAGTTACTTCAATGCCAATGACCCGGCGCCTATCTATAAACGGCAGCTGAGCCAGGAGTTCGAGGAATATATTATGAACTATGCGCCCAGCATTAAAAGATATTCAACCGTTACCTACAAGCTGAACTGTGTAAATGAATCTGATAAAGAATATTTAGATCCGCTGGTACATGCCATTCGCCGGCATTTCTCCTTAAAAAAATCGATCAGGGAAGCCGAATTCAAAAAGTTCAAAAAACGCAACTGGGTGCTGCTGACCTTCAGTTTGATCGTCGTAATGTTCTTCCAGGGTGTAATGCCGCTGATCTTTAATGTAGAGCACCGCATTCATTCGGCATTCAGCAATGCGCTCGATGTATTCAGTTGGGTAATTCTGTGGAAACCTATTGAAAAGCTGATCTTTTACTGGAACCCGTTCCTTAAAGAGATCTCCATCTTCGATAAACTGATAAATGCACCCATAATAATTGTGGGTGAAAAAAAGGAAGTGGCGCCGATGGAGCAGGAATATGCAGCATGAGAGCATTTGCTTCCATATTGATGATCGCCCTCGTGTTTACCTGTAACCGGGCATTAGCCCAGTCGGAGGTAATGTTTGAGCAATACCATGTCATAAATACAGGCCAGCCTTCTTTATATATGCCTGTGATGCATTACCAGCACTCAAAGAACTGGTATGCCGAAGCGCGGTATAATTACGAAGATGTTGAAACTTTCTCCCTGTATCTCGGCCGGGCCTTCAACGGTGGAAAGAACGCATTCAATTATTCTGTTGTGCCCATGTTGGGCGGTTCGCTGGGGCGATGGCAGGGCATTTCAACGGGTTTGAATATCGATGTAGACCTGAATGATTTCTTCTTTTCTTCGCAATCACAATATTCAAGATCAACCGGTTTGTACGGCGATTATTTCGTGTATAACTGGTCTGAGGTAGGTTATCAAAGCCTGAAATGGTTGTATGCCGGTTTATCCCTTCAGCATACCCACGAACGGTTTGCCGGCAGTGAGCTGCAACCGGGTTTTATGGTTGGGTTTACATTCAACCGCTTCACCATTCCTTTATATACCTTCGAGCCCTTTAATAGCGGCAGGAACTTTATCATAGGCGTTACGATGGAGTGGACGCATAAGAAGAGGAAACAACCGGCCTTGGTTAAAGACGAAACAACCGGAAGGACTACGCCTTTCGGGAAGTAAGATCGATAAGCGTGAAACGGCAGACGTGAATCGGCAATACAACCTGCTCGCAACCCGTCAACCTGTTTTTTTGCAGCAGCATCACCACTAACAACGACATCACCCTTACCATCTCCGGTTTCATCGGGTCAACCCTTTGTCAACCTTTTAACCAGTTAACTCGTTAACACGTCAACTCGTTAACTCGTCAACTAGTCAACAAGTCAACTCGTCAACCAGGATAAGCAATACCACCTATGCCTGTTTCGGTTAACCTTTAAATTGTTTTGGAAACCAACATGGATATCATGTTACGAATACAAGGTTGCGTTATTTAGCGTGTCCAATATTTTGGATGTCTTAAAATCCTGTTTATGAAACACCATTTCGCATTTCTATTTGCTTCGCTGCTTGCCGTGTGCACCCATGCCCAGGTAAAGATCGGCGATAATCCCAACACGATCGATCCCAATTCGCTCCTCGAGCTCGAAAGCACCAATAAAGGTTTTTTACCGCCGCGCGTAGCATTGAACAGCACCGTTTCTGTTGCGCCATTGACCGGCGCCGTTACGGCCGGTATGCTGGTGTACAGCACCGGAGGTTCGCTGGCCGACGGGTATTATTACTGGAACGGAACTTCCTGGCGGCTGGTGGCAACCAGCGAGCTGAACACCGTTTCCAAATCAGCTTCCGCCACGCTTACGAAAAATGAAACGTTTGTACTCGCCAGTAACGATATTACCCTCACATTGCCTGCCATTACCGCTTCAGACAATGGCTTAAGCATTACCATAAAGAACGTTGGCTCGCATGTACACCTGGTAACAGTCAAAGGCAACAGCGGCGCTACCATCGACAATGATACCATTTCAAACTTAACGCGCTATGCTGCTCAAACTTTTGTTGCCAGCGGCGGTAACTGGGTTATAAAAAATAAAGAGAATCAGCCGGCGCATACGCTCGAAGTAAATGCCAACAGCAGTTGGACCAGCCTGCAGGAGGCGATAGAATTTTTAAATGCGCATATGACCGGCCCCACCGTGGTAAGGCTGAGTGAAGAAATATACGGATTATCCGCTACGATTGTTATTGATCTGCCATATACGCTTACTTTTCAGGGATTGTCGTATGGCAATTCAACGATAGCTGCTGCAGGGGGGCTTGCCGGAAAACCAATGTTCAGGTGCTTATCGGATTGTAATTTTAAAATGTTACAGTTTGATGCCACTTTGCTGTCGGGCTATGGTTCAGCCGAAGGGGAAGATGCGATCAGGTTGGTGGGCACGGGTACCTACAACGAAGTAAAGGATTGCACTTTCGACCGGTTTTACAACACCATCCTGGATTCTACAGATGCCGAACTGTGGGTGTTCGAAACCGATATATCCCATGCACACAATAATGGTATACTGGTTCATGGCGCATCAGGTGTAGTCGTAAAAGTAGCTGAAACCGATTTTATCGGCTGCAAACGTGGCGTGAATTTAAATAAGGGAACAGATGCCATCATTCAGCTGGCTTCCGGCGGGTATTATAATGACGCCGGAACCGATACAGCTATTGTTTATAATCCGTCTGCATTTACGTTTTTAACTGTTTCCATAACAGGAAATTCGTGGAACAATACCGGTAAGTATATTGAAGGATTTGATTTTTCACGTACCGATGGCAGAGATGCCAACGCCATTGTAGAAAGCAATGCAGGTATGGGCGATAAAAGGCCTAACTGTACCATCAATTCGATTAACAGCACAGCCTCAACCACTTTAACAGCCGGTAATGCATGGTATAAAGTGAGCGATTTTACGGGAACCGTTGGTACCACCGCCTGTAAATGGAGTGTTTCAGGCAACAAGATCACTTATCTGCCCAAAAACAGGAGAGATGGCACGATCATTATTTCAGGAAATATGTCGGTAAGCAATCCTAATAAAACCATATCCATTGGTATTGTGAAGAATGGTGAATCGGGCGTACGGTATGGTGAAACCGCCCTCAGGATCACCACTCAGAATCAGCCTTTCCAGTTTTCTTCAGTGGTTTCATTAACTGATATAGGCCCCAACGATTATTTCGAACTCTATGCTTCATCTGCCACTTCAGGAGATATTATAACCATCAACGATATTCAGTGGCTGGTAAGCACGCAATAGTTTTTAACCAGGGTCTGTTACATATAATTTTCGCGCCGGGTAACGATTGAGTAAGCGCGTCAAATTTTTATAAAATGCATTGTGAATAGGGAATAGAACAGGTACAGGACAATCACATAGGATCAAGGACAAGTACAGCCATCCGTCTTCAGGCGGATGGTTTTTTTATGTACAAACGGCAGTCAGGTGATGGTGCGGTTTCAAACTGCAACAAAAAAAACGTCCCGGTTACCCGGGACGCCCCTGTTCAGCATATAGTATTGGCTCAGTTAACGAGTTTATAAGGCGGCAGGAATTTTTATATTCCCAACCCTGATTTTACTTTTTCGAAAAACGATCTCTTGCCGGCTTTTTGCAAAGGGACATACGACTGTTCAACCCGTTGCATAATAGCTGCCATTTTATCGGGACTTAAAGAAGATTTGATCACATAATCCATGGCCCCGTACTGGCGGGCTTCCATGGCAACCTGTTTGTTCTCCTGTCCTGAAATGATATAAACCAGTATCCGCTGGTCGAAGGCTTTTATCTTTCTCAACGCTTCGATACCGTTCATGCCTTCCATGTTATAATCCATAAACACAAGCGCGGGTTGCTCTTTGATCTCTGACAGGCAATCGTCTGCAGCATTGAAAGATATTATATTGGTATAGCCCAAATTCCGCAGAAACTGTTCGTACAGTGACAGGCAGAATATATCATCGTCTACAATAAAGATCTTCATATCGGGATACAAGGCCATGATTATGGTATTTATAGGTATTATTATTGGTTTTGTACAGGTTGCCGGCCCCAATGGCGTTGCACCTGTGTTATCAAAAACGTGGATTGGCAAATTGCTATTGCAACTTATTGAGTGGTAAATACAAAACTAATATTTGTATTGGTTCGCCGGTAGGGGTTATTGCTTAAGGCTTAAGGCTAAAGGCAAAAGGCTGGATCCAAAATTTCGAGCTGTCTGCAATTAGCCGGGTGGAAATTATTTCGGAGGCTGGCCTTCAGCCTTACGCTTTCAGCCTTTTGCCTAATCTATTACGATCGGCTGCACATAATGATTGTCGCCATAACGAATGGCTACCTTATAAATGCCCCGGGCAAGGTGGCGTGGAAGTTGTACCGTGTGATTGGAGTGTAATTCGGCGTGATACAGGAAATGTTTAAATACCTGTTGTCCGGCCAGTGAGTATAATTGTACGGTAAAAACGCATTTTTCAATGTTGTACAATTGCAACCAGAACTTTCCCTGGGATACCAGGTTAGGGTATACAGTAATGCGCTGACTGCGCTTTTTCGATTGATCGCTTAACGGCAAGGTGTTCATAGGATTTGGGACTAAAAGGATAATGATATTGTTGAGCAGGATGAAAGTAACACTTATCCAACTGGATAACAATAGTATTCCTACGAGTTTTACCTCAAACGCCTTTTTTTACCTGCCGTATTAGAACACTGTTAGAATAAAATTAATAAGTTGGCCGGGCCCGTCATGGTATTTACCAAACGGGATGTACCAATTACTGACCGCTGTTGCTGAATGCCCTGTGTTAATTGCGTTCTATTTATAATTTTATTATGCGTATCTGTTGTTTGTGCACCCTGCGTTGCAAAAGGTATTGCTGGAAGTTATCGATCAATGTTTCACCGCCCGATAAATAGAAGGTGGCATTCTTCCAGGCCATCCAGCAATTGGGATGCATATCATCCATCCATTCAATGGCGTTGTATGCCGGTTTTTGCGGAAGCTCAGGTACACTGTCAACGAGCAGTTTCAACATAGCCAGTACGGCTTCATAGTCGGGGTGTAATTCAAGTACGCCGAAATATTCATGACCATTGTGCAAAGCGATCTCTTTTAAGGCATTGAAGATCTCTACCGTTGATTCATCGCCTGCAAAGAAGTGATGCGTGGTTTGATAGTTGTACAACTGTTTTGCCTGTACCATTATTTCAGGGTCGCTGTCTGTCAAAGGCATTAAATAGAAGTTATCCGGCTCTTCCGCTTGCAACTGGCCTGAACGTTTAGATATGTTAAACATTGGTATATGTTTTATTTGCGGATCAGATATTTTACCTTTACAAAAATAGAAAGGGGCTTCCGGGGCATTTTTATATAATACGGATAAAGATTTACATTAAACGGATTATATGGGTGTTAATGTTATCGATGAAAAGGGCAGGATGTACGAGGTAGGGGATGTGTTTAGCCAGGCTATAGTTGAACAGCCGATAGTTACTGAACGCAGGGACGTATATAGCTTTCCATTCGGTGATGCTGAAATGGTACAACTGGCTTTTTCAGGTATTTACATTGTGTATGGCGATATGCGGCTGTATGAAACCCTGCGTTTGAATTATGAAATAACCGGCAATATCGACCTTGTTGAAATGCATTTTACCTTACAGGGCGATGGCGTAATGAAGAACCTGCACTCTGGCAAAGAATATTACTTCAGGTCGAACGAACATAACATGCACTATACGCCGGTGCTGGCCGGTACCGGCAAATATGGTGGCGATATGCGCTATAAGTTCATGGAGGTGCATTTTACTACCCGTTTCTTCCTCGAGCTGGCAAAGGATAGTTGTCCTTCCCTCATGCGCTTTGCCGAATTGATTGCCAAAGGCAATGAGAATGACCTTAGCCGCGATAATATGCCTATTTCATTTGCCATGCATCAGTGTATTCATGATATCATGAATGTAAAACTTACCGGTGGCCTGAAAATGTTGTACCTGCAATCGAAATGTATAGAATTGCTGGCCATGCAGGCGCAGATGTATGAAGACGCCCTCAATACCACTGATCATACGCCATCCTTAATTGTAAAGCCCGGGCACGATACCGATAGCATCTATTTTGCCAAAGAATACCTGTTGCAACATGCCGCCCAACCGCCTTCTCTGACCGAATTGGCAAAGGTTGCCGGCATCAATGAATTCAAGTTGAAACAGGGTTTCAAATCGCTGTTCAACAATACCGTGTTTGGTTACCTTACCGATTATAAATTGAACCAGGCGCGCGATCTTATCGTCAGCAATATCCCCATCAAAGACATAGCCGACCAGTTGGGTTATTCTTCCGTACAACATTTCAACAGCGCATTCAGAAAGAAATTCGGCATTCCCCCCGGTAAGATGAAGAAAGGGTAAACCAATTAGCTAGTTTGATAATGCTGCCATTTCCGCGAGCCTGATAATTCTCAGACATCTGCAGCAAAAGCTGTATTTCATTATCACATTATCACCTGAACCGGCAACCGGTAACCGGCACTCCGGATCTGCTACCCGGCAACTCATCGCTGCAATCTCCAGATCTCTATATACGGAAAACAATTTCCTGCACAGCAATCGCCGGATTTTTGACCGGCGCGGCCGCAATCGCACCAGAATTTTTTATTGGCGTACAGCATGTAGTTGTCGAGCCCCCGCACACTGCCTTTGGTAATATTAACAGGGCCATTGGCATGCATTACTTCCCAGCCGAACTTACCAGGCACTTCTTCTAATTTTTTATTGGCAAAAAAGCGCCAGGGATGTTTATGCGTTTGATCGGCCCAATACACCTTCAGGTCGGCTGTATTGCGGTGGTCGAGCGTTAACAGCGCTGCATGATAGCCATCGCACACGGAAACCAGGAACACGCTGAAGCCGCGTTCCTTGCCTACCCGCGCCAGTAAGGTATTCCACAAACTTCTTTCCATTGCTTCCGGCGGTAACCCGCGCGAAACCGGGTCGGCCTTTGTTATAGGCACCCATTGCCCTTTGCGCACTGCTAAAAAACGCACCGTATCATAACTGCGGATATAATGACTATCGCGCAGGCGTTTGGCCAGCGCATTGATGTCGTTGTTGAAATAATAACCATTGAAAACTGCTTTGCGGCTGTATAGGCTGTCGGGGATAGACGATTCGCCAAAGAGCAACAGATCGAGCCCTGCCCTTACCGTATTGATGCATTTATGCCTGAACCCCGGCCGCCAGTTACTATCTTTGGGTTGTTCTTTCAGCGATGCATTGGCAATGAAGAATTGTTTCATTCGTTCAACGTCTTCTATATCGAACAGGGAGGAGCGTCTTATTGAGTCTTTGGGTTTTGGATCGTTGGCGGGCGGTTTGGGCGGCGTATTGAACGCCAGGTGCAGGGAGCCGGAAAAAACGGCAACTACAATAGGGTAAACGATCAGTAATGAGAATTTCATAAGGTGATTGAATTTAATGGTACGGTTATTTGATCGCATAACCAGCCCGTCAATAGTCTTAAAACGCCGGCACAGGCGCCTTTATGATGCGGTTCAGGTTATGGGCTCATGTAATGCGGGCGTAAAATTAAGAAAAAGACTATTGATGATTTAGGGATTTAAGATGGAAATTTCCTACTTCATCATGGCTATTTTTTCCTGAATGCCCTGCTTTTCGGTTTGGGTCTTTGCCAGGGTATATGCTTTTTGATAATGTGACAATGCCTTTTCCGCATGGGTACCGGTGTACAGTTCGCCCATCAGTAAATGATAAAAATGGTTTTCGACGGCCTGCAGTTGCGCTGCTTCCTGCAGGGCGGTGGCGCTTCCCTTTACTTTGTACAGGGCATAGAGGCGGTTAAGCGCAACAGCCGGTGAATAGTTGATCAGCAACAACCGGTCGTATAACTGTAAAATGCTTTCCCATTTAACCGGCGAATCTTCTTTTATGCAATGCCAGTAGGCAATACCTGCTTCAAGGTGATAAGAACTTATTTCATTGCCACTGGCAGCGTTGTTCAGGAAGTGAATACCCTGGTTGATCAGCGCGGCATCCCATAGGGAAGTATCCTGTTGCTCGTACAATACCAGCGTATCGTTATTGCTTACGCGGGCATTGAACCGCGATGAATGAAAACTCATCAGCGCCATCAGGGCGTTTGTTTTCGGTTGGTTGGTACGCTCGTATTCGATCAACAGAACACCCAGCCGCATGGCCTCTGCACAGAGGTCTTTCCGCAGAATGGTATTTTCCGTTTGTGAATAATAGCCTTCGCTGAAAAGCAGGTAGATGATATGCAATACGGTATCGAGCCGTTCGGCCAGTGCCTGGTCGCTCAGGGTATTGTCGATAGGCATCAGTTGTACGTTCTCGTTGCGGAGTTTTTCCTTTGCGCGGAAAAGTCTTTTGTTGATCGTTTCTTTATTGGTGAGAAAGGCTTCGGCAATTTCATCGATGCCAAAACCGCACAGGATGCGCAGGGCCAGGCCGATCTGCGCTTCGCTGGCAATGGCCGGGTTACAAATGGCAAACAGCATTTGCAACTGGCTGTCGCGGATATTTTGCTGGCTGAAGTTCATGGCATCGGGTTCCTGGTTGGCAGGTTGCAGCGCTTTTACACCGGGTATCACTTTTTGTTCGTAGATCTTGTGCCGTCTGAAATGGTACAGCGTTTTTTGTTTGGCAACACTGTACAACCAGGCGGCAGGGTTGGGCGGCATGCCTTTCATGCCCCAGGTTTCGGAGGCGGTAAGAAATGTATCGCTTACAATGTCCTCGGCTATTTCAATATGTTCAAGGCCATATTGCTTACTGATCACCGCCACCATTTTGGCGAATTCCTGCTGGAACAATTGTTTTAACGATTCGAATGCTTTCTCCATAGAGCTTAATAGTAAGGTGAGCCGCCCCCGGCTGGCAGACGGCTCACCTTTTTTTACTTATATAATGGTCTTACTTCCACGCTGCCATCGGCATCGAGGGCCGGACAACCATGCGCAAGCGTAACAGCTTCTTCAAGATTTTCCGCTTTTATGATACAGAAGCTGCCTAAAAGCTCCCTGATCTCAACAAAGGGCCCGTCGGTAACAACACCGCCTTTTCTCAATACTTTTCCTTCGCTGGCGAGGCGAATGCCGTTGGAAACGAATTTTTCCTGGGCTACTAAACCGCCAACCCAGTCCTGCCATTTTTGCGCAATAGCCTGCATTTCTTTGGGCGATACATTACTGTAATCATAACTCGGCTGACGGAAAATTAACATGAATTCCTGCATAAAGCTTATTTTTTGTTTGTGATTATTTGTTAATAGTGTGAAACATATTGAAAATAGTGAACAGTTACGGGTTCCAGGGTGCAGGTTCCAGGGCTTTAATTCCGGGGTTCAAAATTAATAATTGACAACCCGAATATTGAACACGCTGCGAACCATGCAACCTGTAACCTGAATTTCGCGCGGCATAGATAATAATCGTGCGCCTCGAAACTAAGAATTATGAACTTCATACTGTCCCGGCGTATAAGATCCAACCGCAGCCGGGTTCGGGAATGCGATATTTACCCGGTTATAACTATTGATAGCGATCACGGCAAAGGTGAGGTCTATTAGCTCTTCTTCTGTGAACTGTTGCAGTGCTTCATTGTATGTTTCATCATCGACCCTGCCGTTCAACTGTGTCAGCGCTTCGGCCCAGGCCAGTGCAGCGCGCTCACGGTCACTGTAAAACGGTGCTTCCCGCCAGGCATTCAGCACAAACAAACGTTGTACTTTTTCGCCGTTGGCCAGCAGGTCCTTCGAATGCATATCGAGGCAGAAGGCGCAGCCATTGAGTTGCGATACCCGGTAGTAGACCAGGTTTAACAGCGTTTGTTCAACCGGCGACCTTTGACAATAAGCTCCGAGGGTGTTCAGTGCTTTTAATGCGCGTTGTCCTTTTTCAAAAACGTTGATGCCTTGTTTCATGTTTTGTATTTTATCAGTATTGAATGTGTTCTATACATCAATAATGACCGGGACAAACCCAATTGGACAGGCTAAACAAAATAATTTATTTTTTTTTGTGGCGGGGGCGGGCGTTAAATGATAAAGGGTGAATTCCCCCCAGGAGAACCCACCCTTTTGAATTTAACGGGTAAGTGAAATATTATTCCAGTGAATTGAGCCGCTGGTTGATCGATATCGATGTTATCTGTTCATCGGCTTCGAGTTTTGCAAGTTCAGCCTCACTGATATCTGCGGTAAAAATATTGTCGGTGATCCTTTCACGTACAGCGATCCAGTCGGGCACGTATTTGGCTGAGCGCACATACACGATCACAGAAAGTTCCGCCTTCGCCTTATTTGCCGATGCGGCCTTTCCTGTTGTTTTCGACTTGCCTAGTTTGCGCTTCTCCATATTGTAATATACGAAAAAATCCTGTACTGCTTCAACCAGTACAGGATTTTAATGTGTGTTGTATTATAATGCCGCTTTCCTTTTCTTTTGTGTTGCTTTCCTTGTTTTTTTAAGCATTGGTTTTTTATGTCGCTTTTTGATCAGCTCCGGTGGTTCGGCTTCAAACGCCTTGCTTACTTTACTGGCGGCAGATACCGCGGCGGGTAATAAACCTATAATGGCCGGTACAAAGATGCGGCCGAACCCAAAACGTGCTTCCCATACTTTATCCGGCGGGCCGGTGCGGCCTTTTTTTGTAATGATATCACGCAGTTGATCAATGGTCAGTGATTTGTTTCTGGCTGCCGCAGCGGCAAACAACAGGGCAATACTGCCGGTAACTGCCGGCGCTGCCATACTGGTACCCGACATCATTATACGCTCTTTTTTGGTTGTTGAATTGGCGGCGAGAATATTGCTGCCGGGGGCGGAGATCTCCGGTTTCTTCCGGCCGTCGCGCGTTGGGCCTTCACTGCTGAACCACGAAATGGGAAAAGCCTTCTTTGTGGCGTCATACGAGCCAACGGTAATTGATTTATGGCCGCATGAAATGGAACCCAGCGTATGCGAATTGTCCCTGGCGCCGCCAAAAACCGACTGGCCTGAATCATCGCGTTCTATCCATGCATGAAAAGGTGTCGCTTTTGACGTGTGGTTGATAAGGCGCACCGTCCAGTTACCCGTGTTGCGTTCCTTCAGCCAGATGCCTATTACATTGTCCTTGTTGTTGGGGTCGTGTAACCGGTTGCTGATCACAACCTGCACATGTCCATTGGTGTCTTTAACCTGCCCGGTTTCGTTGGGTTCAACCGTTCCGAGGCTTTGCCCTGAAGGGTCTATGAGCTCAACCGACAGTTGATCGCTTCCCTTATACCAGATCTCCATTTCATTTTCGGTAAAGTCGTTGCCATCAACCAGCCACGAAAGATCGTGCGTGCCATTCGCCGGTACATTACCTGCCGCATGAATGCCATCATCATGCGAGTTGGAAGCGGCGATCACCACTGCACGGTTCGGTTTTTCCAGCAGCATGCCATCGATGGCTTTTTCAACGAGGGTAGAACCGTCGTGCGGTCCGCCATTGGTGCCCAGGCTGATATTGATAACGCAGGGCTTCTTGCCGGCCTGATCAAAAATATAACGGATGGCCTCTATCAGGTTCACCGAGTCGCCAAAGTTCTTACCCACTACATCGGGGCCATCCCATGGAATATTACTGGTGCTCAGTTGTACGAACAAAAGGTCGGCGGCAGGTGCAACGCCGGGTGCGCCTGAACCGCGGCCATTGCCGGCAGCAATGTCCATTACATGGGTGCCATGCGCCCCGGTGAATAAGGAAATGCCAAGGGCATCGTATGGTTTGGTGCTTTTAAGCGCTTTGTTGATGTCGTTGGCGGCGTGTAAGCGGCCGTAAGGAACCTCGTTGCCATTGTTGGTGGCCGTTTGGTCCCAGAATTTTACAAGGCGGGTTTTACCGCTTTTATCAATGAAATTCTGGTGTGCGAAATCGCAACCGAAATCGATGATGCCAACCAGTACGCCTTTGCCGCCCGTTTGTTTTGGCAGCGGCGCATACTTGTTGGCGCCGATATCGGGGATCGTATTATGTAATGCCGGTATTAAACGGCGGGCGCCTTTCAGGCTTTTTACAAACGGCAGGTTGCGAATGAACTCAATTCGTTTAATGGGTATACGGCCTGTAACTATTGCAGGCTCGCTGCCCCTTGCTGCAATTATTAAAGTGGGGTTGCGCACTTCGGTCAGCTCGTTCCAGGCGCTTTCACTGGTAACACTGGCAATAACGGCCAGTTCATCCTCGCTGGTTGAACTGGTTGGCGATTTTTTTATACCGCTCCGGTTCAACAAAATAGCCTGTTGCAGTTTGGGGTCCATCGGAGTGAGCTTTGATTCACCACTGGCGCTACGGCTTTTTGTAACCGGTAAATACCCTTTACTCATAGGGGCGGCAGGAGAAAGCGTTGTTTCATTGTGTACAGCAGCCGGCGTTGCCGGGGTGTTTTTTACAGTTTTGGCCATGTCATTACGTTTTGAGTTTACAAATGGCGTTTCCGCAGGCAGGAAGATTATGCGCTACATATCAGACGGGGCGGATTGTAATGAACAAGTTGCTAATATTACGTTGATCCGGAAAAATAACAAGGCGTGTTTTTCACGTATTTTGGAAAGAAGGGAATATCGATGTGCGTGGGGGTGAACTAAATCATGAGTAAGGTACGATGTTTTAGCATGTTTTGTGTATATATCCGTAAATATCATACAATGCCTGCCTTGTTAATTACAAATACACCTCACTGCCCGGTTGCGCAGAGATTATGATTTTGCCCCCCGTTTTATATTATTTTACCCCCCTTCCCGCAATATAATCCCCACTATTTTACATGGTCATTCGCCATCAGTTCTACTGCTACTACGTGTAACCATAACGATAAACCCAAAACCAACGACGAGGTTGCCATGCCCACTCTTCCCGCAAGCACTGCCCTGATATGCGTAACCCGGTATTCCCCGGGAATACTTTATGTCATGCGGTTTATGTCAAACAGACATTTATTTAAACGGCGCGCCGGCTGTTCCGGGTTGCCATACTATTTTCTACCAGCTATTTATACATTTCATTCACAGTGCCGGCCCTGCGGTGAGGTAGGTAACCTGGTATTTCAATAAACCGGATCACATCATTCTAAATGGAATTAGCAAAACTGTAAAACAGTTAAATACATAGGAGATCAAAAAAGGAAATGATTATGAAACATGTAGGACTTGTATTATTATTTTCAATGTGTATAATGGCTGTGTTCGCACAAAAAACGAAACACAGCTTTGAATTGTCAGACAGCGTTTTTCTGTTGGATGGCAAACCGTTCCAGATCATTTCGGGTGAAATGCACTATCCCCGCATTCCCCGCGAAGCCTGGCGCCACAGGGTGAAAATGGCGAAAAGCATGGGATTAAATACGATAGGCACTTATATTTTCTGGAACCTGCATCAGCCCCACGAAGATGTTTTTGATTTCAACGGGCAGAATGATATCGTTGAATTCGTAAAGATAGCGCAGGAAGAAGGATTATGGGTCATTCTTCGTCCCAGCCCGTATGTATGCGCCGAATGGGAATTTGGCGGTTATCCTTACTGGCTGCAGAATACCGCCGACCTGAAAGTGCGCAGTACGGAACCGCAGTACCTTGCGTCATACCGGAAATATATTCATGAAGTAGGCCGGCTGCTGGCGCCCTGGCAAATAAACCACGGCGGCAATATCCTGATGGTACAGGTTGAAAATGAATATGGCAGTTACGGCAGCGATAAAGAATACCTCGAGGTGAACCGAAAGTTGTTTGTAGAAGCGGGTTTTGATGGGTTGCTGTATACCTGCGATCCGGCGCCTGACCTGGTAAAAGGGCATTTGCCCGGGTTGCTGCCTGCGGTAAACGGGTTAGACAAACCCAGCGCCATTCGTAAACTCATCAATGAAAATCACAATGGAAAAGGCCCGTACTTTATAGCCGAATGGTATCCCGCCTGGTTCGACTGGTGGGGAACAAAACACCATATCGTTCCAGCCCATAAATATACCAAAGCGCTTGATTCGGTACTGGCTGCAGGCATCTCCATAAACATGTACATGTTCCATGGCGGCACTACCCGCAATTTCATGAACGGCGCCAACTATAAAGGCAACACGCCTTATGAACCGCAGATAAGCAGTTACGATTATGACGCGCCGCTCGATGAAGCGGGCAATGCTACGCATAAGTTTTTTGAGTTCCGGAACGTGATAAAGAAATACCTGCCCGCAGGCAATACGCTGCCAGACGTAGCGGCGGCAAAACCAACTATTGCCATTCCTCACATCCAATTCAATAAGAGCATTCCGCTTACTGCTGTTCTTCCGGCGCCGAAGCGCAGCGATGTTCCTGCAAGTTTTGAAAAGCTGGAACAGGCGTATGGATATGTATTGTACCGTACAAAGTTGAAGAACCCCGCTTCGGGCATGCTGGTCATAAAAGACCTGCGCGATTATGCGGTGGTGATGGTCAACGGGAAAACAGTGGGCACGCTCGACCGGTGTAAAGGGCAGGACAGCTTAATGATCACATTACCCAAAGGAAACGTAGTGCTCGATCTGCTGGTTGAGAACCTGGGCCGCATCAACTTCGGTCCCTTCCTGCTTGAAAATGAAAAAGGGATTACCAAAGGTGTTTGGCTGAACGGAAAAGAACTGAAGCGATGGGAGAACTATTCTTTGCCATTTACGAAGGCCCCTGTGATAAAGGCGGCAAAGCATAATGCTCAGTCAGCAAACGCTCCTGTTATCAGGGAAGCAACCTTCATGCTGGAGAAAACCGGCGATACTTACCTCAATATGAGTGCCTGGGGCAAAGGCGTGGTGTGGGTGAATGGCCATAACCTCGGCCGTTACTGGAATGTAGGTCCGCAGCAAACCCTGTACATACCTGCCGAATGGCTGGTAAAAGGAAAGAATGAACTGATAGTACTTGAAATGATAGAAACCGGAAAACAGGAATTGTCGGCATTGGAAAAACCGATCCTCGACAGCCTTACCATGCATTGATAAATAAATTGCATCGCCGGTCCATACCCTAACGATTGTATAAAACCAAAACACGCATATGAAAAGTAAAAAGCGCAAACAGCGCTGGCCGTTACCTGTAATGGCCCTGCTGCTTATGACCTGCCTTTGTTTGCCGGCTATGGCGCAGAACATAACAGTCACGGGTACTGTTGTGTCTGACTCATCCGAAGCCATGGCCAATGTGACCGTAACATTGAAGAGTGACCCCAAAGTATCGGTTGTAACCGATGCAACGGGGCGTTTCAGTATCAGCGTTCCTGCCAATGGCACGCTGATCTTTTCTTTTGTCGGGTACGACAAATACGAACAGGACATCCGCGGAGAAAGTAAACTGCGTATCATTCTTAAACATTCGGCTTCTGCCATGGACGATGTGATCGTTGTCGGCTTCGGGGGAAGGCAGAAGAAATCGAGCATGGTAAGCGCCATTACCACCATTAACCCCAAAGAACTGAAAGGCCCAACGAGCAACCTCACCACCATGCTGGCGGGAAGGTTATCGGGTATGATCTCGTATCAACGAACGGGAGAACCCGGGGTCGATAACGCCTCTTTCTTCATCAGGGGTATTACTTCGTTCAGTTCCGGCGGAAAGATCGATCCGCTCATTCTGATCGACGGTATGGAAAGTACTACCAACGACCTGGCGCGGCTGCAGCCCGATGATATTGCCGCCTTTTCCATTCTGAAAGACGCTACGGCAACGTCGGTATACGGCGCCCGGGGCGCTAACGGCGTGGTGCTGGTGACCACCAAAAGCGGCAATGAAGGGAAAACGCAGTTTAATTTCAGGGTTGAAAATTCGCTCTCAGGCAATACCCAGAACTTCAAATTCACCGACAATATTACCTATATGAAGCTGGCCAATGAGGCGGCCCTCACCCGGAACCCGCTGGCGCCCATACCGTATAGCCAAACGAAGATCGACGGTACCATAAAAGGCGATAACCCGCTCATATATCCCAGCAACGACTGGATAGGGATGATGATAAAAGACTATACCCTTAACCAGCGGTATAACCTCGATGTGCAGGGCGGCACCAAATTCGCGCGGTTCTATGTGTCGGGCACCTATAACGTCGACAACGGCGTGTTGAAAGTGGCCGAGTTGAATAACTTCAACAGCAATGTAAAACTGAAGAATTACACCCTGCGTTCGAACGTAAACCTGCAGCTTACCAAAACAACGGAGGCAATTGTTCGCGTATACGGACAGTTCGATGATTACCGCGGCCCGGTTGACGGGGGCGGGTCTATCTTCAACCAGGCGTTGTGGAGCAACCCGGTATTGTTCCCGGCGGTATACCCGCAAACCTTTCTTCCCCAGGTAACGCACCCCCTGTTTGGTAACGCACCCCGTCCCGGCCAGGCGGCCGATGCTGTAACCGGGTATTATTCTGCGGGCCAGTTGTACCTGAACCCGTTTGCGAATGCCGTTCGGGGTTATAAGCAATACAATTCATCGCGCATGCTGGCCCAGGTAGAGCTGAAGCAGGACCTGGGTTTTATTACCCCCGGGCTTAACGGGCGCGTAATGGCCTATACCAACCGGTACTCGTATTTCGATGTTACCCGGCAATACAACCCTTACTACTACCAGGCCAATACGATCGATGGCGGAAAATCAGTTACGCTTGCCCGTATTTCGGAGGGAACGGAATACCTGAATTATGCAGAAGGCCTGAAAGTGCAGAATTCGCGTTCTTACATAGAAACGGCACTCAATTATGCCCGCACCTTTGGCGGTAAACATGCGGTAGGCGGCATGCTCATCACACTCTTCAATAACTACCTCGAGGGCAATCCCGGTGGTACCCTGCAGCTCTCGCTGCCTTACCGTAACCAGGGTTTGTCGGGCCGGTTCACTTATGGCTACGACAGCCGTTATATGTTTGAATTAAATTTCGGTTATAACGGTTCCGAGAGGTTTTATGAGAACAGCCGTTATGGCTTGTTCCCTTCCGCCGGTATAGCCTGGAATATTTCAAACGAAAAATTCTTTGAGGGAATGAAAGATGTGGTATCGAACCTGCGCGTACGCGCTTCGTACGGCCTGGTGGGCAACGACCAGATTGGCGCATCGAGCGACCGGTTCTACTACCTGTCGGAGATCAACCTGAACAACGATGGCCGCGGAGCCAGGTTTGGCAATAACACCAGCTATTACCGCCCGGGCATCGGCATCAGCCGGTACGAAAATTACGACATCACCTGGGAGAAGGCCTATACGCAGAACTATGGGCTCGAGTTCAATCTCTTCAACGGGTTCAATGTAATAACCGAATACTGGAAGCGGAAGCAGGCCAATATATTGATGGACCGCGTTTATATTCCTTCAACCATGGGCCTGCAGTCGGCCATCAAAGCGAATGTGGGCGAAGCCACCGCGCAGGGCGTAGATTTCTCGCTCGACTATAACAGGAGCTTCGGCAACGATATGTGGTTGCAGTTGCGGGGAAATATGACCTATGCCACCTCTAAGTTTTCAAAATATGAAGAACCTGCCTATGGCGCGCACGAACAGCATCTTTCAAGAATAGGCCACCCGTTAACACAGGTATGGGGGTTGGTAGCCGAGCGGTTGTTCGTTGATGATATAGAAGTGGCCAATGCGCCTTACCAGAACTATGGCACGTATATGGGCGGCGATATCAGGTACCGCGATGTGAACCGCGATGGACAAATTACCAACAACGACCGGGTTCCCATCGGGTTGCCCACCTCGCCCGAGATCATTTATGGAGCCGGGTTCAGCTTTGGATACAAAGGATTCGATGTAAGCGCTTTCTTCCAGGGTTCGGCCCGCTCTTCCTTCTTCATCAATGCCGAAAATATTTCGCCATTTGTACTCAATGGCGGCGCCCAGAACGGTTTGTTGAAAGTGATCGCGGACGACCACTGGAGCGAAGACAACCGCAACCTGTATGCACTGTGGCCCCGGTTAAGCGAAACGTTTATCAATAACAATAACCAAACCTCTACCTGGTGGATGCGCGATGGAACATTTGTGCGCTGTAAGAATGTAGAGGTAGGTTACAACTTTTCAAAAAAATTGTTGCGTATGGGTCATTTAAGAAATGGGCGTATTTATATCAACGGCACCAACCTGTTTGTTTTAAGCCGTTTTAAAATGTGGGATCCCGAGATGGCCGGTAACGGGTTAGGTTACCCGGTTCAGAAAACATTTAACCTGGGACTTCGCCTGTCACTTTAACCATTTTTTGATCACAGCAAAAAGAGTATATGAAAAAGAGATTGTTTGCAAATAAATATACGGCACTCACCACGGCAGTGGTTACGGTTGCTGCCCTTTTCGGGTGTAACAAATACCTCGATGTGGTGCCCGATAACGTGGTAACCATAGACAATGCGTTCACCTTAAAGCGGGAAGCGGAAAAATACCTCTTCACCTGCTATTCATTTCTGCCAACGGAAAACCAACCCATCACCTCCATTGGTTTTATGGCCGGTGATGAGTGCTGGCTGCCGAGATCGGGCGTATTTTTCAATAACACCATTTGGGATATTGCCAAGGGCAACCAGAACAAGGTAAATCCCTTTGCCAAC
Source organism: Niastella populi (assembly GCF_002078015.1). GTDB lineage: Bacteria > Bacteroidota > Bacteroidia > Chitinophagales > Chitinophagaceae > Niastella > Niastella populi. The sequence continues at coordinate 15,244 of NZ_LWBP01000213.1, read as the reverse complement.
TATTGGGATGGCACCAACGGCCTGTACGCCGGTTTACGCCATTGTAATATCTTTCTCGATAATATAAGCGATGCCAACAAGGTATACGACCTCGAGCCGGACCTGCGCAGCCAGTGGCTGGGCGAAGTGGAATTCCTGAAAGCCTACTACCATTTTTACCTGCTCAGGAATTATGGGCCCATACCCATAGCAGAAAAAGCGCTGCCCATCTCTTCAACGCCCGACCAGGTGCGGGTGAAGCGAGCGCCGGTTGATTCAGTGGTGAATTATATCGTTAGCCTGCTCGATGATGCCGCAGAAAAACTGCCAATGAAAATAACAGATGTTGCCAACGAAGCCGGCCGCATCACCAAACCGATTGCGCTGGCCGTAAAAGCCCGGGTGCTTGTAATGGCCGCCAGCCCGCTGTTCAATGGCAACAACGATTTCAGTGCATTGAAGAACCAGGACGGAGAGTCGCTTTTTTCCGCTGCTTATGATGCCGCCAAATGGCAACGGGCTGCCACGGCTGCCAAAGAAGCCATTGACGTGGCGCACCAGGCGGGGCTGGAATTATACAAATTCACGGGGCTGAATAAATTGAGCGATACCACCAGGGTGCAAATGAGCATTCGTAATGCCATATGCGAACGATGGAACAGTGAACTGATCTGGGGTTCTACCCGCAATGTATCGCTCACAAGTCAGTCGCCCGATTACATTCAAAGTATTTGTATGGGCCAGATAGACCCGCGGGCGCCTATCAACCTGGCCGCCTATAACCAGTTATGCGCTCCATTGAAAATAGCGCAGCAGTTCTACACCGATCATGGAGTGCCCATCAATGAAGACAAGACCTACAATTTTTCAAACTTTACAGAGTTGAGAACGGCTACCCCGGCAGAACGGTTTAACCTGGCAACGGGTTACCAGACGGCGCGGCTCAACTTCGACCGCGAACCAAGGTTCTATGCCGACCTCGGTTTCGATGGCAGCGTTTGGTATATGCAGAACAGTATAACGGGCAGCGACAGCGCCACCTATACAGTAGAAGCCAAACAGGGGCAGCGGATGAACGAAGTGAATACCGATTATATAAACATGACAGGCTACTGGATAAAAAAGCTGGTGAACTGGAAGTTTGCATTTTCGGGTACCGTTAACAGTGCTACCTCTGAAAACTATCCCTGGCCCATGTTCCGGCTGGCCGACCTGTACCTGTTGTACGCAGAAGCCCAGAATGAGGCCGCAGGCCCTTCTGAAGATGTATATACTTATCTGGACAGGGTACGCGAAAGAGCGGGGTTGAAAGGCGTGGTGGCTTCCTGGAGCCAGTATTCAAACAGTCCCGGCAAACCGTTGACCAAAGAAGGCCTGCGGGAGATCATTCGCCGCGAGCGGCTGATAGAAATGGCCTTTGAAGGAAGCAGGTTGTGGGACCTGCGCCGTTGGAAGGAAGCGGCCATTGAGCTCAACAAACCGATCACCGGTTGGGACCGCACACAGGCTGCAGCAGCGGGCTATTACCGTGTGGTAAATATTTATCCGCAAAAGTTCATAGCGCCGCGCGATTATTTCTGGCCCATCAGGGAATACGAAATTTCGGTTAACCCCATGCTGGTACAAAATACAGGCTGGTAAACCGTCATTGAAAATAATAAGCGCTGAGCATGAAAACCAATTAACAATTGCAAAACGAATAAAACATGAAACCTGGAATATATAAACCGCTGTTATGGGTCCTGGGGCTGGCGGCAGGCATTGGGGCCTGCAAAAAAATGGATGATATTGGTCCATTGGAGAATAACTCCACACCGCCTGCACCGGTTAGCAATGGAAAGGTCGAAAACCTGAAAGGGGAGGCCCGCATCACCTATACGTTGCCCGGTGATGAAGACCTGCTGTATGTAAAAGCCGTTTATGAAATAAGACCGGGCGTGAAAAGGGAAGCAAAAGCCTCGTTCTATACCAATAACCTGCTGGTCGACGGTTTTAAGGATACCAGTGAAACAGTGGTATCGCTGTATGCCGTGAACAGAAGCGAGGTCGCTTCCGATCCTTATAAAGTCACTGTTAAGCCGCTGATGCCGGCCTACCTGTCGTCATTCGACAGTTTAAAAGTGGCGGCTACTTTCGGGGGCATCAACATTCAGACAGTCAACCCCGACGCCAAACCGCTTTCGATCATCGTGCTGTTGAAAGACCAGTTCGGGCAATGGGCGCAGTATGGGGCGGTATACAGTTCACTGAAAGCGATCAACCAAAGTTTGCGGGGTATGGACACCACAAAAAAGAGTTTCGCTTTTTATATCCGCGACCAGTTCCAGAACCAGAGCGATACGCTTTTTGCGGAACTGGCGCCGCTGTTCGAAACGCTGATCCCGAAATCGGGTTTTTCCGAATACCTGCTGCCCGGCGACCTGCCCGTAAATGCCTATGGCCGCCAGATGCGTCACCTGTGGGATGGCGTGTACAGCGGCTGGGGCTCTGCCATTTGTTCTTATGAAACCATTACTGATACGACCAATGGCGTATGGTTTACGTTCGATATGGGCGTTACCGCACAGTTGAGCCGGTTCACCTGGTGGCATTACCCCGACCCGCGGTATTTTGAGAACGCCAGTATGAAAGTATACGAACTGTGGGGTACCAACAACCCATCGCCCGGTGGCGGTTGGGCCGGTTGGACGAAACTGGCGGAATGCCGCGAAACAAAACCCTCCGGTTTGCCTTATGGTACCGAGAATTCAGATGACGTGGCAGCCGGAAAAGCAGGCAGCGGCTGGGAAATTCCCATTACGGCGCCGCCTGTGCGATATATCAGGGTAAGGCACAGGTATAACTGGAGCGGTTTGCGGCAAACGCTTACCGGATGTGAAATATCCATCTATGGCAAGCCATTATAACACCAACCTTAATTTGAGAAAAATGAAAACAACCCAATCATACGTAACCATACTGTTGAGCATTGCGGTCGTTCTGGTCGCATGCAGAAAGATGGATGATTACAAGGACAAATACCTTTCGGGCGGAAGCATAACCTACACCGGGAAAATAGATTCGGTAAAAGCGCATCCCGGCGACGGCCGTATCATGCTTTCCGGTTTGCTCATAGCCGATCCTAAAATAACGGAAATGCGCATTTACTGGAACAACAGAACCGATTCGTTCGTGCTGCCCGTTAACCGCACAGCCGGCGTGGATACGGTAAGGGCCATCCTGAAGAATATGGAAGAAGGCGTGAAAACGTTCACCCTCGTTACCATCGATAAATACGGCAACCGGTCGGTTAATGTAACCATCACCGGGCGGATATTCGGCGAAGTGTATAAGAGCTTACTGCTGAACCGCACCCTCAAAGACGGACTGTTTGCTGGCGACTCGGTAAGCCTCGACTGGAATATCCTCGACGCCAGTACAGGCGCATTGGGTAGTGAGCTGAAGTATACCGACAATTCCGACAACGTGCAAACGGCGTTTGTAAACAGAACAGACAGTAAAACGGTATTGAAGAATTATAAATTCGGAACGACATTTCAATACCGTACCCTGTACCTGCCCGATACCCTGGCCATAGATACTTTTTACAGCCAGTACCAGCATGTGACGGTGAAAGCCGATGTAACGGGTGTTTATTTGAAAAATGCCGGACCGGGTTTTGCCAATTCAGACGGCGGAACGGGCCGGTGGCAAACGCCTGCCGACTGGATCACGACCCCGGATGTACGAAATGGCGGCAATGATATAGGCGGGCTCGACAATGGCAGCTGGTTGCCGTCAAAAGCGCTATCTATTGAAGCATGGAGTGGAATGCCGCCTGTTCCCAATGGCAAGATCTACCAGACATTCGCGCTGCCGGCCGGAAAGTATATATTGACCGTAACGGCAGGCGATTGCTCCAGCGGAGGCATCAAGTACATTACGGTTGCCCCCGGCGCCAGTTTGCCCGATATCGGCGATGTGCCCACCTCGGCTATAGCATACCGTACAATAGCAAAAAACACCGATAATACGCTCGAATTTACCGTTACCGGGGCCAGTACCCAGGTATCGGTAGGCCTGCAGGCCGACATGACGGGCACGAACAACTATATGAAAGCGTTTAAAGTACGGCTGATGAAATTGCCTTAAACCTCGGGGGTATCGCGTAATAGCAGGTATACCCTCAAACACCGAAGCCTATATCCAGATACGATCGCCCCGGATTTTTTTCGGGGCGGTCTTTTTTATAATTCTTTTTCCATATAAATAGCGCCGGTGATGGGGTTGAACCGGTACGCGTCAATTTCATAAAAGCCGGCATTCTTATATAATTTGATGGCAGCTTTCATGCGGGGAACGGTATCGAGCCTGATAAAACGATAACCCGATCGCTTTGCTTCCCCGAGGGCCTGCTGTAACAATTGTTGGCCGAGCTGGAGGCCCCGGTAGGCGGGGTCAACAAACATTCTTTTTAATTCGGCGGTAGTGCCATCGATCTTGCGAACGCCGGCGCAGGCGATGGTTTTATCCTCATCACAGGCAAGCAGCAGGGCGCCGGTTGGTGCGTTGTATTCAATGGCAATTTCCGCCAGTTCGCGGTCCACATCCTGAAAGTTGAGTTCAAAATCGAGCGACTGAATATATTGCCGGAACAGTTGTTTACCGTTTTCGAAATCTGCCGGTGTTGTGGCTTTTTTGAATGTTATCGTTGGCCTTGTAGTCATGATCATCTTTACTCACCGGCAAAGATACCACGAATTACAATTGGGTAACTGGTGCAGATCAATGGAAAGGAAGTAGATCAGCATACGATCAGCTAGTATTTATAAACGATCTTATACAATTCCGATAAAGGATATTCAGCCACCAGGCCGTAATCTTTAAACTGAAAAGTGTTATTGTTTAAATAGATGGTGGTTTTTGATGAAGGCTGATCTGTTTTGGAGACGGTGTATTCTTTTTTGAGTTTGTGCAGGTCCGATTTTTCGATGAGTGATGCAATGATGAGCATTTCGGCTTTTGTGAGCCGGTAAACCGAGTCTTTATATTTTGGATTGTCGTACCGTTTTCGGCAGTAGCTTGAATCGGAATCGAAATCAATAAACACATCTATGTAAGGGTATTTGTCCGCTTCAACTCCAAAGGCGCTCAGGCGCATTTCAATTTTCTGTACCTGGTTGGTGCTGCTACCGTTGCCGTTGCTGTGGGTAAGGTAATTCCGGTTCGTTATTTCGGATGACGAACAGCCTGTTACCGCAAATGCCAGGATGAAAAATAGATAGCGCATGAATATCGTTGCAGGTTTAGTCATTAAAAATAGCATTAAAAATCAAGCCGTACAAAACACCGGTGTGGATGAATGGCGGCATTTAACGTTTTTTTGGGCGCATTCAGGAGAAGTAAAGGCGGTTCCCGGGAGAATTCCGTCCGGGATGGTACAGGCTGGCCAATTGAACCGCCGGGTTATATTTGACAGGTTATTTTGTCAATAATTGCCGTATGAACCAGTTGTTTCGCTGTTTTTGGGGGTTGGTTTTTTTATTACCGGTTGCTTCCGTTGCACAGGATTTCTCATTCACCGATAAAGAGAAAGGGGTACAGATCTTATATAGTACGGCGGGGCCGAAGCTGGATTCTATTGCAGCGCATTTGCTCGCCAATGATCTGCAACTGTTAACGGGCAGCCGGCCGGCGGTGATCACAGACAGGGCACAGGCAAAGGGGAATGTTATCGTTATCGGAAATATTTCCGCGCCGCTTATACAGCAGTTTACCGGAAAGCAGTCATCACTGATTACAGCGTTAAAAAACAAATGGGAATGTTTTGCATTGCAGGTGATCGATACACCGGGTAGCAGGATCTCAAAAGCATTGGTGGTCGCCGGCAGCGATGCCCGCGGTACAGCCTATGGTGTGTTCTCTTTATCGGAAAAACTGGGGGTATCGCCCTGGTACTGGTGGGCCGATGTGCCGGTAAAGCAACAACGGTCATTGACCATTCAACAACCGCTTTTTATTTCTACCACACCGCGCATAAAATTCCGCGGCATATTTATCAATGATGAAGATTGGGGATTGCAGCCCTGGGCGGCAAAAACATTTGAACCCGAAACCGGCGATATTGGTCCAAATACCTATGCAAAAGTGTTTGAATTGCTACTGCGGCTGAAAGCCAATCTCATCTGGCCCGCCATGCATCCCTGCACAAAGGCGTTCTTCTATTACCCGGACAATAAAAAGGTGGCGGAAGATTATAGCATAGTGATCGGTTCTTCCCATGCTGAGCCCATGCTGCGTAATAACGTAGGGGAATGGAATGAAAAGACCATGGGGCATTTCAATTATGTTACCAATAAGGAAAAAGTGTTTGATTACTGGGAAAGCCGCGTGCAGGAAACTACAGCCAATGACGTACTGTATAGTATGGGTATGCGGGGCGTGCACGACAGTGGGATGGAAGGAGTGAAGAATAAAAGCGAAGCTGTTCCGCTGCTTGAACAGATCTTTAAAGACCAGCGCGACCTGCTGTCAAAATACCGCGGCAAACCGGCCGATTCCATTCCGCAGGTTTTCACAGCTTACAAAGAGGTGCTGGATATTTATGATAATGGCTTAAAGGTGCCGGACGATATTACGCTGGTATGGCCCGATGATAATTATGGGTATATACACCGGTTGAATAACGACAATGAAAAAAAGCGCGCCGGTGGTTCCGGTGTGTATTATCATGCTTCCTACTGGGGCCGCCCGCATGATTATCTCTGGTTTGGCACCACGCCGCCCACTTTAATGAAGGAAGAGCTGATGAAGGCCCTGCAAGCCGGGGCTAACCGGTTATGGGTGCTGAATGTGGGTGATATAAAACCGCTGGAGTTCATCACCGATTATTTTTTCCGCCTGGCGTATGACCCAAATAAAATAGCAGGCAGTAATTATCGGCATCATCTCGGTGATTGGGTAAAACGCACCATCAGCAAAGAACGGGAAGAGGCGGCAGCTATTGAAAACATACTGCTTAGGTTCTACCTACTGATGTATGAACGAAAGCCCGAGTTTATGGGCTGGAGCCGGACGGAACCAACGACGCAAACAGCCCCTACGCAATACAATCATTTTTATTATGGCGATGAAGCGCAGGCGCGGATAGATAGCTACGATGCATTGGAGAAAGCGGTGAAATTGCGGCGGAGTAAACTGGCAGGCATGCCGGCCGAAGCGGCATTTTATCAGCTGGTGTATTACCCTGTAGTATGCGCCTCTTACATGAATAAGAAATTCCTGTACCGGGATAAAGCTATGTACTATGCGAAACAAAACCGGTTAAGTGCCATGGATTACGCTGCTATGTCAAAGGCGGCATATGACAGCATTATTAAGGAAACGGAATATTACAATAACTCCCTGGCAGGTGGTAAATGGAAAAACATTATGTCGATGCGGCCGCGCGATCTGCCGGTTTTCAAAGAACCGGTTATGCCGGAAATTTCAATCGATGCAGCTGACGGGTGGGGTATTGCACCGGAAGGTTTTGTAACAAAAGATTCTTCTTTATTGGGTGATGCAGTCAAACTGCAATTACCCCTTTTTGATAATATTTACCGGCAACAGTATTTTGTAGATATTTTTTTATGTGATAAAAAAACGGTTAGTTGGACGGCCGCAGCCCCCGATTGGATAAGACTTTCCCACTCATCGGGATCGTTACTGGCGGAACCGGGAAAGAACCAGCAGCGGATAAAAGTTTATATCGACTGGAACAAAGCGCCTGATGATAAACAGCTGTCGGGTAAAATTATTTTTAAGGGCAATGGCAAACAGGCGGAGTTGATGGTACAGGCCTGCCGTTTAAACAAACCGCCAATGCCCGCCGGTACAGCCATTGAAAACAATGGTTATATCTGTATAAAGGCTGCAGCTTATAATGCGATCAGCAGCAGGCCAGGGCCATTTAAGTGGAGCAGGTATGATGATCTCGGATATACCGGCTCCGTATTACGCGCCTCCCTGCCGCTTGGCGGTGAAAAGCCAATGGGCACTGACCTCGAAAGAATTAAAAAAGCGGCTCATTATGTGGACTATGATTTTTATACGTTCACGCCGGCAACGCCCCGGATGACCGTATTTGCCGTGCCTGCACATCCGGTAAACAATAAATACCGTAACCGGTATGCGGTGTCGGCAGATGACGGTGCGTTAACCCTGGTAGATCTTAAAACCGAAGGCCGGAGCGAAGAATGGAAACGGAACGTGCTAAGCAACCGTGCCGCAAAGAATGTTCAATTGCCATATCTCGATAAAGGGTTTCATAAATTAAGGATCTATTGCGTTGATCCGGGGGTAATGCTCGATGAGATCCGCATCGATTTGGGTGGATTGAAACAGGCGTATAGCACCTTGCCCGAAACAAAAGCGAATAAAAAGTAATCGTTAATAGAAAAATTGCCATAATGAAGAACGTTGGAATAGCCCTGTTATTTACTGCTGCGGTTTTGTCTTTTTCATTTGAAGAAAAGAAACCCTGTATAACTGTAAGTGAAATAAAAGTAAAAGCGCCGTATGGAACGGTGAAAATCAAAGTGCCCAATTTCAGCAGGTGTGTGTGCGGATAAATATTGCTGAGCTCGGCGCGGTACAGGGTGACAAGGTAAGAACAGGCCAGGCAATTGCAAACGCAATAGACAGGGCAAATAAAGCCGGTGGCGGGGTAGTGGTTATTCCCGAAGGAGAATGGCTTACCGGGAAAATTCATTTGAGCGCATGGGCGGTTACGTGAACGGTATTTATGTCAGCAATATTAAGTCAGGCAAAATTGACCTTGGCGTGCTGGGCATTGAAACCGATGTGTTGTACCAATGGCGCACATTGGTACCTACTTATGAAAAGAAAGTAACCCCGATAAAAAATGTATTCCTCGAAAATGTATCGGCCGGAGAGGTAAAATTCGTGTCCCGGGTACTGGGGCAAAAAGATTCACCGGTAGCGCATGTTTCGCTAAAGAATGTCACTACCGGTAGTGTACTGGAGAAAAAGCATATTCATGAGCATTTGGGGGGTGTGGAATAACAGCCTGATTGGATAAAGTTGTTTAATTTGCAATTATTCTCCCTTTTATGCAAATCAAACCACATCCGGCATTGGCGCACCTCGTTCGGCATTACCTGGTACTGGACGGGTTGCAACCGGTTGGCGGAGTACATCGTTTGTTTGCAGACGGTAATACCGGAATGGTTTTCAACCTCGGTAATGCAGCTCTAAGCACAGTTGGTAATGGCCTTGCCGTAAACTCCTGCTGGTTATACGGACAGGTAAAAACATTTCATGATATTTCCCTCACCGGTAATATTAACTGGATCGTCGTTGTGTTTCAGCCTTATGGCGCATCACATTTATGGGGTGTTCCGGCAACGGAATGGGTGAACTGTTTTTTTCCGGCGGCAGAAGTGCTGCGGAGCCGGGTACAGGATGTTTGCCAGGCGTTGATAAAGACAGCGCAATTAAGTGAACGGGTACAAAGGCTCGATAATTTCCTGCTGCGGGAGATGAATAAATGTAAAACACCTGATCCTATCATTGTGCAGGCTGTAAATTATATTGTGCAATACCAGGGCCTGGTTTCTGTGGAATTATTATTACAAACCCTTTTTGTAAGTGAAAGAACGCTGGAAAGAAAATTCAGGCAGGCTATTGGTATTTCTCCAAAACGGTTCATCGATATTGTGCGACTGAATATAAGCGCCAAAAGATTGCAACAAATGAAAGAAAAGCGCCGGTTGACAGGCATTGCTTATGATAGTGGTTACTTCGATCAGGCGCATTTTACAAAAGAATTCAAAAAGACCACCGGGGTAACACCGCAGCAGTATCATGAACAGGTACATCCGCTCGCACTGAATTTCTTCCGGATATAAGTTTGTCGGTTTTTTACAATTCCCCGCTTCAGCCGGTTTTTACTTTTGCATTATGAAACCAATAAAGATCGCTACGGCGCAATTTGAGAACCGTAGTAATGACAAAGCGTACAACCTCGGGATTATCCGAAAGCTTGCTGCAGCCGCAAAGATGCAGGGCGCGCAGGTGATCGCATTTCATGAGTGTTCCGTTACCGGTTATTCTTTTGCCCGGCATTTGAATAAGGAGGAACTGACAGCAGTTGCGGAACAGATCTCTGAAGGGGAAAGCGTGCAGGAGTTGATTGCGATTGCGCGGGAGCTGGATATAATTATTTTAGCCGGCCTGTTCGAAAAAACTGCCGACGGAACGCTGTATAAAGCGTATGTATGTGTAGATAAGAACGGGCTTGTAGCCAAATACCGCAAGCTGCATCCATTCATTAACCCGCATCTTACACCGGGTGATGCTTATGTGGTATTCGAGATTTTAGGTTGGAAATGCGGGATCCTTATCTGTTACGATAACAACATCATTGAAAATGTAAGGGCTACTACGTTACTGGGGGCGGATATTATTTTTATGCCACATGTCACCATGTGCACGCCGTCGCCCCGGCCGGGAGCGGGTTTTGTAGATCCGGCGCTGTGGGACAAACGCGAAGAAGATCCTACAACACTACGCGCAGAGTTTGATGGGTTGAAAGGGCGTAGCTGGCTGATGAAATGGCTGCCGGCACGTGCGTACGATAATGGCGTTTATGTCGTTTTCTCCAACCCCATCGGCATGGATGACGATCAGTTGAAGAACGGATGCTCGATGATCATTGACCCGTTTGGAGATGTGATAACGGAATGCCGGCGCCTGGGCGATGACATTGCGATTGCTACGATCGTTCCTGAGAAACTAAATATGGCCGGTGCTTTCAGGTATAAAAATGCGCGGCGCCCGGAATTGTATGGAGCTATCATCTCGGCGCCGCATACCGCGGTACAGCAGGTAGCATGGATGAAGGGAGAGTAGGGGAGTTATGGCCTGCTTTGAGTGTTTCTTCTTTCCAGGTTGGTTTTAAGATCGATCAACCGTTGCTGCACATTTGCTTCGAGGTAGTTTTTGATAAAAGGAGTAGCGAGGCTGAAGGGAAAACGCAGGTTGAAAGAATACAAAACAATGACCCTCTGTTTTTGAATCGCCACTTTCTTTAAACGTCCACGATTTAAAAAGAAAAGGGCCTTTGGTCAGGTTAATAGCGGTTGCTTTGGGCCGGTTGAAAGAAACATATTCAGTTACCATACCGAGGCCGTCTTTTGCCACGCAGTATGCTTTTATTCCTTTGCAGGCTTCGGTTGCGCCTTCAATTAATGCTGCTTTTTTAAGAAAGGTATCCCAGTTTAACCGGTTTGCATAATCCTGTGTATAATCGAATGCTTCGGCCTGACTGCAATTGATGATAATGCTTTTGGAGAATTTTATGCCTTTCATATAAGCCCCAGGGTTATAAGGGTTTTGTGTTTCCCGCGCCAGTACATTGGCAATTTGACCATTTGCGCCGAGGATCGTTTGCATAAAATAAATAAGTGACTACAATTAAGAATAAGGTTGGGTTTTGCAAGATCACATATTATCCAGCACAAACTGCACCCGGTCCTTAACAGGACCCATTGGAAGGATCAGCAGTTCGTAACCCAATTTATAAGTTGCTACGGCTTCTTCGAAAGATTGTTTGCGTTCTTTATCCTGGGTAAAGATCTCCGGCCAGGGTGGGGCTATAAAAATGCGCGGGTTGTAACGATAGGTATTGGCTGCATTTTCAATATGCGGCGGAACGGGCAAATGGCAAAGCCGCAGGTAACCCATTACGTCGGGAATGCCCCGGTCGAACAGCACCGGCTTTTGCAACAGCAGCGCTTCCTGATACGAACGGAGATCCCAGCCAAGCATCAGTTCTGCAAAAAGAGCGCGATCGGCCCAGGGCAGGGCGGTACCGCCGATGGACAGTTGATGTTGGATAATGGCCCGTCCGGCTTCCGGCATAGCGGTAAGTCCACGGTCGGTGAGGGCTTTTATCAGCGGGGATTTTCCGGAGCCTGGTCCGCCGGAAATAATAAACAGGTTATTGGTATTGTTCAAATTCATTTACTCATTTACGGTTTCCCATCTGGAAACGATCACAATAAATTCCCCTTCTTTTTCGGGGTTGGCCTGGGAGAAGGTGAGGATGCCGTCATTGGCTTCCAGTTTAAGGATCATTTTGGTCGTTGTGCCGTCTTTCTGATTGATATAGCCGGGTAGAGGGCTTGTCCAACCAAATGATCGGCGTTAAAATCGCAATCAATTCTTTCTATTATTACCGTAAAGGCCACTTTTTCCTGGTTAGGCGGTTCGCTCACTATGTTGATGAGGCGGTTTTGCGGGTTGATGGTGATCTCGGTATTGAAGCTGCTTTCCTGTCCGGTGGTGGATTTGACTTTTTCTGAATAGTATTTGATCGTCTGGTCGCACTTGCCGGAAGAAGCTGGTTGGCTGGCTGCCAGGGTTTGTGACGTTTTGGTTGTTTTACATGCCGAAAACAGGAGCAGGCCGATGGCCAGCAAGCAGATAAACACATGGGGATTTTGTCTCATAAGAGTTGTAGTTATAGGAACAGGTTAATATTTAGGCTAAAATTCCAGAAACCGGGTGATATTTCCGTGGGTCTTTAGATTTGATACAACCGTCAAATGGCGAAAATCTTCGCGCGGATATTACTACAAAATATTGAAATAGTAATCGTTACGCTGAAAAAATATTCCAACTTAATTTTTCATATTTTTTTGTCAGTTTAATTCCGCGACCTATTTTTGCCCCGGAGAGATGGCAGAGCGGTCGAATGCGGCGGTCTTGAAAACCGTTGACTGTCACAGGTCCGGGGGTTCGAATCCCTCTCTCTCCGCTCGGCTCAGTTAAATGAGATAAACTTAAAGTAATAAAACCTGCAAAATCAATGATTTGCAGGTTTTTTGCTTTTTAGGCATACCTGTTTTTACTGCACTTTATGGCTACGTTTTCCGGCGTCATCCGTGGAGTCATACCTAAGTTTACAAAGACTCCAGAATCTTTACTCAAGGCGCTGTTTATTAACACTTTATAAGAACTGAACTCAATTTTTAACTGCCCCGTTGGGGTAATTTTAAACCATTAAATGCAGCGTCATTATGGAAAAGAGTTTCGGTTTGTTCTTTCATCTCAAAACGACAAAGAATTACAAGGGTGTAGGCGAATTGCCAATTTACCTGTGTGTTACGGTTGACAAGGTTAGCCGTGAAATTAGCACCAAGCGAAAGTGGGATCCGGCCAAATGGAATTCGGATTCAGGTAGGGCAGACGGCAAAACGGAGAACGTACGGTCGCTGAATTCTTACCTCGACCTGCTGCAACGAAAGGTGTATGAGGCCCGGCAGCAATTGCTGCATCATGGCCACCCGGTAACTGCCGACAATGTCAAAACCGTTTTCTATGGGCAGGAGATCAAGACCCATAAGTATATGCTGATGGAAGTGTTTAAAAAGCACAATGATCAAATGGCGGAGTTGGTAGGTCTGGAATACGCACCCGGTACTTTGGAACGGTTTCAAACGGCTTACCGGCATACACTGACGTTTTTGCAATGGAAGTACAAAGTAGACGATATTGATATCAGTAAGCTGGACTATGAGTTTATAAGCGAGTATGAATTCTGGATAAAGAGCGTACGGAAGTGCAACCACAACTCCACCATAAAGTACCTGACCAATTTCCGGAAGGTGATCAACCGGTGTGTGCGGCATGGCTGGCTGGCAAAAGATCCGTTTGCCAATTTTAAAATGACCTTACGCGAAGTGGAACGAATAGCCCTTACTGAAACAGAACTGCAAGCTCTGGCGGCCCAACAATTTCCTACCGACCGCCTGCGAGTGGTGCGTGATATCTTCCTGTTCAGTTGTTATACCGGTCTGGCCTACGCCGATGTAAAAAAGCTCAAACGCTCCGAGATCATCATTGGCGTTGATGGTGAACAATGGCTGGTAAGCCGCCGGCAGAAAACGGATATCTCCGCCCGCATTCCATTATTACCCGCCGCCCTTACAATTATAAGTAAGTACAAAGACCATCCACAATGCCAGGACAAAGACCAGGTGCTGCCGATACTCAGCAATCAAAAAATGAATGCCTACCTGAAAGAAATAGCCGACGCCTGCAGAATGCAGAAAACGCTTACTTATCACATTGCCCGGCATACGTTCGCAACCACCGTAACGCTCACTAACGGGGTACCAATTGAAACGGTATCAAAAATGCTTGGGCACCGGAACCTGCGCACAACGCAGCACTATGCGAAGATCCTGGATAAGAAGATAGGGGAGGATATGAGGGGGTTGAAAAGTAAGTTCATTTAATGCTGGTAAACTAGCTGCACTTTAGCGCTCTATTAAATTCTCCTGTAAAATTGAATACTTCGTTTACTGGGAGCTGTGGAAAAAGCATTGGAATGGGGTTAGTACAAACCGATGGTAAAATTGTTTTAATTAGACAAAACCATTAATCAAAAATCTATGCAAACGAATCAACATTATACGCAGTTATTACAAGATCTTAAAGTTCGCATTTCGCAAAGCCGATTCATTGCTGCTCGGCTTGTTAATCGGGAGCAGCTGTTGTTATATTTTAACATTGGCAAACTACTTTATGATAAAATCACTGAGCAAAATTGGGGTGATAAAGTGTTAGAACAAATAGCTGGTGATTTAAAAAATCAGATGCCCGATTTACGAGGGTTTTCTGCTAGTAGTCTCAAAAAAATGCGGCAATTCTACACGGCATATGAAAGCCATCCAATTGGACCGTTGCTGACGGTCCAATTGCAAAGTGCTGATAAACAAAGTGATATAATTGGACCGTTGCTGACGGTCCAATTACAAGGTGTTAAGGCTGACAGTTGGAATACTGCGACCACACAAATTGAGGATTCTCTTTTATCAAATTTTTTCTCTATTACTTTTACACACCACTTAATTCTGCTTAATAAATGTAAAGCCCTGGAAGAGCGAATGTTTTATATACAAAGGGCTGCTGAAGAGTATTGGTCAGTTTCTGTACTCGAACATCATATAAGAGAGAACTTGTTTCTGCAAATCGGCAAGCTGAACCATAATTTTGATGCAACAATTGAAACGATAGGCAGTACTGCCGCTGCCGAACTTTTTAAAGATAAGTATCTATTGGACTTCCTCCAGTTAAGTGATGATCATAACGAAGGTGAAATTGAGCATCGCATCGTCTCCAATATAACCGAGTTTATTCTGAAGATGGGAAAAGGCTTTACTTTTATTGGTAATCAGTTTCGCCTGGATGTTGACGGTCATGAATTTTCAATTGA
>NZ_LWBP01000212.1 GCF_002078015.1 Niastella populi | reverse complement strand
CATAATAACTGGTAGAAAAATAAGACTGGCTCTTATCGGTACCCGATGATATGGATATGGAATGTTCCTGCATGAAATTGTTGCGGAACAGGAGATCGAACCAGTCGGTATTGGCTTTTGCATATCGTAAGAGGTAGGCCCGTTGTTCAGCGCTGTTGTTCTTCAGCACGAAATTGCCGTTTGCATCGAGTGTGCTCAGTTGCTCATACATTTTTCCATAAACGCCAATATCGCTTCTGTCGAGCAGGTCGGAATTAAGGATGCCCTTGCGCCACAGTTCCGCCAAAACCGACATCTGCTGCGCTGAGTTCATGATATTGTAATCGTTGTATGTTGGTTTTAACTGGGTGCTGTAGTTGCCGGTATAGTTCACCGAAGTTCTGCCTGCGCGTCCTTTTTTGGTAGTGATCACCACTACCCCGTTCATGGCGCGGGCGCCGTATAAAGCGGTTGCAGCTGCATCTTTCAGGATGTTGAAGCTTTCAATGTCATTGGCATTCAAACCGGCCACAGCAGAACCTAAAAGCGTGGTAGGGTCGCCGCTCGATAGCTGGTCGTTCGAAATGTTCACGATATCTTCCAGTACCACGCCATCGACAACCCATAATGGTTTGTTATCACCATTAATGGAAGTAGCGCCACGCACCCTGATCTTAGGTGCAGCGCCAAATGTGCCCGACACATTCTGTACCGATACACCGGCGGCACGGCCTTCCAGCATGCGGCTTACGTCGGTTACCCCCTGCAGTTTTATTTCATCGGCCTTTAAATGAACAGCCGCACCGGCGAATTTATTCTTATCGATATTCTGAAAACCGGTAACGATCACTTCTGAAAGCGCACGTTCTTCTTCATTGATAAGTTCAACACTCAAAAATGCCTGACCTTTGTAAATGACCGTTCTCGCTGCTTTTCCTACGTATGAAAACCGGATGCTGTCACCCGGTTGCGCATTGATCATAAACTCGCCTTTGCCATTTGTAAATACGCCCTTGTGATCACCCAGGTTCTCCACCGACACCTGTCCCAACGGGGCATCCTCCTCTTTGCCGGTAACTTTTCCTTTTAATTTATAGGCGGGTAATGTATCTAAGCTGGCGCGCGGTGTTGGATTAACGATGCCGGCCTTTCCGTCTTTCTTTTTTTCAAGGGCCTTTATGATGATGATAAAGTTCTCTGCTATTTTATAACCCAGTGACCGGCCGCGTAATAAATTCTTCATTACTTCATCGAGACCGGCTTCGACAAAGTTCACACTTATCTTTTCCTTATCATTGAAAATATCATTGTTATAGAAGACCACAAAACCGGTCTGGCGGCGGATTTCATTGAACACTTCGCTAAACGCTGCACGCTTGGCACGGATGGTTACCTTGAACTCCTGCGATGGATCGGCCAGTACGGAAAGGGGTAATGTTGATAGAATAGCCACGATGCTTATGGATATCCAAAACAATGTCATTACCCGGATATTGTGGGGACAACGTCCGGAGGGAAATCTCATAATACAATTAGTTTTTTGTATCGGTTATACTATTTAGACAAGGAAACTATTGAATCGGGTGACAGCAGTTAATTAATTTTTATTTTTTTAATTGGTATGAAAGACATTTACGCTTATAGATAATCGTATACTACTGATGTAACGGAAACTGTTACCTGTTACAAGGCACCTGTTACCGGGTAATACAGGTTAAGCGTAGTTGATTGCAGGGATTGTTATTTGGGCAAATGGCAGAGCGAAAAGCAGAAATGATAGTTATGAAGCTGGCATTAAGGGCCCGGTAACGGGAAACAGGTAACTGGCAACTGTATTATTTCACGTTTGCCGTTTCCCCGATGGAGTTGGGGTTTCACGAATAACGCCTGCCACTAATTACGCGTAATGATCACCTTCCCCTCCTCATTCCTAAACCTTATGTCACCCGAGGAGGCGAGCATATTGAAGAACGTATTTATCGGTTTATTGCGGTCCATAGCGCCGGAGAAATGCAGCGCGGCCAGCGAAGGATCTTTTAATTGTACATTTATATCGAACCATCGTTCGGCAACGACGGCTATCTGTTGCAGCTTTTCATTTCTGAAATAGTACAGGCCCTGCATCCAGCCAAGCACTACGGTGTTATCGAATGTTTCCTTTTGCAATGCGCTGTTGCGGTCGGCCACCACCACCGATTCGCCGGGTGATAAAACAATTTGTTGCCCCTTTGCATTTTCTACCTCCACCGAGCCGTTCACCAGGGAAATATAAGTTGATTCACCATTATATGACTTAATATTGAATTCGGTTCCCAGGGCTTTTACCTTTAATCCGTTCACCTGCACCCAAAACGGCTGGCTGGCCTGGTGCGCCACTTTAAAATAGGCTTCGCCTTTTAATTCAACAATACGTTGCGGCCGCGTGAACAATAAAGGAAAACGTAATTCAGATACCGCATTCATCCACACCCTGCTGCCATCGGCCAGTTTAAAAGAATAACTTTTACCGGCGGGCACCGTCAACGTATTCCATTCGCCGGGGTTTATATTGGCGCTGCGGGCGTTCTGCATCCAGCCGGCAAGCGAATCCTGTGCAGAGGTTTGTACGATGCTGCCATTGGCCAGTTTTATCTGAATGCTTTTGACTGTTCCTTCCTGTGAATTGAACTCACTTTTCAAAAACCATACTGCCAAGATGATAATACCTGTTGCGGCTGCAGCAATACCATAGCGAACCCATGAAGGATTTGTTTTGCGCACAGGCATAGCCACGGTATCGGTAACGGGTTCCGCTACCCGCTCGGGAATGTTTACCTTTTGTTGCAAAGCCAGCCATGCTTCATCAACATTAAATGACTGATCGAAGCTCACTGCCTTTCGCATAGCATATACCTGTTGCATCTGCTGCCATAATTGTTCAACCTCCTGGTGCCGGGCGATGAGATCTGATAGCCGTAAATCATCTTCCTCACCAATGTGGCCCGTCAGTTTATCTATTATGAGTTGCTCGACATCATTCATATCAATATAATTGTTCATGGCAAGTATGCTATTCAAACATCAGGGGGGGTGTCAAATATATTAAGACAATAAAATATATAAAACGGGTGACAAGCCGGTAAAATAATAATAGTCGCGCAGACTTTCACGGAGTTTTGCAAATGCCCGTCGCAGCTGTGTTTTCACCGTATTAACGGTTACGCCGGCAATAACAGCTGCCTCCTGGTACTTTTTGCCTTCCACGCAAACCAGTTCAAAGATACGTTTACATTGCTCCGGGAGTTGGGCAATAACGCTTTGTACCATTTGAGCTGTTTCCTGTATTTCCATTACGTGGGTATTCTCGATAATTTCGATGCGCTCCTGGTATGTCTTTTCTTTTCGGTTCACCCTGCTTTTATGCTTAAGCAAATTCAAAGCAGCATGCTTTACCATGGTAGTGAGGTAAGAACCCAGCGATTGCTGTACGATCTCATACTTGCGTTCCTGCCAGAATTTTACAAATACGTCCTGCACCAGGTCTTCCGCTTCGCCTTCGTCCTGCAAAAGCAGATATGCCTGTATGCACAGCGTTTTGTAGTATCGCTGGAATAACGCTTTAAACCCTAAGGGGTCAGCCGTTTTGAGCAGTTGTAGTAGGATATGGTCAGTTTCAGCACCCATTCGTTTTGTATTTTTGCCATTAATAGTTAAGTTTTACATACCAGTCTTTCAACCAGGTACATAAACGTTCAGCACGGCATTCACTGCGTTTCGCATGGCCTTGCGAAGGCGCATTCGCGCAGCCGAAGCTTGCGAAAGCGTTCACTTCGCATGTTTGGCGAAGGCGCGCAGGAGCGTACACACGTTACTATGACGGGCGCGGAAATGAGTTGCTATGATTCGTGCATTCCGTTTGTAATACTAACTGACAAGCAAATGTTAATGTGATAATTAGCTAATGTGATAATTTGATAATGGAATACAGCTGGAGTGAATGCATTCGCGTGCGCTTCGGATCTTACAGGAGCTACATGCCAGTTTATGTATTATCGAATCATCACATTGTCTGCTGATAAATTGATAATGGAATACAGCTGCTGCGAATACTCGCGTGAGCGTCGAATCGCATAGGACTGCATGACAGTGATGCATTATCACATTATCACATTATCGAATTATCGAATTGATTGTTTTGGTCTTCTTTCTTGTACTGGATTATTTAACAGCGGATTGGATGCCTAATGTACTGAAAAAGTTTTGAAACTTACAAACGTTTATGCTAAAAAGTGAGGTTAGCATTTTTTTAGCCCCGCTGTAACCTGCTACCGGGGCGCATTTCAGCGCGCGCACTCATTAGTGTTTATTTCATACTTGCTGAATATCAAAGTTTTTAACCATCCTGGAAATAAAAAAGCGGGCTTCCCATCAACAGGAAGCCCGCCTTTATAATAATTGCATTTTCTATTCAGTTTGCCCGCCGCAAAAAACCGCAACGTAAAAAATAAAGAGCGGCGCCGAGAACAAACCGGCTTTTATCAGCCGCTCACGCAACAATCTGATGGCGTTGATACGATGCTGGGTAACCGCTACCGGGGTAAGTTTCATTTGTTTTGCCGTATCGGGAATTGTAAGCCTGTTGCAAAAGATGGTTTTAAAAACCGTTTGCTCCGGTTCGGGCAGTTCGTCAACTGTTTTGGTGATCTTACAAATCGCCTCTTCGCGTTGGGCCCCTTCCTCAAAACGGGCGGTAGCAATAAGCGATTGTTCTTCCCAGTCAACTTCGCTGCCGGCACCGGGTGCAGGCGCGGTTTCTTTTTCCGACCTGAGGTAAGCAAAACAAATGTTCCGAACCGTTATGTACAAAAATGCCTTTATGTCGGGCAGCTTGTCGAACCGGTGGCGCATCTGGAATAATTTGATGAACGTTTCCTGCGCTATGTGATGCGCTTCCGCTTTGTTCAGGGTCAGTTGCGTACCAAAATCAACCAGTGCAGGATAATATTCATCGTACATTTCTTTTACAGCAGTGAAATGGCCGCGTTGAAATTCATCAACGACCTGTTGGTTACGGGGCGATAGGGTCATGGGCATAGTTAATGATTGAAAAGAAAAAATTAGCCGGATAAAGCTTTCGCCAGATAGATGAGCTCGCAGATTACCGTTAGAATGGATAAGGCAGGATGAGGATGGGATATAAATATAAGACTTTGATGTATTTCTCAGCAGGAATTCCCGCCAAAAAACGTAAATTTCTTTATTAACATCGGCAATCGTCAATCGTGAATGGCCTCGCGAAACGGCAAACGTGAAACCCCGGCTCCATCGGGGCAGGCTGTGAAAGTGCTCGCGAAACCCGGGATTTATTTACGACCTTGCGCCGCCCGGATTTCGAGCCGTTTCCCCATTACCGATGAAGGCCGCGCTGAAGTTTGCCGTTTCACATTTCATGTTTGCCGATTCCCCTCATGGCATCATTGTTGAATCATTAGTCACAATAAACAACTAACATATGTATACTGGTTTGCTTAAAGCCCCGGAAGAGGGTGTTTGCCATTTGTTTTATTACTGCTGCATGAAAGACGGCTCGTTCAGGGAATCGGAACTGGATACTATTTCCGACAAACTGGTATCGATCGATCTGCACAAAAAACTCAATTTCAAAGATGAGATGCAGAAATACAAATCGTATGTGAATGGGATCACCGATGAAGACATTTACCTGAAGTACCTCATCAGTATCATTAAACCGCTTCGCCCCCTGGCGCTGTTCTCCTGGTGTGTTGAACTATGTACTGCCGACGGCGATGTAAGTATCGAAGAAGACCGCCTCCTCACCCGCATTTCCCGTTTACTCGATATTGGCGATACCGAGCAGGAGTTGTTAAAAAGACTAATGACTCAGCGGAGACAGGTTGGAATGGAGAAAAAGTTTTAAGTGTTCAGCTATTCAGTTGTTCAGTTATTCAGTTATTCAGTTGTTCAGTTGTTCAGTTCGCCCGCGATTAATAGCATGGATAAAACATTATGTAACTCAATAACTCATCAACTGAATAACTGAATAACTTTGTTCTCCCTTTTACAAAAAAAAGCCGGATGCCCATCAAGGCACCCGGCGTGCTACCACATCTCTATTCTTCCATGCGTTATTTTTGAATTGACATCATTTCAAACATCCATAATTTTGTCAATTGCACATATTCAAACATCTCAAAAACTGCTGTTTGTTAATAACATTAACAAAACTGTGCCACTGGTTTATAAGGTCAATTTACATATGTAACAATATGATCTGTAGTTTATTTTCCACGTTTCTCACCAACCCACCCCATAATCTTCGCCATGGTTGCTTGAGCCGCCCCAGAATGTTCCGTGTTTGCGATCGAAATAGATAGCGTTAACCGGGCCGCTTGTGCGATCGTCAAACGTTAATTTATATCCCATTTTTATCAGTTCGCGGCGCGTCCACTCCGGTGTGTTGCTGTTCAGCAGTATCGAGCCGGGTTTTGGTTTGCGGTCTTCCCCGCCCAATGACAGGTACAGCTGATACGTATTTACATTCGGCGCCTCAACCGCTTCCTGTACCGTCATCCCAAACTCCGTCATATTTAAAAAGAACTGCAACAGGTTCTGGTCCTGTGTATCGCCACCCTGAACCGCAAACGATAAAAACGGTTTACCATCTTTCAGTGCCAGTGTAGGTGTCAGCGTTACCCGCGGGCGTTTACCCGGTTCTACCACATTGTATGGATTAAAAACCGAATCCAGCACAAAACTCTGCATGCGCTGGCTCATGCCGATACCGGTTTTGCCGGCAATACAGGCGGGCAGCCAGCCGCCGCTGGGCGTAACACTTACCACCCAGCCGGCCGAGTCGGCCGCCTCAACCGATGTAGTTCCCCGCCATAACTGCTCGAGGTATTTTTCATCGACGGGTGCCACAGCCAGGGGTTTGTCGCCACTCCATTTTTGCAGGTAATTATTATATGGATTCGATCTCCCTTCAAACGGATAGGGATCGCCCGGAACCGCCGGCGATAAATTTTTAGCAGGATCGATGAGCTTCGCCCGCTCCTTTGCATATTCTTTCGACAACAAACCTTTCATCGGCTCGTGGGGCGCATAATACGGGTCGCCATAATAAAAATCACGGTCGGCAAATGCAAGGTGCATGGCCTGGGTAACGGTATGTATATAGCGCGATGAATTAAAGCCCATGTTTTTCAGATCGAACTGCTCAAGGATGTTCAACGCCTGTAACATGACCGGCCCCTGCGTCCATTGCGACAATTTATAAACTTCAATCCCTTTATAATTTACGCTCACCGGTTCTTCGATCTGCACTTTCCATTTTGCAAGGTCGGCTTCAGTGATCAGTCCGCCCTGCTCCTTACAACCGCGTACAAACTCTTTGGCAATATCGCCGGTATAGAAACGGGCGTTGGCGGCATAAATGGCTTCCTTCCGGCTCCTGCCTTTTTTCAACGCCTGTTGTTCGGCTTCCACCATTTTACGCAGGGTCTCGAACAGGTCGTTTTGTTTGAAGATCTCCCCCGCCTCCGGCGCTTCGCGCTGTTCGCCGGCATGCGGCAGGAACACGGCCTTTGAGTAAGGCCATTGTTTTATTTTGTCCTTGCCGCGTTCCATACTATTGGCGGTTTGGGCTTCTATAGGGTAACCGGCCGCCATTTGCATGGCCGGGGCCAGCACTTCTTTCAAACTCATGGTACCGTATTCGGCCAGCATGGTGCAAATACCGCCGGGTGTGCCCGGAGTTACCGCGGCAAGCGGACCATATTCAGGCGGATAGTTCATGCCTTTATTTTTAAAAAAGGCGGCGGTTGCGCCGGTAGGAGCCACGCCAAGGGCGTTGATGCCAATTACTTTTTTTGTATGCGGGTTATAAATAAGGGCCTGCGTTTCGCCGCCCCAGCTAAGCACATCCCACATGGTGCAGGTGGCGGCGATCATGGCGCAGGCAGCGTCGACCGCATTTCCCCCTTTTTGAAAAATGGCGGCGCCGGCGGTTGCAGCCAGCGGCTTGCCGGTAATGGCCATCCAGTTCTTACCATGGAGCGGCGGTTTTTGAGTTAACTGCGCCTGGGCGGGAAAGAAATAATACAGGACACTGCAGAACAGCAGGAAGAATCTTCTCATGATGATGTGTTTTGTTTGCTAAAGATAATTCAGAGTTCTTAGTTCTTAGTTCTCAGTCATTGTTCTCAGTTCTTAGTTCACAGTTCTTAGTGATATAAACCATTGCGGTTTTCATGAAAAGCAGCGGAAAACAACCACCGTATTGGGAGAAAACATATGAAAATTGTTAGTGTAGTAACGGTATTGATTCTAATTGTGGAAGAACCTGTCGGCGCAGTTTTCGCACTAACAGAAATCAGCCGAAATCTGTTAGCGCAGGGTTCGCGCTGACAAAAAATGTCGAAAATCTGTTAGCGCAATACCAAAATCTGTCAGCGCGGTGTTCGCGCTAACAGAAAACAGGCAAAATCTGTCAGCGCGGTGTTCGCGCTAACAGAAAACAGGTGAAATCTGTTAGCGCGGTGTTCGCGCTGACAGAAAACAGGTGAAATCTGTTAGCGCGGTGTTCGCGCTGACAGAAAACAGGTGAAATCTGTTAGCGCGGTGTTCGCGCTGACGAAAAATGCAATGGTTCGAACAGAAACAGCCCGGTTAAAAATAAAACCGTACCTGCGCAAACGGAAATTAATAGCGGTTTTAGCCAAACGCACCGGAACAAAAAGAAACTGATGTACGATGAATTGCAATTGGGTCTGTTCAAACATGCAGCAGTGTAGAACAAATTCTACACAACGCTTCCAACGACATTTCTCCTTTTGTAAGTAATCAACTGATTTAGTTCAACTAACAAACGGGCGACTGCAACTGCCTGCGCAACCGGTGTTGGCAGCCGCCGCCGGGTAGTGGTACGAAATTATATTACCAATTGATCATGAAACACATCTTCTATCTATTGATGGGGACCGTACTTTTAGCAGGTTGCCTGAATAACAACGAGCATACAAATGAAGGGAGCGATGCCGGCGGTAATTCCGCCAAAAAGAATATCTCAACGCGCGACATCACCATAACAAAGGAAAATTCGTATTCAGACCTGTTCTTCGACAGCGCCTCGCTGGCCGAATATATCGCCGCCAACCAGGTGCCTGATTCAATCGCCAACCGCATGATCAGCTTTTACAATGCCCGCAATTACCAGTACGCCTGGTTCAACAGCGATGGATTTACCGAAGAAGCGCAGGCCTTCTGGAACCTGTTCGACCACTACCTCACCTATTCGGGCGACACCACACTGAAAAACAGGCCACTCGAAAAAAATATGAACCGCATGCTGACCGATAGTTTTTCGGTAGGCGCCAACGATAAAGGTTTTCTTAAAACCGAATGGCAGCTTACGCAAAGCCTTATCGGTTATGCGATGAAAAACTTTGAAAAAGGGTATGTAAAGCGCAAGGAACTGGAGCGCTTCGTTCCGTTCAAAAAAACCGACCCCATACAACTGGCTGATTCCCTGCTCACAAAAAAGCATAAAGACAATAAATATTTCGAAGACATCAACGTCTCCTACAAAGCGTTGAAAGGTCAGCTGCAAAAGTATTACGACATTCATAAAAAAGGCGGCTGGCCGGTGATCCCTGCCATAAAGAAACCATTGAAAAAAGGCGCTTCAGCGCCCGAGGTGACCCTTCTAAAAAAGTATCTCGCCTTAACCGGCGATATGCCGGGGAACGACACATCGGCTGTTTTCAATGACACGCTGGCACAGGGCATAACAAGCATACAACAACGATTTGGAATGAAACCCACCGGCACAGTGACCAAAGAACTGATCACGGCCATGAACGTGCCTGTACGCGACCGCATAAAGCAACTGCTCATCAATCTCAGCCGCATGCGCTGGATGCCCACGCAGCCCAATGGAACGCTCATTCTCGTAAACATTCCCGAGTTTAATTTACATGTACTGGAAAATGGCAGTAAAGTGTTCGACATGAATGTAGTGGTAGGAAAAGAAGGGCACAGCACTACGCAGTTCACTGGTACCATGAACCAGATCGTATTTGCACCATACTGGAATATTCCACCCAGCATCGTGACCAAAGAAATAATGCCCGAGATCCAAAAAGACGAGCACTATCTTGTAAAAAATGATATGGAAGACCAGGGCGATAAGGATGGCGACGGTATTCATGACATAAGGCAACTGCCTGGTGAAAAAAATGCATTGGGTAAAGTAAAGTTCCTGTTTCCCAATAGTTTTGATATTTATCTGCACGATACACCCGCCAAGAGTTTGTTCAGCAGAAGCAAACGGGCGTTCAGTCATGGTTGTATACGGCTGGCCGATGCACAAAAGATGGCAGAGTACCTGTTACGCAATGATCCCAATTGGGATGCCACTAAAATACAGGAGGCCATGGAGAGCAAAGAACAAAAGGTAGTAAAGCTGAAAAATAAGGCGGAAGTGTTCATTACCTATTATACCGCCTGGGTTGATGAAGAAGGGCGTTTAAACTTCAGGGATGATGTGTACGGGCATGATAAAGAGATGATGACAAAATTGTTTTAGGTCAGTTTTTAGTTTGTAGCGCTTTATTAGCTGTATTTTGCCGTTCTTGCGGCGTGAAGCTTGCAGCGGCTTGTAGCTTATAGCGCATATATCTGCAAGGGGTTCAATATACGCTACAGGCGACACCGGTAAGCGTATGCTCAATGAGCAAATGAACTTACCGACTGTTCGTTTGTTTTATATTTATCATGCTCTTTGCAAAGAATGAGTAATATTTACATAGTATAAGCTTAAATGAAGAAGAACGGGCATTAGTTATTCTGGTTGAGGCATTAATCGTTTTGCGTTGATAGTTTCACTTTAGGTTTTCCTAAACCATTATATGTAAAATGGAAAAAATTTACAGCATTTTGGAACATATGTATTAGTTGAGGAAGATCAAAAAGTGTATGTATCACGTAAAATGCAGACGGGAAGCGATGTTACACCCTGCATGCGGGGTGTAAAATTTTATTAAATCATATCTTTTTATAATCGTAGCATGAGAATTGCTTTTAACTTTGTGTTTCACTTGTTACATTTTTTGGACTATGCGAATTGAAGTAAAGAAAAATATACACTTCACCAAGTTGGTGAAAGTGAATGGAAGGTTGAAGGAGTTTAACTTCAGGAAACTGGGCGGCCCTAATGAAGGTCTTTTCACAGTAGATGTTAGCGATGACAGGGGCAACAGGATCCTGTTCCGCATGCAAAAAGAACAAGACATCTGGAAAATTCTGCCACAGCAACTGCCAAACTGGGTTATGGAAAAAGAGAACACTTTCCATGATCTTATTGAAGAAGAGCTGCGCAGTATGTAATAATACCGCTAATTCCCGTCCCGGTAAGTAAGTGCCGGGAGCTCCGGGATTTTCCTGTCTCCCCCTCTCAAAGCCTGGTCCCGCCAAAGTGCGGGGGCATAAGCTGTATATTGCCAGTCATGTTTTGGTTAAAACAGGACGAATGTACTTGTTTTCAATGTGTTATCAGGAGCTGAAAGCCGAATACAGCTAAAAGCCGAAAGCCAAAGGCTGAAAGCTAAATACAGCGGCATACTTTAAGCTTCAGGCTGCAGGCTGCAAGCCGAATACAGCCGAAATCGAAATACAGCGGTCTTCCCCGCCCTGTCTTAATCGCCGCACACACTTCCCTGTAAACTTTCCACTTTAAACTTCTCCCCGTCCCCGGCAAACCAACATTCCACCGCTCCCCCTCAACCATACACTTTCACCCGTTACCCCAAGTTCACTTCACATTAGCACATCAGCAAATCAGCACATTATCAAATTGCCCTCCTTTTTCCCCGTTTTTAACAATAATTTTCTACACTACATTTTTGTAATACGCTGAAATTCAATACAGCATACCCGGGGCATTCCTTTTTAATTATATAAGCAAAACATTAAGCTATGAAACCGGCAAATAACAGATACAGCGGAAATAAGGAATTGTACAGGAATTCGGAAAATATAGCATTGATAACCTTCGTGGTTTTTCTGATAACTACTTTCGTAGCCTCATGTATATATATAGGCATCGATGGATTCCTAAGCAAATAAAAATGAATTCATTTTTACACTAATAGAAGCAGCGCACAGCCAAACAGAAAGCGTCCCGACATAACATCGGGACGTTTTGCATGTTGATAGCTAAAGGGTAGTACCAATACAGCGATATGTTATTGTAGTAAATACAATTAACATAATGGGCGTAGCAAGCCAGTAAGCCGACTATTCCAGGCTGCTACGCCCGAGGTAAGGAGTATGGATTAAACAAAAGACTTGAAGCGCAATAGCACCAATATTGTTAAAGCAATACAAGCGTTACCGGCTGAACATTTAAAGGGGATTGAATAAAAAAAGGCGTGACTACAGAAGACGCTACTCTTTCATACAATAGCTCTTCTTCAAAGAAGATTGTTCTTCATTTACGATAGATCTGCTACAATAAAACAATAAAGAACGGATGGAAAGTGAATCAAGATGCAAAACATCCGCTACTATCAGAAAGGTTGCCTCACCAATCTTCTTCATAGGTAACAATTAGTCGACCACTATATATCCAAAATAGTGCCACTTGTAATGTTAAGGTTAGAGAAGCTACGCAATTTTTTTTAGCAGCTTGCTTATTAATATACAGTCTACTATGTGGAATGATCAATCATTTATTTGAAGTAGTAAATCTACGATACCGGAGCCGTTTCAGGTTACAGGTTGCAGGTTGCACGGGTACCCGCTATCGATTTCCGATTCCCGGATCGCTATTTTTTGTTTTTGAGTTAGCAGTTATTACCCTGAAACCTGTAACTCAAACTTTCACATTCGTAATTGCAAATTCATTAACTGAATTACTTATAAACCGGCTAACTTACTAACTGAATCGCCCGACTGCAATGCAGCTTCAACAGTACCGCCGGCTTCACCATCATAATATGCTTCACCCGCAAAATACAAGGTTTCCTGAACCGGTTCATTCAATAATTTACGTGCAGCTGCAGTAAACAACTTACTGTAACTATATGCCCCCATACTGAATTGGTTCAACTCCCACTTTACCACATGCGATGCGGTAATCAATGTTTTTAATTTTTCTACCGGCATTGAAAAAATATTCGCCAGCGACTGCAATGCCTGCTGTAAAATTGCATCCCCGGCTACGTCTTTGAACTTCGCCGCCTGGGGGCCGCCCAGCCATCCGGTTAACACCGGCGTGGAATCGGGCAACTGGGTCCACCAGGTGGGAATGGTTTCTTCACTCAACAGAAAGCCAATATCCTTCCGGTATTCGAACCAGAAAGGCGCTGAAAACTGCAAATACACTTTCACCACCGCCCCATACCCTATCTGCCGCACCGCCTTGTTTACTGCATCGATGGCCGGTTCAAATGCAATCGCCGCTGCATGTGGCGATGGCGCCTGTAATACCCCCAGGGGAACCGTAATGATCGCTTTTTGCGCGGTGAATGTTCTTCCGTCTGCGGTTACCGCCTGCACTTTACCGGTTTCCCAGCGCACGGTTTTTACCACGCAGCTTGTATGTATAATACAACCATGGGCAATACCTGCCTGTTGCAGGTATTGTATAAGCTGTGTGTAGCCGCCGGGAATGCGGTATTGTTCTTCCTGCTCCTTCATCCATTCCTCATGCAGTCCCATTACGCTCGCTTCTTTGGGATCGGCCACATCGAACCCTTCGGCAAAACGGCAGGCCGACTTTCGCAGATCAGTATATCTTTCGTCGCCAAAATATTGTTGCAGAAAATCGCTCAGCGTCATATCGGTTTTGAGGCCGGCCATGCGATGGATCAGTTCATCCCATCCTTCTACAAATTCTTCCTGTTCCGACCAGCGGCCGTTCTTCACCTGGATCATTTTTCCCGCTACCGGCTGATATGCTACCCCCACCTCTTTCAACAACTGCATTGTAAGGGAAAGTTTACCATGTATAAACTCTGCACCTTCTTCAATGGGCTGTAGAAAACCAGCCGGTTGAATGGTATGAATTCTTCCCCCCACCCGGTTGCCCGCTTCCAGCACGGTAACCGCATGCCCGGCGGCGCTCAGTTTGCGTGCAGCAAAAAGGCCGGTTGCGCCGGCGCCGATGATCATTATGGAGTGTTGCATTGTGGTTTAATTGAGTAACTGAAGGTATTAAGAATGTGAAGTAAGAGGTAGGAAATAAGAAGTAAGATGGCTTATAAATTTTCAGGAGCATGCTTATTGTCGAACCTCAAAATACTTCAACCTCAATCCTAAAATCAAAAATCAGACCTTGCACCACTAACTAAAAACCCAACAAGGGTGAGCCACCCGATAGCTAACGGGAGACCAACCCTGTCAACTTTCAACCCGGCGTGCAAAAAGTTTGCCCCTTTATCAACTTTATCAACTTTTCAACGTTATCAACTGTCCACTTCCCCTATTTCAAAGCCGGCTTCAACACTTTCAACCTGCCATCGATCTTCTCGTTGATCTTCAGCCCGAGGATCTTCGCGATCAACGGGTACACGTGCACGTTTTCGAACGATGGTATTTGCAGTTGTTTTTTAAAGGAAGGCCCCCAGGCATAAAACGTGGCATGCATATCGGGCAGGGCATTGTCATAACCATGTTTACCGGCCAGCTGGTTTCTGTGGCGCCGGAACTGGAAAGATTTTGGCGCCCGCGTCACCAGAATGATATCGCCTATGCGTTGATAACGGTCATCGGCAGCACCATAATGCCAGCGTGCAGGCACATTGGTTGCCAGGTACACATCATAATCAACCGCTACTTTTTTAAGCGCTTCATATGCGGGTTGTACATCACCTGCATTATACGCGTACATATGCACCAGCACATCGCCATCGGGCACTTTGAATTTCGTGGTATCTATGGCCGAAGGTTTAGCGATCAGGTTTACCGTATCAACCGCCGTCATACCATGGTCTGACAGAAAAATATAATTCACCGGCAGTTGCAGTGAATCGGTCATGCGTACCATTTTACCAATGGTATTATCAATAAAATGTACCGCTTCTTCGGTTTGTTTTGAATCGACCCCATACATATGCGCTTCATGATCTACTTCGGGCAAATAAAAAGTGATGAGATGGGGCCGTTTGTCTTCCGGCAGCGTTAACCAGTTCTTCACGGTTTGAATACGGGTATCGATATCGATAGAATCATTATACCGGTAATAGTAAGTGGGGCGAACGCCTTTTACCGCCGTTTCTGACCCTACCCAGTAAAAACTGGCGGTCACCATTTGCTGTTGTTCTGCCAGTACCCACAATGGCGTGCCGCCGTACCAACTGCTGTCCTCCACTACTTTGCGGTTGCCGAGCCGGTATATCTCATCTCTTTTTTTATCGTAAAAGGTATTGTCGACCAACCCGTGATGCGCAGGATACAACCCCGTTACCAGGGTATAGTGATTGGGAAAAGTAAGCGAGGGATAAGAAGGGATCATTGACTTTGCGGCTACTCCGTTACTGCGCAGCTGCTGCAGATTTTTAGCGTCGTATTTATCGGCCAGATCGTGCCGAAAACCATCGGCCGAGATCAGGATCACATAAGGCTTTTTCTGTTGCTGCGAACTGTTGCTGCGGCCGGGCACAATATGCTGGGTAATATCTACCTGGGCGGTCAGCAACAGGGGCATTATAAGGGTCAAAAGCGCAAAGTATGGTCTCATGTGTTTTTGTTGTAAATGTAAATAAATGCGGAACGCTCCACGCCGAACGCAAAACGCTTAAGACAAATATAAAGATTGTAGCAGGTTCGGGGAAAAGCGGTAAGCCGTAAAGCCCAGAACTGAGAACTGAAAAACTAAAAGAACCTGTAAGTTCAGGACGGTTTTACCCCGCTATGGCACTAACTTCCTACAGTATCCGTATTTCCAACGATTGCCGCAACCCAACCAGTTGAAAAAGGATCATCCCCCGGTGATTTTCAACTAAAACTCAGCCATATGAATCTCGCATTTACACAACGTGCGGTAAGGGCCATGCCCTGCCTTTTTCGCAGGAAATTCCTCACTACGATCAACTGTAGTTTATTCTTCCTGGTTGTATTGTTATTCCTTACGCCGGCCCGGTTAACCGCGCAAAAACAAATGGAACGCCTGAACCGCGGCGTGGTAGCCGTACGCACCGGCAGCAGCCAGGTGTATATCGGCTGGCGCCTCTTTGGGAACGATCCTGCCGGTATAGGATTCAATGTTTACCGCAATTCGACCCTGCTGAACGCTACGCCCATTACCAGTTCAACCAATTATGTCGACAACATTACCACCAACAGCGCCTATTCGGTTCGCCCGGTAATAAACGGTGTTGAGCAGGCCGCTTCGGAACCGGCCGGCGTATGGTCGCAAAACTATGTGAACATTCCGCTCCAAATTCCCGCCGGCGGCGCCACACCCGACGGGGTAGCCTACACGTACAGCGCCAATGATTGCAGCGTAGGCGATCTCGACGGCGACGGCGATTATGAATTCATTGTAAAATGGGAGCCATCCAATGCCAAAGACAATTCGCAAAGCGGTTATACGGGCAACGTATATATCGATGCGTACCAGACAAACGGCACGCGCCTTTGGCGGATCAACCTCGGCAGAAATATCCGCGCCGGAGCGCACTATACCCAGTTCCTGGTGTATGATTTCGATGGCGACGGCAAAGCGGAGCTGGCCTGTAAAAC
Source organism: Niastella populi (assembly GCF_002078015.1). Classification (GTDB taxonomy): domain Bacteria; phylum Bacteroidota; class Bacteroidia; order Chitinophagales; family Chitinophagaceae; genus Niastella; species Niastella populi. The sequence continues at coordinate 31,184 of NZ_LWBP01000212.1, read as the reverse complement.
CGCTGATGGTACTGTTGACGGGGCCGGAACCGTCATCGGCAGCGCCAGCGCCGATCATCGCAACACGGGCGGTTATATACTGACCGGTCCCGAATACCTCACTGTTTTTAACGGGCAAACAGGCGCCGCCATGGCTACCACCAATTACCTGCCCGCAAGAGGAACGGTATCGGGCTGGGGCGATAATTACGGCAACCGGGTAGACCGGTTTATTGCCGCCGTTGCCTATGTTGACGGACAAAGACCCAGCATGGTGTTTGGCCGTGGTTATTATACCCGGCTGGTGCGCGTGGCCTGGGACTGGCGCAATGGTTCGCTTACCCATCGCTGGACGTTCGACAGCAATAACAACGGTTCCTATGCCGGCCAGGGCAATCACCAGATGACCGTTGGCGATGCAGATGGCGATGGCCGTGATGAAATCTTCAATGGCTCCAGCGCCATCAATGATAATGGCGCGGGGTACTGGGCCAATGGTATGGGCCATGGCGACGCCCTGCATATGAGCGATATGAACCCCGACCGGCCCGGTAAGGAAATATGGATGCCTTATGAATCGCCCGGCAGTAATGGCGGTGTGGGCGCAGCGCTGACAGACGCCGCCACCGGTGCGCGCATCTTCACCGTTGCCGAAGCGTCGGCCGATGTGGGCCGCGGGCTCGCCGCCGATATTGATCCACGTTATAAAGGGTATGAAATGTGGGCCTCGCGCGGTAACCTGTATACCTGTACCGGCGCCAGCATCTCCACATCAAAACCATCGATGAATTTCGCAGTCTGGTGGGATGCCGATCTGCAGCGCGAACTGCTCGACAATATCACCATCAGCAAATGGAATTACAGCAGCAGCACCGCCTCTACCCTGCTCACCGCTACGGGCTGCGCCAGCAACAACGGCACAAAGGCCACGCCTAATTTATCGGCCGATATCCTCGGCGACTGGCGCGAAGAAGTTATTCTGAGAACAAGCGACAATAGCGCATTACGCGTATTCACCACCACCATTACCGCCACCAACCGCATTTACACCCTCATGCACGATCCGCAATACCGGGTGGCTGTCGCCTGGCAGAACGCGGCATATAACCAGCCGCCGCATCCCGGGTTTTACTTAGGCGGCGATATGGCGGCCCCGCCTGTGCCCAACATTTATTTCCCGGGCACCGGTAGCGGCACCACCGTAACCATCCAGGAAAACAGTACCGGCTTTTGCAGTGTCGACGGAACCATCGATAACAACAATGCCGGCTTCACCGGCGCCGGTTTTGCCAACAGTGCCAATGCTGTGGGCAGTAGCGTCAACTGGCGGGTGACCGTACCGGCGGCAGGCAGTTATACCATCAGCTGGCGGTATGCGAACGGGAGCGGAACCGACAGACCCGGCAGCCTGCTTATCAATGGTGGAACCGCCGTATCGTCGATCTCTTTTCCGGCAACCACCGACTGGACCACCTGGACAACCGCATCGACCGTGATTAACCTGAATGCCGGCACAACCAACATCAGGTTACAGGCAACGGGCAGCGGCGGACTGGCCAATATCGATAACATCAATATAACCGGTTCAGCCGGCGTAACACCGGTGAACTGCACTGCTGCAATAACCGCTGTAACAAACATCACAGCCCGCGCCAATGCAATAGTCGTAGCGCCCAACCCCAGCGCGAACGTGTTCACCATTACCGCGCCCGGGAATTTCAGGTATTCGGTATATGATCAGCTGGGCCGGCTGGTTGAAAAAGGGAACGGACAAAACAAAACACAGATCGGCCGGCGACTGCTGCAGGGAACCTATACTATACAGCTCGAATATGCGAATAAGTCAGAATCGATAAAAATTCTTAAGAGAAAGGGATAGTTTGGTGTTTATGGTTTATGGTTTATTGTTTATGGTTAGGCTCAAAACTAATAGCCGGATGTTTGTCGTTTGTGGGTTGTCGTTTGTTGGTTGGCTCAAAACTAATAGCCGGATGTTTGTTGGGTTGTGGTTTGTCGTTTGTGGGTTGTGGTTTGTGGGTTGGCCTCAAAACCAATAGCTGCATTTTAAAGAGTGCTTGGGGGCGGCATTCGATTGCCAGGCCGGAGATCAATATGCATCACAGCCCAGACCTAGCAATTCAGGATAATTTTTTTTCCTGCAGTCACGTGTTTTCCAATTAACAATAGAGAGAGAAGATCAGGCGGTGCTAATTAATTTTAGCATCGCCTTTCTTTTGGAATACAGCCTAAAGGCGAAAGCGAATACAAATATGACTATACAGATTATTACGATGAAGCAGGAGCCGTAAGCATAAAATGAAACTGTATTTCCTTAAGGCCATCGCCTTTAGCCTGGCAACCAGATGTAATAGGCAAATACTTTATATATTAGCATCGTTATGCCCGTAACATTTACCACCACATTACTGCAATTTGCCCAACAGGGTGAAAAAACCGGCTGGACGTATATTGAAATTCCGGCAGATGTTGCACAGAAAATAAAGCCAGATAACAGGAAATCGTTCCGCGTAAAAGGTAAAATTGACAATTTTGCCATAAAATCGGTGGCGGTAATGCCCATGGGCGGCGGTAATTTCATTCTGGCCGTAAATGCCGAAATGCGGAAAGGCATCGGAAAGCGTAAAGGCGCTATGGTAAAAGTACAATTACAGGAAGATAAAGCCACCATACCGGTTAACGCAGAATTACTGGCGTGTTTGAAAGACGATCCGGAGGCCGAAGCATATTTCAATTCACTTTCCAACAGCCACCGCTCCTACTTCAGCAAATGGATCGATGGCGCTAAAACCGAGGCCACCCGCACAAACCGGCTTGTCAAAACCATGACCGCACTGGCAAAAAAATGGGACTATGGCCGTATGATCAGGGAAGGAAAACAGAACAAAGAGGAGTGGTAAATTCCCGATGTACCGGAGGGGTGGCTGCTTACCCATTCAAAACGAATTGCATAAGCGGTTATATACTGTAAATTGTTGTAACATATTTCAAATCGCGTATACTGCCGTTTTAAATTCTGCGTTATATCTTTATACCGGAATAAGTACTTTTCGGTAGGCTTTGTATGTAATCTATTAATAATAACAGCATCTTTTTAATAATAAAAACCCAATAACCTATTTTTTAAATTAGTTAATTTACTAATTTGCCGCAGTATACTAATACCCTATGATGAATATAATTCTACTTTCTTTCATGTGTATAACAACCTTGCCCTGTTTAGCGGTTTTACTGCATCAAGGCAAATACGCTCTCAGTTTTTCAGCAAATCCAGAATTTATATTTCAATAGGTATTGGTCGCGCATAGAATGGGCGAAGCAGGAAATGTGTGTGGTAATAGTGTGTAAAAAATAAAAATTCTATAGTCAAAAAACAAAACTGTACAACCTTTGAAAGTGAAAAACGGTCCATGATAAGCGCAACACCCGGGGTATCTGAAAAGAATGCCTCCGCCTGGCCAAGAACCGGCGACCCGACAACTGAATGTGAACTTTAAAACAATATGGTAGTTTCAATTATTTTTATCAATTAATTTTAAAAACCGTTCTATGATAAGTAAGTGTTCCCTAACCACACTTCTGCTCATCATCTCCGCAGTCAGCTTCGGTCAAAAACAAGTTGAAGGAGTATGGAAAACCCAGGACCAAAAAGACAGCCTGTTAGTAAGCCAAAGTGGACAGAGTAACCCGGCAGTATTTGTTTATTTTCCAAGTAAAGCTAAATTTCTGCCCTTCACCATCAGCGGTGAGGAACTGGTGCATTTTGAACCGGATGCATCTAAAATGACATTAAGCCTGTCGGGCGATGGTAAAACCATTACCGACGCAACCAGCGGCACAAAGAAAGTTTACACGAAAGTGTCTTCAACGTCTCCGGTTAATTATAAGTCAGTACCAGCGGGCCCCGATGACTTTTTCGATTTAAGTACCAGCAATTATTATGCGGGTATCAATTTCTACCTGTCATCGCACCCCGGTTTGCCTTTTATGCCTAACCCGGCTTTTATCACCAAGAAAAGAACCAGTGTTGTAAAAATTGAAAAGTACTTTGCCCGTGTAAGCGGCGGTGGCGCCGTTTCGGTTCAGAAAGAATATGACCTGGTGTACAACTTCAACGGTAGCGGTCTGATCACCTCTGTTCAGGTTGTGCCTACCGGCGCCGGTCAGGAAACCGATACATGGACATACGCATATAATGGCGATAAACTGCAAAAGATCAGCTCTCCCGGTCGCGTACTGCAATTCGATAACGACAACTGGGAAGTAGATGCACGCCAGCAAAAGAAGATCCCGTTCATCTTCCCGATGTGGTCTTATTACAGCAGCTCAAAACCACATACGGCTACCCTGCCTTATATGACAGGCGCTCCGCTGAACGAGTATTTCTATAATGATGCAAACCAACTGGTGCGTATCTGTTCTAAAGATGTAAGTGAGCCAAACATTCTGGAGCATTGCACGGAATACACTTACGATAAAAATGGAATTCCCATAAAAATAGTAGAAACAAAGAGAAGCAAATAAGTGTTAAATCACTTACTATCATAATGAAAAATGTCCCGATTCTTCGGGACATTTTTCATTTAAAGACGGTTCATCGATGCATTTTCAAATTGAAATACATTAACCATTTTTTCATTGGGTGAAGCGCGAAAACACCCGCCATTATTTAACTAAAACACCACAACTTTTTCGCTTTTCCACATGTTGTGTATAAGTAACTTTACGAAAATGATGTTCTAAATAATTATATTTGGAATAGATCAAATCAAGAGGAAATCAGGACGCTCCTATCCTGGAATTGTGAACTTAAACTGAAGCGCATTGACAGAAACTATAATCAGTCTTGAAACTGTAAACCCTATCGAGTTTTTCGGCGTGAACAACGGAAAACTGGATATTCTCAAGAAAAAATTCCCGCTATTAAAGATCCTTTCAAGAGGTACGCAAATTAAACTCAGCGGCTCGCCCGAACAGGTTGAAAGCGCCAAAGAAAAAATTGAACTCATCGTTCAATACCTTGAGCGCAATGGCCATATGAGCGAGAACTATTTCGAGCAGATCCTCGGCGGCGACGATGCCGAAACTGTCGACAATTTTATTGACCGAAATCCTAACGACATACTTGTTTTCGGCCCCAATGGAAAAACGGTGCGGGCCCGTACCATAAACCAGAAACGGCTGGTGCAGGTGGCTGAAAAAAATGATATCGTGTTCGCAATCGGTCCTGCCGGTACTGGTAAAACCTACACCGCGGTGGCCCTGGCCGTTCGGGCATTGAAGAATAAAATGGTCAAAAAGATCATTCTTACCCGTCCGGCGGTGGAAGCCGGCGAAAGCCTCGGTTTTCTGCCCGGCGATCTTAAAGAAAAGATCGATCCGTATCTGCGTCCGTTGTATGATGCGCTCGACGATATGATACCTGCCGACAAACTGGGATATTATATGAGCACGCGGGTTATCGAAATTGCACCCCTCGCCTACATGCGTGGCCGTACGCTCGATAACGCGTTCATCATTCTCGATGAAGCGCAGAACTCAACCGATCTTCAATTAAAGATGTTCCTTACCCGTATAGGCGCCAATGCGAAAGCCATCATTACCGGTGACCTGACACAGATCGACCTGCCGAAAAATCAACGCAGCGGCCTGGAGAAAGCAGCGCGCATTCTGCGGAACATCGATGGCATCGCTCACATCGAGCTCGATGAAGAGGATGTTGTGCGTCACCGCCTCGTAAAAGCCATTATCAGGGCCTACGACCGCGATCACCGCGAGAACGGCGATGTGCATCCCCAGCAGCACTGGAGAGATAAGGTGCAGAAATTTGACAGAAATGAACGTTCCGACGATAAAAAAGAAGCGTCGGAAGATAAGAAATAAGTTGACTGGTTCACGAGTTGACTGGTTCACGAGAATCGGTTTAAAAGGTCAGTGTAAGAAGTACGAGGTATGAGTTCCTGAATTCATGCCTCGTATTTTTTATTAGTTTGTTAACAGGTTGAGGAGTTGAAATTAAACGGCAAAGCTGCGCTGCGCCTTCCCGCCACGATCATCCGGCCCCGCTAACGCCGTCATTTGCCAAGCGATCAACAAATTCGTTATCCCCAAATCCTGTATTTTCCTCGTTAAACAATTAATTCGTCAACCCTTCCCCCCTGATTCCAACCCGTCATCCCTTCCCTGATCCCCAATTCCCAATTCCACCCCAGTTAACCATTTAACCCGTCAACCAGTCAACTTCCCCAATTCCCCCCTCAACTTCCCCCCCAACTCCCAACCAACCTGCCCACGAACAGGTTTTGATGAAAAATTAGCCATATATATCCCCCGTTGTGTTTATTTTTGTTGATTATGAAGAAATTAATTGCCAGTTTTTGCATACTTACTACCGTATCCTGTAACTCAGGCGGCGGTGGTTATAAGAAAGCAGAAAATGCACAGGATGCCGGCACCCGGTTCATTCGCGCTTCACTGGATGGCGACTATGATAAAGCGGCATTTTACCTTTTGAAAGACAGCACCAACAATTTGTTGTTCGAAAAACAACAGGCCAATTACAATCAATTGAGCAGCAAGGAAAAAGATCAGTACAAAGCTGCCTCAATCAGGCCAGTTGCCATTACGCCCGATAACGATTCTACCGTTCAATATAAATACTACCACACCTCAAACCCCGCCGATACCACTACCCTGCGGATCGTACGCAACCAGGATAGTTGGTTCGTTGATCTGAAATCAGTTATAAAAATGTAAACAAGTTGGATGCATAAAGGAGGATACAGGGAAGGACCATGACAGTAAATGTTGCCGGTTGTTTTTTAATTGGTTTATTTTGCGCCCTGGCCGATAAAGGTAACCTGCTTTCACCGGAATGGAGCTTATAGCGCACTACGGGAGGCTTTACTACCTGCTCAATGTTTGCTTGCAAAAACATTAACCTGCCCAAAAGCGGCACTGTAATGTTTTCATGCTGTACACCGGCGCCAGTATCATCTCCGGCCTACTGGCAACCCGACCGGGCATAGTATTAATTAAGTTAATATGAACTTTATTATAGATTTGCTTAAATTTTAAAAGAACAATATGATAACTGTTTCCCATCCCTGGCATGGCGTGCCTCCTGGTGATCAGGCTCCACGGATTGTAAATGCAGTCATTGAGATTCCGCAGGGGTCCAGGGCCAAGTATGAAATTGACAAGGATAGCGGTTTGTTAAAACTCGACCGGATCATTTATTCATCATTCTATTATCCCTGTAATTACGGATTCATTCCGCAAACTTACGGCGACGATAAAGATCCTCTCGACATATTGGTTATCACTTCTCAACCCGTACAGGCATTGTGCCTTATGGAAGCCAAGGTAATTGGCGTTATGCAAATGATCGATGGCGGCGATGCCGACGACAAGATCATTGCGGTAGCCGCCAACGACCCAAGCGTAAAACACTACAATAACATCGAGGAAATACCCCCGCACTTCTTTGATGAACTGCGCCACTTCTTCCAGGAGTATAAAACGCTCGAGAACAAAACCGTACAGGTAAACGAATACGGTGATAAAGCAAAAGCGCTTTCCATTATCGAAGACGCGCTTAAACTGTACAAAGAGAATTTCAGAAAATAATGTGATAATTCGATAATTCGATAAATACAAAAAGGCAGCCTCAACATATTTTGAAGCTGCCTTTTTGTTTTCAGTTGTACACAGGTTCCGGCTTTCTTTTCTCCACACGAAAAGAAGTGCGAAAAAATTTCGCTGAAATAAAGCAAACAGGATAGCATGGCTGCCTTTTATTGGGTATTTTAGCGAATCCCAAAAACTTTATTCAAATGAATTTCCGCCTGCTGATCCTTATCCTGTTAACGCCTGCCTTTTCCTTCGCCCAGTTTCTTTCGCCGGATGCGCCCCTGCAACAGGCGTATATAAAAGCCACACAGCAAGACAGACTTATCTTCTTAATGATAGAATCGGAAGAATGCCAGCAATGCAACGATGTGGCCGATAAAGCCTTTCAAAACGACTCGCTGAAAAACTACGTTGCAGCAAACTTTGTGGCACTTCGCATCTCCCCTTTTCATTCCGATCTGAATTTACTGAGAGACAAATACAATTACCAGGGTGGGAACAGTGTGCTGTTCCTCGATAAATGGGGCACGCTTGTTTATCGCATGAACATGAGCACTACCGAATACAGTAAATACTTACTGCAATGCAGGATCGCGCTGACTAAAAAAGCCGAAGCCGATCAGCTCCGTTCGTTGGAACAGGATGCGCTTACCGGTAAAATTGAAACCGACCGGTTATACCAATTGATGCAAAAACGCCGCACCCTTTCTTTACCCATCGACGCCCTGCTCGACCAGTATGTAAAACAATTACCGGCCGACAGCCTGAACAGCATTACCACCATAAAACGCATCGCCAAAATGAGCCCGGTACTGCAATCGAAAGCCGACTCGGCCATGCGCGGGAATGAACAACTGTTTCACCAGGCCTGGAACAGCTTCTACAAGGGTGAGCAACTGGCCATTAACCGGGAGATCATATTCAAAAGCCGCCAGGCAGCCGTTGAAGAAAAGAGTTTATCCAAAGCTGTTGAAGCCGCAAAATTTGCCCGGCTGTCCCATACCGATAAAGACGCAGGTGAAAATGCCTATAACTATAGCATGATGGAATTCCACCGGCATATAAAGGATACCGCCGCCTTTCTGAAAGCAGCCGTTGTATACTACGACCGTTTTCTAAAGAAATACAGCGCAGACTCCATCAAAAAACTGGATTCCCTGCGAATGGCTGCACTGGCCAGGCGAAAATTCAACCCACCGGCGCAAGACACCGTTGGCAGGCCGGCAAATTTTACGAGAACCACCAGTACTATCCGGTACAGGTCGCAGGCCAGCCACTATAGCCAGCTCCTGAACAATGGCGCCCGTTCGGTTTACCTTATGACCAACAACCCGGTGTACCTGAAGAAAGCGCTGCAATGGTCGGTGTACGCCAACCGTTTTTTTGAAACGCCGTACGTGCTCGATACCTGGGCCCGCCTCGTATTTAAAGTCGATAAAAACGTTGATTGGGCAATACAACTGGAAGAAAAAGCCATTGCCATCCTGAAAAACCAGGGGTATTCAGCAGCAAAACATGAGGAGGTGGTGAGTAAGATGAAGAAAAATGAGATAATTCGATAATTTGATAATTCGATAATGAAATACAAGGCGGTTGTCTTTGGCAACCGCTTTTCTTATGTATTTAATTATCACATTATCTAATCATCACATTAGCTAATTCTCTTTATGATTCGCAGTTGGTGGGTTCTTACCCCGGTTTCGGAATTAACGATCCCGGCATTATCGATCTTATCGATGCGTACATTGGCGGAAGCGTGAATGATCTCGTGATCGTTCAGTAAAATACCAACATGCGTTATACGCCCTTCGGCGTTGTCAAAAAAAGCGAGATCGCCGCATCGGGCCTCCTGTAAGAAACCAACCACTTCGCCCTGTGTAGCCTGCAGATAAGCATCGCGCAGCAGGGGAATATTGAAAAATCGAAACACCATTTGGGAGAAACCGCTGCAATCGATGCCGAACACCGATCTGCCGCCCCATAAATAAGGCGTATTTAAGAACAGCTCCGCTCTTTTCCTGATAGCCGCGGCCTCCGGCTGAGCACCGGCCGCATTCCAGGTGGCGGCATCGCCATAATTTATGTTCAGAACAGCCATCAGTTCCCGCGCATTCACTTCATTCAGCACCGGAATGCCCATAGGCGCATGCGCCGGTACATTATTGATGGAAACGGCACTTACCCAACCTGCCGTATACACCTGGGAAGCAGGTTCTTTCGTCCAGTTATCGATAACCACCAGCTGACCGCGCTGGCACCAGCCTTCATACCCGTCATGTACACCCTGTATTTTGATAAAATCCTTTGCTTCTTCGAGAATAAGCCCAGCCTCGGCCAGTAACAACTGGCTGACCATTTCACTTTTATGCGCCGCTTCGGCCCGTAAGGGAGCCACCGGCACCCTGCAAACAGCATATGCCATATTTGGGATAATTTGAGGCAAAGTAATAAAGAAACGCGAAAGAATAGCAGTTACAGGTTACAAGGTACAGGGCCTTAATTCCGAAGCTCAAAAGAAGAAATTGGCAGTCTGCATTTGCCAACCTATAACCTGTATTTTGTATTTCCCTGCAACCTGCAACCTGTAACCTGTAACCTGTAACCTGTAACCTGCAACCTGCAACCTGTAACCTGCAGCCATAAACATAAATCCACAAACTAAACATTCACTCAATAAAGCAGGATTTGTAGCGTTAATGTGACGCATTTTTTGTGGAACTTTAAACGTTATGCATCTTAGTAATAAGAAAACAGCATTTTCGCATAGTGAAACCAGACCCTAATTCACATATCAGCGACCAGCAATTACTCGCCTACTTTTATTCCAGTCGCGATAACCACTGGCTGGGGATCCTACTGCAGCGTTATACACTGCTGTTACTGGGTGTTTGCATGAAATACCTGAAAAATGAGGAAGAAGCAAAAGACTGCGTTCAACAGGTGTTCCTGAAAGCCATTACCGAACTGCATAAGTACAAAGTAGAATACTTCAAATCATGGCTGTACATGGTGGCAAAAAACCATTGCCTCATGAAGCTGCGCGATAAACAGGGCCGCACCCCTGCCGAGATCAAAGAGGAAATGACCATTGCCGGTGAAGAAGACGCCGGACAGGCGCCGCACCTCGAAAAAGACCGCCAGCTCGAATTGATGGAGGTTTGCCTGCAGGAACTGAACAAAGAACAAAAACAGTGCGTAACTTTGTTTTACCTTGAAAAAAGGTCGTACAATGAAATAGCCGACCAGACCGGTTTTTCGCTCATGCAGGTAAAAAGCTATATCCAGAACGGAAAACGCAACCTGAAGATCTTAATGGAAAGAAAACTAAACCAATTCTGATTTACCGGGTCTAAGGAATGAATACCGACGACATGAACAATGAATAACGATCTACTGAACATATTATCCAATAGTAACAAAGACATTGACAACCAGAAGTTGATGGATTACCTCAGCGGTAAACTGTCGGAGCAGGAGAAACACGAGGTGGAAAGATGGATGGTCGACAATGAATTTGAGAACGATGCTATGGAAGGGCTGCAACAGATGGACGGCAATAGAAAGCTGGACGGCTATGTTGATCAGCTTAACAAAGAATTACACCAGTACATCAAACAAAAGAAAGATCGCCGCGATAAAAGAAGAATAAACAACGGCTTCTGGGTGTATACCGCCATCGTATTCATACTCATCATCATTATTCTCGCCTATTTGGTGCTCAGCAGGCTGAAACAATAGGCAATGAGCAATTGACAATTGGCAAGAAAACCAACAGGCAACAGACTATTCCCAAATGGCAAATAAGTTCGAGAGACCAATAAACGGTTAACCCTGATTATTGCCTATTGTCCATTGCCAATTAAACGTCACCTACAATCACCTGGCAAACAATAAAAGTCCCTATTTTACTAATACGCTATTTTATCCGGCTTTTCCCTCCACTCATCAAACACCTTTACAGCGCTTTCATTTCCCAAACTAACCATTTCAATCAGGCGATCGTGCAGCGGCGACGTAAGCTCCCTGTAAATAAGCGAATCGTCGAAACCCGCGTCAGCGGCATCGTGCCTGGTGGCGCCAAAGTATACCTTTTTAGGCCGCGCCCAATAAATAGCGCCCATACACATGGGACAGGGCTCGCAGGAGGTATATATTTCGCAATCGGTCAACTGAAAGGTCTGCAGGTTATTGCAGGCATCGCGAATGGCCACCACTTCTGCATGCGCAGTAGGATCGTTGGTACTGCTCACGCTGTTGCAGCCTTTGCCAACGATGGTATCGCCTTTTACGATAATACAACCAAAGGGCCCGCCGATACCGCTGTTCATTCCTTTCCGGGCCAGATCAAGCGCCGCCTGCATAAATCCTGATTCACGATCGCTCATAACATTTCCTTTTTATCAAATTTAACTAAAAAGGCGTTCATTTGAATGCAGGCTGAACTACCGCTGCAGAGCGACCCATTTAGCTGACTTTTAAAATTTCTTATATTGTACCCGGTAATATCAATACGATTATGACTAAAAAACTTTTCCTGCTCCTTACCGTACTTATAATTTCGCATACCTACGCTCAAAAGATCAGCTATGTAGTAACGTTCCCCAACATACAACATCACGAAGCAAGGATCTCGGTCATCGCTTCAGGCATTCCGGCCGGTAAAGCGGTATTCCGCATGAGCCGTTCTTCGCCCGGCCGTTACGCCACGCATGAGTTTGGAAAAAACGTATACGATGTGGAAGCCCTGGATAGCGATGGCAGGCCCGTAACCATTAACCACACCGACGGCGATACCTGGGAAGTACCCAAACAAAATGGTACTGTACAGATCAATTACACGTTATACGCCGCTCATGCCGATGGCACCTACTCTGGCATCGATCAAAGCAGTATTCACCTGAACATGCCTTCCACGTTTATGTGGATCAAAGGATTCGACAAAGCGCCCATCACCATTAAGTTCAACCTGCAGCCTTTTGATAAAAAATGGACGATCGCCACCCAGTTAAAACCAACCGCCAATGCCGCTGAATTCTTTGCGCCGGGACTGCAATATTTTATGGACTGCCCCACCAAAATAGGCAACCTTAACTGGAAGGAATGGAGCCTGAAAAACCCCAATGGCAACAATTATACGTTCAAACTGGCGCTGGAAGCAGATGCGACCGATACGCTGGTAACATCGTTCGCCGCCAAAGTAAAACGCATTACACAGGAAGCGCAGGCCGTGTTTGGCGAAGTGCCTGCATTCGATTACGGCACGTACACTTTTATCGCCAGCATTAACCCATATGTCAAAGGCGATGGCATGGAACACCGCAATTCCACCATGATCAGTTTGCCCTATTCATTTAACGGAGCTAATAATTTACTGGGTGTTTTCTCCCACGAGTTTTTTCATTGCTGGAACGTAGAACGCATCCGCCCCAAAACACTGGAACCCTTCAATTTTGAAAAAAGCAACATGAGCAATGAGCTGTGGTGCGCAGAAGGGTTTACCCAATATTACGGCGATCTGTTATTAGGCCGGGCAGGTTTAAAACCGGTTGAAGGCGTGCTGGCCGCCATGGCCGGGCTGATCAACACCAAGGAAAACAGCGCCGGCGCCAAACGTTTTTCACCCGTGGAAGCAAGCCGCCATGCGGTTTTTGTGGATGCCGGCGTTGCAATTGACAGAACGAACTACCCCAACATGTACAGTTCGTATTATCCATACGGCGGCGCTATTGCATTGGCCCTCGATCTTACGCTGCGCACTAAATTCAATCTTACACTGGATGATTATATGACGGCATTGTGGAAGCGCTTTGGTAAAACGGAGATCGCCTATACCGTTGCGGGGCTCGAAGAAGTGCTGGCCGGAATTACCAGCGACAAAACATTTGCTGCCGGTTTCTTTAGCCGTTATATTACCGGTCATGAATCTTTCAACTATGCACCGTTGCTGGAGAAAGCCGGTATTGTATTGAAAAAACAATATGCCGGCAAAGCATGGCTGGGCCAGGTGCAGTTTGCAGAAAATACAACTACCATCAGTTCCAATACGATCATTGGTTCGCCGTTGTACAATGCCGGACTTGACTTTGAAGATGTAATAACTCAACTGGATGGCAAACTGGTGGCCCGGCCGGCCGATATAAACGAAGCGCTCGGCAGCCATAAGCCCGGTGATTCCATAAGCATTCAATACAAACATCGCACGGCAACAAAAACAGCAACGCTTATCCTCGGTGAAAACCCTTCCTATTCACTGCAAACCTACGAACAGGCCGGGTTGAACCTTACCGGTGAAATGAAAGCGTTTCGCGACAACTGGCTGGGCACGAAAGTGAGAACAATAGACAACAGGCAGGCAATTCAGTAAAATTCAGGTCAAAACATGGTTCTAAACTATGAACTGTGAACTATGAACTACGAACTATGAACTGTGAACTTTTCCCCATAGTTGCTCGTTTTTCATAATGTATTTATCTTTCGCAGGCAAACCGCTGCATATGAAAAAAATTGCCTGCCTTATAGGCGCCTGTTATTCCCTGTATTCATGCAAACCGCCCAGCTACAGCTATGTGCCCGCCACCATGAACACAACCGCCTACAGCCGGGCAGGTGAAGGACAACTCGGGTTTATGTTTGGCTCGCCCGGTATAGGCGCAAAAGGCGGCGTTGCCATCACAAAAAATATAAGCGTGAATGCCTGGGCAGGTGCCCTGCCTGCCGGCAATGATAATTATGGCAGTAAAGAATTTGAAGTTTCGCTTGGTATTCAAACCAACCCGCAACAGGAACACCATGTAACCAGTTTTTATATTGGCCATAGCGGTGGCAGTAATGAAAAAAAACGTACGGGACTAACCGGCGATTTCAACCGCACCTTTTTGCAGGTACAACAATCGGCCATCGATGCCAGACTTGGCGCGGCCCGCCTCGATGGTTTCCTGGGTGTACAGGTGAACTACCTGAGTTATGAAGGCACAAAGGAAAGCGCTCCATTCAATGATTATCTGTGGTATTACCAACCCTATTTTGGTTTTGCAATAGGCGGCAACAATGTTCGGTTCGAAATTCTACAGGGGCTGGCTATCAAGAACACCGGTGAATGGAGCCATGGCGTACGGGTATTCCCGTGGTTCGGCCACGTAGGTATGTTAGTTAAAATAAGGAACAATAAATAGGCTGGCATCCTGTTCAAACACCCTAAACCTATATCATGCTGCCCGCTTTACGCCTTATTGAGGATCGCAATTATTTTGTTAAGCTCTTCTTCATTGGCAAGATACCAGTGACCGGCATCTGCAATAGCCGGGTTACGGAATGTAACCGGATCGGGCGCCGCTATTCTTGCGGAAGTATGAAACTCGGTAGCGCCGGTACCGCTGATCAGTTTTTCAATATTCGATGAACGCACCCCTGCACCCGGCATAATGATAATGCGGCCTTCGGCACGCAGTACCAGGTCGGCAAGCATTTCGATCCCTTCAGGTGCAACGTTTTTTTGTCCGCTCGTCAATATGCGCTCACAACCACAATCAATAATTTCTTCCAGCGCTTTGAAAGGATCGGGTGTGGCGTCAAAAACGCGATGACAGGTTACCCCCATGGGATAAGCCCATTCAACAATACGTTTAAAACGCTCCGTATCTATTTCACCATTCTGCAAATGCACGCCGGTTGAAATGCCATCGCAACCCAACTGTTTGCACAGCAGGATATCCTGTTTTATAATGGCGAACTCTTCTTCATCATAAAAGAAATTACCGCCGCGGGGCCTGATGATCGGGTACAATGAGATCCCGATCTTTTCGCGGGTTTGTTTTATAGTGCCATATGAGGGCGTGGTGCCGCCATCGAGCGGGTTTTCGCATAATTCAACCCGTTTTGCGCCGGCGCGTTCCGCGATGACCGACGATTGTAAATTAAAGGCACATACTTCTAATAACATACTACTTCTTTAAATTAAACTGTTTGTTGTTTGTGGTTTGTGGTTTGTGGTTTATGGTTTGTGGTTCATCAATTCGTGAAGTCAATACCAAATGCAATAACCTGCGATCCAGCCTGTTCAGGTTTATTAAAATAATAGCGAGCTCCAAAGCGCGCAGCAACAACAAACTACAAACCATAAACCACAAACTAGTTAAGCGCGGCAGCAACAACAAACAACAAACTACAAACCACAAACAACAAACTGTAAACTATAACCTAATAGATACTTTTAGCAGGGATGATCTTCTCTTCTTTCCCGCTCTTCACCGCATACGTAAATCCTTTCTGCAAAGCATACGCGCCATACTGGCCTTTTTTATTCAACGCAATGAAACCCACCTGCACTGTTTTGGCTTTGGCCGGGTTACGTTTGATGATCCGTTCAACCGCTTTTTTACAGGCAGCTTCAGGGGCCAGTCCCTGCCGCATTAACTCCACTACCAGGTGCGAGCCTACGATCTTTATCACTTCTTCCCCAACACCGGTTGAAGTAGCAGCGCCAATTTCATTATCAACATACAAACCGGCGCCAATAATGGGCGAATCCCCTACCCGGCCGCGCATTTTAAATGCCATACCGCTGGTTGTACAGGCGCCGCTGCAATTGCCGCTGGCATCCATAGCGATCATGCCAATAGTATCGTGGTTATCGGGCCCGCCGGGCATAACGCCACCGCCTGCGGGTTTATGCAGCTTGTTTTCTATATTCATTACAGGCTCATACTTCGAGGTCTTTAGCCATTCCTTCCATACCTTTTCGCTCTCAGGCGTCAACAGGTTCTCTTTTTTAAACCCGTTGTCAAGTGCAAACTGAAAAGCACCTTCGCCCACCAGCACCACGTGTGGCGTTTTTTCCATTACCAGCCGCGCAACCGAAACAGGATGCATGATATTTTCAAGACACATTACCGAACCGCAATTGTAATTTTCATCCATGATACAGGAATCGAGTGTAACCCGGCCATCACGATCGGGTAAACCCCCATAACCAACCGATTGATTACTGGCATCGGCTTCAGGTATTTTTACACCGGCTTCAACCGCATCCAGCGCACGGCCGCCTTTGCCCAATATGGTCCAGGCCTCTGCATTGGCTGCTTTTCCGAAATCCCAGGTGGAAAGTACAATGGGTTCATTCTTTACTGTGGGATACACTTCTTCCGATTGGGCCATCATCTTTTTTCCTGTAAACAGTCCCAGTGATCCCAGGAACGATGTCTGTAAAAAATTCCTACGCGTTGACATGTATTTTTTAGTTAATGAGTTAACGAGTTGACGCGTTAACAAGTTGACGAATTAGCCGGTTAACTTGTTAACTTTTCAACTTACATTTAAGCATCTAAATTAAGAGCTTATCATGAGAAAATTATTTCTTTTACTTGTCGCACTACACTTTATAGGTTTTATTAACGCTCAATATGAACAGGATTCGGCCTGGTTCAGGGAAAATTATATCAAGAAAGAATCATTGATCCCCATGCGCGATGGCGTAAAGCTGTTTACGGCAGCTTACATACCAAAAGACGTAACACAAAAACATCCCATTCTCTTACTTCGCACGCCTTACTCGTGCCATCCGTATGGCGAAAACAATTTCAATCCCGCTTTCTGGGAACGGTACTTCCGTTACTATGCAAGGGAGGGATACGCGGTTGTTTTCCAGGATGTACGCGGCCGCTGTATGAGCGAAGGCACATTTGTAGATGTACGCCCGTTCAACCCGAACAAAAAAACAAAAGACGATATTGACGAAGCAAGCGATACGTACGATACCATCGACTGGCTGATCAAAAATCTTGAAAATAACAATGGCAATGTAGGTGTAATGGGTATTTCCTATCCGGGTTTTTATTCAACCATGGCCGCGCTGAGCGGTCACCCCGCATTAAAAGCAGTAAGCCCGCAGGCGCCGGTGACCGACTGGTTCATAGGTGATGATTTCCATCACAACGGGGCCTTTTTCCTGATGGATGCATTTGCTTTCTATTCCTCCGGTTTCGGAACGCCCCGTCCCCAGCCAACCCGAAACAGGTACAAACCTATTGTTACCATAACAAGCCAGGATAATTATAATTATTATTTGCGCACCGGATCATTGAAAAATTTCATGGCGCTTACACGTGACAGCCTGCCATTCTGGAAAGACCTGTATGCGCATCCCAATTACGATGCATGGTGGCAGGCGCGCAACGTAAGGAATTTTGTAAACAACGTGCCGGAAGGCACCGCCACCCTGGTTGTAGGCGGAACGTTTGATGCGGAAGATTGTTTTGGTGCATGGCGCACCTATGAGGCTATAGAGAAAAAAGCAAAGAATAATAACCGGATCGTAATGGGGCCCTGGTATCACGGGCAATGGTCTTCAACCAATGGCACCCATATGGGCAATGTTCAGTTCGGCAGCAACACCAGCACCTGGTACCAGAACAATATAGAAATGCCTTTCTTTAACTATTACCTGAAAGGCAAAGGCAGCCTGTCGAAACTGGCGGAAGCTACCGTATTCTTTACCGGCGCCAATGAATGGAAACAATATGAAACATGGCCCCCTGCCGATAAAAAAGACGAAGCCATTTACCTGCAACCGGGTGGTAAACTGGGCTGGAACAAGCCTGCCGCCAAAAGCAGTTTCACCGAATACACCAGCGATCCGGCGCATCCGGTGCCATATACCGAAAATGTACACTTCACGCGCACCCGCGATTACATGACCGATGATCAGCGTTTTGCTTCACGCCGCACCGATGTATTGAGTTTCGAGACCGATGTACTTGAGAACGACATAACATTGGGAGGAACCGTTGTAGCCGACCTGCTCACCAGCATTTCAACAACCGATGCCGATTTTGTTGTGAAGGTAATCGATGTGTTTCCCGATGATTTCAAATACGCCGGCGCCAGTATAAACCACTCGCGCGATGCAGGCGGCGCCGTTCCCATGGGCGGTTACCAGATGCTGGTGCGCGGCGAAATTATGCGCGGCCGTTACCGCAACAGCTTCAGTGCACCGGAAGCATTTAAGCCCAATAAAATTGAACGGGTAAAATTTGAGCTGCCCGATGTGGCCCATACATTCAAAAAAGGCCACAAACTGATGATACAGATCCAAAGCAGCTGGTTCCCGCTGGCCGATCGCAACCCGCAGAAATTCGTAAACATTTACGAGTGCAGCGACAGCGATTTTCAAAAGGCGGTTATTAAGGTCTGGCATGATGGAGCGAATAGTAGCTCAATTATACTTCCGGTATTGAAGTAGGGGTTTGGGTTGACGGGTTGACGAGGAATACAGGCTAACCATTTTAGGCGTCCCGGTTTATTGGGACGCTTTTTTATGCATCCGTGCGAGCCGGGGCCATGTAAAGCTTTTCACCTCGTTAACCCGTTAACTCGTCAACTTATCAACTTTTCACCCTATATTGCACTTTCTCAGGTTGTATGAGCTTATAACCGCGCACACTGTCTCTCAACACTTAAAACCAGGCTGATTACACAGTACCGCGCCTGCGCGGTATACTTCATTTATTTTCATTACAAAACACCCGTTACTGACACTATTTAGTGCCAGGGGTATTAACATTTTACACAATATGAAAAAAGTTTGGTTTATTGCCTTTTTTTTCCTGACAATCAACAGCTATGCTCAGGTAAACATTATTCCTCAACCCGCCGAACTAAAAATGCCGGAATCTGCCGGCGCCTTCATTATAACGGCGAAAACACCCATTATCCTGGAGGGCTCGGGCCTTGAAAACCCGGCGCGTTTCCTGAACGATTACCTGAAACAGGTATATGGTTTTACCCTGCCTGTGGTTAAAAAAGCAGGCGCAACGCCCGGCATCCGCCTCAATTTCGACCGGCTCGATCATCCCATTCCCGGCGCCTACAATATGGAAGTAGATGCAAAAGGCGTTTACATCGGCGGCGATAATGCAACCGGCACCTTCTATGGCGTTCAAACCCTGCTTCAGTTACTGCCAACAACAAAAGCAAGCTCATTACCTGTAGCTTATTTAACCATAAAAGATTATCCGCGTTTTCAATACCGGGGCCTTCATTTGGATGTAAGCCGTCATTTCTTTCCGGTAAGTTTTGTAAAACGTTATATCGATTACATCGCGCTGCACAAGATGAATTATTTTCACTGGCATTTAACTGATGACCAGGGCTGGCGCATCGAGATCAAAAAATACCCCAACCTTACCAAAGCAGGCGCCTGGCGCAATGGCACCATCATAGGCCACCACCCCGGTACAGGCAACGACAGCATTCGTTACGGCGGCTTCTATACTCAAAAAGAAGTAAAGGAAATAGTTGATTATGCTGCCAAACGTTATATTACCGTTCTGCCCGAAATTGAAATGCCCGGTCATGCTTCCGCAGCCCTAACAGCCTATCCCTACCTGGGTTGCACAGGCGGCCCCTATGAGGTGCAGCAAACATGGGGGGTGTTCAACGAAGTGTTCTGTGCAGGCAACGATTCGGTATTTACGTTTCTGCAAAATGTACTCGATGAAGTAATGCCTTTATTCCCTTCAAAGTACGTGCATATAGGAGGCGACGAATGTCCCAAGGAAAGCTGGAAGAAATGCCCCAAATGCCAGAAGCGGATGGCCGTTAACAAACTGAAAGACGAACATGAACTGCAAAGTTATTTTATACAGCGCATGGAAAAATATCTCAACAGCAAGGGAAAAACGATCATAGGCTGGGATGAGATCCTGGAAGGCGGCCTTGCGCCCAATGCGGTTGTAATGAGCTGGCGTGGCGAGCAGGGCGGCATTGAAGCTGCCAAACAAGATCACGATGTGATCATGACACCCGGTAATTACGTGTATCTCGATCACTCGCAGGCAAAAAAAGAGGATTCTCTTACCATTGGCGGATATACACCCGTTAAAGAAACATACGAATACGAACCGGTACCGAAAGAACTGAGCGCAGCGGAAAGCAAACATATTCTTGGCGCACAGGGCAATGTATGGACCGAATACATGGCCAATACAAGCAAGGTGGAATATATGATCTTCCCGCGTGTAAGCGCACTGAGTGAAGTATTGTGGAGCCCTTCAGAAAAACGCAGCTGGAACGATTTCGAAAAACGCCTGCAGGAACAATGCAAACGATATACATTATGGGGTACGAACTACAACAAAACGTTTGAGTAAGTTGTAAGTGATAAGTAATAAGTGATAAGTAATAAGTGGTTTAAAGGCTGTTTTTACTTACTACTTATAACTTACAACTTAAAACTTTTCAAACACAAACGTTTGCTATTATTTTTCTACCCGAAAAGAACCGCATTTCCTTTTGAATACTGGAAATAACTTTAATTTCGCGCAACTATAAAACCGATTATATATGAGCATGGTTGATTCGTTTGAGAAGATACCAGTACGTATTTATCCCGATCTAAAAGAAGGATCAAAATTCGCAGCCAGGGAAATAGCCGATCTCATCCGCAGTAAACAGGCGGCCGGCCAATCCTGTGTTTTAGGCCTGGCTACAGGTTCAACACCCCGTTCAATGTATGCCGAACTGGTTCGCATGCATAAAGAAGAGAACCTGAGCTTCAGGAACGTGATCACTTTTAACCTGGATGAATATTATCCAATTGACAATGATGCACTGCAAAGCTATAACCGCTTCATGCATAAGCATCTGTTCGATCACATCGATATCGATCCAAAGAACATTCATATTCCCAACGGCGAAACGCCAAAAGAAAAGATAAAGGAACATTGCCTCGAATATGAGAACATGATCGACAATGCCGGCGGAATCGACCTGCAGGTACTGGGCATTGGTAACAACGGGCATATCGGTTTTAATGAACCAGGCTCAAGCATTCATTCACGCACACGCCTGGTAACACTCGATACAAGTACACGCATCGCCAATTCACATGAATTCGCGAACATCTCGGAAGTTCCCCGCCTGGCGGTTACGATGGGTATAAGCACCATCCTGAAAGCCAAGCGTATTTTACTGATGGCATGGGGGCCAGCCAAAACCGCTGTTGTACAAAAATCGGTTGAGGATAATGTTACAGAACAAATACCCGCCTCATTATTGCAACAACATAACGACAGTTTGTTCATACTCGATGAAGCGGCCGCATCTGATCTTACGCGCTTCAAATCGCCCTGGCTTACCGGCGATATGGAGTGGACGCCTAAAATGATCCGCAAGGCGGTAGTGAACATGGCGCTGAAAGTGAACAAGCCTTTATTGAGTTTGACAAATATCGATTACCGTGATAACGGTTTAAGCGATCTGCTGGTTGAAGTAGGCGACGCTTACGAGCTCAACCTGCAGGTGTATTATATGCTGCGCGACAGTATTACGGGCTGGCCGGGCGGAAAACCCGACCTGCATTTGCCCAATCACCCCGAGCGCACCAAACCATATCCCAAACGCTGTGTTATCTTCAGCCCCCACCCCGATGATGATATCATTTCAATGGGCGGTACCTTCCAGCGTTTGCACGACCAGGGCCACGATGTGCATGTTGCCTATCAAACCTCGGGTAATATTGCCGTTACCGATGAATTCGTTACCCGGTTCATGGACTTTGCCGTAGGTTTTGAGGACATGTTCGGGGTAGACAGTAAAAAGTCGAACCAGATCCTTGAAACAGCCCGTCAATACCTGAAGTCAAAGCGCTCGAACCAGATAGACACGCCGGAGATCAGGTCGGTAAAAGGGCTCATACGCCGTTGTGAGGCCAAGGCAACCTGCCGGTATGTGGGCATCAAAGACGAGAATATCCATTTCCAGAACCTGCCTTTTTATGAAACAGGTACCATTGAAAAGAAACCGATGGGTGAAGAGGATGTTAAGCTCACCATGGAACTGCTGCGTAAAATAAAACCGCATCAGATCTATTGCGCAGGCGATCTGGCCGATCCGCATGGAACACATAAAGTGTGTCTCGATATCATATTTGAATCGTTACGCCGCATAAAAGAGGCCGGTGACGACTGGATAAAAGATTGCTGGGTATGGCTGTACAAAGGCGCCTGGCAGGAATGGGACCTCAGCGAAATTGAAATGGCCATTCCCATGAGCCCCGACCAGGTAATGAAAAAGCGTTTTGGCATTTTCATTCACCAGTCGCAAAAAGACATGGTGCCCTTCCAGGGAAGCGACAGCCGCGAGTTCTGGCAGCGGGCTGAAGACAGGAACAGCAATACCGCAAACCTGTACGCTCAACTGGGGCTTACCAAGTACGCCGCCATGGAAGCATTCGTACGCTGGCATTTTTAAATATTACAGGTTACAAGTTGCATGTTTCAGGGGATCCTGAAAGAAGCATCCTCAATAAATACAAAGGGCAATTTCGAAAGAAATTGCCCTTTGTATTTATTCCCCCCGCAGAGCGGGGCAAGCGCCGTAACATGGAACCTGTAACTGTTAATTAAAAGAAAAGGGTGTCACCCAAATGAATGACACCCTTTTCAAAACAACGCCCTCCACAACTCTTCAGAAGGCATTAATTCATCAGATCTATCAACGTTTGTTTTTCGGGTAATTCGGTAAATACGTATACCGGAATCTCATCGATCCCGTTATTTACCCTCAGGCTTTTCAGGTAATCTATATAGCTTT
This sequence comes from Niastella populi, assembly GCF_002078015.1. GTDB lineage: Bacteria > Bacteroidota > Bacteroidia > Chitinophagales > Chitinophagaceae > Niastella > Niastella populi. The sequence goes on along the minus strand of NZ_LWBP01000212.1, from coordinate 7,967 downwards.
TTACCGGAATATTAACATAGACGATAATGAACTCAGGCAGCCTTTTATCAAGATGATCTAAAAGTTGTTGAAAATTCTCTACACAATCCGCTTCAACAGGAACCGGCAGATGTTGCAACAACTGTTTCATAGCGAGCATGTTTTCGCATTGGTCGCAATACAATATAATATACCTGGATTTTGCCTGCATACTTTACTGTTTTTATAAAACAATAACCTAAAAATTGTATTCCATCATTGCGATTTTGATTGTATTTTCGGTATTATTATTTGCAGTATTTACGGTTTGTTTTCATTTCTCAAAGTGATGTTAACGTTTTGAGGTCCCTGGTGAAAGCCGGGAAGCAGGCTAAAAAAAAGTATATATATGAATGTTTCTTATCAGTATCCAACAAATGTACTAATAGCGGAGGATGACGACGAGGACTACCTGATCTTTTCACTTGCGATTGAAGAACTTTCATTCAAAGTGGTATTATCAAGGGCGGAGAACGGCGACATTCTTTTTAAACTGTTGGACGAAAATAATCCGGATATAGTGTTCCTCGATCTGCTGATGCCCTGCAAGGACGGACGCCAGTGTTTGCGCGAGATAAGGGCAAACCGGAAGTACGACGCTATTCCCATCATCGTGTATTCTTCATTAAGCGACCTGCAGAATATAGAGTTTTGTTATCGCGAGGGATCGAACCTGTATGCTATTAAACCGCATACTATAACCGAATTGAAGACGATCCTTGAAAAGATCTTTACTATCGACTGGAAGAAAGTATTGTATTTTCCGCCCCGCTCCATGTTTGTTTTAAATCCACAATAAACAGTTTGTGGTTTGTGGTTTGTTGTTTGTAGTTTGTTGTTGCTGCCGCGCTTTGAGATGCGCTATTAATTTGAAATTCTTTTTTGCAGCATTAAAGCGAGATTAAGATTTAATAACGATTTTACGAATTAATGAACGGCAAACCACAAACAACAAACCATAAACTCCCGATTATTTTTCCCGCACATCAACAATAGTAATGTTGCCCACATCAGGCTCATTACTACTTTCAACAGTAGGCTGGTTAACCGGCAGCGAAATAATAAAGGTGGAGCCTTTGTTCACCTTGCTTTGCACCGAAATGAACCCGTTGTGTTTTTCAACGATCTTTTTACATAGCGTGAGGCCGATACCCGTTCCCTCAAACTCGCTGTGCACATGCAGGCGGCGGAACATGTCGAAGATCTGTTCGGCATACACCTGATCGAAACCGATACCGTTATCCTGCACATAAATGCGGCAGTATTTGACGGGTTCTTTATTCGAAGTGGTGGCCGTAATAATTTCCGAGCGGATATTTATTACCGGTGCTTCTTCTTTTTTACTATACTTGAGCGCATTGCTCAACAGGTTCTCAAAAAGCGGGCGCATTAAACCGGGGTTCACATCGATGGCAGGCAGCTCCTGTATTTCAAGACTGGCTTTTTTCTCCTGGATAGTGGAATCCAGCTCATCAACGGCTTCCTGTAAAATGAGATTGAGATTGTAATTGACAAACGTGTCTTTCTCATTATTGATCCGCGAAAACGCCAGGATATCACTGATAAGCGTTTGCATACGCACCGCTGCATTCTGAATGCGGTTGATGTAATTTATGGCAGGATTGTCGAGCACATCCTGGTATTTTACAAACAACAGGTCGCTGAAAGTGCGGATCTTACGCAAAGGTTCCTGCAGGTCATGCGAGGCCATGAACGCAAACCGGTCGAGATCGCGGTTAGCCGATTCAAGCAGGGCGATATTTTCGAGCAACTGGCGGTTCAGCTCTTTTACCCTTTCTTCGGAAGCCTTGCGCTCGGCAATCTCCATTTCGAGGTTACGGTTTATAACGATAAGCCGTTTTTCCTGTTCAATGAGGCGATGGTTCTTGCGGTACAGGTCGACCAGCACCCCCACCTTCGCACGCAGTAGTTCAGAGTTAATGGGTTTGTAAATATAATCTACGGCACCCATGCGGTACCCTTTGTACACATTCTCCTCACCGTAATTATTGGCAGTAATAAAAATGATGGGGATGTGTTTCAGCTTTTCGCGTTCATAGATAAGAGCTGCTGTTTCAAATCCATTCAGGTTAGGCATTTTTACATCCATCAGAATAAGGGCGAAGTCAATCTCATTCAACAAGATCTTCAATGCCTGGCTTCCCGAGCCTGCTTTGACAAACGTATAGCCGTCGGGAGCCAGAATGGCTTCCATAGACATCAAATTATCTTCGCGATCATCTACTAACAGAATTTTAGGTCGCATTTGTTTCGGGTTCTTAGTTTTTCATCAATGGTCATTGTCATAATGGTAATGGTCAATGGTAAAGTTGAAATGCTATTTATAGAACCATACACGCATGAGCGATAACAACTGATCTATTTTTAAAGGTTTGGTAATGTAATCCGATGCTCCAGCCTCAATACATTTCTGCCTGTCGCCTTTCATCGCTTTTGCCGTTACCGCTATGATGGGCAACGTACTGTTCTTGTGCTCACGGCGGATCTTTTGCGTGGTTTCATACCCATCCATTTCCGGCATCATGATATCCATCAGCACCATATCGATCTTCGGATTGTCATCCCTGATGATATTGATGGCTTCCTTACCACTCTCGGCCGTGATCACGTTGATATTATAACGTTCAAACACGGTAGTTAGTGCGAACAAATTGCGTACGTCGTCATCTACCACTAAAATATTCTTTCCGGTAAGGATATCTTCCTTCTTCCTGATATTTTCGATCACTTTCCGTTTTTCCGACTGCAGGTCCTTATGGTTAATATGCAGGTGCAGAATGGTTTCTTCCAGCAGGTGCTCGAGCGAGTTTACGCCTTTCAACAGGATCTTGCTACTTACATTGTTCAGCTGCTGTAATTCTTTTTTATTGAAATCTTTGGCCGAATACATGATCACCGGCGTAAGCCTCGGTTTTCTTTCCGCCACCTGGTTCACCAGTTCACTTCCCGGCAGATCGGGCAGCGAATAATCGAGGATGATACAATCGAAATCCCTGTTATTGATCTCATGCATTGCCTTTTCTCCCGTTTCGGCCAGCGTTACGTGCATATTGTCGGTACCCAGTAATTTAACGATCTGCGATGCATCTACCTCGTTATCTTCCACCACCAGGATCTGTTTTACATCTTTTTTATTGAAGGCCACTATATCGTCGAACAGGTCGTTGAGCGATACATTATCCAGCGGTTTTAACCGGAAACTGCGGGCGCCCCGTTTCAATGCCAGTGCCCGGTTCTCTTCGCCCGAGATCAAATGAATGGGTATATGCCGGTAACTGAGATCATTGCGCAACAGCTCCATCACCTTCCAGCCGCTGGTATCTGGCAGCTTCACATCGAGCGTAATGGCAATAGGCATAAAGCGGTTGATAAAATCAAATACTTCTATATAGTTGGTGGCTACAATGGCTTTCAACCCGTACTGGTGCGCTTTTTCAATAATGATCTTACCAAAGCGGATATCGTCTTCAACGATCAGGATGGCCTTTTCGCTTGGCTGTACATTGTTGCGGTCGTCGCCGGTATCGTTGATCATTTCATTTACGATATGCAAACCGCCGGTGTCATTTCCTTCACCGGTTACCCTTATCGAATTCAACAGCGTATCAATTTCACCGCTATCGTTGCCCAGTTGGTACTGGTATTCGGTGAGTTTGGCCGGGGCCTCGCGGGTTACCACACCCGAAACATTCTCTATGGGCAGGAACAGCGTGAATGTACTTCCCTGGCCGGGTGTACTTTCCAGTTCGATGGTACCGCCTAACAGCTCGGTTAAACCGCGGCTGATACTCAACCCCAAACCGGTACCGCCGTATTTACGGCTGGTACTTCCTTCCGCCTGCTGGAAAGCCTCGAAGATGATGCTTTGTTTTTCGAGCGGGATCCCGATACCGGTATCGCTGATGGCAAAGGCAACCACCCGTTGCGCGCTGTCGAGCAGGGATGAGTTTCCGGGTTTCCAGTTCCTGTTGGCTTCGTAGATCTTCAGTTTCACCTCTCCTTTTTCGGTGAACTTGAAAGAGTTCGACAACAGGTTTTTCAAGATCTGATTCAACCGCTGAATATCGGTCTCCATGTTTTCCGGCAAACGGGTATCCGTTTCTATTGTAAAGCGCAGGTGCCGCGCTTCTGCTATCGGTTTGAAGGTAGTTTCAACAAAAGAAGTGATCTCGAAGAAACGTACCGGCGCTATATTGGCGGTAATGAAACCCGATTCGATCTTCGACAGGTCGAGAATGTCGTTGATCAGTTGTATAAGGTCATCGCCGCATGAGTGAATGGTTTTTGCGTAGCGTATTTGTTTTTCCGTGAGGTTCCCTTCGGCGTTCTCATACAGTTGTTGCGCCAGGATCAGCAGGCTGTTCAACGGCGTGCGCAACTCGTGCGACATATTCGCAAGGAACTCCGATTTGTATTTGGAGGTAAGCGTTAACTGTTCGGCTTTTTCTTCCAGTGAACGGCGGGCTTCTTCCACCTCCTTGTTCTTGGCTTCCACCTCGTTCTTTTGTTTTACCAGCAGCAGCGCTTTATCCTGCAGCTCATCGTTCGTTCTGCGCAGCTCTTCCTGTTGTACTTTCAACTCGCTGGCCAGCGACTGCGACTGCGACAGCAACTCTTCGGTACGGGTATTCGCCTCGATGGTGTTCAACACGATACCGATACTTTCGGTTAGCTGGCTGAGGAAGTCGAGATGGGTTTGGCTGAAAGTATCGAGCGACGCCAGCTCGATAACCGCTTTTACGTTGTTTTCGAACAACACCGGCTGAATGATCACATGGGCCGGTTTCGCTTTTCCCAATGCCGAACTGATGCGAATATAATTGGCCGGCACATTGGAGAGAATGATCCGTTCTTTTTCGAACGCCACCTGTCCTACCAGGCCTTCGCCAATGCTGAATATAGTTTGAATATTTTTATCCGACTTGTAGCCGTAGGCTGCAAACAGCTTCAGTTTTACTTCATTGTTGGTATCCTCATCCTGCCGCAAAATGTAGAAGGCGCCAAAGTGCGCGCTTACTACCCGCGCCAGTTCCGACAGGATCTTTTGCGTTACCGTTTTCAGGTCGCGTTGTCCCTGCAGCATCTGACCGAACTTGGCGAGGTTCGATTTCAGCCAGTCCTGTTCCTGGTTACGCAAGGTGGTTTCGCGCAGGTTGGTGATCATCTGGTTGATGGTATCTTTCAGGGCTTCCACCTCCCCTTTCGCTTCCACGCGAATGGTACGGGTAAGGTCGCCTTTCGTTACCGCCGATGCCACCTCCGAGATCGAACGCACCTGCGTGGTAAGGTTCTGCGCCAGTTGGTTTACGTTCTCGGTAAGGTTCTTCCAGATGCCGCTGGCTCCCGGCACACTGGCCTGTCCGCCCAACTTGCCTTCAACTCCCACCTCACGGGCTACCGTAGTAACCTGGTCGGCAAAGGTTGCGAGCGTATCGATCATTTCATTGATGGTATCTATCAGTTGCGATACCTCGCCGCGTGACACAATGGATAGTTTTTGTTTCAGGTTACCGGTTGCCACCGCGGTTACCACCTTGGCAATACCCCGCACCTGGTTGGTAAGGTTACTGGCCATCATGTTCACCGAGTCGGTAAGGTCTTTCCAGGTGCCGGCCACGCCACGCACTTCGGCCTGGCCGCCCAGTTTACCTTCGGTACCTACCTCACGCGCCACACGCGTTACTTCCGATGCAAAACCCTGTAACTGGTCAACCATCGTGTTGATCGTATTTTTCAGATCGAGGATCTCGCCTTTAACGTCGATGGCCACCGTTTTTGACAGGTCGCCGCTTGCCACCGCTTTCGTAACCTCGGCAATGTTTCGCACCTGGTCGGTAAGGTTACCGGTCATCTGGTTTACAGAGTCGGTAAGGTCCTTCCACGTACCGGCCACACCGGGCACAAACGCCTGGCCGCCCAGTTTACCATCGGTACCCACCTCACGGGCCACACGCGTTACTTCCGATGCGAATGCGCGCAGCTGGTCCACCATCGTGTTCAGGGTCTCTTTCAGCTGCAGGATCTCACCGCGTACGTCAACCGTAATTTTTTTCGACATGTCGCCGTTAGCCACCGCAATGGCTACCTCGGCAATATTACGCACCTGAACGGTGAGGTTACCGGCCATCTGGTTCACCGAGTCGGTAAGGTCTTTCCAGGTGCCGGCCACGCCAGGCACATTTGCCTGTCCGCCAAGTTTTCCTTCCGTACCCACCTCACGGGCCACACGCGTTACTTCCGATGCAAACCCGCGAAGCTGGTCAACCATCGTGTTGATGGTGTTCTTCAACTCGAGGATCTCTCCTTTTACGTTTACGTCGATCTTGCGGCTAAGGTCGCCATTGGCCACCGCGGTGGTCACTTCTGCGATGTTACGCACCTGCGAGGTAAGGTTACTCGCCATTTTATTTACGCTATCGTTTAAGTCTTTCCAGGTTCCGGCCACACCGGGTACGTCGGCCTGTCCGCCAAGCATTCCTTCCGAACCTACCTCACGCGCCACACGCGTTACTTCCGATGCAAAGCCGTTCAGCTGATCCACCATCGTGTTGATGGTATTCTTCAACTCGAGGATCTCCCCCTTTACATCCACCGTGATCTTACGGCTAAGGTCACCCTTCGCCACCGCGGTAGTCACTTCGGCAATGTTACGCACCTGGGCGGTAAGGTTGCTGGCCATCATGTTCACCGAGTCGGTAAGGTCTTTCCAGGTTCCGGCTACTCCCTTTACCTGGGCCTGCCCGCCCAGCTTTCCTTCCGTGCCTACTTCCAACGCCACACGCGTTACTTCCGATGCAAAACCGCGAAGCTGGTCAACCATCGTGTTGATGGTGTTCTTCAACTCGAGGATCTCGCCCTTTACATCCACATCGATCTTGCGGCTAAGGTCGCCATTCGCCACCGCGGTGGTAACCTCTGCGATGTTACGCACCTGCGAGGTAAGGTTACTCGCCATTTTATTTACACTGTCCGTTAAGTCTTTCCAGGTTCCACCCACACCAGGCACATCTGCCTGTCCGCCCAGTTTACCTTCTGAACCTACCTCACGCGCCACACGCGTTACCTCAGAACCGAATGAGTTCAACTGGTCTACCATGGTGTTGATGGTATTTTTCAACTCGAGGATCTCTCCTTTTACGTCCACCGTGATCTTACGGCTAAGGTCACCCTTCGCCACCGCGGTGGTCACTTCGGCAATATTACGCACCTGGCCGGTAAGGTTACTGGCCATCCCGTTCACCGAGTCGGTAAGGTCTTTCCAGGTTCCGGCCACCCCTTTTACCTGGGCCTGACCGCCCAGTTTACCTTCGGTACCTACTTCAAGCGCCACACGCGTTACCTCTGAAGAGAAGGAGTTCAACTGATCCACCATCGTATTGATGGTGTTTTTCAGCTCGAGGATCTCACCGCGTACATCCACCGTGATCTTACGGCTAAGGTCACCCTTCGCCACGGCGGTTGTTACTTCGGCAATGTTCCGCACCTGGCCGGTAAGGTTACTGGCCATCCCGTTCACCGAGTCGGTAAGGTCTTTCCATACCCCACCTACCCCTTTTATTTTTGCCTGGCCGCCCAGTTTACCTTCGGAACCTACTTCCCGCGCAACGCGCGTTACCTCGGCCGAGAAGGAGTTCAACTGATCGACCATCGTATTGATCGTATTTTTCAATTCAAGGATCTCTCCTTTTACATCCACCGTGATCTTGCGGCTCAGGTCGCCTTTTGCCACGGCGGTGGTAACATCGGCGATGTTACGCACCTGGCCGGTAAGGTTACTGGCCATCCCGTTCACCGAGTCGGTAAGGTCTTTCCAGGTACCGGCCACCCCTTTAACCTGCGCCTGTCCGCCCAGTTTACCTTCGGTACCTACCTCCAGCGCCACACGCGTTACTTCCGAGGAGAAGGAGTTCAACTGGTCAACCATCGTA
>NZ_LWBP01000211.1 GCF_002078015.1 Niastella populi | reverse complement strand
CGTTCACCGAGTCGGTAAGGTCTTTCCAGGTACCGGCCACCCCTTTAACCTGCGCCTGTCCGCCCAGTTTACCTTCGGTACCTACCTCCAGCGCCACACGCGTTACTTCCGAGGAGAAGGAGTTCAACTGGTCAACCATCGTATTGATGGTGTTCTTCAACTCGAGGATCTCCCCTTTTACGTCAACCGTGATCTTTTTCGACAGGTCGCCCTTCGCCACCGCGGTGGTCACTTCGGCAATGTTACGTACCTGAACGGTAAGGTTACTGGCCATCTGGTTCACGGAATCGGTAAGGTCTTTCCATACCCCGCCTACACCTTTTACTTTTGCCTGGCCGCCCAGTTTACCTTCGGAACCCACTTCACGCGCCACACGGGTTACCTCCATGGAGAACAGGTTCAACTGCTTCACCATATCGTTCACTTCCTTGGCAATGGTGGCAAACTCGCCCTGCAATACGTGACCGCCGATCTCGAGCGGCATTTCCTTCGAAAGGTTTCCTTTTGCCACCGAGCTGATCACATCGGCTATTTCAATGGTGGGATGCACCAGGTCGGAGATCAGGATATTCAGCGATTCCACCCCGGTGCGCCAGGCTCCGCGGGCATTGGGCAGCTCTATACGCTGGTTCAGTTTACCCTGCTTACCAATGGTATTGCCGGCGCGGGTAAACTCCATCATCATTTTTTCATTGAGCGAAATCACTTCGTTGAGCGTATCACAGATCTTTCCGCTCAACCCCACCTGGTCGATGGGCATGCGCACACTGAAATTCCCGTTCTTCACCTGTGTTAACACATGCAGCAGTTCGCGTGAATCCAGGATCTCGCTCAACTGGCGGGCGCCGGTATCATTTTCTTCTTCGTTTATAACTTTCAGACGCTTTTTTTGGGGAGTATGTTTGCCGTTTGCCGGCACTGCAGCTGCTGTATCCTGCCGGTTCGAGCGTGTAGTACTGGGTTTTGAGCGCGCCATAATCAGGTATTTTAGAATTTACAGTTGTTATTTATTAAGCAGTTGCCAACAGCCTTGTACCGGGGCCGGCCGGTTATCTTTTGGTGTACGGCATCAGTAACCAGGCCCCACACAAAGGTGCTGTTTCCTGTGACAAACAGTGTTCCGTTTTTTTTGTAATATTTCATACGGGTTTAGCGCGTTTTTTCACATACAGTCAGGCAAAAAAGAATGTACAATATCCCCATCCAGGCCATGCAACCCCAAATTGGGAAAAGCATTACCCAAACAAATTGTTACAATCATATAGTTTGACAAAGGAACTCTCTATTTAATTACAAGGCCATTGCCATAGGCAACAGATTAGAATAGCATTAGAATGAGTAAATGCTTTAATAAAAGTCAACAGCTGAGTATTGGTAAATATTGGCGCCCTGGCCGCTATCGGGGTTAGTTTCGTTAAGTTGCGGATGCAGTTTGAAACCGGTTTTGACTGCCGCTTTATTCCGTTCTTTATCGTTTTCGGGCACTACCCAAAATACCCGCTTCACTTCAGCGCAGGAGAAGAAATAGAAAAGACAGGTGCGTAAGATCTGCACCGTTATTTCGGGTAACGCTTCAATAACGGGTATTACCGGTACATAGATCCGATAATCGCCTTCTCCGGCATCAATTGAATCTTTCAATTCATCCTGCATTACCTGGTACACTTCAAACTGGCCAATGGGCATTTCCCCGTTCAGCAGTACCATGAACGCCTGCGCATAGGTGCTTTCTGCCAGCAGAATGAAGAATACGCGTAACTGATCGATGGGCAAACGGCCCGGGTAACCTTCCGACAACCATTCGTGAATGGCGTTTATGTCGTTATCGGAACAAATACAAACGGGCCGCAGGCCGATGCGGTAACCCGGCATAAGTTCCTTTTGCAATACAATGGGTTGTTCCCTCGTTACATCGAGGGAGCGGCAAAGCAGGTTCGGGGATGAGGTTGTCATATTCAGATAAGAAAAATGATTCTTTTCAAAAAAAACCGGGGTTATGGATAAAGGTGATGTTCAGGCCAGGTGTTACGCATCATTTTACAGGCAGAACCAACGCTTCATTGGTAAAATAAACTATTTTCCGAAGGCATACGTCAAAAGCGACAAATGTTTTTTTTGAATAAAGGTCTATCAATGCACTATATCCGAACTCTTGCCAGGCACCATCCATTACGGTGAGAAACAGGAGGATCTGCATCGGATTTTGCAAATTTTTAAACCCGATTTCGTAATTGTTTGGAAGAAAATTCCCTTACCTTTAGCCGGTGCAGTCGCTTTATCTACATGCATAATAAAGCATACCGACAACTTCCCACAAGGGCCTGATATTCGTACTGCATAGCGGATCCCATACTAACGTTCAGCACAGGCGTTCGCCTGTTCGTTTATCATTTACAGTAATATGCCCCCATGTACTAATACAGTTAACCTGTTTAGGGTGTATGTTATTGTCAGCTACAGGCGCGGCGTAAACAGATCATTATGTGAAAACGGCCCATTAAATCACTGGCAGGTATGCAAATAAAATTGATTGAAGATAATAATAAAGAGCTGGCGTTCACCGATCAACTTTCCCATGCACTGGATGATTACCTGGTTCAGGGCGCATCATCTGTTTGTACATCGGGCAATTTCGGCCATGTTTTGTTTCAGCAATTTCAAAGCAACGGTATCATCATCAGGTTACAACATTTTTTGCTGAACCGCAGTTGCACGTTTACCATGCAGGACGATGATCCAATGCTGAAGCTTCGTTTTCATCTCACTAACCATATACAATACCACATAGAGGGGTTGGGCAACCTGGTGTTTTATGAACAGGGATATAATTTATTGTATATCCCTTTCCAAAACTACAGGCTGAACTTTCTGCATGCGGGTGTTTATTTTACGATCGACGTTCATTACCCGGTATATACTTTAAGCCAAAAGTTACCACCTTTAGTTCTGATGAATGATTTTCAGAAAAAAGTTATTCACCAGCAACCGGCCATGCTGGCGCCCGTTAACCAGGTAACCAGCCGTACCCTGCTCACACAGGTACAGCAATTGATACAGGCTGCCAAACGTTCACCCGCATCCATCCATTCCAAATCGATGACCCTGCTCACGCTTTGCCTCGAAAACATTTCGGAACACCCGGTTTGGGACCCGGTGAGTTTGTCGATGCCGGAAGCCCAGGCCATTTACATGGCCCGCACCCGAATGGAAGCGGACATTAAAACGGAATGGACGTTAAAGGAACTCACCCGGCTGACAGGGTTGAACGATTACAAATTGAAAACCGGCTTTCAGCAGTTGTACCATAGCAGCCCGGCCGATTATTTACGCGATATTAGAATGGAAAAGGCGTGGCATTTGTTATCGGGAAAAAAATATACGGTATCGCAGGTAGCCGAAGAAGTTGGTTATACCAATTTAAGTGCTTTCTCAAAAGCTTTTAAAAAGTATTACAATATAACGGCAAGGGAAAGAAGTAAGGAGAATGGAGATTGAAATGAGAAATGGAAGGCAATACAAATGTTGAATATCGAATGTTGAATATTGAATGTTGAAGTGGAATACGGGGAAATGACGGGTTGACGGGTTAACTGGTTGATAGGGGTGATAAAGTTGATAAAGGAAAGGCAAAACCATTGATGTAGAATGTAAGCTGTATTTATTTTTTTATTTGCTTGCAGCTTATGGCTTACAGCGTTTTCACGATTGACTGCGTGCCGATGAAGTCGGGGATTGCCGTTTGCCGATTCACGATTCATGTTTGCCGCCTACCCACCTTTATCTTTTTCAAAAAAATAAATATTGCGTTTTTGCTTTTTTGGCAAAATATTTATGGTGGGGAAATTTGGAAACAGTATGTAAGTATCAGTAACTTTATAAAAGCGTTGTGTCAGGTGATGATCATAGTTATAATGATATAAACCAATATTCCAATCCGTCGCTATCCAAAGCCGCCATCATCTGCTCCTGAGGTTGTCAGCTTTCAGGAACAACGCAAAAATCATCGTCTACATTTCATAAGATAAGGTTTATCATGGTGTTGGTTGATTAGTGTAACACTTCCTGCGCTGGTAGTGCATACATATTCTGATTGCCGGATACGGGTTAAGCCAATGCAAACTATTGTGAGGGTCTGCATGGCTACTCATAACACTCGCTCCTATCGAACATTATCATCCGGTCAATTGAATATGATCCACTGCCGGCGCATTTTTTTTGGTCAATGGTGAATGGGCTATGGGCTATGGGCTCGCGCACTTTACAGATCATTTCGCCGCCCGAACTTCAAGTCGGTTGCCGATGGCTAACGCAAACCACGCTGCCGTTTGCCGATTGACAATTCCCCTACTGATTTCATGGTAAAACGATTATCCTGTTCTGCTGCATTCTTAAGCGAACGCCTTCATACTCCAGCACCTTAATTACCGAGGAAAGATTTTCTTTTAATGGAAGCGTACCTGTAAACGTATAGGCAGGCGTTTGTCCTTCGTAACTTACTTCGATATTATACCAGCGGGAGATAATACGCATAATAGACCTGATATCGGCGTCCTCGAGGTGAATCATCCCGTCTTTCCAACCCGACACTTCTTCCACGTCTTCGAGGTTCACTATTGAAATGGGATCTTTTCCGGCAATAACGTTATGCGGTATCCGCGCCTGTTGGCCCGGCGATAACACCTTAAAGTCGCTTTGCTCACCAGCCTGCAGTTGTAATGCGGCAATCTTAACTTTCCCTTTCAACAAAGTAGTTCTGATATCGGCTTCATCATTATACGCACTGATATTGAAACTGGTGCCCAATACTTCCAATATTTCCCCTGCTCCACCGCGCCGTGGCGGAATCATAACTTTAAAGGGCCATTTCTTATTTCCGGCGGCCACTTCAAAAAATGCTTCACCCGTAACTATAACGCGCCGCTCCGTTGTTGAAAAATGAGCGGGATATTTTATCGATGAGGCGGCATTAAGCCAAACCTTACTTCCATCGGGCAACTGCAGGCTGTATCGTCCGCCACGGGGTGTTGTCAATGTATTCCATACTACATCATTATCGTTGACGGCGGCAGTACCAGCATGCTCATATTTCAATTCTCCATCCTTCACCTTCAATACATTTGTACCGCCTTCCTTTGCCAGGTTGCCATTGGCGGCACCGGCCAGCTCTATTGCGGTGCCATTCGACAATGTGAGCGTTGCTCTATTTCCACCGGGCTTTACATCAACGACATACGGTAAGTGTTTTTCATTTGTGGGTTCAGGCAAATGCCCGGGCTTCCAGTATTGCCATGTAATGGCGCCAGCCACCAGCAATACGGCCGCGGCAGCAGCATATGCATACCACCTGCGATAAAAAGGAACCGTTTTGTTTACCTGGGGAATCTGGGCGCTGATCTTTTGCCACCAGCCATCCATATCAACCTGTTTCATGGCCTGCAGATCGGCCAGTAATTGTTCGCCGTCATTTATTTGTTCGGCCACCCGGGCATGAGAAGGATGGGCAGCTTTCCAGCTTTCGAGGTATTCCAATTCCACTTCGGTTATTTCCTGCCGTAACTGCTTCAGCAGCAACGCAGCAATATAATCCGCATCTTCCATTCCCGATAAATTTAGTTCAGTGTCCATAAATGCAATAAGCTGGTAAATTATAGAAACACTATTATCAGGTAATACCTTTATACAAAGTGTACAATTTTGCCTTCAATTCAAAACCGGCAAATTTCGACCTCACCGGGGAAACGGCAAACGTGAACCGGCAATCGGCAATTCCCGACTACATTGGGGAAACGTGAAAACGCTGCAAGCCATAAGCTGTTAGCTGCAGGCAAATACAAATACAGCTTAAATTCCACATCACCGGTTTTTGCCTTTCCTTTATCAACGTTATCACCCCTGTCAACTTGCTAACTCGTCAACCAGTCAACTCGTCAACCCATCATCTGCCATCACCAGAAAACATAACAATACCGATAGCAATCCTCTCTTCAGCAAATTGGTGCGTATCAGTTGAATGGCTTTGGCGCGCTGCACCCAAACCGTATTGATCGAGATGCCTAGCATTCCGGCTATATCATCGGCCGACCGCCGTTCATAATAGATCAGTTTAAATATTTCCTTACAGCGATTGGGCAGCTGTTCAATTTCGGCCTCCACTTCACGCAGCACTTCTGCATGAACCATATAACTTAACGCATGTTCATCGGTTTTATCCTGCAACCGGTTCATTTCCTTTTTTTCAGCATGTTGCCGTTGCGTGTAGCGCAAATAATTCAAACAGGCATTGCGGGTAGTGATGTATAGAAAAGCTTTAATATTAGGCAGGGTATCGAACGAGTCATGACGATGCAGCAGTTTCACAAAACTATCGGCGGCAATGTCTTCACCTTCTCCGTCATTGTCGACCAATCGTTTTGCAAAAAAGCAGAGGCTCGGAAAAAACATATCATACACAGCCCTGAACGCATGCGTATCACCTCTCTTAAATTCCTGTAAAAGAGACTTATCCTGAAAATTATGTTTCATTCCTCAATGCTTGTCCCCGCGCTACCTTCGGCCGCAGTAGGCTTGCCGCAGGCGATGCCGGGGTGGCTGTAATTTATTTGCGGTTGTAAAAATTCCCCCCTGATCATAACTAACCGACGAATATCGAATATTAAAGCAAATGTCCAAAATAAGTTTGGTAAAAATGCCCCCCGGGTTCAACCCGGCGGTAATAACCTGTATATATAAGTTATTTTACCTAACCATTTGAATTTGCCAATTGCTTATTGCCTATTGTCTATTATATTGTGGCGCCATCTTCATTCAACACCAATCATTATATCTTTTTATTACATTTAATGAAATGATTCCCTTACAGCGATATGCAGGAGCCTGAACAATTATACCGGTTATACCAGGAGGCATTTTACAAATATTACGAACCGCTTTGCAGGTATGCTTTTACCATTGTAAAAGAAGCGCATAGCTGTGAGGACATTGTTCAGGAAACATTTTTGCGGGTATGGGAGAAAAAACAAAACCTCATAGGCTCCGAAGAGCTTACCTGGTATCTCTACACCGCCATCCGCAATAACTGCCTCACCTTTCTCGATAAAAGACAAAAGACCGTATTAGGCGAGTTCAGCGGCCGCGAAATCATTGAAACACCCGGTGAACGGCCTGCTGTCAAAGCAAAAGAAACGGATTACGAAACGCTTTTGAAAGCCGCCCTCGAAAATCTTCCGCCCAGATGCCGCGAAGTGTTCATGCTGAGCCGGGTCAGCAACCTCACCTATAAACAGATCAGCGACACCCTGGGCATTTCTATCAAAACTGTTGAAAACCAAATGGGCAAGGCGCTGAAGATCCTGAGGGCCTATATCAGGCAAAAACAGGAAATTCCTGCCATTGTGAGCATATTTTTTATGATTTTGCCGTCATAAGTAGGGGTATACTTCAATTTAAAGTTTTTATTCAGGATATAACCATGAGCCAATACGACCATATAATAACCCTTATCGCCAAACAACTGCAAGGACTGGCAACACCGCAGGAAGCTGAGGAGCTGCAGCAATGGCTGCAATCGGATGCCAGCCGGCGCCAGGAATATGACGATATGGTGCTGATCTGGCAAAAAAGCGGCCCTTTAATCGCCAATGATCCCCAGTTCAATACAGAGGTAGCCTGGGTAAAACTGGATGACCGTATCGCTCAAACAAGTGCACTGCCCAAAGCGCCCTATCGTAATAAAATTTCCTTCCTGTTACCGGGCGCCCGAAAAGCAGCCGCTGCCATAGCCATACTTGCGGTGATTGCCTTCGGTGGCAACTGGTGGTATAAACAGGCTCAATGGCAAAATTTTGCCGCAACAAATACCAACGAAACGATTATCCTGCCCGACCACTCGATAGTACTGGTGCGCAAAGGCAGTTCTATAAAATACCCAAGAACTTTCGATGTAAAAGAACGCCGGGTTCAATTGTCGGGCGAGGCCTTTTTCACCGTTCAGCATAATGAAGCCCTGCCCTTTCTGGTAATAACCGATAACGCGGAAGTGAAAGTGCTGGGCACCACTTTCCTGGTAAACTCAAACGCGGCCACCGATGAAATAGTGGTAGTAACCGGAAAAGTGAACGTAACAGACAAAAAAAGCGGCAACAACCAGATCATATTGACAAAAGGCCAGCGCGCCAGATTAGCGAACGAACGTTTTTACCAGGACCAGGTTGCCGATTCCAACTTTATTGCCTGGGAAACCGGTCAGCTGAAATTTAATAATACCCCCTTACAAAAAGTGCTGGAAGACCTTTCTCACAATTACGGCGCCCGGGTTGAACTGGCCCCGGAGCTGCAAAATGCAGGCATTCAGGTAACCGTTGAATTTAAACAGCAACCCCTCGGGCAGGCACTGGAAGAGATCAGGCTGATCACCGGCCTGCAACTGAAAAAAGTAAACGATAAAACGGTATTTTATCGAAATTAAATGAGTTCTTTGTACGTACCTGGCATATTAAAACCAGGTGAATCGCGGGCTATAGCTTGTGAGTTATAGCATGAAAGGACTGTTTTGCATATTGGGAATGCTGTTATGTAATGTATTGACCCATGCTCAACGGGTTGGTTCATTTACGCGTCCCTATGTTCCCTCATTTTACAAAGGTTCTATTCGCGCTTTTCTCGAAGACATCAATCAGCACAGCCCAATAACCATTGAATATGCATCCAATTCTTTAGATACCGGCAAGGTGATCATGCTGTCAGGTTCACCCGAAACCATTGGCGCGGTACTACGGCAGGTATTGCGCGATCAAAAGGTAAACCTGCTCGAGAAAAACAATAAACTCATCATTACCCCCTCTCCCGTACCCATCTCCACTGATATCTTTATAACCTGGCATTCCGTTTACGGCATCATTAAAGAGAACGTCAGCGGCGAGCCCCTGGCCGATGCCACCGTATGGCATCCGGCACGGCAGCGCGGCAGCTATTCAAACAACCATGGTTATTTTACTTTACAACTTCCCGAAGGCAACAATGTATTGTTCCTCAGCTACGCCGGCTATGAAACCCACCGGCTGGAAGTAAACCTGAAGGCAAACACCCGCATGGATGTTTACCTCACGCCCAAAAGCAATATCGAAGAAGTGACGGTAACTTCATCGCCCCAGGTGCCCGAAGCCGATGAGAACAAAGCCGCCAAAGAAGCCAATTCATATGATGTTATCCTTGGCGAAAGCGATGCGCTTCGCTCCTTTTACCTCGATCCCGGCGTAAAGAATATTCCGGAGCTTACGTACGGCATGTTGGTACGCGGGGGCAGTCCCGACCAGAATGTATTCCTGCTCGATGGCAATACTATTTTCAATCCCACCCACCTGCTGGGCGCGCTGAGCATTGTAAATAAAACATCGCTGAAATCGATGTACCTGTACAAAAAGAATTTTCCCGCCCGGTTCGGCGGCGGGCTTTCATCGGTTATCGATGTAATGACGAAAGACGGCAATATGCAAAAGTGGCAGGGTGAAGCCAATGCCGGGCTGCTTGCAGGTTCATTCACGCTGGAGGGACCAATAAAAAAAGACCGCTCTTCGCTGATGGTTTCCTTCCGCCATAGCTGGATCAACCCGGTCCTGCGCCTGTTGAAATCGGGTATCGGGGTAATTTTTTACGACCTGCATATCAAGTACACGCAATGGCTGGGCAAAAAAGATAAGATCATGGTGAACGCCTATGCCGGTAACGATGAATTGCAATTGCATCAGAACTATACCAACAACAAACAACGCTGGGGCAATAAGGCGGCTACCATTAACTGGAACCGCGTGGTAAGCGCAAAGGCATTCATCAACTCTTCGGTAAATATCAGCAATTACGATAACCTCGCCGGCTTCAGGTATAATTTGTACGACAGTACCGGCCGGCTGGTGCAGAACCGGGTGTACAACACGTATTCATCCATCAGGCAATACAATGCGCGCACTGTACTGGAGATCGCGGCAAACAATAACTTCCGCATCAATGTAGGCGGTAAAGCGGCGTATACCCGTATACGCCCGTTCGATTCAAACGTATCGGCCGAATTCATCGACCGCCCGGGCGACTTCAATGCATTCCCGCCATTGACGTTCGGCGAAATGGTGTTGTTCTACGAAAATGAGATCCGGCCGCACAAACAGCTCTATATACGGCCGGGTTTGCATGTTTCCTTCTACAAACACAATGATTTCAAATACACATCGTGGCAGCCACGCCTGTATGCCGTGTATAAACTCAACCACCGTAACCAGCTCGATTTTTCGTACAATCACATGGCGCAGTACCTGCACCTGGTAACCAACCCGTATATGGGCATCAACAGCGATGCCTGGGTGCCCAGTACCGGCATACTGCATCCGGAAGAAAGCGATATGGTGAACCTCGGTTATAGTTACCGGAATGGTAAGAAGCTGATCGTACAGGCCGATGTGTATTATAAGCAAATGCGCAACGTAACCAATTACGCCGAAGGCAAAAACCTGTTCCTGAATACGGCCGACTGGGGGCAGAGCGTACAATTGGGCAGGGGCTGGAGTTACGGACTGGAAACAAAGGCCGACCGTGTTACCGACAAATGGTATCTGCATTTAAGCTATACGCTGTCATGGAACTGGCGGCGTTTTTCCCAACTGAACAATGGCGCTAAATTTCCATTCAAATACGACCGCCGTCACGAGATCAATGCAGCGGCCACCTGGAAGCAAAATGACCACTGGAGTTTTTCTTCGTACTGGACATTCTCTACCGGTGATGTATACAGTTTACCCAACCAGGTGTACCCCGACTTCGACGATGCGCAACAGATCAGCGACCCGCTGGCGCCAAAAGAATACCGGCTCATCTATCATTCATCCATTGCGCGGATGTACCGTACCTTACCTTATCACCGGCTCGATGTTTCAGCCAGCTATTACCATTCACCGGCAAAAGGTTTACAATCAAAATTAACGGGCGGCATTTATAATATTTACGGTTCGCCCAGCCAGTATGTTTATGACCTGGAAGGAACCCTGGGCAAACGATCACTGGTGGTTACTACCAGGTACCAGTTCTTTAAGGTAACACCTTATATATCGTATACCGTATCGTTTTAAAACACATGCAAAAAAACCAAACGACATATAATTTTTTCATCAACAGCCTTTGGGCAATGCTTTTACTGGTGGTTTGTGCCATCAGCGCCTGCAAAAAGAATTTATCGGGCGATTCGTTCGAAGACGATAAACTGGTTGTACTGGCAGAAATTACAGCGGGCGATTCGGTCAAAATCCCCATTGGCAAAACCATAAAAGTAGAGAACGGCAACCTGATCAGATTTGAAAAAGTAAACGATGCAACGGTTACGCTTACAGAAACCAATGCCATGAGCTGGGTGCTGACGCCGAACTATAGCCAGCAATACGCCAACAACCCCACATCGGTATTTACCAATAAAAAAAGGTTCAAGTCAAATACCACTTATAAGATAGAGATCAATCACCCCACCCTGGGTTTGGTAAAAGCGATGACACATATTCCTGTATTACCCCGGCTGCTGGGTGTTGATACCGGCTCTACCCGGCATAACAACAAGGAAGTATTTGCAGCCAATATTACCTGGAAAGACTCGCTGAACCATGAAGAATTTTACATCATTGAAGCGGTAAAGGAAAAGGTGAAGAACAATCATTTTTATTTTTACCAGGGCAGGCGGTACAGTTATGATACACCACAGGGCAGGGAATTTTATGAAACCATCAAGAACACACCCGGTATAAAGATCTTAACCGATACCGTTGGGCTTGGTAAGTTTACGCGGCTGAATTTGTATACGGAAGATGGCAATTCGGAAAATGCACGCATAGATAAACTCACCAATCCGTTCCGGCGCATTTTCTTTTCAGACCCGGTATTCAACGGTGGAAACTATACAACGCGCGTATACATCGACAAACACTTCTTTACCGATCCCGGGCAAAAAGGCCGCATCAGGCTGCAGTTGAAATCGGTAAGCAAAGAGCTTTACAATTATTTGAAACTGTACGAAAAGTACAAGACCGATTTTGGGTCGGTGCCTACCAGTCAATTGATCTCGCCATCGGGCAATTTAGTGAATGGGTTGGGAATTTTTGGCGGAAGCGCCAGGCGCGAGCGGATCTACTATTTTGACATCCTGTTGTAAGCTGGTGCTTTGGGTTCACCAGGTAGCTTCTTAGTTGTTCAGTTATTCAGTTATTCAGTTGTTCAGTTGTTCAGTTAATAAGTTTTATCCATTTTTTCATTTTCTTCCGGATTTTATTTTCATGAAATTTTTCCTATTTTGTCCGGTCGAACAGCCGGAGGCGTTATAACAACCCCTAAAAACAATAAAACCCAACCTTATGAATCACGAACAGGAGTATGCCGAATACGTTCGGAAAGAAGAGGCCGAAAGAAAAGAAAAAACAGGCAAACGGAAAGCCTGGATCATTTTAATATCATTGGTTGTTGTGGTAGGCACCTGCAATACGCTTATCAGGAACCATGAGAAGCAAAAAATACTAACCAAACCCCAGATCGGCGATTATTTTGTTTTCACCTTTAAGAAATATGACCGGCCGTACAAGTTGAAAGCCATACAGGGTGATAGCATGGAGTTTTTTGTGCCCATGTATGCAACGAGCGATTTCAGGGACGATAAGTCGGAAAGCAAGGTACATGAGCTGGAAAAAAGCGGAAAGATGTATACGCCGCTTTATACTATTTATATCAGCACGGCGGAGGTAGAAAAATTGCGCAACAATGAAGATGCCACCATCGTACTCGATGGCGAGGAAGCGCATTTGAAGACCGTGTATGGAAAAGCGCGTTAAGGTTTAGCTTCATGATCATGCCGTGTTTGCACATGCCCGGCGCGGCCTGATCACTCAGCTATGATGATACTTTTCATTACGCAGAATGGTGCAGGCGCGGTATAATTGTTCGGCGAGGATCAGTCGAACCAGTTGGTGCGGAAAAACCAGTTTGCTGAGCGACCATTTTGCATTGGCCCTTTTTACCACAGATTCATCAACGCCATACGCTCCCCCTATCAGGAAAACAAGTGTTTTAACGCTTTCGTTGGCGCGTGCTTGTAAAAATTCAGCGAGCTGTGGAGAAGTGAATGATTGGCCGCGCTCATCGAGCAAGATCAGGTAATCTTCTTTTTTAAGCCATTCGAGAATGGTTTCGCCTTCCTTTTTTTTCAGGTCCATTTCACTGAGCATACCGGCGTTTTTAGGCACGGGAATAAGGTTCCATTCTACGGGAAAGTATTTTGAAAGGCGGCGGGTAAACTCTTCTACCCCCTCCTTCACATAGGATTCGTGGTTTTTACCGATTGACCATAATTGAATTTTCATAACAATGGTTGAAAATAAAGCAAATAGGACAATAAAAATACCTCTGCAAGTTAACCATTGTCAGCAGGAAAAAGAAAAAGAAGGTTAACGTATGCCTATGACACAACGTTCACCAAACAAGATATCCCTTGTTTTCCTTAATGTTTATTTTTTGGTGTGAAATTCAGCGGTTTCGTCGATCACCGTTTTTAATTTCCCTTTATAATCTTCTATTTGTTCTTTCGCAAATGAGATTATTTCTTTCTGTGCCATGTTAAGCTCACGGGTCAATGCCAACTCTTTTTGCAGCAGCTTATTCTCTTCAGACAGTTTTTGCATCTGATCAGAATAACAGAGAACCTTATTGTTCAAAAGAGCAATTTCATCATCCCGCAAACTTTTCAGTGGCTCTTCAGCATAAAAGAAACTGAAGAAATCTTTTTTAAGCGCGGCGGAAATAGTAATAAGCAGATCAATAGACATGGTAGCACGGTCATAGATATCCGGAATTGTCTTTTCGTTCCGGTGTATCAAAGCACCGAACTCCTTATAAGTAAGTCTCTTTGATTCTACTTCTTTTTGTATTAGTTTGCCAATATGAATGGCCATTTACAAATATTAAAAAGTTCTGCAATAGACCGGCTTATCAACGGATCAAATGACAAGGCGGTCAATCCGGAGTAAATTATATGTTACTCCCAATAAATTCCATGCAGAGTTGTTGATATTTGTAACGGCTGTACTAATTAAATAATGAGGTAGCCTCGTTTCGCTGTTTTTGGGGCTTCTCCTTAATTGTAAAACCAGAGATGTAAATTCTACCGGATCTGGTTATGATCAACCTTTTCATAACGATTTCACGTTCAGTTGAGCCATTTGAAGATAGTACAAAGAACGAGAAGAGTTTTTCAAATAATTGCATAATACAATTTTTATGTTTAAGTGATAATTGAACCAGGAGAGTGAGTATCGCAATTATTGACAATCCTATTTGAACGAGATCATCTAAAAACAGATAAGATGCAAAAGTTATGCAGCCCGGGTGATGCTGAATCCACAGCGAATGTAGTTAATTCCTTAATTTAAGGATAATAAATTCAGCTATTTTTTATGGGATATTACCCGATCTTAGGTTGCGCTTAACTGTTTTTTTACAGCATAACGCCACAGCATAATTGCTAATCAATTTTTATTGTAGCTGGGCTATGATTTAGAACTAATTGCAAAATTACTGTACAATGAAGTTGCACTAATTTTATACTGCACGTAATTTTACAGCTATCATTTAACAATACGTAGATTTTATAAAGCATCACAATACTCATAAATTCAGAACAGTTTTCCAGATAGCCATTAAGATGCAATAAGATTCTCAAAAAGCAATCCCTGGTTTATTTTTCTTTGTAGGTAATTGGGCCGGCTTTGATATAAACCTTTTTGGGCAAACCGGGACTGTATTTTTAGTGGGAAAGCATCAAGGCCGGGGATTTGATAGTTCATACCCTGCACCAATTATTTCTAAAGGCATTTCACTGGGCGGTGCAAGGGGAATATTTTTAATAATTTTATTAATTTCTTTTTGGAGCGAATTACAAATATGTATATTTTTGCCGCCCATTCACGGAAATGAGCTGAAAAAGTTCTTCCAAAAATGAGAAAAGGCCCTGTAGCTCAATTGAATAGAGCATTTGACTACGGATCAAAAGGTTTCAGGTTTGAATCCTGACAGGGTCACCAGACAGGACAAGACG
The DNA here is from genome assembly GCF_002078015.1 of Niastella populi. Taxonomy (GTDB): domain Bacteria; phylum Bacteroidota; class Bacteroidia; order Chitinophagales; family Chitinophagaceae; genus Niastella; species Niastella populi. Next base: position 3,485 of record NZ_LWBP01000211.1, on the reverse strand, counting down.
GATTTTTTCCTCTTGTCCTGTTTCTTTTTTAGCCTGGAACCCTCCCCCAGACTGTATATCAGCGATACGGCTTCATTCAGCCGGGCGGTTCGAACTCCAAATCCGTCAATCGTCAAATTTTCGGGGTACATCGAACCAATTATTTCCCGCTTCTTTACAATGTCACCGTTTTTGTTGATTTTTTGAAAAAGAACTATCCGGATAACAATGTAGCAGAAACGCTAAAAGCAATCGAAATGTGTGTCTCTAAAAAAAGTTAATTAATATTATTTTATCGCAGACAGCCCTTGTAATAAATGTGGTAAAATGTAATTGGAGGCCTTATTGACCTCCAATTAAAGATTTCTTGCATTAATTGCAAATAACACATCATTATCTTAAGAACAAATTTCCATGCCAGGGAAATTCTGGTCCACGAAAAATCGTCAAATACAGTACAATCACTATAATATCAGCAAGAAGTACTCCCATAAAAATTTGCTTCCCAAGTGGCTTATTTAATTTGCGAACCTCTACTATATAGATAAATGATAAAAACACTCCTATTAAAAACATAACTCCCAAAGAGAATACATCACCCAATCCGTATCCAAAACTAATATATCCATAAACATTTAAAAGAATTATACTTACCGTCAAAAGAACATATATTGAAAAACAGATATCAAATTTACGATTCAATTTATTACTCATACCCTTAACTTTTTTTAGCAGGCGCTGCTTTCAATCGATTCCTTCATCCTTAATTGATGTTATGTGTAACCAGGCTTCACCAATTTCACCGAAGTACATCATCCCCCCACAAAAATTAACTTCAGAGAAATAGCCAACCCCTACCAGGTCATTTACGAATTGTTTGATTTTGTTCACCTGCCCAGGATTCGGGAACTGCTATGGGAGTTTTTTTAAAACAACAGTTATCGGCAATTATACCCATGACTTACATAGAAGGGATCGTGAACTGCTGATGACGGTGTATGAAAAAATTGAAAAATTAGTAAAAGCCGCCCATATCATCAATGAAAAACAAAAAGAATCAAAAAAGCCCGTTTTTGAAACGTACCCTTATTCTGCCGACAATATTAATACAGTTAACCTGACCAGACTTGGTGAATCTTACCACGTTGAAATTGTCTTGCAGGAAAAAATTAAGACGATGGTAGAAACCATTATCCGCATAACCAACGCGGAGAAGTTGTTCTGGTCAGGTTTTACCATAAATAGCAGGAATCGGCCCCAATTTGATTTTGTGGTGCTTTTACCTCCCAATGCTAAATACTCCTACAGCGATTACCTAACACAGGTGCAGTCTAAATGTAGTGAAATTGGTTCCGTTTTGATTTAGTGCAATAAAATCAATGAAGTATATAAACGCATAAGGGAGCGCCATATTTTTTATTCCGCTGCCTGTACAGATGCCTTGAAAGTGTATGACAACAAGCGATTGCCACTACCTGAAAATGCCATCTTTGATATTGCTACACTAAAAGTGAAAGCGCGAAACATTTTTGATGATGCATTTTATAAAGTGAATTCTTATCTTGATGGCGCAGAATACTTTACCACCAGCAACCAATATAAACAGGCTGCATTTTTACTGCACCAGGCAACCGAACATGCTCTGCGAGCATTATTGTCTTCTCTTACAGCTATGAACAGTTACGGACAAACTTGAAATCGTTGATAAGACATTCCTGCTTCTGCGCACCTGATCTGGATACAATTTTCCCTAAAAACACGGACAAAGAAAAGGAGTTATTTAATTTGTTGAATGCTGCCTATGTTGACGCAAGGTATAGTCCAAATTATGAAATTAGCCAGGAACAGGTAATGTTGTTACTTGACCGGGTTAACTCTCTACTTACACAAACAGAGCAATCTTTTGAGGGAAGCTTGAAAAAGTCTGAGAGCCTGACAGATAAATATAAATAGTCCAATTCGCATATTTTAGGCAGGTAGCTTAAAAGAATAGTTTACATTTCTTTATTGTGGAAAAATAACGTATAATAGCGGTAATCCGAAGGTCATAGATAATTTTTACATGCTAACATTAATCGATAAAATAAATCAGATTGAATTTCATGGTAGAGGGTACGAATTGCTGGACGTATTAGACGCATTGTATAATATAGTTTCCAAAAACCTGGGGGAGAACGAGAAAGTTATGTTACGTTACGACCTGGACCACTATTACCATGAAAAAGGCAGGTGGCTTGTTCACAAAACATTTGCTGGTGGTATAATCTTTCTTAGAGAACCAGAGGTTATCAACAAAATCAAAATTCAATTTCACTCCGATTCAAATGAAGCAGGAGCTACAGTTGAATATGCTTCTGAAAAAAGAAATGCTCGCAATATTAAGTATAAACCAACTGCCGGGCAAATCGAGAGCATGACATGGAGTATGGAACACATCTTTCCAAATTTTATTAAGCATAGTAAAAATATCAAAGTCATACTAATGGCTATTATAGGAAAAATCAGTAAACACATTTGTGAAAGCTATAAGAAAGACAGTTGGTTTATGCAATTTGAAAAACCTTTTGATATCGAACTTTTTTTGGACGGTGGACTAGAATTGATATACAAAGTAGAGGTAGATTAATCGAAATGGCAATAAAAGACATCATAAATAGAATTAAAACAGATAAGGCGAAGCTTGGAATAACCTTAAATGCACCAGCTTCATTCTCTGACATAGTAAAATTTGAGGAAATTTTACACATTACACTTCCAGACGATATAAAAACTTTTTATTCCTTTTCGAATGGCTTTGAATCTGACGAGGACATGTTTAGAATTATTCCTCTTGAAGAAATAGTTGATAACATGAAGGAAAGAGACACATATACAGAAAGCAATGGAGATTTTCACATTGCAGAATATATGATATATTGCGATATGTGGACACTGCATGTAGATTCGAATGACTCAAATCAATATAATATTTACAACAAAACAGTGAATACTATCGTATTGACAAATTCATTTTCAGAGTTTTTGACTGTTTTTATGAATTATGGCGTTTTTGAAGGATTGTATACATGGAGAGAAAATCTAGAAAATAAAACCAAATAAAACTTCTGCTTCTAAAGCCATGACGATTACATACACGAAACATTTAAGCAATTGCTAACAGAATATAGCCTGCCTAAATATTTTTCATTTTCATTTGCTTTGCCAGCAGAAGTTCAAAGTATTCTTGATACTCCGTTGACAACTGTAAAACGAGAACTGACTTGAACTATGAGCGATGAACCATTAATAATTAGACAATCTAAGAAAAAGCAATGGCGCTTTGTTATATTGACCGGCCTTATGATTCTTTGGTATTTTATTGGGCCCTACGAAAAGATAAGAAATAACGTATAATAGCGTTAATCCCGAACGCCATAGGTAATTTTCACATGCTAACATTACTCGATAAAACAAATCAGATTAAATTTCCTTAAGTAGAACAACCAAAAAACTAACAGCAATAAATT
>NZ_LWBP01000210.1 GCF_002078015.1 Niastella populi | reverse complement strand
ATCTCGGAGCGCTTTAGTTTCTTTACATCAGCATAAGCCAGACCGGTATAACAACTGAACAGGAAGATATCGCGAACTACCCTCAGCCGGTCAGTTGGGAATTGTTGGACTATCAGGGTTTGCAGTTCGGTTTCAGTAAGCGCTATGCGTTCCACCTCCCGTAAGGTCATTTTGAAATTGACGAACGGGTCTTTAGGTAGCCAGCCGTTCCGTACACAGCGGTTGATCACCTTACGGAAGTTGGTAAGGTACTTTATGGTGGAGTTGTGGTTACACTTCCGCACGCTCTTAATCCAGAACTCATATTCGCTTATAAACTCATAATCCAGCTTATTGATATCAATATCGTCTACCTTGTACTTCCATTGCAAAAAGGTATGGGTATGCCGGTAAGCGGTTTGAAATCGCTCCAGGGTACCGGGCGCATATTCCAGACCTACCAACGCTGCCATCTGATCATTGTGCTTTTTAAACACTTCCATCAGCATGTACTTATGTTTCTGGATCTCCTTTCCCAAAAAAACGGTTTTGACATTCTCGGCAGTTACCGGATGGCCATGATGTAACAATTGCTGCCGGGCCTCGTAAACTTTCCGTTGCAACAGGTCCAGGTAAGAATTGAGCGACTTTACCGCTTCCATCTTTCCATCGGCCCTTCCGGCATCGCCATTCCATTTGGCCGGATCACACTTTCGCTTGGTGCTGATATCACAGCCAACCCCATCGACCGTAATGTGGAGGTAGATAAAATGCTCAACAGCTTTGCTGCTTTTTGATCTCTTGATGAAGAAAAACAAACCGAAACTCTTTTCCATAATGACGCTTCATTTAATGGTTTAAAATTACCCCGCCGGGGCAGTTAAAAATTGAGTTCAGTTCTTATAAAGTGTTAATAAACAGCGCCGTGTGTAAAGTTAATTGCGCATTTATAAAACTAGGTATGACGCAATGAATGACGCCTGAAAACGTACCCATAAAGTGCAGTAAAAACAGGTATGCCTAAAAAGCAAAAATCCTGCAAATCGTTGATTTTGCAGGATTTATACCTTAAGTTTATCTCATTTAACTGAGCCGAGCGGAGAGGGAGGGATTCGAACCCTCGGTACAAGTTTAAGCTCGTACAACGGTTTAGCAAACCGGCCCTTTCGGCCACTCAGGCACCTCTCCTTTTTCTATCGGGACGGCAAAATTAAGTGGAAATTCTGAAATAACAACCAATAAAATGGTGAAAATCTTAAGATTGTTTCTCTTTCCGCCCCAAATGGTGCGGTCCGCTTTTCTCAACTTCCGCCGGCCCCCCTCCCGGAACCTTACTATTTGCATCAATAGGTAATCTTTCTTGTAAACTCCATTTTGACGGTCAGCCCATCCGGGTAAAAACGATACACATCCCGCTTTACCCAGTTGCCTTCTTTATCATACTCATATTCATACTTATACTGGATATAATTTATATCCCTGGTCACCATGCGCTCCTCTACCGGGTTCCCATGGTTGTCATTGGTATAATACACATGGTAGTTCTCCATTTTCCCAAGCTTCGCGTACTTGTGAATCAGAAAACCTTCAGCACTGAAATCATCGATCGTATACTCCGATGTATCGGCCGGGTTTTCTTTTACTTTACGCACCTGTCTTTTAACTGTATCTACTTCAAAAAAGTAGTGATACTCCGCCGGCTCGGTCGACAACAGATAACTGTAATACTCCTTGAAATAAGGCGTTTTAAGATACCGCATACGCGATCTTTTACCGATCGCAACGCTTGAGTCGGGACGAAGATCGGCTCCCAGATAAACCGTATCGCCCAGGTAAGTAACCTTCCGCGATGCCCAGTCAAAAACGGCGGTATTTTCGGTTGATGTACGATCGGTAATTGTGGTTGTAACGATCTCTTTGGGTTTACCATAAATATGTTCGCCAGATTGTAAAAGACAGGTAGGCGGCGCCGGTGGCGGCGGCTGGTCTTTTTTGGGCGGGGCCGGCTTACACGCGGCAAGTTGCAGGAGAGAAAGTAATAATACTAACCACAGGTAACCGGATCGATTCTGCATACAGGGTTGAGATTTTGAGAAGGTGATTTATTAAGCCTGAGGCCAATAAAAAATCCCGCCCCGGTTTAACCGGAACAGGATGAATATTTTGAAAGCAATCACCGCTACATAGCGGCCAGCTGCACTTTCTGTTGCAACTCCATAACACTTTCGCGGAACGTGCTATCGGTATCCATCAGATCCTTCACCGTTTGGCAGGAGTGGATAACGGTAGTGTGGTCGCGGCCACCGAAATGTTCGCCGATGGTCTTTAATGAGTTTTTGGTAAATGCTTTGGCCAGGTACATAGTGATCTGGCGGGCCTGCACGATTTCTCGTTTGCGGGTTTTCTGTAGCAGTTTGTCGTACGGCACATCGAAATATTCACATACCATTTTCTGGATGGTTTCGATGGTGATTTCCTTGCTGCTAGTTTTCACGAAATTACGGAGGACTCTTTTTGCCAAGTCTAGGTCTATTTCCCGCTTGTTAAGCGAAGATTGTGCCAATAATGAAATCAGCGCCCCTTCTAGCTCCCGTACATTACTGTTGATGTTATAAGCCAGGTACTTAACTACTTCTTTTGGCATTTCAAGGCCATCATTTTTCATCTTTTTCTCCAGGATCTCGATACGGGTCTCATAATCGGGAACCTGCAGATCGGCACTTAACCCCCAACGGAAACGGCTTAACAGCCTTTCCTGCACGCCCTCCAGGTCTTTAGGCGGCTTGTCAGACGTCAATATCAACTGCTTGCCACTTTGATGCAAATGGTTGAAGATGGCAAAGAAAGCATCCTGCGACTTCTCAGCCCTGTTGAAGAACTGTACATCGTCGATGATCAGTACATCTATCAACTGATAGAAATGTATAAAATCGTTGATCGCATTATTACGGCTATGGTCCTGGAACTGGTTAATGAACTTTTCAGAGCTTACATACAACACCACTTTGTTTGGATGCAGTCTTTTTGTTTCATTACCTATACCCTGTGCAAGGTGGGTTTTACCCAAACCTACACCACCATATATAACCAGTGGGTTAAACGAACTGGCGCCCGGTTTCTCCGCAACGGTTTTACCCGCCCTGCGCGCAACACGATTGCTATCGCCTTCAACGAAGTTCTCAAATGTATAAATGGGATTGAGCTGCGGATCGATCTGCATTTTTTTCAAACCCGGAATTACAAAGGGATTCTTGACCGGATTATTTATAATGAGCGGAAAATCCATCTCATTACTTGAAAATGTTTTGTACCCGTGTGTAGGAACGTCCATAGTTAGCGGTTTGTTATTATGATTACCACTATCAACCATTATCCGATATTCCAATCTGGCTTCCTTCCCAAGTACCCTTCTTAAAGTTTTTGCCAACAGATTAACATAATGCTCTTCCAGGTATTCATAAAAGAATTGACTCGGAACCTGAATGATAAGTATATTGTCTCTCAACTCCACCGGTTTGATAGGTTCAAACCAGGTTTTGAAATGTTGCCACTCAACAATATCCTTTATTATTTCCAAACAATTACTCCAAACTTTTTCGGACGTCTTAGCCATTATACTAGAAGCAGTTTTTTTATGTTGAGTTAAGTTCGTATTCATTATTATTAGCGCACAACTGTCAACTTCACAGGAATGTTGGGGAATCTCAAAATTTAAAAAGGGCGACGAATATCAAATTTTTTCTCTTAAAAAAAAATTTTTTATTCACTAGTTTCTGACAATTATCCACTCCGCCTGACTTATTATTTTATTTTATTTCTTACTGTCAAAATAATTCCCATCAATAACTTTCCAATGCAATTATTATGCGCAGATTTAGTTACTGTTCTTTTTACTTTTCCAACCTGTGCGCATAGCCATTTACACGTAATGAATCGCAAAAAGCAGCATAGTTCATGTTCAGTAACTGACCACCTTTACTACGTACTTTTGCGTCACTACTTGCATAAGCAGCGCTAAGTATTTTATTATTATATGCCCGGGAAAATTTGTTGAGCGGGCCTGCCGACGACCGTGAAGCACCTGGTTTACATTGAACGGATTTTATCGTGTTGGTTTTGCAGGAAATGCTAATGAAGAAAGACGACAACGCAGTAGTATCAAATAATGCTTTCTTCATATTATTTATTGGATGCTCTTGAAGGTACAAATTATTTGAAATGCAGAAAATATAAAACCAGTTTTTTTTATTTATTGATCAAAATAAAAATCCATCTCACAACATTGCATTAACTGAAAAAAAGTTATAGATTATTTTTTTGCAGCATTAGCCTCAAATACGCATTAAATGGTTAACACTTGTAAGCATAACTACTGAAGCGCCAAGGTATTCAGGTATTTTTTATAAAACAATAACACATACAGGTATAATTCCTACTTTCTTTCTATAGTACCCATTTACCAATGAATTTTTATCACCGATAACGAAAAGCCTGGTAAAATAACATCCCTTTTATCATTACAAACAGCTAAATAACTATACTGCTTTAGCTACCGTATATTTTTGATCAGGTCTTTCTTCAACCTTTTACTCGTGGAACACTTTTGTGAATCGTAACTCGTTACCTTTGTACCGTTAAATATTTTTTAGGTTAACTACCTAACTTTATGCAACAACGAATTACATTAAAATTGCTTCCGTCCGAAGCTGCCGCCGACTCCATCATACAACAGTATGCTGCTCAAACATTAGGACTAAAATCTTCCGCCATTACCGGTTTCCAGATCGTTAAAAGATCTATTGACGCCCGGGGCAGACAACCCTGGATAATGCTTACCATTCTGGTATTCGTCAATGAACCGTTTCATGAAAGAACAGTTAAAAAATTGTTATTGCAGGAGATATCGAACGCGCCTCACCGGGTTATTGTCGTTGGCGCCGGCCCGGCCGGCTTGTTTGCTGCATTAAAACTGATAGAGCAGGGTATTAAACCCATATTGCTTGAAAGAGGAAAAGACGTTCGCTCGCGCCGACGTGATCTGGCAGTCCTTAATAAACAGGGTATTGTCAATAGTGAAAGCAATTATTGTTATGGCGAAGGCGGCGCCGGTACCTATAGCGATGGTAAATTGTATACGCGCAGCACCAAACGCGGTGATGTTGAACGCATACTGAATATACTGGTACAATTTGGCGCGCATGAAAAGATCCTGTATGAAGCACACCCACATATAGGCACAAACAAATTGCCCGACATCATTACCGCTATAAGAGAACAGATCATCGCCTGTGGCGGCGACTTCCTCTTTGAACAAAAAGTTACCGATCTTATAATACAAAATGACACCATAAAGGGCGTAAAAACGGCCAGTGGAAATACATTCGATGCCAATGCAGTGATCATTGCTACCGGCCATTCTGCCCGGGATATTTTTGAACTATTACACAATAAAAATATCCTGATAGAAGCAAAACCTTTCGCCCTTGGTGTTCGTGTAGAACATCCACAAAGCATTATCGACAGCATACAATATCATTGCTCCACGGAACGGAATGCGTTTCTTCCGCCAGCTTCGTATAGTCTTGTACAACAGGTAAATGAACGTGGCGTATTTTCGTTCTGTATGTGCCCGGGTGGCATCATAGCGCCGGCGTGCACCAGTGAAGGTGAGCTTGTTGTCAATGGCTGGTCGCCCAGCAAACGCAATAATCCCTTTGCCAATTCAGGCATCGTTACCGCTGTTGAGATTAAAGATTTTATCAATTTCAAAAACAAACAATCCCGCAAACAGGAGCATTCTCCTTTATCAGGGATGTATTTTCAACAAGCCGTTGAAAAGAAAGCCTTTCAATACGGCGGCGGTAAATTTGTGGCTCCGGCTCAGCGGATGGCCGACTTTACACAAAAGAAATTGTCTACCTCTTTACCAGACTGCTCTTATTTACCCGGCATTGCGCCTGCCGCGCTCAATGAAGTATTACCACCATTTGTTTATGCATCACTGCAACAGGCGTTTATTGAATTTGGCAAGAAAATGAGAGGCTATTTTACCAATGAAGCGGTACTGGTTGCTACCGAATCGAGAACATCATCACCTGTGCGTATTCCGCGCGATAACGACACCACACAACATCCCCAGGTAAAAATGCTTTTTCCCTGTGGGGAAGGCGCCGGTTATGCCGGTGGTATCGTTAGCGCAGCTATGGATGGGGAAAGAGTTGCAGAGAATATAGCTCAACTTATAACCACTGATCATTAGTGAGGTGAATGGTCAAGGGTGAATCGTGAAGGGTCAATGGTCAATAATACATCTATCATCGCTAATGCCCGGCTTCGTTTCACTACGCCACAGCTCCCTGCTTCCGCAGTGCTGCAACCGCCTGCATACTACTATTGCTTTTGAGCTTTTGCCTGCGACCTGCATTGTATTCCATTATCATAACTTGTCCCGGCTATAGTCGGGATTATCAAATTATCACATTATCAAATTAGCATATTATCACATTGCCCTTGCGGTATTTTGCTTTTTGCTTATTTGTTTTTCCAATACGGGGTCCCGCGCCCTTCCGCATAATATAGTGTGATATTTACATTTGTATCTGGGGAATTATTCCCGCTTTGGGGAAACCTATTTTCCCGATTACCAGTTGCCGGTTATCCGTTGAATGGCGAACCTCCTTATCAAATCAGCTAATTATGTATTTGTATTTTGTATTCATTAGCATATTAGCTAATTAATCACTCCCCTCCTTCGACAATAACATCTTCTTCTCAATTAGTTTGTTTTTCTTATACGCTTCCATTTCCGCCTGCAGCTCATCCCTTTCTTTCTTCTTATTATTCGTCAATAAGCCCTTGTTCAGGTTCGGACAACCGGCATCGACCCACGCCGTATACCAGAAGTCGGCAACCATATTCACAGAACGGATCAATTGTTTATTGATGGTTTTCCCCAACCTTGCACTGTATGCTTTTGCAAATGCCGATGTATAACTTTTATACTCCCGGCCATTACGTGTCTGCACACGGTACTTCTCCGTTTCGGTAAACGATCGCGTAACCGCTTTTTCTTCACCAAACACCTGTGGTAATAGTTTATACGATTGCCTGATCGCCCGCCAGATGGCTCTTTCAGGGTGTTTGAGGTATTTCGCCTTATGCCGGCCGCGCAGATCGTACTGCGCGATCTCTATTTCGGGGATCATCGACTCCCATAAACCATGCAGTCCTTTTTGATTGGTAAGTTGTCCATCATAATTCTCGGTCACATGCAGGGGTACGTGGGCGTCACTTATATAATGCCCGAGGTCGGTTGCATAAAAAATAATGCTGTCGCGGTTGCCGCTGCGAAAAGCCGCTGTGAGCTTTTCTTTCATGGCCACCACATGATAGGGAACATAACCACATTTGAACAAACTGTCTTTACCATATTTCTTCACGGCATCTTTATAAAGCAGGGGCATTTTCCAGGCAGCGGAATCGCCGTACAATTCAAGATCGATAAAATGTTTTGGCGCTTCTTCTTTGTCCTGGTTCCTGCGCTGATCGGGACGAACTGAGCTTTTTACGAGCTCGTTCATATTATTATGGAAAAAATACCGCATCGATGGCGGCAATTCGTATATAGCCAGCTGATGGATGGTACGGTGGCCCAGGAAGCCCCAACTGCTGAAAAGTATACCTGCCATTATTAATATACCAGTCGTTACTATCAGTTTTTTCATGCGCCTTTATAATGAAATTGCATAAATATAGTGCGGGCTTGTAATAAACAGGATTTTTTTGTTACTAATTAACTGTTTCATTACCTTTTGCCAGCGCATGCGCTCAGCACCCATTGGTTTCAACTTAAACCATTCCTTCAATGAACAGACTGGAAGTTAAACATCTCAAAAAATATTATACCTCGCAAAAAGCGGTGGATGATATCAGCTTTACTTTAGCCCCGGGCAGCATCTTTGGTTTGCTGGGCCCTAACGGCGCCGGTAAAACCACTCTTATCAGAATGATAACAGGGATCTTGTTCCCCGATGAAGGAGAGATCATTTTTGACGGGCAACCTTTCAACCCCGATAAAGACGTTGCTTATATAGGTTATATGCCCGAGGAGAAAGGATTGTACAAAAAGATGAAGATCGGCGATCAGGCCATTTACCTGGCGCAACTGAAAGGACTAAGCAAGAGCGAAGCCCTGGAACGGGTGAAGCACTGGTTCATAAAATTTGAAATGCAAAGCTGGTGGAACAAAAAGGTGGAAGACCTGAGTAAAGGCATGCAACAAAAATTGCAGTTCGTTACCACCGTTTTGAACGATCCCAAACTCATCATCCTCGATGAACCGTTCAGCGGTCTCGACCCCGTGAACTCCAACCTGATAAAAGATGAAATCAACAACCTGGCGAAGCAGGGCAGCAGTATTATTTTCAGTACCCACCGCATGGAACAGGTTGAAGAAATCTGCGATCATATCATTCTTGTAAATAAAGGACAGAAGATCCTCGATGGTTCGGTGACCGCCGTTAAACATCAGTTCAAAGAGAATATTTTTTCCATAGGGCTCGAACATAACCCGGAAAATATCAGTACACCGGCATTTGAGGTCATCAATAGCAAAGGGCATCAGTTGATACTGAAGATAAACGAAGGGTATAAACCGAACGATGTACTGCTGTATTTTCTGCAGCAACAGGCAGCCATCAACTCCTTTCACGAAATACTTCCTTCGCTGAGCGATATATTCATTAAACTGGTTGAGGGCACGCCGCTCACCCGGCAATTTCAAACAACGCAAAACGCTTAAGACTTAACGCCGAAGGCTAAAGGCAAAATCCCGAATCCGGGCTTTTCGAAATTATTCAGGCAGAACGTATTCCGGGAATTGGCGTTCTGCATTTATAAACCGCTTAATACGATACTGCAATGAACAAAATATTACTCGTTATACAACGTGAATACCTGGTGAGAGTAAAGAAAAAATCATTTTTATTTACTACGATCGGCGTACCTATTATCATTATAGCATTTTATGCCATTATGATCGCCATCGGCGCCAGCGGCGGGCATGAAAAGCACCGGATAGCCGTTATCGATGAAGCCAGACTGCTTTCAAACGGCATGGAAAAAGCGAAAAGCGACGCATCGGAATATGTATTTATCGATAACCAACCGGCCGATTCGCTAAAAGTGAATTATAAGAAACTGGGCTACGATTATTTCCTTTACATTCCACCGGTCGATATCTCCCAGGAAAAAGTGAGCAACATTCAACTGTACAGTAATTCGCCGGTAGCGGTTAGCCAGAAAGGAAGAATTGAAAAAGCCATCAACAATGCCATCGAGCTGAGGCGTTTGCAATCGGCCAATTTAAGCCGCGAGCAATACAGCGCCATTAGATCGGATGTGTCTATCGACAATATAACCGGCAAGGAACAAAAGAAAGGGGTAGCTATGGTTGCCACTATTGTATCCTTTGCCTGCGGCCTGCTCATTTATATGATCATGCTTATTTACGGCACCATGGTTATGCGCGGGGTTATGGAAGAAAAAATAAGCCGGATTGCCGAGGTGATGGTTAGTTCGGTTAAGCCTTTTCAACTGATGATGGGAAAGATCATTGGCATTGGTGCGGTTGGACTAACGCAATTTGCCATCTGGATCATTCTGATTGCGCTTATTGGTCTCATTCTGCCCTTCCCGTCGATTGACCCGTCGGCCATTGCGCAAGCCGGGCAGGCAGGAATGGAAGAGAACGTGAGCAAGTTCGATACGGTTTTACTGGGACTGAAAACCCTGCCCTGGGGTATGATCCTGTTCTGTTTTATATTTTATTTTATCGGCGGCTACCTTTTGTACGCTTCCATGTTTGCCGCTATCGGCAGTGTGGTTAGCGAAGATCAGAACGAAGCGCAGTCGATGATCTTCCCCGTGATGATGCCTATAGTGCTGGGTTTTGTGATCATGACAAAGGCTATTTCGGAACCCGGCAGCCCGCTCGTGGTTTTCGGCAGCATTTTTCCGCTTACATCGCCTGTGGTAATGGTGGGGCGCATTATGTATGATGTTCCCATTAGCCAGCTGATCTTCTCCATGGTATCATTGGTACTTTCGATATTGTTCTTTGCCTGGCTAACCGCGAAGATCTACCGTACCGGCATTTTGTTATATGGTAAGAAGGTTACGTGGAAGGAAATGATGCGTTGGGCGATTAGAAAATCGTGAATCGTGAATGGCCTCGCGAAACGTGAAACGGCAATACAACCCATATAAATAATGTTGTACTTCATAGCCATAGTAGCACCTGAAGCCATCAACAACCAGGTACTGGAATGGAAACAGTATATGCTGCAGACCTTTCATTGCAGGGTGGCGTTGAAATCACCGGCGCATATAACGCTTATTCCGCCATTTCAGCTACCCGGCACCAAGCACCATGAATTGGAGGAAGTATTGCCGGAGTTTGCTGCCAGACAGCCACGCTTTCCTATACAGTTAAAGAACTTTGCCGCCTTTAAACCGCGGGTAATATATGTACATGTTCAACCCAATACCCATTTAAGCGGTTTACAGGCCCGCCTGGAAGCTTACCTCATTCAAACAGACTTTCCCATTAAAAAAGAAGACCGCCCTTATCATCCGCACGTTACCATTGCCAACCGCGATCTGCAGGCAGCCGATTTCCCCATCGCCTGGCAACACTTTCAGCAGCGCCCCTATGAAGCATCTTTTGTGGCCCATGCAATTTCCCTGCTCCGGCATAACGGTCAAACCTGGGAAGTGGCCAATTCCTTCCCGCTTGGCAACTAACCGTTAAAAAACATTTCATTAAAAAAGATGTACGCTCCATGCAACATTTTACGAAATGTATCGTACTTTTATACGAAGAGCATCGTAAAGGCAGCATGCAGAACGCTAAACGCGGTACGCAAAATGCCTTATGCGGAAATAGTTAATTTTAAAACACAACAACCATGAAATTGCATAAACCTTTTATCTGGGGTTCCCTGTCGATCCTTGCCCTCACCGCTGTAATAACGTTTGAATCCTTCACCGGCGGCCCCGGTCCCAAACCGGCCACTGCTGCCCACTACCAGGACACCGTTCCACAAAAAAGAAACAAGGTTACCCGCGAAGACGCCAGTGACCGCGACCTCGATAAAGAACTGCGATCGCTCGATAAAGCCAGTGAACAACTCGAACGCTTGAAAGAAAAAGACTGGGAAGAAGTTCAACGTAAGATAGAAGAATCGGTAAGCAAAATCGATGTGGAGAAGATACAGCAACAGGTGAATGAAGCGATCAAAAATATCGATTTTGAAAAGATAAACCGGCAGATCCAGGAATCGTTACGGAAAATAGACTTCGATAAAATTCAGCAGTCTATCGACCAGTCGCTCGAAGAGGTAAAGAAAATAGATAAAGAAGAGATAAAACGGGAAATTGAAAAGGCCAGGCTGCAGGTAAAGGAAGCCATGGAAAAAGAAGAGTGGAAAGAGAACATGAAAGAAGCGCAGCGAATAAGTAAGGAAGAAGTGAAGAAAGCGCTGGAGAATACAAAGAAGGAACTGGCGCGGGTAAAAGAAGAAATGAAGCAGCAAAAACTCGACATGAAGAAAGAGCTGGACAAAGCGAGGGGTGAAGTTGACAAAGCAAAAGAAGAAGTAAAAGGTTACCAGGATGTGATCTACGATATGGAAAAAGAAGGCCTTTTAAACACCAAAGAAGATTATACGATTGAATTTAAAGACGGTGACCTGTTCGTTAACGGGAAAAAGCAACCGCAGGAGGTAGCCGGCAAATACAAAAAGAACTTTCGCAAAAAGAATATAGCCATAAAAAAACAGGATGGGGAGGTGAAGATCGACCATCAATAAATGTTGGATACACAAATTAGACTAGTGATTTTCTCATCTCGCGGGGCTGTTCTCAGTCCCGCTTTTATTGTTGCCGACCGAAGCGTCGGCATGTTCAATGTAGCATGTTGAAGGGAGGGAAATGAGAAATGAAAAACTGAATACAGAAAAAGAGAAGAAGTATTCGCTTATAGCTTATGGCTTGCAGCTTGCAGCTGTATTTCCTTGCAGCTGTATTTCCTTGCAGCTATAAAATAAAAAAGACCAACTCTTCAGCCGGTCTCTTATCATTCTTTTATACTTAAGTAAATCACCCTTCCATCATTCGCAGGAACGGATGAAAAACATCGTTCTCTTCTTCGAGCTTTATGTTGGTGATATCAAAATTCACTTTGAGAGAAACGCCTTCCCTGATCACGATCCCTTCGCGGCGGGTGGTTTTATACCCTTTTTTCTCCAACACAATGATCACTTCGCCCACAGGCATTTGAGGAATTTTGAAATTGCCTGATGCATCGGTGGTGAACTCTTTCTTTTCCTGGCCTTTGGTGGTGGAAATTGAAATCGTTACGCCCTGTACAGGCTTTTTGGTAGAAGCATCCGCTACGCATCCCTGAATCGCAGGCTCTGTCGACTTACGGTTACCGTTATCGCCATTAGCTTTGGTTAACAGAGAAAGAGGCAATAGCGCTGCAAGCAACAGGTAACTTTTTTTACCTCTCATAAAAATTAGTGTTTAAAAGGTGGGCAAACCCAAACATCAGCTGCCACAGTTTTCATACGGGACCAATCATAAAGACACAATGCACATTCAGAATGTTGCATTCTCTGCCTGAAGGTACTCAAATTCTAAAGAATTTACCCAGTTAAGTCGCGGTTTAGCACTATTTGGCAACGAAAATATTTACTCACGATTCGCCCAGATCGATCTCGGTATTGTCGCCGATATTCAGGCTCCGGCTCTCCCCTTTTACTTCGGTATCGCTTCCTATGAGGGAATTTGTCAATACAATATCGTAGAGGTCTGCAAATGAACCAATAATAGAATCCTTTATTATTGAATAACTGATGGTGGTCTTTTCGCCGATGGTAACGTTGGGGCCTACTATGGAGTTTTTGATATCGCAGCCTTCGGCCACACTAACGGGAGGTATGATGATGGTATTCTCAAAATTGTGATCGGGAGAAATAACGCCGCCAAATTTTTTCAGCAGGGTGGCGTTCGACTCTAGCAGGGTATCTTTTTTTCCGCAATCGAACCAGTTCTGCACTTTGAATGGCCGGAACCGGGCGCCATGCTGGATCATACATTCCAGGGCGTCGGTGATACTGAACTCGCCCCGGCTCATTACCTGGTTGCGGATATTGCTTTCAAGGCAGTTGAACAGGAAAGATGTTTCCTTGATACGGTAAATGCCTACGAGCGCCATGTTCGATTTGGGGATCTGGGGTTTCTCTACCACGCGGGTGATGTACCCGTCTTCTCCCATTTCCACCACCCCGAAATCGCGGGGATCGTCGACCCGCTTTACGGCAAGTGCCGAACAGGGCATATCGAGCAGTTCCTTTACATCGTACTCGCAAATGGTGTCGCCGAGCACAATGAATACTTCGTCATCACCCACTATGTCTTTGGTAAGTTGTATGGCATGGCCAATACCGTGGCGTTCGCTCTGGGTAACGAACCAGGCTTTCAGTTCGGGATATTTCTCTTTTACGTAGTCCTGTATTTTATCGCCGAGGTAACCAACAATGAAAATGAATTCATCGATACCTGCATCGCGTAACTGGTCAACAATGATACTAAGGATAGTTTTGCCGGCCAGGGGTATAAGTGCCTTTGGTTGCGTATACGTATGCGGTCGCAGTTTTGTGCCTGCTCCAGCTACGGGAATGATTGCTTTCATTTGAAAAATATTTGTTTTTCATCCCGACAAGTCGGGACCGCCTTCAGGGGAAACACCCAGGCTATGTATCGTCGCTACTTTCTTTTTTCAAGACCCGCTAAGCACTGGTTGTTACTTGAAAAACAAGTGGTTTGTTTTTTTCAAAGCCGTGAAAATAGTAAAAAATATTTTACCAGCGTTTGTTAGTTGGAAAAGGCAATAAGGCAACGGGGCATCGCGGCAGCGGGGAACATGCCTTATTTGCCGCTTTGCCGGGCTGGCTGATGCCCTTCCTGCCTTTTTACCACGTTGCCTTTTTGCCTCGTTGCTTAGTTGCCTTGCCTTTTGGCCTTGTTGCCTTGCCTTCTTGCCTTATCTTTGCGCCATGCAAAAAGACACGCTTGTTTTTGACCTTCTTAAAAAAGAACTTGAACGTCAAAGAAATGGAATAGAACTTATTGCTTCCGAAAACTTTACTTCCTTCCAGGTGATGCAGGCCATGGGCTCTGTACCTACCAACAAATATGCGGAAGGTTACCCCGGCAAACGCTATTACGGTGGTTGTGAAGTGGTGGATGAAATTGAAACACTGGCCATCGAGCGCCTGAAAAAAGTATTTAACGCAAGCTGGGCCAACGTACAGCCGCATGCCGGCGCCCAGGCCAACGTTGCGGTATTTTTAGCCTGTCTGAAACCCGGCGACAAGATCCTGGGGCTCGACCTGAGCATGGGTGGCCACCTTACCCACGGCAGCCCCGCCAACTTCAGCGGTAAGAACTACCAGGCATTGCATTACGGGGTGAGTAAAGACACCGGTCTGGTTGATTACGACCAGATGGAAGCCATTGCCAAAAAGGAAAAACCTAAAATGATCATTTGCGGTGCTTCTGCCTACAGCCGCGACTGGGATTACAAACGCATTCGCACTATTGCCGATCAAATTGGCGCCCTGGTGATGGCCGATATCGCCCACCCCGCCGGTTTAATTGCCAAAGGCCTGCTGAACGATCCGTTCGATCATTGCCACATAGTTACTTCCACTACACATAAAACCCTGCGCGGTCCCCGCGGCGGTATCATCATGATGCGTCATGATTTCGATAACCCGCTGGGCATTAAAGACCCCAAGGGCAACATCCGCTCTATGAGCGCACTGCTCGACCTGGCCGTTTTCCCCGGTATGCAGGGCGGACCGCTGGAGCATGTGATCGCTGCCAAAGCTGTTGCGTTTGGTGAGATCCTGACCGATGAGTTCAAAACGTACGGCCAGCAGATCATCAAAAACGCCCAGGCCATGGCGGCCTCTTTTGTAAAACGCGGTTATAACCTTATCAGCAACGGTACCGACAACCACCTGATGCTGATCGACCTGCGTAACAAGAACCTCACCGGTAAAAAAGCACAGGAAACACTCGACAAAGCACATATCACGCTCAATAAGAACGCGGTTCCTTTCGACGACAAGAGCCCGTTCGTTACCAGCGGTATCAGGGTTGGCGTTCCTGCCATCACCACCAGGGGCATGAATGAAGGCCATATGGAAACCGTGGTAAGCATGATCGATAAAGTATTGATGGATACTGATAATGAAGCTACCATCACCGCTGTTAAGCAGGATGTGCATGCGTTCATGAAACAGTTCCCGCTGTATCCTGAATTAGGATAGGTCAATGGTGAATGGTCAATGGTGAATAAACCCGGTAATGCAGCTCCCGGAATAATAGCGAGGCCAAAAGATCAGGAATCGCAATTCACCATTGGCCATTGACCATTCACGATTTCCCCATTCACCTTTCACCATTCACCATCACCATTATGATCCAACGTCTACAATCTGTTTGGTTACTGCTGGCTGCCGCAGCCGCTTTCTGCAGTTTGAAATTTTCGTTCTACAGCGGCAATATGATCGCGGAAAATCAACAAAAGACCTTTGCTTCTTTAACCGCGCAAAGCAATTTGATGCTGCTGATCTTAACTGCAGGTGTAGGCATTACCTCCATTATTGCCATCTTCTTATACAAGGACAGAAAAATGCAGTTGCGGCTCGTACTCGCGGCCCTGTTAGTATCGATCATCAACCTGGTACTGTTCTTTGTTGAAACAAGAAAGTTTGTACCGAACGAAGGCGCATTCGACCTCACAGCCATCTTCGCCATTTTTGTTCCGGTGTTCCTGTTCTTTGCGATCAGGGGTATACGCAGAGATGAGAAGCTGGTGAAGAGCCTGGACAGGTTGAGGTAGTTGTTCAGTTATTCAGTTGTTCAGTTTGTTAGTTTTCAAAACTTATGAACTCAATAACTACGAACTGAATAACTTATTTTCCCAGTTCCAGCTCATACGCTGTAAACTTCTTCCCGTTCTTTAACCGGGTGGTGATCACTTTTACCGTAATGTTGAGTTTGCCATTGCTGTAAACGGTGTGCTGGGCTTCTTTAAAATCGTATTTGGCTGTGGAATGGAAATTATTGGCCAGCAGCCAGGAGGCCATTTGCCCGTATTCATCTCTATTATAAGTGCGGTAGGTTATCAGCCTGCTTTGCATATTCCTTACCCGGGCATCCATCAGCACCAGGGCGCGTACCACCTCTCTCCCATCCACGTCTTTATCGAACCATGAATATTCATACAATGAGCTGGTTGAATCTACATCTTTCTTCATCAGCAGATAACCATTCTTCTTCAACGTAGTATCTACCTGCGTGGGGCTCCAGTCGAGCATGTCGATCAGCCGGGGAACAGTAACCGATTGCGAAAAGGCGCCAACGGAGATGATTATCAACAATAAAGAAATTAATATTTTTCTCATTTATATGGCTATAGTTTTTGCAAAGTAAGGGAGCCAAATGCTTTGGTAGTGTTAAAAAGTAAGATAAGCGGAAGGTGATCTTCGGTTAAACAAAATCGTAGAATCCCAACGCACTCACTATCACAATTTAATCCGCCAAAATGATTTTGAATTTTGAATTTTATTATTACCTTCGACTTCATATCCACCCCCTAAGGAATAATTAATAAGGATCAATTTTCACACGAACCATCTATTGGTTTTTCCCCCTGACGTAGTAGCCATATTCCAATATCTGTTAGAATTTCCTACCTGTTGCATTTCCCTGTTTAAAACATTTTTTGTTAATCCATATCCTTTTAAATCCCACCGGTTTAAGTCTTTCTGATTATCCCGAACAGTTCCACTCCTGTCTAAAGCCCGGGCAATCTTACATCGTGTAAGGTGCTAACCGTAACCCGCATGTTTTTTCAAACAGCGGTAATGACATCGTATTTTATTTCTGAACCTAATAAATGTATGTAATGAAAAAGTTTTACCTCTTGATCATGGTTTTAGCGGGTTATGTAACAACAATGGCACAACCCGATCCGGATTGTCCGCTGGCTGTTGGACAATATTTTAATATGCCCGCCTCTCCTACCTTTTGCAAATTATTTCTTGGCAATTTGCCTGCCGGTGATCCATCAACTGTTGGTACCATATCGCTGATCGGCGGTAACGGTTTACCTATCCCGGATATAAATGGCAATACCGCTCAGCCGCTTCCGTCTACATCTACTTCAGCTACCATTGAATACGCATGTCAGGGTATCGTTCGCGTAGAAATAAACTTTTACTCAGGTGGTGTGCTTAAAGAGTGTACTTTAGTTCCTATTGCCGGTGGTCCGCTGCCCGTTAAATTATCAGCTTTCAACGGCCGCCTGAATACCGAAACAGAAGCTACCCTCGCCTGGACCTCTTCAATGGAAGAAAACAGCTACCAGTACGAAGTGCAAAGAAGCGCTGATGGCAGAAGCTTTACTACTGTAGGTAAAGTAACGGCAAAAGGTATGTCTTTTGACGCTGTTAAATATACTTTTAACGATCCGCTTCCTGGCGCAGGCGCATATTACTATCGTCTTAACATGGTTGACCTCGATGGCAAATCAGAGCTTTCTAAAGTTGTTTATGTAAACAGCAAAAAAGGTTCTAGCATCGTTACCAAAATATTCCCCAATCCTTTCGCCAGCGAAATTCAACTGATCGGCGCTACTTCTGCCGACCTGAATACTCCTGGCAAAGTTAAAGTCTTCAACATGTCTGGTCAACAGATAAATTTCCGGATCGTAGGCGCCAATGCCATCGCGCTCGATGAAAAAGCAGCCAAAGGCCTGTACTTCATCAAGGTTGGCGAAAGCATTCATAAAGCGCTTAAGAAATAGTGTTGAAGTTTTGGATATTGGAAGCCGTTATAGACAAAATACAGTTTACAAATGATTTATGTTACCATTGAGTAGCATTATTCCATGAAAAAAACCCTCCGGTTGTACCGGAGGGTTTTTTGTTTATTATAGCAAATGGGTGGATCGCTTCGCCAACAAAGCAGGTGTACCTCGTTTCCTGTAATCGTCGAGGTCAAACGTGGCACACCCTGTTAACCCGTCAACTTAAAAACTTCCCCGTATAACTCTCCTTCACTTTCTTCAACCCTTCGGGTACGCCGGCATATACGATTGAACCGCCGCCGTCGCCGGCTTCGGGCCCAAGGTCAATTATATAATCGGCGCTTTTGATAACATCGGTATTGTGTTCTATCACCAGTATAGAATGCCCCTGCTCGATAAGCGCATTGAACGAGGTAAGCAGTTTTTTAATGTCATGAAAATGCAAACCGGTAGTAGGTTCATCAAAGATGAACAGGATGTGCCCCTGGCCCCGGCCTTTACCGAGGAATGAAGCCAGCTTTACGCGTTGCGCTTCACCGCCCGACAGGGTATCGGATGATTGTCCCAGTTTTACATAACCGAGGCCCACATCGCTCAACGGTTTTATTTTATTGATGATGTCTTTTTCATCTTTGAAGAATTCCAGCGATTCATCAACACTCATTTCAAGCACTTCGTATACATTCTTTTCCCTGTAGGTTACTTCAAGCACTTCTTCCTTGAACTTTTTACCACCGCATATTTCGCAGGTAAGGTGCACATCGGCCAGGAACTGCATTTCAACGATCTGTTCGCCTTCCCCTTTACAGGTATCGCAGCGGCCGCCGTCGACATTGAATGAAAAATGTTTGGGTTGAAAACCGCGGATCTTGCTCAATGGTTGTTTCGCAAAAAGGTCGCGCACTTCGTCCCATGCCTTTATATAGGTTACCGGGTTGCTGCGCGATGATTTTCCGATCGGGTTCTGATCAACCAGCTCTATCTGGGAAATATAATCTGTATCGCCGGTGATCGCTTTGTGCATTCCCGTTTTTTCAACAGGTTCGCCCTTGATCTTTTTTAGTCCGGGGTATAAGATCTGTTTAACCAGTGTTGTCTTGCCGCTGCCGCTTACCCCGCTTACCACACATAATACATTCAGCGGAAAGGTTACATCAACATTTTTCAGGTTGTTCTGCCGGGCGCCTTCGATACTTACCGAACGGGTGAACTTTCTCACCGTGCGGGGCACTTCAATTTTCAGATCGCCGCGCAGGTACTTCCCGGTTAAGCTTTTATCGTTTTTGATAATGGTATTATAGTCGCCCTGCGCCACCACTTCCCCGCCGAGGTGCGAAGCCAGCGGCCCCATGTCGATGATGTAATCCGCTTCGCGCATCATCATTTCATCGTGTTCAACCACTACAACGGTATTGCCGAGGTCGCGCAGTTCTTTCAACACCCGTATCAGCCTTTCGGTATCGCGTGAGTGCAGGCCAATAGAAGGCTCGTCGAGAATATATAACGAATTGGTGAGGTTGCTGCCCAATGAACGGGTGAGCTGTATACGCTGGCTTTCGCCGCCGCTTAAAGAGTTGGCAAGGCGGTTAAGGGTCAAATAACCAAGGCCCACATCGAGCAGGGTCTTTATCCGGTGGTTTATTTCTATCAATATACGTTTAGCTACCTGTTGATCGTATTCGCTTAGCTGCAGGCCGGCAAACCACTGGTTCAGGTCTTTCACCGGCATTTCGCACAGTTCGCCAATATGCATACCACCCACTTTCACATACAGGGCCTCTTTACGCAGCCGGTATCCATTGCAATCGGGGCATTGCGTTCTTCCGCGGTAGCGCGATAACAATACGCGATACTGAACCTTGTACAGGTTCTGCTCAACTTCTTTAAAGAAATCGTTGATGCCGTTCACAAACTCATTGCCTTCCCACAACACTTTGTATTGTGCTTTGGTAAGATCGATGATGGGTTTATGTACCGGGAAATCGAATTTGCGGGCGCCGCGGATAAACTGGTCTTTCCAGGCGCCTAGTTTTTCACCCTTCCACGGGGCAACTCCGCCATCATATACACTTAACCGTTTATCGGGCACTACCAGGTCTTCATCGATGCCCAGCACCTGGCTAAACCCTTCGCAGGTTGGACAGGCGCCAAACGGGTTATTAAAAGAGAAGAGGTTCGGAACGGGTTCTTCGAACTGCATGCCATCGAGTTCGAAGCGGTTACTGAAATGTAATTTGGTGGCGCCATTCACTTCCAACATCAACTCTCCTTCCCCTTCATAAAAAGCGGTGCCAATTGAATCGGCCATGCGATGGCGGTCGTCTTCGTCGAATTCTTTTACCACCAGGCGGTCGACCAACACATATACGTCGCCGGTAAGTTTGGGAACCGAACCGTTTTTAGTATTGGCCGAATCGATGAGCTCTTCAATGCGCAGCACTTCCCCGTTATACAACCGGGAAAAACCTTTTTGCATGAGGATATTCAGTTCTTCGAGCGGTTTGCGGTTCTTATGTTGCCTGAAGGGGATAAGAATAAGTACTTTATCACCGTTAGGCCGGTTAGCGATGGCCTGTATTACATCATTTGTATCGTCTTTCTTCACTTCGCGGCCCGAAACGGGGGAAATGGTTTTGCCGGTGCGTGCAAATAACAATCGCAGGTAATCGTAAATTTCCGTCATGCTACCCACGGTAGAGCGTGGGGTACGGGTAATT
This sequence comes from Niastella populi, assembly GCF_002078015.1. GTDB lineage: Bacteria > Bacteroidota > Bacteroidia > Chitinophagales > Chitinophagaceae > Niastella > Niastella populi. The sequence continues at coordinate 362,068 of NZ_LWBP01000210.1, read as the reverse complement.
ACCTTTTGTTCAATAGCAATTGCCGGGCATAAACCCTTGATAAAATCCACATCGGGTTTTACCATCCGGGCCATAAACTGGCGGGCATAGGCGCTAAGGCTTTCTGCGTAGCGCCGCTGGCCTTCAGCAAATAACGTATCAATGGTAAGAGAAGATTTGCCTGAACCCGACACACCCGTGACCACTATGAATTTGTTTCGGGGAATTTCAACCGATATGTTCTTTAGGTTATGAACCCGTGCACCTTTTATATATATGTTATCTGATGGTTTTGGCGCCGGGTTATTCACTGATTTTGCCTTTGTTGATACTGCCATAATTAGAAAGACAACAAATTTATTGTTTTGTTGGAGGATAATTTTAAATAGTTTCTTTAGCGGTTATTGGGTAAAAAAATCTAAAAGTTCCTTAAAGTTTGCTTTTTTCGAAAAAGTCTCTATCTTTAGTTGGTAATTTGTACAACGAAACGAAAACTAAACACACCGCCTATCGCGCAGACACTTCTACTCAGAAAAGCCATTCAATTATAAAAATCCATATTAATTAATATCCTATCACCTTCAAAAACCGTAGAAGTTTATGAGTTCACTACGTAAAAAAACGGATCACGAGTTAATCACAGACTTCCAGGATGGAGATCTGAACGCTCTTGAAACACTCATCCTTCGCCACAAGGAAAAAATGTACACTTCCATCTTATTTCTTGTTAAGGACAAATATCTCGCCGAAGATATTTTCCAGGATGTGCTTATCAAGATCATCGACACCATTCGCGGAGGCAGGTACACCGAAGAAGGAAAGTTCCTTCCCTGGGCAATGCGTATTGCTCACAACTTGTGTGTTGATCACTTCCGTAAGGTAAAACGTACCCCTGCTATCAAAACCAGCGACGACAGGGATATATTCGAAGTTATCAATTTCACAGAAGACGGTGCTGATCAAAAAATGATGAAGCGTCAGAGTTATGACCGCGTTCGTCAAATGCTTGATCTGTTACCGGATGATCAACGCGAAGTGATCATTTTACGTCATTATGCCGATCTGAGCTTTAAAGAGATCGCAGCACTGACCAATTGCAGCATCAACACTGCATTAGGCAGAATGCGTTACGGCCTGATCAATCTGCGCAAAATGATGTTACAGAAAAAGATCGCTTTGTAAGTTTTTTTACTTTTAGAAAGGGTACACAGAAATTTAACAGCATTTCTGAAAAGGGAACGGAATAAGCTGCTTAATTTTGACGAGAGATAAAGATTTGAGAAAGTAAAAAATATTGTCATTCTGGCCCTCCATCCGGGCCCATTTTCCTGAATTGCTTGCTTGCCGGAAGGCTGGAACAGAATGACGCCTAATTAAACACCCCACTCAGGCTGAGCGGGGTGTTTTCTTTTTTAGTCCCGAAGCTGAACTTCGGGATTGTAAGTGTGCCACACCCTGGAGGTGTGGCACACTTGTTTACTTCGCTGCCGTTTGCCTGTCTTTCTTATAGGCATCTATTCCACACTCAAGCCACTGGGCAAATTCTTTCGCACTGGGTGTATATCCTTTGGTTTTTGTAAGTACTTTTTCATCGGGGCTTATGATGGCATATTGTGGTTGCGCCACCGCATCGAAGTTCTCCGACTGAAAAGTTGCCCACTTGTCACCTACCGTAATGATCTTCTTTTGTGCGCCGGTCTTTGTTACAAAATCAACCTGCTGGGTGGCCGGCAATGCCCTTTTTTCATCTACATACAGCGACACGATAATGAATTTATCCCTTATCAACGCATTCACCTGTTCATTGGGCCATACATTCTCTTCCATGCGACGGCAGTTTACACAGGCCCAGCCGGTAAAATCTATCAGCACCGGTTTGTTCTCCTTTTTGGCGCGCGCCAGCGCTTCTTCATAATCATTCCGCAAAGGTTCTATCGACTTACCCTTTTCACAATTCACCGGGTTACTATACAGGCTATAACAAAGCGGCGGCGGAAAGCCACTGATAAGCCCCAGGTTCGCGCTGTGGGTATTGGTTAGTCCGGGTATCAGGTATATAGTGGCTGCCGCAAAAATGGCGATGAATGCGATGCGGGTTTTGCTGAACTTTTTAACCGGACCATCATGCGGGAACCTGATCTTGCCCAACAGGTACAACACGATGAGGATACCAATCACTACCCAGATGGCAAAGAACACTTCCCGTTTTAAAAATCCCCATTGTTTTACCAGATCGGCATTCGACAGGAATTTTACCGCCATGGCCAGCTCGAGGAAACCCAGCACCACTTTTACGTTGGTTAGCCAGCCACCCGATTTTGGTAATGATTGTAACCAGCCGGGGAACATGGCAAACAGGGCAAACGGTAAGGCAAGCGCCAAACCAAAACCAGCCAAACCCACTGTCAATGGCCAGGCGCCCTCTGATGCTACGCCTGCCAGCAGTGAACCCAAAATAGGCCCGGTACAGGAGAACGAAACAATGGCCAGCGTAAGCGCCATAAAAAAGATGCCGCCCAAACTACTCATGCCTGAGCGGGAGTCGATCTTATTGGCGAGCCCGCTGGGCAGGCCTATTTCGAAAAAGCCAAAGAAAGAAATGGCAAAGAATACAAAAATGAAAAAGAAGAGAATGTTCAACCACATATTGGTGGAGATATTATTGAGGATCTCCGGTTGTACATTATCAACAAGATGAAACGGAATGCTCAATAAAATATAGATCAGAAAAATAAACAGGCCGTATATGGTAGCATTGCCAATACCTTTCTTTTTATCCTCACTCTTTTTTGTAAAGAACGAAACCGTCAACGGGATCAGCGGGAATACGCAGGGCGTGAACAATGCAATAAAACCGCCCAGCATACCGATCAGAAATATACCGGCCAGGCTTTTACCACCGGTATCTTCATCGCCACAGGCATTTACGGGATTTTTCAGGTCAAAAGAGGCTACCCTGATCTTTGTTGTGGACGCCACACCGCCTTCTAACGGAACGGAAAAAGCATAGGCGTTCAACGGGTAGAACTCTTCGCCTTTGCCATATGTATAACGAAAAGTACCTAACAGGTTGGCCGGTACGGCTCCGCTGAACTGAACCGTTACCGTAAATGAAGCGGGCCCCTCGTATACTTTAAATGAAGTGTTATCGAAAATGGGATTTTTAAATGCAACGCTGTTCCCGCTTTCTTTGAACGGCTTTTTTACTTCAATGGAAGAATCGGCGAACTCCATTTCTACTGATGGCACATCGCTTATCGATTCATTGGCGCCATATAACTGCCATTTGTTGTTTCCGGGAGTAGTAAAGGTTAATTCGTATACTTTATCCTGTACTTTTTTACCGGTGACCTCCCATTTGTAAGCAGTTGCATCCTGGCCCTTAACCACGGTGGAGTTGATGCAGCAAAGCGCTATTAAACTCCATAGAAAATGTTTCATACAATTATTTGAAAGCAATTCACAATTAAATAAATGCGATACTGACTTTGCAAAAAAACAAACGAGTTCTTTTAACAAGAACCCGTTTAATATGCTTAACGCTGAATGCCAGCCTCCGAAATTCGTTCAACCCGATTATTTCCGAAAAACCCGGAATATGCTAAACGCTGAACGATTAAGGCTGAACGCTTGTCTCCGGTTGTTCGGCATTCCCTCTTATCTTCGGTTTTCGCCTTCAGCCTTGTGCCTTTAGCTTTCAGCCTTATCCGCCTATTGCTACAGAGAAAGTTGTTTCAGCAGGCGGCAGGCATTTTTCTTCATTACAAACCATATACTCTACTTTACCTGCGAGGTTTGTTTTACCGCCTTTGATCTTAACTTTTTGTATAAATTCAACTTTATCTTCAAAGTAGCGTACCACGCCACCCCAAACTTCTTCATTTTTACTGATCACCTTTCCAACTTCGTTGGGTGCGCCTTCCAGCACTACCAATGGGTTTTTGGTAAAAGTAAATGCCGTTGGTATCGGTCCGTCAACGCCCACTTTCTGGGAGTAGATATGCCAGCCGTTATTTACGGTGGCTGTCATGCGAACCTCATATGTTTTGTCGGCTATCTTTTTTGATGTAAAAGCCCATTTTACTTCTTTACTCGACTGCGCCATCGAAACAGCACCGATCATCGTTACCAAAAGGGAGAGCAGCGTTACCTTCATGTTGTATTGTTTACTTATTAAAACAGTTTATCTGCCTCAAAAGTCTAAGAAAAAAACTTAATAATTATCTAAAAATTGACCAGCGCCGCTTTTTCCGTGACAGCGGTTACGCCCATGATCAGCGATTGTAATACGATTCGGCCGTCGGTATTGCCCAATGCGGCTGAGGTAGCCCGCTCGGGGTGCGGCATCATACCAAACACATTGCGTTGTTCATTACAGATTCCCGCAATATTACGGGTGGCGCCATTGGGGTTGGCTTCGGCGGTTATTTCGCCGTTCTCGTTGCAATAACGATATATAACCTGGTTATTGGCTTCCAGTTTGTTGAGTGTTGCGTCATCGGCATAGAACCTGCCTTCGCCATGCGCAATAGGTATTTTCAGCGCTTTATCGGAACCTATGCCTTTGAGGTATACGTTCCTGCAAATAAACTGCTGATTGGCATTACGTAATAAAACACCGGGTAATAAATGCGATTCGCAAAGGATCTGGAAACCATTACAAACGCCAAGCACTTTACCGCCTTTTTGGGCAAATTCGATCACACTTTGCATCATTGGGCTGAACCGGGCAATGGCCCCGCAGCGCATATAATCGCCGTAGGAGAAACCGCCGGGCAGCACAATGCAGTCTTCAGTTGAGAACATACTGAGGTCCTTATCTTTATGCCAAAGCATTATTACTTCCTGATTCAGATCATCTTGCAAGGCATCCTGCATATCGCGATCGCAATTGGAGCCGGGAAAAACTACAACACCAAATTTCATCTGAAAATGTTTATTTGTTTTTAGCCAGATGGCGTTCTTTAAATTGAAATGCAAAGATAATATGTTTCCCGCAGCTGTAAGCCGTAAGCTGCAAGCCGTAAGCAAATACGGTTTCCGCTGTTCCCTTTAGCCAACAGCGTAGGGCTTAAAGCTTTAAGCCTGCTGTTTTAAACCAACATAGCATTTTAATTATCAATCAGTTGCAGTCTTAATTTTTAATCACATAATTAAGATAAATGGCATAGCCAAAAATAACCCAGTGAAGGATCATGGGCAGACGGCGGGAACCGATATAAAAGTACATAGCGGCATGAAAGGCGGTAATGGGCACTGCGCACAGCATCCAGCTCACATAATTGCTGCCCCCGTCGGCCATAATGATGAGCATGGCCATGATCAGGTACAGCAGCAGCAGGCTCCAGCTTTTACGCACATGAATGTACATTTTGTTGAGATTGGACTGTACAAAGTAGCCGCCGATCATAAAGGGCACAACCAGTAACGTAATGCTTATTGTATTGTATACTGAAGAAGGAATGGCAGGTAAACTGATAGTGAACACCGGCTTTATCTTATTCCAGTCCCACTGATCGCCGAGGTACAGCACGAGGGCCAGAAAATAGTACGGCATGGTAATACCCAGCAGATTGATGGCCCACTCCTTCAGCCTGAATGGCCGCATGATGAACAGGGCCAGCAACACCAGCGCCACAAAAACAACGGCGGGGCGGTATAAGAGGGTAACAATGCCTATTTGAACGCCAATACTGAAAATGGCCGCAGCCGGTTTTTGAATATTGGGCAGGGTGGTCATGCGGTAAAAGATCCAGATCAGGAAGGTATTGGCCAGCAGGGGCGCCGAAAAATAGTTCCACTCGGCAAACAGCGAGGTGGTAAGCATGTAGGCCATTGCCGGCAGGTAATTGGGCCGCGGCAGCAGCTTCTGGTCGTTACAAATACGGTTGAACAACAATGCCTGGCTGAACAACAGCAGGAAAGTGAACAATACATACAGGACCGGGTGAATATTCAGCGGCTTTAACAAACTGATCAGCCAGTTATACAGGAAATGGTCTTCCGGTTGTTGCAGGGGACCGCCGGCAGGGTTCAGAAAACGATTAAATTTCAGAATTAAACCATATACCAGCAATACGATGATATTACTGGAGGTTTTTTGCTTGAATATTCCTGTCACTCAAACAGATATTTTAAAATTCAATTTTGGCGAAAGTAAGATAGTTTCTGTATTGACAGGGAACGATCATGGAGCCGGCACTTACCTGTTTACCCAGCCGGGGCATGAATTCCACTCCCCTATCCAGGTTTTTCAGTGTTGGGTGCCGGGTAACCTTACCATCGGCAGCAATGCTATGGTCGTTCAGTAACAGGGTTCTGCGCTCATACACATTAAACAAAAAATGCAATTCACCCCCGGTTATCATCAGCGAGTGCGACACCAGCGCATCCGTTTCGTCGTCGAACTGCGTTTTCGAGATCACGTTGCTCCATTGCAGCGTTTCGTCCTTATCGAATGAAAGCACCATAATGTTCTCGGCATGATAGCGGGTTGCGGAAGAGCCACCGTACCGGTTCCAGGGCGAGCGCCAGGGACTATAGTAGGGCGACCAGTAACTATAATCGAGCGGCGACGACCAGGGATTGTTCCAATACAGATAATCCCATCTATTAAACGTACCGCCGCGGGATGTAGTATACATCGATTCGGCTGTAAGTATATACCCGCCATCCCTTTTTATGATAATATCGCTGATAAAGTAGTCATTAAAGGCTATCCGCAGGTTGGCATCGGGCCCCTTGGCCTGTTTACGCAGATCTTCATTGAAAGCCAGCATCGATTCTTTCATGACAGAATCGGCGGCCTTGTCCCAGATCACGGAGTACAATCCTTCCACATTGCCCCGTTTTTGTTTGTAATAGAGGGCCGAGAACAGGTAGCGCCGGTTGGTGTTGTCGACCTTTACTTTTACTTCGTCGAGCACCCGGTCTTCTTTTTTGTTCAGGTCACGGACCGTAAACCGCTCCTCCCCCGCTTTTTTGGTAATGAGCTGCAGTTTGCTGATATAATCGCTGCCATTCTTTCGAACGAATTTGCCAAAAACCATGTCTCCGTCGTTATCAAGCAGGAAGTCGGTAAAATAGTCGTTCCGCTCTTCCATGGCCATGTTCATATGATGTTTATTCTGCAACTCGAAGCTGTTATTGAACAGCATCGTGGTGAACAGGAAACTCTTGGGATTCTTGTTATTGATCTTGAACACCATGATCTTTTGCTTGTCGTCGCTGTAAATGGTGCTGTAGAGTTTGTTACTGGCGGCCCAGCCTATGCGGGTTGTATCGAGCTCGATGGGCTCCGACATGCGTTTGGCGTTGGCATCGAGCTTTACCCCCATGCAATACACGATACTTCTGCGCTGGAACTGGTAGATCATCCACACGTGATCTGAATAGGGAATGAAGTCGACGTTGATCCAGCGGTCGTCAACATACTCCAGCTTTACCCGTTCGAGCAGCTTCATATCGTTATTGTAAACGCTGATGGCATTTTCGTTACGGTTGTTTTTGAACACAAGAACGTTGGCACCGATCTTGCCGATTATTTCAAAATCGGTACGCCGGCTGTCTTCCCGTTCAGCCAGGGAATAGGTGATCCGCTGTGCGGAACTGATATATGAAAAAGCTACCAGCAACAATGCTACCAGCAGCAATTGTCGCCCTGTTTTTTTGCCTGAATTCATCATGGTGCTGCAATGCATGTTATATGCCAAATTACTGATTGTTAAACGGCTGCCCAAACTTTCGCAATAAATTTAAGCTTTCATTTTTTATTGATTCGCAGGCAACCGAAAGTGCATAAAATCCGTCGGCATTTCAGGTTCGATTCATAAAATGGCTCAGAATTAATATTTTTACGTATACCTTTGTACCGGGCGCCCCGGGAACTATCACCCGGGGTGCTACCATTTTTATTAAAAACCCTTTGATAACGGGATAAGCGACACTACCGTGGGCAAACAAATTAATAAAGTTACCGTTGCCACCTTACTCATTGCGTTAGGAATTATCTATGGCGATATCGGAACATCTCCATTATACGTTCTAAATGCAATCACCAGCGGCCGGACGATAGATGAAAGATTGATTGTGGGCTCTTTGTCCTGCGTAATCTGGACTCTCACCCTGCAAACTACCCTGAAATACGTTGTACTTACGCTAAAAGCCGATAACCGGGGTGAGGGAGGCATTTTTTCGTTGTATGCATTGGTGCGCCGGCAACGAAGATGGCTCGTATTACCCGCCATGCTGGGGGGTGCGGCCCTGTTGGCCGATGGCATGATCACCCCGCCAATCTCGGTTACTTCGGCCGTAGAAGGTTTGCGAAATATTCAGGGGCTTGGCCGTATTGAAGATTCCACCATCGTTTATATCGTTCTCGCCATCATAAGTGTGCTCTTCTTCCTGCAGCAGTTTGGAACGGCCTCCATTGGAAAAATGTTCGGTCCCATCATGGCCTGCTGGTTCTGTATGCTGGCCGTGCTGGGGGCTTCGCACCTGTTAGATGACCTGCACATTTTTAAAGCGTTCAACCCGTATTACGCTATAGACCTGTTATCGAATTACCCTAATGGGTTCTGGATCCTGGGCGGCGTATTCCTTTGCACCACAGGGGCCGAAGCCCTGTACAGCGACCTGGGCCATTGCGGACGGGAAAACATCCGGTATTCATGGGTATTTGTAAAAAGCTGTCTCATCGTGAATTACCTGGGCCAGGGCGCTTACCTGCTTGCAAATTATTCGGGCAAACAGGTAACCCCCGCCATGATCAGCGCCGGTTTCAACCCATTTTATAAAATAATGCCCGACTGGTTTGTGATCCCGGGCATTCTTATAGCCACCGCAGCAGCCATCATCGCCAGCCAGGCGTTGATCAGCGGCTCGTTTACGCTTATCAGTGAAGCAATGCGGCTGAACCTGTGGCCCAAGCTGAAGATCAATTACCCTACCGAGGAAAGAGGTCAATTGTACATACCGGGTATTAACATGCTGTTATTTGTAGGTTGTGTGTCCATGGTATTATATTTTAAGAAATCGTCACAAATGGAGGCTGCCTATGGGTTGGCCATCACCATGTGTATGATAGCCACTACCATTTTGTTCGCCAACTTCCTGGTTTCGCGCAGGGCCAAACCCATCTGGATCTATCTATTCCTGATCGTTTACCTTACCATAGAAATGTCGTTCCTGTTTGCCAACCTCGAGAAATTCCCGCACGGTGGTTTCGTTACCCTGCTGGTAGGTGGCGCCCTGTTCTTTGTAATGTATATCTGGTACCGCAGCCGCAAGATCAAAAACCGGTATGTGGAGTTTGTAAGGCTCGAACATTATATTCCGCAAATACAGGAATTGAGCAACGACAAAACCGTACCCAAGTACGCTACCCACCTGGTATACCTTACCAGCGCCAATAACCCCAAGGAAATTGAGCATAAGATCATTTATTCCATCCTCAATAAAAAGCCCAAACGGGCCGATATCTACTGGTTTGTTCACGTTGATACGCTCGACGACCCGTATACCTGCGAGTACACGGTTGAGCATATCATTCCCAATGACATCATCAGGGTAGAGTTCAGATTAGGTTTCAGAATGGAGCCCAAGATCAACCTCATGTTCAGGAAAGTGGTGGCCGACCTGGTTGCCAATAAAGAGGTGAACATTACCAGCCGCTACGAAAGCCTTGAACGTAACAATGTGGTGGGCGATTTCCAGTTCATTGTAATGGAAAAATACCTGAGCCAGGATATCGAACTTCCTTTCTTCGAAAAAATGATCATGCGCCTGTATTTCAATGTGAAGGAATACAGTTTGTCGGAAGAACGCGGCTTCGGCCTGGATGTGAGCAACGTGACCATTGAAAAATTCCCGCTCATTGTGGCGCCGGTACCAAATCTTAATTTGAAACGGGTGTTCGACAGTGAAGAAAACATAACGGGATATTAGCCTGCGGAACGCAGGCTGTTTGTGGTTTATGGTTTGTGGTTTGTGGTTGTCCTAAATTAATAGCTGACGGATTATTGGCATGCACGCAGAGGAGTTTGTGGTTTATGGTTTGTTGTTTGTGGTTATCCTAAACTTATAGCCGGCTGATTGTTGGCATGCACGCTGAAGAGTTTGTGGTTTATGGTTTGTTGTTTGTGGTTGTCCTAAATTTATAGTCACCTGATTATTGGCCTGCTTTCTAAAAGTTTATAGTTTATTGTTTTTTGTTTATGGTTGACCCGAAATCCGGGCTCGCCGATAATTGGCATACTCCCTGAAAGTTCAGTAACTTCAACTATCGCATAACAATCTGCCTGCTATTTATTAGTGGTTTGAAGTGAAAGAACCACAAACCATAAACTACAAACCATAAACTGATCACTTGCCCATTCTCGTTTATTATATTATCGGAAGCCTGTTATTACTATTTATTCTCATTTACCTCATACAGGACCGGTTTATTTTCAAACCAGAAAAGCTGCCGGCCGATTTTCAGTTCAGGTACGACATCCCATTCACTGAATTATTTTTCGATATTTCGCCGGGCGTACGCATCAACGGACTGCACTTTTACCGGCCCGATCCCAAGGGGCTGATCCTTTATTTTCATGGTAATACAAGAAGCATAAAAGGCTGGGCTAAATATGCCCGTGATTTTTACCGCTACGATTACGATGTGGTGCTGGTCGATTACCGGGGATTTGGCAAAAGCACCGGCAAACGCAGCGAAAAGGACATGCTGAACGACATGCAATTCGTTTATAATGTCCTCACCGGAAAATACCCCGAGCATCACATCATTGTATACGGACGAAGCATCGGCAGCGGTTTTGCGGCGAAGATCGCTTCCGACAACAAACCCCGGTACCTGATCCTGGATTCGCCCTATTATAATTTTCGCATCGTGGTAGAACGGTTCCTGCCCATATTACCCGTACGATGGGTGCTGCGTTATCACCTGCGCACCGATAAATGGATCCGCCATGTGAATTGCCATACGTATATCATTCACGGCACCCGTGACCGGTTGATACCGATAAGGCACAGTGAAAAACTGCAGCGGATCAATCCCCATAAGATCACGCTTATTCGCATTGCAGGCGGCAAACACAATAATTTACCTTCCTTTCCGGAATATCACAATTTTGTGAGAGACATTCTTAAATATTGAAGCTGTTTGTGGTTTGTGGTTCTTTCTCTGCAAACTGCTGACAACTATCAGGCCGTCTGTAATACTTTAGCTTACCTTACCTGTCATTTAAGTCGTCAGCCAATAATGAGGCGGCTATGAAATTAGGATAATAACAAACTACAAACCATAAACCACAAACAACTATCTTGCATTTTCTATGAAAAAGAAGATCCTCTTTCGCTGGCTGAAAGTGCTGATACTGGTATATTGTTTAATTGGCATTGTTATTTATTACGGTCAGGATAAAATAATGTTTCATCCGCAACCGGTTCCGGCTGCATCGCCGTACAATTTTCCCTGGGCATTTAAAGAGGTGAATATTCCCTATACGAAAACATCGAATATCAATATCATTCAGTTTGCCGCCAAACAGCCCCAACCCAAAGGCGTGGTGTTGTATTTTCATGGCAATAAACAGAACATTTCGCACTACGCAAAGGCGGCGCCGGATTTTATCAACCGTGGTTACGACGTGTGGATGATCGATTATCCCGGTTTTGGCAAAAGCACGGGTGATTTTACCGAACAACGGTTGTACGACTGGGCGCTCGTGTTTTACAAACTGGCGCAGGCGCATTATTCGAAGGACAGCATTATCATTTACGGAAAATCGATGGGTACCGGAATAGCATCGCAACTGGCCACCATCCGCGACTGCAAAGCATTGGTGCTGGAAGCGCCCTATTATAGCTTTCCGTCAATAATCGGAAGCTGGCTGCCGGTATACCCGCTCAATAACATGATAAAGTTTAAATTGCCCACGTATCGATACCTGCAGGAAGTTACCAACCCGGTTATTATTTTTCATGGCACCAGCGACAATACCATTCCGTATCGTAACTCGAAAAAACTAAAGCCGTTGCTGAAACCAACGGATGAGTATATTACGATCGAAGGCGGGAAACACAATGATTTGACGGGGTTTCCGGAATATCAAAATAAACTTGATTCATTGTTGAAATGAAAAATGAAGAATGAGAAATTAGAAATGAAAAAGTTTAAGCCAACTTCCCGGTTTAAAGCTTGTATGAGATTGCAATTCTGCCTTTACTTTTTTATTTTTCATTCTTAATTTCTAATTTTTCATTTCTATATTGGCACCACATTCAGATCCCTATTCATCCTGATCTTATCGGGTATTGCCGAAATGATCTCTTCCTTCAGCGCTTCTATCAGCCTTTTCTTTACAAAATCGCGGTGAACCACAATACTCACTTCACGCATGGGAGCCGGTTTTTTAAAATGCCTGATGAGCTGTAACTGGCGGGCGCTCATATCGAGGGTGGTCAATTCGGGCAGAATGGTAATGCCATCGTTCAGTTCTACCATGCGGCGCAGCGTTTCAATGCTTCCGGCCTCGTATTCGAAGTGGGTACTCATTTCACTGGCGCGGCGCAGTTCGCAAAGATTTACGATCTGCGAGCGGAAGCAATGCCCTTCTTCCATCAGCCATAATTTTTCGGGATCGATATCCTGGGCAAGCACATATGTTTTCTTATACGCCGCATTTTTCCGCGACACATAGGCCAGCAACTCCTCATAGAACAGCACATGTTCTTTTATCCCATTCTCCTGCAGGGGCGTTACCAGAATACCCACATCGATCCGCCCTTCACGTAACCGGGTAATGATGTACTCGGTCATCAATTCCTGCACCACCAGTTTTATGTGCGGGTATTTCTTGTAAAAACTTTGAATGAAAAGCGGCAATAAATAAGGCGCCAGCGTAGGAATGATGCCAATGCGCAATTCGCCGGTGAGAATACCCTTTTTTGTTTGCACCAGTTCATTGATCACATTTTTTTCCGACAAAATGCGGCGGGCCTGCTCGATGATCTCCACCCCTATTTCCGTTGGCACCACCGGTTGTTTGCTGCGGTCGAAAAGTTTGACGCCCAATTCCTCCTCCAGTTTCTGCACCTGCATACTCAATGTAGGCTGGGTAACAAAACAGTGTTCTGCGGCGGAAGCAAAATGGCGGTATGTATCTACTGCCACCACATATTCTAGTTGTACAAATGTCATATAGGTTTTATCTATGCTTACATAAAATTAATCAATTTGATTTATAGCAAAAATTATTGAAGTTTTGTATAGCGATCGGGAATTAAACATGATCGGTGTTGAGGGAGTCTGCGACAGGCCCTGAAATAGTAGTGAAGGAGGTACCCTGTATATAATTATGCAACAACGGATAATGCGTTTTGCACCCGCTCATGTGGTAGATGGTATCAGTTACCCGCCTTGTAAAAATACAGGCTGTATTCTTTCCTATTCTGATGCACATCGTTACCGCCTGGGTGGCTGGGGTGAGCCTGAAACGGCAAACGTGAAAGGCGCTCAACTTCAGAGATAATAATTGGTCATGCGCCGCCCGAATTTACTGGCAATTGCCGATTTGCAAAAACAAAAACAGGAGTTCTAACTATAAACAGGTCACAGGAGTAAATTATAAGTTTAGGTTAAAGTATGCCACTGTTCCTTAATGAAGGACGGTGGCTTTTTGGTGAATGGTCAATGGTGAATGGTGAGTGGACTCGCGATTTTCCTACCTTACTACCGTTAGCAGATACCCTTTCGTTTAAAGAGTTCTTCATTTTTCATGAAAATAAAAATCTGATCACCTGATCCTTATACCTCTATAAACGACAAACCAGAAACCAACGGCTTCTGGCAACATAAAAAATCTGAACTATGAACAGTGAACTATGAACAATGAACTGTGAACTGTAAACTACGAACCACATCCACCACATCCCCCGCCACAACTTCCGCCACAACTTCCGCCACCGCTACATCCTCCGCCACTGCTTCCGCATTCACCTCCATCTGATGTAGCACCATAGCCGAGGTCTTCCCAGAAATTTGTTAAAGTGTTCGCCGTCCGGTCAAAGAACGGAAGCATTCCGAAAAGGCCTATCAACACAATTCCGTCAGAAAACCCGCTTATTGCATCATTGCCCTTCATCGCAAAGTCTGCCACCACCTTGTCGTCATACAACCACCCGAATTCATTCCTCGTTTTTGCTTTTTCACTTATTCTTTTGAACATCGCTGTTTTTCCTGAGAACGCTTTCACTACCAGTGAAGTAACCAGCAGCAGCACCATTATTTCCACGAAAAGGTAGCTCACGGGTTTGTAATTAGCCACTCCCTGTATGAAACGTGCTATTCCTATCGCAAACGGGATGATCAGGAAGTTGTACTTCTTAAAGAACGATTCCTTGCGATTAGCGAGCTCATGCAACTGTTGCAAAGTGGAATGTTCTTCCGGTACATCCTTACCCCACTGCTCTATGATACTATCATATGTAACGCTGCTTCGATCGTCTTTAAGAAGCGCCGGGATCAGCGGGTTCCGCTCATTTTCTGGTTTTACATACCTGTGGGGGTACAGTAAGAACAGCTTATCGGTTGTTAGCACCAGTAAGTTCCTGCGGATGAGATCGACGATCGCGGTTTGCATTGCCCTTTTTCTACCATACAGGAACCGGGCGATTTCAAAAGCCGTGGCCTCTTCGGGAAACCAGGAATCTGCCAGTGCAGGAAAATGTTTGAACTTTTCGTTCTGGATGAGCATATGACAGAGGATACTGCTTACTGCGAGGAGCGGAAGAAAACCTATAAACTGTTTGCCGGTGAGTGAGAAAGGAAAGAAAACGCCGTGTTGATAATAAATGAGGAGGAAGGGAAACAACAGCAATACTACAATGAGCGCGATAACAGTGTTTCGGATGATCGGAACCGGTTCTTCTATTGGAGATTTTGGTTGTAAAGGTGGGGGCCAGATGTCTTCGGGTGGCGGCGATTCAAAAACCGACTGGTAAAGCGAAAGCGTTTCGGCATACCAATCGCGGTGTTTGTGATCTTCCTCATCCCCTCCCCGCGATGGATGGTGGTGAACGTCTTTTTTGAGTGTATTCTTACACAGATCGGTCCAGTAGGATTGTGTGTAAGTGAGGTGTAAATGCCAGGCTTCGTCTACAGCCTGTGATGGTGATGCGCCGTTTGGAGAGATACAACATAAGAAGAGAAATTTCCGGTATTCCTCAATGACCTGTGCTGTGTAGGAAGGTGACCAGCGTTGCTTTGCAGATAATTTCCGGGAGAAGTTAATTTCTGCGTTCGGGTCATCGAGGGGAAACTGTTGAATGGCACTCCAAAGGCTACTGTGTTCTTCTACTTTCATATTTCTTTCTTTGGTTACCCAAAGTTATAACGGAAGCAATCATACGTACAAGAAAAGGCATATTACCAAATTGTTAACAGACGTGAAACCTCAGTCTGGAAGCGGGTTTCAGCTAACGTGAAACCGGCATGTGGAACAAGTGCTGCTTTGATTATCATACCTGAACAAGCGGCGTGGAACGAGGAAATAAATACAGCTACAAGCGAATACAAATACAGCTGCAAGCTGCAAGCTACAAGCTGCAAGCGAATACAAATACAGCTGTAAGCTGCAAGCGAATACAAATACAGCAATAAGCTGCAAGCGAATACAAATACAGCTGTAAGCCTAAAGCAATATACGCGCTAAACGCAAGCAAATACAGTGTCCAAAAAGATTCATATAACAGGATTGGCTTTATATCAGAGAACGGGCCGGCAATTAATAAGCCTGCCGCGCAGGAACCCTTTATCACCTGTATCAACTCTATCAACCTTTCAACTCCCAGTCAACTCCCAGTCAACTCCAACCTACTCCTCCAGCATCACCTTCCCCTTCCCCACCTTCAACTTATACCCTTCCCCCACCTTCAAGGCATAATTCTCTTTTTCATGACTTACCGGGAAACCAAAACAAACGGGGTAATCGTATTCCTTCACTATATCATGAATTATTTCATAGGCGGTTTGTCCAAATGGCCGCTCGGTATCTTTTGTATCGCTGAAACCACCAATGATCAGTCCGGCCAGTTTACTGAGTTTACCGCTTCGCTGCAACTGCCGCATCATGCGGTCGATATTATACAGGTATTCCCCCACATCTTCGAGGAACAGGATCCGGCCTTTTGTTTTAATGTCGGAAGGTGTACCTACCATGTGCGCCAGCAGGGCGAGGTTACCGCCCACCAGTTCGCCAACGGCTTCTCCTTTTTTATTGAACTCATGGGCGGCGCATTCATATTTTATTCGTTTTCCTTCGAGCGCATTTTTAAGTGACAGCACATATTCGTTATTGAAACCGCCATCATTAAACGCACCGGCCATAGGTGAATGTAAAGTGGCTATGCCATAATTGGAATAAATATGTGAATGCAGCACCGTTATATCGCTAAAGCCGATCACCCATTTGGGTTGCTTTTTAAATTTTTTGAAACTGATATGATCGATGATGCGGCTTAACCCGTATCCTCCGCGGGCGCACAAAACCGCATGCACTTCCTCATCATCGAGGATCTGCTGAAAATTGATCAGGCGTTCTTCATCGGTACCTGAAAAATACGTGGCAGAATGGCTGCCTACCGTAGTGCCCACCTTTACCTTATAGCCCCATTGCTGTAATACATCGATACATGTTTGCGCTTTCTCTATTGCCATATATCCCGATGGACAAACCAATGCAATGGTGTTACCAGGCTGTAAATAGGGAGGAATTTTTACCATTATTGATTATTTGTAAGACCCAATGCCAAATTATTAAAACGATGACGCAAATTTAAGTAAACCATAAAACCGTCAAATTTCCCGAAGCATTACTTGTTCACCTGTAACGGTGAGCCGGTGCACTACCCCGCATTTTAATGCAAAATTGTTCCGTTGATGACCAATAGGAAAATCGAAACAAACGGGATAGTTATAGTCTTTTACCTTTTCCAGCACAATATCCTGTACCGAACGGCCGAACTCTTCTCCGGGGTCATCGGGTTTTAC
This sequence comes from Niastella populi, assembly GCF_002078015.1. Lineage (GTDB taxonomy): Bacteria > Bacteroidota > Bacteroidia > Chitinophagales > Chitinophagaceae > Niastella > Niastella populi. The sequence goes on along the minus strand of NZ_LWBP01000210.1, from coordinate 345,039 downwards.
CTTAAAGCCGCCAACGATCAGTGCGGCCAGTTTCTCCAGCTTTCCGGTCCTTTTCAGGTTCCAGAACATGCGGTCGATACTATACAGGTATTCACCCGTATCCTCAACAAACAGTATTTTGTTGGTGGTGCGCAGCTCTGATCTTGTTCCGGCCAGCGTTTCTATAATTTTAAGGTTACCACCGATAAGTACGCCTTCGGCCTTACCCGGTTTATTCAGCGGGTTAACGGGCACCGTATATTTCATTTTTTCACCGGTCAATGCCTGTTTTATCGAAAGAATGGTTTCTATTTGAATGGGCTCGGCTTTGTTCCAGTCATCCGGGAAACTATTGCACATTTTTGAATGAATGGAAGCGATACCGAAATTCCGGTTCAGGTGGCAGTGTAATACCGTGATATCGCTAAAGCCGATGATCCATTTGGGATGGGCGGCCAGTTTGGTGAAATTCAGTTTATCGATAATGCGCACAAACCCATACCCGCCGCGGGCGCACATAATGGCTTTTACCTTAGGGTCGTCGATCATTTGCTGAAGATCTTTCGCGCGCTCCTCATCGGTTCCCCCAAAAGTACAATCCCTCATTCCTACGGTATCGCCCACCCTGATATTGAATCCCCACTCCACCATTTGCACCATGGCGGGTTGTATTTCGGGCAGGGTGATAAAACCGGCCGGACAGGTAATGCCAATAGTATCACCGGGTTTAAGATAGCGCGGCAGCACAGGCGCCGGCGATTCGTTCTCCCCTTCATTAGCGAGCGCGCTAAAACCAGGAAAAGGCAAACCGGGCAACAGGAACGAGGACAAAAAATGCTTACGGTTCATGTATTAAATATGATTTTTAAATATACCGTAAAGTTTATTCCGCCAAAACATAAAAAAATTACTTTTATTACATGGCAGTTCGCGTAATGCAGGCATTGTTTATGGTCATTGCGCTGTGGCGGCTGGACCGGATACCAGTTACTCGTTCGCAAAAAGACCGGTGCTGAAATCAACAATGAAGTGATGTTCGTTGCTTTTTTTGCGGCTGTCCGGGTCATTATCAGTGTCTTATTGTGGTGAACCTTATAAATCTCCTCTTTCCCCCAACCTTTTTAAACTTCCCATACGTCAATAGTATAGAGGCAACGATAACCTATACGGTTGCTTATGCCAATTGATTTATCACTGGTTTATAAACCGGTTTTCCATTTGTAACAACAGGCGCATTACAATTTTGGAATAAGTCGATTGCCGCTCCCCGGTCCTCCATCTTTGCCAGAGATCCCGGACGGGACTTTTTGCATTTCCACACACTTTGCCCCGTCAATTACCCGATTTCATCCCCTCCCCCAGAATAGTTATTTTTGCAATCCATCCTTTCAACCCTTTGGGCTGCGTAGCGATATGCTGCACAAGGAAGTGTCGCAAGGGACGACGATAAGAAATACAAAAGACGATCAAATGAGCAATTTTAAGCGCTATTTAGTTACAGCGGCCCTGCCGTACGCCAATGGTCCGGTGCATATCGGTCACCTGGCAGGCTGCTATTTACCGGCTGATATTTATGTGCGTTACCAACGGGCGCAAAAAAGAGATATCAAATTTATTGGCGGCAGTGATGAGCATGGCGTTCCCATTACCATCCGCGCCATGAAAGAAGGCGTTAGTCCGCAACAAATTGTAGATAAATACCATGCCCTGATCAAAGAAAGCTTCGATCAAATGGGTATTTCTTTCGATATCTATTCCCGCACCAGCAACCAGGTGCATCATGAAACTGCCGCCGCCTTTTTCAAAAAGCTGTACGACGATGGCCTGTTCGAGGAAAAAGAAACGGAACAGTTCTATGATGAAAAAACCAATACGTTTCTGGCCGACAGGTACATTACCGGTACCTGCCCGGTGTGCAGCAACCCAAATGCCTACGGCGATCAGTGCGAGCGATGCGGTTCTACATTAAGCCCCGAGCAACTGATAAACCCGCGCAGCACGCTCAGCGATGCGGTGCCGGTTAAACGCAAAACCAAACACTGGTATTTTCCGCTGCAGAACTACGAAGAATGGCTGAAAGGCTGGATCCTCGAAGGCCATACCGAATGGAAGAACAACGTATATGGACAGTGTAAAAGCTGGCTCGACAGCGGTTTGCAAAGTCGCGCCATGACCCGCGACAGCAGTTGGGGCGTAAAAGTTCCCCTGCCCGATACCGAAGGCAAAGTGCTGTACGTTTGGTTCGATGCCCCTATCGGTTATATTTCCGCTACCAAAGAACTTACCGAACAATGGGACGATTACTGGTGCAAGGACGACACCAAACTGGTGCACTTTATTGGTAAGGATAATATCGTTTTCCACTGTATCATTTTCCCGGCGATGTTAAAAGCGCACGGCGGTTTTGTATTGCCCGAAAATGTGCCGGCCAATGAGTTCCTGAATATTGAAGGCGATAAAGTAAGTACCAGCCGTAACTGGGCCGTATGGGTACATGAATACATAAAGGATTTTCCGGGTGGGGCCGATATGTTGCGCTATGTGTTGTGTGCAAACGCCCCTGAGACAAAGGACAATGATTTTACCTGGGCTGATTTTCAAACCAGGATCAATAGCGAACTGGTTAATAATTTCGGCAACTTCGAAAACCGGGCTTTTGTGCTCATGCACAAATTATGCGGTGGTAAAGTACCGCCGTTACATGCCGAGGTAATGGATGAAGCCGATAAAGCTATGCTGGAAGAATTTGCAGTAGCAAAACAGAAAGTGGAAACAGCGCTTGAGGAATTCAAATTCAGAGATGCCCTGTTCGAGGTTATGCAACTTTCCGATAAAGGAAATAAGTACATGCAGAAGAAAGAACCGTGGATCGTTGCCAAAACATTAGCCGAGAACCCCGATAATCAGAAACTGATCGATAACTGTTTGCATATTTGCTTACAGCTGACCGCCAACCTGGCGATATTAATGCATCCCTTCCTGCCTGAAACTGCAAAAAAAATGTTGCATAAGATGAAGGTGGTAGAAAAAATGCTTGAATGGGAGAACGCCGGTAAAACAAAATTGCTAAGCGTTGGTTATAGTTTACGGGCGCCTGAATTGTTGTTCACAAAAATTGAGAATGACGTGGTAGCAGCGCAGGTAGCCAAATTAAAAGCCGGATTGGTTAAACCAGCTGAAGCAGCGAAGCCCGAGGCAGAGAGCAAATCGGGCGAAGCAGCCGCTGTTGCCCATGCTGAACCTAAAGCGGTAAAAGAAACCATTCAGTACGATGATTTTGCCAAACTCGATCTGCGGGTTGGAACTATCGTTGCTGCCGAAAAAGTGCCAAAAGCCGATAAATTGTTGAAGTTGCAGGTTGACCTGGGTTTTGAAACGCGCACTATTGTTTCGGGCATTGCCGAACATTTTAAACCGGAAGACATTACCGGCAAACAGGTAGTGGTGGTAGCCAACCTGGCGCCCCGAAAAATGCGCGGTATTGAAAGCAATGGAATGATCCTGATGGCAGACGATAAAGCAGGCAAACTGCATTTTATCAATCCCGTCGATGCTATTGACAATGGCTCTTCAGTGAGTTAATATATTTTTACGAAGGTGCAAAAGGTGGGCCGCCTTCCAAAGCGGCTCACCTTTTTGCGTTTTAAAACATAATATATGAAAATAGGATTCATTGGACTAGGTAACCTCGGCACACCCATAGCCGAAAACATTCTTGAAAAAGGAAACCCGCTATTCGTTTACAACCGCACCGCCGCCAAAACAAAAGCATTGACCGATAAGGGCGCCACGGCCTGTGCCAATGTAAAGGAATTAACCGAAGCCTGTGATGTCATCATTACCATGGTATCTGACGACAAGGCATTAAAAAGTATCAGCGAAGGCCCCGATGGGTTGATCCAGAACATGCAACCCGGCAGCGTTCATATTTCAATGAGCACCATTCTGCCGCTTACCGCTGAAGAACTTTCAAAACAACATACACAAAAAGGTTCACATTACCTGTCGGCCCCGGTATTTGGCCGCCCTGAGGCTGCCCGTGCCAGTAAGCTGAACTTTGTAATATCGGGTGATGCGGCACACCGCCAGCGGTTCGAACAACTGTTGAAAGATGCGGGCGGCGCCGGCGTTTGGGAATTTGGCGACGACATTACCGCTGCCAATACGGTTAAACTCTGTGGTAATTTTATGATAGCCGCCGCCATGGAAGCCATTGGCGAAAGCGTATCCATGGCTGCCAAAAGCAATATAGATACACAAAAAATGTGGTCGTTCTTTACGCAAACCATTTTCAACTCCCCTATTTATACCAATTACGGCAACATCATCGTAAACAAACAGTTTACGCCGCCTGCATTCAATATGCAATTAGGATTGAAAGATGTTAACCTGGTTTTATCACAGGCGCAACAGGTGCAACAAAATATGCCGCTGGCCAGCCTGCTGCAGCAGCATATGCAACAATTGATTGAAAAGAAAGGCCCTGAGCTCGACTGGAGCGCCGTTTCGTTAGCCGCTGACCTTAAATAATTAACTGGCCAGACCTGTAAGGTGCGCTAAGGTCAACTGCAAGGGCAGGCTCAAATGGCGGGCCTTACAGGTCTTCTTATGGTATCAACACTACAATAATATCCATCACATTCGTATGCGTGGGACCGGTTATCACCAGTCCGCCCGTTTGATGAAAGAAGTTCCAGGAATCGTTTTGTGCAAGATAGTTTTCAGGTGTTAGTTTCCGTTTGGCAGCGAGTGCTGCCACCAGGCCATCGGCCACCGCACCGGCGGCATCCGTTGGTCCGTCGGTACCATCGGTTCCGGCGCAAAGGATGACCGGCCTATTTTCTTCGTCTATTGAATACAGTTTTTGTAATTCCACCAGTGCTGCAAGGGCAAACTCCTGGTTACGGCCCCCTTTACCCGTACCCCTGATGGTTACGGTTGTTTCGCCGCCCAATAACAAACAGGCCGGTCTTATACCATCGTATTGTTGGATCTGCGATACCAGTTCCTTTGCCTTATCGCGCGCTTCACCTTTCAGCACATTGGTAATAATAACTGGTTGGTATTGCAGGCCCCGCGCCATGGAAGCCGCCGCCCCGAGTGCGATGCGATTGGAGCCAATGAGGTAATTAAAACTTTTATCAAAAAGCGGGTCGCCGGGTTTTGGGGTTTCGGTAATCTGTTTATTCATGCCCAGCTGCAGCCATCGAATGATACTTACCGGTAGTTTATCGGGCAATTGATATTTGCGCAGAATTTCCCAGGCACCGGCAAATGTAGAAGGGTCGGCCACGGTGGGCCCACTGGCAATAATATCGAGCGGGTCGCCAATAACATCGCTTAAAATAAAACTGATGACGGTTGCCGGTGCAGCCGTACGCAACAACTGCCCGCCTTTGATACCGGCCGATAAATGTTTACGCACAATATTCATTTCTTCAATGGTAGCCCCGCATTCGAGTAACCGGTTGAAAACAATTTGCAGTTCGGGCAGCAATATGCCGGGCGGACAATCGATCATCAATGCCGAAGCACCGCCGCTGATGAGGGCGATCACTACATCCTTCTCACCCGCATTTTTTAGCAGCCTGATAATTTCCCGGCCGCCCAGCAGGCTATTTTCATCGGGCACCGGGTGGCCCGCCTCAATACATTCGATGGTTTTGAGCGGAAAAGCATGTTCGTATTTGGTAACAATGATACCGGCATCGATACGGTTGCCCAGAATGAGCTCCGCTTCGCGTGCCATGGCGGCACTGGCCTTGCCCGCACCTATAATATATACTTTGTTAATATCCTGCTGGTTGAAAAACTGTTCGCCTAAGCGCAGTCCGCCAGGCTCCCGGCGCATATACTTGCGCAAAAGATACTGCGGTTGTACTGCCCGCACAGCCGCGGAAAATATTTGAATGGCGCTGTTACGCATACTTTATAACAGTTTTTAACGGAGAGCCAGCAACTTATATAAATATCGGTATAAACCCGGAGGCTCATTAACAAGCTAATTTATAAAAAGCTCTTGGCAGGTGCGGATTTTATCCTATCTTTGAAAATAGTTGTTTAGCTAACTATTTTTTTATGAGTAAACGAATCATTAAAAAAGTAGCTGTTTTGGGCAGTGGAGTTATGGGCTCCCGTATTGCATGCCATTTTGCCGGTATTGGGGTTCAGGTGTTGTTATTAGACATGGTGCCTAAGGAGGCAGTGGAAAGTGATAACAAAGCTGCCCGCAATAAGCTGGTCAATGACGCCCTCCAGGCTGCTTTAAAAAGTAATCCTTCTCCTGTTTACACTAAAGATGTGGTGAAGAAGATCACCACCGGCAACTTTACCGATAACCTGAAAGAGATCTCCGGTTACGACTGGATCATAGAGGTAGTTGTTGAACGGCTTGACATAAAACAACAAATTTTTACAGAAGTAGAAAAGTACCGCAAACCCGGTACGCTTATTACCTCAAATACATCGGGCATTCCTATTCACCTGATGGCGGAAGGCAGAAGCGATGATTTTAAAAAACACTTCTGCGGAACGCACTTTTTCAATCCACCCCGTTACTTACGATTACTTGAAATTATTCCAACACCACATACCGATGCGGCGGTGGTTGATTTCCTGATGCAATATGGTGACCTGTACTTGGGTAAAACCACTGTGTTGTGTAAAGACACCCCGGCATTTATTGCCAACCGTATTGGTGTTTATGGCATCATGGCCATTTTTGGCCTGGTTGATAAAATGGGCCTCACTGTTGATGAAATAGATGCATTGACAGGCCCGATCATCGGCCGCCCGAAATCGGCCACCTTCAGAACTGCCGATGTGGTAGGGATCGATACGCTGGTGAAAGTGGCGAAGGGCGTTTATGATAATTGCCCTAACGACGAGCAACGCGATATATTTGTAATACCGGCCTGGCTTGAAAAAATGGTAGCCAACAACCAGTTGGGCGATAAAACAAAACAAGGCTTTTTCAAAAAGACTTTGAAAGCCTCTCCGCCAGCTGGCGGAGGAGGTTTGGAGGGGGCCGGGAAGGAAATTTATTCCCTTGACTTCAAAACCTTTGAATATAAACCGCGCGCCAAAGCAAAGTTTGCGACAGTGGAAGCTGCCAAACCCATCGATGATCTTAAAACAAGGTTGAAAGCTTTGTGCAGCGGCACTGATAAAGCAGGAGATTTTTACCGTCATTTTCACTACGGCCTGTTTTCGTATATCTCACACCGTATTCCCGAGATCTCTGATGAAATATACCGGGTAGACGATGCCATGATGGCCGGCTTTGGCTGGGAGATCGGCGCCTTTGAAAGCTGGGATGTACTGGGCGTGGAAAGTACGGTGCAAAAAATGAAAGCTGCCGGTTATGCCGTTGCCCCCTGGATAAACGAGATGCTGGAAGCCGGTGCAAAAACATTCTACAAGGTTGAGAATGGCAAACGTTTATATTATGATGTAGCTTCCAGATCATATAAATCATTGCCGGGCGGCGATGCATTTATTGTGATGAAGAATTTTGAGAACCAGACCGTATGGAAAAACAGCGCCTGCCGGCTCTATCATTTGGGCGATGATGTACTGGGCCTGGAGTGGTATACGAAAATGGGAAGCATTGGCGGCGAAGTACTGGAAGGCATACAAACAGCTGTTGCAAAAGCAGAAGATAATTATAAAGGTGTAGTAATTGCAAATGATAGCGCAAATTTTAGCGCTGGCGCCAATGTAGGCATGATCTTTATGCTTGCAATAGAACAGGAATATGATGAGCTCGACATGGCCATTCGCATGTTCCAGAACACCATGATGCGTGCGCGCTATTCTGCCATTCCTGTAGTAGTTGCACCACATGCCCTTACGCTGGGCGGTGCCTGCGAATTAAGCCTGCATTCCGATAAAGTTTGTTCTGCTGCAGAAACCTATATTGGTTTGGTTGAACTGGGGGTTGGACTTATACCCGGTGGCGGCGGCACAAAAGAATTTGTTTTACGCGCCGCAGATGAAATGCATGAGGACGAACCGGATACTATTACACTTAAAAACCGATTTCTTACCATAGCCACGGCCAAAGTCGCTACTTCAGCCCATGAAGGTTTTGAACTGGGCATCTTCCGCAAAGGGAAAGATGAAATAGTGCTGAACCAGGGCCGCCGTATTGCTGAAGCCAAAAAGAGCGTGATCGAACTTTTTGACAGCGGTTATGTTACACCCGTACAACGAACCGATATCAAAGTATTGGGCCGTTCGGCACTGGGCGCTTTATATGCCGGTATCAATGGCATGTGGCGCGCAGCTTATGCTACCGATCATGATGTAGTAGTTGCTAAAAAGTTAGCCTACGTTATGTGCGGCGGCGATTTGAGCGAACCTACGCTGGTATCTGAACAATATTTACTGGACCTCGAGCGGGAGGCATTCTTATCACTGTGTGGTGAGAAGAAAACCCTGGAAAGGATCCAAAGTGTTTTGAAAGGCGGAAAGCCTGTCCGCAATTGATAATCAGGCGTCACATGAGAAAACTATGGCGCTCCGGACCATCGGGGCGCCTTTTTCTTTAAATTACAATATGCAAAACGCTGAAGGCTGAATGCTAAAGGCTTACCCCCGAACTTCGGGATGTTCGCATTTAGTTGGTCAGCATCCATTACGCGAGGCAGCGTTAAGCGTTGAGCGTTCAGCCTTAAGCGGTATTCAAAATGGGGGAAGCCGAATTACATACCATCACCAATCAACTGGTCATCCATTCAGTGATCGTCATTTACGGTGATGCGGCTACCAAAGAACTTTCCATTCAAATAGCCAATGATATCGGCAAACACTGGAACGAACCCAAAGCCAGTATAAAGATCAACGGCGAAATGTACAACGTGCACTTTGAAATTGATGGTATTTACGAACCCAGCCTCGACCCCGAAAAAGTATGGTACAACGATAACCCGCGATATAATTTCTTTCGCATTGAAGCCTTTGCGGCCGGCAATATTTCTTTTGTAGATGGTATCGGCTGTAATACCGGTTACTTCAAACTCGACAATCTCATACAAACTTCCACCACCGCCGCCCATGAGTATGGGCATACCCTAGGGCTGCTTCACCCCGAGGTACTTGATATAAGAGGAAAGTCTACGCCGGGTATCATGTATCCCCGCGGTACCATTGTTGACCCGCCCTTTCAATACGATCCCAATGCCAAAGCAGGCGGTGCCGGCGGCACCATGAACCCGGTTCACCGCAAAGTGATGGCCAGTGAAATTGAAGCATTAAAGCTGCATAAGCTGTTCTTTACTAATGGAAAGGCGGTTGTAGGCGAATTCAGCAGCCTGTACCACCAAAAACACCGCCCACCGGTTACCTGATAAACTCCTTTGTTTATTTTTCCTGCCTGCCGCTGGTAATATTTGGCTCACCGCAGCGACAAACTTGTTGTATTTTATTTTTTTGTTGCTCAATCACCAGCTAAACCGGGTAAACATGGCTATTCTTACCGTTGAAAATCTGTACAAGAATTACGGCCCCATCGAGGCGTTAAAAGGCGTTTCATTTTCCGTTCCCAAAGGATCGGTTTTCGGTATCTTAGGCCCTAACGGCAGTGGCAAAACGACCCTGCTGGGCATTATCCTCGATGTATTACGCGCCACTTCGGGTTCCTATAAATTATTCGATCAGGCGCCTACCCATGTGCAGCGGCAGCAGATAGGCACCTTGCTTGAAACTCCCAATTTCTATCATTACCTCAATGCGGTGCAGAACCTTACGATAGCAGCCGCCATAAAACAGCGCGGGAAAGCCGATATCGATAAAGTATTGCAACTGGTGAATCTCGAGCAACGCAGGTTCTCGAAATTCAGTACCTATTCATTGGGAATGAAACAACGGCTGGCCATTGCCAGCAGCCTCCTTGGCGATCCTGATGTACTCGTTTTCGACGAACCAACCAATGGCCTCGATCCCGTGGGTATTGTGGAGATCAGGGAACTGATAAAAAAATTAAGCAAAGAAGGCAAAACCATTATCATGGCCAGCCACCTGCTCGATGAAGTGGAGAAAGTTTGTACGCATGTGGCCGTTCTGCAAAAGGGCACCCTGCTCACCCACGGTCATGTAGATGAAATACTGGTTACGGAAGATATTGTTGAAACGGGCGCCACCGATCTGCAGCAACTGCATACCATTCTTGAACAATATCCCGGTGTAAAAGGGGTACACATGAAAGGGCAACATGTAGATGTTGCGTTTTCTGCAGGTACCGCCCACCTTGAAGCGTTGAACCGCTTTTGTTTCGACAAAGGCATTACGCTTAATCACCTGCGGCTCAGGAAAAAAAGCCTTGAAACCAAATTCTTTGAACTTACTCAAAACAATAACTAGTATGGGCCAGCTATTAGCAATAGAATGGATGAAGGTAAAGAACTACCGTGCGTTCTGGATCCTGTTATGCCTTTATGTAGCCACTATTTTCGGCGCCAATTACATTGCCTTTCGCATCCAGGAATCTATCTACCAGTCGAAACAGGCCAAAGGCATTGCAGAAATGGTGTTGGGCACGCCCTACTCTTTTCCTACGGTATGGCAAACAACGGCCAATATCAGTAGTTTCCTGTTGTTTATTCCCGGCCTCATCATGATCATTACCATTACCAACGAGTATAGTTTTAAAACCCATCGGCAGAATGTTATCGATGGTTGGACGCGGCAACAATTTATCGTAGCCAAGATCATGATGGCGGCGTTGTTGTCATTGCTATCGACAGTAGTCGTGTTTATGGCCGCCACGCTGTATGGTTTTATGGAAGGCACCAATTCGTTCAGCTTCGATGGCTTTTCCTATATCTGGTTATACCTGCTGCAGGCTATGAGCTATATAATGGTTGCCGTAGTGATGGCCGTATTGTTTAAAAGGGGGGGATTGGCCATTGGCGTTTTCTTTTCCTATGCGCTGGTGCTGGAACAGATCATTGTATTGCTATTGAACAAGTACGCCAATTATTCCGGCCGGTACTTACCGCTCGAAACAACCGATATGCTGGTACCTTTTCCGAGAATTCAACAGATAATGAATAAACTGATTGCCACGCCGCCTAACTATACGGCCATATTCATTATGGCGCTGATCTACCTGGCTGCGTATTTGTTTTTTTCCGTTAAAAAATTCACGACCGACGATCTGTAATTATTTTTTCAGCAGATCATCCACTGCCACTTCCAGCGTAGGAAATACAAACTGGAACCCGCTGTCGGTGATCTTGTGGCAACTGACCTTTGCGCTTTTCAGGATCTCGATGCTGAGTTCGCCGAGGATCAGTTTGAGCATAAATGAAGGAACATAGATGGGAATGTGAAAGCGGCCTTTTATTTTTTTGGCCAGCGTAAGCATAAGGTTCCTGTTGGTGACGGGTTGAGGGGCTACCACGTTGTATTCGCCCTTTATACTTTCATTGGCGATGGCATACAGGAACATGCGGCAAACATCGTCGATATGGATCCAGCTGGTTACCTGGTCGCCGCTGCCGAAAATAGGCGCTATGCCGGCACGTATTGGTTTTTTAAATTCAGTAAAAGCACCGCCATCGTTGCTTAATACTATACCAGTACGGAAAATCACCAGGCGTTTGTTCAATGCAGTTACAGGTTTTATGGCATTCTCCCATTTTACACAGGTATCGCCTAAAAAATCATCACTGGGGGGATCGCTTTCTTTAAAATAAGGTTGTGAAGTGCTTCGCTTTTTATCATCGCCATAAAAGCCGATACCCGAACTACTTATCACCGCTTTAACTTTATTGGTGTTTTCCTGCAACGCTTTTACCAGCAACTCACCGCTTTGCACCCGGCTGTCAACAATTTCCTTTTTGCGTTTTTTCGTCCAGCGTTTATCGGCCACGCCGGCGCCTGCGAGATTAATGATATAATCGGCTTTTTGCAATGCATCGATGTCGATGGACTTTTGGGCCGGATCCCAGGCGGCATATGATACACCGGGTGTACCTGTTCCGCTGCGTTGAAGGCTGCGCGTAAGAATGATTACCTGGTGCTGCTGACCGGTAAGGAATTTGCTCAAAGCTTTGCCGATGGTACCTGTACCGCCGGTGATTAGTATGGTTGCCATGGTACAAAGGTAGGAGAAATACAGCTGCAAGCTTCAAGCCGCAAGCTGCAAGCGAATACAAATACAGCTGCACGCTTCAAGCTTCAAGCCGCAAGCTGCAAGCGAATACAGCTGAAATCGAATACAACACTACAAATTGCTGGTTTTAAACCACTATCAACCTTATTAACTCCATCACCTCTATCAACCTTGTCAACCTGTTATCCTGTTAACTTATCAACCGTCTTTCTCTACTTCTACATTTATTATTCAACATTCGACATTCAATATTTCTGTATTTCCTTTCTCATTTCTCTGTTCCTCATTTAGCATTTTTCATTAAAAGAAAATCCCCCCGATTAGTCGGGGGGACTACAACTAAAAACAACAATCGCTGTGTTAAAACAATCGATTTAACCCGGAACTCCTGTTCAATGAACCTTTACTCTCAATACAAACAGGTAGCACACTGGGTGGGACAGGATCTAAACAACAATTATCAATCAGGTTTTTTTCCATCTAAAAACGTGTTCAGCGTGGAAATCTGACCATTATTATTTTCGTCGGCCTTCACTTCATACTTGCTGTAGAAGTTCTCGACGCTTGAAATCGTATTGTACAGTTCCAAATTGCGGCGGATGTATGCCGGCACAGTTTCAAACTCGTTGTTAGGGTCAGCTCCGTTAATATTGAACGAAAGGTTGCGCAATTTCTGAATTCGTTCAGCTGCACGGCGTTTTTGTTCTTCTGCTTCGTCTAGCATAGCCAGGTCCTCAACAGAAATGTTGCCGTTACTAACAGGGGGTTGAGAATGATGGGCCCCAGGCTCATCCGCCGCTGGAATATCATCTTTGAATACCAGATGCAACTCATTGGAAGGATCATCTTCCTGGAGTGGGTTTGCATTGGTATTTTTAACTGGTTCCTTCATAGGCGAATTTTCTGGTTTGGATTCCTCTTTTTTTGGTTCTGCATAAATATTGGCGGGCTTGGCCAAGTATCCTCCGGATGCTGCAGACACCGAAGAATTATTTTGATTCTTTTGTGGATGTTGTTGTTGCTGCTGCTGTTTTATAGAGGAATTTTGGATGGGGTCGGATGGCTGCGAAAGTACCCATTCAATTTTTTCCGGCGCGCCGTTTTTATCCACAGTATTTTTACCAGCATCCTCATTCGTAAAAAGTTCGAGCGCTACCGGTCCTGCCGTGTTCTCATTATCAACCAGCTTGGGCGCCAGTTCCGGCTTGATGTCCGGTTCGTTTTTTTCCTCTTTTTTCTCAGCAACCGGTTGTTCCTTTTTAGCTTTATCGTTGGCTCCCAAAGTAAGAATGATCTTATCGTCTTTCTTTGGTTCGGCTTTTGGCGCCGCCGCTTTCTTGAAAGGGTCTTTATGTTCAAAGCCGGTGGCAATAAGGGTAATACCCAGTTTGTCGCCCAGCGAATCATCGTAGCCCATACCGAGAATTACATCGGTACCTTCACCGGCCTGATCTAACAGGTAGTTCTGAATGATCTCTACTTCATCCATTGTGAACTCATATTCCCCTTCGGCTGAATTGATATTAATTAAGATCCATTTTGCGCCACGGATATCGTTATCATTCAGCAATGGCGAGTTCAACGCTTCTTCGATCGTACGCAATGCACGGTCTTCCCCGTTGCAGGCTGCGCTGCCAAGGATAGCCACGCCGCCGTTACGCATAACGGTGCACACATCGGCAAAGTCAACGTTGATCTGGCCGGTACTATTAATTACATCTGTAATACATTTGGCAGCCGTAGCCAACACATTATCAGCTTTCGAGAAAGCTTCCTTCATTTTCAGGTTACCAAACTGGTGACGCAGTTTATCGTTGCTGATCACCAGCAATGTATCAACAGACTGTTTCAGTTCTTTTATTCCATATTCAGCCTGCAACTGACGTTTCTTACCCTCGTATGAAAATGGTGTAGTTACGATACCAACAGTAAGTATGTCAAGATCTTTACATATTTTGGCAATAATTGGGGCGCCACCGGTTCCGGTTCCGCCGCCCATGCCTGCAGTGATAAATGCCATTTTGGTATTCACTTCCAAAATGCGCTTAATTTCTTCAAGGCTTTCTTCCGTAGCCTGTTTACCTATTTCAGGATTTGCTCCTGCTCCCAATCCCTGTGTAAGGTGGGGTCCCAACTGCACTTTATTAGGCACCTGGCTTTGTGAAATAGCCTGGGCATCGGTATTACAAATAATAAAGTTAACACCCTCAATTTGCTGGCTATACATGTGGTTAACCGCATTGCTACCGCCGCCACCCACACCAATTACTTTGATGATAGATGATTTCTCCTTCGGTAAATCAAAATGAATCATAGCTTACTGTTTAACAGCCCCACCAGCCTACCCTCACTCGCTGTTGAGACCAGATTAAGAATAACGGGTTAGTTTACAAATTTGCATGGTATCGATTTATGTTACTGCGCAACAGCGTCAATGCCATGCCGGCATTTTTCATATTCCCCGGATTTTCTTTTTCAATAGGTTGAATGTACGCGGTCTGTTATCAATTCCTGTTACTTGTGGCCTCCCCTGTCCTCCCCACAAGTCGGGACAAGCGCTCCCGTTGGAGGGGGAGTTCAGGGCCTTGTGTTTTTATAATGCGTGGTCTTCTTCTTCCTTGAACAGTTCGATGATACCATCTTTGAACTTGCCCCAGAAATCCTTGATGCCTTTGCGGTTCCTTACTTTTTCTGCCTGCAGTTCATCTTCGTCGATCATTTCTTCTTCTTCGATGGCTGCATTTTTACGCAGATTTTCGGGGATCTCGAATTTCCTGAACTGATTCTCGAACTGCTTGCGTTGATGTTCGTAATCGCTGTAGCCTTTTAAAATAAGACCGATACAGGTTGAATAAGTTGGGCGGGCCAATTCTTCAATATGCCCTGCTGCCAGGTGCTCGGTAGGGTAACCAATGCGGGCGTTCAGTCCGGTTACATATTCTGTCAACTGAATGAGGTGTTTTAATTGAGAACCGCCGCCAGTCAATACGATACCACCATTGAGCATCCGGCTATCCAAACCTACCTGCTTCAGGTGATAGGTAACAAAATCCATGATCTCACTCATACGTGCCTGTATGATGTTGGCCAGGTTCTTTACACTGATCTCTTTGGCCGGCATACCGCGCAAACCCGGAATGGTAATGAAGGCATTGCTGCGGGCTTCATTTGCCAGTGCGCTTCCGAACTGCACTTTCATTTGCTCAGCCTGTGTTTTCAAAACACCCAAACCGGTTTTGATATCGTTGGTTATATTCTCACCACCGAAAGGTATAACAGCGGTATGTTTTAAGATACCTTCATAAAATACAGCGAGGTCGGTAGTACCACCACCAATGTCAACAATGGCTACACCTGCTTCCAGGTCTTCTGTTCCCATTACGGCTGAAGCAGAGGCGAGTGGTTGTAATACCAGGTCCTTTGTTTTCAAACCGCTTTTTTCTACTGCACGGGTTATATTCCGGATGGCATTCTTGTCGCCGGTGATGATGTGGAAATTAGCACCAATTTTCACGCCACCATAGCCAATTGGGTTAGGAATATTTTGAAAATTATCAACTGTAAACTCCTGGGGTATCACATCGATGATCTGATCACCTGCAGGAATGTATGTTTTATACTGATCAGAGATCAACTGATCGATCTCACGTTGCGAGATCTCATCGTCGGTTTGCTGACGCACGATGTCGCCACGGGTTTGCAGGCTTTTTATATGATGGCCTGCAATACCTACATAAACTTCATTTATCTCCAAACCCGGATTTGATGCGAAGCAGTTCTCAAGCGCCATGTTAATGGCCTTGATGGTTTCATCGATATTAAGCACCTGCCCGTGCTTAACACCGTTGGAGTTGGCCCGGCCAAAGCCAATGATCTCCAGCTTGCCGAATTCATTCTTTCGGCCGGCAATCGCGGCAATTTTTGTCGTACCGATATCCAGTCCGACAATAATGGGTTGTTGTTCGTGTTGCATAACTATCCTGTTTTTAGTTGTTGTATTGAGGGGGCGTTGCTCTATATTATTCAATCATTTTTTCTGCTCTTACAATGTTCTTACTTCACCGCTATTACCTGTCGTGCGTATCGTACGTTCAGCTTCTGGTATACATCCATTCCGGTCCTGCTCAACACCTGCTGATAAAACAA
Source organism: Niastella populi (assembly GCF_002078015.1). Lineage (GTDB taxonomy): Bacteria > Bacteroidota > Bacteroidia > Chitinophagales > Chitinophagaceae > Niastella > Niastella populi. Next base: position 328,796 of record NZ_LWBP01000210.1, on the reverse strand, counting down.
CAGCAACCTTTTGAACTTCTTCTCGTAATCGGTACCGTCACCAAACTGTATTATATGGTTGCCTACCACGGGGATAATCTCAAATGAACGATCGGGCTGGATATCTATTTGCGAAACCTGTGCCATCCAGAAATCATCGTGTACCAGGTAATCGCTGATATTTATTATATCCCGCATCAACACACTATCTGCTCCGTTTAGTTTATCCTTCTCCGAACGAAAACCGGTAAACACGGGCAAACGGGCCGAGAACTTATCTGACAACGGTAATTTTTCGCCACTGCTATCGATGTAAAAGCTGTTGCCTGTTACCGTAAATAACCGGGCCACGGGCATTCGCTCTTCAACCTGCACCTGTAATATGCGGCTGTTATCGAAGTACAGTTCCGCATCTTTCACCCACACATTGTTCCTGAGCTGGTTTTCCATTGTGCGCAGGTCGAAACTTTTTATGGGTTTTCCCTGCACCCCTCCCTGTACTACCAGCAACGATGCGATATCTTTTTTATCAAGGAACCACTGGTCAACCTTGCCTTTTATCCTTATCGCATACCCTTTACAGGTTTTGTTGCTTTGTGAATTCATCGCCGCTACCAGCAATACCATAGTGCCGGCTGCTATACACAACCAGAAAGTCACCAGTATCAATCTTCTGACAGCGCTTTTCTTTTTCATGTGATCTTATGTTCCTGCCGGCACCTATGGGTACAACTACTTTTACGTAGCACCTGCAGGTGCCTGCACTTATTCTGCACTTATTCTATTTCTCAATGATCTGTTTAACCGGTAAAACCAGCGTATCGATATCACCGGCGCCGGCTGTGATCAATAACCAGCCATTGCCGCTTTTTGTTGATGGGTCTTTCACCTCCTTAATCCATTGCACCAACTGCTCTTTAGTCAATACCTGTTTGTTCGGGTTCTTCATTTTGTCGAGTATGATGCTGCTGGTGACACCTTCTATCGGTAATTCCCTTGCCGGATATATGGGCAACAGCACTACCTCATCGGCCATATCGAGCACTTCGGCGAACTCATCTGCCAGGTCTCTTGTCCGGGTGAAAAGGTGTGGCTGAAATACCACGGTACACTTCATGCTTCCGAACAATCCTCTGGCCCCGGTTATCAAAGCGCGCAACTCTTCGGGGTGATGGGCGTAATCATCAACAAACGTAAGCCCCTTCCCGGCCTCCCCTGCTGTGGGAGGAGTTTTTATAACATATTCGAACCGGCGTCTCACTCCCCTGAATGCTTCTACCGCCGCTTTAATTTTTTCATCATCAATTCCAAGGCGGTGGGCAATAGCTATAGCAGCTATTACGTTTTCTATATTGTGTAAGCCGCCCATGTTCAACACCACGTTTGCCAGCTTCCACTCTTTCACCTGCACATCGAATACATATGTACCATGCTGCATCTGAATATTACAGGCATAAATATCAGCCTGGGTATTTTGCAAATGGTAGGTAAAATGGTTCGGTGCTTTCAGTTCCTTCCCTCTTGGCAAACCAAACTTGCTGATCAACGTTCCGCCTGGTTTTATTTTACCGGCAAACTCAATGAACGCGTCTTCCATAGCGCCGGGTGTTCCGTAAATGTCCAGATGATCGGGATCCATTGCACTGATCACTGCCACATCAGGGGTTAACCGTAAAAAGCTGCGATCGTATTCGTCGGCTTCTACCACACAGGTATCGTTCTCATGGCTCCAGTAATTACTGTTATAGTTCACAGCAATGCCACCGAGGAAAGCATTACAACCATATTCGCTGTGGCGCAAAATGTGCGCTACCATGGTAGTGATGGTTGTTTTGCCATGCGTTCCGGCCACACAGATATTAAAAGAACTTCTTGTTATAGCCCCCAGCACTTCACTTCGTTTCAACAACGGGTAGTTGTTTTGCTGGTAAAAGGCCAGCCCGGTATGTCCCTTCGGCACTGCCGGCGTATACACTATCAATTGTGCATCTTTCGGCGCCAATGCCAGATCGTCTTCATAGTGTACCGGAATACCTTCGTTTACCAACTGTTTTGTAAGCGGGGTTTCGGTTTTGTCGTAACCGCTCACTTCCTTTCCATGAAATTTGAAGTAGCGGGCCAGTGCACTCATTCCTATACCACCGATCCCTATGAAATAAACTCTTTGTATGTCTTTTATATCGATCATTTTCTTTATTCGTGAATCGTGAAACGGCAAACGGCAACAATATCAACTTTTCAACCAGCCTTAACTTGTTAACTCGTTAACCAGTCAACTCGTTAACTAATCAATCTCAACACTTCCCTCGCAACCACTTCATCTGCATCGGTAACCGCTAATTCCCCAATATTCTCCCGCAGCATCTTTTGCTGGTCCTCATCACGGGCTAGGGCAATTACGGTTGGAACCAGTTTTTCCCTTGCCTCGCTGTCTTTTATCAATAAGCCGGCCTGTTTGTTCACCAGGTTTTGTGCATTGGCAGTCTGATGATCTTCTGCGGCAAACGGAAAGGGCACAAACACTACAGGTTTTTTCGCTACACATAATTCAGCTACCGACATGGCGCCTGCTCTCGAGATCACAATGTCTGCGGCCGCATAAGCATATTCCATTTGTGTAATGAAACTGTTGGCCCAGATGTTCCGGTTCTCCGCCGCCCTTGCGCTGGCTTTTTCAGCATACAGTTTACCGGTTTGCCATATCAGCTGCACGTCATTCTGTATGAATGCATTTATGTTGGCATCTATCGCTTCGTTTATTCCTTTCGCGCCCAAACTACCGCCGGTAACAAATACCGTTTTCTTAGATGCATCCAACCCAAAGAACTGAATGCCTTCTGAACGGCTGATGGTATTGTTTACAATGTTCTGCCGTACCGGGTTGCCGGTGATCATGATCTTGCCGGCCGGAAAAAACTTTTCCATGCCATCGGTTGCCACAAAGATCCTGGTGGCATTTCTACCCAGCATCATGTTTGCTTTACCGGCAAATGAATTGGCCTCGTGTATAAATGTGGGTATTCCCTTTGCCTGCGCCGAGCGCAATACCGGATAGGTTGAATAACCACCCACACCTATCACCGCATCGGGTTGAAATGTTTTAAGAATGCTTCGAACCTGCCAGAAACTTTTTATGAGTTTAAATGGCAAACCGATATTCTTTATCAAAGAACTTCTGTTAAAACCGGCGATGTCTAACCCTATAATATTATATCCTGCCTGCGGCACTTTTTCCATTTCCATTTTTCCTTTGGCCCCTACAAACAGGATCTCAACAGATGGTTCCAGTTTACGCAATGCATGTGCAATGGCCACCGCCGGAAAAATATGTCCGCCCGTTCCTCCTCCTGCTATGATTATCCGGCCACCCCTGGCCACCCCGGTGGGGGGGTAATGTGAGCCTGTTGATATATTTGGTGACTCGCTCATTGTGCATTTTTTTTGAAAGCTTACTTGCCTTGCTCCAGATCATTCATCGCTATATCGGTCAACGGTTTCAATGCCTTACTTCTTTCCGCTTTGTCTGCTTTCTCCGCTTTCCCGGCCATTTCTGCTTTTTCTGCCTCGGTGGCTTTTACTTTCTTCACCGCTTTTTCCTTTTTGGCTTTCACCGGTGTTTCTTCTTCCTCCATCCCGGCTTCTTCCTCATCAGCAGCAGCTTTCTTTTTCTCTTTTGCTTCACCGGTTGCTTTTGGTGTGGCCGGCGCTTCGAGCTGTTCTACATTACGGGCCACACTTAAGATGATGCCAATGGCCAGGCAGGTGAACATGAACGAGCTGCCACCCATACTTACCAGCGGCAATGTAACGCCCGTTACCGGAAACAGGTTAACCGTTACCGCCATGTTGATGAGGGCCTGTATCACCAGCGTGAAGCTTAACCCCAACGCCAGAAATGCCCCAAAAGCATAAGGGCATTTTTTAAAGATCCTGATACTCCTCAACAGGAACAGCAGGTATACAAATAAGAGAAAACAGCCTCCCGCCAGTCCATACTCTTCAATGATGATGGCAAAAATGAAATCTGAATACGGGTGCGGTAAAAAGTTCCGCGTTTCACTATTACCCGGACCTAACCCCAGCAAACCGCCTTTTGCAATGGCGATCTTTGCCTGATTGATCTGATAGTTCTCATCTTTATCAACCTGTTTGCTGTCGTAAATAAAGTTTTGCACGCGGCTTATCCAGGTTGGGATACGTGCGGTTTGCAAAAAGAAAGGCAGCTCTGCGCATTTCTCTTCTTTCTTATCATAAAAAGCTACAGCTATCATTACCAGTATCGCTACCGGAATGGCGGCTATCCCAATCGTCAGTAACAGGTGTTTGGTGCTTGCCCTGCCTATAAATAATAACAACATGCTGGTAGCAGCTATCAGCAATGCGGTTGACAGGTTGGCCGGGGCTATCAAAATACAAACGACAGCTATGGGTATGATCACAGGGATATATCCCTTTTTGAAATCCTTGATCACTTCCTGTTTTTTGCTCAGCAGGCGGCTCAGGAACATGAAGAGCGCCAGCTTGGCGAGATCGGAAGTTTGAAACGTGAGATTAATGATAGGTAACCGGATCCAGCGGCTACCCTGGTTTAATTCAACGCCAAAGAACAAGGTATATACCAACAAGGGTATCGAGATCATGAATAAGATCCGCGCTACCCTTGAGTACAAGGTATAATTCACCCGGTGTGAAAAATAGATGATCGCCAGGCCCATGATGGTAGTAACTACCTGTTTGAACAGGTACACCTCGGTGTTTCCGCGGTTATGCTTATATGCAAGTAATCCGGTAGAACTATACACCGCCAGCATTGACACCAGGGCCAATACGACCACAATAGCCCAGATGACCTTATCACCCCGGGTTTTGTTTAACAAACCTATATCGTTAACATTCGTCATTCCTTTTCATTAACACTCTTTTAGCCTGGCTACCAGTTGGCAGTTGAAAACTGCAAACCGGTTACAATTCGCGCACTGCCTGCTTGAACTGGTCGCCGCGATCTTCATAATTCTTGAACAGATCGAAGCTGGCGCAGGCCGGGCTTAACAAAACCGTATCGCCCGGTGTGGCAAAATGAAATGCAGCTTTTACGGCTTCTTCTGCCGAAGCGGTGTTCACCATCAACTGTACATCATTTTTAAATGCTTCATGTATTTTAAGGTTATCCGTACCTAAACACACGATCGCTTTCACTTTTTCGCGAACGAGGTCGGTAAGGATAGAATAATCATTTCCTTTATCTACCCCACCCAGTATGAGAATAGTAGGCCGCTCCATGCTCTCGAGGGCATACCAGGTACTGTTCACATTCGTGGCCTTGCTGTCGTTGATGAACTCAACACCACGTACAGTGCTAACGGGTTCCATCCTGTGGGCCAGCGATTCGAATGTTTGAACGGCTACGCGGATCTTCTCCTTGCGAATCCCCATCGTTACACCACCTAAACTTGCTGCCATCGTGTTATTCTGGTTGTGTTTTCCTTTTAAAGTAAAATCACTCACATTCATCTGCATCTTCTCATCATCAACTGTAACAGTCATCTGTCCGTTCCTGATAAAACCGCCCTGGGGTAATTCTTTACTCATACTGAATGGTAATGGGTTAGATTTGATAGTATATTTCTCTAAGTACTGCATGGTTACCGGATCATCGGCACAGTAAATAAAATAGTCCTGCGCTGTTTGGTTCTCAGCTATCCTGAACTTACTGTGTATATAGTTTTCGAACCGGTAATCATATCTGTCCAAATGGTCTTCCGAAATATTGGTAAGTATCGCTACATCGGGCCTGAACGTTTCAATATCATCCAATTGAAAACTGCTGATCTCCGCCACATACAATTCCTTCGGGTCTTCAGCTATCTGTTTGGCGAATGAATAACCGATATTGCCTACAAGCGCACAATCCAGTCCGGCGGTTTTACAAATATGATACATCAACGACGTCGTTGTCGTTTTTCCGTTACTGCCCGTAATGCCAATGATCTTACTGTTGCCTTTGTAGCGGTATGCAAATTCTATTTCACTGATAACCGGTATTCCTTTTTTCCTGATCTTTTTCACCAGTTCGCTCTTCTCAGGAATGCCCGGACTTTTCATCACTTCATCCGCGTTCAAGATCTTCTCTTCGGTATGCTGATCTGCTTCCCATTCGATCCCGTATTTATTCAGCTCCTCTTTATATTTCTCTTTTACCGCTCCACCGTCCGATACAAACACATCATACCCCTTCTGCCTGCCAAGGATGGCAGTGCCAACGCCGCTTTCGCCGGCTCCAAGTATTACCAATCGCTTACTCATGTAAATACTAACTCCATTACGTGCCGGTTATACCGGGTACTTATATTATTAATCGGGTGTTATCCGGATTAAAGGGGGTTCTTCCTTAGTTTGAATTTGTACTGCTCTACCACACTCTACCTACTACTATGATTGGTTTTCCTTAAGTGGAAATTCAGAGTGTTGGTTTTTCAGTAATCAGTTTATTGCTATTCAAGCTTCCGGCTAACCGGTGAGGCTTTTTATTATCTTATTTTCAGTGTTACTATCGCAAACACTATACACAGGATGGTCACTATCCAGAACCTCGTTACGATCTTCGATTCATGGTAACCCAGCTTTTGGTAGTGGTGGTGCAGCGGGCTCATAAGGAATATTCTTTTCCCTTCACCATATTTCCGCTTCGTGTATTTGAAATACGACACCTGCAAGATCACACTCAGGTTCTCAACCAGGAACACACCGCAGAAAATAGGGATCAGTAATTCTTTTCTTACAATGATCGCCAGTGCAGCAATGATCCCGCCCAGCGTCAAACTTCCCGTATCACCCATAAATACCTGCGCCGGATATGAATTATACCACAGGAACCCTACGCAGGCCCCGATCATGGCGCCGATGAATATACTCAGCTCACCGAGGTTGGGTATATACATAATGTTCAGGTATTCGGCAAACCGCAGGTTACCGCTCGCGTACGCAAAGATGCCCAAACATGCTCCTATAATGGCGCTTGTTCCTGTTGCCAACCCATCGATACCATCGGTTATGTTGGCGCCATTGGAAACTGCCGTTACAATAATAATAACGATGATCACATACAGGATCCAGGTCAAAGAGCGTAAACCTTCAGGCAACAGTTTTGAATAGTTGAACTCGTGCGATTTTACAAACGGGATGGTTGTAATAGGCTCATCGGCTACCACAAACTTTTTAACCTTACCGTCAAAAGTTATTTCCCTGTAGTTGGCGGATTCGGCCGGTGGCGTTGTTCCGGTAAATTCCCGCCATGCCTTTGTATTGTTATTGAATAACAATGTGGCAGCCACTACAAAACCCAACACAACCTGTCCTAATATTTTGAACCACCCGGCCAAACCATCCTTATCACCTTTTTTATAAGCGATGCCTTGTTGCTGGGCCAGCTTTTTGGCGCGCAGTTTCAGGTAATCATCTATAAAACCTATCATCCCCAGCCATACGGTCGCAAACAACATGAGGCGGATGTAAGCCTTTGTTAAATCGGCCAGCAAGAGCGTTGGAACCAGAATTGCCAGGATGATTATAAAACCGCCCATGGTTGGCGTTCCCTTCTTTTGCTGTTCACCGGCCAGGCCCAGATCGCGTACGGTTTCGCCTACCTGTTTTTTACGCAGGTAATTGATGAACTTTTTCCCGAACACGGCCGATATTACCAGCGACAGGATCACTGCCAGCAATACCCTGGATGTAATGAACTGAAACAGTGCATTACCAGGCATCTTAACCCCCAATTCCTTTAACCAATCGATTAAATGGTACAACATGTTGGTTTATTTTAGGTGTACGAGCTCTTGTTCCTCATTTTTCATACAGCTCAAACATTTCACGCATCACCTGCTTATCGTCAAAAGGATGTTTTACTCCTTTTATTTCCTGATACTTCTCATGGCCCTTACCGGCAATCAACACAATATCTCCCGGCTTTGCCATGCTCACTGCCAGTTTTATGGCTTCTTTGCGATCGGGCACTGATACATATTTTCTTTTGGCCGCGGTATTTAAACCGGTTTCCATGTCGGCCAGGATCTGTAATGGATCTTCACTGCGCGGATTATCGGAAGTGAATACCACTTTGTCACTGTGCTCGCAGGTAACTTCCGCCATTACCGGACGTTTGGTTTTATCGCGATCGCCGCCACAACCAACTACCGTAATAACCTGCTCATGTCCTTCGCGCAATTTTTTTATAGTGGCCAACACGTTCAGCAATGCATCCGGCGTGTGGGCATAATCTACAATCCCTATTATTTTCTGGTTGGGTGAAATGATATAATCAAATCGTCCTTCCGCCCCGGTGATCTCGCTCAACACCCGCAACACTTCCAGTTTATCTTCACCCAAACAAATGGCAGCACCATATACGGCCAACAGGTTGTAGGCATTGAATTCACCAATAAGGCGGAAATGCACTTCCTGGTCGTTGATGGTCATTACCAAACCGGTTAACCTGTTCTCCAGGATCTTGCCTTTGAACTCCGCCATCGTTCGCAGGCTGTACAGGTATTTGCGCGCGTGTGTATTTTGCAACATCACCTGACCGCGTTTGTCATCGGCATTTGATATGGCAAATGCTTCTGATGGCAGCAGATCGAAGAACGATTTCTTTACCCTGATATATTCATCGAATGTTTTATGATAATCGAGGTGATCATGGGTAATGTTGCTGAATAACCCGCCGGCATACTTCAAACCGGTTATACGATGCTGGTGTATGGCATGCGAACTGGTTTCCATGAAAACATGGGTACAGCCGCTGTTCACCATTTGTTGCAGCATGGCATTCAGGCTGATGGCGTCGGGTGTGGTATGTGTTGCCGGCACTACTTCATTTCCAATATGATTCTGCACCGTGCTCAGCAGGCCACATTTATATCCCAGGTTGGTAAAGAGCTTGAATAATAAGGTAGCGATGGTTGTTTTACCGTTGGTGCCGGTTACTCCTATCAGCTTTACTTTTTCAGATGGCTGTTCGTAAAAGTTATGTGCCATGTAACCCGCGGCAGCCGCGCTGCTCTCCACCTGAACATACACCACTCCCTCTTTCAATTCGGCGGGCATTGTTTCACAGATGACCGCAACGGCGCCCTGTTGTAACACCTGATCAATAAACCGGTGGCCATCTACCGCAGAACCTTTTACGGCAATAAAAACCGATCCTGCGCTTACCTTCCGTGAATCCAACTGCAGGTCATGCACCGGTATGCTGGTGTTACCATGTACCGAGCGAATACTTACCTTATATAGTATATCCTGCAGTGTCACGCTATATATTTATTAATTCAGTTCTAAACTCACCGTTTGATGATTACTTACATATGCCCCGGGTTCTATGCTCTGACTAACCACTTTCCCCCTGCCCCGGAACACTACTTTCATTTTTCTGTTTTCCAACAGGAACAGTGCATCTTTTAAACCCATTCCCCGTATATCGGGCATGATCTTATTCGACACTTTCCTGTTGTTCAACACCTGTTGGTTATTTACTGTATACAAATGACCCCATTCATCTGCTTTTGCCGAATCGCGGTATTTCATTCGTAACTTCTCAACCACCTCTTTTATATCTTCCGTTGAACCGGCGTATAAATGGAAGCTGCTGTCTTTTCTCAATGCCAGCTGCTTCAATCCCCTGCTTCGATCGGCATTCAACGCATATAATTTATCGGCGATCTCTTTAAATACCGGTCCTGCAATTTTTGCTCCGTAGTAAACAGGTGCAAACGGTTTGTTACGGATCACAACTATGCAGCTGTATTGCGGATGTTCGGCCGGAAAATAACCTGCAAACGACGACTGATAAATTTTCTCACTGTATCCTTTATTGCCGTTGGCCATCAAAGCTGTGCCGGTTTTACCTGCTGTGCGGTAGGGCGCTCCCCTGAACAATTCCTTTGCCGTTCCATCTGAACAAACACCTTCAAGACACTGGCGTAACTGTTTTAATGTTTTTGTACTGCAGATCGTTTCTTCCACTATCTGCGGCTGGTTCTCCTGTATCGTCACGCCGTTTTCGGTTACTGCGTTCACCAGGTAAGGCTTCATCATTTTTCCATCATTCGCTACCGCATTATATAACATCAATGTTTGCAAAGGGCTTACCATTACTTCGTACCCGAAACTCATCCATGGCAGCGATGTTGCGCTCCATGACCTTGATTTAGGTGTTTTCACCAGCGGTTTTCCTTCGCCCAACAGATCGATGCCCGTTAGCTGATCGAATCGCAGTTTCTTAAGGTGATTTATAAAACGAGTCGGATTCTTACCATAGTAGGTGGTGGTCAACTTTGCCATTCCAACATTCGAGCTGTGTTCAAACGCCTCTTTTACTGTTGCATCCGTGCCATGATCTTCGGTGTCATATACGGTTCTTCCATTTACGTTCCAGCTTCCGCCTTCGAGGTTTATGTGTTGCTGCAAAGTTATTAATTGATCTTCGAGCAACGCCAACATCGTAGCCAATTTAAAAGTAGAACCGGGCTCAGATGCCTGTACGGCGTAATTGTAATTCTCCCAGTAACTGCCGTCTTCCCTTCGGCTCAGGTTAGCGATGGCTTTAATTTTCCCTGTTGCCACTTCCATTACGATGCAAGTACCATATTCACACTCATTTGTGGTTAAAACATTCAGCAATGCATTTTCAGCGATATCCTGAATGTTCACATCCAGCGTGGTGATGATGTCTTTTCCGTTCTGCGGTTCTATCTCCGATCCGTCGACAGGTACAAATACACCGGCTGCAATTTTTCGCATCAAACGTTTTCCACTTTCGCCCCGCAACTGATCGTCATACGTTTTTTCCAACCCCACATTCATACTGCGCATATTTCCGCCGCTATCTATGTATTCGCGTGATAACCCGATGGTTCTGTTTGCCAGCAACCCGAAAGGGTTTAAACGCTTATCTTTTACTTCCGCAATGAAACCGCTTTTATCTTTTCCCAACCGCACCAATGGCAAACTGCGTAACTGTTTGTATTGCTGAAATGTCAGGTTCTTTTTCAACAAATAATAGCGGTTCTTTCTTTGATAACCATTCTTTAATTCACGGCGCCACGATGCCTTACTTTTCTCAGGGAACATGGTGGCCAGGCCAAGTGACAGTGAATCAAGGTTATTGTGGAACCGCGCGCCGTTCTTCTGACGTAATCCCTCTGCTGCAAAATCAACATAAATGTCAAAATACGGTGTTGAGGTACTGAGCATTCGGCCATCTTCACTATAAATGGTACCGCGTTGCGCATCGATCTCTACAAACTTCTGCTGCTGGTCTTTTGCCTGCCCGCGCCAGAATTTGCCCTGCACCTGTTGAATGTAAATCGCCCGCCCCAGAATGGCAATACTGAATACAACTATGCCTATGTAGCACAGGTAAACCCGCCATAATATGTCCTTTTTAACCTCCATGGTGAATGGTCAACGGTGAATGGTCAATGACGAGTTTCCTACATCCAAACGCCCTTCACCTGCCAGCATCCTCACTTTTATATTTTAAACCTTCTAATTTTTTAATGTGTCTACCAGTATCGCCGGTGGAACAACCAGTTCTTTCAATCCAAGCGTTTCTACCGATTTGGCCAGTTCGCTCTGTTTGCTGCGGAACATCACTTCGCTTTTCAATGTTTTGTATTCGAATTGCAGTTCCTTCAGCTCGCGATTTACTTTGTTAATGTTGCGCACGGTGTTGTCGGCGTAGTGACCATTGTAGATGTACACGATTGCCAGTACCGACAGGAACAGGAAGAAAGGAATGTTCTTTACGATCCACCTGTACCCAAACAACCTTTTGCGTTGCCGTCTCCTGCGTGATATTTCTTTTTCTTCACTCATTTTACTTAATCAAATAGCGGTCAGACAGGTGCTATCCGTCTAACCGCTATGAATGCTTAATTCACGAGGCTTAAATCAAATAGAAATTGCAATTTTTAATTACCCTTTATTATGAGAACAAGAACTCGACGGTGAATGTGATAATTTGCTAATGAAACACCAGCACGACGCATACAGCTTCACTTTCATTGTTCAATTTCCCTATCTCTCTTTCATTTTTATTTCCTGCCTTCTGCTTCTGTACTTCCTTCTTCATTTCTCTGTTTCTCATTTTTAATTTCTAATTTCCTTCTACCTTCTCTGCTACTCTTAACCGGGCGCTTCTTGCGCGCGGGTTTCGCTTCATCTCGGCTTCGGTTGGAACGATCGGCTTTTTTGTTATTGCTTTGAGTGGTGGTGTGGAGGTTTTTGTTCCGAACGGGTCAACATCCACTTCTTCTTCTTCAAAATTTCCTTTGCGAAAGAAATTCTTCACGATCCGGTCTTCCAAAGAATGAAAAGTTATGATGGCTACACGGCCGGCGGGTTTTAACAGGGGGGGAACCTGTTGCAGCATTTCTTTCAATGCGCCTAATTCATCATTCACCTCAATTCGCAAAGCCTGAAATACCTGGGCAAAGTATTTATTAGGATTTCCTTTTACTACCGCGTGCAGCGCCTGCTTGAAGTTAGAGATGGTTTTAAGCGATACCGTTTTTCGAACCTGAACAATGGTGCGGGCCAGTGTTTTTGAGTTGGTAACCTCACCATACTGTTCAAACAATTTGTGCAATTGCTGTTCGTCATAAGTGTTAACCACTTCAAAGGCCGTCAGTTCCTGCCGCTGGTCCATTCGCATATCGAGGTCGCCTTCGAAGCGGGTGCTAAACCCGCGATCGGCGGTATCGAACTGGTGGCTGCTAACGCCGAGGTCGGCTAAAATGCCATTTACCTGCGTTATTTTATGCAGCCGGCAAAACCGCTGCAGGTGCCTGAAATTGTGCGGAACAAAAATGATACGATCATCATCGGGCACATTTTTCCGGGCATCTGCATCCTGGTCGAAAACAACCATACGCCCTTCAGCGTTAAGTAGTTTAAGAATTTCCAGGGAATGGCCACCGCCGCCAAAGGTACAATCAACATACACCCCATCAGGGCGAATGCTCAAACCGTCGATCACCTCCTGCAATAAAACCGGTACATGGTAAACAGGCTCACTCATAACATTACAATTGTGAAGTATTTTGACCACCCATTACCCGCTCTGCCAGATCGCTGTACTTTTCCGGTGTAAAAGACTCAAAGAACTGTTGGTACTTAACTTTATCCCAGATCTCAATTTTATTGATAACAGAAACCAGTACTATATCTTTTTCGAGCCCTGCATGGGCTTTTAAATTTGGAGGCACCAACATCCTTCCCGCTGAATCCAGATCGCACAGTGAAGCGCCCATTGTAAAATATCGTAAGAACTCCCTATTTTCGGCCTTGTATTCGCTAACTTTACTCAGTTCGGCCAGTATTGGGTCCCAATTTTTTTTGGGATATAAAGTCAAACATTTTTCAAAACCACGAGCTATGACAAATTGGTCTCCAGCATCCTCCGGCATTTGCTTTTTAATGCCTGCCGGTAGGAGAAAACGCCCTTTTGCGTCGAGGGTTGCTTCGTATTCTCCGAGAAATTGTATCATTTACAATGAGTTGCACCTATTTGTCTAACACTTACACAAAATAACACTTTTTCCCACTTTCTTACCCGAATTTGGAAAGAATATTTTTTCCACAAGGATTATTATTTGTATATAAGTGATCAACAAGGCTTTCCGTGAATTTTTCTACTTTATTTCCCTTCAAACATGTGCATAATCATGTGAATTGATGTGCATAACTGTGCATAAGCTGTGGATTAAGCAAAATTGAACGGTCCGGTGGATGTTTTTTCGTGGCAGCGGCAAAAAACTGGCATGGCCTCAACTAAAAGCGGGTCATTTTGTGGCGGGAAAATTTATCCGGGCTGCCTGAAAATGGGATTCGGGGGTGGTTATTGCCTCCAGGAAAGCTGTAATTGGTGGGAAAATGTGGTAGAAGATCGGTTGAACCGGCAGGCCGGTGGTAAAAAAGGGGAAAACCAGATTACCGGTTACCCGTGGCCGGGTACCAGGGCCTCCAGGTTTTGGATTTTAAGAAAAGCGGCGGCATGGTTACCGAAGGAAGCCACCATTCGCCACTATGCCCTGCAGCATGATCTTGTTGAAGTAAGTTTGTGCAATTAGCCTTACCACTCATCACACCAATTGCCCGGCCGACAAGCATTGCAACCAATTGCAACTGCCATCGATGGATATAAATAAAAAAGCCTCCCGGAGGGGAGGCTGCACTAATCAAATACCATTAACCATTAAACCTTATCCTATGCCTCTAAGTTAAGAAATAATTGAATACGCGTCAATATTTTATTAGAATTAATTAAAAACTAAATCCACGTCAAGTTTTGACTAATTGTTGAAAGATTTTGTCTAATTCTTTTAGTCAAATCAACATCAGATCAGCGCTATTAAATGGCCGTCACAACTCACTTTCAGCGAACCTTGCATGATTCTGCGGCTTACCGGTCATCACAGCCGCTCATTGTTTCTGGGTATCTTTCGTTTCCGGGTATATGATCAGGGATTTCAGCGCCCATCAACAGGGATTACCTATCGCCCTTTCACTATTGCCAATCGATTCCCTTACCTTTGCCCCTCATCAAAACAGCGGCAGTTGGCCGTATGCCCGATGCATCCAAAAGACTTATCAGTTCACGATTTTACGTATGAGCTGCCGGAGCAAAAAATTGCCCGGTATCCACTTCCCGAAAGAGACAGTTCCCGGCTTCTTATTTATAAAGAAGGGGCCATTCAGGAAGACATTTACCGGAATATTCCTCAATATGTTGCCGCCGGTTCCCTCCTTCTCTTCAATAATACCAGGGTAGTTGCCGCCCGCCTGCTTTTTCAAAAACCAACCGGCGCGGTAGTGGAGATCTTTTGCCTGGAACCGCCCCCGCAATACGCCGACATGACCACAGCCATGACCCAAAAAGGCCAGGTTACCTGGATATGCCTTATCGGCGGCGCCTCCAAATGGAAACCCGGACAAATTCTTGAAAAACGAATGGCCTGGAATGACGATGAAATTGTTTTGCAGGCCCGCTACCTTGGCAAGGAGAAAGACAGCTTTTCCATTGAACTATCATGGACACCTGCTTCGCTCACCTTTGCCGAAGTTTTGCAGGTAGCGGGTAATATTCCGCTTCCTCCTTATATAAAACGCACAGTTGAACAAACCGATAGCGAACGCTATCAAACCATTTATGCCAATGCTGAAGGATCGGTAGCCGCTCCCACGGCCGGTTTGCATTTTACCGATGCGGTTTTTAAAGCATTCGATCAAAAACAGGTCCACCTCGAATATGTAACCCTGCATGTTGGCGCCGGCACTTTCAAACCGGTGAAAAGCGAAACCATGAGTGGGCATCCTATGCATGCGGAGTTCATCGATGTTTCTATCGACACCATCAACTGCCTATTGAATTACCTCGATAAACAGATCACTGTGGTAGGCACCACTTCATTAAGAACGGTGGAAAGCCTGTACTGGCTGGGAGTAAAAGCAACGCGGCAACCCGACTGCCCGCCGGAAGAACTGGTAGTACACCAGTGGGACCCGTATGAATTGAACGGCGATCCGGTTCCGGCTAAAACCGCGCTCGAAAATTTACTGAATTACTTACAGCAACATCAGCTCGATCGCATTATAACCAAAACATCGCTGCTGATTGCGCCGGGTTATACGTTTCGCATACCCAATGCGCTGGTGACAAATTTTCACCAGCCGCAATCAACGCTGCTCTTACTGGTAGCCGCATTCATTGGGGCCGACTGGCGAAAACTATATACGTATGCGTTAGAGAATGATTTTCGCTTTCTTAGTTATGGCGATGGCTGCCTGCTGTTTCGGCACTAACCTTTTCTTTAAACAATGGAATTTCGAGGGTGAAGGCCGATCCTTTGCCAAGCATGCTATCAACCTTGATCTTGCCGTCATGGGCATCAACTACGGTTTTTACATAACTCAAGCCAAGACCAAACCCTTTTACATTGTGAATATTACCCGTATGGGCGCGATAGAATTTTTCGAAGATGCGCCGAACCGTTTCCTTGCTCATACCAATACCATTATCTTCAATACGTATTCCTATTGCATGACTGGTATTATACGTGGCAATTTTTATCAACAGGTTCTCTTTCGAATATTTAACGGCATTATCAACCAGGTTCGAGATCAGGTTGCGGAAGTGCACCTGGTCGGCCTCAATGAAATCGAACCTGGCATCCAGGCTTAATTCGGCACGTGCGCCTTTCTCCTGCAACTGCAGTTGATAATTATCCATGATCTCATGAATGAGATTATGTACATGCAACGGCACCCGGTTGAGCGTAATTTCCTGACGGTCCATAACAGCAGCCTGCAGAATGGTTTCCACATGCTTGTTCATCCGTTTGTTCTCTTCCTTGATAATACTGCTGAAGTAATTCATTTTCTCGCGGTCCTGCGCCACTTTATCGTTACGCAGGGCATCAACTGCCAGCGAAATGGTAGCAAGCGGCGTTTTGAACTCATGCGTCATATTATTGATGAAGTCGTTCTTTATTTCACTCAGCTTCTTCTGACGCAACAATGCATTTACAGTAATATAAAAAGCGGTAATGATCATAAGGGTGAAGAAAATGGCGCCAATGATCATCCAGCGCATATCGCTAAGCACTATTCTTTTCACATTGGGCACAATCACCGTCATTATTTCTTCGGGTACAATGTTCTCGAGGTCGCTGCCGCTGGGCGGTTGCAACAGGTAGTAAAACCCAAGGTTACGATCGCCCACGGTATCTTCAACCTGTGTTAAAAAACCTCTTGATTTAATTTCGTAAGAAAGCAAATTCAGGTTGGAAGTAATGGCAAATTCAAATTTCACATTGTGCAAACCCTGTTCTTCAAAAGCTTTGTTCAGCTTTTCCGCCACCTCCTGTTCGGTAAACTTTTGGGCAATGGTAGGCGGGTTCATCAGTTCCATCTTGAACTGTTCTGCCGGCCAGCTGAAATCGGGTCGCGTACGGTAACGTTTAAGAGAAGGCAGCGAACCTTTCTGCTCCATCAGGGCCGTGCCTACGATGTGCATACCACGTTCGATCTTACCTTTCAATTCTTCATTCTTGTTCAACAGCATGGTTCGTAACCAGCTGTACTGTACATATATGGTCCCCACCAGCGATAAGCTGATCAGCACAATAATAACAGGAAAAATTTTCCTTAACTGCAATTTATATGGTTTTATTAACGCCGCTGTTGTCATTATCTACCGGTTACCGTTTACTGCTACACTCCTTCCTGTTGTGGGAAAGAACAACATCCTCATAGCAGATAATTTTAACCGGCAAATTTAATAAACGAAATTAGTCCCCCCTATGGTACCGAATTCATATGCGATCCTTTAACTTAGATTTACCAAGTTGCACCGGCAAAGCGGGACGCTAACTTAGAAAACTTTTATTGAATCGCTAATTTTTTTGAACAATCATTTTGGTTAGTCGTTTTATGTACTAATTTAGAAATATGGTAAATCCAGGACCAGGCATATTACTTATAGCTGAGCCTTTTTTAAAGGACCCGAATTTCAGCCGAACAGTAGTTTTCTTATGTGATCACCAGGACGAGGGCAGCTTTGGTTTTGTTATAAACCGGGTTTTTGGCCACACCCTCAATGAGCTGATGAACGACCTGGACGAGCTTAAACTTCCTGTTTTCTATGGCGGACCGGTTCAAATGGATACCATACATTTTCTGCATCAATACCCCGATCTGATCCCAGGCAGCTACGAAGTGCTGGATGGTATATACTGGGGCGGCGATTTTGAAACCGCCATTACCCTCATAAAAGCCGGTTCTATCGATACCACAAAGATCCGCTTTTTTATTGGCTACTCCGGCTGGGGCAGCGGTCAGCTTAATGATGAACTGAAAGAAAAATCATGGCTTACCGCCCAGGCGACGCGCAAGCTGGTATTCCACCGCAAGGCCGATGAAATATGGAAAGAATCGCTCAAACATCTTGGCGGCGACTATGAAATGATGGCCAATTTCCCCGTTGACCCGCAGCTGAATTAGGTGAATGGTAAATGGGGAATTGGTTCCCGAAATTCTGAATTCCCACGTAATTTATGCCTCACTCTGGCAAAGTCTTTAATTGCCGATAGCGCCTGCGATCGATTTTTTTGAACTATCTCCATTAGTAATCTACTTTGCCATTTACCATTAAGCATAACTTTCTGGATACTGAAGGCTTATGCCTATAAAAAAGCCCGCCAAACATAAGGCGGGCTACAATATTTAGATGGCCCATTAACCATTGACCATTCACCATTGACCTAAATTACCGGATCGGAAATTTCACCCCAATACCTGCTCCCCAGTTATTCAAATTATCAACCCCGTCCTGGTTATAAGGCATGTAGTTATAGGCGCCAAAAAGGTGGATCCCTGCGGGTCCCTGGGGTCTGAATGGAATGAAGAGGCCGGCTTCGGGCCTTGCGGCAAATTTGAAGCTCGACTTGCTGTTCTCAAATTCACCCAGCCACTGATCGTACACTATAATATTTCCACCAAGGCCCAGCCCCACATAGGGTTGAACCGCTTTGCCCGGCAAAAAACGGTATTGCGCCTGGGCCAGCACCGGAATGGTTTGAATGGAATTGGTCAGCACCGCCGACACTTCGCCCCCTTCTTCGAGCTTGTACACGGCACGCGGAAATTTTTGGTAGAAATCCTGGAATCCAAAACCCAAACCTACCGATAACTTTTTGGTAGTGTTATACATTATGTTGGCCGTCCAGCCACGGGCCGAGGTTTTATCAACCAGATCGCTCTTGAACGATCCGGCCGGTATTCCTATGGCATAGTTTATATCGAGCTGTAGTACCCTTTCCTGCGATTTGGCGGTAAAGGGTACAGTGGTCAAAAGCAACAAACTGACTATCAATAACATGCCCATACTCAACTTCGTATTCATATCTGTAAGCTTTTAATGATCGTTAATGAAATTTAGTTCGATGTCGAAAAATAGGTACTCTGATCAAAGAGCGCCTTCACCCCGTTGCCGGCGGTTTGCACATTGAACACGCTTGAGCCTCTTATAAGGCCGTTCCACACACTGCTTATCCTGTTGGTTTGTTTGGCGTCGCGTAAATTAAAGATGTCGATCGACATAGCGCCTTCCGTTATGGAGTACGTGCCCACGAAATATGAGGGGAAATAATATCCATAACCGCCATAACCCCAATAATAAGGATCCCAGTAAGAGCCGTAATAGGGATCCCAGTAAGCGCCATAATCAAACAACCCGGTTGAGGTATTGTAAATACGGCTGATGTTGACGCCAAGGTCGGGGTCCTGGTCGCGGCCCACCTGCGTGTAGCCACGTTGCACCAACTGGTCTTTTACCGCATTAATATAGGCGGCATCCACATCGGTACGCACTTTTCCTTCCAACTGGTTATTGCTGATAACGGCTACCGAATCGGCGATGCTGAACGTTCGGAACGTTCCAAAATTTGCCGAATCGGAGTGTTTGGTAATGTAAATGAGCCCTTCGTCTCCCTCGAGGTTTTTAACGGGATCTTTTCTACAACTGGTCATGGCCAGTACCCCCGTCGTTACTAACGCTGCAATTACTATTCTCTTCATAATTAACTGGTTTTAACGTCCTGATTATAAAAATGAAACAAAGCCAATACCTGAATGTTTGCAATTCGCATTCCTTAACAGTGCGCTAACATGTTATAAACTGTCGACGTGCCCCTTAGATGCCGCAGCCGGTTTATGGTTTAATTAAAACTTCGTTAAACCCCTACAGGTTTATTCTGTACGTGTGATCCACCTCTTTGTTACCTCTCATCCTAGGGTCATCCTAGGGTCATCTTAGGGTCATCCTGGGGTTTTCCTGGGGTTTGAACCCTAAGATAACCCTAAGAAAACCCTAGGTATACGCTAGAATGACCTTAAGATGAAAGGTGGATGTGTGGGAAATGTGTGTTGCGCGAGCCACCACGTTGCCTTGCTGCCTGATTGCCTTGTTGCCTGGTTGCCTTGTTGCCTCGTTGCCTTGTTGCCTGGTTGCCTTGTTGCCTCGTTGCCTTGCATTAAATTTGCCGCATAAAAGGAACTGTAGACATATTAGCCAATCCCATTGAGTACCTGAAAGGTGTGGGGCCGCAACGGGCCGACCTGCTCAAAAAAGAGCTGAACATATTTACCTTCAAAGACCTGCTCGAACTGGTACCCTACCGCCATATTGATAAAACCAGGGTGAACCAGGTACGCGACATTGTTCCGCAAACCGATTTTATTCAGATCAAAGGAGTGATCACCAGCTTTGGAATAATTGGGGAGAAAAGGGCAAAACGCCTGGTAGCCGAAATAAAAGACGCCACAGGCACCCTTGAACTCGTTTGGTTCCAGGGCATTACTTATATACAAAAAATGCTTGCGCTGGGGCAGGTTTACCTGGTATATGGAAAGGTGAGTTTCTTTCAGGGCCAGCCCCAGATCACCCACCCCGAAATGGAGGTATGGAGCCGGGAAAAGATGGAAGGCAAAAGCACCCTTGAACCGGTTTACCCCAGTACAGAAAAATTAAAATCGAGGGGAATGGGCGGCCGCCAGATCGGCCATTTTACAGAAACTTTGATTAAATTGTTACAGGAAAAGAACATTCCTGAAATACTGCCGGAATCCATATTGCAACTGCTGCAACTGATGCCGCGCTTCAAGGCTTTTACAAGCATGCATTTTCCGCCCGACCCTGAAACGTGGCAAAAAGCAATTGACCGGTTGAAGTTTGAAGAGTTTTTCATAGCACAGCTTCGGATGGGCCTGTTGCGGCAACAACGGCACCGCTATTCAAAAGGAGTAGTGTTTAGCCAGGTTGGCGATATATTTAACCGCTTTTATGAAAATCACCTGCCGTTTGAACTGACCGGAGCACAAAAAAGAGTAATAAAAGAAATCCGACGCGATACCGGCAGCGGCAAACAAATGAACCGGCTGCTGCAGGGTGATGTAGGAAGTGGTAAAACCATTGTAGCGCTGCTGATATTATTGCTGGCTATTGATAACGGTTACCAGGGTTGCCTTATGGCGCCCACGGAGATCCTTACCAACCAGCATTTCAACAATATCAGCGGTTTGCTGAAAGAGCTGCCGGTAAATGTGCGCATGCTCACCGGTTCTACCAAAACCCGCGAACGAAAAGAGATATTGCAGCAGTTGGAAGACGGTACCATTCATTTTGTAGTAGGTACCCACGCCCTGCTCGAAGACACGGTAAAATTCAAAAACCTGGGACTGGCCATCGTTGATGAACAGCACCGGTTTGGGGTAGCCCAGCGTGCCCGTTTATGGCAAAAGGCGGCAATTCCGCCGCATGTGCTGGTGATGACCGCCACACCCATTCCCCGCACCCTGGCCATGACAGCTTACGGCGACCTGGACACAAGCATAATTGATGAGCTTCCCCCCAACCGTAAACCTATTTTAACCGTACATCGTTATGAGACGGTTCGCAGCCAGGTAATGGACTTTATAAAGGCAGAAATTGTCAAAGGGCGGCAGGCTTATATCATTTTTCCGCTTATTGAGGAATCGGAGAAACTCGACTATGAGAACCTGATGAAGGGATACGAAAATGTGCAGGCCTATTTTCCGGAGCCCAGGTATTGGATCAGTATGGTGCACGGGCGGCAAACACCGGAAGTGCGTACCACCAACATGCAACGTTTCAAGACCAATGACACTCAAATCATGGTTGGTACAACGGTGATTGAGGTGGGGGTTGATGTGCCGAATGCGAGTGTGATGGTGATAGAAAATGCCGAGAAATTCGGGCTTTCACAATTACACCAGTTACGCGGCCGTGTGGGACGGGGAGCCGAGAAAAGCTTTTGCATATTATTATCTGGTTCAAAACTGAACAATGACGCCCGGGAACGGTTAAAGATCATGTGTGCTACGAACGACGGTTTCAAAATTGCAGAGAAAGATCTTGAACTGCGAGGCCCCGGTGATATTGAGGGAACAAGACAAAGCGGCGCATTGAATTTCAAACTGGCCAGCATCGTTCAGGACAAAAAATGGCTCGAGATTGCCCGCGAAATGGCCGAACGATTACTGGATGATGACCCCGACCTGGCTTCGGCAGCAAATTTGCAGCTAAAAAACTACCTGCAATCGCTTACAGGAAAAACCGCCTGGAGCAAAATTTCGTAGGTTACAAAAGTCTTAACCATTACTGCTTATATACAGGTTTACAATTCAATTGATGCATCGTAAATTGTAAACACTAACTGCTTACTAAAAAAGATACTTAGGTGTGCCACACTTTGAAAGTGTGGCACACCTGCCTGGGTCTGTTAAAAAAGTAGTACGATACTTTTTAATTAATTCCATCTCCTGCTATTTATATCATACGCTGCAAGAGCTTAATATGTGATTAATATTATCCGGGCAGGTAAGAACAGAATAGAATAAACGTTATATTATAATAAATTGAAAACCGATAGGAATTGGGCAAAATCAGTTCGATAGCACTTCTTCTTACCATCATAGCCCTTGATACGCTTGCGCAAGGGGGGCCATCTACATTTGAATTCACTGAAAATAAAGGCCAGTGGGAAAGTAAGATCAAATACAAAGGCGAATTGCCGGCGGGTGATTTCTATTTGCACCCCAATGGCTTTACAGTCGTTCAACACAATACCGGCGACCTGGAACGGTTCTTTCACCGTACCCATGGTGAAGTATCGGGCACGGCAAGCGTAAAATCAAATGCCCGTACCGATGACCCCAGCTACGGTCATTCCGGAAAACCGGGCGGCGGTGGCAACCCACCTTCCTCTCCGTGGACTGTACGCTCGCATGCCTACCAGGTGCATTTCGTTGGCGCAGCAGCCAACCCGCAGATCATGCCCGATAAACCGCTGTCAACCTACAGCAATTATTTCATCGGGAACGATCCTTCCAAATGGAGCAGCAATGTAAAAACCTACACGGCCGTCCTGTACAGGAACATCTATCCCAATATCGATATTCGTTATTTCTCTGAGAACGGTCATTTAAAATACGACCTCATCGTTAACCCCGGCGGCGATGTGAACAATATCGTTATGCGCTACGAAGGCGCCGATAAGTTATCAATAAAGAATAAAGAGCTTATCATAAAAACGTCGGTTGGCGAAGTAAAGGAGCTGTATCCCTACTCGTACCAGTTCGATCAGGTAAAAGGCAAACAGGAAACTACCTGCGCCTATGAACTGGTTGATAAAAATACCGTGCGCTTTAAAGTAGGCAACTACTCAAAGACCAGCACGCTGATCATTGACCCGGTGCTCATTTTTTCATCGTTTACCGGTAGCAAGGCCGGCCAATACGGCTTTACCGCCACCCCGGGCCCCGATGGTTCGCTGTTCTCGGGCGGTATCGTATTCGGCAGCGGTTTCCCGGTTTCGCCGGGCGCTTACCAAACCAGTTACCAGGGCGGCTCTGCCAATGGCGGGGTGGATATAGGTATTTTCAAATTCAGTCCCGATGGTTCACAGCGTATGTACGCAACCTACCTCGGGGCCGAAGGGAACGATTACCCGCATAGCCTTATCAGTGACGGGCAGGGCAACCTGGTGGTGATGGGCAGAACCTATAGCTCGCGTTATCCGGGCTCGCTATTTGGCCCCGGCGGCGGCGCCGATATTGCCGTTACCAAACTGAATGCATCGGGAACCGGCATTATTGGTTCAATGCGCATTGGCGGCAGCGGTGCTGATGGTGTTAACGTAAGCGACCTGCAGGAAGGCGGCTCCATCAATCTGTCTTCTACCCTGCGCTTTTATGGCGATGACAGCCGCAGCGAAGTATCGCTCGACAATGGTGGAAATATTGTAATAGCAGCCCAAACACGTTCAAATGATTTCAGAACGACCGGCGGCGTTTTTCAACCGGGAGCAGGCGGCGGTCAGGACGGTGTGGTGTTAAAGATAGACCCGACCTGTAATAACGTTGTCTGGAGCAGTTACCTCGGCGGTTCAGGCGACGATGGTGCGTTTGTGATGGCAGTAAACCCGGCTTCCAACGATCTGTTTGTAGGCGGCGCCACAGCCAGCGGCAATTTTCCCGGCAACAAAAGCGGAGTGTACCAGGGCACCAACCAGGGCGGCACTACAGATGGTTTCGTAGCGCAGATCGCCAATGACGGCTCAACCATCATCCGCAGCTCGTATATGGGTACCGGTGGGTTCGACGCCGTGTATGGCATCAAGTTCGATAAGCTGGCCATTCCCTACATAATGGGTATCACCGAAGGCACCTGGCCAATTATCAATGCCGCGTATAACGGTGGCAATTCAAGACAATTCATTTCAAAACTGCAACCCGACCTGTCGGGTTTCATATATTCAACCACATTTGGTAATGGCGCTGCGCGTCCCAATATTTCGCCGGTGGCCTTCCTGGTTGACCGTTGCGAGAACGTTTATATTTCGGGCTGGGGCGGCTGGATCTCGGCCAATGGCCGCGACCCGTTCAATATGTCGGGCGTAGCCGGTATGCCCACCACGCCCGATGCGTTGAAGACCGTAACCGATAACCACGATTTTTATTTCATTGTTATAAAGAAGGACGCTGCCTCCCTGTTGTACGGCAGCTTTTTTGGCCAAAGCGGCGGCGAAGGCGAACACGTTGACGGAGGCACCAGCCGTTTCGATGCACAGGGCGTAATATACCAGGCCATTTGCGCCAACTGCTTCGGCAGTTCGGTAGGCAATATTTCAGTGCCCTACCCCATTACGCCGGGTGTATGGGGGCCGGTGAATGGAACAGGAACTTCCAACTGTAACCTGGGGGCCGCCAAGATCGCCTTCAACTTTGCCGGCGTGGCTGCCGGACCGCAATCGTTTTTCAACGGCGTGGTAGATACGCTGGGTTGTGTGCCCTTTACCGTTGTACTAAAAGACACTGTTCTCAACGCCAAAAGTTATGAGTGGTCGTTCAACGATGGTTCGCCCGATGAAACAACCACCAATACAGAAATATCGCACACCTTCAACGCGGTGGGCGACTACCGGGTACGATTGATTGCCATTGACCCCACTACCTGCAACGTCAGGGATACCGGTTATGTAACCGTTCATGTGCGTAGCGATAAGGCAGACCTGGCATTCCTTTCGACTAAGCTACCACCCTGCCAGTCGCTGTTATATGAATTCACCAATACCACTTCCTTCCCGGCCACCAAACCTTTTAAGCCCGGCAGCTTTACCTGGGATTTTGGCGACGGCACCCGCATAACACCGGCGCCGTTAACCTACCAGCACTCCTATGCTGCGGCAGGCACCTACCAGACAAAACTTATTCTGAACGATACGGCGTATTGTAATTCACCCGATTCGGTTGTAAGGGAACTGCGCGTATCGCCGCTGGTTGATGCGCGGTTCGAAACCCCGGCTTCGGGTTGTGCGCCTTATACCGCCATTTTCAATAATACCTCACTGGCCGGGCAACAGTTCTATTGGGATTTCGGCGATGGCGCCACCTCTACAGACGTGAACCCGGTGCATGTATACAATAACCTTGGCAGGTTTACGGTAAAACTGGTGGCCGTTGACAGCAGCACCTGTAATATTATCGATTCAACAAGTATGGAAATCGCCGTGAACCCGCTGCCGACCGCCGACTTTACGTTTGCGCCGGTTCCGCCCCAAACCAATAAGCCAACCATTTTCACCAATTTATCGACCGGTGGAGCAAGGTATGAGTGGCAGTTTGGCGATGGCGAGTCAGTGGTTAAGACAACCATGGATACCACCGCGCATCAATACAATGCAACGGGAACCTACAATGCCTGCCTCATTACGTTCAATGAATTTGAATGCAGCGATACTACCTGCAGAACTGTGGAAGCCATTGTTGATCCGTTGCTCGACGTACCCAATGCGTTTACACCTGGCCGCTTCGGCAGGAACGCATTCATTAGCGTGATGGGTTTTGGAATTGCAAAAATGACCTGGCGCATTTATAACCGCTGGGGACAACTGGTATTTGAAACCAATAACAGAAAAATTGGCTGGGACGGCACCTACAAAGGCACGCCACAACCAATGGATGTATATGCCTATACACTCGATGTGGAATTTTCCGATGGAAGAAAACTAAGAAAGACGGGGGATATTACTTTAATACGCTAAAGGCGGAAGGCGAAATGCGGAAGGCTAATGACCGAACCGGCGTACGGCCTTACTTCGTTGAGACGCCTGAAAGTGCAGCAGGAGAAGCAAGAACGCTTAACGCGGAACGCGGAAAGTGATAAAACGCCCAGGGCAGGAAGCTCAATACCCGGATAGAAAACTGAACAGCCGGGAACCAGCGTTCAGCATTAAGCGTTTAGCGCTAAGCTGTAAAATAATATGTTAAAGCTCAATGAAAGCTTTCATATGATATAACAAATTGTACTTTTAGAACAGGTGGTTTATGAAAAAAATTAAAGCTAACAAAACAGTGCGGCCCCCTGTGACCCGGGAAATAGTAAACCGTTTACTGAAAACAGTGGTGGCGATGTTGTCGTGTGTCGTATGTGTTTCTCAGGCAACGGCGCAGGATATGCATTTTTCCCAATGGTTTAATTCCCCGCTCACAACCAATCCCGCCAACACGGGTTTTATACCCGATGCCGATTACCGCTTAGGCGTTAACTATCGCAATCAATGGTCGTCGATCATGAGCGTTCCATACAAAACAATGAGTATATGGGGCGATGCCCAGGTGTTCAGGGACCGGATCGAAAGCGGCTGGTTGGGGTTAGGCGGCGTTATACTTCGTGATGTTGCCGGTTCGGGCAGTCTTACTTCAACCAAAATATATGGTTCGGCAGCTTACCATCAAATGCTGGGCGTAGCGCATTTATTATCGCTCGGGTTCAATGTAGGCTGGGCCAACAAACGCATCAACACAACCGCGCTAAAGTTCCCTGATCAGTTCGATGGCAAGTTCTTCGACAGCAACCTGCCTACCAGCGTAGCGCTCGATGCGCCCAACGTAAGTTATTTCGATATGCAGGTAGGTTTGAATTATGCGTACTTTCCTACCGACAGGTTATATCTCAATGGCGGTATTTCTGCCTGGCACATAAACAGGCCCCGCGAATCGTTCTTTACCACCCCTGATTCATTAAGTGGGTACGATAGCCGTATTGCGCCCCGGTACAATGCTTTTGTGAACGCCAGCTTCAAGCTGAACGAACAGGTTATTTTGAATCCCATGGCCTATTACAGCACCACCGCAAAAACAAGCGAGCTGGTATTGGGCGGAAATGTTCAATACAATTTATCGGGCGATGGCGAATACCAACTGATCGGTGGTTTATATTATCGCGGCGGCGACTCGTTCATTCCCATGGTGGGTTTTGAATGGAAGGCCATCAAGCTCATGTTCACCTATGATGCTACCACGTCATCCCTGAAACAGTACAATCAATCACGTGGCGCGTTTGAATTTGCTTTATTTAGACACGGGTTCTATAACGAGTATAATGGCGACAGAAGGCAGTCAATGTGTCCTACGTTCAAATATTAATGCTTACGGGAGAGCCGTAATCCTTATCATTGCAACCTGGCCTATTATTACACTTTGAAAACACGAATCTTGGTTAAGAATTGTCTGATAGCTATAACCCTGTGCATAACAGGCGTTATACGATCGGTTGCGCAGGCACCTTCCTCTTTTGAGTTCATCGAGAATAAAGGACAATGGGATAAACAGGTTCAATTCAGGGGCGATTTGCCCACAGGGAATTTCTATCTGCAAAAGAACGGGTTTACCATTGTGCAGCACAACGCCACCGACCTCGGTGAAGCGCATGACAACCATCAGTTACCCATAGCAACAGACAGCAGGGCGCGTATTGCCAGGAACACACAATCCGTTGATAGTGCCGGTCACTCCACCATCACCATACGCTCCCACGCCTACAGGGTACAGTTCATAGGCGGAGCTGCCAATCCGCAAATTGTTCCCGATAAAGTATTACCGGGTTACAGCAATTATATCAAAGGCAACGATCCTTCCCAATGGATCAGCCATGTTAAAAGCTGCCAGGCGGTCATTTACAAAAACGTTTACCCCCATATAGATGTACGGTACTATTCAGAGAGCGGCCGGCTGAAATACGATATCATCGTAAACCCCGGCGGCAATGTGAACGATATCGTAATGCAATACGACGGGGCCAATAAACTATCGGTAAAGAACAGTGAACTGGTAATAAAAACCAGTGTGGGCGATGTGCGGGAGTTATACCCGTACACGTACCAGTTCGACAATATACACGGCAGAAAGGAAACCTCCTGCGCTTATAAAATTGAAGGAAAGAACAGGGTGCGATTCAAAACAGGCGATTATACAAAGACCAGCACATTGGTGATAGACCCAACGATCATTTTTTCATCCTTTACCGGCAGCACCACCGATGAATGGGGCTTTACAGCCACACCGGGCCCTGATGGCTCCCTGTTCTCAGGCGGTATTGCATTCGGGGCGGGCTTTCCGGCTTCCCCCGGCGCATATAAAACTACCTGGACGCGCGGCGGGCAACGCGGTTTGGATATCAGCATTTTTAAGTTCAGCGCAGCGGGTAACAGACGGGAATATGCTACTTACCTCGGCGGCGGCGCCGATGATTTTCCGCATAGTCTTTACTGCGATCCCCAGGGCAACCTGGTAATCCTGGGAAGAACCTATTCAGGCGACTACCCCGGTACGCTTATAGGCCAGGGCGGCGGCTGCGACATGGTGGTTACCAAACTGAATGCCCAGGGCAGCGCCATTATAGGTTCTTTACGCATCGGCGGCCCGGGCAACGACGGGTTGAATATAGAGGACCAGATGGAAAGCGGCGATCACATAATGAATTCCCTGCTCAGGAACTATGGCGATGATTCGCACAGCGAAGTGATCCTCGACAACAACGGGTTTATTTATGTGGCCGGCCAATCGCAATCGAATTTCCCCATGATAGGGAACGGTTTTCAGCAAACACGCAGCGGCAACCAGGATGGCGTGGTGCTGAAAATAAACCCCGATTGCAATACGGTTATCTGGAGTTCCTTCCTTGGCGGCACAGGCGACGATGCCGCCTTTGTACTGGCATTACGGCCAGCAACGAACGAAATTTATGTAGCCGGCGGCACTTCCAGCAGTGACCTGCCCGGAACGGTACCTG
Source organism: Niastella populi (assembly GCF_002078015.1). GTDB lineage: Bacteria > Bacteroidota > Bacteroidia > Chitinophagales > Chitinophagaceae > Niastella > Niastella populi. Next base: position 299,611 of record NZ_LWBP01000210.1, on the reverse strand, counting down.
GCCTCAATAATGGTGTAATAAGCAGTGGGCTGGCAGGTTTTATAGATGGATATGTTTCCATTATTTCAAACGACGGCACTACCCTGCAGCGCACCATTTATATGGGCACCCAGCAGGCCGATCTCATATACGGCATTCAGTTCGACCGCAACAGTTTTCCCTATGTTATGGGCGTAACGCGCGGGTCGTGGCCCGTTATAAACGCCGCTTACAGCAATGCGGGTGCAAAACAGTTCATCACAAAATTACGGCCCGATCTTACCTCCATAGAATACTCAACGGTATTCGGCAGCGGCAATAAACCCAATATATCGCCGGTGGCCTTCCTCGTTGACCGTTGCGAGAACGTATACATCTCCGGCTGGGGCGGCTGGTATGCGCCGGCTTCAACACAGGCCGATCCCTACGACCTCGGCGGCACCCGGGGTATGCCCGTTACACCCGATGCATTGAAAGCGGTGACCGATAACCGGGATTTCTATTTTATTGTACTGGAAAGAAATGCCGCTTCATTAAAGTATGGCACTTTCTTTGGCCAGGATGGCGGCCTGGGTGAACACGTAGATGGCGGTACCAGCCGGTTCGACCAGCAGGGCGCTATTTACCAGGCCATATGCGCCAACTGCTATGGCAATATTCCCGATCTGCCTATTACCAGGCCCTACCCTACTACCAGTGGTGTATGGTCGCCTACAAATGGAGCAGGTCAAAATGGCTGTAACCTCGGCGCCGTTAAAATACTGTTCAACTTCTCCGGTGTAGGCGCAGGGCCAAAAGCTTATTTCAACGGCATGTTCGATACGTTGGGTTGTGTGCCGTTCACAGTGGTATTGAAAGATACCATTCTCGACGCCAAAAGTTATGAATGGAACTTTGACGATGGCACCCCCGAACAATATACCACCACCTACGATATTACCCATACGTTTAACAGCACGGGCAGCTTTCGCATACGCCTGATCGCTGTTGACTCTGCTAGCTGTAACATTCGCGATACCGCTTTTCTGACTATCCATGTACGCGACGACCCGGCTAACCTGGCATATACCATAACCAAACTACCGCCCTGTCACTCGCTACAATATGAATTTGTAAATACCAGCACCTTCCCGCCGGGTAAACCCTTCAAGCCTGAAAGCTTTACCTGGGATTTTGGCGATGGCACCCGCATAACACCGGGCGGTCAAACGGTACATCATTCATATACGTCGGCAGGCACCTATATTCCAAAACTTATTCTGCACGACACGGCCTATTGTAATTCGCCCGACTCCATATCAAAAGAACTGCGCGTATCGCCGCTGGTCGATGCGCGGTTCGAAACGCCATCGTTGGGATGTTTGCCGCATTACGCTGTATTCAACAATACCTCGCTGGCCGGCCAAACATTTCACTGGGATTTTGGCGATGGCACTACCTCAAACGAAGTAAACCCCACGCATACCTATACCCGGTTAGGCAAATGGACCGTAAAACTGGTTGTCATTGATTCAAACACGTGCAATATCATTGATTCAGCAAGCATGGACATTACGGTATATCCGAAGCCTGTAGCCGATTTTTCGTTTTCACCGGTAACGCCTGAGGTAAATAAACCAACCATCTTCACCAATTTATCAACCGGTGCTGTAAACTATCACTGGCATTTTGGCGATGATGACGTAGTGATCAAAAACACGGTCGATACCGTAAGCCATCAGTATAATGCTACCGGTACCTTCCAGGCCTGCCTGGTTGCGTATACAGGGCAGGGTTGTTCCGATACTATTTGTAAACCGGTGCAGGCGTTGATCAACCCGTTGCTCGATGTGCCCAATGCCTTTACGCCCGGGCGTTTTGGAAGAAACAGCAGGATTATGGTTACCGGTTTTGGCATTGCCAAAATGAACTGGAAGATCTACAACCGCTGGGGCAGGCTGGTGTTCGGTACACAGGACCGCCGCGCCAGCTGGGATGGTACCTTCAACGGGCAATTGCAACCGATGGATGTATATGCGTATACCCTCGATGTGGAGTATTCTGACGGGAAAAAGGTGCGGAAAACGGGAGATATTACGTTGATAAGATAAATGTGAAAAACAGAAGAATATCGTATCCCGACGAAGCTCTGCGTGTCGGGATGCCGACCGAAGCGCCGGCATGTTCAATGTAGGATGTTGAAGTGGAATACAGGGAGCAAGTTGATGGAGTTGATAAAGGTGATAAAGTTGATGGAGGTTGGGCCACATGTTTTACGTTCAGCTTTGGCCTGTATTCGCTTGCAGCTTGCAGCTGTATTTGTATTCGCTTTCGGCTTTCAGCTGTATTCATTATCACATTAACTACCTGTGCTGTTCATACTTATTTGCTACAACGGCTTCCTTCAACACCGCCAGTTCCTTTTCATCAATGACCGGCGTTTTTAACGCAGCCACCGCTTCTTCAAGTTGCTCAATGGTCCTTATCCCTGCCACAACAGCGGAAATTGCCGGATGCTGCAATACATAACGTAAGGCCGTTTGGGCCGCATTGCGCTTTTCATCAGCTGCTTTATGTACTGCAGCGGCTGCCAGCTCCACTTCCCCGGGCGAATAATTAAGATATGCTTTAGGCGGTTTATTTATGAGCAATCCCTGCGCAACAGCGCCCCGGGCCAAAACACCTATATTGTTTTCCTGCAATAATTGTAAACAGGTTTCCTCAGGCCGCCTGTCGAGCAGGCTGTATTGCATCATAACGCTTACGATGTTTGAGCGCCTGATATATTCCCTTATTACGTTGGGGCGGATAGATGAAATACCATAATGCCTGATCTTGCCCTGCTGTTTCAGCAGTTCAAACGCTTCTATGGTTTCATCGATGGGATCGTCAATGGTACCGCCATGCAACTGGTACAGGTCGATGCAATCAACCTGCAGGCGTTGCAGACTGCCTTCCACCTGTTCAAGAATATATTCCTTACGCGGGTTCCAGTCCCATCCGCTGCCATCGGCACGCCATTGATTGCCCACTTTGGAAGCTATATATACGTTACTGCGAAAAGGCTTCAATGCTTTGCCTACGGCGATCTCGTTCATGCCTTTGGCATACAGGTCGGCGGTATCGAAGAAATTGATGCCAAGATGAACGGCACGGTGCAGTACTTTTTCACTACCGGCATACGTATCGCCGAGCGACATACAACCGAACCCTATGCGGCTGATCTGCAGATCGGATCTTCCCAGTTGTGCATATTCCATGGCATAAAGGTACAATAGCTACAAACAAAAACCCCGCTCCAGGTTTAGCCGGAACGGGGTCAAATATTTAGCAGAACTTATATTACCATCTGAAATCGAGATAGATCGTGCCGCCTAACTGTTCGTTAGCGCTCTTCAGGCTTTTGTTAGCCACAGTTTCGGCCGGTTTGGTGCCCAAACCACTGATCTGGTGCATGAACCCGATATTACCATTATCAGGGAACGGCGCTGCGCTGAACTCATTCAGCAGGGTACCCTGTTTCACGGGGCTGAACATTTGCAGGAATATGTTCGGCCGATCGGTATAGAAAGTGAAGTTCCCCATGTTTGTCTGGAACTGCACCCAGTATAAATCGGCATGCCATCCTTTGTATTCGGCATTACCTTTATTTGATTTCTCCCACACACCTAACTGCTGGCCTTTAACCCGGTTCTTCCAAACCTGGTAGGGGCCGCGGCCAAACCACTTCATGCCGGTGATCTTATCTTCGGGATATTTGAAGGTGATACCAACAAATTCGCCGGGAGATTTCATCGAGTACGTGTAATCCATACGAGGCAGTTCACCGGTGTGGAAGGTCCACTTAACATTCAATGTGCTCTCGCCTTTATATATTACCTCAACAATGTGGGTGTTGTCTTTTACCAGGTGTTTGAAATCGGCCAGGGCGTAGTTCGACAAACCAGCCAGGAACGGTCCGTTGAATGGCAGGTCGCGTTTACCTACATATACCTTGGTCATGTTACCATTCTTCTTATCGAAGATATAGTTGATACCATCGCACACCAGCGACAGGAAGTCTTTTTCCTCTGTACGCATGATGGTTGAGATAGAAGCGACTTCAGGACTGGTTTTTACCACGTCATCAGGCTTCATGATGGGGAACGTCCAGGTATATACTTCTTTATCCTTGTTGTCAAGCACATTCAAAACGAGGGCGCTGGCATGAATAAAAGGCTGCGTAAAGGTGAACTTCAACTGGCCTTTTTCACCAGGGCCTGTATAAGGCGATTCAGTTTTTCCTTCTTCTATCACCAGCGGCTCCAGGGTTTTCTGGGTTGCCTTGGGGAACAGTACCAGTTTCCAGCTGAACTTAAGCCTGGTAAGGTTGGTATACAGGAACTTGTTCTCAACATTTAATACGCCATTGAATGAAGGGCTGAGTGAACTGATATCAAAAGCAAGGGGGGCCCATATTTCTTTAATAGCGTAGTAGCTGGCCCATTTGTCTTTCGATTTGATATCGTACCCGCTGGCAGATTCAATACCATTCTCATCGCGGTAAGATGCGAGGAAGGTACCGGAGAACTTAGACGATTTGCTGGCTTCTGTCCAGAACTCATCTAACCCGGCCGCGCGACCGCCAGAGAAGATACCATTACCAATTTCTACAGGTATATATGCTTCAGTGCCGTAGATGATAGAATTGGCAACTGAATTGAAATCTGATTTTTTGTTATCACCTTTTATAACCGGGTGAATAACATAACGGTTCTGTACATCGTATGCAGCGAACTCTTTATCGAGCTCTTTGTTGCCGGCATGCTCGGGACCGGTTGACCAACATACTACCGAAGGATGGTTCAAACCGCTGAATACGATCTCCTTTACCATTTCTTTTGGTTTGCCGCCGGAGGCGAGCTCACTGATCACAAACAAACCGATAGAATCGCACAGGTCGAAATAGTGAGGATCTACGGGGTAGTAAGACAACCGAACGGCGTTCATGTTCAGGTCCTTCATGGTATTGATATCAGCCAGGTATGCTTCTTCAGATGATCTTGCATTGCCCAGCTCGGCGCTCTTACGGTTCATCCCTTTAAAGATGACCTTAATGCCGTTTACATAAATACCATCAGGCTTCGACTCAACCGAACGGAAACCGAATTTTTTAGTAAAAGTGTATAATACTTGTTGTGATGCGTCTTTTAATGTTAATACGATCTGATACAGGTGCGGGTTTTCAGGATTCCATGTTCTGATCATGGAAAACTGTTTTTTGATGTCAGCCTTTTCAGCAGCCGTCACATGAGAAGGTTCGCCCAGCGGTTTGCCGTTGGGGTCTAATACCTGGAACTCGATGGTTTGACCTGGCTTAATATTATCACTGAACACCTGCATGGAGAAATCGCCTGATGCCTTGGCATCGATGGATACCCGTTCTATATAAGAATCGAATACCCTGTTGTGGGCGGCGGTGTTGCGTGAGGCAAGTTCCTTTTGTTCCAGCAGTCCTGGCAGGGGTAACTTGGCTCTAATGTCATTGGCACGGTCGTTGGAACTATACAGGCCACGCAAAGAGGAATGCTCTCTCTCTGTTCCTAAATGCTGGTTGGGTGCAGTTCCCTGTGCAAACGCCTGGGTTAATATCCCATGCGCGATCAACAATTGCAGGATAGTCTTTTTCATTTCAGGTGTATGGATAAGTAGCTACTAAATAAGATATCAGACCTAACCGTATAAAAACTACCGACCAGATCTATATAACCTGCCAACAGGTAAGAATACCAAAGCGGTTATTCTTCTCTGCGGTTTTTGGTGGCGGGGTTATACCTGTTCCCTATAGTTGTAACATGTTTTGCGAAGCATTTCATTGAACAGAATGGTACGTTTCAATTCAATTAAAGCCGCTCACACATTGCATTACAGGAAAAACCTATAGGTAGTTTCTACGAACGGTGCAATATAATACTAAATTTTGTTTTGTCTAAGCGTTTTAAAGCCTTTCAATCCTGTTATATTTTACATTCCCGTTTTAGCAAACTGTTTTGCAAACACATGATCCTAACCCTTCAATATCAATTCAATTTCATTTAGCTCTTCAGATGAGAATAACCTGTTATCAAGACAGGCCAGGTTATTATCCAACTGATTTACCGAGCTTACACCGATCAATACGGTCGTTATCCGTTTATCTTTCAGCAACCAGCTGAGCGCCATTTGCGCCAGCGACTGGTTACGCCGTGTGGCGATCTCATTCAACCGCTTTATTTTCTCCATCCTCTCCGGTGTTATATCGTTCTTCTTTAAAAAACCATGTTCCTTCGATGCTCTTGAATCGGCAGGTATTCCTTTTATATACCTGTCGGTTAACATACCCTGCGCTAACGGCGAGAAGGGAATACATCCTACACCATATTCTTCCAGCACATCGAGCAATCCGTTCTCTACCCATCTTTCAAACATCGAATACTTCGGCTGATGTATGAGGCAGGGTGTTCCCGCTTTCTTCAGCATCTCCAGCGCTTCCTTTGCTTCGGTTGCCTGGTAATTCGAAATGCCAACATACAATGCCTTTCCGCTCTTTACAATATCATGCAGCGCCATCATCGTTTCTTCGAGCGGTGTTTCAGGATCGGGCCGGTGCGAGTAAAAGATGTCGACATAATTCAATCGCATCCTTTTCAAACTCTGATCGAGGCTCGACATCAGGTATTTTCTCGACCCCCAATTACCGTAAGGCCCCGGCCACATTAAATAACCTGCTTTTGTTGAGATGATCAGTTCATCGCGCAGGTTACCCGAAAAATCCTTCTTCAACATAGCGCCGAAATTCTCTTCGGCCGAACCGGGCGGAGGCCCGTAGTTATTTGCCAGATCAAAATGCGTGATGCCTTTATCGAAGGCATGCCTGATGATCCGGCGGGCGTTCTTAAAATCGTCTACCCCACCGAAATTATGCCACAACCCAAGCGATAATGCAGGCAAGAGTATACCGCTTTTGCCGCAACGATTGTACGTCATGGAATCATAACGGGTTGAAGACGGGGTATATGCCATCTTAAGTTATTGATTAATGGAATTCGAAAATAGTTGAAAGCACATCAAACCTGAAGCCACGGAGCATTGAGTATCGTTACACATAATCTATGTTATTCAATGCGTAATATATATAACGCGTCATATTGGTATTTAAGTACGTATAGATAAGAATAATACTTAGTTCCCTGGGTTTGACGGTATACGGCCCTGCTAACTCTTCCCTGTTCAATCTATACATATGTTAAACGCTACAGTGCTTATTTAATTATGTGGTTAAACAAAACTTACAACTGTTATTTTAACATTTCTTTACAGGCGGGGCCTGCGTTTGGTGCGATAACTACTTGCTCAGCAAGGGGTAACATGTGGAATAGGGAAAGCACTACAACCGGCGAGATATTCTTGCAAATTGACCGTATATTTTGCAGAAGGCATAAAAAAACCAGGTTGCCCTGAGTGCAGGACAACCTGGAAAAGGAAAAGGCATGGACAGCAATCGTTCGAAAAATTATGGGTTTAACCAATTCCGGAATACAAGCCGGTACCGGCAACCCCAATAACACCAGGGTGCTAAAATACTTTTTGCTATGATCTTAATGGGTAACAGAATGTATTTTTGATGGTATTAAAATGTTAACCAAGGTGCCTGCTTATGATAAATCAATTGAAAACAAGGCAGCGCTTGTATGATCAGAAAAAGTATATTATAATTGTTTCCAATACGGAACAACCCGTAGATCCAATACCCTTTAACATGAAATTGCTTATTTACGCAATGGCTTTGATGGCACTGACAGGAAGCAGTTGTAAATCAAAAACGGAAACAAAAACAGCACCGCCGGTGATTGAGAAGCCGGCGCCGCAAAACCCTTCTACCCTGCCTTCGGGCAATCATCAGGAACCGCGAAAGGCACACAGGCATAAGAAGATCCCACCCGGGCATGCGAAAAAAATACATGGTGAACAATCGGCCCGCAACTATGCCCCGGGGCACTCACATTAATACGTGCATCCTATTCGCTTTTATTAGCCGGTGGCCGGGCCGCATACTCCGATGGCAACACCCCAAACTCTTTTTTAAAAGTGCGGGCGAAATACTTGGGATTGTTGAAACCCACTTCCCAGGCAATTTCAGAAATGGTGAACTGGCTTTTCTCAAGCAATTGCGCCGCCCGTTTCAGGCGAATGGTCTTTATAAAATCAAGGGGCGACTTACCGGTAAGGGCCAGCAATTTCTTGTAAAGGGCCACGCGGCTCATATGCAAGGCCCGGCTCAGGTCTTCAACCGAAAAGTCGGCATTGGAGATCTGTTGTTCAACTGTTTCTATCGACTGGCGAATGAACTGTTCATCAACAGAAGTAATGCTTATCTCTGAAGGGTTCACCTCCAATTGTTTTTGAAATAACTTACGCATGGCCTCCTGCTGCGCCAGCAGGTTCTTAATGCGCGACTGCAGCATTTCAAAACTAAAGGGTTTGGTGACGTAGTCGTTGGCTCCCACCTGAAAAGCTTCCAGTTTGGGTTCAGCCGCAGAACGCGCCGTCAGTAATATCACCGGAATATGAGATGTTTGTTTTTCGTTCTTTATGTGTTTGCATAGCTCCATGCCATCCATCACCGGCATCATTACATCACTTACAACCAGATCGGGCTGAAGCTGTTTTGTTTTCTCCCACCCCTCGGCCCCGTTCACCGCTTCATATACCGTATAGTTGCGGCGCAGGTTATCTTTCAGGTAAAACCTTATGTCTTCGTTATCCTCAACGATGAGCACCGCCGGCCGTTTGCGACTGCCCTTACCCGGCGGCCCGGTTTGTTCTTCGGGCAATTCAGCAGTCATCAGTTCTTCACTGCCAGCCAGCGCAGGTTCAATAACCGGTTGCGCAACCGGCGCGGTTACCGGTAACAACACCGTAAAACAAGTGCCTTTCCCCGGTTCGCTGTTTACACTTATTGAGCCCTGGTGCAGCCGTACAAACTCTTTTGAAATGGCCAGCCCTATTCCGCTTCCCTGATTAAGGATACTGCCCGGTACATCGTGCTGGAAGAACCGCTCGAATATCCGCTCCTGGTCTTCAGCCGGAATGCCAATTCCATTGTCTTTCACCTGAATGGATACATATTGCGTTTGACTTTCACCGCTATGCGGCTGCAGATCTACTATTACCTGTATGTTGCCATGTTCGGGCGTAAACTTGAATGCATTGGACAACAGGTTGAACAGGATGCGCTCCAGTTTATCGGCATCAAAGGATATTTGCAGGGCGGAAATGCCGGTGGTAAAATTGAAGTGAATGTGTTTGGCGCCCGCCATATCGGTAAAGGAGTTGGCTATTTCCCTTACAAAAGAAACGATATCGCCCAGTGACGGATATAAACGCAGCTCCTGCATTTCGAGCTTCCTGAAATCGAGCAGTTGATTTACCAGGGCCAGCAGGCGGCGGGCATTGCGGTATATTAACTGGTATTGTTTCTTTTGTTCCGGCTCACCCGACTGCTTCAGCATTTTTTCTACCGGCGCCATGATGAGCGACAACGGTGTCCTGAATTCGTGGCTTACGTTGGTAAAGAATTTCAGCTTCAACAGGTCGAGCTCATGTATGCGCTCTGCCTCTTTCTTTTGCTGGGCGAGTTGAAAACGCATATGCGCCCGTTGAATGGTAAGCCGGCGGGCAACTATTAAAATAGCGGCAGCCAGTAATGCATAAATAATAAATGCCGGAATGGTGCGCCAGAACGGGGGTAAAATGGTTACAGTGAGCGAAGTGCCCTGTTCATTCCATACCCCATCGCCATTACCGGCTTTTACCCTGAACACATATTTGCCGGGGTCGAGGTTGGTATAGGTTACCGTACGATGGGTACCGTCGGTGGTAAGCCAATCATTATTGAAACCTTCGAGCTTATAGGCATATTGATTCTTTTCGGGGTTTGAATAATTGAGCGCGGCAAACTCGAGCGAGAAGATTTTCTCATGATGTTTAAGCGTGATCTCTTTTACTTCTGAGATAGCCGTTCTTAATAACACCCGGTTGTTGAAGGTATCGCCGGCCTGCAGGCTTTTATCGAATACCCGCAGATCGGTAAGCACTACTTCGGGTATGGTGGTATTGTGGGCAATTGATTGCGGACTAATAATATTAAAGCCATTGGCGCCGCCAAAGATCAGTTCGCCACGGCTAGTTTTTAATGCGGCATTTTCATTGAACTCGCGGCCCTGCAGTCCATCGCGTTCATCATAACTTCTGAACCGGATTGTCAATTCATCGTTGGCGCCATACTGTACCCAGGCCCTCGAAATACCATTTGTGGTACCCAGCCAAAGCGTATTGGCGTTGTCTTCCAAAAGGGTGAGAATATTGCTTTGCACCAATCCATCAGCCTCATTGAAATGCCGGAACGTATTGGTACGCCGGTCAAAAAAATTCAACCCGTTGCGGGTAGCTACCCACATATTACCACGGCTATCTTTAAGCAGGTCGGTAATACTGTTATTTCCGAGGCTGTGCGGGTCTTTCGAGTTGTGCGTATAATAAGTGAACCGACCCGTTTTCCTGTTCAGCACATTGATGCCCGTTTCGGTGCCTATCCACAAATTGCCATCCTGGTCTTCGGCAAGCGCCGAAATATAATTCGAGTTGATGGAGCCTGCGCCATTACGATACGTAAAAAAACCATTTATGGCGGCATCAAAACGGTTCAACCCGCCGCTTAAAGTGCCAACCCACAGTTGTTGTTGCGCATCTTCATATATTTCCCAGATACTGTTATCAGAAATGCTGGTTGCATTTCCGGGATCATGTTTATAATGAATGAACCGGTTGCCGTCATAACAATCGAGCCCGCCGTAAAACGAGCCGATCCATAATTTTTTATTATGATCGATGCACAAACTGACAATGACATCATTGCTGATGCTGTTATCACTGGCGGGGTTGTGTTTAAAGGTGCGGTAACTTCCATTGGCCCGGTCGTAATAAATAAGCCCGCCCCCGTTGGTGCCTATCCACAGGTTGCCTTTATCGTCTTCAACAAAACGGTTCACATCGTCAAAGGGCAGGCTCTTCGCATCGGACAGCGAATGCCGGTATACAGGAAATTTAATGATGTTCTCGTGATAATAATTTATGCCCTTTTTATAAGTGCCAAGCCAAATGATACCGGTGTTATCGCGGTAAATGGCATTGATGCTGTTCTGGCTAATACTTTTGATGTCTTCCGGATTATTTTCAAGGTAAGAAACAACACCCGTTCTTTTATTTACCAGGTTGATGCCGCCATGATCGGTTGAGATCCAGATCCTGCCGTTATTGTCCTGTTGTATACCGGTAACCAGATTGGTATTAAGCCGGTTGGCAGCAGCGTCGCGGTGATAATGCTGCAGCTTGTTATTTGTGCTGTTGAAACAGTACACGCCTTGGGGAAAACCATCGGTGTAGATCCAGAGATCATTGTCAGCATCGGCAAACAGGCGGTAACGTAAAGCATCGCCTTTCTTAAAGATTGCTGCGTTGCTGTAATTGAGTTTTTCCGTTGCAGTAGTATATGCTTCCAGCAGTCCATCATTGTACATAACCCACAGGTTGCCTGCATTGTCAGTTACCATATCGGTTATATAGGGCATGTTTTTTACCGCTTTGCGCTGAAACCGATGCACTGAATTTGTAGCCGGGTCATAGCGGCTGAGGCCGTACCCGGGCTGGGCAAACCAGAACCGGCCCTGTTTGTCTTTGGCTATATCGATAACCACTGCGGCGGGTAACGACAGTTGCCGGCAGTAGGCAGGCGTATTGGTTATGGCCTTTTCCGATACCGGATCAAAAATGTTTTGTCCGCCCCGGGTATTGATCCAGAATTTATTATGCGGCCCTTCCTGGATCGCAGAAACAAGATCATCGCTGAGCGTAGTGCTGTCATTTTCTTTATGGCGAAAAACTTTAAATGTATAACCATCGTAGCGGTTGAGGCCTGAGGCGGTGCCAAACCACATAAACCCCTTTGCATCTTTGATGATGGTGTTCACCTGGCTGTGCGAAAGGCCGTTGAAAATATCGAGGTGTGAAAAAGCATATTGCACAGGTTGTGCCAATACGGGAAGGAGGTTTAATAAGAAGACAATCGTTATAATCAATACACGGTTAATCATGGTAAATCGGCAGTAGCAATTTACGTAAAATTAAGTTGCCTGTTGCCAGGTACCAGTATCTGGCAGGTTCCAGGTTCCAGGATGCAGGTTACCGGATGCAGGTTACCGGGAATACAAAAACCTGCAACCTGTAACCGGCTTTACCGCACCTGTCCGTTCCCCTGCAGCAGCCACTTCTCGGTAACCAGCTTTTCCAATGCGAAGGGGCCGCGGGCATGCAGCTTTTGGGTGCTGATGCCTATTTCTGCACCCAGCCCCATTTCTTCCCCATCGGTAAAACGGGTTGATGCATTGGTATACACAGCGGCGGCATCCACTTCCTGCAGAAAACGGGCGCAATGCTTTTTATTATTGCTGACGATTGCTTCGGAATGTTTGGTTGAATGCTCGCGAATATGGTCCAGGGCCTCATCAATGTCCTTTACCACTTTCACCGCGCATTTAAGGCTCAGGAACTCGCGGTCAAAATCTCCGGGGGCAGCCTTTTGTAAATGGGGATACCCTTTCAGTAATTTATGCGCTTTGGCATCGGCAAAGATCTCTACCTGGTGTTCGCTGAACAATGGTTGCAGTTGTTTCAGGAATGCAGGCGCTACTTTTTCGTCTACCAGTACCGTATCAACGGAATTACATACCGAAGGGCGCGATACTTTTGCATTAACCACAATATTTACCGCTTTTTTAAGCGCGGCTTCTTTTTCCACGTACACATGGCATACGCCGGCGCCGGTCTCGATCACCGGTACCTGGCTGTTCTTTCTAACAAATTGTATGAGAGAATCGGAACCGCGGGGAATCAGTACGTCTACATACCTGGTTGCGGTAAACAATTCCTGCACCGTTTCGCGGTCTGAAGGCAATAACGTTACACAATCAGGATCGATATCATTTGCCTTCAGTACTTTTTTTATAAGGCGCATGGCTGCCTGGTTGGTATTCTCTGCCTCACTGCTGCCTTTGAGCAGGGCGCCGTTCTGGCTGCGTAAACAAAGCGCCGCTATATCGAACGTTACATTTGGTCGCGATTCATAAATAGCGCCTACAATACCCAGCGGCACGGTCACTTTTCGCAACTGTAACCCGTTCCGGAGCCGGCGCTTTTCAAGCGTTTTACCGGAAGGGTTAGGCAGCCTGCTGATCTTGCGAATGCTGTTGGCAATACCTGTAATACGTTGTTTATTCAATATAAGCCTGTCGATACGCGGATTACCGGGCTCCTGTTTATCTACATCGAGCTGATTGGCTTTCAGAATGGCCGAACTGTTCTTCTCCAACTCATCGGCAAGTTGCAGTAAGGCGGCTTTCAATTGTTTTTCGCTGGCCTGCCGCAGGTGGATGGCGGCTTTCCAGGTCTTAATTATTTGTGGTTGTATAGTGCTCATCAGGCCTTTTTAAAATATTACGATATCATCAGCATGTGCTGCCAGTACGTTCTTTTGTGAAATACCATCGCGGATAGCAGCAGTATCCAGTTTCACTTTGGCAACACCGATAATGTTTTCTTCTTCATCTTTTATCTGAACTACTTCACCAGCTGCAAATTTACCCTGTACGCTGGTAACCCCAACAGTTAACAAACTCCGGCGCTGGCGAAGGGCTTTAACGGCGCCTTTATCGACCAGAATAGTACCGAGCGTAATTGACCCGCTGGCCAGCCATTTTTGACGTGCTTTCAGGTTCGAAGCCTGCGATACAAAGGTAGTTCCGGTTGTACCGGCCAGCGCGTCGGCAAAGGGTGTTTTGCCGGCCAGTCCGCAAATGATCACCTGAATGCCCAACGAGGTAGCGAGGCGGGTAAAGGTGAGTTTGGAGGTCATGCCGCCAAGACCCAGACTGCTTTTACCGGTTTGCACATAGCCCATTACTTTACCATCGATCTTCTCTACCCGGGGAATTATGTTTTTGGCATCATCCATAAACCCGCCTACGGAGGTACAAATTACCAGTGTTTCAGCATCGAAACCCACGGCAATGAGGGTAGCCAGTTCGTCGTTATCGGAAAACTTCAGTTCCACATTGCTAACGAGGTCGTTTTCGTTCACAATAGGCAAAATGCCGTTCTGCCAGAACGCCTCGAAGGTTTCTTTTAACTGCAGGAACTGGAAACGGTTACTGAAATGATGGCGTTCGCACAGGGCCTGGGCCACGGGAATGTCGTATTTGGAGAAATGCTTTTGATATAATTGGATCAGCAGGGGGTTGCCTACGGCTGCGGCCGCCTTGCGTTCGGTAATACTGCCTTTATAGTGCTGAATAAAAACCTTTCCGCTGCCAACCGCACCGCTCGAAACCAGTACCACACGATGGGTAGCAAACAATTCCGCAATTTCCGCCGCTACTTTTTTAATAATGGAATGACTGATTACACCTTCTTCATTGGTTATGACCGCTGTGCCGAGCTTAATAACAATAACCGGTTTTTGCATGGCGCAAAAATAACGCAAAAGGCGGAAGAACGCTAAGGCTGAACGACTAAGGCTTAACGCTGAACCCCGAATGTCGAACTATCCCGATTTTATCGGGAATAATGTATTGCGGAAGCCCGTCAGACCGGAAGCTGCGTTCGGCATTTTGCTTTAGCCTTCCGCTTTCGGCCTTGGGCATATTTCGGGTAATTAATTCTACAAAGAATCACTTTAAGCACTATGATTGTCAATAACTTATAACAGGCACACCGTTTTAGATATTAGTAATAAACAATCGATATGAAAGCGTTTTATGGAATTATTTTATTGATGATAACAATGTTTTACACAGGGTGTGCGGCTATTGAAACCATTTTTAAAGTAGGTATGTGGTGGGGAATCATCCTGGTAGTGGGTGTAATTGCCCTGATATTCTTTATAATTACTAAGTTATTTGGAAGAAAATAGATCTCAATCGGCAATAGACAAATGGCAGGCAGCAAAGATGTATTTGCCAATTGTCTATTGCAAACTGCTTAATGGTTCCTGAATTCCTGGGAGATCATTAATCCATACTTGCCGCCATCGACGATGCCGATACCAAGACGGCCGAATTCGGGCCGCAGAATATTTTCACGATGACCGGGAGAATGCATCAACCCGCTATGGGCAATATCGAGCGTTGGCGCCAACGCAATATTTTCACCCGCATTTGTAAATTTAACGCCGTCATTATTCATGCGGTCGAACGGGTTCTTCCCATCGGGTGATATGTGCGAAAAGTATCCCCGCTGAAACATATCGACAGAATGCTTGCGGGCAACCGCCGTCAATTCCGGATCGGCTTTCACCGTATTCAAACCTGCTTTTATTCTTTCCGCATTTACCCAGCTTAACATACGAATTTCAAGATCGGCCCTGGAGGGTGGTGCAATTACTGTAAAAGGAAGGAGTACTGTTTCATCGGAGCCCGGTTTTACCGTTAACCGGTTCATCGTTCTTTCCACTTCATCAAATACCAGCGACAATTTGGTTTCTATCCATTCGGCCGGAACCGACAGCAATACCACAAACCGGCTTTCGCGGGTTGTATTTGAAACTTTATTGCTGATGGGCAGCGCCAGCAAAAGGGCCGCTACGATCACCGCATGGGCAACCCCGTTTAGGAAACCGGGCAGCATGCCGAGAAATTTATTATCCCAGCGGTCATGTGTTTCTGCCGGAATACGGTGTAATGTTTTGTTGGTAAGCAAATTTGTTAACACCCGCATGAGAACATAAGTAATAATAAACGCAAAGGGCAAGGCCCAGGAGCCGAGCGCGGGAATATATTTGTTGATAAAAATAGTAGGGTATGGATATAATAAAAAAGTGACTGCAATACTGATCACCAGGCTCAGTAAATACAATAACTCGAGGATAAATCCTTTTTGCCAACCGTCCCAAATACCGTAAGCTACCACTATCAGTAGCAGTATATCAACCCAATTCATACTTACAAGCCTTTGGCAATAACAGTAAAAAACCATGCTACAGGTGCAAATTGTAATTTTTCAGGTATTCTCTTGTAAGATTTACCGGTGGGCTGATCGTATTGTTGCTAAAATTCTACACTTCTGTTCAGAACGGGGGGTAAAAAGTAAGGCCCGGATAGAAATCCAGGCCTGTTAAAAATCCAATATCCTATGAAAAACCGATATACTAACGGTGTTCGTGGTTCGTAAATTGTTTCCCGGAAAAAAATTATTTTTTTACCCCGGGAGATGAACTGCTTCCAAACTGAGAATGTGTTGTTTATACCTATTAATAAATTACAACACTCCCAGCTTCAGGGAGTCGGTTATTGCCGTTCGACCGGTAATAAAAAGCACTACTACCGCATGATTCCTGAATCGATCACACGTCCAACATATTTATTATCCTGCAAGATCCAGGTAACTTCATATTTACCGATCGCTTCGCTGTTCAACATATAGATGTACATCTTCTTTTTGTCGGCCGACAGGTACACTGCATTATGGGTTTTGATTGTGCCACCGTCTGAATAAGTAAAATCGGGGTGGTACAGATCGGCAAATGCGGCCGGCGGTATAGCCACCGTATCTTTATTATTAACTATAACAGTAACCGAAGTTATAGCTGTTGTCGGAATGGTGCCGTAATCGCCATAATAAGGCTTACCATCTATTTTAACGAGGTACTTCTTATCATAGTAATAAAATAATTTGTGCTTACTGGCATCGAATGGACCGCTTTTAATGATCACCCTGACGTTATTGCCCTCAAAGGTTATTGAATGCATATTGAAGTCGGTAGCGGGTATTCGTTCGAGCGGATTTTTGCCAATACGTTCATCGATGCCACCGATGGTAAAGGTGGCCAGGTCGTTACGAATTTCGCCTTTGGGATATTTTGTAAAACTTTCTCTTTTGTTACGGAGATCGGGCATCGGTTCATCCTGGGCCAGGGCGCCAATACTCAGGCCCAGCATGCACAGGCATAATAAAGATCGCATAGAATGACGTAGTTGGTTCCAGGCGAAAATAACGACAAATATTGTTTTTTGAGCCAAAGCTTTGTTAACAGTAAGGTGATAAGGTGATATAGTTTATAAAGTTGATAAAGGCCTGAACTTCCAGACCTACGACTATATGCAGAAGGCTGAATTTTCAGGCCCCGGGACCGGGTAACTATTTATTTCTTCACCGGTGCTAACTGAGGGAACGCCGCCCCTCCTTCAAGATTGAACACGGTAAAACTATCAACCCCGTGCGCTTCGGCTGCGTGGGCAAAATATTCGGGCCGGTTACTGCCCCATTGCACCGAACAATTCCGTAACCTTATGTGCTGCGCCTGGTCGAAGTAAAAGGCCGAAGTGCGCCCTTTTACAAAACCTTCCACATTGGCCGGGCGGCGGTCATACACACCGCCGGGAATATTGGTGCTTTTGTTGATCTGTACATCAACCTCATCAAAGTAAATATTGGCGATCTTACCGGGCGATTCGCCGCTTACATAAATTCCATTCTCGCTGATGCATTTAATATTGCTGAAAGAAATGTTGTATACCATGCCTACCCGGCCTTCTGTAGCACCTTTTGGAAAACGCCAGTTGGCATCCTTGTGATCGATCTTTGCCCTGCGGTAAGCGGTAACATAAATGGGCTCGGCCTTGCCCCACCACACATCGGAGAACAAATGCCCTTCAATGATCATGTTCGAAAAGATCACATCATGCACTACGCCTTCATCGCGATTCTGAATACCCACTCCGCGGTTACTGTTCTTTATTATGCAGTTATTGAAAACAACCTGGCGAATGGTGTCCATATTTTCAGAACCGATCTTTATGGCGCAGCTGCGCGAGGTCATGGTGCAGTTGCTCACTGTAATGTTCTCGCAACGGCCGAACTCTTCGTATTCGCGGCGGTTCTTGAGGCAAATACAATCGTCGCCGCTTTCAATATAACAATCGCTGATGCGTACGTTTTTGCTATGGTCTACATCGATGCCGTCGCTGTTGCGGACTTTTAATGAATTAAGTAAGGTAATGCCCGAGATCACCACATCATTACAACCGGCAAGGTGAATGGTCCAGTAGGCTGAATTGCCAATGCGCACATCCCTGATGCGGATATTTTTTCCACCGACGATCGTAAGCACATGCGGCCGGGGATCGAGCACATTGAAGGGTTTCAGTTCATACGAATCGTCGAGTTCTTTGCCCATAAAGGAAATGCCGTTGCCATCTATTTCGCCCAAACCAGTGACAGATACATTCTGAATATTTTCCCCGCCGATCCAGACGGTGCCTTCCCCGGGGTTTTGACGGAAAGCGCTTTTGGTGTAAACTTTTTCATCGGGATTGGCCAGCAGCTTCGCCCCCGCTTCCACATCCAGATCGATGTTCGATCGCAAGTTGAACGGGCTTGCCATAAACACCCGGCCGGCAGGCAGCAGTACGCGGCCGCCGCCACTCTTCGAACAGGCATCGATCGCTTTTTGTATGGCCGGCGCATCATTTGTTTTACCATCGCCCCGGGCGCCGTAGCTCACCACATTGAAGATCCGTTGCGCTGTAAGCGGCAGAGTAATAACCAATACCAGACTTATTATAGTCAGTTTCTTTATCATCACGATTGCGTTTTATTTAATTCAGGGAACGACCTGTAAGGTATTATTTCATTCCCGCAGGCCTTGCCATGGGCGCTGCGCCCCAGCTGCCGGGTTGTTGTTGTAATTCAATTTCGAGCATGCCCCCTTTCATGATATCGGCATACGTAATAAAATTCCTGCTGAAGGGTTTGCCGTTCAGCTTCACCTGTTTTATATAGATAGCGCCTTCCGATCGTTTCTTACAAACGATGTGCAGTTTTTTATTACCGGGTAATTGCAGGGTAACTTTATCGAAGATGGGTGAACAAAGCAGATGCTCACCCGAAACGGGGTCAACCGGGTACAGACCGATGGCAGCAAACACATACCAGGCGCTCATTTGCCCGGCATCGTCATTACCGCTTAAACCACCGGCACCGTCGCTGTATTCTTCACTTAAGATACTCCGCACCACCTGTTGCGTTTTCCAGGGCGATGGCGTGTAATTGTACATGAACGGGATCTGGTGCCCCGGTTCATTCCCATGCCAGTATTCATTTTTGACAAACAGGGTGTCGAGCGCTCTCTCCAACGCTTTATCGCCCCCCATCAGGTTCGCCAACCCGTTCACATCGTGCGGAACGTAAAATGTGTACTGGCGCGGGGTTCCTTCCGTAATATAGGGCTCGCGCCTGTCGGCATTAAAGGGTTCATACCAATGACCGTCAATATATTTTCCGCGAACCAGGCCCACGCTGCTGTCGAATACATTTTTGTAATTCAAAGCGCGTTTGCGCAGTTCTTTATAGTCGGCTGTTTTATTCAACCCTTTGGCTACCACCGACAATGCATAGTCATCGTAGGCATATTCGAGGGTGCGGCTCACCTGTTCTTTTTTATGAAATGCTTCCTGCACGCTGTCTTCCATGGGAATATAACCGTATTGCAAATACGAGGAAAGGGCGCGGCGGCCTTTTCCATTAACGTAATCCTCTTTACTGGGAGAATCGAAAGCATTCTGGCGCATGAGGCGGTAAGCGGCCGTTACATCGTAATGCTTTATCCCCTTAGCGTAAGACGAAGCAATAAACGCCGTTACATGATCGCCGATCATGGCGGCGGTATAACTGTTCCAGCAGGGGAAAATGGGCAGCCACCCACCCTGTTTGCCTTTCAGGATCATTGACGAAACAAACTGGTTCACGCGTGCCGGTTGCAGGATCTGCAGCAAGGGCAGTTGAGCGCGGTAAATATCCCACATGGAAAAATCATCGTAGTACTGCCCATTCGATAACTTCTTTACCGGCAATCCGCCGGTAAATGGCGGGTAAGCGCCGCTTGCATCACTGTAAAGCCGCGGATGCTGCAGCGCATGGTACATGGCTGTATAAAAAATGCGTTTATCTTTTTCGTTTTTACCCTGCACCTGTATTTGTGCAAGCGCCTGTTCCCAGCTTTGTTTAGCCTTTGATAAAACGGTAGCAAAATCCCAGGTAGCAATTTCTGTCCGTAAATTGTTTTGAGCTTCTGTGGCGCTGCTGAATGAGGTGCCGATACGAACCCTGAGCTTTTCGCCTTTTTTTAAAGCAAACCCGGCATACACCCCATTGCCGTGCTTATTTGTAACGCTGCCGGTTGGCGGTGTTACTTCGCTAAACCTGCCGCCACTTACCGGGAGTTTTTCAAATTGCAAAAAGAAATGACCGCTAAAACCTGCCTGGTTGCCCCAGCCCTGGTAAATACGATGTACGGGGTTAAACCCCCATACCGTTCCTTTAACCGGGTTTAAATACACTTCCCCTTCACCGCGGTCGCTGTTAGGCATAATGAGCAGGAACAGGCTATCATCCTGTTGAACGGTGAACTGCATCATGCTACAACGTGCCGTAGCCGTTATTTCGGTTATACAATGGTATGCCGGCAACTCAACTTTATAATAAGCAGGCGTGGCG
Source organism: Niastella populi (assembly GCF_002078015.1). Taxonomy (GTDB): domain Bacteria; phylum Bacteroidota; class Bacteroidia; order Chitinophagales; family Chitinophagaceae; genus Niastella; species Niastella populi. The sequence continues at coordinate 279,031 of NZ_LWBP01000210.1, read as the reverse complement.
ATCTCCTGCTGATGCGAGAATGGTGTGGCGAAGTTCGTCGTTCGAAGAGAACCGGTCACGGGCATAATGGTAAAGCTGCCATAATCCTGCATACACGATCCGCTAACCCAGTGTGTTCCGCGAAATCCATTGATGAGGCTGTCTTTATAAAAATAGGGGGGAATACATTTTGTTTCTGCAGTTCTCGTTTGCGGCGTCCATTGCGTCATACCGAATGGCACACCTACTGCCGGAATGGTATTGGCATTTTTTTCAGAGCCGGCTTCACTATGTTTTTGTGCGGCCGTCGTTGTTGACGGGGCGGTGCCCGATAATGGTTGTACGTATTGGATAAGATCCTGAGCTTTTATAAACTGGCCCCATGCTATCAATATCACTATTTTACTCAATAATAACATCCGGTTCATATATGCTTTTCAAGTTATTCAGTTATTCAGTTATTCAGTTTTAACTCGCTACAGTTTGTAATTCGCCAAACATAAGGAATCCGGGATCCCCGGCCGCATTTTTAAAAAAAACTCCAGGCTGGAAAGCCCGGAGGGTCAGTATTTACTGCTACATGATTATGAAAAAAATCGTAATTGCATTTAAAAAATGAACAAGGACTATGTGGATTTTAAAAACGGTTCTTCAAAATTTATTAAATAGGCCGGGCTCCAGTGTGCAAGCCCGGCGCTCTGGTCATCGCCTTTCCTAAAACTAAAGTTTATGTGTTAGGGTTACAGATTAATTTAGGAATCGGATTAACACGGGTTATTCTTCAATCAATATTATTAGTAACCTGGATTTTGCGTCAATTTACTGTTAGTTGCCAATGCTCTTGTTGGTATTGGGAAAATACGACGATAAGTATCTGAGTTGGTTTTGAAACCATACGCACTTTCATATTTTCCAAAACGTATCATATCATTACGGCGCCAGCATTCCCAGGTAAATTCACGGCCTCTTTCAGCATACAGGTCATCGAGGGTAACCGAGGACCATGCAGCCGAAGTAGTACGGTTGCTGCGGACCATATTTACCAGCGACAAAGCTGTTTGGCCATTAGTGGCAGCACCGCCGCGAAGGATCGCTTCTGCTTTCATCAACAGCACATCGGAATAACGGAACAGCGGTGCGTCGTTGTTTTGGTTACGGGAAGCGGAATTGGCATCGGGATAAAACTTGATATTCCGGATACCCATATTCCAGGCTATTTCATCGTTACCCAGGTCCAGGGCAGAAACACTCTGGCGCAAGCTTATTACAGAATCAATGTATAGATCATAAATGTAAGAAGCACTTCCATCTGATCCGCTGTAAAACTGATCATATCCTTTTTTGGTAGTAGCTACTTTAATAGGGTTGCCATCTGGCCAGTATTGAGGACCAACCAGCCATTGGTCTTTTCGGATATCATTTGCATCATCTTTAAAATACGCATTATAGAAACCGGAAAGTGTTGCGCGGGGGCCGCTGGGTTTGGTATTTTTCAAACCATTTCCACTGGTTTGATTCATAATAATACTACTCATGGAATAATTACCAGGTGTTGCCCCTGAATAACGGTATTTAATTCCGAGGTTCCTGTTCAGGTCATAACGTCCGTGGAAAAGGTAGCCGTTGCTGGTGGCGGGGTCATAAGGAATGGCAAAAATAAATTCCTTGTTTGAAGGGCCATTGTCAGGATAGAACATGTTTAAATAACTTCCACGCGCTTCAACCGCAAAATTTCCGGAATTAATAATATCGTCGCAGGCGGCAATACACTCGTTGTTCTTGGCAGCGCCAGTGTATACCTGTGCATTCAGGTATAATTTAGCCAATAAAGCCTGGGCCATCCATCTTGTAACTTTTCCATAAGTTGCAATTCCGGTACCTGTTTTCAGGAAGGGAAGGGCTGCTTTCAACTCCGACTCCACATAGCTGAATACCTGTGCACGCGGCGCTTTTTCCTGAACACCGGGGCTTGGGTAAACAGTATCGAGCGGTACATTACCAAACATATCGAGCAATTCCCAATAAGCCAATGCTCTTAATGTTTTTATTTCTGCAATAGCGGTATTCTTAGCGTCGCTTTCAGGCGCAGTCCTGAAAGTATAGATGGTTTGGTTACAAAGCCCTACTATACCATATGTGTCTGACCAGGCAGTTCCAATCCAGCCATGGTCTTTTGTCCAGCTGTGACGATGCAGGTCAATATACCCGGCGCCATCGTACCAGTTACCGCCATAGCTCGGCAGTATGGCTTCATCGGAAGGCAATTCCTGAACAAACCAGAAAGTAAGCGGATAGTGACCACGTATATTAGTATAAATGGTACCGATAACAGACTGGAACTGTTCATCGTTGGTTGGGAAAACATCCCCGGTATACAGGGAATTCGGACTAACCGATATTTTATGGCAGGCGCCCAATGTTGTAGCGGCTGCCAGAATGATCATATATAATCGAAAATGCTTTTTCATAATTTTTGTTTTAATCGTTAGAAACCAACTGACACGCCAAACAAAATAGTTCTTGTTCTGGGATAGAAATTATTATAGTCAACACCCAGTGATGCACCACCCTGGTTGATCTCAGGATCTATTCCCTTATACTTTGTTATTACAAAAGCGTTATTTATGGTAGTATAAAAACGCAGTTGTTTGATATAGGGGCTATTAAGCTTAAAGCGGTATCCCAGCGTGGCATTATCCAAACGTATATAGGAGCCGTCTTCCACAAAACGCGATGAATAGTTGTTATTCCTGGCATCGCTCTTTGCATCATCCATTGCATCGGGCGTGATGTTGGTTACACCTGCAGACGTAACATAATGCAGATCGGCACGGGTACCATTGAAAATTTTGTTACCGGTTACACCACGTATAAAGAGATTGAGATCAAAGTTCTTATACCGGAAATTATTTACCCAGCCGAACATTAATTTCGGATGCGGGCTTCCTAATGGATGATAATCGACTCTTTGGGTGGGGTTACTTGTTTGATCGCCCTTCCCTGTTATAAACAAGGAGTTACCTGAGGCATCTTTACCTGCATATTTAAAAGAATAGAACAGACCTAATGGATTACCCACTGCCAACATTTGTAACGTACTACCTGTTGTTCCAGGACCATCTAACTGAGTATAGTAAGTAGAATCTGCATTCATACCGTATTTTTCAGGTCCTTTCAAACTCAGAATTTCGTTTTTATTGCTGGCCAGGTTCAAAGCGGTGTTCCAGCTGAAATCCTTCGTATTAACAGCACTCACATTTAAGCTAAACTCAATACCACGGTTCCTTATTTTACCCACATTCATATACACAAATCCACTCGGATCTATGGTTGGGCTTACAGCGTAGGGGAAAATCATACCGGTAGTCAGCTTTTCATATACGTCGATAGAACCAGAGATCCTTCCATCCAATATGCCATAATCGATACCGATATTTTTTGTGGAAGTTTTTTCCCATTGCAAATCCGGATTGTAGCCCTGACTTACTCTGATTGAAGTGGCAAAAACGCCGGCATTGTAATAGGAACCTGCTTTATCGTATAACTGTTGTGAGGTATAAGCGCCCAGCCCGAAAGCATTACCGGTTTCCCCGTAACTGGCTCTTAATTTCAGCTCACTGATTATTTCATTATGCCGAAGAAAATCTTCCTGTGAAATGCGCCAGGCCGCTCCTACAGAAGGGAAATAACCCCATTCTTTATTTTTACCAAATACAGAGCTGCCATCTCTTCTCACCGAAGCCTGTAACAAATACTTTTCATTAAAATCGTAGTTAAGCCTGGCGAAATCAGAGATAAAATTCGTTTCCTGGTATAACGTACCGCCAAAATCCACAACAAAACCATTTACCGTTTGATAGTTACCCAAACTCATGTTATTGTAGGAAGTATAATCAGAGATAAAATTGGTCTGGCTGTTTTGTAAACCATCTCCACTGGTGTTCTTTTGCCAGCTGTAACCCACTACTGCTTTGATATTATGCAGCCCCAAACGTTTTGCCCAGGTTAAATACGACTCCAGTGTTTTAGTAGTACCCTGGTAATATCCCCTGTACGCTAAACCACTTGAATAGAAATTACGCAATGAGCGGCCGCCACCTGGGTCTCCGTTGGTATAAAAATTACTGCTGTTATAATATTGTGAATAATACTTGCTGTAATATTCACCATGCAGCCAGGTACCTCTTTGATAAGCCAGGTTCATGTTATAGGTAAATCCGAACGGCAGTTTGGCTTCCACGGTAAATGCGCCCTGTAATGACCCGTATTTGGTATCATCTTTCGCATTTTTAATAATGGAAACCGGGTTAAAATAGCCCGTATTGTTCAGGTTTTCGAAAAATGTACCATCGGCATTATATACCGGAGAGGTGGGGTTGTATTTTACAGCCTGTTGAAACACCATGTTCTGGAAAGGAACATTGGAGGCCTTACTGTTGCTGCTCATCAAATTCAACCCGAAGATCAAATGATCGTTCAGCGCACGATGCTCGGCCGAAATGCGGGCGATCACTCTTTCCAGACTGCTTTGCAATATGATACCATCTTTTTTCAGGTAGTTCAGGCTGGCGCTGTAGGTACTTTTATCGGTACCGCCGCTGAACGATATGTTATGATTATGAGAAAAAGCATTATCTTTTTGAATGGCCTTCATCCAGTCGGTGCTGGCCCCTTTATCATCATTAGGGTTTATCGATGAATTGTTCTTGCGAACATATTCTCTTAATTGTGTGGTATCCATCAGATCCAAACCATTTGTAACCGATTCAATACCGACATAGCCATTGTAGGTAGCCTGTAATGCTCCCTTTTTACCTCTTTTGGTAGTAACCATTATTACGCCGTTACTGGCTCTATTACCATAAATGGCCGTAGCCGAAGCATCCTTCAGCACATCGATGGAAGCAATATCATCCGGTGCAACGGTATTGATATCGGCGCCGGGAATACCATCAATTACATAGAAAGGTCCCTGGGGACTATTAATAGTGGAGGCCCCGCGCAGAATAATTGCCGCAGGCCTGTTTGGGTCACCATTGGCAGTGATGTTAAGACCCGGTACTTTACCCTGCAGCAACTGGCCTACATCGCCAATGGCGCCTCGGTTGAGGTCTTCGGGTTTAACAGATGTAATAGCACTGGAAAGGGTTTTACGTGACCCTTTACCATAACCTACCACCACCACATCAGTCATCATGTAGGCTGAGGTTTGCATAGTAACATCAAGCGTTGTTTTACTTCCAATCAAAATTTCCTGATTCTCGAGTGAAACACCACTAAATACCAGTACATCTCCTGTTTGTGCAGGAATGATGAACGTACCACCCGACTTTGTAATAGTAACAAGATTCTTTCCCTTTACAGAAACCGAAACCCCAGCCAATGGGCGACCCGTAGAGTCTTTTACGGTTCCGGAAACTTCCTGTGATTGTGCCAGCAGATACAGCGGCGTTAAGAATAGCAGAAGCAATAGGCGTTTACCCGCGCCTTTCGGGAGCGACCGACCAAGCAATCTCATAACGTAAGTTTTAGGTTAAAGTGTTAAATCTTTCTTCCGGTTTTTAAAGTCAATTAAATGTATTAGTCACATTTATATGCATATCTCTAAAAAAACACAACTACCTGAAAATTGTGTTTTACATTGCATACGATTACCTGCACACTGATTCATCAACTATACGCATAGGCATAGCTTACCTGTTCAGTGAAATAAAACAAGGAATGGATAAAGTTTTCGGGTGAGACTTTTTTGTTTGCTACTAAAATTTTATGGTCGATGGTAGGTATTTAGCAACCAGGTCCTCATAATAGGGCCGAAGCTGCTTCCAATCTGGTGGTGTGGGACATTTTGAATACAGGTCATATGGGTTGAACAACTTAACCCATTTCAGCATTTCACGATCGTGATCATCTAACAGATGGCCATAAGCGCCCTCGCGATGCCAGGCATAAAATGAGTGATACCGCAGCATATATAAGCCAGGCTCGGGTAAATAATCTTTCAACATCTGATAAACATACTCGTCGTGTCCCCATGACATGCTTACATTTCGTAATCCGCAATTTTGCGTATATACCCCTAGTTTAGTGCTAAAAACGGGATCGGTGTAATCATTATTGTTCTTAAAAAATTCGGGATAAACAACTTTATCTGAATAAGCGCAGCCAACCGGGAACGTATCACCAACAACTGCCCACTGCGGCTCGCCAAATAAACAAAGTACCTTGCCCATATCGTGCATCAAACCGGTGAGCACCATCCAGTCGGGGTGGCCGTCGGCACGTATGGCTTCCGATGCCTGTAACAGGTGTTGGAACTGGTCGAGATCTGTATCGGGGTCGGAATCGTCAACCAGCTGGTTCAGGAAATTGAACGCATCCCAAACCGACATTTCTTTACGATTGAACTGTAAAAAATCTTTTCTTTTCTGTTGAACGAACGCAAACGTCTGGTGCGTATGATTAAGGCGGTAGAACTCGCGCACGGTATCGCGGCCGGGTTCTTCGTAATTACGGTATGCTTCTTTTGATTTTTCTTTTGCAATTGTATCGGGATCTGGATAGCGTTGCAGAACGTCGTCTTCCCACTCATCCAAACTGCCAAGCGGATTAATTTCTTTCTCGGTGAATTTACCAGGAGCTGCCATGCAATCGTTTTTTTATTAAGACTGGTGTTGAATTCAAAACTAAGTTCTACTTTTTTGCTAAAGATTGTTAGCTATCGTTTAACTTTATTTACGAAAACGGTTGCGAGAAATTGCAGCAATTTGCAAGATAAAATAGTCTGTAAAACAGGCACTTAGACCTTAAACAGTCCGATGAGTAAAGTCAACATAAAGGTTTTAGCAGAACAGTTGCAACTATCAGTTTCAACTATTTCAAAAGCGTTGCGCGATAGTTATGAGATCAGTGATGAAACAAAAAAGAAGGTACTGGAGCTGGCAGCGCAGTTAAATTATGTACCTAATCCATACGCCAGCAGCCTGCGCAAAAAGAAAAGTAAAACCATTGCGGTAGTGCTGCCCGAAGTGGCCGATAACTTTTTCTCGCTCGCCATCAATGGCATTCAGTCTATTGCCGAAACCAAAGGTTATCACGTACTTATCTATTTATCGCACGAAAAATTCGCCAACGAAAGAACCATTCTCGAAGACTGTCAGAGTGGTCGGGTAGACGGGGTGCTGATCTCCATTTCCAGCGAAACCAAATCAGCCGAACATATTATTAAGTTACAGGCCAATAATATCCCGGTTGTTTTTTTCGACCGTGAACAGGAATCGATAGAAACCGCGAGAGTGACAACCAATGATTACGACTGTGGCCTTATGGCAGCCAATCATTTATTAAAGAAAGGTTGCCGCAAACCGGCATTTGTAAGCATTTCGCAAAGCCTGCCTATTTGCCTGAACCGGGAAGAAGGATTTAAAGCGGCGCTTACTGAAGCCGGTATACCGGAAGCAAACCAACAGATAATATATTGTACCGATAACGACAGCATGTATGATCAAATAAAAACCATTTTGCAAAATAAACACCGCCCCGATGGATTGATCGCTTCGGTTGAAAAGATCGTTACCCCGGTTTATCTTGCCTGTCATGAATTGGGCATACATATACCAGAGGATATCAAAGTGATAGCGTTTGCCACCCTCGACACGGCCCCCATCCTGAATCCCCCGCTCACCACCATTACCCAGCCCGCCTTTGAAATTGGCAAAGCTGCCGCCACCCTGCTTTTTAAAGGAATTGAAAAGAGTACATTTGATTTAAGCAAGGAGCGGATGGTGATACCTTCGGTTCTTATTGAACGGGAGTCGACTGCAGGAGGAAGTTGAAAAGGTGATAATGTTGATAGAGTTGATAAAGGTCAAATATTAGTTTTTAGTTCAAAATTCAATGTTCCCGGTTACCAGTTACCTGTTTCCGGGGTTTATATTCCGGGCCACCCCAGCAAATGCGAGCCTGACACCGGCCAGAAGGTCAGAAATTCCGGTTCCAGCTTTGTCAACATATCAACTTATAAATCCAAGGCCAACAAGCTAAAGCTATCCAATTAGTTATCTTAATACCCCTCCATCAACATTAGCAACTCTATTAACCTTTCAACCCGGGGCTTCCGGCCCACGCAACCGTATTCGTAACTTTTTCTCCCTATCTATGATTCAGATCATAATAATGAAATGAAAGAAATATATTGTGCATGAAACTATCACACACAGTTAACGATTGCACATGCGCTTAGAACTTGCCGATTACCTGATCATTCTTGTTTATTTCATTTTTGTTATTGGCGTTGGTTTTCTTATAAAAAAGAAAATAAAATCAAGTAATGATTTTCTTACCAGCAGCCGCAGTATCCCGCTCTGGATCACCAGTCTCGCTTTTATATCAGCCAACCTTGGCGCCCAGGAAGTGATTGGAATGGTGGCATCCGGCGCCAAGTACGGCATAATGACCGTCCACTTCTATTGGGTAGGCGCCATTTTCGCCATGGTATTCCTTGGCGTTTTTATGATGCCGTTCTATTATGGCAGCCGCGCCCGCAGTGTGCCCGAATACCTGTCGCTTCGCTTTGATGAAAAAACGCGGGGCTTAAATGCTATCTCCTTTGCCGTTATGACGGTGTTTTCATCGGGCATTTCATTGTATGCACTGGCAAAACTGATGGAAACGATCCTCCATTGGGATTTCGATATCTCTATATGGGTTTCGGCCGGCATTGTAATGGTATACACCTTCCTCGGCGGTTTAACCAGTGCGGTATATAATGAAGTATTGCAGTTCTTCTTAATTGTATTGGGACTATCACCCCTGGTAGTAATTTCCCTGCACGATGCCGGTGGCTGGGATAATATCAAATCGTTATTACAACCCGAAATGACGCATGCCTGGAAATACATGGGTAACGCCAACGATAATCCCATGGGACTGCACTTTATGTCATTGATCTTCGGGCTGGGTTTTGTAATGTCGTTCGGTTACTGGTGCACCGACTTCCTTGTAGTGCAAAGGGCCATGATCGCCCGCAATATGGGCGATGCACAACGCACACCGATCATTGCTGCCATTCCTAAAATGGTGATGCCACTGATAGTGGTATTACCCGGGCTTATTGCCATTACCTTAATGCAACCTGCCCTTGCATCAAAGGGCTATAGCATACCAACAACCGCCAATGGCGAACTGGATTATACCATGACCCTGCCATCGATGATCGCGCACTACTACCCTACCGGTATCCTTGGTGTGGGCATTACCGCGCTCATCGCTTCGTTCATGAGCGGCATGGCCGGTAACGTTACCGCCTTCAACTCCGTGTTCACTTTTGACATTTATCAATCGTATTTTGTAAAGAATAAAAGCGACCGGCATTACCTGCTGGTGGGCAAGGTCATAACGGTGGTGGGCATCCTTATTTCCATTGCTACTGCATACATTGCCAAAAGCTTTAACAACATCAACGACTTTCTGCAACTCGTATTTGGTTTTGTGAATGGTCCGCTGTTTGCCACTTTCCTGCTGGGGATGTTCTGGAAACGAACCACAAGCCATGGCGCCTTTTGGGGACTGGTTGTGGGAACCGCCGCCGCCGCCGCAACGCACGGGCTTACCGTTGCCGAAGGCAAGGGCGGCTGGATAGCCGAATGGTATACCATCAAAAGCGGTATGGGTCAGGCATTTATCGTAGCTGCCGTATCGTGGACCTTCAATTTCTTTACAACAATCATAGTGAGCCTGTTTACCAAACCCAAACCCGACGAGGAATTAAAAGGTTTAGTATATTCGTTAACGGAGAAACCGAAGTACCACGAACAAAAATGGTATTTGCGGGTGGTACCGCTGGGTCTGCTGTTGTTGGCGATCACCTTACTGTTGAACATAATTTTCTTTTAACCAATAATTGCTTCCATGTACAAAAAATTAAACGATCTGCAATTTGTCATTGGCCTGTTCTTTTCGGTTGTATCACTGATCCTGTTGTTGGGATCCGATCTTGCCAATAAACTGAATGCCTATACAGGCGTTTCTTTTCTCATCTTTGGCCTGGCTATGATGTTCATAAGAAAAGCCAACAAGGCATAACTTAGAAAACTTGTTACCAAAATACGAATAGCGGCTGTCGGGTGACAGCCGTTTTTTTATAGCAAGGGTTCAACATATTGCATATTTTTACTGCCAGGAATTCACCCGCCGCAAATAACAGCTTAAATAAAAATGGGTCATCCGCCAACTGGCCGATAACCCACCATAACAATAACTTTAATACATATACTCCGGCGGCTCAATACCGTGGGTACGTAAATATACAACCGCCTGGCCGCGATGATGGGTAATATGATCGAGCGTTGCATGAGCACCGTAACCCGATTGCTCATCGAGCGTTTGCCCTTTAACCGTATTTTGCAGTGAATCGAATGCCTTCGTAAGCAATGCCACTACATCCTTTTTGGTTTTCTTTGCCGGCGGCGGGGCCCATTCCGTCTTAGTACCTTTGATATAATTTTCTTCCCACCAGTGAATACCATAAGCTATGTGGTTCAATAATTCACCAAAATCCCAACCGGCGCCGGTTGGTTTGTAATGATAATCTTTGTCGGGCATGGCCGCGGCAACCTGTAATGTGTACTTCCTTGAATTTTCGATGATTGACAATAATTGATCTTTCATAACGCTGTATTTTCAGCAAAGCTATACAGCCGTTTTCCGAAGCACTTAAGGAATCCTGCTAAATTCATTATGATTTTATGCTGTTATCTTCCGGCATTCTCAACAAACTTTTCAACTCCTGTTGCATTAATGTAGTTTTCACTCCATTTCTGTCTCAACAGGGTGAGATAACCGGAGTTCTCTCCGTCACAGTTGAAAGGGTTGGCGGCCAATTGAATTAAAAAAGGAATATTGAAAGAATGATTTTTGAAATCCGCTTCATGCCCTGCCACCCTATTAGGATTATTGCTTCTTGCGGCTGCCATGTTTTGAAAAGTATTCACCCAGTTCTCAATTTCATAATAAAGTGTTGTTCGTTTCCAATATCCCAGGTGGTCAACGTTCCCTCCATGATCTACAAGCAGCTTAAGTATTTCCCTTTGCAAACAGCGGTCGCCCTGATTGCATTCCAGGATGGCATTTCCCACCTTCGTCCCTTTTGCAACAGCAGTTTTACCGCTTCTATACTATTCATTGAAACAATGACGGAAGGGCCTTGCTTGAAGATATGGGATATGCATGCTGATAATCAGTTCGTGCTCGCTATCGCCACTGAAGTCGAAGTAGAGCTCATAACAGGCAAAGCCTTCCTTATAGTTTGCTGTAATGATAATACGTCTTATTGCCAGTACCGGAAGCTACCGCATGTTGCTGCCTGTAGGCGGCGGGCGGACAATTATACTTTTGTTTAAATGCAGCCGTAAAATGTTCTACACTATTGAATCCTGATGAAAAAGCGATATCAGCAACCGGTTGTGCTGTATTGCGTAATGACAATTCGGCATTCTTGAGTCGAAGCGTTAACAGGAATTGATGCGGCGTTTCTGAAGTAAAAGTTTTGAACAGGCGGCTGAAATGGAAGGGACTCACAAAGCAATACTCAGCGATCTGCATCAGGGAAATATCGTCGGTAAAATGATTTGAGAGGAAGTCCTTTGCCCTTTCTATGGTAACCAGGTGATTTTGCTTTAACCGGGTATTGATGCGCAGATCGGGTTTATAATTGGTTATATTGCTCAGCACTTTTTCAATCACCTCCATTACCAGGTTATCTATCTGCAGCTTGCCGCCCGTACGGTTAAGTATCAGTTTTATAATATGAAAATGCAGGAACTCGGTTTCCGCATTTGTTTTTATAAGCGTGGAGTGCCAATCGTTATCGGTGAAGAAAGGAATTTTGCCATAATGTTCCAGCATTGCTTTAAAAAAGCCGGTTTTAAATTCAAAGATGGTGCATTCGTCGGGAATGGCATGGGTATGGGTAACCGTGCGTTCATACCCGGGTTTGGTCACCAGCACGCAACCGCTATAGGAATCGAGCGACCGCCTGAAAACATTGAACAGGAAATTGCCTTTTCGTACAAAGCTTATACAAAACTCCGTATTATATTCAGGCTTCGAAGTACGGCATTCGGTGCACCGGCACCTGAAATCCATAACACGGTAGAAATCTGATTCGTACAAGGTATGAATATCGGCATCCATACTTTAAAATTACAAAATTTCCGGTTGTCAGATCAGCTACCGGAATTCACCTCTCCTTTTGATCTGCTGTATAAGAAAGGCAGGAGTACCGGTCTGGATCTCAAACGGGGACATTTCCATTCTTTTACAGCTATTGCCTTGCCAGACAACTCATTTCACCGGCTTCATCCCTACCGCCTTCAATCTGCCAACGATAAACATCCCCACTTCCCTGCCCTGGTCCTGCCCATTCACAATAGCATCGCGATAGTGAATGCCGCCGTACAGCCGTGAAACCGCGGCTTCATCCGCGGCCTGCCGGAAAGAAGTAAATGTTCTTGCGGGGATCTCGAATATTTCTTCGGAATTATCGGTATACGTTAACTTATCGCCCAACATATAGGTAAGCACTTCAGCGGCGGCTGTTGATACCACGCTATGGCCGCTGGTGTATTCGGGAAAGGGCGGGGTTTGCAGCAGGGGCTGCCATTTTATATTGATATAGCGGTTGATATAGGTTTCAGGCCGGATGCGGTTCGACCGGTACTTTTCATCCCAGCAGCTGATGAACGCATCATGGATGGTAATGCCTGTCAGCATCTGCACAGTAATGGTAGCATTGAAACTCAAGTGCGCCTGCTGAGCAGCTATGCCGGCAATGTTCATCCAGTGGCCGCCCGGACTGATCTTTTTAAACCCGATCATCATATGCCCCGAGGTGGCTACAACAAACGGGTTGCAATCCCAGAACGAAGCTATGTTCAGTTGCTCCTCGGTTGGTTTTACCGAAACATCATATACTTCTTTAGCCATTTTGTAAAATTCACTGGCGCTGTCTTTACTGAACACAACCGGCGGCTTTGGTAAAAACTGGTTACACGAATCGATCACCAGCGGGCGTATCGTTTTCCAGTTAGGCTCTACCGCTTCCATATAGGCCGGCGGCGTGGGATACCAGTAGCTGTCGCCCTTTACCGGGGTATACCTCAGCTGTGCGCTTAACTTACCGTAGCGGTCGGCTTTGGCATAGCCGGCCATCTTCGCGGCAATGTAATTGGCAACTGCAACCGAACTGTCGAGCATTGCCCGCGGCACCCTGGCTTTAATTTGTTGTGCAATGAATTGTTCCTCTTCTTCCTGCAGGCGGTAACCCGATGGCAACATAAGCCTGCCTGTTTCCATAATACAATATATGGCTGCAATGCGGGGATCGTAACTGCCGCGTTTGGTGGTTATCAACGGCCGTTCATATTGTTTCAGTAAGTTATTCAGCGTAGTGAGCGTAGAATCGTTTTGCGAAATGATCTCATAAGCGCCCAGCATACAATAGGCATAGTAACGGGCAGCCGCAGGCGGATTCACCACGTCGTGCATCATTATTTTCGATAAAGAAAAAACGGCGGGCTGCAGATAACGGGTAAATGCCGCTTCACTTTTCTGCATTACCCTTGCTTTAACAGCCGTTGGTTGAGCAATGGTTCTCTGTTGACCCAGTAACAGTATAACCAGAAGCATATATTTTCCAATTCGTTGCATGCAGGCAATGGAAAATATACCGGCGCCCGTTTCCAGGCACCGGTTTGACATATCAAACAAACGAAGAGACTCTTTAAGCATATTACTGTACTTTATAAAATTCCATGGCTTCATTACAGATACCTGCTATAATATATTTTGTGTCGTTCGCTTTTAATTCCACAGCGGCTTTTACATCGCCTTTTATATTCAACCCCGAATTGGGCTGATCAATATAATTAAACCCGCCTTTTCCATCACCGCTTAACAAACAGCCATAACTTGAATTTATACAACCGATCTTCAACCGGTTATCGGAACGATTTCCCAACAGTAACAGGTCTTTCTTTCCATCGCCGTTAAAATCATCGGAAAGAATACTGGTAACTACCGAAAACTGTGCCTGCATGGGCAATTCAACGGGTTCCATTTTCCCGTTCCGGTTCAAAAAAGCAAGGGTACGGGTTTCGGTCACAGTTAACCGGTTTGCCTTTTCCAGTTCCTCCTTTGAAAAAATATCGTTGAGGGTTGCCTGCGCATAAGCCGCATATGAAGTGAACCGTTTGCGCATGGGGTAGATCTGGTCATTCAATTCATCGCGGCTGACAAACGGATAACTTACACCCTGAATATAAAAATTAAAGAAAGGATCAACAGAACCATTGCTGTCGAAATCGGCATACACCAGCTCGCCCGGTTCCTTATCCGATACTTTTATACAGGTGTTCAGGCCCATGTTGCCGGCAATGATATCTTCATTGCCATCCCCGTCAACATCGGTCACATGCAGGGTAAACCAAAAACCGTTGGCATTCTTATTGAACCAGGCGCTTGTTTTATCAACAAACCCGTTGGCGGTGTTCATAAACACGGTTACCGGCATAAACTCGCCGCAAAGCACCAGGTCCTTCCGGCCGTCTTTATCCAGATCGGCCCACTGCGCATCGGTTACCATACCTGCCTGTGTAAAAGGAACGGTTGCGGTAGTGAATTTCCCTTTGCCATCATTTACCAGCAGGAAAGAAGTTGGCGTCAGTGGATAGTAACCGGGTATAACACGGCCGCCAACAAACAGGTCGATATCGCCATCGCCGTCATAATCGCAGGGCCGAACGCATGATTTGCTGTTAGCGCCCAGGTTGGGCAGTGCATCCTTCGCGGGTTTGAATTGCCCGCGGCCGTCGTTCAGATATAGTTCATCCTGCAGGGCCCGGGTACCGGGTTCAAACAACGCATAACCGCCTTTGGCAACATACAGGTCCTGATCACCATCGCCATCTGCATCAAAAAATGCGGAAGCCGCAATGCAGGATGTATTTTCATCACCGATAACATTGGGTTCCTCATAAAACAGCCCCTTCGTATTCTGAATATAGATTTTGGCAGGTTTGTTTTTATCGCCGCTTACAAACAGGTCTTCCCGCCCGTCTTTATTCACATCGCCTTTTGCTATCACCGGACCCGTTTTGCTGTACATGAACAACATCAGCAACTGGCGTTTGAAATCATTTTCGCTTAGGTCGGTATGTTTATAAGTAAATAATTTATCGGCCGGCGCAAAAATGGTCTTTGCATAAACCGGTTTTTCTTCTATAATGGGTTGGGGCGGTTGTTCGTATTCAACCGTAATTTCTTTATTGGCGGCTACGTTGGTAAGCAGTTGCACCGTACGGTTGGGCCAAACGATCTTTATTGAATCTATTGTTGCGGAATTGTGAACACCAAAATGCTGGCGAACAGGTAAACAGGAAAGATACCCGCGCGCCGGATTTACCTCTGCATATTGTACCGTTTTGTTCTGATACAGATAAACCCTGGCGCCAATGGCAAACCAGTTGGGCTTTTTGTAATGCAACGTTAGGGAAACATAGCCGGCCTTCGTGTTTTCACGTGCGGTATTCCGGTATACAAACGCATGTTCATTGATATTATTTATCACAAGGTCAAGGTCACCATCGTTATCCAGGTCTGCATATACCGCGCCGGATGAGATGGCCGGCTTTTCCATTCCCCATTGTTTCTGCTGGTTGGTAAAGGTGCAGTTGTGATTGTTTCTGAAAATATAATTAGGCAACATTGTTGAGGGCATAACCCGTATGAGGTCCATCAGCAGAACAGGTTCACGGTCCATTGCCTTTTTTACTTTGTAATCGCCCCAGTAACGCAGAAAATCTTTGTTGGTGTAATCGCGTAAATAACCGTTGGTGACAAAAAGATCTTTGTAACCGTCGTTGTCATAATCAGCCAGTAACGGGCACCAGCTCCAATCGGTATTCGATATGCCGGCCAGCTGGCCAATTTCGCTGAAGGAAGGAGCCTCCCCCCTGCCCCCTCCGGTGGAGGGGGTGAAAAGAGCCCTATCTCCTCCTCCGCCAGCTGGCGGAGAGGTCGGGAGGGGGCCGCCATTGTTCAAATGCAGCATATTACGCATATACTGCGGGTTGAGCCCCTGGTTTACCATCAGGGCAAACGATTCGTAGTTCTCCTGCAGCTGTAATAGTTTTTGACGCCGGTTGTCTTCGGGCAGCATATCGAGCGTAATGATGTCGGGCAATGCATCGTTGTTGAAATCGGCAATATCGACGCCCATTGAAAACTGCGACAGGTAACGCAGGCTTTTATCGGCATTGTTGGTGAATGTGCCGTTGCCATTGTTGAGGTACATGTAATCGGGCTCGTTGTAATCGTTGGTAACATATACATCCTGCCAGCCGTCTTTGTTGATATCGGCAACGGCAATACCTAAACCAAAGGTTAACGGGTTTTGCCTGATACCCGCTTTTTTTGAAACATCGACAAAATGATTGTTCCGGTTTTCATACAGTTTGTTACCAGCCAGTTCATCTACTTCATCGCGGTGCCGGGCCAGTTCCATATTATCGATCTTCTTTGTGCTATGGTTCAGTAAGAACAGATCGAGGTCGCCATCGTTGTCATAATCGAAAAAGGCGGCCTGTGTGCCATAACTTTTATCATCGATACCATAAACTGCCGCTTCTTCTTTGAATTTACCATTGCCCTGGTTAATGAACAACTGGTTGCGCCGCATATCGTCGCTCACTTTGCCGGAATAACAAACATAGATATCCAGCCAGCCATCGCCGTTTACATCGGCCATGGTTACACCGGTCTTCCAGCCTCCGGTTCTTCCTGCCAGTTCTTTCGCTGCCTCTTTTGTTATATCCTTAAACTGCAGTTTCCCGCCGTTCAGGTACAACTTGTTTTCGCCCATGTTAGATACCAGGAAGATATCTTCGAGCCCGTCATTGTTTATATCACCCACCGCCACGCCGCCGCCATTATAAAAATATTCATACGCGAGCACGTTCAGATTCTCTGTTTCGCTGATGCGGTTTACAAACTGAATATTGGTTTGTTTGGGAGTTAAAAATTCAAAAAGGGGCTGCGACTGCGGTGCAGCAATAAAAATACAATTAACAAATACCGTTATAATTAGTATTCTTATCATATAACCATCAGTTTGTAGTTTGTGGTTTATGGTTTGTGGTTCTTTAGGCCGAAACCCCTAAGTAATAATTGCATAGCCCGAAATGCCAGCCAGCAAAAAATAATACTCAGGGGCTACAACGTTCACAAACCACAAACCATAAACCCTAAACGTTATTTATCCCACCAAACCCTCGATTGAAATACATCGCCTGCTGTAAGGCTGCCTACCGCCGACCGGTAGTTGGCCGGGTTGATAGAGGCCTCTGTTGTTGGATACAACTGTCTTCTCGGAATATTACCGCCCGAAAAGTTACCGGGATAAACAACCGGCGTCAGTAAGGGATAACCCGATCTTCTCCAGTTGTTCCAGGCTTCTACAAAATTCAACAGAATGCCGGTGGTAGCCCAGTATTGTTCATTGATCTGTTTCAGCGAAGCCGCTGTTGATGAAGTATTCAACGGGTGGGCAGCGGCATACGCATTGGCCGTTGCCGGAGCAATGGTAGCAGCAGGGCCAAAGGCTGACAGGGATTGCAGCCCAGCCGATACTGCATTGGCATAATGCATGGCGGCCGTAGTAGCGCCTACGTTCCAGCCTCTCACTTTTGCTTCGGCCAGTAACAGTTCAGATTCTGCATATGTTAAAACAAACTGTGGGCTGTTCAGATTGGTATATACAGCCTGACGTGGCCGTGAATAATTGCCTATGGGGTCATTGCCCGATGCGCCGGGATAACCGGGTGCATTGGTAATATCTGTTGCACCGCCATTCAGGTCCCAGCCATTAGGCAATCCCATCTGGTTGGCAAAGGTATTATTGCCGGTAAGATCAGGATTTTGGGCCCCGGCAATGCCGGCTGGTGGAAGTTCTGCGATGGCGCTTACGCGCGGATCGTTCGTTGCTTTAAGAAAGTCGATCAGCGTTTTGCTCCATTTTACCTGGTAGAAATCGGCCGGAGTGATAAGAGAACGCGAGTTCTCACTGCGGTACCCGCTGGCATTGTCGCCCCTGATATAGGCATCTTCAGAAACAGATGACAGGGTACCACCGGCTGCTGCTTTTTCAGCATATTGCTGTGCCTTTGCCAGATCTACTTTTGTCAACCGCATAGCCACGCGCAACATCAGAGAATATCCAAACTTTCTCCATTTGTCTACATCGCCTGCATATGGGAACAGATCGGCTGCAGGTTTTGGCTTTGACGCATCAAATTTTGATAATGCCTCATCGAGCTCGGTCAACATGGAATTATAAATATCCTGTTGTTTGTCGTACACCGGCTGTGTAATATTTGCTGCTGCCTGCAATGCCTGGGAATATGGAACGTCGCCATATAGGTCAGTAACGAACTGCATGGCGAGTACTTTCATTACAGTGGCGGCGCTTACAACATTCACCTTTTCGGGGTTGTCGGCATAGTTCTTTATGATCTCCTGCGACAGCCGGGCGCTTTTATAACCGAGATCGAACCCGCGGCCCGAATAGTCGTTGGTTTGGCCCGATGGCACATATTTATCCATATTGCTGTAATAGTTCGCAGCGCCCGATGTAGTGGAAGCAAGGATCTGCGCCCAGCCGCTCTGGAACAGAATGGCGCCGTTATAACCGGTAATGCCATTGATATAATTCCACTGGCTGCCCGACAAAAAATAATCGGAGTTGAAATTGGAAGGCGCTACCTGGTTGGGATCGGTATTGATAGCATCGAAATCTTTTTTACATCCCGTTACCAGCGCAAATACTGCCAGCCATATATATATAAGTCCTCTTTTCATTTGGGAAATTTTAATGTTTAATAATCGCTCTTCTGCCGTGCTCTATTTTTTGAATTTCAAATTCAGGTTAACACCATAAGTACGGGTTGAAGGCAAACTTGTTCCTTCAATACCAGCGTATCGAACATTGGAACCGAACTGTGATTCGGGATCGATGTTATCACTTTTCCTCATGATGGTCCACAGGTTGCGGCCAACCAATGAGATCTGAGCTGATCTGAAGATCACTGATTTGCTAACGATCGCTGCTGGTAAGGTATAACTTAATTGTACCTGGCGAAGTTTGATGAAATCGCCGTCGAGCACGTGAACAGAAGTTACATTTTGCGCCAGTGCGCGGTAATATCCCTGGGCATCGGCCTGTGTGGTATTGGGTGCGCCGGCTTCCGTTACCCCTTTTGTTATTCCGTTACGGCCTTCCAGTGTCATTTTGTTCAGGCCGCGGAGAATGGAATAATAGCTGGTAGCACTGAGTATTTTGTTACCAAAATTATAATCGATCAGGAAAGAAAGCGTAACTCCCTTGAAGTTGATCTCATTGTTCAAACCGCCATACACTTTTGGCAACACGCTACCCCAGGCCAGCAAACTATCGCCCCGCAATGGATAACCTGATGCATCCACCACGATTTCACCTTTTGAATCGCGCTTGTAATCATAAGCCAGGATCTGCGGACCGGCAAAACCTACAACATAAGCTGTAATGGCATTACCTAATGTTCCGCGGTTCTGACCCTGGGGTACAGGCCTGTTGGCAGCATCGGTTCTTAACACTTTGTTGTTAACCGATGTGAAGTTCAAGGTTGCAGTCCAGCTGAAGTCCTTGGTCTTAACAGGTGAACCGCTTACCAGCACTTCAATTCCTTTGTTCTGGGTTTGACCATTTGGAATGTACCCACTGGTGTAACCTGTAGCAATGCTGAATGTGGCATTCATGATCTCATCCCTTGTTTTCTTGGTGAAATAAGCCACATCTACATTCAACCTGTTTCCAAACATGCGCAACTCGGTGCCGATCTCAAACTCTGATACCGTAAAAGGTTTTAACAAACCACTTGGCAATGAAGTATTGAACTGCCCCATGGGCACTCCATTGAAATTATTTCCCAGGGAATAATATACCTTGGTTTCATACGGCGTTGTAAGCTCGTTACTGGTAACCGCGTAAGAGGCCCTTAGTTTACCGAAATTCAGGTCCCTGATATGGGTTAACTCAGAGAAGATCAGGCTGGCAGAAACCGAGGGAACGAAAACGTCATTGTTGCCTGATGGCAGGGTTGAATAAGCATCATACCGGCCGGTGGTACCGATTGTAAGAAAATTTTTCCAGGCAAAGTCAACAGTATAGTAGGCCGAATTCACCTGCGATTTGTTGAAATCATAATCCCGGTTAAAATTCTGTACGTTATTGAATGAATATTGATAAGGGAGAATGAACGGGCCGCCGCCGATCTTTATTCTTTCATCCTGGTTCTTGCGAATGTTGGCGCCAATGGCCGCATCAAAACTGAGGTCATCGGTGATCTTATGGCTAGCGCCGATCAATCCATCTACGTTCAATTCATAACGCTCCCATGACTGCAGGTCCTGTAAATTACCGGCCCTGTTAGTTGTATAAGCCGTTCCCCAGGGTTCTACTTTAAACAACCGGTCGTGCGATATATCGTAACCCAACCGGCCTTGTGCATACAGCCATTTGGTAAACTCGTACCGCACGGCTGTTGATGTAATGAGACGTTTACGGCCAAGATTGTTTACATACTGGTTCACCACAAACCACGGATTGGTTACATATTCATCATCGCTGAACTGTGTTTCGTAACCCGTTACCGGATCGTAGCCAGGTTTCAAAATATTCTGGTCAATATTGGTAGCGAGGAACTGGCCATTGTTGGCATTCATGGGACCATCGCTCAACTGCGGCCGGTTCTTTGATTTTTCATCAATATAATTAGCCATCATTTTTATCGACAGCTTGCTGGTGATGCTTTGTTCTATGTTCAGGTTCACGGTCTTTCTGTCGAGCCCGCTGTTACGAACGATTGACTCATTGCTCAGGTTCGATAATGATAAACGGAATGAACCGCTTTCACCCCCTCTTGAAACTGCCACTGTATTGGTAATGGAAGGGCCGGTTCTGTAGAAATTTTCAATATTGTCTTTCTGAGCGCTGTAAGGATACATTTTACCATCGAACTGAATAACCTGCGAGCCATCGAGGCGTTCGCCCCAGCTCATTCTGCCCGATGCCTGGGCGGCTACAGCAGTTGCCGGTTTTAAACCGCCAACACCCTGTCCGTATTCATATTGAAACTCGGTAAAGTCAATGGCCCTGTCAACCATAACGTTCAAATTATAATCAACCGAGAAATCACCGCGTTTACCCGATTTGGTAGTAATAAGGATCACACCATTGGTAGCTCTCGATCCGTAGAGGGCAGAAGCGGCCTGACCTTTCAATACGGTCATGGTTTCAATGTCATCGGGATTGATGTTACCGATACCATCACCGTTATCGGCGCCGCCCCACTCACCGGAGCTGCCTCTTTGTGTATTGTCCATCGGCACGCCATTGATAACAAACAGCGGCGAGCCGGGGTTATTCATACTAGGTAAACCGCGCAATAAAAGTTTTACGGTGCCGCCGGGACCGCCATTGGTACCAGAAACCTTTAAACCGGCAACGCGGCCGCTTAATGAATTGGCCACATTGGTTTCCCTTGCCTGGTTAAGCTGGTCACCTACAACGGTTGACACAGAATACCCTACCTTCCTGGCTTCTTTCGAAATACCTAACGCGGTAACAACAACTTCACCCAGTTGCTCTCCTGATTCCGACATGGTTACTGCAACGTCGCTTTGATCGGCTGCTACATCAACGGTTGTTTCACCGTAGCCTACCGATGTTGCCACAAGTTGTATTTTACCAGTTGGAACCTGTAAACTAAAAGCACCGTTGATGTCGGTAACGGTTTGATTGGCTTTTCCTTTTACTTTAATTGTTACGGCGGGAATTCCGGTGCCGGCCTTGTCTTTGACAGACCCGGATATTTGTCGTGTTTGGGCCAGTACTGCTGAATGCAGTAATAAAAATGCAATTAGCAGGCGAACATGTCTCATTTAGCAATTGGTTTTATGATGAATAAATAACTCCCATAAGAAGATTGGATACAAAATGACATGAGATGAACAGGCGGTCATTTTCAGACTGCTAATCATTTTGCAATGCTCCCTAATGGTGTTAAAGCCCTCTCAGTTAAGGGGTCGGTGAAGTGTTAAGTTTTCTGGTTTTGTTTTGGTTATACTTTGGCTTAACGGAAGGCCACAAGCCAGGGCACAAGGCGTAAGAGTCAAGGCACAAGGCTCTAATTACAAAGGCATAAGGTTTATAATACTAAGTGTAAGCAAATACCATTTTGTAATAAAGATTTAACAACTCTTTTTTTAGAGGCAATCATTTGCATAAAATTGATGCAGACAAATAAAAAAAAATTAAAAACAATGATTACAATCATAAAATTGCCAAGCACTATATAATGTTACCGTTATAGCGGGTGGGAAAGCTATTGCCCTTAATGAAGGAGAATCGTGAATGGCCTCGTGAAACGGCAAACGTGAAACGTGAAAGGGTTCGCGATTATTCGGATATCGTTACGACCTTGCGCCGCCCGAATTTCAAGCCGATTGCCCCCGCCTTCGCTTACGTTTCGGACGGGCAAGGATTGCCGACGTACGCCGCGCTGGAGTTTGCCGATTACGGCAACTGTAACCAGGCCAGATTGAAACGATAATATAAGTTGCTGCTTACAAGGTGTATAACATTATCGGGCGTTTGGGTGGCAGCCAGGTAGCCTTTTGGTTCGGCATGGGTCGAATCCATGGTGAACACACCGGTCCATGCACCACCGTCGAGTTGCCTGATGGTTCCATCGGTCAACAACTTTTTAACCGGCCAGGTTTTTCCCTCGTCGAAAGAAAGGGCGGCATACATTCCATAACCTTTAAACACTTTCCCATCGGGTTTGGTGAAATCCATGCCCTCGACATTTGATTTACCCGGACTATGTGTAAAAGAAACCAGTAACAGCGGGCCTTCATTCAGACGGCGCAACACCAGGCGTTGTCCGCTGCTTATAGGTGGGAATACAGAAGGAGCATATTGCCAGGTAGCGCCAAGATCGGCGGAGATACTTACCGGCATTCTTTCGGTCGTACTATCAACTTTAATATTATCATTACGTCCCAGCGCCAGCAAGCGGCCATCTTTCAATTGCACCACACCGGCATGAATACCCGCAATTAGTCCACCCGTTGCACCATTCTTAAACAATGGTGTTACAGGCAGGGTATATGGTGTTGACCAATGCGCGCCTTTATCTTTACTGATGTGCATGGCTGTTCCGCCTCGTGAGCTGGGATCGGCATCGCACAACTGCACCATCCAGCCTTCTTTTGTAATTAATGAACCGGCAATCACCTGGTGGCGTTTTGCATGCTCCGGTGCGATCAACACCGGTTTCGACCAGGTAGCGCCGTTATTGGCGCTTTTGCGCATCACCATCGCCAGGTTCTGCCAGTCGCCTGCAGCTTCGAGACCGTTTATATGATACAACATACCTTTTTGATCGTATAATAAAGAGGTGCCGGTGGTATTTCTATCCGGTACACAAAAGAACATCGATGCCGTATCCCATTTATTATGACCGGCGCGCAACCGGCTTGCCAGGATCACCATTTCACGGCCCGACTCGGCATTGGTGCTGAACCAGGCTGCAAGCAGATCGCCATTGGGGCACCAGGTAATGGCCGGACAATGATTATGTTTATAGTACGGAGTACCTGAACTGCTGTCAGGTTTTATTACATAGGCAACCGGCGCATCGAAAAATGGTTCCGTTATATTATTCCAGCTAAACTTTTGTTGTGCAACCTGCATGGTATGAGCGGCCGGAGGTGCTGCCGGTAATGCTTTGGTACGGGGCATGGGCGCCTGTACAATTCTGAACCCGGTAAGCCAGTGTTTGTCTTCCGGCAACATCCCCTGCCTGTTGGCCGAGCGCAGGAAACGCACGGGCGTATTATGACTGCCGCCTCTTGTAACCCGGCTCATACCCGACTGCCGGCCAACCGGGTCGGTTTGCGAACCGGCGGTATAAGCGCCATACCAGTCGTAACACCACTCTTCCACATTACCATGCATATCATATAATCCAAATGCATTTGGTTCAGTTTGCGCTACCTGCAATGACACCGGCACCGGTGTGCGGTTCGTATGTTGTAATTTCTGCATGGCCGGGGGTAATTCATTACCCGTATGGTAATCGGTGACGGTACCTGCACGGCAGGCATACTCCCACTCCGCTTCCGTAGGCAGCCGGTAAGGTTTTCCTTCCTTACGCGATAACCAGGCGCAAAAAGCGACAGCTTCTTCATAACTGACAAACACCACCGCTTCATCATCTTTCAAAGAGAACCCGTTTTTGCCACGCAGCCGGCTATGCCCCGGATCGAATGCTTCATATTGTTTATTGGTGATCTCGGTGGCCGACATGTTGAAACTTTTTGAGATGGTTACCTCATGTACCGGGCTTTCATCGGCATCCTCTTTTCCCCGGTTCGATCCCATGGCAAACGTGCCGGCTTTTACCTCAACCAGCTGCACCCCTATGGAGTTCTTTTGTTGGGCAATGCTTTGTAAACCGGTTTGCATCAGCAAGTAACATATAATAATGAGCCGGGGATTATTCATACGGGAATAGAGGCTTTAATGTGCTTAAAGGTTGTAAAATAACGATTTCTCTATAAATAGAAAGGTGGACCGTTGGGTGGGTTGAAAGGTTGAAAAAGTTGACAACGTTAATAAAGGAATGCTGCCGGTGCGAGGCGCTCTACTTCCGGCAGATGACTCCCAAAAAAAACGGGCTCCCGATAAAGGGAACCCGCCTAATATTGTTTATCCGGATCCGTTTACTGCACTTTTATTTCCTGGGGCCGCACATTCTGGCCTTCGACTATAATTAAAGGTGCAGCGGAAGACTCATAGTCAATGGTGATCTTTTTCTCACCGCCGGGCACAATAGAAAAGTAGTTGTCGCTGTAGAACACCGGTAAGATCCGTTCTTTTTTATTGGCATCAACCAGCGTAACCCGGTTAAAAAATGCCACGGTATTGGTTGGCGGGTTCGTCAGCGTTACTTCAATTTTGCCTTTTCCCAACTGTTTGGCATTTGTTTTTAACAGCGCAGGCGCCAGTGCCTCCACACCGGTATAGTTCCCTATTTCATCGGGATACCAGTAGAAATTGTCACTGATCACCTGTTTCTTCTCATCGAGCAACTGCAGCGAAAGGAAAACACCTTTTTCTTTCGACAGGTTCGTCATCAACTCCTTTACTGACAGAATCCGCTTCGCCGAAGACGGTTCAATATATGTGAACACCTGCGTTACAAAACTGTCTTTTCCGTACATATCGTAAAAATGCACAGACAACATCAGGTTGCGCTGCTCTTCGAAGGTATTGTTTACGATAGTAACCATGCCATCGACGGGGTTGCACATGACGTGCAGGGGTTCGCTGCCTTTACGCAAGCCAAACAAACAGGCATTGGGGTCGAGGTAATAATCATACATCTGCCCGCGCATAGCCGTCCACGGATTTTGGGTTTTCCAAATGATGAAACCGGTGTACCAGTCCCACATGCGGTTACTGAAACCTTCCGACAGGGCGCGGTACTGATCATAATTTACCAGCTGCGCTTTTCTGGTCCAGTCGGCAATATCGAACAACCTGCCATACGGAGCAATGTACTGATCATACCCGATGTATTTATGATATTCCCAAACGGAATCTACTTTTTTGGGTGTATGCGTCGGGAACTGCATATTGGCCGGTGGTATAAAGCGCTGCAATGAAACGTAATCGCCTACACCCACCGAACCCACTTCCGAATTGAAGGGGAAGGTACGGTGTTCCCAAAAGTGACTTACAGGTTGTATGGTATATGGTCCATCGCCGTTTCCGCCCAGTGAATTATACGACATCTCATCGCTGTTTGAATAATCGACGAACCAGCGCGTACCATCCAATGCGGGTAATATAGAATCTCTCATCGGCACCAGAATATCCTCGGGAGGCGTGATCTCGTTACCACCGCACCACATGGCCAGCGAAGGATGATTGCGTACCATTTTTACCTGGTCGGCAACCGAATGTAAAAACAGGTTGTGATCATTGGGATATTTCCTGCGGGTCCATTGATCTTCCGATTTCATGGGATCGACCCAACGGCCGTTACAATCGCCCGACATCCAGAAATCCTGCATCACCAACATGCCATACCTGTCACATGCATTGAAGAACTCGGGGCGTTCTATCAACGCGCCACCCCATACACGGATCAGATTAAGGTTCATGTCGCGGTGATAGCGGATCTCGGCATCATAGCGTTTATCGGTAAAACGCAACATGGCGTCGGAAATGATCCAGTTACCACCTTTGATAAATATTTTTTGTCCGTTCACTGCCACCTGTTTGCTGCGGGTGATGGCATTCCAGCCTGTTTGAATTTCACGTACACCGGCGGTTACCGTTTCTTCATCGGAAACGGCGCCGTTTTCAATGAACTGGAATTTCACTGTATATAAATGCTGCGGGCCATAACCGGCAGGCCACCATAATTTGGGATTGTTGAGCTGGAACACCGGCAGCTTTACTTCTTTTACTTCGCCCGGCTCGATGGAAATGTTTTGTTTAACCGTTTGCCCATCGATCTGGTATTGCAACACGCCGTCCCTCTTTTTATCGGAAGCGTTCTCGAGTTCGGCGCTTGCCAGTATTTGCGCAGGTTGCTGCGGGCCTTCAGGTTTACGAACGCCAGGCACCTGTGTTACAAGATGCGGGTTCTTTACATTTACAGCACCGGTTTTTTCGATGTACACTTTGTCCCAGATGCCGGTATTGCGATCACGCATCGGCTGGATCCAGTCCCACCCCGCTACATACTGATGCGAAACGTTGCGGGCAATGGTGCCATCCCCACCCTGGCCGCCATTGGGGTTACCAACGGGATCGATGGGATATACGATCACTGCAAGCCGGTTGTTGCCATTGCTGTTCAGCAAGCGGGTAACGTTATAGTTCTGCCGCAGGAACATGCCGTAGTGCCGGTTGGCGTTCACTTTCTTTCCATTGAGAAAAATATCGCAGCTGTAGTTTACCCCTCTGAACTGCAACCATACCTGCTCGTTGCCCTGCGGCGCTTTTTCGGTAAAGTCTTTTACAAACCAGTACGTGTAATGATCGCGGCCGGTTTTATAAATATCGGGGATCTTTTCATTGTTCATGCCGTAAAAAGGATCGGGTACTTTTTTATTGTCGAGCAATGAAGTAAGCACGGTACCGGGTACGGTTGCGGGCATCCACCCTTTTACGGAATAGGATGCTGCGGAAATTTTATCGCCCGTTGTTTTCACCGATCCCATGGCGGCACATACCCAGCCGTTGTTCAATTCATAACGGTTCTGCCCCGCCGCTATGTGCACTGCCACCAAAAATAACAAGGTTAGTCTTTTCATTGTCTGGTTTCTTTATTGATTCTAAGTCGTGAGTGGTGAATGGTCAATGGTCAATGGTCAATGGTCAATGGTCAATGGTCAATGGCCTCGCGAAACGGCAAACGTGAAACGGCAAACGTGAAATGCCTCGCGAACTTCGTAAATACTTTACTAACTTGCGCCGCTCAATCTTTGCCTCTTTGCCTCTTTGCCTCTTTGCCTCTTTGCCTCTTTGCCTCTTTGCCTCTTTGCCTCTTTGCCTCTTTGCCTCTTTGCCTCTTTGCCTCTTTGCCTCTTTGCCTCTTTGCCTCTTTGCCTCTTTGCCTCTTTGCCTCTTTGCCTCTTTGCCTCTTTGCCTCTTTGCCTCTTTGCCTCTTTGCCTCTTTGCCTCTTTGCCTCTTTGCCTCTTTGCCTCTTTGCCTCTTTGCCTCTTTGCCTCTTTGCCTCTTTGCCTCTTTGCCTCTTTGCCTCTTTGCCTCTTTGCCTCTTTGCCTCTTTGCCTCTTTGCCTCTTTGCCTCTTTGCCTCTTTGCCTCTTTGCCTCTTTGCCTCTTTGCCTCTTTGCCTCTTTGCCTCTTTGCCTCTTTGCCTCTTTGCCTCTTTGCCTCTTTGCCTCTTTGCCTCTTTGCCTCTTTGCCTCTTTGCCTCTTTGCCTCTTTGCCTCTTTGCCTCTTTGCCTCTTTGCCTCTTTGCCTCTTTGCCTCTTTGCCTCTTTGCCTCTTTGCCTCTTTGCCTCTTTGCCTCTTTGCCTCTTTGCCTCTTTGCCTCTTTGCCTCTTTGCCTCTTTGCCTCTTTGCCTCTTTGCCTCTTTGCCTCTTTGCCTCTTTGCCTCTTTGCCTCTTTGCCTCTTTGCCTCTTTGCCTCTTTGCCTCTTTGCCTCTTTGCCTCTTTGCCTCTTTGCCTTTTCTCTCGTTGCCTTTTCTCGTTGCCTTTTTACCTCTTCCCCCCTGTTTTAACAGTAGCGGTTATTTTCTTATCGGCCGAATTGCCGCCGGCGAAAATAGTATAGTTGCCGGGATATAATTTCCAGCTTCGGGTGGCGAGGTCCCATTTCTGCAATTCTGCAGCCGGAATGCTTAATTGCACAACCGCTTCACCACCGGCTTTTACATGCACGCGTTTATAAGCTTTCAATTCTTTCAGCGGCATTCTTTCTACCTGCGGATATTCAACATACACCTGTACCACTTCATCACCATCCCTGCTGCCGGTGTTCTTTACTTTTATTGAAAAGGTAAGACTGTCTTTTGCCGTTCGTATGTTAGCCGGCATTTTTTGCCATTCATATGCAAATGAAGTATAGCTCAATCCATAACCGAACGGATACTGCACTTTGCCATTGAAGTAGCGATAGGTACGGCCTTTCATGGCGTAACTGTCGTATGCCGGTACATCGGCAAACGACTGGTAAAATGTTACCGGCAAGCGGCCGGCAGGCGATACTTTACCAAACAGGATATCGGCCAGTGCATTACCACCCTGCTCGCCCGGGTACCACGCCAGAACGATGGCATCGGCATATGGTTCTATGGCTGAAATATCAACAGCGCTTCCCGCTGTAACGACTGCAACAACCGGGGTTTTTGTTTTTTTCCTGAGCTCTTTCATAAAAGCAATATGCGCAGCGGGCAGGTTCATGTCGGGTTTGTCGCCGCCTTTTGCTGCGAGAAATGCATCGCCTTCTTCCCCTTCATATACGGGCGTTAACCCGATCACCGCCACCGTAATATCGGCATTGCCGGCTGCCCAGATACCGCCAAAATGAACGGTATCGGTATAATCGCAGCCGAGGTCATATTCAACGCGGGTGCCTGCATCAACGGCATTGGTAATGCCTTCGAGAAAACTAACTGCACGACTGCTTACGCCATGATAATTGCCCAGCAATGCATCCATGGATGCAGAGTTGGAACCAACCACCATGATAGCCGGATAATTCTTTTTATCGAGCGGCAGTAACTGTTTATCGTTCTTTAACAGCACCATGCTTTGTTGCGCCATGGTACGGGCAAGTGCGGCATGCCCGGCATTGGCCACACTGTCGGCCCCGTAACTACTGAATGGGTTGGCGGTTGCCGCATCGAAGAAACCCAGTTTTACCTGGGTGCGCAAAATATGCGCAAGCGCGCTGTCCACTTCTTTTTCAGTCAGCAGCTTTTGCTCTATCGCTTTCATTACGTCGTTTTGCAACACATTCGAGCAGTCGAGACTTACACCGGCCCTGATGGCCGCAGCCGCCACTTCAACGCCGGATGGCATTACTTTATGCCGCATGAAGATATCATCCAGTGCACCGCAATCGGTAACCACATGTCCTTTGAACTTCCATTCATTACGCAGGATCTGTTGTAGTAAGATATCACTGGTACAACAAGGCTGGCCGTTCACCCGGTTGTAACCGCACATCACCGATTCCACACCGGCATCAACCAATGATTTGAACGCATACAAATATGTTTCGCGCAGGTCTTTTTCATCAACCACGGCATTGAAGGTATGCCGGCCCGCTTCGGGACCGCTATGCACGGCAAAGTGTTTGGCACAGGCCGAGGTCTTTAAATATTTACTGTCGTTCCCCTGTAATCCTTTTACGAAGGCCGTTCCCATATTCGCCGTCAGGAAAGGATCTTCGCCATAAGTTTCCTGGCCGCGCCCCCAGCGGGGATCGCGGAAGATATTGATATTGGGCGACCAGAAGGTAAGCCCCATATATTGCAGTCTTCTGTTCTGTGCCAGCGATAAATTGTATTTGGCACGGGCTTCTGTAGAAATAACCGTAGCGGCCTCATGCATGAGATCGTTGTTAAAAGTGGCTGCCATGCCAATTGCCTGCGGAAATACGGTGGCCACTCCCGCCCTTGCAACGCCATGCAGCGCCTCGTTCCACCAGTTATAAGCAGGTATGCCCAGCCGTTGTACTTCCTTACTGCGGTAACCCAGCAGGGAGATTTTCTCTTCCAGCGTCAACTGATGCAGCAGGTCGTTCACCCGCGCATCCATTGGTTGCTGTGCATTGCGAAATACAGCAGTATTGTTTTGGGCCTGCGTCGTTAATGCAACGCAGAGACTTAATGAAAAAAGAATTCGTTTATTCATTATGTATATAAAATTAGCTTTAGAATATCTGATCTGGTGAATTGTGAGTGGTGAGATGATTCCGGTTTTTGGGGAATGTTGAATGCCGGCGGCTTATTCACCATTGACCATTGACCATTCACCTGTCTCCTATTCTCCCTTCAATTCCGTCAATACCGGTTTTGCCACCGTAGGTATCACCGGTTTAATATTATCGTTCAACTGCTCAAATACCACGATCTGATTTATACCTTTCTTCAACCAGCAACCAGGTAAATATAAAGTTTGCTGCGGTCCTACCTGCCAGTACCGGCCCAGGTTGATGCCATTTACAAATACGATCCCTTTGCCCCAGTTATGCATATCGAGGAATACATCGCCGGGGTTGGTTACACTGAACGTACCGCTGTAAATAGCCGCCTTCCCTTCTTTTTGTTTGCCTGTACCAACAACCGGCGCTTTATCGAATGGAAGTTTGTACATATTCCAGCCGCCGGTGATCTCCATATCATCGATGAGCACCGGTGAAATAATGCCTTTGCTGTTATGCACTATCTCACTGCCATAATTGATCCGGCCCATATTCTCCACCAGAATCTCGAGCATACCGTTAAAAGGAATATTTATTGCAGCAGTATACTCTTTATTCACGCGATTTAAGACCGCCACTTTCTTTCCGTCAACATAAACTACAGCGTAATCACGCAATCCTTTTATCTGCAGGGTACCCTGTACAGGTTGGGTAAAACGTTTACTGTACAATACATATCCATGCCCCTGGTTCAGCGCTTCAAAAGATAGTGGTGTATCGGCCACTACCGGTTGTACTGTTTTTTTAAGATCAAACAGGTCAATCGATCTGTTCAGCTGAATGGCAGGCAGTGTGATCACGGGGATCTTTGCAGGTATTTCCGGTACCGTATATTTTGCATATTTTTTTATCAGATCACGCACGGCAAGATATTTGGGTGTGGCCCAGCCTGCTTCGGAGATCGGCGCATCATAATCGTAGCTGGTAAGATCGGGTTGAATATCGTGCTCATTATTGTAATTGGCGCCGGATGTAAATCCGAAATTGGTGCCGCCATGTACCATGTAAACATTGAAGTGCACACCGTTCTTCAGGTATTTCTCTATTTGCTGCGCAACCTGCTGCACACCGATATTGGGAAACGGTTCGGCCCAGTGGTGTAACCAGCCGGGATAATATTCCGCTACCATATACGGGCCTTCGTTATTATGGTATTTATTCACTGCCTTTTTCAGGTTCTCTACATTGTCTTCGCCATTGGCAGTCGGTAATATACCGGGTATAGAACCGCCTTCAAACAACCACGTTCCATCGGAAGTGAAGAATGGCCCAGTTAACCCTGAACTTACCAGTTGCTGATGTATGGCTTCATTATACCTGCGATGTGTGTCAATGGGTATATCCTTCCGCTGCGACACGTATGATCCGAATTCATTTTCAACCTGCACCATAATAACGGGTCCGCCACTGCTCACGAGGTAAGGCTTTACCTGCTCAGCCAGTTTATTGATGTAAACCTTGCAGGAATCTAAAAACGGCTGGTTGTATGAGCGAATGACGAGGCTGGTATCTTTCGATAACCACCAGGGATAACCCCCGAATTCCCATTCGGCGCAGGCATACGGACCCGGCCGCAGAATTACAAACAACCCTTCTTCCTTTGCAATGCGCAGGAATTCGGCAATGTTGTGACTGCCTGTTTTGAAATCCCACACTCCGGGGGCCGGGTTGTGATAGTTCCAGAATACATAAGTAGCCACCGTGTTAAGGCCCATGGCCTTAACCATTTTTAAGCGGTGCCGCCAGTATTGCGCGGGAATGCGGGCATAATGCATTTCGCCCGAGTGAATTTGTACAGGTTGATTGTCGTATATGAACAGCCCGTTCTTCACTTCAAATGAACGGGCTTTTTGAGCCATGGACGCACCGGCCATCAACATGCACACCAAACCAAAAAGAAACCATTTCATGTTGTTAACCGTGCCACAACGCCAGAGAAATTGCATAATATCTTTCTACAATTGGTTCTATAATATGATTAATACAGGGCTACGTTTGAAATGAGCGGACAGGCTTTTGAAGCGGTGATATTGACCCGCACTTTACCGGCTTTTACAGGCGTAAGTTTCAGGATGCGCTTATACCCGATAGTAGTGCCGGCGGCTACCTGCTGCCAGGCATCGTTGTTCCACACCTCTACCGTAAATGATTTTACGCGCTGGCCCAGTTTTATATATTCCTGCAGCATGATGTATTTGAACGTTTGCACCTTGCCGGTGTTTATTTCGAGCGATGCGGTAGTTACTTCGTCATCTGTTGCCCAATACGTTTCGTTGCTGTTATCAACCGCATTGCCGGCCGCATAAGCGCCTGCCTTACCCCGGAAATTGCTGGCGGTTGCAGAAGCGCCCGCAGCTTTATTCTTACCTAATTCGCGGTTGAGGATATTGCGGAAGCCGTACAATGATTTGATATCCTTTTCATGGAACAAACCGCGCTGATCGGGCGGAATGTTCAGCAGCAACACCGCGCCACGGCCTACTGAGGTGAGATAAATGTCGAACAACTGCTGCGCGGTTTTAACCAGTGAATCTTCTTTCTTATGATAGAACCAGCCGGGCCTTATAGACACGTCCACTTCTGCGGGGATCCATGCAGTTCCATCTTCAGAGCCGGTATTCAATAAATCCTCGATGCCCGCTTTTCCGGCGTAGAGGGTATCGGGTGTAATGGTGTTCCAGTTGGTTTCCCCCGCAACGCCTCTTTCATTACCTACCCAGCGTACACCCGGACCTGCATCGCTGAAGAAGATCACATTGGGCTGCATCTGCCGCACCAGGCTTAACGTCGCTGGCCAGTCATAATACGTTTTTCCATCGATCTTTCTTTTTTCCCTGGCGCCGCCATAATAACCGTCACCGCCATTGGCCCCATCGAACCACATTTCGCAAACCGGTCCGTAACCGGTGAACAATTCTTTCAACTGGTTGCGGTAATAAGTAATGTAATCAGGTGTGCCATAATCGGCCCGGTTCCTGTCCCACGGTGAAAGATATACCCCAAATTTCAACCCGTACTTTTTACAGGCATCGGATGCTTCCTTTACAATATCGCCTTTCCCGTTTTTATACGGACTGTTCTTTATTGAATGTTCGGTGTATTTGGTAGGCCATAAACAAAAGCCATCGTGGTGTTTACAGGTGAGGATCATTTGTTTGAAACCGGTTTCCTTCAGCACCCGCGCCCATTGCATGGCATCGGTAGCGGCGGGGTTAAACAACTTCGGGCTTTCATCGCCATAGCCCCACTCTTTATCGGTAAATGTATTGATGGTAAAATGTACAAAGGCATTGGTTTCCATTTGGTGCCAGGCAAGTTGGGCAGGCGTTGGTACCGGGCCAACAGGCGCCGGCGCATTTACCTGGGCCTGTGCGGATAAAAATGAGAATGACACAAATGCCGCCGTCGCTATTGAAATAACTCCTTTACTTACTTTCATACGCTCTACTGATTATAAATTTTTATATCGGTTACCTAATCTGCTGCCACTATAAATTCAAAAGTCAGGGCCGGAACACCTTTCATCTTTTGTACAGCAGCCGGAATATTTACTTTCACTTTTTCGCCATTGATAACATACTTCACATTGGCGCCGGTTGACAACAGTTTTATTTTCGATCCTTTGGGCGGCACATTGATATCCCATTCAATGGTAGCAGGCACGGGGCTGTTTTCATCGAGCAGGGCAAGGGCATATACCGACCTGGTATTTTTCGATTGCGTAAAATACACTTTGCCACTTTGATAACCCTGAATGGGCCGGGTGTTGTAAATAGCTGCACCGTTTGCCTTCAGCCAGTTGCCGATCGCGGCCAGGCGTTCTACAACGGGTGCATCCAACGTTCCATCGGGTTTGGGACCAACGCCCAGCAACAGGCTGCCGCCTTTGGCAACCACTTCAATCAACTGATGAATAACTTTAGACGGCGTTTTCAGCTTATCGGTTGGCACATACCCCCAGTTATCACCAAGTGTAATGCAGCTTTCCCAGGGATGTTCGAGTTGTTTATCGGGAACCCGTTGCTCGGGTGTTTGATAATTTTCATACGGGCCATGAACCGTTCTGTCGACGATCAGCAAACCGGGCTGCGCCTTGCGCGCCATTTCGGCAATCTTTGGCATATCGATATCCTGGCTCCAGGCCGGAATGGCAGCTCCCCAGGCCCGCACTTCATCGGTTACCGTTTCCAGCGGCCGCACCCAACCACCGTCGAGCCACAGGATATCCATGGAACCGTAATCGTGCATCAGCTCACTGATCTGGTTATACGTATATTCCTTAAACCTGTTCCAGCGCCAGGGATGTTTGCGGATATCATAATTATTATTGCGATCGGGCGTGGCATACATTGGCCACCAGTAGTATGGGCTATGCCAGTCGGGTTTTGAATAATAAGCGCCGATCATCAGGCCCTGTTTGCGGAACGCTTCGAATACGTATTTGGCTACATTGGCTTTGGCATTACCGGCGAAAGGACCGTTGGTGATCTTGAAATCGGTTTCTTTCGTATCGAACATACAAAAGCCATCGTGGTGTTTGGTAGTGAATACCAGGTACCGCATACCGGCGTCTTTCGCGGCCTGCGCCCATTGGTCGGGATTAAACTGAACGGGATTGAAATCTTTTTTCAAACCCCAGTACCAGTTTTTGAAATCGCAGTAATTGCTGTTCGTATCGCGTGATACCCAATCTTCCGAACACAATGCCCATGATTCTATCATGCCGGGTACTGCATACAATCCCCAGTGAATGATCATCCCAAACTTCTGATCGCGCCAGTTCTCCAGCTTTTCTTTTACGGCCGGGTCGGTTGGCCATTCGTATTGGGTCGACTGCGGGTGTACCTGTTCCTGTGCCATAGTACTGCCTGTCAGTATGAGTAAAACAAAAAGATAATAGAATGAAACACGCATCATAAACAGAAGCTGGTTTTGTTATTAATAATTGGCAACAATCTTTGTTTCGGTGGCTATAAATAGCAGTAACGGATATCAGGTTGATACAGGGGGGTCAAAACTAAGTACTGGGCGCAAATTTTCAACGATACATACCGGATTTTAAAAAGTCCTGAAACCTTAGAGTTTATTTAACATCCCAAAATATTCTGCCTGTACGTACATCCTTATCTTTTACGGTTATATAGTTTGTATTATATGATGTTTCGCTGGAAGGATACACCAGCCTCGAAGGCGGCCATTCGTAACCGGGCAAGGTAGAGGGATAGAACTGCAACAGGGGGTGTTTTGTTCTCCGGTATTCTGCCCAGGCCTGTACCGATTGCAAAAAGCCAAAATGCACCCATTTCTGTAACCAGATCTTAGCCAGCAACTCGTTGGCCGTACCTGTATAACTTACTTGATCGTCTTGTATAAAATTGTCGATGGCAGCAGCGGACGGTTGCGCCAGAGGCATACGGGTAATGGTATTCAGGCTATTGAGATAATAGTAAAAAGCAATCGATTGCCTGATAGCGGTTTCATATGCCGACTTCGCATCGCCCCCGCCCCAGCGTTCCCAGGCTTCGGCTTTTAAAAAGTTCACTTCCGGGGCGGTGATCACAATCCCCGGCAACTTACTATTGTATAAAAATGTAGCGGAATCAAGAATGGCGTAACGGCCCAGGTTCACCTGCTGCTGTTCGGCATTGAAGCTAACCGGCAGGCCATTGTAATCGGCATTGGGAATAAACTGATCCCCTTCGGTTCGGCCGTATTTATCGAACATCACCGGAATACGTGGATCGTTGGCCGGCTTCATCGCTTTATTCAGCAAATGATCAGGAGCCGAATAATTGAACACTTCAGAAAGCGCATTATGCAGATCTTCGACATAGTTGGCAAGCGGCTGTTGTAAAACATCTGTTGTTGCAGGCATGTAGTTCGATGCACCGTCAACCAACGGAAACTGGTCGGGATTGTTTATTATTGTCAATACTTCCGTTTTCGCTCTTGTTTCATCAACATACGACAGGCGCATCAGCAGGCGTAACCGCAACGAATTGGCATAACGCTGCCATTTACCTAACTGTCCGTTCAACAGGATGTCCTGTTTGGTGAATGCGGCATGCGCAGCCGGGGATAGCGTTGCGCCTGAAAAATAGAGCGCTGCATTTTTCAACCCATCGAGGATGGTATTGTACACGTTTGACGCAGCTTCAAACCCCGGCAACATCGAACCGCCGGAGGTGTTCACCCTGCCGGCTTCACTAAAAGGAATATCGCCCCAGCAATCGACCAGTTGCGAAGCCTGGTCATACATCACTACTCTTGCAGCCATTTCAAAAACAGCGGCATTGGCTTTTTGCTGATCATCTTCTATGGAATTGTACAAAGATTCTATCAACCGGTAATGGGCCATTATGCCGCCATTACCGCCATCACCGGCGGTGCCCGGCCGGTAAAAATCGTTCCACCTGTCTTGCGTGTAACCTGCATTCTGCTGATACGAGGTCGTATAGTTCAAATAACCGATCAACTGGGTATACACGCCGGTGTGCAAAGCAATAAACGTGCGCACGTTCCAGTATGAGGGATGTACGCGGTCGTTGTCAAGCATTTGGGTAAAGAACTTTTCAATGGAAGGTTGTACGGTTTTGTCGGCGTCATAATACAGGTCTGCCAGCTTTTTGCGGCAACCGGTGATAGTTACAGCAACCAGCAATACCAATAAAATTATATGTTGAACCGTTTTGGTCATTTACGATCATTCATTAAAAATCCATATTTACAGAGAACCCGAAGCTCCGTGTAGCGGCCATCGATCCTTCATCGACGCTTTGCCTGATCCAGTTGGAACCGATGGTTGCTTCGGGATCGATATTCTTGAGAGTACGGTAGAAATACAGCAGGTTTCTGCCAATTAGTGAAAAGCGGATATTGTTAAAATGCAACTTATTGGCAAATTTGGCCGGCAATGAATACGCCAATACAACTTCGCGCAATTTGATATAACTGTTATTCACCACAACACTTTCATTTACCGCCGATGCGCCCCAGATGTAGGTATTCATATAGTAATATGCAGCATCGACGATCTTTGTATTCTCTTTTCCCGATACCGTAACGCCGGGCAATATAACGCCGTCGTGATATACCTTGCTGCCATCGGGCGACTGTGCCTGGTGACCGGGCAATAAGATCTTTTCACCATTGCTGATATAATAAGGTAATCCGCCATTTTCAGCATCGCGGTATTGTAACGTACTTTTATACATACCCGCACCGAGGTTGTATTTCAAAGGCGGCGATACTATTTTACCGCCAAGTCGGTAATCGACGGCCCAATCGAGCGAGAACATTTTCCAGTTCAGCTTATTGAACCAGCCACCAGTAACCCGCGGCATTACGTTCCCTACTTTTTCATACCGGTTATTATCTATTACATACAAGCCGTTTGAACCGATCACGAAGTTTCCTTCATTATCTTTCAGCCGCGGATTAACATAAATATTACCCACCGTTTCGCCTTCTTCGGCCACTATGCGCACCGCATTTTGTTCGGCTTCGTAAAATACGATATTCGAAACCCCCGATGCCAGTTTGCTTACGGTTGACCGCGACATCGATACATTCAACTGGCTTTTCCATTTTAATTTTTTTCCGGTCAACGGAAATGCATGCAGCCCCATTTCAACGCCATTGCTTTTTAGCTCACCGGCATTCACCAGTTTGGTCATGGCGCCCGAACTGGAAGGGATGCTCAATTGAACAATCTGGTTTACCGTGCGGCTATTGAACCACGTAACTTCAAAACCCAGCCGGTTTTTGAACAACATGGACTCCAGCCCAACTTCCAGTTCATACTTATTTTCGGGACGAATATCATTATTGCCGGCATTTATCTGAGCATTCAATGCTGCCACCGGGCCGTTCATCGAAAAAAGCGTGGTTTGTGTATACGCAACCGGCGAGGTATAGGCAGGCGGCGCATTGCCCACAATACCATAAGAAGAACGCACTTTACCAAAAGAGATCCAGCCTGGAAGGTTCATTACTTCACTAAAAATAAACCCGGTGTTCAGGGATGGATAAAAATAACTGTTCTTACCGGGCGGTAAAGTAGATGAATACTCCTTTCGTGCGGTACCTTCCAAAAATAAATAGTTTTTATACGCAAGATTGAAGAACCCAAGGTAAGCGTATTTTAAAATGGCGCTTCTGTCGGTTTGCGTAAGTACAGGATGATAGGAATTTTCGAGGCTGAACCAGTTCTCCTCCAGCAAACCATCGGTGGTTTCGGATGACTGGTCGTTGTAATTCTCTTTGCGCGCCTGAAACCCTCCGGTTACCGAAAGGCTCCATTTGCTATTCCATTTCTTCGTCCAGGTCAATAACCCATCGCCATAAAAGATCGAATACCGCCCGTTGGCCAATTTGAATTTGCCGGTACTTGCATTGGAAGGATTATAAATAACCGGGTATTCATTGTATTGGCGGGTTTCTGTTTTCAAACTGGTGAGGTCATTACCGATACGCGCTCTGAACTTCAAGTTACTGTTCAGCTCATAATTGAGCGTAACACTGTTAAGGAAACGATCCTGAAATTCATCTTCGCTGTTCCTCAACTGCATCCACAGGAAATCGAGCATTTCCACTTTTACGTTTGAACGCAGCGCTTCTGCCGGGTTGCGTTGCGATTGATTCCAGGGCACCCATTTATAGCCTTCACTTGTTTTATACTTATTGAGCACCACGCCCATATCTTCGGCCCGGCTGTAAAAACCGGCATATGCGGCAATGATGCGGGTCAACTGGTACGGGCGGTTATGCACTTTACTGTTAAAATAGCTGGAGATCACATCTACATTCAGTTTATCATTGATCTTAAAATTACTGTTGAGGTGAAATGTATTCCGCTGCAGATCGCCGCCGTGTTGTATGCCTTTATAATCGTTGCGGGTATACGACAACCGGTAAGAGAATTTATCGGTTTGGTTCGCAACCGATGTATTTAAAATAGAATTGAACCCGGTGCGGTATAGTTGTTTGTAATTATTCTCATGCGCTTTATAAGGCCGCAGGTGCCCATCCCACCAGGCCACATCGCGGCCATCGAACTTCGGGCCGAATTGCGCATAGGCGGTAAAGTTTGGCCGCAGGTGATCATTGGCGCCATCCCCGTCCAGGTCAACGGGGATCCAGCCTTCTTCCGTGGCGCCTTCCGATAAATTGGTTGCGCGGTCGGCGCCAGGGCCATAGGTATGTTGGAAGTCGGGCAAAAACGCGGCCTGTTCTATGGTGTTCGTATAATTTACCGAAACACCCAACCGCTTTTTGGGTGCTCCTTTTTTTGTGGTGATCACCACCACACCCGCAGCGGCTTCGGAACCATACAGGGCCGTAGCGCTGGCCCCTTTTAGAATAGTAAGGTTATCGATATCGGCAGTATTGATATCGAGGATGCCATTGCCGCGAATACGCGGATCGACCCAGTAACCGCCATTGTTGATGCCGGCAATGCCTTTTTCATTGGTATTGCGGATAACGATGCCATCCACTACATATAACGGCTGGGCATTGAAATTTAGCGAGTTCACTCCGCGGATCTGTACCTGAACGGCACTGGTGGCGCCGCCCGGCGCTGTATTGATCAACACTCCTGGCGACCGGCCATATAAAGCAGAAGCGAAATTGGTATTGCCGGCCGAAGTGAGGTCCTCTGCAGTGACCGTGCTTAAGGAATACCCTAAAGAGCGGGAATATTTATTTACACCAAGCGCGGTTACTACCACTTCATTCATCATCTTATCAACAACCGATAACCGCGCATGCAGGTAAATGATGGCGCTGGAATTATTGAGCACAACTTCTTTTCTATCGTACCCCACGCTTGTCATTTCAAGCACTTCACCTTTGGAACCTTCCATTTCAAATTCACCATTGGCGTTGGTGGTAGTGCCGCGGTTAGTACCTTTTACCCAAATGCTTACATTCAACAGCGGTTTTCCATCAACGGTGGTTACCCGTCCTTTTACCAGTTGCATTTTACTTTCGGCAGAAGTATTCCCTGTTTCAGAAGCGGAAGAAGAAGAGGATGATTTATTGAGCGGAGAATTATCACGTGAAGCGTCTACAATGACAAAAGTTTTATTGTTCACCCTTTTGTACTTCAGGCCGGTTGATTGCAGTAGTTCCTGCAGGATCTGTTCAACCGGCCGGTTATTATTGCTGACCGGCTTTACCAGTACATCTCCAAACGATTTTTCGGAGAAAAGAAAGAAAATACCTTTTGATTGATTGAGCTGTTTTAGAATGACGAAAAGGGGTTGGCGGGCAACAGTAGTATCCCTTGCCGGTGTTGAAACGCCTGCATGTAAAGATTTACGTGGAGCTTTATTCCGGTTGAATGTAACGCCATTCTGTGCAAAAGCAGCACAAACGAGCAACATGGCAACCGTTAATAAACAACCCCGGAAAAATCTTTCCGAGCCTTTTTTCCTCATACGCAGATTTTAAAACATAAACCTGCCTGGTCGTTATTTCCTTCTGATCTGAATCTCTTTATCCGATTTCACTACATCATATTTAGACGCTTCCAAAGCCTGTATAAATACATCCAGGTTATCATTAGGCATTATGCCGGAGATCGAATCAGTTGAACTAGCTTCATCAGCCAGGGTAACTTTTACTCCATACAACTCTGTTACCAGGGTTGCGACCTCTTTCATAGGAGTTTTTTCAAAAATGAACTTGTGTTCCGTCCAGGCCAGAACCGGTGCATTATTGATTTCTCTCCTTTGAATGCCATTATCCCTGAACTCAACATAATCGCCCGGCTTCATATGTACTTCCTGTCCTTCGTGTTGTATGATAATACTTCCTTCTTTCAACAACACATTGTTCTTATTGTTCCGGTCAATGACATTGAATTGGGTTCCTGTAACAAGCACATCGAAATTTCCTGTGTGTACAATGAACCTTGTTTTCTGAGCTGTTTTTTTCACATGGAAAAAGGCTTCACCCTTCACCCACACTTCGCGATCTGATCCTTCGCTCCATTTTTTATAATTCAGTGTGGTGTTAGCATTGAGCATTACCTGCGATCCGTCGGGTAATACATCCTGCCGGGTTTCCCCATAGGCGGTTTGAATGGCGAGTTTGCCTGTAGTGCGGAAATATTGCCAAACTCCTACTGAAGTTAAGAAAATAATTGCAGCAGCAGCCCACCATTTATATTTACGGGATCTGATAGCGACAACAGGCGCCAAACGCTGATCTGCATCAGCATTGACGGTAGCATTGACAAGCCTGGTTTCAGCATTATTCAGCCGTTGTATATCAACTGATTGTTCTTTAATGGTAATGGTTTGAAGCATTTGAACGGCCTCTTCAGCCAGTTTCCTTTGCACAGGGTCGTTGGTTATACGGTCATTCCATTTTTCTGTAGCTAAAGGATCGGTTTTAAAGTACCACGCCAAAAAGCTCTCATCACTTAACAGTTCTTCAATAGTATTGCTCGTAACATCCATATTGTAGGTTTCACTTCTAAATTTAGTACTGCAAAATCACTATTTGTAATCATATTTTTAGGTTTTTTTGTGATTTTCAACTAAAACATATCCTAAATTCACATCTGTTTCGGTTTCACACTCACAAAACTAGCTTAGCTGATAAAAACTTGATATTTAACCAAACTGATATTGCTTTATGGGAGGCCTATCAAAAAGGCGATCACGATTCGTTTGCATTGCTTTTCAGACGCTACTATGAACCGCTGGTTCAGTATGGCGGTAAACTCACCAACAGCAACGATATTCTCGAAGATTGCATCCAGGAACTCTTCACTGAACTATGGCAGAACAAAAGCCAAACCCAGGTTCAATCGGTAAAGGCATACCTGTTCAAGTCGCTCAAATACAAGCTGTACCGGGCTAACCAGCGCAGAACGACCGGGCCTTTTAATGAAAATCACGCTGATGTATTGTTTGAATTAAGCCATGAAACCCTGCTGGTGGGCCGGGAGCAGGATGCAGAAAAAACGGCCCGGGTGCTGCAGGCGCTTGGCCAGCTTTCGAACCGGCAGAAGGAGATCATATACCTGAAATTTTACCAGGAACTGAACTATGACGAAGTGAGCGAGATCATGAATATCAATTACCAGGCTGCCCGCAACCTGCTGTACCAATCAATTAAGTCGTTAAAAAAGCTGTTGACGACAATGGCATTCTTCTGTTTCTTTTTTTTATAGGCTGGAACTTATTTCTTTCTCGTTAGTTTTTCTTTCAATACGCCCCAAAAGCTCCGGCGTTCGTAGGTGCGTTTATACCACTCGATATCGTTCTGAAAATGTTCAATATCATTCAATAATTTATTGATCAGCTGGCGATGGCCTTCCGTATTTTGTGTGCATTGCTGCAGCTTCTCTTCAAGCTGGTTTATTTCTGACGATCTTTCAACCAGTTCTGTTTTAAACCGTTCCATCTCTTTGCGCTGCTCTTCAATGGTACGCTGTTTGGCCTCCAGTTCCTGTAAAAGATATTGGGTTATCTGTTCAAGCTTTTCGTTGATCTGCTTATACGACGAATCGCTTATCGCATGCCCGTTAGTTAAATGTTTTGCGCCTTCATTCCGTTCTTTCAGTCCATTTATAGTGATATCCATATACAATTGTTTACGCTTTTATTTGTTTATTACCACCCGTTTATACAGGTCACGATAGAGCAGGCAGGTAGCATCTACATTGAACTCTTTGTGACAAAGCCAGCCAGAGTATTCACCCATTACCTGCAACATGGCCGGATTGTTATAGTATTGAAAGATCTTAACGATCGCTTCCTGCTTGCTGGTAAAAAGATCGCCGTTCAGCCCCTTTCTCACAATATCCCTGTTGCCTATGCAATCCTTCAGCAATACGGTTTTGCGGAGGGAAAGCGCTTCCAGAACGGAAAAAGACAATCCTTCGTATTGGGATGTTGATAAATATAAATTGGCGCCGTCGATCAACCTCAGCACTTCGGCCTGGGGAAGCCAGCCGGTAATGGTAATGTTGGGAGCTGTGAGCAGGTGCCTGTCTTCCCCATCGCCTACCCAAATAAACTCAAACTGATCAAAATCCTTAAAACAGGCAGCGATATCATTAAAAAGCGCCGGGTCTTTTTGTTGCACGATGCGGGCGCTGGTAACAATGCGAAACCTGGCTGTTGACACCGGGTTAAGTTTCGCGGCATTACGGTTCTCACTGATACTTATGCCGTTATTGATATTCAGTGCCCTGATGCCCAGCTTGCGATAAGCGGTTTGTTCAGACCGGGAACTGCAAACGACTTTTCCGCCAAATGCGGACCCCAGCTTTTCAAACAGTTTATACAACAGGTTCATAGCGTTTACATTACTCAGCAGGAACGGAGCGCCGTTGGGTGTATAGATCACATTCGGGATATTCGTAAGGCGGCATGCCAGGCGGCCCAGAAAACCGCTTTTGGAGGAATGCAAATGCACGGCGTCGACCATCTTTTTCGCCTTCAGGTTCTTCAACAACTGGCATAATTCTACCAACGCTGCGGTATCCTTCACCAGGCTGATGCTTCGTTGCGCCGAACGCCACCGGATAAACTGCACATTATCTTCGGGAAAATATTTTATTACTTCTGCCGACCGCATCACACATTCCCGCTCGCCATGGATAACGATGTGGTGGTCATCGCGCAAATTCTGTACGATCGATTGAACAA
This sequence comes from Niastella populi, assembly GCF_002078015.1. Taxonomy (GTDB): domain Bacteria; phylum Bacteroidota; class Bacteroidia; order Chitinophagales; family Chitinophagaceae; genus Niastella; species Niastella populi. The sequence continues at coordinate 234,752 of NZ_LWBP01000210.1, read as the reverse complement.
ACGTGGCTATGCCAGAAGCAAAAGGCTCTACTACATGTACGATCTTCATATACGTTCCAATAAAAATCAATTAATCAGTAAAGTATAATTTGCCCATGGTCGTTTAATTGTTAACAATACGCCTGCAACCAGCATCACGTTGGGTGCTGATCTTTTTAGAAGTGCAGGGCGCGCCTGCACTCTTTACTTTGCAATTTATTATGGAAGCTACTACAGACCGGCTTTCTGGCTTTCCAGGGCCCGATTGGGGAGGGTATCGATGTTCCTTACATAATAGCAACTATGGCAGCCATGCTGCTAGCTGCTATTATTGTGCCTATTGTTCATAAAACTTCCCTTAAAAAAAGGCATTAACCCGAAAAAGGGCACTAATTCTTTTATATAGAAGCAGTTATTCTTTTTTGGCATGGCTGTGCATATGGCCCATGAAATAAACGAAAACTATTTTCCGTGTCTCCGATTCCACACATTGATAAAAAATATGTTTAATGTCACTAACCGGTCATTAAACAACAATCGGCATCTGCAGGCCAACAAGACAACAAAAAGTTCATACGCCTTAAAAAAATTGTAATATAATTTAGTAAATTGTTTACGGGATTCATACCTGCCTTTCCTGCGCTTATATATACCCTTAAAATTTATATCGCCTGCCGGCAGCTGATCATTCTATCGGCCGCTTATGACAGGTTTTTGAATATTCCAAACCTTTTATGTGAAACAAATAACGCTTGTATTTGTAGCATGGTTCTGTACCTGTTCATTAACGGCTCAAACCGGGCAACTGCCCGATCTGCATTCGTTTACGGTTGACGAAGTGACTTCCGTTACATTCGAGGCCAGAGCACGGGATAAAGGAAAAGCAAAAACGGAAGTGCCACCATGGATCATTCCCGGCGGCTGGAAGTCATATTTGTTCGTTGATGGCAGCGGCTCTTACATCTGGTCATCGCCCTCACCACTTACAACCAACCGGTCGATCAATTTCAGGCAGGAAGGTGTTGGCCCCTATAATGTATCGAAAAGTTATATCAACTCTGAAGCATATCATAACCTGAAACCAGGGTACGACTGGAAGCGCACCTATCATGCTATTTACAGCGCTGCCAGCTTTCATCACCCAAATGAAGGAAAGGTTTCGCTTGGTTTTTTGCATGGCGAGAACAAGAACTACGTTTCCGGCGAAGCCAAAAACCCCATGAGCAAAAAATACCCAAATACCATTCAGAAAAATTGCCCCATCGATCCGTTCGATCACACCACCTATTCGGGCGGCAGCCCCTACATTGAAGGCTGGAAGGCCTATAACGGTATCATCAGTGCGGCCTGGGTGCCCAACAACGAGGCCACCAACTGGGGCCAGCAGTTTTTTTCCAACGAACTGGGGCCAATCGTTTGGCCGGCAAACGCATACGTAACAACCCAGGGAGTTAAGGCCACCTGCGGATTAAGACATCCTTCCTCCATCGTTCATAATAATTACGTTTACGTTTATTATGTCGAAAGCGGCGCTTATGCAGATAATATCCCCGATGAAGAAGGCTGCCACGAGGGTATAAAGGTAGCGCGGGCGCCACTGAACGATGCCTTGAACCCGCTTAGCTACGAGGTGTATTATAAAGCACCGGACGGAGAGGAATCATGGAACCGCTCATTACCCGTTGGTTTTACCAAAGAAAGAATGCTTGATTTTATAACGGTGAAAGGCGCTAAGGCCACCGACATTATGGGCGATACCAAAAATGAGGCCCAGGAAATAAGGTTCAGCGTTGCCAAAGTTGAGCATGAGAATTACTTCATTGGCGTGGAAGAATTCATCGATTATTCAGATAAAAAATTGTGGAAGATCGCCATCCGGTTTTCCGTCGATCTTGTAAACTGGACCGACCGCAGGTTCATTGTAAGATCGGCCCCCAAATGGGATGAGATCCGTGTTAACTATCCCATTTTCCTTAGCAGCGACGGGTGGTCGAATACCGAGATCGACATCAATGACTTCTATATTATCGGCACCGACCCCGGTGTCAACAATTCAGTTAATAAAATACATTTAACGGCAAACACTACGAAAGATTTTGCCAGCCGGTTAATGCTGCAGTCACTCGGGTTGCAGCACAGTGTTCTTCCCAACCCCAACGCCGGGCTATTCACCCTGAACTATTATATTGATTCTTTATCGGCGGTTGAAATAACCATGCATAGCATGCAGGGGCACCAGGTGGGTATGTGGCGCAGTGAAAAAAAACCAGGTAAATACCAGGAGGAATTCAACATCAGCCGGTATCCCGCCGGTATTTACCTGTTGGCTGTGAGAACGCGAAACCGCTACAACGTATACCAGGTTTTGAAACGCTGAAAGCGGAAGGCTAAAGGCTGAAGGCTAAACGCGGAATGTGGAACTATGAACTCCGAACTATGAACTATGAACTATGAACTGTGGTTGCACTTACCACACGCGGCGTAAAAACCGCAGCCAGTTGCCGTGCATGATGTTTTCAATGTCTTCCGGTGCATATCCGCGTTTCTTTAACAGTGCCGGGATCTTTTGCAGATCGGCAATTGTTTCGAGGTCGTATGGCGATTGCTCTTTTCCGAAAGCGCCATCCAGGTCGGTACCGATACCAACATGTAGCGTATTACCTGCCAGCTGACAGATATGATCGAGATGATCGAGCATTTTGTCGAGATTGCAGTTCATTTCTTCCGGCGTCGATTGCTGCCGTACCCAGCCCGGTACCATCATCCATGCGTCCAGGGCGCCGCCAATAACGGCTCCCCTTTCAATCAATACCTTTATCATTTCATCGCTGAACTGCCGGTTATGATCAACCAATGCGCGGCAATTGTTATGGCTGGCCCAAACGGGCCCGTTGAAAATGCGCATGGCATCCCAAAATGCATCGTCACACAAATGCGTAGCATCGAGGATCATGTTCAGGCGGTCCATTTCTTTTAACAAAGCTGCACCCATCTCCTGTAAACCACCGGTTGCATCGGTACCATTGGCATAACGCCCGGGGCCATAATGGGCCGGGCCAACCGCTCTCAGTCCATAGGCATGCGCCGCTTCAAGATGTTTTACTGTTACCAGCGAATCAGCGCCTTCGAGGCTTAGGATATAACCCACAGGTTTATTATCATCGGGCTCACCATTCAACCATAATGCGATGTGGCTTTCAAGCTCATGTTTATTTTTTATCATCACCATTTCGCCGGCGGCTTCCATCGCTTTGTACCAGGCCAGCTGCGCCTGTGTTTGCGCCCAGGCCTGCTCGGGTGAATGCCAGCCCGGCAAGGGATTTCCCGGCCCTACATACCGGGCTATCTGGGTTGCCACTACCAACCCGATATGCCCCTTTCGTAAATCGGGCAGCGCTACAGTGCCTTTTGCCCGGTCGGGTTTATCGGTTAGCCCTACCTCGCGTTTACGGATATCCATAACCGGCTGCCGCAGATCGCGGTTCCATTCCATGGCATTCATGCTAAGATCGAGGTGTGCATCTATTGTAAACATTGTTTAGTTCTTTTTAATTCCCGACTTTGAGATTTACAATTCTACATTCAATCTTCATCTGTTTTTATGCCTTTCTCATTTCTCTGTTTTCATTTCTCATTCTTCATTTCACCTGATTATTCTTCCCGATGCGCCCTGCTGCATAAATTGTTCTACTTCCTGCTTATTGATGATGGCCCAGTCGCCCTGAACACTTTGCTTCAATGCACCACAGGCCATTGCAAATTCAATTACCGCCTGCGGTGGCAGATCATTCATGAGGCCATACAACAAACCGGCAGTAAAGGCATCACCCGTTCCGATCTGATCGGTAATAAACGGCAGCCGGTAGCCGGCTGTAAAATAATATTGCCCCTGGTGCATCATGGCTCCGGAATAATCGTGCATCAACCCCTCGGTCTTTCGAAAGCTCATGGCCAGCGTTCTCATGGCCGGTAATCGTTTGCGCAATGCGTCGCTGCATTGTTTAAAGCGATCTTCCAGCGAGGCGCCTTCAGCTGTTTTTATTCCATAGTAAATGGCAGCAGCATCGAGGTCGGCCACCACCACTTCGCTGTATTGTAACAATGCAGGCATAATGTCGGAAGCTTTCTTCCCATACCTCCACAAGGTGCTGCGATAATTGAAATCGGCGGAAATGATGACGCCGTTCTCTTTTGCCACAGCCAGCGCTTCGGCACATACATCGGCCGCGCTTTGCGAAACTGCCGCGGCCACACCCGACCAGTGGAAATAAGCGGTGTTATGCAATGCCTTTTTCCAATCGATCATACCCGGCTGCAGTTCGGCATAGGAAGAACCGGCCCTGTCGTAAATGACGCGTGTGGGCCGGAGATGATTGCCGGGCTCGGTAAAATAAAGTCCCAGCTTTTCACCGCCATATATTACATGACCGGTAGCCACACCATGGCTTTGCAGTTGTTGAATGCCGGCCAGGGCGATATCATTGTCAGGCACCCGGGTAATATACCGGGTGGGAATGCCAAGCCGGGATAGTAACACGCATGCATTGGCTTCCGCGCCGGCATAATAAGCTTTATATTCCTGGGTTTGTAAAAACCGCTGAGATCCTGCGCTATGCAACCGCATCATGAACTCACCAAATGCGGTTAACTGAACAGGACCATTTAATGGTGGCATCATCATCAAGTGCTTTTAATGGTGAAAGGGGAATGGTCAATGGTTTCACGAATTTTGCGCTTTCCGGCTAAAATCCAAAACCTAATTTACTATTCCTTCCGGCTTCCGACCACTGACTTCCGGCTTCCGTTTTCAAAACAACTCGAACATTGCTTCTATTTCCACCGGTATATTATCGGGCAGGGAACCAAAACCAACAGCGCTGCGCACGCCGATCCCATTCTCTTCACCCCATACCGCTGCAAACAATTCACTGCAACCGTTTATTACATAGGGATGCCGTTCAAAATCGGGCGTACAGTTCACCATGCCCAATACTTTTATTACCCGTTTAATTGTATCGAGGCTGCCTATATGTGTTACGATCGTCGATAACATAGTTAACCCTACCTGCCGGGCGGCCAGCTTACCTTCTTCCATATTCAGTTCGCTGCCAATACGGCCAATGATCAGTGTTTTGTCGTCTCGAACAGGCCCATGGCCCGATAAGTACAGATACTTTCCATCGATAAGATAAGGCTTGTACACTCCCAATGGGGTGGGAGCAGGCGGTAATCTCAATCCCAGTTTGTTGAATCTTTCTTCTGCGTTCATGTTTTAGTTATTTGACTTTTATATTTAACCTATGATCCCGTCTAATATCATTACGCCGGCCAGTCCCGTCACGGCAACGATCGTTTCCATCACCGACCATGTTTTTATAGTGTCTTTTATGCTCAGGTTGAAATACTCTTTAAACAGCCAGAAACCGGCATCATTAACATGCGAGAACAATAAACTGCCTGCGCCTACCGACAATACCATCAGGTTGGGATCAACACCCGAACCTGCAAGCAGCGGGGCAATGATACCGGCAGTGGTTAAGCCGGCTACAGTTGCAGAGCCTACGCAAATACGTATGATGCCGGCCATACACCAGGCCAGGATCAACGGATGTACCGGCCAGGTTTGTAAAGCCGATGCTATTTCTTTGCTCACGCCGCTGTCGGTCAATACCTGTTTCAATGCGCCCGAGCCGGCAATGATCAACAGGATCATGCCAACATCCTTAACCGCTTCTCCATAAATATGCATCACGTCCTTCATCTTTCTGCCATTACCCACGCCCAATGTAAAAGCGGCAACCAGCACCGATACCAGCATAATGAGCGCAGGTTCGCTTATCAACGTCAAAATGCCTTTGAATGATTCGTATTCATTAAAGAAATATGTTACAACGGTGGTGGCGGTAAGCAGGAACACAGGCAACAATGAAGTGATAAAACTAACGGCGGTTCCCGGTAGCTTTGCCTTATCTATTGTCTGCGGCCTGAAAGTTTCAAGCGGTTGGGCTGAAATATTTTTGATCGTCCTTGAAAATAACGGGCCTGCGATGACGATGGCAGGAATAGCTATTACCAGACCATACAATAACGTTGCTCCCATTCCTGCCCCGAATTGTGTTACCAATGCGGTGGGTGAAGGATGCGGCGGCAAAAAGCCATGGGTTACCGATAAGGCCGCCAGCATGGGCAGCCCAATATAAACGGCCGGTAACTTATACTGATACACAACCGAAAAAATAAGCGGCACCATCAGCACAAATCCTACGCCGTAGAACAATGGAATGCCAATGATAAACCCGGTTATCATGAGGGCCCATTGCAGGTAACGCACGCCGAATGCGTTCATCAACACCGTAGCTATCTTTTGCGCAGCGCCGCTTTCCGCTACCAGCTTACCCAGCATGGCGCCAAGGCAGATAATGCTCACCAACCCGCCCAGCGTATCGCCCATTCCCTGCTGAATAGATGCCATGATCTTTTCGGCCGGCAGCCTAAGAAATAAACCGGCCATCAGTGATACGATCAGAAAAGCCAGAAATGCATTCAGCTTACCCCACGTTATCAGCAGGATGAGTATAACTATGCAGACCAGAACGATTACAATTGACATTACTTTTTATTGATTTTGCTTTTCATCATTCAATTATTACTTCATCTATCAGCAGCAGGGCGTTACCGCCTGCGCCATATTCACCAGCCGGAATTACACCTTTGTTTACGCCGGTAACTTTGATGTACCTCGCCTGAACGGGTTTTATGGTGCTTTTCACCTTATTGATGCCGTTCACCGGAAACGATTGCTGCCGGTATACTTCCGAAAAATGCGCTCCATCTGTTGAAACCAGGAATTGTAACGAAACCGGCGCCCACATCCGCTGCCAGTGATAGTTCAGGGTGTTTAAACCGAGTCGTGTAATCGTTTGCACTGAACCAAGGTCGATCACGGCACTGAAATCACTGCCACTATAACCCAGCCACTGGCTGTCATTGTACCTGTTGCTGCCGTACAATCCATTTACCAATACGTTGTTACCGGGGTTGAAACGTTCTACCGGCTTATGCTTCACTGTTACATGCGCCCCCACTCCTTTATGTATATGAACTGACTGCTGAAATATCCTGCCGCAGGGTTTTCCCTGTTTGTCAAATACCAGCGCTTTTAACGTGCCTGTTTTCGTTAGCGCAACCGGTGCGGTATATAGCGCACTCTGTTTGGTTGGAACACTATTGTTTGTTGTATACCGGATTGCAGCACCGGGCAGCGATGTTTGCAAGGTCATTTGAACGGTATTGTTCTGTAGGGCTGTTGCATTGAAAGTGATGTCATCAACATGCGCCGGATAACGCAGGCCGGCCAGTTGCATCAGTTCTTTCTGCGACCGTAACCGTTGCAGGAAATCGTTGTAATTACGCTGCGCTTTGGGCGTCCAGGCCAGTTCAGCTAGCGCCAACGCCCTTGGAAAGATCATATACACCGCCTTTGCCTCACTGGTAAAGTATTCGCTCCAGGCCTGCCCTTCAACGCCCGCAAGGTATTGGGTTTGCAAAGTATCCGTATCTGCAGCAAGCGGTTCATAACCATATACTTTCTGCAAAGGTGTAAAACCACCCGCGGCCAGTGGCTCCTCATTGTATAACGACTGGTAATAATCGAAATAACAATGACTTTCGGGCGTCATGATCACCCGGTGGTTTTGAGCTATAGCGGCCCTTCCTCCTTCTTCACCCCGCCAGCTCATTACCGTGGCATTGGGCGCCAAACCGCCTTCCAGTATTTCATCCCAGCCGATGATCTGCCGGCCCTTACCATTCAGGTATTTTTCCATCCGCTGAATGAAATAGCTCTGTAATGCATGTTCGTTGGCCAAACCCAGCGACTGTTTCCGTTGCTGGCATTTTGCACAAGCCTTCCATCTTGTTTTTGGGCATTCGTCGCCGCCGATATGAATAAAGGTTGATGGGAACAGCGCCATTACTTCATCGAGCACATTTTGCAAAAATGTAAATGTGCTATCGTTACCTGCGCAAAACACGTCGTCAAACACCCCCCAGAACGTTGAAGTTTTATATGCACCGCCCGTACAACCCAGAAACGGATAAGCAGCCAGCGCTGCTGAAGCGTGACCGGGCATTTCTATTTCAGGAATAATGGTTATATGCCGGCTGGCCGCATACTGTACCACCTCTTTGATCTGTTGTTGTGTATAATAACCACCGTAACGTTTTCCATCGAACCGGTGCGGTAATTCTTTTTTATGCCCTATGAGTGTTTCGTTGCGCCAGGCAGCCACCGACTGCAGCTTTGGATATTTTTTGATCTCGATCCGCCAACCCTGGTCATCGGTCAGGTGCCAGTGAAAAGTATTGAACTTGTAAAGGGCAAGCAGATCGATGTATTTTTTGATAAATGGTACCGGAAAGATATGCCGGCTCACATCGAGGGCCATGCCCCTGTACCCGAACCGCGGGTAATCGTTTACGGTACATGCCGGTACTTTTATCGAATTGCCCGAAACGTTCCATAACTGCCGTAAGGTTTGCAGGCCGTACATAACCCCCGCTGCATCATGGCCAATACACCGGATGCTTTTTTCATTGACCTGAAGCCGATACCCTTCTTTATGGGTTATCGATGCCGGGTCGAGATCCAATAAGATAAAATTATAAGCCGGGGCGGCAGATACTACCGGTAACTGTTTTCCACTGAGGGCGGTCACATAGCCGTTAAACAATGCAGCCAACCCGCTCACGTCCTTATTTTCAATTACAATTTTTGTCGATGGGTTCAAATCGAAAATTCCGGCCGATCGTTTTACCTCAACCGGTAAAGGGATAAGGGCAGGCAATACATTGCTGCCGGCCTGCGCCAACAGGGCATGAGGCAGGAAAAAATTCAATATAAATACCACCAGGGAACTTCTTTTACACTTCATATTTTATTGAGTCCACAATTTTTTATCTCCTTCCAATTCAATATTGCTGTATTCGGCTACTGCCTTGAATTCATATTGCTGTCCCTTTTTCAAACCGGCAATGGTTGCCTTGAAGTGTCCGTTGCTTTCTATCGGCGCCGGGGCAGACCTTATCCAGGGGCCGGTATACAGGTCTTCTATCTGCCCGTGATACGGGCGATAGTAAAATCGTGCTTTCATTGGCGTTGCCGGCTTAAAGTTTAATATTTTACCTGATAACGCCATGGTAGTTCCTGATGAACGGGCGTCTAACGTTACCACCTGTACGGGTTCAATGGCAGGCTGCACATTTTTCAGTTTTACCACCACGGCATTAGGCCATTTATGATCGTCGTAAATGCGCTGGGTGCGAAACACCGATACAATTAACCCGGTATCAGTTTGCTGAAAAGCGGGTTTTACGTTCCGGCCCGGTTTATATTCCTGGATGATGCCGTTCTGTCCAAGTACACTGATTGAAGTGCCGGCTGTTGCCTTTACTGAATGCAGTACAAAGCTTTTCCGGTCACCTTCTACCCAGCCTGGCAAACCGGTAATAATTGCGTAAAGGGTTTGTTTATTATTTTTCGTTGTAAACCATATGTTCTTTTCGCGGCTAATGACCCAGGGCTGCACGCTGTCCACCGCTTCTTTGTTGATGAAATACCAGGCGGCCAGTTCACGCAGCCGGTTCTCCTGCTCCGGCACCATGGCGCCATCGGGTTTGGGACCGGTATTCAGTAATAACGATCCGCCTTTACTTCTGGCCTCTACCAGTAAATCAATCAATGAAGTGCCCGATTTGTATCGTTCATTCGTTGGCTGAAACTGCCAGGCCGTACCAATGGTAATACACGAAAGCCAGGGTTTTTGAATGGTTACACCGGGCAACATCTGCTCGGTTGTTTTCAATGCTCCCCGGGTAATTAAAATATCGGGTTGCAGCTTCCAGCAGGTTTCCTTTACCACTTCCTTTGGCTCACCATCAATAAACAACAGATCGATCTTTCCATAATTCGTCATAAGCTCCTCGCATTGCCGGCGGGTAAACTCATCAAATTCTTTCTTAACCACATCAGTCATTACAACATCGTCGCGGCTGATAAGCATATCATGCGTATGCAGGAAATGAAAATCTTCGGGCGAAAAATAAAACCCTACCTGTAACCCTGCATTGCGCGTGGCTTCTACAAAATCCTTTAACAGGTCTTTTCGGTACGGTGTGTTCATGATATTGAAGCCGGTCGTTTTCGTATTCCACATACAAAACCCCGAGTGGTGTTTTGTCGTGAACATAATATATTTCATACCGGCCAGTTTTGCCAGGGTGGCAATTTCAACGGGATCAAAACGTGACGGATAAAATGTTTTCGGCAGTTCATTGAAATACCTGTTTACATAATCATCCGATGCACCAACCAGCGAATGACTGATCACTATTCCCAGTTGTGCATCCACGCTGAAATGTATGAACAACCCTGCAGCTGAATTACGCAACCATTCTTCCCTTTCCGGTTTATTGAGATTATATTCGCTGGCCTCACCATCTTTCACTACATCGTGCTGGCCCGGGGAAACCAACGAATGCATTATGCAAATGATAATTACAAATCCTCTTTTTATTCTCATGCCATTCAATTATTGGTATTTTTTTAAAGGAGGACATAGACATGCCCTCCGGTTACACTTAAAACCTACTTGTATTGTGTACGAAAAATCGTGAATCGTGAATGGCATCGCGACTATTCAAATTTTATTACGACCTTGCGCCGCCCGAAAATTCGAGCCGATTGCCGATTGCCGTTTCAGTTACTTATCCCACCAGATACGGGTTAAAAATTCATCTGTACCCTGCCGGCTCACGGCAGCATTATACGATTCCGCATTCAGGTTTTGTTCTGATAACGGATACAATGCACGCCGGAAAAATTTTCCGCCGGTTGCGTTGCCGGGGTAGTTATTCGGAACCAATGCCGGATAACCGGTACGGCGGAAAGTGGCAAACACTTCCTGGGCATCGGGAAAAATACTTATCCAAAACTGTGTATAGATCTGTTCCATTTGCTGGTCGAAGGTGCCGCCTGTATTAAGAGCATTGCCGGCAACGTATTTATTGATATCTGATTCGGCTATTTGACCGGCGCTTCCGGCTATAATTGCCCACTGCCGCATGGCCGCTTCAATGCCGTTCCGGTACAACGAACTGGCTGTTGCCCCATTATACCAACCTCTGAGGGCGGCTTCGGCCAGCAGAAAATGCGACTCGGCCGCGGTAAATAACAACAACGGCGAACTCATCTGCAATACGGTTTTCGGGTTGGGCTCTGAATAGGTTACGAAATCGGCCGGTTTAATATTAATGAACGTGGCCGGCATTCCTTTCTGAATGGCAGTATCGGTACTGGGTGTTCCATTAACCCAAACCACAGAAAAAACGGGTAAGCGCGGATCTTTTGTCGATTTGAGGTAATTGATAAATACATTATGATACTTACCTCCTTCTGTATTGGTAGATCCATTCTGGGCAATATAATCGCTATTCCATAAATCAAAGACCAGCGGGTTTTTATTAATATCCTGGCCAGAGCCGATGTAAGATATTTTAGCAATATCGCCGTCCTGCAAAATAACACCGCCGGCAATTGCTTTTGCAACCCAGCTTTGCGCCAGGGTGGCATCTACTTTGGTCATCCGCATGCCCATTCTCAACATTAAAGAATAAGCGAATTTTTTCCATTTATCAATGTCGCCGCCATACATAAGGTCCGATGTTCCGAAAGTGGTTTTAGAAGCATCAAAGCTTTGTGCGGCCGATTCAAGTTCGGCCAGCATGTGGGCATAAATGTCTTTCTGTGAATCGTAGGCCGGTTTGTACAAAGCCGAATCGTACCCCAGCCCGGCCTCAAAATACGGTATGTCGCCATACAGGTCGGTAAGCCTGCTAAAACAGTACACCCGCCATATTTTAGCCGCTGCGAGCATATTAATTTTTGCTGCATCGCCCTGTACCGCTTTGATCACTATTCCAATTTCATTTATCTCATTCGTATAAGCGCTGCTGAAAGCGGCGGCTGTTTGCTGGCTTTGGTTGGTAACATACTTCGACCCAAACCCGGCCACATCATTATAGCTGGTAGTGTATTGCATATGACCTAAAAACAAGGCGAGCATATTGCCAGCGCCATCGTACTGCGCCTTGGTAAATACAAACTGAGGAACTACCGTTGAAACGGCATTCGGGTTGGTATTGGTTTCTTCGAAATTCTTGTCGCACGACTGCATGATAAATGTACCGGACAATATAACCAGGCAGGCCGTATATGTTGTTATGAGTTTTTTCATCTGAAAATATTTATGAGTTTTGCCATGGACGTTTCATCCTTCAATTTTTTGGAATTATAATTTAATACCCAGGTTCAGGCCATATGATCTTGTACGTGGCAGGCCAATAGACTCAAATCCCTGGGCATTGCTGTTGGTAAAACTCTGTTCCGGATCAAAATTGTCGGTTTGCCGGTAAAGGATGGCCAGGTTACGGGCAACGAACGACAGGCTGGCCGCCTGAATTTTCAGGAACTTTATTTTACTTACGGGGATGTTATACGAGAGTATCACCTGCCTGAGCTTTACAAAACTGCCATCATGCAGGAACAATTCGGAGTAAGTTTTGAAATTGTCGTAGTATGGGCGCAGATTGGCTACCGATACGGTTCTTGAATACGGGTTGCCGGCCTGGTCAACTCCTTTTAGTTCCAGTCCGTTCTCACGGCCGGGCAGCGTACTTTTCAATTTGCCCATACGGGTAGCATATAGTTCGAAGACGGAGAAAACCTTGTTACCGAATTTACCATCGAGCAAAAAGCTGAACGAAAAATCTTTATACCTGAATTCATTGGTGAGCCCCATGGTAAGCGGCGCCACGCTGTTGCCCAGTTCCTGCAGCGGGCTTACAACCGGCAATCCTGTGGTAGCATTGAAAACAGTGTTTCCATTTTCATCCTTAACCATGCGGGTACCTACGAGGGTACCGAAAGGCTGGCCTTCGATATGGTTGATGTAACACCAGTTACCAACGGCATTGGCTATCTGGATACTTTTTAAACCGGGAGCCAGTTGAACAACTTTACTGTTGTTGTAGGCTACATTATAGCTAACGTTCCAGCTAAACTTACCGGTAACCGGTTTACCGGTCAATAATGCCTCTATGCCCCGGTTGCGCAATTCGCCTACATTCAGAATTACATTGTTATAACCCGAGGTAGAGGAAATAGCCGTATTTACAATATCGTTTGTTGTTTTACGGTTGTAAACGGTAAAATCAAGTCCCAGCCTGTTGCGCAGCATTTGCAGTTCAATACCGGCTTCGTAGGTAGTTGAAGTATATGGCTTCAGGTTGGGATTTGAGATATTGTTACTGGTAACGTTCAATAACGCCGGCCCCGAACTGGGCACATTGCTATAAGTAAGATTGATAGCATACGGATCGGGCGCTCCGCCGCCTACCTGCGCCCATGAGGCTCTCAGTTTGGCAAAGTTAAAAAGGGAAGGAAGGCTGAGCGCATCGGACAGGATAAAGGCGCCGCCTACACTCGGATAAAAAATATGGTTATTTTTTGAACTGAGGGTCGAGAACCAGTCTTCGCGGCCTGTTAACGTAATAAACAACAGGTTCTTGTAATCGAGGTCTACAGAAGCAAAAACCGAATTCGTGGTAATACGGCCGTTATACGGTATGGTAGATGCCGTTGACAAATTTGAAAAACTGTAGTAATAAGGTATGGTAAAATTCCGGCCGCTCATGTTAAGCTGGTCGTTATTGAATTTGCGGCTATTTGCACCGGCCATTACCGAAATGCCGAGTTTCCCCGCCACAGATGTTTTGTACGAGGCGGTAACCATGGCATTGGTTTCAGACACATCAGATTTCAAACCGGCATACTCGCCATTCGGCGTATATAACGTTCCGGTAGGCATTACGTGCGAGTAATTATAGTTATAAAAATCACGGCTCACCGAGCCTTTGAATACCAGGTTTTTTACCAGTTCGTACGAAATATCGGCCTGACCTATAAACCGGTTCTTCCGGTCGTTTTCCTGCCATTTATTGCGCACAAAATACCCGTTCGAGGCAATGGCCACATCGTTCCAGATCGTTTCATTGCCGTTTGCATCATAACCGGGATCGAGCCAGCGCACATCGGCCGTATTGGCAATTTCAAGCGGGGTCCAGTTAGGATTTCCAAGGGCATCGCCAGCCATGGTACGGTTCTTCCCTTCTTCAAGATTATATTGCACTACCGCGTCGAGGTGTAGTTTATCGCTTAGTTTACTGTTTACAGACAGGTTAAAAGTTTTGCGCTTATAGGTAGTATTTGGTAGAATACCTTTACTGTTCAGGTCGGCAGCGGAGAACCGGAAATTGAACTTATCGGAACCGCCGGTAAGCGCTATGGTATTGGTAAACGTGGTGCCCGTTTGATAAAAGTTCTGCAGGTTCTTTTTTTGTGCAACATACGGATGTGTATTGCCGTCAACACCTACATAATCTTTCGAACCATCAATTTTTGCCCCCCACGAAAACCTGCCGCTTGCCTGTGATGCGGCAAGGGTTGTAGGTTTTACCCCCTGGGCGCCCTGGCCATATTCGTACTGAAAATCGGGAATGACCGCAATGTTCTCCATGGTATAGGTTGAATTATATTCCACACCAATTCCTCTTTGCGCCCTGCCTTTTTTTGTGGTAATAAGAATTACGCCATTCGCCGCCCGCGAACCGTACAAGGCTGCGGCCGTTCCTCCTTTCAATACACTTATTGATTCAATATCGTCGGGGTTTATACCGGCTATGCCATCGCCGCGGTCGATATTGAACGTAATACCATTTACAGTAGGCGCACCGCCCGGCACTGAATTATCTATGGGCATTCCGTTAATTACATACAGCGGCTGGTTATCGCCATTTAAAGAACCATTACCTCTTATAGTAACCCGGCTTGAACCGCCTGGACCTGTTGATAAACCGGCGGCATTAACGCCAGCAATTTTACCGGTCAGCGCATTGGCAACGTTATTTTCACGAGCCTGGGTAAACTCGCTCCCTTTTACTTCGGTAACGGCATAAGCTACCGCTTTCCGTTCTTTTTTCACGCCCAATGCCGTTACTACCACGTTGTCGAGCATATCGGCACTGCCATTTTTCAACGAGATGGTAATCATTGTTTCACCCGGCGTAACAGTGACCTGCTTTTTTTCAAACCCTACCGAGGTAATAAGTAATTGCAGCTCTGAAGAACCCAAACCGGCGGGCACCACCAGGGTAAAACGTCCCTTTAAATCGGTTGTGGTGGAGGCGTCACCTTTGCCTGTTACCAGGGTTACCGTGGCGTTGGGAAGTGGCGACTGGTCGGCTTCGCTTTTTACCAGCCCTTTCAATTGGGTCGTTTGGGCCAGGCCCGGGAAGGAGAATAAGAAATGAAAACATAGCAGCAAGCTGCCCGAAGCAATTAGTTTGACTCGTTTCATAAGCGTTTGAGTTGAGTAGAATGTTTGGTTACGTTGCGAATTCTGTCTCAATTTAAATAACAAAAACGAAATAACTGCAAATTATTTGCAATTATTATTCAAAATACTGCAAATACTTAGATAAAGGCATTTGAGAGCGGTTAAGGATGCAGATAAAGCAAATGCCACAATAAATACTGATTATCAACTAACAATAAATTATCTGCCAGGTAGACGTCAAAAACGAAAGAATGGAATTAACTTTGCAAAATATTTGCAATTATTGTATTATTGCAACAATTGCATAAATAGAAGGTCTTTACAATTCCGGGGTTACCCTTCCTGATTGAAAAATAAAATCGCCTAACCTTTAAAGAAGCCGTTTTATTTCGAGGTAAATATTGAATTTTGTCAATTGGAGAGGGACCTTAATCCAAACAATGTTTCAATAGTTTATGGCAAACAATAATCCCAATACACCGGCGCCGGTTGCATTGCAGAAAAAGGAAAGGAAGAAGCTTATCACTAAACAGGTAAATATCCATACCCGTTTAATGTTTACCGACCTGGTAAAGCTGATAGATGTGTCGGAAGACACCATCCGGCGCGATGTGAATGAGCTGGCCGAAGAGGGCCAGGTGATCCGCATTAAAGGCGGGGTGATGTCGGCTGCCTACCATATTGGCCATGAGTCGCAAACCTATTCGCAGCAACATAAAGAGATCATTGCCGATAAAACCCTGCAGCTGTTGAAGGAAGATATGATCGTGCTTATCGGCGGGGGGACTACCATCAGGGAGTTCATCAAAAAAATACCTGCTACCCTGCGGGCCACATTCATTACCGTAAATGTACTTTCTGCAGTTGAGCTGCTCGATAAACCAATGATCAAGACCATTATGATCGGCGGACAAATTTCTACCTACAGCCAGATGACCGTTAGCGGCGAAGTTTTTCAATACCTCAGTAATATAAAAGCCGACCTGTGCATTCTCGGTATCAATGCCATCGATTCCAACAGCGGTTTAACCGATTCAGACTGGGAAACCATTCAGGTAAAAAAAGCGATGATCAATGCGGCCGACAAAGTAGCCGTACTTACCATTTCTGAAAAACTGAATTCGGTGATGCAAATGAAGATCGCAGACGTAAATGAGATCGATTATTTAATCACAGAACTTACCCCCGACAGCAACGAATTACAGGCGTATAAAGCTAAAAATCTTACGCTACTGTAACCTCCAATGAATAGTTGAGGGCCTGAAATTCGGGTCTCACTCCAGCATAATAAATAGGTTACTCTTTCTTTTCAGTTCTTCTGTTTAAAAGATATGGCTTCTAGTGGTAGTAATAAAAATTCTCTACAACTAGAAGCCATAATTGTAAATTAATTGAAATAAACACTATTCACATTTGCTGAAAGTTTCCTCCAGGGCCTGCATTATTTCTTTATTAGAAGCAGTAAATAATACTTTAACAGCTTCGGCCCTGTCCTTATGCTCAAAATTAGCATCTTCACCACGCTTCGTTGGCAGAAATACCAGATAGTTGTCTTCTCTATAAATTTCAACCAAAAGCGTTCCGGCCTTTTGCAGCGGCTGTAAAGTTTTCAGTCCACATTTCTGTAAAAAATTCTGTTCGAATTCCTTCCAGTTCTGGGGATCGGGTAACCGTTTTGTATCATCTGTATTGAGGGAAACTTTTAATGCATTAACAACCACATCAACGCCTCTATCATCTTTAGCGATACGAGTGAACGGATCACATGCAACGGAGAATCCACTTTTAGTTTTGCATAAGGCAAACATCAGGTAATCTTCGGAATGTAGCTTATAAATTGAAGCTCCAGGCATATAAATCATTTTATTAATCTTAATTGAAATCCTATATTGTTTTTGTATGCATATTGCCAGGCTTTCGCTATTTCAACCCACTGCATCAGGCTGGTGCCAAACGGCTTTATTGCAACCTGCAATACTTTAGATGTAATATCTGCTTCCTTAATAATGACACCGGCCCTTGAGCCACCTTTAAACTGCATTAATACATCTATATATCCCTTTAAGACATCGAATACTTTACCTGCTCCAATATAACTCTTTGCTCCCATGTCAATGCTCTTGATACTTGTTGCAACACCTTCGCTAAATCTATCAATAGTTTTGAAACAATGGGGAAGGTTTATCCGCATCAAAATCGGGGTCTTTGGTTTGGGCAGTTGACTCTACCTTGTTGCCGAATAAAGCTACTTCAAAGTTCCGTATGGCCGGTTCCATAGTCGCCTGGTAGATATCCGTTTTACGTTCTTCTGTCAGTACCATACGCACATTACCCAAATGATCCTTAACAAAATAGTCGTGCTCAAAACTGCCCGGGTTGTTGTCCACTGCAGCTACAAACCGTGTTCTTCCTTCTTCGTGCATTATATGCTGGAGTTGATCGGTATGGTCAGTTGCCTCTGCCGGTACAGTCGCTTTGCTTTGGTAAACAAGGCCGCCTATATAATTTGTAGTTGTGGTAATCACCTTTCCCGATTACGGATTCCGCCAATGGTTTTGTTTGTGCAATTGTCCGTAACGCTAACAAGCCAATGAGGATAAGGCTACAGAAAACTCTTCTGAAACATAATAAATATTCCTTTAAAATTTTAACCAGGATGTTAATTGACTGATCTGAATTATTGAAGCTAACAGTTAATTGAATAGTATTGGGCCAGTTGGAAACTTTGAATTCAAAAGTAAAAAAAAAATACGTTATGTGTTGGATTTTCCTTAAGTCCTGATCGGATCTTTGGTCACATACAGTGTAAAGACCCTTTTCGCATATTCATTACGGCACGTTGGTAGTTTTTTGTATATACAGGTTGAAGTGAGCGGTTCCGTCAAAATGGCTTGAAAATAGTACGGGACAGCCGAGATTCCGGTCCTGCCTATCACGAAGTTAAACATTAACTATCCTTCTTCACCCTCATCCCCCTGCTCCAAATTCAAAGGATTCTGCTTTCCGAGAAGTGCAACCGCATCGTCTTTCGGCAATTCCTGTACAGCGCGTAATTTCTTTTCAATTGCCCTCGACCGCACACCTGCCTGTTCTATTACATTGCTGGCTTCCTGTAGTTTCTTTTGCGTTTTCTCCAGTATACCGCCGAAGTTGCCGAACTCGGTTTTCACCGCTCCCAGCAACTGCCATACTTCACCTGATCTTTTTTCAATGGCCAGCGTTCTGAAACCCATTTGCAAGCTGTTCAGCAAAGCCGATAACGTGGTTGGACCGGTAATGATGATCTTATATTCCCGTTGAATGCTTTCAAACAAACCGGGCGTACGCAACACCTCGGCATACAGGCTTTCGAAGGGCAGGAACAGGATGGCAAAATCAGTTGTATTTGGCGGGTCAATATATTTGCTGCTGATATCCAGGGCGCATTTCCGAATGCCTTTTATAAAATTCTTCCTGATCTCTTCCACCAGATCGGGTATTGCCTGATCGTATGCATCCATCAACGCTTCAAAATCTTCCTTGGGGAATTTGGAGTCGACGGGCAGCCATACCACTTTATCTTTGTCACCGCGCCCCGGTAATTTTATGGCAAACTCCACCAATGCATTGGAACCCTCTTTTGTTTTTACGTTGCGCCCGTATTGATCGATGGTGAGAATTTGTTCAAGTATGCTTTCCAGTTGATATTCGCCCAGCACACCTCTTGACTTTACATTGGTAAGTACCCGCTTCAAAT
Organism: Niastella populi; assembly: GCF_002078015.1. Lineage (GTDB taxonomy): Bacteria > Bacteroidota > Bacteroidia > Chitinophagales > Chitinophagaceae > Niastella > Niastella populi. Next base: position 215,585 of record NZ_LWBP01000210.1, on the reverse strand, counting down.
CGCCTACGCCGGTTGCCAGTTGCTGCATATCGCCAAGTCCCTTATGCACAGCTTCCAGCCGCTCGCTTACCAGTTTGAACGATTCACCCAAACGGGCCTCCAGCGTTTTTTGTAATTTTTCGTCAACGGTTGCGCGCATTTCATCGAGCTTGCGTTCATTGCCCGTTTGCATCTCGGCCATTTTCTTCTCCAGGGTTTCACGCATCTGGTCTAACCGAAATGCTATGGCATTATTCTGTTCGCTTTGTTTGTTCAGCAAAGCATGAAAGCTATCTTTCTGCACCGTACTGGCGCTTGACATGGTTTGGGTTATAAGCTCGCCGAAATTTTTGAGCGAAGCGGCCAGCTCGGCGCGAATGCGTTGTGTATTATCGCCCGTTTCCTGGCGGTTGGTAACCATTTCCTGTTTCACGGCAGCCTCTATCCGGGCGATCTCCGTCATCACATTTTCCATTTTATACTTCATGGCCATCCAATCGGTATTGTTCTTCGCCCCCATTACTTTCAATGCAACACCCAGGGTAATGACGCTAACCAGCAGCAGAAGAACCAACAGCACTATAAATATTGTTTCCATGGTAATGGTATTGACGGGTCAATTTAAGCAATTGGTCAGAAATTGCCGACTTTACCCAATAAAAAAGCCCCGGTACGATTACCGGGGCTGTTAACTCTCAACACTTAATATGTAACTTATTTTACATCCCAAAATACTTTGGTAGTAACGTTATCACTCGACTTCACTGCTGCATAGTTTGCTGCATTTAAGCTGACTTCAGTTGAAGGATACAACAACCGAGTGGGCGGGGCGGGCGACAGCACAGACGAAGGATCATTTGGGAAATTTAACTTAGGCAATTTTGTCCGGCGCCATTCGATCCATGCCTGGTGAGCCTGGATCACGCCAAAATCGATCCACTTCTGCGTGGCGATCTTTTCCAGGTTATCGGTACCATATGCTATGGCAGGATTTGCCAGGTAAGTATTAATAACTCCATCTGAAGGCATTGCTTCTTTTGCTCCGGTATGGCTGCTGCCTGCATTTACCGACTGATAGAACTGAATGGATTGCTTAACGCCTGTTTCATATGCTGTTTTTGCATTTCCACCACCCCATCTTTCAAACGCTTCTGCTTTCAAAAAGCTTACTTCGGCGGCGGAGATAATTATACCAGGGAACACATTGTTCTCACTGAAGGTAGTAGAATCCCAGCGGGAGAAGTAATTGGTAGCAACTGAGTCTGCCACACGGGTAGCTGTCCAGTTATAAGGCACACCCTTGTATTCGCCTCTTCTATTTGCAGTAAAGTAAATGGGTAAGCGGGGATCTGCTGCCGGCGCCATAATGGTATCAACCATTTTGCTGCCTGGAAACGGATTTACACCAAAACCATTTCTGATATCATTGAGAACAGTAAGTGTACTGGTAGTGCTTGAAGGTTGAATTTTTATAGTTTCAGCAGCAGCATCAACAGTAGGATACTGAGTGGCATTACCCAGAATGGTTTGCACCAGTGACTTGGCTGCGGTTTCATTCTGATAAGAAATACGCATAGCCAAGCGCAACATCAACGAGTTGGCATATTTACGCCATTTGGTAATTGACCCTTTATTGATGTAATCATAAGCGGTCAACTGATCCTGGTAGAATTGCTCTGGTTTTACAGTTGCCAGGTAATCTGAAATACGTTTCAGATCGTTCAGGATGTTCGTATAAATATCAACACCCTTATCATAAGAAGCCAGTACAATAGTTCCTGTTGTATTCAACTGACCTGCAGTTGAAAAAGGAATATCACCCCACATATCTACCATTTGTGAAGTTTGGTCGTACAGGAATATCCTTGACGTTTCAAGGAACAACTGATAACCTGCTTTTTCAGCATCGGTTGCAAGATTGCCATAGTACTTTTCAATTTCACGATACCGGGCTATGGTATTATTATAAAAATAATCCCAGCGGTCTTTGGTATAGTTAACCGCCTGCTCATAAACTTTATCGCCCTGGGTATAACCGGCGGTCTGGCTATAAGTACCCATCATAGGGATCTGAAAAGTGAACAGTCCCCAATAACGCGGTAACACTCTTTCATTATAGAATAAACCTGAATACAAAGCTGGAATAGTGGCGTTTACAGAAGCATTGGGATCAAAATAACTACCCGTGATCTCAGATTTCTTACAACCCGTTACCAGCGCGCCTGCCGCCATAATTAAAAGCGGGATTGTTATAATAAGTTTTTTCATAATTGTCAATGTTTTTCAATGTGTTTAGAATGAAACCCTGATGCTGCCACCGAATGAACGGGTAGCGGCGTTACCCTGACCATTGGTTGTACCCTGAGAAACCCAGTTAGTACCAACACCTTCTTCAGGATCGTAGTTAGGCAGCGCCTTGTCGAAGTAAAACAGGTTTCTACCATAAACACTTAGCGTAAGGTTTTGTGCTTTTATTAAGCCGGCCACTTTTCTGGGCAACGTATATGACAGGACCACTTCACGCATTTTGATAAAATCATTATCGAACACAGCGTCAGCATAGCTGATATTTGATCCTACAAATGAACCCCAGTTATAATGGTAGCGGTAATATGTAGGTGCATCTATGATAGTAGTGTTTTCTTTACCATCAGCAGTTACCCCTTTTATTATCATACCATCGTTGTAAACTTTTTGTCCGCCCGGACCAGCAGCTGTTCCTGCAGGCACCTGGATATTTTTTCCGCTTGCATCAGTATAAAAAGACAAACCACCATGCTCTGTATCGCGGCCATGGAGCGTGCTCTTATACATGCCGGAACCTGTTCCGTACAACATAGCCTGTGAAATAATCTGACCGCCAAAACGGAAATCAACCACTACATTCAGATTCCAGTTCTTGTAGGAAAAGTTGTTGATAAAACCACCTACTGCTTTTGGTTGCAGGTTACCCAGGGATTGCAGCGTATCGAAATTGATCTCATGCAAACCGCTGGCGGTTATAATATAATTCCCTTTGTCATCGGTTCTTCTTTTGTAACCAACAATTTCGCCGGCTGCCTTGCCAGGCTGAGCTACTACGAATGCAGAACCGTTATCGAGATTAGCCTGTTGCAATCTTTCCAAACCTGGCATCAGGGAGATAACCTTGTTACGGTTGAAAGCAATATTCAGGCGGGTATCCCATGCATAATCTTTTGTTTTAACCGGTGTACCATACAAACCCAATTCAACCCCATAGTTACGCATATCACCCACATTCACCCACACGCTTGAAGCACCAATGGTTGCAGGCGTAGTAAGTTCCAGGATCTGATCTTTGATCTTGTCATTATAGTAAGTGAGGTCAAAACCCAAACGGTTGTTCAGGAACCTGTTTTCCAAACCAAACTCGATCTCGTTCTTTTGTTCGTTCTTCAGATCCTTATTACCATATCGTGTAGTTGGCGGATACAGGATGGGAATACCTTCCACATTGGATGGCGGGTTAGAATAATAGGCAACATTACCTACATATGCCGGAGGCGGATTACCCACTACACCCCATGAAGCGCGCAGTTTGCTATAGGTAAAGAAGGCAGGTAATTGAAGCGCATTGGTTAACTCAAATGCCGCACTTACACCAGGATAATAAAAGGTGTTATTGCCTGGGGCCAGAGACGAAGTAACTTCTCTTCTTAATGTACCTTCTACGAAAAGGAAGTCTTTGTACTCGATGTTCAAAATACCAAATGCACCATCTTTAACCAATCTTTGGTTTCTTACTGTACTGCCTGAGTTGTTTTTAGAGGCGTTCAAACTGAACCAGTTTTCCTGTGTTAAACCATCCCTGGTAGTAGCCTCGTTCCAACGATAATCTTCTTTACGCGCCTGATAACCTACTGATACCGTCGTATTGAAATCTTCTGAAAGCTTGCGATTATAGGACAGTAAAACGTCACCATAATTTACAACAAAGCGATTGGAATTGGTAGCATACCGGCCGGTAGCACCAAATGAAATGGGCTGTGTTGATTTTTCTTTTGTTTCAGCATAATAACCGGTATAATCAGTGCCATAACGACCGCGGAAGTTCAATCCTTTGGCGATATTCCAATTAAGCGTTGCGGAAACCAGGAAGCGGTTGCTGGTTTCATCAAAATTATTAGCGAGCTGGTTCCACAAAAAGTCGAGGAAGTCCTTAGCGCGGATGTTGTATTTTAATCTTTCCTCCACATCGAGATTGCTGTTCCAGTCAACCCATTTGTACCCTTTGGATGTCTGATACTTGTTGAAGTATGCATCCATATTATCAGCAGGGCTGAAGAAACCGCCGAAGTTGTTGGTAACATAATACAACTGACGTGGCCTGTTATGTACTTTCTCGTTAATGTAGTTTGCAATCAAATCAACCGAAACTTTCGATGTAACCTTATAGGTTGAGTTAAAATTGAATGTATTTTTTTCCTGTTTACCACCAATCTGAATACCCTTGTAATCGTTACGGGTATACGATAAGCGGTAATTCATTTTATCAGTTGAGTTATTGATGGCAATGTTGGCAATTTGGCTATGCCCTGTTCTGTAAAATTCTTTCCAGAGATTTTGACCTTTGTACTCACGCATGGTACCATCCCAGTAATAGATCTGGCGGCCATCTATTTTTGGACCAAACTGGGCATAGGCTCTATAATTGGGGTATTGTACCGCCTGGCCATTTATTGTTCTGTTGATCCAGCCCTGATCATCGGCACCCTGTCCTATATTTACTGCACGTTCGTAACCCGGACCATATTCTGTTTGCAGATCGGGCACTACAGCCACCTGCTCCACGTTGGCACTCAGGTTAACATCTACACCTAATCCTTTACGGCCTTTACCATTTTTGGTAGTAATAACGACAACGCCAAAATTGGCATCGGAACCATACAGTGCGGAAGCAGCAGCACCTTTCAGGATGTTGATGCTTTCAATGTTCTCAGGGTTGATATCGAGCAAACCATTACCATTCAACCGTTGGTTGCCACCCCAGTAACCTTCACTGTTGGCATCACCATTACGGATAACCACACCATCCACTACCAGCAATGGCTGACCCTGACCATTAATTGAGTTGATACCCCTGATCTGAATAGACGCGGCACTAGTTGCACCGCCAGGGTTGGTACTAATGGTAACGCCGGGCGCTTTACCATACAATGCAGAGGCAAAGTTGGTAGGAGCCGTTTGAAGGATGTCTTTACCTGTTACCTGTGAAGTGGCATAACCTAATTTGCGTTGATCTTTCTTAATACCCAACGCGGTTACTACCACGCCTTCGAGACTGGTGATCTCGCCGGCCAGGGAAACATCCAATGTAGTCTGGCTACCTACTGTAACTTCTTTTCTATCGAATCCGATGGAAGAAAAAACCAGGATCGGGTTAGCAGAAGAAACCGGGATCCTGAAGACACCGTTCATGTCGGAAACCGTAGCGGTTGTTGAACCTTTTTCAGAGATGGAAACACCTGGCAAAGCTTTACCAGTGCTGTCCTTTACTACTCCTGAGATCATCCTTTTTTCCTGCGCAGTACCTGTAAGGCTCCAGATACCGGCCAGCATGACCAGAAGTAGACGGATTGTTGCTTTCGTCATAGCAGTTTGTTTGATTGTTTAAAATTTTCCCTGTTTATATAGCAGATGCCGGAATGCTGCGTTCAACGCATTCCTGGTTTAAAAACAGTCTTATATAGGTATAGGTATAAAGCTTAATTAAAGAAAGGACCGGATCAGATAAAAACATCCGGTCTGTTTTCGTATATCAGGTTTTTCACATCATCGCGTTCATAATTTTCCATAACAAGCGCGGCTGCGCCTGTCAGTTCTGCATTGTACCCGAGCGCCGATACTTCTATTTCTGTATTTAATGATAAACGCGGTATGCAATGTTCATTCAATGCCTGCTGAATAGGCGCCTGCCAGATCTTCCCGGCCGCTGAGCCGCGTCCGCTCAGGATCACTACCTCAGGATTCAACAGGTGGATCAGGATGGCCACGCCCCTTCCAATATTGTACCCTGCCTCTGACAGGATCTCTACCGCAAACTTGTCGCCCCGGCTGGCCGCGGTTACTATATTCTGAAATGCTTTTTCCGGGTGATCGACCAAAAGCGCCGATTCTTTCAGCATCGACAGTTTGCCACTCTTCAATCCATTGCTCGCCTTTTCGATCACTACCAACAATGAGGTTTCGGTTTCAAGGCAACCGCTTTTACCGCAGCTGCATAATTTATTATTCAGAAATAATGGTATATGGCTGAACTCGCCCGCAAACCCATCATGGCCCCTGAACAATTCCCCTTCAAGGATCATCCCTAACCCCACTCCCCAGCCGACATTGATCACCAATGCATTCTTTTTTTCACGCGCAGCTCCGAACTTCAGTTCGGCCAACGCGATCAAACGCGAGTCGTTATCTATGAACACCGGTAATTTCACTTTTGCCGAAATGTACTGGCTAATGGTGTATCCATCTGTTTCAAGGAAGGTGTAATTGATCCCTTTTACCGCATTTACAAAACCAGGCATTCCGATCCCTATGCCGGCAATTTTGCTCTTCGGAATTCCCGAACGGATAATTATTTCGTTGATTTTTTCTGCAAGGGCTGCGGGTGCATTCGGATTCTTAGTGAGTGGTAGCTCGAACAGTTCAATAGCGGTCACGTTCCTGTTCTGCATGTCGAGAATAGCTATCTGCATAACCAACTGGTCCATAGCCACAGACACTACATACATTACATCCTGTTTCAATGAGTACATTACAGGGCGCCTTCCACCGGTTGAAGCTGCATACCCGGTTTCGGTTACCATCCCCTCCTCCATTAACTTACCCAACATTCGGGTGGTAAGCGGTATGCTTTTGTGGATCTTGTCACTCAGGTCGGCACAGGATAACATATTGCCAAAATAGAGATGTTTAACGATCCTCCTTTTATACAATAAGTTTTTTTCCATGCGCGGCGTTAGTTGGTTCTTTTATCAAATTTAATTGTAAGTTAAAATATCTTTTTAATTTTTTATTAAATGTTTTTAATTTTTTTTCATTACTCCCGCTAGTCCATTGACTATCAAATTATAATTTTCTGCAAATAGTCTTGATTCAGGGAGTACGTATGGTGGCTTTTTCGATTGCTATACGATGCTAAAGGGGGTGCAAAAACAAAAAAGAAGGGCTTCCTTAACAGGAAACCCTCCTCTTTAAATCCTATTCTTTTTTACCAGGCGAAGTGTAGCGAAATATTGCCGATCTCCTGCCTGCCCGTTCCTTTTACAACCGGCGTCATAGTTGTCTGCGTAAAAGAGATCCCCACCTGCCCTGCCGACACAACCAGTCCATACCCCATTTTTGCTACAACCCGGTTCCGAACCCGGTCGCCGGTCACCGGTTCATCGGCGTAGGGGTCTGGCACCGGCGCCGGTTCATTATTACGGTTAAACACCCCGCCATCTATCAATGCATGGCTAAGCATGTATTCAACCACAGGCCGCACCATACCATACACCTGCCAGCGGCTTTTTCGGCCCGGTGGGGCAGAAAACTGTGAAACATACCCCTTGAAATAAGGTGTCATTTTACCAAGGCGAATGAGAGCATACAATGAAAATCCATTCATGGCGGTTCCGGCAAAAGCCCGGGCGCCGCCGACCGCTTCCATAAAATGGCCAAGGTGCCACAGCTCCTTTTCCCCCGCCACACTTACGTTCAACAACAGATCGGTTTTTAGCTGATGATCCCAACCATTCGGTTTTACAATGCCAACGATCTGGTGCGCTTTTAACTGGGCATTTTTTGCCAGCGAGGGCGGCCCCATTACACCCAGCAACACTTCTGTTTGCCAACCGTACTTTTTTATGGCATTGGCTGAAAGCAAAGAGTGGGTGGCGAACAATCCGCCGGCATAGGCGAAATCATTTCTGTCGGGTATTCTTTTAAGGATATTCTTTGGGGTGTAGATCACCTGCATGAGGCTGAAGCCAAAGGTATTCACGCTGCTGTCGCCGGCCTTTGGCATAATGCGGTTGAGAAAGAAAAGCGTTTGTTTATTGCTAACCAGAAAATAGTCGAGCCGGGTGCCATTTGAATAACCCCGGTCGGTGCCTTCGCCCGGTAAATTGATAATGTCATTGTCCTCATAGGCGCGCAACAAATGCCTGTATGCCGCCTGCTGCTGCGTAAGGCCCGTTTCCGTTATTCCAATCCCTAACAACAACAATAAAATTATTTGTCCGCGCTTCATAATTACAGTTTAGCCTGGCAACATGGAAAGCATCTGCCGGTAATTGAAATACCAGTCTTTCTTCCGATGGTTGTACGAGGTAATAACGTGTAACCCTCCGCCTGCAATACTATTGCGACGATTTTTTTTGAAGTTTATGCGTTCTCATTGTTATCATACGCCAGGTTAATGCCTACCCGTAACGCTTTCAACCCGGCTACGCCCTGTAGTTCTTCCAGATCGAGGAACTCAAGATCATTCAACAATATTCCCTGCTCCTGCAAATACTGAATATGCGAAATGTATTCATCGGCATCGCGGCGGTTAAAGTATACCAGTGCAATTTTGCCGGGTTGGGTCAACCGTTCGTTGGTATCGGCCACATGCACTTTATCGATCCGCTTTTTTATTACCTGATACCTGATGTTGTAGCCGCCTTCGGCATCGAACCGGCGTTCGTCGTTCCGGAAACTGATATCGATCGTACTGCTGTGTATGAAGATCAACTGGGTTGTTTCCAATGGTTTCGACAATTTCGGCAACATCTCATGGGTGATCTTTGCAATGGCAGCCATTGACGAAAGCTGCCACAGGCGCAGGTTCTTCAGGTACAGTATATCGAATGGTTTGTTTGGCGCAATGGACTGTCCTATATAAATATCATACTCTACCCCATCGGTCCTGAAGCGTTCGAAATAGCAGGGATACGATTGCTGCAGTTCATCCTTCATCAGGTCGAGGTAATTGTTCACCGCCATGTTTACCGACTGCATCGATTCTTCCAGCTGCCGTCTGTTCGCCCACACCACTCCTTTTGTTTCCTCTATGGCGGCAAAATATTTTTCAACGATGGCTGCCGATCCGGGATGGGTTAGCTTGAAATGTTTCAGGAAAGAAACGGCTTCTTTTTCAAGGAAATCGGTGAGCTTTACTTCGCCATGCGGCGTAAGGGAGTCATCGAGTGTATTTTTCCACTTGCGGCATTTATAGATCATTTCATCGGTCAATGCCAGCGTATAATGCTTTTTAACCTCCTGCAGGGTTTCGAGCAGGATGGCGAACTGTTGCTGCAGATCGCTGAGCTGCGCTTTATTGCGTTCAATGGTTGAATTGCGGATGTCGATAGCGCCGTACAGCGGGTATACATCCTCAAACCCAATGGTTTCTATTTTTCCTTTGCCGGTATTTTCCTGCTGTTCTATATAACGCCAGGCCGCTTCATTGAATTTCCATTGTACTGCGGGTTGCAGTGAGGTGAATTTTTCTTTTATCACCCCATCGATGGCCGCATTGAAATGATCGATCGTAAGCTGCACCAGTTGCGCCAGCACAGGATAGGCCGGTTCAAGCATGGCCAGCACCTTCTCATCGAGGATGCCCGGCACCCTGGTAAAAATTTCCATGATGCCCGCCAGCTTATTATTCGAGTACAACGGTAACACCATGAACGACTGTATACCGGTTCTGGTGCAGGATGCCAGGAAGGGATATAATTTGGCTTCTTTTGAAGAAATGGTTTTGTAAATAAGCGGTTTCGGATTGCGGATATATTCCCCAACGAACGACCGATAAGCATTCCGGGCGGCCTGGCTATTACAATCCTCGGTCATCAGTACGCTTTTCAGGTCCTGCACCTCGGGCAACACCAGTTCATCGTTTATCATGAACAACGGCGTTACGTTGAAATCGATGGCGTTATTCTGCACCAGCGTTTTCAATGATTTCGACACGTCTTTGTAGCATTCATCTTCCGAATGCATGTTATGCGAAACAATGGTGTTCCTGATGGTTTCTACGGCATACTTCGCTGTTTCGTCAGTGATAGTAACTACCGACATTCCCCTGAATTTAAAGATGCTTAACGGCAATATCTTCTCCAGCTTTTCAAAACCATGCTCATCATCCAACTGGCCCGGGCCAGCGATCGAATTCAGATCGGGCAAGGGGCCAACCGGTGTTACTTCTATAAAACGGGTATCGATGTTTATTTTCAAATGCCGCAGCAGCCCCGTTTCTTCATCCACAAAAGTGTGGATCATGTCATTCTTGTGAAAAGGGGAAAAATTGTAAATACGTTCAAGGATAAAGGTATAGGCCATGCGCAAATTGCGCAGCTTCATTACCTTATCATCACCCGGCAACACCGCCTTTTTGAGTTTCTTATCGCGGGTATCGATCATCAGGTTATAAAAGGCATCTGTACCATATATGAACAGTGGCCGCAATGGCATACCCAGCGCCCAGGGAAGGCGGTTTTCATCTTCAGTGACATTCGACATACTTACAAAGATCAGTTCGAGTATGTCGCGGTATTTGTCCATGTTTTCGACAGAAATGTCGCCTTCCAGTTCAGGAAATTGCTCCATTTTCTCCAGCAAAAACGCGGTCAGTTTATCTTTTAATGAAGAATCGTTCTTTAAACTCTTTTTCAGAAAATTAATGAAGGGACGCAGTGAAAAAGCCGTATCCAGTTTATTTAAAGTAAACTTCTCATTAATATTTAACGTCATCGTTTGCATACACAAGGCCTTTAAGGCGTGAAACGTAAAAAGTGAAACGTGAAACCCACAATCGGGGAGTTGCCAGATCAAATTTCACAAAAATTGGCATTCTACCGGGAAGGGAATATTCGGGCGGCGCTTTTCACGGTTGCCATTTAACGTTTCGCGAATAAGATGCCACAACTCAAAAACAGCTGTAATGTCACCTGCAGGAACCGGAAACCGGCAATATATCATATAAAGTTGTATCCGTTAAAACCTGAATCCCATGATCACATAGGGAAACCAGCCTTCTTTTGACCAACCGGCCGTAACCTGGAATACTGCCATTTGAGCAGGCGCGAAATAAAATCCTCCCCCAACGCCCTGGTGCCATATGCTGGATGACTCATTTTTTTCCCAAACCCGGCCCACATCATAAAAACCCGTCATTCCAAACTGACCAGGGAGTATATAGCTGGCAAAGTTAGCCAGCTTTAAACGAAATTCAAGATTGTTGTATACCATATGCTCCCCGGCAAAACGGTACTGCCTGAAGCCAAACAGGTTTTCATGTCCGCCTAAAAAGGCCGACTGATAAAAAGCTGCTTTACCAATGGTAACAGCGCCGCCTAACCGGTTGGCAACTACCAGCGTAGCTCTTTTGTTCAGGCGCTTATAAACAGCAACTTCCGGTATCAGCTGCATATAGGATTTCGATATATCGTTCATGCCGGCATGCGCATGCGCCTGCAAATTGATATAATGCCCCGCTGTAGTAAGTATAGGGTTATTGCGTTTGTCGCTTATGAGGTTAATTATTACACCGCCATGCAGTTTGTCCTGGTGAATGGTATTACTGTCATATGAACTGATCAGCGATACGTTGGTATTTATGAACCGGCCTTTGTTCTCCACGCTATCGGAATGATAGAACTGAAGGGAGGGACCGGCGCTCAGTGTTACAGACCGGCCCAGGTGCCAGCGAAGCGATGGGTTAAAATGATATACATTATACCGGGTACGGTAAAATCTTCTGAAATCCCCTTCTTTTATATATTCCGTTTCGTTGCCCCTGCCAAAAAAGTTGCGGGTATTGTTTGGCGCAAATATATTGGCCTGCAGCGTTATATCGGCCTTTCCAACAGCCCGTAACCATTCCCCCCGATACCTGATGCGGTAAGCAGCAGTGGAAAAGGAATGCGCAAGGGAGATCTGTTGTATACTGCCATAGGGCATTCTTTTAAAACCGGGTGTAAATATTTTAACGCCGCCGCCAAGTAAAAGCCCGTCATCGAGGTTAAAACCGGCAGCTATCACCGGTTTTACAATAGCGTAGGGATTGGTTGGGGTAAAACCCGTATTAGCAGTGTCGTTCGACAAATGCGTTTTCAACCGGCCGGTTTTACCCGTAAATACGGCGCCTGTTTCGCGTTCGTACACACACACTTTTTTACCCGATGCCGCCACGTTATACACTTTATTGCCTTCGCCCCCGACAATACGCACTTTGATCTTCTTGTTGGTATTGTTCAATACCACACTGTCGTTGCCCTTTCCTATAAATATTCGCAACTCCTTTGTCTCTGATGAAACAAATGTGCGGGAAAATAGTTGATCTTGGGCCTTTCCTTTCTTCGAAAGTTTGTGAATGGTTACCAGTAAACCATTTTCAGGAGCGTCTGTTATTTCAACCAGCTCGTTTTTGCCGGAGAGCTGAAGGTCTACAATGCGGTTCAGAAAGCGATAGTAATTTTCCATGGCCTTTGGCATGGCAGCGCGCCGCATTTTCATTTTCTGCAGCAGCTCGTCATGTTTCATCACATATACTTCCGGCGGCAACCGCTTCAACGCCGCCTCTATCACCTCATCGGTCATTTTTGCCAGAAACTCATTGGTGAGTTGCATCCAGCGATCATGATCAAACTGAATCAAAAACCGGGCATTGAGCAAACGGCCGTTGAAGAAAGCGTAGTTCTGCCGTTTGATGTCACCGCGGAAACCGGTGAGGAAGGGCGCCACCCATTTGCGGGATGCGATCCGTGGAAAAAAACCTTCATTGCGGTACAGCACCTGGTCGCGATCGCGCGGAATGGGTGCATACTTTCTTCCGCGTCCCTTTTGTTCATCTACCCAGCGCCACTGGTCTTCATGCCGGTCCCAGTCGCCCATAAATATATCGAGCAGGCGGGCCCTGAAGAATGCCACCGTATCGATCACGTTGTCATTGTCTTCATTCAGGCGTTCCAGCATTTTAAAGGTATTGTCTGAATCGCCATACGGCTCTCTTTGTTCCAGCAAACACATGGTGTTGGCAAATTCCTTTTCAAACTCGCCAAGCCCTTCGGGTGCTACCCTGCCAATAACAGGATTGCTGTGCGGCACATCCGCCGCATCTGATAACACCGGAACGATGAGGGGTGCATAGGGATGCTGCGCGCTCATGGCATCGCGTACCCAATCGGCGGCAAAAGTTTGGCGAAATGTTTCGGGCAGAATTATTTCGGGGTATTTTTCAATACTACGCAATACCCATTCATTGCCTTTGGCGTCTTTAAGCCGAAGAGAGCGGGTCTGGTGGCCGCCTCCGCGTTGTATGGGGGTAAGCCCTCTTGCACTAACATTGATAACGGGCAGCTTAACCGGCGCCGCCCATTCTTTCCGGAAATTTTCACCAAATAACCGCCGGTGCCACCTGGTAACACTGTCATACGAAGGATGGGCTTTAACAACGGCACTGTCGGTTTGCGCTTTCGCAAGCGGCGCGGTGAATACAATAAGTAATGCAAGGTGTAGAATTCTTTTTGACATAGGCTCTCCCAAGGTTTACTTTCCCTTCCATTTAATTTTTAAAATATTTCCGGAATGCAGGTCTCCGCCCTCATTGGATACATACAGATTGTTGTCTTTGTCAAATGCCATTCCCTCTGGCTGAATATAGATGGCCGGATTCAGTTTATACGCGGCGGTCACTTTCCAGTTGCTATCGGTTATCACCAATAATTTATTTATTGATGTTATGATATACCATTCGTTAGTACGGGGGTTGCGGGCAAGGGCAGATGGATGAAAGTTGATTTTTTTCTCGCCGGTAATATCCTTTATGGAGTGTACATCGATCTCAAAAGTCCCTTTCTGACCAATCGATCCGTCGTTATTTAGCTGCAAGATATAGCCTTTTGCGGTTTTACTGCTTTTTTCATCAACACAATCCTTGCATATAATGTAGATTGTATTGTCTTTTTCATCAGCATACATTCCTTCATACTCTCCCTCAGGCAGCAGGTGTTCCCATTCCTTTACATTACCCGTTTCTTCGGGGTGACGAATATCAGCAAAAGGAAACGTGAACAGCACGCCGTTGCTTTTCAACATGATCACCGTGTTGTTACAGATAGCCACATCCTCATAGTCGCCATGTTTGCCGAACTTGAAATGCTGCGACCGTTTATCACCCGGTTTCAGGTAATACAGCTTGCCGCTTTCATCTTCCTGGGCATACAATGTATCGCTGTTCCCTTTATAAAATGTAATGCCCGAAATTTCTTCGAGGCTTGGCGGCATAACGATCTTTTGCGGTTTGTTGATATCGTACTCATTCGGACTTTCAAACTTCCGCTTTGGTGCGCAGGCGGTTGACGCCAGTGCAAATGCCAGCACGATCAACCGGCCCGGAGCTATTTTTTTCATATACATACTTGCTGTTTTACGCCTTACCTGCAGCCAAAAACTGATAGATCGCTTTTTGCGAACAAAAAGCTTTGCCTTCTTCGCTGGGTAACGGTATATTGTTCAGATGCTGGTCGATGGCTACGGCCTGGCCATTATCCTGTAACTGCAGTTGCAACAGCTCCAGTACCTGTTTTTTAATGCCCTTATCATACACGGGAAACACCACCTCTATGCGCCGGTATACATTCCGGTTCATCCAGTCGGCCGAACCCATATACAATTCGGTTGAGCCATTATTATGAAATACAAAGATCCTTCCATGCTCGAGGTACCGGTCAACTATGCGGGTTACGGTAATATTTTCACTCAACCCCGGCACACCCGGCCGCAAACAGCAAATGCTTCGTACAATGAGGCGTACCTGCACGCCCGCCTGTGAGGCTTCGTATAACTTGTTGATCAAAACCTTTTCTTCGAGGTTGTTCATCTTGATGGTGATGATGGCGGGCTTGCCTTCGAGGGCATTTGCCATTTCCCGGTCGATCATTTCAAGGAAGCGTTGCTGCAGGTTGAACTGCGCCACCAGTAACTGGTCGAATGTTATAAGGCCGGGATTGCCGGCTTTCTTCCTGTGCCCAAGGAAAATGAACAGCAGTTCCATTTCGCGGAGGATGCCGGCATGGGCGGTAAAAAGAATATGATCGGTATACAAACGGGCGGTGCTTTCGTTCATGTTGCCCGTTGCCAGCAGGCCGGTATAGGTAATGCGTTTGTCTTTTTTTCGTTTTACCAGGGCGATCTTGGCATGTACTTTCAGGGTAGTGGCGCTGTAAATTATTTTAACGCCGGCTTTACTCATCTTCTTCGCCCAGCGAATATTATTGGCTTCATCGAACCGGGCTTTCAGCTCTACGAGTACCGACACTTTTTTTCCATTCTTTGCCGCGCTTACCAGCGCATTGCCTATTCTTGAATCGCTGGCGATCCGGTACAGGGTTACATAGATCTCGGTAACAGCCGGGTCAACCGCCGCTTCGTTGAAGAACCGCAGTACCAGGTCGTACGACTGATAGGGCGGATGCAGCATGATGTCTTTCTTTTCAACCAGATCGAAAAGCGACAATACCCCATCGCCGGGTTTTACCGCAATGGCCGGCCATTTATCATAACTCATTGCCGCATCCTTTACGGGAAATGCCATCAGGTCTTTCAGGTTGTGATAACAGCCGCCCCGGATCACCATGGCGTTTTGCAGTTTAAGTGCCATGATCAGTAACTGCAGGTGCCCCTCTTCGACACCGGGCTCATGCAGCAGCCGGGTTGCCAGCCCGAAATCGCGTTTGCTTAACTGCTCCTCAATTTTGCGGGCCACATCGCCTTCATAATCATCTTCCACCTCCAGCTGGGCATCGCGCGTTATTTTAAAACTGTAACAGCCCTTGATGACCGCATGTTTGAATATGGCCGAAAGGTTGTCTTTGATGATATCATCGAGAAAAACGACAAACTGTTCATCACCGCGCTGCACACTGAAGAACCGCGGCATGTTGTCTGATGGAATATTGAGTATGACCAGCTCATCGTACCCGCGATCGTTCTCTATGACGGTAAGCAGGTAGATCTTATTATTCTCGGGAAAGAATTTAACGCCGGAAATAGACAGGTAAACCGGCTGCAGAAATGCCATTACCTGGGTGTAGAAATAATCGGCCACTTCGGCTTTTATATTTTCAGGTACCGGTTCGTTGTACAGTAAATGAATATTCTTTTCCCTGAGCAGGGGCAACAGTTCGTTGGTAAAAATAAACCCGAAGCGCTCCTGTTGCTCATTGATAATTTTATCTATCTGCAACAACAGTTCTGTTTTGGCCTTTTCTTTTTTATGTTCCCCTTTCGACTGGTGTATTTTTTCCAGTGCCATTACAGCGGGCATGCGCACACGGTAAAATTCGTCGAGGTTCGACGAATAGATAGATAAGAATTTGATCCGTTCCAATAATGGCACGTTGTCGCTGCCTGCTTCTTCCAGCACCCTTCCGTTAAACGACAACCAGCTGAGGTCCCTGTCGAAAAAAGATTCAGATTGCATGCAATTACCGATTTCATTGTGTAACGATGGCAGCTATGGAAAAGGCGATCACCGAAACGATCAACCCATACATGAACACGTTGTACGAGATGCGCAGGCGCCGGTATTTTGTTCCCAGCACTACTCCCTGCGAATAAACGTCTTTGATCAGACTGCGATACAAAAAGTCGCGGTCGTCCATCATCTGCAACATGCCCGAAGTATACTCATCCATGCTCATTCTAAAGAAGTTCCCGAAAAACAACAGGTTCACCCGTTTTTCGTTGATATCGGTTTGGGTAAAAGTTCCGCTGGGGATGTTGGGCCGGGTTGCCAGAATTGAAAATACGATGGTGACCAGGCTAATGGTAAGCAGGGTCATGGCGGGAATGGTATACTGCGGAAATTGTTCCAGGTTCTTCAACAGCACACTCAACAATACGGAAATGATGATGGAATTTACCGAGATCATGATATGCGCTTTGCTATCGGCCATATCGCTCAGGCGCTGGTGATTGGCCGAAGTGATCCTGAACATGGTCTCGATGCCGCGGTCGGGCCGGCTGTTTTTCCGTTTTCCTTTTTCATCAGGCTCTTCCTGTATCAGGGGAGTTAATTTCGTTTTGGTGGTTGGGGGTTGTGGAATGGGCGAAACCGGTACGGTATTTTTTTGTTCCGGGTTTTTCTCCGCCGCTTTTGCCTTTAGCTTTTCAAGGTGTTTGGCCTTGGTATCGTTCAACAACAGCCGGCAGTAATCGGTATGGTATTGATGTGTTTCGAGCAGGCGGATGGTTTTATTCCGCCATTCTTCTTTGCTGATATCTATGTTATGCAGTTCAATGAATTCGCGTCTTATTACTTTATTCAACTCGGCAAATTTGGCCGTTCCAAGATGGAACAGGTCGGCATCGGCCACTATTTTCTCGAGCAGGGTTTGCGGGTTTTGGGGCAACCGCGTGGCCCGTATGCAATTGGCTACGGTTTCAACGGTTGTTGCATCAACGCCTTTCCTGTTCAAAAATACCGCCGCCTCTTCCGCCCCTTTCTCTTCATGCCTGGCCGGTTCGGTATAGTACCCTATATCGTGGAACCAGGCCGCCGTTACCACAATAAAGTAATCCAAATCGTTCAACCGGTAGTGGTTGCCGATCTCGATTGCCGCATTCACTACATTTTCTGTATGCACCAGGTTATGATAAACCAGTTTATCATTAGCATGGGTATGAAAGAAAGTGGTTACGTATTGTTTTACTTCATCCAATAACGTATAATAATTCATATAAGGAATTCTTTTACTGTCTACAAGTATATAGCAAATATAATCAGGTAAAATTATTTGTACGGCTACTGAGAATTAGGCGCTACAACGCCAAAGTTAGGGTCATTTAGGAAGCCGCGGCCATAAAATCATGAACTGTTACATCAAATTACAGGATTTGTATAACCGGAAGGCGGTGAAACAAGTGTGCCACACCTCGAAGGTGTGGCACACTTGCTTCCCAATGCGGGAAGTAAAAACCGGCCGGAAGCAACAACTATCATCTATTTTATACATCCTGTCTTTAATTATTCATCTTCTGTTCACTTCTTCCGGCCCGAACATCAACAGCGTCTTTTTAAGGCTGGCTATTTCTTTATAAAAACCGGTTTTATGGTGAACCAGGCCAATGCAGGGAAGAACAGCATGGGCACCGTTAAACCGGGGAATAATTCGGGCTGCTCATAATCGAGCGGTAGTATATAGCCGATAGGCACTACCAGGCATGCGAACGTAATTATTACGAACAACAGGTTGAAGATGATCTCGCCTGCTTTCGGCAACCATTTGGTGAGCAAACCGTAAACAACGGAAGCCAGCAGGTTTACCAGTATGCCCCCGATGAAGAGTTTTGCCGGTGTTACGATCGCTGAGAAATCAACTTCATTGGCTTTGAAATAAACCTTTTGATAAACAAAGGCTGCCAACCCGGCCAATACACCCGATACCAAACCCAGTAATAATAATCTTTTAAACATACATGTTCGTTTATTAGCCTTTGGTAACCGGAACAGCTATATCGAGTTTTATCTGTTCAGCTACATCGCCGCCGGGTTTACCGATCCTGAAATCAGAACGGTTTACAGTAAAGCTGCCATTGAAGGTAGCGCCGGCGCCGGCTTTTTTAAAGGTGAAGGGAATGGTGTACTCTTTGGTAACACCTTTTATTTGCAAATCGCCCGTTACACTGTAACCTGTGGCTGTTTTTGCAAACTTTTTGCTGGTGAACCTGATAACAGGGTGTTTGGCTGCATCGAACCACTCTTCGCCTTTGGCGTGTTTGTTCTGTAAACCATTGCCCGTGTTGATAGAGGCCACATCAACAGTTACATCGAATTTTGAAGCGGCAGGGTTGGCATCATCAAAAGCAATGCTGCCTTTGAATGTTTTAAAGATCCCTGACACATCGGGGCTCGAAAACTTAATACTGTATTTATCAGTGATCGTCCAGTTTTGAGCCAGAACGGTGAAGGCGAACACTGCTGTAAAAGCCAGCAGTGTTGCCATTGAGAAGATGAGTTTCTTCATAATCAAATACTATTAGTCTTTTTGAAATTCAGTGCTTGCCTGCAGTGCAACTCCGTCGCCCAGCATGGTAGCAGGCATACCGGTAGCAATTCCGAACTCGGAACGTTTAACGATACCAGCAATATTGAAACCGGCCATGGTTTTCTTGCTCATTGGGTTTTCAACAGTTCCGTTGAAAGTAACATCCAGTTCAACCGGTTTGGTAACGCCATGTAATGTAAGCTGGCCGGCTACTTTGTATTTTTTACCGCTTACTTTTTTGAAAGAAGTGCTTTTGAAAGTAAGGGTAGGATATTTTTCCGCATCGAAGAAATCGGCGCCCTGCAGGTGTTTGTCGCGCATTTCGTTTTCAGTATTGACGCTTTTTACATCGGCGGTCAGTTCAACTACCGCATCGGAAAAATCGGGTTTCGATGAAGTAATTTTTGCGTCAGTGATCTTGAATGAACCGCTTGTTTCAGAGATGCCCATATGGGTAACATTGAAACCTAATCTTGAGTGTGCTTTGTCGATGGACCAGGTTTGTGCAAAGGTTGTTGCTGCAGATGCGATCAATAATGCTGCAATGATAGTTGCTTTTTTCATGTTTTCTTATTGTTTGAGTATTAATGTAAGAGATAATGAGATGCTAACCCTTCCGGTTTTACAACGCGGAAAAATTTCATATAAGCATAACAGTATGTGCAATCGGTTACGGTACGCCGTTCAGGGGGAAGCAAATATAGATGTTTGATCTTATTTGCAATCACCACCGGGTGTACAAACTTGTCCGTCGATGGTTTTTAACTGCGTATTTTGTTTTTTCCATTCCGTATATGATTGATTCAATGCCTGTACAAACGTTTCGGATGCCTGCGCTCCTGACACCGCGTACTTACGATCGATCACAAAGAAGGGAACGCCGCGTATGGCCAATGCTTCCGCCTCTGATATGTCTTTTTGTACTTCTTTCGTATAGGCATCGCTTTCCAGCGCCTCTTTTACTGCTGCCCCATCTAACCCGATCTCACTGCCTAACTGAGCCAGCGTATCGTGGTTGGAGATATCTTTTCCTTCTGTAAAATATGCCCTGAACAGGCTTTCTTCCGCTTCAATACCTTTGCCGTTCTTTTTTGCCACCTGTGCAAACCGGTGCGCATCAAACGAATTGGCCACCACCGCTTTATCGAAATTGTATTGCAGCCCTTCGGCGGCCGCCATTGCTGTTACATGGTCATTCAGCTCTTTGGCTTTTTCTACCGAAAACCCTTTCCGTTCGGCCAGGTATTGGTGTATGTTCCTGCCTGGTTCACTCTCAATGGAAGGATCGAGCTGGAACGATTTCCATTCAACTTCAATCTCGTCTTTGAACGGTAACAGGTTCAACGCATTTTCAAATCGCCGTTTGCCTATATAGCAGAACGGGCACATCACATCTGACCAGATCTCTATTTTCATAATATTTTATTTCCTGTTTTTCGTTTTTACCTCCCTAAAACTTTGGGCAGATATTCCTTCAGGCCAACCGGTTTTCTTTGTAATAATTTTTCAAGGCTTGCATCCTTCGAATCGAGGTCGCCTGCGGCGATGCCTTCCGCTATGCTGGCATACATGGGTATATGGTCTTCGGGCACACCTGCCTGTTTCATGCCTTCCTTCAATGCTTCGAGCGGAATGGGGATATAAATGATCGTTTTTCCGGTAACCTGCGTCAATACATCGGCTATTTCGTGAAATGTATGCGAGTTGCTGCCGGCGATCTCATATATTTTATTTACATGCGAAGCCGGCGCAGCGGCTACATTGGCCAGTGCTTCGGCCATATCGGTTCGGGCCGCTAAATTCACTTTGCCATTACCTGCTGCATAGTACCATTGCCCGCTTTCGAGCGCCCCGCCCAACAGCATCGGCAGCACATCTATGTAAAATGTGTTACGTAAAACGGTATAAGCGATACCGCCTGCTTTCAAAAAATTTTCGGTATGATAGTGGTCGATGCCCGGTACGAACTTCAGTTTATCGGAAGCCTTCAATACACTGGTATAAATAATGTGCTTAACGCCGCTGTCTTTGGCTGCATCCACTACATTTTTATGTTGGGCTACCCGGTCATGGATCGATCCCGATGAAATGAATACCAGGGTATCGATACCCTTAAAAGCAGCCTGCAGGGAGGCGGCGTTGTGGTAGTCGCCTTTACGCAAACTGATGCCTTTGGCGGTTAAACCGGCGGCTTTTTGTTCGTCCCTTACCAGGGCGGCGATGCCGGCGGCGGGTACATTTTTCTTCAACAGGTAGTCTATAGTGGCGCTTCCAAGGTGTCCGGTTGCTGCTGTTACCAATATCATATTCAATCATTTATTGTTCCCGATCAAGTTGCACAATTGGCTCATTATGCGTATCTTATAATGCCTGTTGGGGCAATTTGGGGAACAGGTTTGTGTTACTTATTTTTTTGTTTTAACTTGCATCCTATTAGTTTCTTACTCTCTTTTGGAGAGTCAAAGCTAAGAAGTAAGTTAATACCAACAAAGAACTTACTTTCCCGTTCGCCAGTTACCTCGAGGTAAGTATTATTGATTCTCAATGTTTAGACATGAAAGATAATAGTGAAAAAAAACATGCATTCCCCAATTGCTCCATCCGTCACATCCTCGACCGGTTTGGCGACAAGTGGAGTATATTGATCATTTCGATACTTGGCCATGTGGGAAAACAGCGGTTCAATGAATTGAATCAACAGATAGGCGATATTTCGCAGAAGATGCTGACGGTAACGTTGCGATCATTGGAGGCGGATGGACTGGTGTCGCGCAAACTGTACCCCGAGATACCGCCACGGGTAGAGTATGAGTTGACCGATCTTGGCAGAAGTTTATTACCGCATATCGAGCAGTTGGCACTGTGGGCCGAGAAGAATATGGAATGTATTCTGGCAAACAGGGCGAAGTATGCGCAGAAGAAAGTTGGTTAGTTCACCCCCGCCCCTAAAGAGGAGTTAGTTATTGAGTTAGTAAGTAGTTCAGGTTTGAGGGCAAGTACCCAGACAATTTCCGATTACCAGTTCTTCTCCTATGAAAAAAGAGCATGCAATTCAATTTATAAACAAAGGAAAATTACTGGGCGCTCAGCTCGATTCCGGCCCTGACTATATAGGTTGGCTCAGTGTTACAAAGCAAACTGCAAATCAACGCCTGCTGGATTTATACGTAAACGATCCTCATTCTCCTGAATTCAGGAAAGAAAAACTTATCTGGGAAAAACCATACTGCATACATGTACAGGAATTGCGTAGAGACGTTTATGAAAGTGACATATGGCCTACAAATGAGGATTACAGGCGTAATGATATTTACAGGTTATACAATTTGTATGAGGTAGAAGAGGTTCTACATAGGTTTGGCAAAGAATTTAATGATTTAAAATGGCCTTGCGATTATACCCACTTTTAACTTTATTACCTCCATCAACTTTATCACCTTTTCAACCTCCCGTCAACCAGTCAACTCGTTAACTCGTCAACCTCAACCAACCCTGTTAACCTCCAACGTACCTATAGCTTCCAAAGCCTCTTTCTTTGAACCATCCTCATCAACTATCCGCTTCCTGTGCCAATACGACGCCAGTATCGATCCGGTAATATTCATGAGCGGACCAAAGATCGCAGGCGCCAGTCCTAACGTTGCGGCCTTTCCCATTTCCCTGGCAAGTCCTGAGGCCAGTCCCCCGTTTTGCATTCCCACTTCAATGGCAATGGTACGGGCATCGCGTTCGGGCAACCGGAACAGCCTGCCGATCCAGTAACCAAACATATACCCGGTGGTGTTATGAATAAGTGCGCAAATGATGAGGGCCGGTCCTATTACAATAAGATTATCGCGCCCTGCGGCCACAATGATCACAATGATAAAGGCAATACCGAACATGGAGATCAACGGCATTATTTTATCGAGCCAGGTAAGTTTGCCTTTGAAGAACCGGTTGAACAGCAAACCGGCGCCAATGGGTAGTACAACGATCTTCACAATATCCCACATCATAGCGCTGGCATCAACGGTGATGAATTGTCCGCCCAGCACCTTCATCCACAACGGCGTTAAAAATGGCGATAACAGCGTGGCAACAGCCGTTAACGTTACCGACAACGCTAAATTGGCATTGGCGAGGTACGACATCACGTTCGACGCCATTCCGCACGGCATACTGCCAATAAGCACTACACCGGCTGCTATTTCGGGTGGAAAATTAAAAATGCGGGCAAGGGTATAACCGGCCAGCGGCATAAATGTAAAATGACCAAACAACCCGATCAGCACAGCCTTGGGCATTTTTATAACGCCGGCAAAATCTTTAATGCCCATTTCGGTTCCCATTCCAAACATGATGATCTGTAATAATGGAGTGAAGAAAATAGCCAGTTTCACTCCGCCCCAGCTTACGAAATACTGCGGGTAATAAAGCGCCGTGGTTACGGCGGCAAATATGATCATGGTGAAAGAAAAACCTTTCAGGGCATCATACACCCTGAACCCTGCTGACAAAAACAGGAAACAGGCAATCAGCCAGGGACCGGCATTTGCTGCGCCGTTTAAAATACTGAATACGACAAAAGCGATAAAAAATACAGCAGCAACCGGCAGGGCTATCTTTAAGGAAGTCATTGATTAAGTATGAGCATTTTTATAGATAAGGATCTTTGTTCGTTTTCGTGAATCGGCAATCGTGAATCGTGAAAGGGTTTCCCAGTTTGGAACTCGCTTCATCGTCGGCAATCGGCAATCGTGAATCGGCAAACCCCGACTTCATCGGGGCAGGCTGAGAAACGGCAAACCTCTGCGCGGCCTACATCTGCAATCGGCGCGCTCACTTTGTTTGCACCATGCCACCACCAGCCCCTTTATAATATACTTTCATCACATGCCTTTATCAACCTCTCAACTTGTTAACTCGTCAACCCGTCAACTCCCCCTACCACGTCCGCTTCTTCATATACTCATCCAACTGCGCGCGGGTCATCGGGATCTCATTGGGGTTTTTCTGCAGCCATTCCAGGAAATCCTGTTTTATTTTATCGGTCCACTGGCTGTCGATCTGCCCCGGTGTATACTTAGCGGCCTTCAACATACCGATGCCGAATTTGTCTTTTAAAATAATAAACTCGGCAGTTACGATAACGGTCTCGGCCATATGGGCCGGAATAAACAGCACCCCGCCTTTTTTTGCCACCACCAGGTCGCCGGGCATCACCATGGCATGCCCTATGCGGACCGGCGTGTTCAGTCCCATCAATACCTCGTCTTTCAAATACGAGGGATGCCAGTCGCGCACATATGCGTTGAAACCTTTTATTTCTGCCAGCCCTTCGAGGTCGCGGGCCGCGGCGTCAAAAACGACACCATTGCCCGAGCGGCTGTAAATGGCATTGCCAAGGTTACTGCCGATTAGCGTTCCATCGGCGATCTTTCCAAACCCATCGGCCACGTATACATCGCCTTTGGTAAGCATATCAATAGGCCAGGCGTTGGTATTGCCTACGCGCCCTTCTTTCTTTCCGCGTTCTTTTATATTCTTCTCCACATCGGGACGGGTTGGCATAAAACGGGCGGTCAATGCCCGGCCAACCACCGGCGTATCGGTATGCACTGTTTTCCAGCTGCCTTCATACTGGCAGGTATAGCCCTCGTTGCTGAGGATCGTCCATGCATCTTCAATATTGATACTGCGCGCCCGGCGAATAAGATCGTCGGGGATCTTTGGCCGCCCATCGGCAAACCGTTCGCCTTTCCACTCGCCGGTAAGAAAGATCAGTTCTTCACGCGGCATGGTTTGCGCCTGCAATGCCATTGTTGTACAAAGCAGAAGAACAGCCGTTATGATAACAGGTTTCATGATCAGTTTATTTTTATTGACCGCCCGCTTTGTTTGTTGCCGGCGGCGTGAGCCCATTGAGGTCATACACTATTTTTCCCCCTTTGATGGTCATTTCACATTCCAGCTTTTGAGCGCCTTCTACTTTGTAACCGGTATAGTCGAAAAAACCGAACTTACCGTTGCGCAGGCCAAGAATAGCGATATCGGCAATGGCGCCTTCCGACAAATGCCCCAGCTCTTCATGTTTTATTTCGCGGGCCGGGTTCCAGGTGGCGGCCTGAATAACACCCTGCAGGGTCATGCCGATGCTCATCATTTTCGACATCACATTCAACAGATCCTTCATGGATGCATTCATACTGTTTGCATGAATATCGGTGCTGATGGAGTTGGGATAGAAACCATTCTTTATTGCCGGAATGGCCTGGGAGAAAGCAAAGCTGATGGAACCGTATCCTACATCAAAAGCGATCCCTTTTTTCTGCGCCTCAAAAACAAAGGGTTTTACTTTTTTGGTATCGACGTCAACAATGGGTTCGCGATCGCGCAACTGGCCAAAACAATGGGTGAAGATATCGCCGGGCCGTAAATGCCGGGTGAATAATTCTTCAATTGACAGGGGCGGACTACTACCACCGAAATCGATCATTACCGGTGAACTTGCGATGGCGCCTGCCTTTACGGCTTCATCAACCGGCGTAAATTCGCTGCCAACAAAATGCGCCACTTTTATTCCTACGATATGATCGCTATACCGCCTCGCCGTCATACCGGTGAGTTTGCCATCCATATCTTTTGTATCCTGTTCATATGCCCCACCCCGCATGCCTTCGCCTACAATATTTATAAATGCCAGCACTCTTGTTTGTGAAAGATCGATCACCTGTTTTTTAAATTGGGAAAAGTTACGCCAGCCCGAACTACCGGCATCCACTATTGTGGTAACGCCATTTCTGAAAGTAAAAAGGTCGGGAATAACAGCCAGGTGGCCGTTGCTGTAAGCGCGTTCGGCATCGGGACCATAAAATACATGCACATGCGCATCTATAAGTCCGGGTGTTACGTACAGGCCCTTGGCGTTGATGACCTGTGTTGCTTTTGTTTCATCGATGTTTTTTGCCACCCGTACAATTTTGCCATCACTTACGGCAATGTCCATTACGCCATCAATATTATTGCGGGCATCGATCACATGACCTCCTTTGACAACCAGATTGTAGGTTTGAGCCGATGCGATCTGCCACACATTTGCGAGAAAGAGAAAGATGTATAATTTGAACATGCTTTGATGTCGATGGTGAATGGTCAATGGTCAATGCTTCGGACGGGCAAGGATTGCCGACTTGTTCGCCGTAGCCTGGCGAAGGCGAATTGCCGGCGTACGCCGCGCTGAAGTTTGCCGTTTCACGTTTCCAATTGCCTCTACCAGCCTCCCGCTTTCGACAATTCCTCCCTGATACGGGTGGCTACAATTTTTTCCTGCCCGGGTTTCAGCATCCAGACCGTAACGGTAATGCTGTTATCGCCTACACCGCCTATTTCGATGGAGGGATGACCGCCACGTAATTTCTCCTGCAGTTCTTTACCGGTTACTTTTACTTTTGTTGCATCCCAGCTGATTTGTAAAGTAGGTGTAACGTTTCCAAGTGCCGGCACGGAGATACTGGTTGTTACACCGTTTACTGCCTTCGCGGCAGTATCGATTTGCGCTGTGGCTGTTTCCCACGCTTTCCATTCTTTATCGTGATCCTGTTGGATGTATTTTTCAAGCGCCACATACATACCCAGCACTTCTTCTTTGTTCACTTTAAACCCACGGCCAATATTAAATCCACGCGGCGGCATATGCAGCCGCGCAGCCGCAATGATCTCTTTCTTTCCCATCAGTAATCCCGCGCTTTGCGGACCCCGAATGGCTTTGCCGCCTGAGATCACCACGAAACTGAAACCCATATCATTGAACTTCCAAAGGTTTGATACGGGTGGTACATCGGCAGCAATGTCGATAGATGTGGGAATATTGTGTTTACGGCCAAGCGCCACCCATTCTTCGTGTAGGATCTTTCCTTTATCGGCTTCGATATTGAGGAAGTGCAGCAGGGCCGTTCTTTCATTGATGGCCTGCTCTGCTTCGGCGGCGGTTTCTACATAAATTAATTTACAGCCGGTGTTTTTGAGGGCATGATTGTATACAATATCATGTGCCTTTTGAATGATCACTTCCGACTTCATTCCCGTTCCTTCGAGGTGAGGCAACTGTTCAACTTTATGCTGGTCCATCCCGGTTAAAATACCGGCCAGCCCCAACGTCATGCCGGCAAAGGCGCCCGATGTTACCACTGCTGCTTCCGAATGCACCAGCGCGGCGATCTTCGCGCCCACTTTATCCTGCAATTCATCGAGCATGCAAAATTCGGCGGCGCCCTGCTGTATGGCATTTACAACATAATCGTGCATCAGCGAACCGGTCATGGCAGTATATGTGCCCGCAGCATTGATAAATGTGCGCACACCCAGTTCTTTAAAAAGGTTTCGTTTTTCAGCAGGGGGCGGAGCGGCTTTGGCAGTGGCAAAGGGAATCAGCGCGGCACTGCCTGCCATGGGAACAAGTGAAAAATACCTGAGCAATGTTCTCCGTTGCATACAGTTAGTTTGTGGTTTGCGGAAATGTTTGGTTGGATCACAAATGTTTGGTTGGATCACTTCCCGTTCATAGCTGGATTAACAAACGGACCGGGTATACAATAAGGTGATGGTAACCACAAGATCACAGTGATAAGAGAATAAGAAATGTGATGTTGTAGTGTATTAATCGAACCTTAACCTGAAACAGTTTATTGTTTATAGTTTTTTGTTTATGGTTATGGCTCCCGAATATTCAGGCTTTTGCTAAAAATGGTAACCGCCCGAATTTCAAGGCAACTATAAACCATAAACCTTATACATATGCAATGCAATCGATCTCTACCAATGAATCGCCCGGCACGCCGCCTTTGGCAACGGCTACGGTAGTACGCACCGGCGGTTTCTTTCCAAAACGACCTTTGTACACCTCATTCATCTCTTTATAGTCTTTGATATCGTCGAGGTACACATTCACTTTCAACACTTTTTCCATTGAAGACCCGGCAGCGAGTAATTCTTTTTCAAGTTCTTTCAATACATGATCGGTGTGGGCTTTGATGTCGCCGGCAAAATGAGCGCCTTTGCCCGCAATGAAAACCAGTCCTTTGAATTTTGTGGCGCCTGAGAAAAGCGGCACATCCTGGTCATCAACAACATTAAATACGTCCTTGTCTTCTTTATCTGGTGCAGCAGCAGCGGCTCCCGCTTTTGCAAACAACCCCAATCCTACGGTTCCGGCAACTGTAGCAAACAATTTTTTGAGTGCGTTTCTTCGTTGGCTGATCATGCGCAATTTCTTTAAGTGTTAGTGATGGCGAATGAGCCCGGAAGCTGTCGGTTTACAGCGCGAAACTTTCGGTCACCGGCAGCAGGCCTGGCAATAAGTACTGATTGAATTACTCATCTAATTTAGCCCCATTCTCGAAATTTGCAAAAAATAATTGCAAATTATTTGCATAATGGGCGATAATTTTATTTTCCAGCCCCTTTTTCCTTGCAAAAAAGATCATAAATCCGCAAATTTTGCAGCAAAGTGCCGTCGCCCTTGTTACACCGAAAACAATTCAGGACCTTTTACCTGTAAAATGCCGCGTTGAACAACCGTTTGATTGATCGGGAAAGCAGGCATTTTGATTGAATATGGTTTACAATTGAGTGGTGACGGGCATGACTATGTGGGAACCGGGTTGAAGAGCGGGGAGAAAAATTATGATGTACAACCGGAAAAATAAATGGGAAGAACCAAAAACAGGAAACGCGCTGCCGACCAACTGATAAAACGGATCACGAAACGGGTTGGCAGATGATGGAGAGGGTTTGGGCAATGAATAACCAGGCAATTGACTTTCCCAACCGGCCCAATGGCAATTCAACTCAACATGTCACCTGTTCAGCGCGGTAACTGACATTCCCAATCGATAGTATGCTTTGGCATCCTGTTTTTTCATTTCACCTTATCGTTTTCAACCTCTCGCCGGTTGAAATAATACTTCCCCCCATCAGGCTGTAGCCTCCCCCAACCGGCGAAAGGCTTATGCCAACCAGGTGCATGCTTCCACCCATCAGTACAAGGCCTTCCCCAATCGGGTAAATGCCCCTGCCGACCGGGTTATAGCGATCGCCAACCGGTTTTTCACTTCACCGGGCCAGGTTTTGACATTACCCAAAAAGTAATAGCCATCTCCAACCGGGTAAATGACCCTTCGTGTGCGGTTATTGCTATAACCATTGGTGTAAAAGCCATTACCAGCCAGGAATGGATGGCTGACTACACCATACTGGCTTCTTTCCGACTTGTATTAATGAAAACCTGAGCGGGTGGGATCAAATACCTAAATGGTTGTGTCAATAACCGAACTGGTAATGCATAAAAAAACAAACAGACATGTCAGATTCCGAGCTGGCAACGTCAAAAAGAAACCGGTAAAGTCAATTACCGGGCCAACCCTTTCAAATACCGCACGGGCAATGTGAAATGTTGATTTGATCTTTGAGAAAACGAATGGGACCTCATGCAATTCAGGATGGAGCAGGACAATGTAACAGCTGCAATTAACTAACATTGATCAAAGATTGCAGTAACTGAAACAGTGTGCACTAAACGATTGCCAATAACACCATTCCATAATTAATTGCCATGCGAAATTTTGCTTCACGTTATCGCAAAGCCATTGCCTTTGCGGTTCTTCTTTTCCTTTTTACCCATTCATTTACTGTTTCCCATGCTCAAACACTTGCTTTTCCCGGCGCTACCGGTTTCGGGCGCTTTGCCAAAGGGGCAAGAGGCATTGCATCACCATCGGTATATGTAGTTACCAATTTGAACGACAGCGGTGCCGGTTCCTTTCGGGAAGCCGTTAGCACACCCGGCCGTTTTGTGGTTTTTGCCGTTGGCGGAATCATACACCTCGCCTCCGATGTTCTTGTTGCACCGAATGTTACCATTGCCGGACAAACAGCGCCGGGTGATGGCATTGTACTGTTCAACAAACGGGTAACCTTCACCGGCGCCAACAATACGATCTGTCGTTTTTTGCGCATCAGGCTGGGCGCTACCGGTAACAGTGGCAAAGACGCTTCAGGTTTAGCCAATGGCGCCAACATCATCTTCGATCATATGTCGTTCAGCTGGGGCATGGATGAAGTGTTCTCTATTAACTGGGACAACAAAGGCACCGCGCCCGACAGCATCACCATTCAAAATTCCATTATTGCTCAGGGCTTACACCGCGAAAACCACTCAGCAGGCGGGTTGATACAAACGCCTGATGGTGGTAAAGTAAGTTTGATCAGGAACCTGTACATCAGTAACAAAACGCGTAACCCGAAAGTAAAAGGGGTAAATGAATTTGTAAACAACGTGGTGTACGACTGGGGTAACGGCAATCGCCTTGGCGATAACCTCAACTATGGCTGGTCGGCCGACGCCTACATCATGGGCGGCTCTTCCGGTGTTTCGGAAGTGAATATCATCAACAACTATTTCATGGGCGGGCCACTGACGCCACCCACCAAAACAACACCGTTCTCCCGTGGTACCGGCACCTTTTACCTGTACGGTTCAGGTAACTACTTCGATAATAACCAGAATGGTATTTCCGATGGCGCGCCGGTTCCTTACGATACCATTGGTTATCCCGGCATTGCACCCGATGGTTTTAAAACGCAACCCTTCCCTTACCCGCAGGCCAATCCCGCATTCACCGCAGCGCAGGCTTATGCATGGGTGATCGACAGCGTGGGTGCAAGTTATCCGCGCCGCGACCAGGTAGATTCATTGCTGGCCGAAGAAGTTCGCTCGCGCGGCACAAAAGGGTATTATGTATATCGCGAGAGTGACCTGCCATTTACCAATGGCGGGGTTGGAACCGTTTTCAATGCTCCGGCGCCGTTAGATTCAGACAACGATGGTATGCCCGACAGCTGGGAAGATGCGCATGGTTTGAACCGGAATAATGCACAGGACGCAGTAGCGTATAATGCAACCTACCCGCAATACCTGAACATTGAAGTATACATCAATACGCTTACCGCTACCCCACCCGCGGATTTTATAAAACCGCCCACCAATGTAACCTTAACCGCTTCCACTTTTGAATTGCCTGCGCCTTACAGCAAAGTAGTTATACAATGGGCCGACAATGCAAACAATGAAGATCATTTTGTACTGGAACGCTCGGCCGACGGGGTGAACTATACCGCGATTGCACAGCCCCCAGCCAATGCAACGAGTTACAGCGACAGCACCGGTGTTAACCCCAATACAACTTATTATTACCGGCTAAAGGCAGCGAATGCAGCGGGTGTTTCTTCTTACAGCGCACCGGTTACGACAAAAACGCCGCCGCTCCCCTCTGCCCCGGCAGCAGCCTCGGCGCCGGTTCCCTCAAACGGCAATCAATATGTAGAAATAACCGCCGACGCGGTTACCTTAAAATGGACCGGCAGCAGCAATACTGCCACTTACGCCATTTACTTCGGTACCGATACCGGCAACCTGGTAAAAAAAGCAGCGCTCCCTTACACAGCCAATGCCTCGTACAGTGTTACCGGCGTCACCGATTTTGTAACTTATTACTGGCGCATCGATGCTACCAACGCCAAAGGCACTACACAGGGAACGCTTTGGCAGTTCAGGACCACCAAAAACTTTCCATTGGGTTTGGTGGGCCACTGGAGCTTCGATGAAACGGAAGGCCGCGAGGTAACCGATTCATCGCTTTACCAGGCTCATGGCGTGCTGGGCCTTGACGACGATAACCAAAACATACGGGTAGCCGGCAAAATAAATAATGCGCTTGATTTCTCAACCGCCGATGCCGATATTTACGTGGTGAATGTTCCGCACCAGGACCACCTGTACCTCGACAAAGGTTCTTTCTCGTTATCGTTCTGGATGAAGGCCGATGCTGCATTGTTGCCATCCGACAACTCAACCAGCGCTTACCTGTTGTGCAAGGGTTCCATAACGCGCAATGCCGCAACCGGCGCAACCGGTAAACGATTCGACATAGAATTCAAAAACAAACAACTTCGGTTTGCCATCGACGACGATAACGACGCCAATGGCGGCGGTAAAGACGAACTGCAGGCCGATGGTACGCCTTTCTTTACCGGTAACTGGGTGCATGTGACCACTATCCGCGATACCGCGGCCAAAAGATTGCGGTTGTACATGAACGGCGCACTGGTGAAGGAAACTACTATTTCAAAAGCCAATGCCGGCATTGGAGAGGCCAGCGATCTTATTATAGGGAACATTGGCGCGCTTGAATTTTTATCTACTGCCAACAGACCCGCTCCCTATAAAGGCATGCTCGATGAGCTGAAGATCTATAACTATGCGCTCAGCGCCGATGAAGTGCTGGGCCTGTACCACACCAGCCCGCTGCCATTGCAACCCTACAGTCCATCCATTGCCAATGGCGCCGCACTGGAAGGGTATGGCGACAGCCTGCGCATTACCTGGAAAGGCGGTTTGAAAACCAATAAGTACAAACTATATACCGGCGCCGATCCG
Source organism: Niastella populi (assembly GCF_002078015.1). GTDB lineage: Bacteria > Bacteroidota > Bacteroidia > Chitinophagales > Chitinophagaceae > Niastella > Niastella populi. The sequence continues at coordinate 183,092 of NZ_LWBP01000210.1, read as the reverse complement.
GGCAACCTTGCATTTGTTGCAGATGTGCCGCTGAGCAACCCCGGCTTTACAGTCCATGATCTTGCCGCAAAAACAAACTATTACTGGCGGGTAGATGCTGAAGGCGATGCCGGAATTACGCAGGGCGCTACCTGGTGGTTCAGGGCGATATCGCCCAAAGGCATGACGGGCCACTGGAAATTCGATGAAACCAGCGGCACCATCGTTGCCGACAACAGCAACTATCATCATAACGGTAACATCGTAAATATGCCTGAAGCAACATTTACCCCCGGTAAATCGGGTAACGGGTTGCAATACCTTAACCCGGTAGCAGGCAGTGCGGTGAATGTGGCGCATGCCGAACACCTGTTGTTCGATGCCAATTCGTTCACCGTTTCACTATGGGTAAAGCTCACCAGCGGTAACAGCAATTATAGTTCAGGAAAAGATTGTTACCTGATCCATAAAGGACAGTTCACCGATCCCGGCGGAAAATGGTATGGCATTCAACTGAAAGATAGCACGCTTACATTTGCCATCGATGATGCATCGGCCAAAAGCGACATAGGCGTTAGCCTGAAAAGAGCCACTGCATTTAATATCTTCAACAACAACTTCTCACATGTAGTTGCCGTCAAAGATACCGCCGCCCGGCAGATCAGGTTATATATCAATGGCGTTCCCGCCGGTTCAAAAACCTATTCAACCAGCGGCACCATAGGTAAAGCCGCTCCTTTATTGATAGGCAATTCACCCGAGAATAAGCCCTTTCACGATATTATGGACGATGTGCGTTTGTACAACTACGCATTGACGCCTGCAGAGATCGCTTCACTATACAATGGCAATCCATTGATAACGGCAGTAACCGATCCGCAGCCGGCCAATGGCGACAGCGTAGCCTATGGCACCGTGAATTTGGGCTGGAAAGGAACAGCGCAGACCTATAATGTATATGTGGGCGCATCACCCGACAGCTTGCAGGAACTGGCAACGGGCATTACAGCTCCTTCCTACACAATTATCAATGCCAACACGCCCGGCAATTACTTCTGGCGTGTTGATGCGGTTCGTGATGGCGAAACAGCAACCGGCACTACCTGGAAGTTCAACATTACAGATACCGTACCGCCAACGGTTATCACCAAAAACGTTTCCGTTACTTTGGTTAATGGTATGGCCAGCATCGCCGCCGGCGATCTCGACAATGGATCGGCCGATCGATACGGCATTCAACAGTTGCTTGTAGATAAAGACACCTTTACCTGTACTGATATTGGAGAGAACGAAGTTCAGTTAACAGTGATCGACTCAAACAATAACCGCGCATCGGCCAGCGCCATTGTCACCGTTACCGGTTCTATACCCGCGCCGGCCATCAAGGTTAACCGTATGAGCCCGGTATATACCGGCGCCGATCTCAATACCATTTACCTCGGTTATGGCGGCCAGCAATTGAGATTGACCGCTACCAATGCAACGCCTGCACAATTCAGGTGGACGCCGGCTACAGCCCTGAGCGATTCTACCATTGCCAACCCGGTATTTACCCCAACCGGGGCCGGAGAATACAGCTATACGGCAAAAGCGACAAATGCGTATGGCTGCACCGCCACCGCTTCGGTAAACCTGCATGTAAAAGATGTGCGCTGCGGCGGCAGGGAACAAAAGGTAACCGTATGTTATCGTGGCTATGAGCTTTGCGTAAACAAACTGGCAGTACCCGTTCTGCAATTGATCGGCGGCCAGTTGGGCCATTGCGCAACAAACAGTGCAGGCAATGCACGCACCGCAACCAACGACCCTCAGCCGCAGGCCATCATCGATGCGCAACAAAAATTCATTATTTACCCAACACCGGCCGGCAACCGATGCACCATTGCGTTCACGCTGAACAAACCGGGTAAGTACCGCATCGAGTTGTACAATACGCAAGGCCGCCTGGTGCAGGTGGTAAGTACCGGCGAAACAGCGGCCAATCAATTAGTCAGCTACCCGGTGAACACCAGCCAGCTCGGCAGCGGTGTATATTTTGTAAAGCTGGTTACTGCTGCTGAAGTACGTGTTAAACAGTTGATCATTCAGCGATAGGTTATACCGCCAATTAAGTATATCATTTTTTGTCCCCCTCCACGGAGGATGTCAGGGGGAGGCCCAAAAAAAGGTGACCCCGATGTGGAGGGGTCACCTTTGGTTTTTCATATTATAAGTTCAGCTTGTGGTTCAAAGTAGCCATTTAATTAGTGATGGCTACAGATAAGGCATTCGTCCACCGCTAACAAAACGTTCAGACTAACCAGAAATAAAGCTGACCTTAACCAGTACAGGATACACGGGCTACTATATATTGGCGTTATCATGGGTTTTTCATGGTATAATAAGATCGCTCGGTTTTGCCAGCAGCAGGCAATGCCCTGTCAGCACCGGTTTAAGTAATTGGAATTATATTAAGATTGTATTGGCCTGTAAGGCGCCTGCTGCAATGTTCAATTGCAGTTAAAATAAAAAACCTGGTATACGAATTAGGGCGGGTGTGTAATTACAAAATGTATAAACCGGGGGAATCTTGTAGTGTATCTTACTGAATGGCTTAGAACTGATAAGGCAGGAAATGCAGGTTTAATAATCAAAGCTTAAGGAAGAACTAAGGTAATTGGGTAGTCAAAAGTAAAATAATTTTTCAAATAAAAAATTTTTCGACACTAATAATAAAAAAAAATTAATTGTTTTTGTTGAAGGCGTTTAGCCATTCATCGCTTCTACCCTTCAATTTCATCGGTAAACGGCTTTAATACAGCTATTGATAATCCTGATCAGGTAATGTATAAAAGCGACAATTGTGTACGAAGCCGACATAGCCTCCTTATAAAAAAAACGGTGAGTTATCCTTGAAAGGATAACCCACCTATGACCTGTAGAAAAAGAGCATTGTGACTGGAGTTACTAATCTTCATGCCCTATTATTTGCCGGGATCCGATCCCGGTTTGCTATCAGCTGTTAACTTCTTTTCAAGTATTGAAATATATTGTTGTGCATCTTTATTATCGGGGTCAATAACCAGGATCTTCTTCAAATTCTCGGTAGCCGTTTTATAATCTTTTACCTGGTTGGTTTCATAAGCTGCGAGGTAACCATATGCTTCTATCAGCCACTTCTTATTGGTTTTATTGGCGGTGTCTTTTTCAATAAGGGTGATGAGCTGGTTGTACCAGGGAATGGCCGCGCCTTTTTCCATGGTTGAATCCATGAGGGAATTTGTACGGGCACGCCAGTAGTAACCAAAAGCCTGATCGGGATATTTTTGAATATAGGTACCAAATACCGTATCGGCCTGTACATATGATTCACCTTTGAAATGGGCTATTCCCCAGTTGAACAGATCGATGTTGGTGGCCTTTGGATTATCCTGGTAATACATACCCAGCCAATGTGCCTGGTTCACGTAATCTTTTTTGTCTTTGTGCAGGTCGGCCAGTTTCCTGTACAATTGAAATCTTTCAGGTTTGTCTTTTATTTTATCTGCCGTTTTCTGATAATAAACGATCGCAGAATCTTCTTTACCTTCTATACCTGCATACAGATCGGCCATGATCTCAAAATCCTTTGCAACAAAATTGCTGTCTACCTCTTTGGCAAAATACTTGTTCATACTAGCCATGGCGTTGGCTGAATCTTTAAGGCCGAGGTAACTATAAGCCATCAATTTATGAAGGCGGGGCATAGAGTCGCCATTATTTTTGGCCATCAACTGCTGTGCTTTGGCAATGGCCTCCTGGTATTGTTTGTTCAGGTACAACAGATCGGTGTAAAGTACATCATTATCCTTCTTATTATCGCTTTTGGCAACGTATTGCTGAAAATACTGCATCGCTTTTTGCGGCTCGGTGAAATAATAATGATAATACAATTCATAAAGGGCGGGTGCATAACTGCTATCTGCGGCCAGCGCCTCGTTAAAATGCTTCAGGTACATTTCGGGGTTCTTCTGCGACACGAAGATCTTCCCGATGCGGTACATGGCAGCAGCATGGTCTTTGTCTCTACCCAGCGCTGCAGTATACATTTTGTATGCTTCGGAGCCATTGCCCAGTTTGCGATTGGCATCGCCCATCATTACATACAGGGCGGCTTCTTTTTTGTCGCGGTCGATGGCCCTGTCGAGCAGCTGAACGGCATATGCCGCATCGCCGGTTTTGGCGTCGATATGCGCATTGGCTACCGCCGACAGGATATCGGGATTTTTATTGCGGGTTTTATCCAGCGCTTTGTCGAAATAGAAGCGGGCGCTGTCTTTGTTCCCGTTGTGCAACAATACACTTCCGTAAGCAACCTGGTAAAAAGGTTCATCTTTAACATCGGGTACGGCTTGCAATAGAATATCTTTTGTGGAAGCGGGATTGTCTGACTGCAAATTTGCTTTTGTAAGCAGGTACCAGGCCTCTGCATTGGCAGGTTCTGTTTTTACAATTTGTTGCAGTTGTTCCGACGCCGCTTTATAGCGTTCGTAATAGATCATTTTTTTTGCGTCCTGCACGGTTTGTGCGGAGGCGCCAAGCGAGATCATAGCGCAGAGTAGTGTGACTGGTCCTTTTTTCATCAGCATATCTTTACAACTTTTAAATTAGGGTTGTCAAACTTATTTTACAGGAATTAGGCACTTGTTAAATCAGAATTAGAAGTCCATTAGAAGCCCTGATAACCGGGGCGGGCGCATTGGCCGGGCGGTATTTTGCTATTTTTTAAGGATAGCAATTGAAATTGTAACTTAGCGCTTATAACATCGATTCAGTTCTTATTGTTATTGCAATTTGCGTGTACCAGTACACCGTAATAAAAGTATATGGAAGAAACGAAGATCCTGATCATTGAAGACGAACAAAAGATTGCCGACACGTTAAATGTGGGGCTTACCGAGAACGGCTATTATGTTGAAGTGGCCTATGATGGTAAAATAGGCGAACGGCTGTTCTTCGCTCACGATTTCAACCTGGTGATCCTTGATATAAACCTGCCGGGCCTCAATGGCTACGAGCTCACGAAGATCATCAGGGCCCGCAATACCCATATACCTATCATTATGCTTACCTCGTTAAGCACCCTGAACGATAAGATAGAAGGATATGACGCCGGCGCCGACGATTATATTGTAAAACCATTCGAGTTCAGGGAACTGCTGGTTAAAATAAGGGTACTGCTCAAACGCACTATGAACCAGCAGGTACCGGTTGGCAACTTACTTAAAGCGGCCGACCTTACCATGAACCTCGACAGTAAAGAAGTAAAGCGGGGAGAAGATGTAATAAGTTTAACCGCTAAAGAATTTCAGTTGCTGGAATACCTGCTGCGTAACAAGAACAAAGTAGTGTCGAGGGCAGCCATTGCGGTAAACGTGTGGGATATCGATTTCGATACCAACACCAATATCATCGACGTATATATAAGCTATCTGCGTAATAAAATCGACAAACCCTACGAACAAAAGCTGATACAAACACATGTTGGCATGGGTTATATTTTAAAGGAAAACGATCGCTGATGCCCGTTAAACTGCGCATAACATTATTGTTCTGTCTGATTGTATTTTTTATCCTGGCCATGGTATGCGCAACCGTCTGGTACTTTTCCTATTCGCAACGGCAGCAAAACATCCGCACGCGTTTGCAGAACCGGGCCATTACCCTCGCCCGCCTGCTGGGGCAGTCGCAGGTTTTTGACCAGGACCTCATTCGTAAAATTGATTCCTCCACTATGCTGGCAATGAAAGACAAAACCTTTCAGGCCTATGATTACCTCAACAAAAAGATCTATAGTTACAGCGACGCACCGGTTGATACCGTCAGGATCGATACCCCCATTCTCGACGATGCCCGGGTAAAAGGGGCCATCTTTTTCAACATCGGCCGTAAAGAAGCAGTAGCGTATCACTACGTGACCCCCCAGTCGCGGATCGTGGCCATTACAGCAGCTTACGACGAGGATGGCAAAACCAAGATCAGGCAGCTGCGAAATATCTTGTGGTTCAGTTTTTTATCAGGCATCATCATTACGTTTCTGGGCGGTTATTTCTTTTCCGACCGCCTGATGCGGCCTGTGCGCAAAATAGCCGATGATATCAATGATATTTCCGCCCATAATCTCTCGGGCCGGATAAGCACCGGCGATGTAAAGGACGAATGGCATTACCTGTCGGAAACCCTCAACCGCCTGCTGGGCCGGTTGCAGGACAGCTTTGAAACCCAGCGCCGTTTTGTGTCCAATGCCTCGCACGAACTATCTACCCCGTTAACTGCCATCTCGAGCCAGCTGGAAGTATCGCTGCAAAAGAACCGGGAAGCCGGGCAATACCGGGTTGTAATGGAATCGGTGTACCAGGATGTACGTCATTTAAGCAAACTAACACAAACCCTGCTGGAATTTGCACAGGCTTCGGGCGACCCGGGCGGGCTGAATATCTTACCGGTACGAATGGATGAAATACTGATGAGCCTTCCCGCCGAGATCAAAAAAAGCAATCCCGACTACCTGGTAGTTTTGTCGTTCGACGATATGCCCGCCGAAGAACAAAAACTGATCGTGTTCGGCAATGCAGAACTCTTATTTACCGCCATTAAAAATATCGTTTCCAACGCCTGCAAATATTCCAACGATCACAAGGCCGTCATTAAACTGAAGGCAGCGTCCGATACAATTTCCATTACCATCAGCGACCAGGGCATGGGTATTCCTGAGGAAGAATTGAAATATATCTTTCAACCCTTTTACCGGGTAAATAATACCAGTCAGCAGTCAGGCTTTGGCCTGGGGCTGTCACTGGCCAACCGCATAGTCAAACTGCATAAGGGCAGCATTTCGGTAAGTTCCACCCCCGGCCAGGGCACCGAATTTGTGATCATCGTGCCTACGGCAAAATTCTAATACACTTCTAACCCACTATTAATTACTCAATAACAGACTGGGAATAAATTGCATGGGAAAGAACCGCTTCAAATGAAACTCAGACGTCCAGTATTTACATGCCTGCTTGCGTTTATTACAATGCTCGTAGCAGTAAGCGGTTGCCTTTATAAACAAACCATTGACTATAAATGGGCGAACAGAGAACTCATTTTACAAAACGATTCATTAAAAGGGGTTGTAATTGAACTTACCCGTAAGATCGACACAACTAAACCAGCCGCTTTGCCATTACCCCCCGTACCCCGAAAAAAATGATCACAACAAGGCCTCATGATTACAAATATTTTAATCCCTACGGACTATAGCGAGGCATCCTTTAATGCATTGGAAACGGCGATTGTTATAGCAAAAAGAAATAATGCGGCAATACAGATCGTGCATATAGATGATACGGCTTATACAGCGGAAGAAACGTATCCCATAAAAAATGCCACTCAAATCGGGCACGCCATCGCAGACAATATAAAACAACGGCACGGGATTGAAACAACCGTATTTTTCAAGGAAGGATTTATTGGGCCAACCATTGCAAAACTTGCACTCGAAATGAAACCCGACCTGGTTGTCATGGGCGCTTATGGCGCTTCCGGGCACCGGGACTACTTCATCGGGTCCAACTCATATTATACCATAAAACATGCCTGCTGCCCGGTACTGATCGTTCCTGAAGGCAAAAGATGGCAGGATTTCAACAAAGTGCTTTTCCCCATAAGACCCACATTGGGCGGGTTTAAAAAATACCAGTACATCAGCGACCTGGTCATCAAGATCTATCCCGATTGTAACTTCGAACTACTGGGTATTTCCATCGACAGAAAAGACCAGGATGTAAAACAGGTATCGGAAATCGCCGATGAAATGAAAAGCACCTGGAAGAATGCCGTACAATACGCGGTAAGTTACAGTTTCGGAAAAAATATTGCCGAAGAAGTACTCGACAAAGCCGATAAAACGGCGCCCGACATGCTGGTAATTTCTTCCACGGTTGATGTTGCCAACAAGCAATTCTTTATCGGGCCCTTTTCCCAAAGGATCATCAACCACGCAAGAATGCCCGTGTTATGCGTTTTCAGAACGCCCGATAACTGATCATCATTTTCTGACATCATAAAACTTTCCGGCAAAAAATGAAAGCGGTAACCCGATCGCAATGATCAGGATGCCGGTGGCTATAGCCGCTTTATCGAAATGAAAGGCGGCGCGGGGAACCTTTGTCAGCGGCAGCACCAGCAGGTTCATTACCACGAAAATGAAGATGCCGTAAACGATTGCGGTAAGCGCCATGCTTTTCCACATTATTTTCAAATGAGGATACAACAGGAAGAACAGGATGGTAAAACCGTACGCGATCATAAAATGAAATAGCAAACCCAGCAATGGCATTTCCCAGCCGCCGGTAAAAGCCGGCTTACCTGCAGCAGCGCTGGCAATAAAACGCAACACGATGCCGGGAGCGGTTCCCCGTACAATATAAGCATGCAAAAAGGCTGATAGAATATCGAGGCTTCCCGCCAGCAGGCCTACCCAGGCAATTGTTTTCACCAGCGGTTTTGTATTATGTTGCCGGAGACCGGGAACAGGTTGAACGGTTGTCATGACAGCAGCATTTGGTTGAATGCTGAATGTAAGGAAAGGGCGTTTCTCCATATCAATTTTTCAACGAAATGCAGTTTAGTACCTGCAAACAGCAGGTTCTTTAGTTGTTCAGTTATTCAGTTGTTCAGTTGTTCAGTTCTGAGTTCAATGCTAACTTACTAACTGAACAACTGAATAACTTTTTTCATGATTCAAGTATTACCATCACCTGCTCTTTATAACTTCTTCCAATAGGTATTAGTTTACCAGCAACCTCCACATCCGTAGCCGAAAAAGCATCGATCTTGTTACGGGCCACCAAAAACGAACGATGAATGCGCAGAAAACCGTTCTGCGCCAGCATTTCTTCAATTTGCCCTAACTGTAATTTGGTGAGAATGGCCCTGTCTTTTGCAGTTATCCTTATGTATTCCTTCAGGCTTTCGATAAAAAGGATCTCATCAATATATACCTTCACGCGTTTCTTGCCCACATTAAAGAACAGGGCGGCCCGTTCCATTGCCGCTGCCGGCGCTATAACCGGCACATCGGCCGTATCTCTGTCTTTCAGCTTGTTAACCGCCATCACAAAACGATTGAACTCTATTGGCTTCAACAGGTAATCAACCACATTCAATTCATATCCCTGCAGCGCATATTCCTGGTAGGCAGAGGTAATGATGATATGCGGCGGTTTCTTTAACGCTTTAATAAAATCAAACCCCTTCAATTTCGGCAGGTGAATATCGAGGAACACCAGGTCGATCTTTTCTTTTTGCAACACGTCCATAGCATACAACGCATCGGTACAAATGCCTTTTAAATGCAGAAAGGGCACCTGCGCAACATAATCTTTCAGCACTTCTGCCGCCAGTGGTTCATCTTCAACAATTATACAGTTATACCTGTGCATAGCTGGTTAAATTTATAAATAGCTGTACCGAAAACGTACCAGGTTCATTCTGCAGCTGCAGATCATACTCATTGTACATAAGCTCCAGTTGCCGGCGTACATTGCGCAGCCCGATATTATCGCGTATTTCGGCTGTTGTATTATCCTCTTTGGTATTCTCTATCTTAAAGGTAAGCCGCCCCTGCCGTAATTGCACGTCGATGCGGATAAAAGAATCGAAACGGCTTTCACTGGCCCCATGCTTGAACGCATTTTCAACAAAAGGCAGTAAAAGCAATGGCGCTATCTTGTTCGTGGGGTCGTCTATTTCGCGATGAAAGTGAATGGTAAGCCGTTCGTAACGCATTTTTTCCAGTGCTATATAGTCGTCAAGGACCTTCAATTCATCGGCAATGGTGATCACATTTCTTTTTGATCCATATAAAATAAAACGCAACAGTTTCGATAACCGCATCACCACTTCCGCCGTATGTTCAGATCGTTTGCGGGCAAGCGCATAAATATTATTGAGGGTATTGAATAAAAAGTGGGGATTGGTTTGGTTGCGCAGGAATAGCAATTCCGCTTCCAGCTTTTCTTTAATGAGATTTTTTTCACGTTCGCGGGCAGCCAGCTGTATTCGAAGTAATTTCAGTGTAATGGCAATACCAGAAACAAAGCCGGTATCCATAACAGCCAGCAATACACCGAGGATATGAAAAAGCGGGCGTTCTTTCAACACGCCGGCGTAAATAACCGGGTTGATGTAATAAACGAAAACGACGCGGTAAAAAATGATGGTAATTATGGCAGCGGCAATAACCTGCAAAATGACCAGGTGCAGTTTCAGCATTCCCTGAATGACCTGTTTAATGGCTACGTACAAAACATAATACGTGAACAGCATTTTAGGAACCACGGCCGCAACCGCAGCTTTAAACGCCAGCCAGAATTGTACATTTTCAGGAATGTTCTTTAAGGCAGGGCCCATCCAAACAAATTCCAGTACGGTATCCTGCAACAGATACACCAACCAGAAGGTACTATGCAGCAGCACTCTTTTCATAGCACCCTAAAAATCGGGAAAATGTGCCTATTCTGATAATAACCCAACGAACGGCAGGCAGGAAAGTACAGAAAACAGGTTGCAGGGTTCAGACTGCACGTTTAGTAATAAAGCCGCTTTTATGCTAACAACCCTGCAACAACCAGTAAACCAATACAAAAACGATAATGGTTCCCAAACAGCCGCCGCCCCATTTCCAGGCGGCATATCCTGCGATCAAACCTTTGAGCCAGTCACGCATATAAAAGTTTATAACAACAGATTAAAAATTATGCCAGGGCAAAAATCATTGAAAATGAAAACCGCTTTGCCAGGTGCCGGCCATACACCGGGTATCAATGCCCATCTCGTGCAAATGGACTATCTTAGTGATCATTTTTAACCAGCCAGGTAGTCCGCTATGCTTCCATGGAAAACGATCATACAATTACAGAAAGACAGTGATTGCCCTGTTTACCTGCAAATAGCCAATTCCGTTATACAGGAAATGCGCAAAGGGCGGGTGGGGCCCGGCATTAAACTGCCCGGAACCCGGCAAATGGCCGAAATACTGGAAGTACATCGCAAAACGATCGTACGCGCCTATGAGGAACTCGATGCCCAGGGCTGGATAGAAATGCATCCTTCAAAAGGAACCTTCACCAGCAAAGAACTGCCCGAAATAAACGCCCGCCGTTTTTCAAATACGGTCAAACAAAAAAACTTTGCCGCTACAACCGGTTATTCCGTAAAAGTGAACACGGTAACCCGTTCCCCTTCATTGCCTTTACGGCATATTACCGGTTTTCACGATGGTCCCGACATGCGGCTGATCCCCGCCGATGAGATCGGCAGGGCCTATAAAAGCGTTTTGTCGCGAAATACCTACCTGAAATTCATGTCGTATGTTGAAACGCCCGGTGTACAAAAATTCAGGATCGTTCTCTCCGACTATCTGAATGCGAGCCGCGGCCTGCAAACCACATTTGAAAATATCCTGGTTACCCGCGGCGCTCAAATGGCGATCTACCTGCTTACCACTATATTATTTACAAAAGGCGATACCATTATTGTAGGCGATACAAACTACTATTATGCCGATCATGTTTTTCTGGAAGCCGGTATGCAGCTTGCGCGCGTGAAGGTCGACGAATACGGCATAGATGTAGATGCCATTGCAAAACTTTGTACACGCAAAAAAATAAAAGCGCTGTACATCACCTCGCACCACCACTACCCCACCACGGTAACCCTGGCGGCTGCCCGCCGTATTCAGTTGTTGTCGCTTGCCGAAAAGTATGGTTTTATCATTATCGAAGATGATTATGATTACGACTTTCATTACTTAAGCAGCCCCATGCTGCCCCTGGTAAGCGCCGATACAAAAGGCATGGTAGTATATATCGGCACGCTCAGCAAAACCATTGCACCTGCCATTCGAACCGGTTATATTATTGCGCCGCAAAATCTTATTCTCGAACTAAGCCGCTTACGGCAATTGATAGACGTACAGGGCGACCCGATTATGGAGCTGGCGCTAACCGAAATGTTTGAAGAAGGGCATATAAAAAGACATATGAAAAAGGCCCTGCTGGCCTATCATAAACGCCGCGATTTTTTATGCGGACTGCTGAATGAAAAACTCTCCGACATTATCGAGTTCAAAATACCCGATGGCGGACTGGCCATCTGGGCTAAATTCCATAAATCGGTTCCACTACCCCCGCTTACAGAAAAATTAAAATCGCAGGGATTAATTCTTTCAAATGGTTTGATCCATAATACCTCGCCTATCTCGCTGAATTCCACCCGAATGGGTTTTGGCTGGATGAATGAAACGGAAACGGAGTACGCAGTTGAACAACTCACTAAAGCCATCCGCTCAAAATAATAATTCCGATTCTCCGTTATAGTGCGGAATTTTTTAATGCGTGTTGACCCGAGTAAAGTCCCCGACGCACTCTGACGCATGTTCTCATAACACTGATCTCATTTACTGTTGCCCCATTAAACCGGACTACCTGGAATATAAAAACCGGATGCCGTAATAGTCCAAATACCATATACCTTTACGACCGATTATTAATGTTTAAAAAGTTTAAGCCATGAAAAAGTTGTTCATCATGTTCTCAGCACTGCTTCTTAGTTTCAGTTTGATCGCCCGTGATCCTGGTCCGGGTGAAATCGACGACAAATTGATTGAAACGTTCAGCACCAGTTTTCCCAAAGCCGAAAAAGTGAACTGGTATGAAATGCCCAAAGCGTGGGTGGTAAATTTTGTTGCCGATGGTGTTCGTTCACGCATCATTTACCTGAAAGACGGAAAAGCAACCGAGTTTACCCGTTACTATTCCGAGTCGGGTTTGCCGTTCGTGATCCGCTCTAAGGTCAAAAACACCTATCCTAACAAAAATATCTTTGGCGTGGTAGAGGTTTCTGTCATGACCGAAAATGGCAATTCCAGGATCGATTACTTTATAAAACTGGAAGATGCAAAAACCTGGATGACCCTGAAATCGGACAATGAGGCGATTTTTAGCGTAGTAGAAAAATACAAAAAAGCGCAATAAACAGCACCGGAATTAAGTTTATGTTGCAGAACAAAGGCAGAAGGGTTGAAAGTTATACTTTCAGGCTTCTGCCTTTTCACTTTTTAACCCAACCTTGTCCTGTAAACGGCCGTATTATATTAAACTAATACACCATTTGTTCAAAATTACCAATCACCGTAACAATTATTAGTATTTTTGCGCAGAAAAATTACATCTGAAAAAACGTATCCGATGCACCGCCTTAAACCCCTGATAACGGCCCTTCTAACCATTGTTTCGATACCGGTATTTGCCCAAACAAAGTCACTGTACAGCTTTCAGGACCTCTCCCGCATTTATTACAAAAAGCAAAAGGATTCCCTGTCAAAAGCCTGGGTATGCCCGGCCATTTATAAAGAAAAGAACACACAGAAAAAATACAAAGAGATCTGGGACGGCCGCACCAGCTTTTTTACCGAAGCCATCGATGGCAATAATTATATCCGCGACAAAGAAGTATATGAATATGTAGATGGCATCATTACCCAGATAGTACAGGCAAATAAAACATCGATACCGGTGAAGCCCATGTTGGTTATCGACAGAAGCGCCTCGGTGAATGCATATGCCATCGGCAACAATATCATTGCAGTGAACCTGGGTTTGATCGTTTTTTCAAAAACAAAGGAAGAACTGTCGCTGGTAATAGCACACGAATTATCACATAACATTCTTACGCATCCTGAAAATGCCATGAAGCAACGCGCCGAATGGCTTACCTCAGATGAGTATCAGAAATCGCTGAACTCGGTGCTCGATTCAAAATATGAACGGCTTACCCGCCTGAAAAAAGTGCTGGAGAACTACTCGTTCAGCAGAAGCAAACACCAGCGTTACCACGAAAGCGATGCCGATTCGCTTGCGATCGTCTTATTGAAGAAAAGCAACATTCCCTTCCAGGCTGAATTTTTTCTTCGGCTCGACAGCGCCGATGTCGTATACCAGCACCCGCTGAAGAACCCGGTTAAAAGCTATTTCACCGCATACAACCTGCCCTTCGAAGATGCCTGGACAAAAAAGCGGTCAAAAGGGCTTTCAGCAAGAGCCTATAATTTTAAAGATACTACCGGCGTTAACGACTCTTTAAAAACACACCCCGACTGCGTTGAAAGATATAATAAGACCCGCAGCCAGAATGTTCCCGCTACGCTCACCAGCATACCGGCTAACATCTACGAAAAAGCAAATAAGATGCTCATCTGGAATATGTATTCCAACATGAGCCTTACCCCCTGCCTGTACCGCATCCTGCTCGAAAAAGACAAAGGCAATACCGACGAGTGGTACGACTTCATGTTCAACAATATCATTTCGGGTTTATATTATTCCGACCGCGAACTGCATCGCTTTAACGCCATTGGTGTTGTTCAGAAAGAATACATTTCAAAAGACTATTATGAACTGCAAACCATGCTGGAACAAATTCCACGTGAGCAGCTCGAACAATATTGCAAGTCGTTCCAAAATGCCGGTTTCTGGAACAGCATGCCCGCCAGCGAAAAGGCATTGAAAAACCTTTTATCAACATTGGCGCTCGACCCCGATATCTCAGAAAATAACAGGTCGAAGGCTGCCCGGGAATTTTCTGTAAGCAATGCCAATAGCATGTATTACGAATTTGCCAGAATTTTCGAAAAGCAATAGTTCTCCCCCATACAATATAACCAACAAAACAGATGAAAAAAATCCTGACAGCATTCCTGCTGCTATGCTCGGTGTGTGCCGCACAAGCGCAAACCAAAGTTTTTAAAGAAGTGAACGAGGATATTCAGTCACAGGTAAAACCCATTTACCAGGATAACTCACTCGTAGGTTACGTGGTATTTACCCAGCTCGAAAAAGCAAGCGCCGATTCGTTCAACTATAAGATCACCCTTATGGATGAAAACCTGAACGATATAGGAGTGATAAATTTCAAAGAGATCAAACTCTTTTTATATGGCGTAACATTTGAACAGGATGTATTGTGCCTGGCCTACTTCAAAAGTAATTTCTACTTCAAGGAATATACAAGCAAAAAAGAATATAAAGCGGCCGAGCAAAACGAAAAAACAGCCATTTTAACCCAGTTCCTGAGCCTCGATGGCAAAATAATAAAAGCCAATAACCTGAATGTAACCGTAAAGAAATCGGAATGGTCGGGTAAAATGGGCAACAAATCGTATATGGGTAGCGGTGCCCTGAAGAACGTGTACCTGCGCAACATTCCCGGAAAAGGATTCGCATTGTGTTATGGCGATGAACAAAAGAATACGCTGGTTGCTTTCAATACGGCCGGTGACCAGTTATGGACAAAACCTGTTAAAATTTTTGAAGGCGCCAGCCTGGCAAACATGTTAACCGCCGGAAAATATGTTTATGTGCTGGCCAAGAACAAACCCGATAGAAGAAATGGCGACATGAACCTGGGCAGTTATGAAGTATGGGGTTTTCATATAGCAGATTCGGCTTCTCCTTTCAAACACGCCTTAAAAGATAAACAAGGGAACTCATTGACCATAAACTCGTTCTCAAATGACCCGGTAACCGGCAACCTGTTTATAAGCGGTTGTGTTATAGACCCACAAAAAGGGAACAATTATGCCACACCCAAAGCCTTTGCCCGCGGTACATTTGCAGGCGTATACTCTTTAAATATCAATGGCCCCAGGAAAAGCGATATCAGTGAAGTTTATTCGTACTGGAACGATGGTTCACAGTCGCTGTTTTCGAAAAAAGGCCAGAACCTCGACAGCAGAACGTACTGCTGGTATGAGGGTGGAATAAAAGATTACCAGGGTAACACTTATTTCTTTGGTACCAGCTTTGTTAAAAAAGCAAAGGTAGGTTCGATAGTAGCCTCAGTTGTAACCGCGCCTACCGTTATCATTCCATTGTACATCTCCATGTTTGGTTACAACAAAGTAAGGATCGACAATACTGTATTACTTAAACAAAGTTCCAAAGGCGTGTTATCGAACGAAAGCGCCATTCGCGGTGACGAAGGTGGTTTTTACCTGAACAAACTCGGCTGGATGTTCGATACAAGAAAGTACATGACCGCTTCGAACCCCGAAACAAAGAACACGTATCTTATCATTTCAGACAAAAAGAACTTCTTTATTTACAGCCTGACCGCAAAAAAAGTGATCCGTACCGTTCCGCGTAAAGAGGGAAATATTTTAACTTATATTTTCCCGGCCAAGGAAGGACATATAATGGTATCTGAATACAACAGAAGGGAAAGATCTACAACGGTTTCAATCGAATCTTTATAATGCCGTCATAAAATAGTAAAAGCCTCCCATTGAACCGGGAGGCTTTTTTTATTATCCTGTTTAACCAATGCTAGAAAAGATCATACGACGGATAGCCCGACACTTTATTCAAACCCGCTTCAATAGCTCCTTTCATCATCCAGCCGCAACCATCGTTCGAAGGATTGTTGTTAACGATAACCGAATAGCTGATGCCGTTGCCCATTTCAACCAGGAACGACCGCGTGCCGTTAAAACAACCATTGTGATTTTGTGTTGTCCCCGATACGTTCCAGCCGCAGCCATAGTTATTATTCAAAGAGGTACCGGCAACCATGGCCGTATGGGTGGGCGAGGTGATCACATCGCTGGGAATAGCCGTACCATCAACGCGGTTCAGGAATTTCAACAGGTCGATCGGCCTTGCTACCCAGCCGCCGAAACCGGCCCACAATTGTAAATTCATTTTATCCATCGGCACATAAGTGGCTTCCCCCGATTTTGCAGTGCCCGTAGCAGCGCCCACATACATGGTATTGCCGATGCCGCATTTATTAAGCACGTTACTGCGAATATAGTTTTCGTACGATTGGCCGCTCACCTGCTCTATTATCCGCGCCAGTATAAAAAAGTTGGTGTTGGAATAAATATACTGTGAAGAAGTATCGGTCGTTATAAGGTCCGAGGCGTTCAGCAGCACATTCATGGCATCGTCGGCGTTTTTATTCTGATCCCAGAAAACCGATTCGCCATTACACGAGCGCAAACCCGAGGTATGGTTCAGCAACTGACGCACCGTAATGCGGTTCAACTTTTCTTTGCCGGAAGGCGTTGCATACTTTGAACCGAGGATACTGTTGGGACCAAACACCGGTTTATCGAGCGAGATCTTCTTCTGATCGAGCAACGTCATTACCCCAACCGATGTTACCGGTTTTGAGATGCTCATGATCCGCAGGGGCTGATCGGGCGACATCTCTTCACCGCTGGCGGCATCGGCATACCCGTAGCCTTTCGCAAATACCAGCCTGCCGTCTTTACAAACCGCGATAGACAATCCTTTTACGCTCTGGCTGCTCATATACTGGTTCACGGCCTCGTCGATAGCCGCAATATCAGCCCCCTTCATGTTGGTGTTGGTCCAGATGGCATTGTACTCACAACTGTTGCCCGATGCATATGCATTTACATAGGCTGGTTTGTAACCCTGGTAATACATATTATCGAACACATACTGGTAATTGCCATTGCTTACGCCATGCCGGGCAGCCCATAAAGGAGCGCCAGCTTTCTCCCAGATAGCCGCATACAGGTTGGTACCGTTCTTTGTATACCCGCTTACCGTTTTCAAAGCATAACCCTGTTTGGTAAAATCGTTGAACGCCTGCTGATACTGGCTTGAAGTAAGGTTATGACGCGCGATGTACGCATTGCCGGCGCTCTTCTCCCAAATACCGGCAAAGTATTCAACATTGTTAACCACATAACCCGATACATGCACCAAACGATATCCCTGTTTTGAAAAATCTTCAAATGCCTTTTGATACTGAGCCGCCGTTAAATTATGCCGTGCAGCCCAGGCAGCACCGGATTTTTTTTGCCAGATGGCGGCAAATTTCGCCTGCGCGTCAACGCCATAACCGGCAACATGGGTAAGACGGAAACCCTTCTTACTGAAGTCATCGAATGCATTTTGATAATCCCTGGCCGATAACCCGTGGCGTGCAGCCCACTCCGGACCCGCCTTCTTTTCCCACAGCGCAATATAACGTTCCTGTCCGCCACTGGTATAACCGCTTACAGTCGACAACCGGAATCCCTTTTTTACATAATCATCAAATGCTGCCTGGTATTGTGCAGCACTTAAATTATGCCTTGCCACCCACTGCGAAAAACCTGATCGCAACGAAGCTAATGTGATAAAGAGAACAAATAAACCTGTCAGAGAAATTGATTTCATGGTAAGACCTTTAACTAGTGTTTAATAATTTGACACAAAAGACTGCCATGCTATTGATGCAATAGCGAGATCCCTGTATTTAAAAATTGTTTGTGCTAATAATCGGAGACACTTGCTGGTGCGAACAGATCAACCCTTATTCATTATGCGGGGGCAAATGTTCATTTTCGAATTCAATGCAAATGTAACAGGTATATGCCCCGTTACCAATACCACAATAGTGGTAAACTCCTTCTTTGACAAAGATCAAGTAAGACTACGTAATCACAGAAGTAGTATAATGTAAGAAGTATACAGTGATTATATTTTTTTAGAGAAGTACGGCACATCATCCCTGCTTACCGTTTCTTTCTGTTGCCAGTACGCAAGTGTAACAGTATGGCCATCGGGTGTTTTCAGTAATCTTCCGAAGATGGCATTGATGGCATTGAAGGTAA
The DNA here is from genome assembly GCF_002078015.1 of Niastella populi. Classification (GTDB taxonomy): domain Bacteria; phylum Bacteroidota; class Bacteroidia; order Chitinophagales; family Chitinophagaceae; genus Niastella; species Niastella populi. The sequence goes on along the minus strand of NZ_LWBP01000210.1, from coordinate 164,416 downwards.
CATCTGTTACACCAATAGTAAATATGGGCGGTGGTGGCGCTGCTGCTTCAACAGGCGTATCTGTTGCGGCCGGTGCGGCGGCGGCCACAGCTTTGGGTGGCGGTGAAGTTACCACTATCACTGTATATTTATTGAACTCCAGTAATGGTCTTAAAAAACCGACGCGTTGCTGCGAGGCATTCCTTTCCACTATGGCGCATTTAACGCCATCCAGTTCTTCGAATTCATGATTTTTATTGATAGCCATAATAAAGGATAAATTCCAAAAAAATAACAAGAAACAAAAAATACAAATCGCCAAAACTAAAAAAACACAACATTGAAGCCAAACCGCGACCTGCGAACTATGAACTATGAACTGTGAACTGTGAACTGTGAACTGTGAACTGTGAACTGTGAACTGTGAACTTAAAACCCAAAACTCAGCGAATAGATATAATCATACACATAGCCCGCCAGTCCGGTTACAATTATCCCTGCCACACAAATAAACATGGCCAGTTTTGGATAAACAGGAATTGCCAGCCGTTCGATGGGCTGCTCATTGGCATCCATAAAGACCGCCTTTACTATGCGCAGGTAATAATAAAATGAAATGATCATGTTCAGTGCCGCCACCGTTATCAATACATAATTGCCTTTACCCGCACCCGACATCAACAGGAAGAACTTACCAAAGAAACCCGCGGTTGGGGGCACACCTGCCAGCGAGAACAAAGCAATTGTAAGCACCCACGACAAAACCGGGTTGGTTTTGTAAAACCCTTTATAATCACTCACCTGTTCGCGCCCGGTTACCGAACTTACCAGCGCCACCACGCCAAATGCAGCCAGGTTCGAGAACACATAAATAAGCACGAAATAAACAACCGATGCGGTACCGGGTTGTGAGCTTCCGGTTATCCCAACCAGAATAAAACCGATCTGGGCAATGGATGAAAAAGCCAGGAACCGTTTGATATTGTTTTGACGGATGGCAAAGAGATTACCAATGAGTATCGTTACCATCGACAAAACGAACAACATATTATACCAGGCGCCGGCCAGCGGTTTAAATACGGTGTATAGAACCGAAACAAACACAAACAAGACCGACCCCTTTGAAATAACCGATAACCACGAAGTGACCGCTACCGGGGCGCCTTCATACACATCGGCCGTCCATAAATGAAAAGGCACAATGGAGATCTTAAAGGCAAAACCCGCCAGTAATAATACAAAGGCAAAGACCTGTAACGGTGCGCCATCGAGCCGGGAACTTATTTCACTGAAAGTAAGTGTGCCGGTAGCGCCATACACCAGCGAAATACCGAACAATAATAATCCCGATGCAAAGGCTGATGACAAAATGAACTTCATGGCGGCTTCTGACGATCTTCTTTTTGCCAGATCGAAATTGGCCATGGCCGCCAACGGAATGCTCGATAATTCCAACCCCACATAAAACATCAGCAGGTTGCCGGCAGAGATCATAAAGTACATGCCAAGCAAAGTGCATAACAATAAAATATAAAACTCCGGTACATGCTCATGCTTTTTTAGCCAGGAAGACGACTGCAACGAAACGATGAGGGTACCCAGACTAAGAATATTTTTTTCCAGTACGATCAGCGGACTGGTGAAGAACATGCCATTGAACAATGCACCGGTTTGGTTACCTACTGTACCCGCCAGCAGGTTCAGCAACAACAATCCATTGGCAACATTCAATACGGCAGCATTGGAAAGATCGCTTCCGATTTTCAACAGCAACAGCGTAAAGATGATCACGGTGATCAACAGTTCCTGTTTCATGAGTAGTAAAAAATCCAAAGCCATAGTAAAAGTTATTTAGGTGTACCACACTTTCACGGCGTCGCTTACGTAAGTGTGGCACCCCTTACCTATTGTTTATTGTTTTATCAATTCAGTTAACCAAAACGGAGCTACTCCGATGGCTATAATTCCAATTATTAACAATCCTGCCGCTGCCTTTTCATTCCAGCCGGCATCACCCAGTGCGCCGGCCTGCTGCAGCGAAGCGCCTTCTACCTGTAAGGGTCCCATAATTACCTTACCCATTGCCCGTAAAATGTACACCGCGGTTACCACAATCGAAGCACACGCAAGTATGGTAGCCAGCCGGTACCATACATCGGCATTTTCCCAGCTACCCATAAACACCGTTACTTCCGCCACAAAACCGCTCAACCCCGGCAACCCCAGCGAGCACAAACCGGCTATTACAAATACCGTAGCTATAAACGGCATTACTTTTAACAAGCCGCCTATTTGCGCCACCTCCCGCGTATGGGTTCTTTCATATAACATACCAATGGCAGCGAAGAAGAGGGCCGTCATGAGCCCATGCGAAACCATTTGCAACACCGCACCCATAATAGCCGTTTGGGTCATCATGCCAATGCCAAGCAAAACAAAACCGCAATGGCTGATGGAGGAATAAGCATTGATGTATTTAAGATCGGTCTGCATCATGGTAGCGAACGCGCCATAGATGATGGCAACCGTGGCCAGCAGAATAATGATCCATGAATAAGCATGCGCCGCATCGGGCATTAACAGCGTGGCTACCCGTAAACATCCGTAGCCGCCCAGCTTCATGGAAATACCGGCGAGGAACATGGAGGCGGCGGTTGGCGCCGATGAGTGCCCGTCGGGCACCCAGGTATGAAAAGGGAATAAAGCGGTGAAAATGCCAAACCCCACAAAGGCAAAAGGAAAAAAGATCAATTGCGTTTCCGGCGGAATGCGCAACTGCGCAATCTGCAACATATTGAACGTATGTTCGCCGCCAGCGGTTTGCGTGCTGAAATACAAACCGGCCAGTCCCACAAACACCAGTGCACTGCCGCCCATCAGCATCAACGCCAGTTTCATGGCGCTGTATTCTTTCCGGCCGCTGCCCCAGATGCCTATCAGCAGGAATTTCGGGATCACCGCTATTTCAAGAAAGAAGAACAGCGTGAACAGATCGAGTGAAATAAAAAAGCCATAGGCGCCCATGCTTAACAACGTAAGCAGAAAGAAAAACTCTTTGCTTAGTTTTTCTATTTTCCACGAAACCAGTATGCCTGCAACCGTTACAAAAGCGGTCAGCATTATCATGGCCATGGAAATACCATCTACGCCAACATGGTAATGGATATTCAGCGGGGCGAACCAGACATGGTTCTCCTGCAACAGCATCGGCGTTCCATCAAACACCCGCTGGTTATGGTACATCAACAGCACATAGAACGAATAGAGCAACTGCACCACCGCACCGGTGAGCGCCACTACCCGCACGGGTTTCAGGCCATTGCATAACAACAATGCAACGGCGGTAATAAGTGGTAATATGATCAGTAATGACAACGACATGTTGTTGTTTGTGGTTTGTTGTTTGTGGTTTGTGGTTTGCGGTTTGTGGTTCACTTTCCTTATCCCATTCCCGCTGCAGCCGGAATTATCGAATTATCCCATTATCACATTAACCTGTCCACCAGTAAATGAAAACAGCTGCCAGCGCCACTATTCCGCCAAAGAAGTACAAGGCATAACTTTGCACGCTGCCCGACTGCCATGCTTTTATCCGTTCAGAAATACCGGTTGTAGCCCGGCCCAACCCGTTCATCAATCCATCAACCAGATGTTTATCGATCCAGGCCGCAGGTTTTGCAATACCGTTAAAAATGATCTTTTTTGTAACGAACAGGTACAGTTCGTCGAAATAGAATTTCTGCCTTACGAGCCTGTACAAACCGCCCATTGCGGTCGCCAGCTTTTGCGGCCTTTCGTTCTGTTTATAATATAACATATATGCCAGCGCAATGCCTGCAAGGGCCATTGCCACCGGAGCAATGGAAAAACTAATTGGTATGGTATGCTCCGCTGCCTGCTGACCGGCTGAGATATAATGCGCAAACGGAATAAAACCCACTACAACGGCGGCCAGCGCCAATACCAGCAGGGGGAATTTCATACTCCAGGGGCCTTCACCATGATGGTTATGGTTATGTGCCAGGGGCTTGTTCCAGAAGATACTGAAGTACAACCGGAACATATAAAAAGCGGTGATACCCGAGGTAAGCAGGGCTATATAATATACAGGTTGATTGTTTTGCCAGGCGGTCAGCAATATTTCTTCCTTACTAAAGAAACCGGCGAATGGCGGAATACCGGCAATGGCCATACAGGCAATAAGAAATGTAATATGCGTTACAGGCATATACTTTCGCAACCCGCCCATATTGCCCATTTCATTGGTATGTATATAATGAATAACGGCCCCCGCACCGAGGAACAACAGGGATTTAAAGAATGCGTGGGTGAAAAGGTGGAAGAGCGATGCAGTATAACCTGCCAGCCCCAACGCAAACAACATGTACCCTATTTGCGAAATGGTTGAATATGCCAGCACCCGTTTTATATCGGTTTGGGTACAGGCAATGACCGCTGCAAGGAAAGCCGAAATAACGCCCACCCAGGTTATCAACTGCAATACCGGAACATCCAACACAAACACCGGGTATAAACGGGCCACCAGGTATACACCGGCAACTACCATGGTTGCCGCATGGATCAATGCCGATACCGGGGTGGGACCTTCCATGGCATCGGGTAACCAGATGTGCAGGGGAAACATGGCCGATTTACCTGCGCCGCCTATAAACAATAAGGCAAGCGCCCAGCTGAATACAGGAATGCCTATAAAACCGTAACCTTTCAATTGCGCCAGGGCCGATGAGCCAGGTTCGGTTAACCGTTGTATCAATGTGCCGAAATCGAGCGTTCCACTATAGAAGGCGAGGATCAATATGCCGATCAGGAATCCCAGATCGGCAAAGCGGGTAACGATAAATGCTTTTTTCGCGGCAGCCACGGCTGCCGGGCGATCGTAATAGAAACCGATAAGCAGGAAAGAGGATACGCCCACCAGTTCCCAAAAAATATAGATCTGGAAAATGTTGGTTGAAAGTACCAGCCCAAGCATAGAAAAGGTGAACAACCCCAGAAAGGAATAATAGGTAGAAAGCCGTTCTTCGCCTTTCATATAGCCGATGCTAAATATATGCACCATGAGTGAAACGAAGGTCACCACCACCAGCATCATTACCGATGCCGGATCGATCAGTAAACCCATATCGATCGACAGCCCCGGAGAAAACTGCAACCAGGTAAATTCGAGCGCCTTCACCGCGGGGTATATGCCGTGTTGTTTTCCGGCAACAAAAAAATATTGATACGCTGTATACAGCGCCAGCAGCGTTGATATGAATATTAAAAGCGTTCCTATTACCCCGGCTGAGCGGGCAAAAGGCTTTTTGCCAAACAACCCCAATATCACAAAACCCGCCAGTGGCAGCAGGGGAATCAGTGCTATGTATGATGCGTAGTTCATGTGGTCAATGGTGAATGGTGAATGGCAGTACGAATTTTGTGATTCGCGCCATTATCCGGCAATCGTTATTCCGAAATCGTGAATCAGCAATCGGCAATCGTGAATGGCCGCGCGAATTTTTATACTTCAGCTATTCAATATGCTGTATTCCCTTTTTCATTCCTCATTCTTCATTTTCCTGTATTCCCTTTATCAACGCTATCAACCAGTCAACTCATCAACCAGTCAACTCATCAACCTCTCATCTCCCTCACATCTTCCACATCGATCGAGCGGTGACTACGGTACAGATTTATGATGATCGCAATTGCCACCGCAGCTTCAGCGGCAGCAATGGCTATTATAAAAAGGGTAAAGAAAACGCCGTTCAGGTTATCGGGGTACAGGTATTTATTGAATGCCACAAAATTTATATTCACACTATTTAAGATAAGTTCTATGGCCATCAGCATGGTAATAAGATTACGGCGGGTGAACAACCCGTACATGCCTATGAAAAACAGGGCCGTGCTTACAAATAAAATATGTGTCAGTGGTATGTTCATAATGATTTTTCTTCTACAACCATATTTGATCCGGTTACCGGTTTATTGGAAGCGCCATTGGCACCAGCCGGCGCTGCCGGTTTTTGAACAGGTTTTCCTTTAGGAGCAGATCGCAGGGCGATAACAATACACCCGATCATGGCTGCCAGCAACAACATACTCACTACTTCGAACGGCAAAACAAATCCATATTGTTTTGTATCGAGCATTTGTTCGCCAATAGCCGATACCGGCACATTGAAAGGTTTTGTGGTGGTTGCGGCATCGAAGCCGTAATTAGCAATTATGTTATAGGAAAATGCAAACCCAAACAGCACCGCCAGTATGGAAAACAGCATCCGTTTCAATGGCGGCTTTGGCATTTCACTACCCGATTGCTGGGTTAAGAAAATAGAAAAGATGATGAGCACCACTACCCCGCCCACATATACGATGATCTGTACCGCAGCAACAAACTCTACCTGCATCCAGAAATACAATGCCGCCACGCCTATAAGGCTAAATAAAAGCCAGATGGCGGAACGGAAGATCTTGTGGCTGGTGACCGCCAAAACGGCCGTACCCAGCACAAAAGCCGAAATAAGATAGAATATGACTTGTGATGCGTTCATAATAAAAATTCCAAATCTCAATTTGCAAGAACCAAATCAAAAATGCCAAATCAAAAATCTTAAGAACTTCCTCATTCTTCATCTCCCGCCTTCCCTTTCTCAACTCTATCACCTGTATCAACCGGTCAACTCATCAACTCAACTGTATTCCCTTTATCAACTCTATCACCTGTATCAGCTTTTCAACTCCTTGTCAACTCCCCCCTACTCCACTCCCGCGCGCAACTTCGATCCCGGTTTGTTTAATTTCTTCAATAACTGACTCCGGTCATAAACACTATGTTCAAACGTCTGGGCCATTTTTATGGCGCTGGTCGGACAAGCCTCCACGCATAAATTGCACATGGTGCACAGCTCGAGGTGGTACACGAACGTGTCCAGCGCTTTTTTCTTTTTGCCCTCCGGTGTTATATCAAATTTCGTTACGATCTTGATGGTGGCATTCGGGCAGGCCAGTTCACAAGCCGTACAGCCGGTGCAGGCATGTTCATTATTGTCGTCATGCTCCATCACCACTTCACCACGAAACCGCTCGGGCAGTTTCATTTGCGCCCGATTATCGGGATACTGCTGGGTAATGATCTCTTTGGGCCGCACAAAATAGCTGCCCGTTGTTCTCATTCCCTTCAGCAGCGATGCAACAGTGTGATATACATCTGAGATATACTGCTTAATAAACATGTTATCAATTTTAGTCAGGCTTCGTTCAGGCACGCTCAGTTTTTTCCTTCCCTTTAGGGGCCGGCCGGAGGCTAAAAATGCCAGCCCATAATGGCGATTAGCGTTATCAGCAACAGGTTGAACATACTTATGGGCAACAGGTACTTCCATTCCAGGCTCAGCAACTGATCAACCCGCAAGCGGGGGAACGTCCACCTGAACCACATGATCAAAAAGATCAGGAAAAATGTTTTGCCAAGGAACCATACCGATGAAGGGATATAATCCATTATGCGATTGAACCCTTCCCAATTGCCGATATGTAGCGGCATCCACCCGCCTAAAAACAAAGTGGCGCCAATAGCACATACAATAAAGATGTTGATGTATTCAGCCAAAAAGAACAACGCGAACTTCATTCCCGAATATTCGGTGTGAAAACCCGCGGTCAACTCCGATTCTGCTTCTGCGAGATCGAAAGGTGCGCGGTTGGTTTCTGCGGTAACCGCGATAATAAAAATTACAAAAGCGATAATGGCAGGAATATGTCCGCGGAACAACCACCAGCCGGTTTGTTGCGAAGCAATGATCTCCGATACCTGCAGGCTGCCCGACAATACAACAATAGAGATAATTGAAAAACCGGCCGACAGTTCATAACTAACGATCTGCGCCCCGCTGCGCATAGCGCCCAGCAGCGAATATTTATTATTACTGGCCCAGCCTGCCATCAATATACCGATCACCGAAACGGATGATACAGCCGTAACATACAATACGCCGATATTAATATCCCAGATCTGAAAACCCTTTGCAAATGCAATTGGTGCGAGGATCAGCATCGCCGCGATCATTACAATGAATGGCGCCAGGTTGAACAGGAATTTATCGGCGCCATTGGGTGTAAGCCCTTCCTTCATCATCAGCTTTAAGGTATCGGCGGTAGTTTGTAAAATGCCCTGGGGCCCTACCCGGTTCGGACCAAGCCGGATCTGCATCCGGGCGGCAACTTTTCTTTCCATTAGTACCAGAACCAACCCCAACGTGGCAAACAACCCGATCACCAGGAACATAACAATAACGCATTCCATGATCAATGCCATGGTTGGGTTGAACGTGCTGTACAACCAGTGCTGAATTGAGTTTGTTATGTTTTCTAAACTAAACATCCTGTTGTTGTTTATTCAGGGTTCACAAAAGTCAATTTTCTGTTGCTGCTCCGGATGCAAAGAATGCAGCCTTAACGGGCCCTTATCAACCTGTTAACCTGTCAACTTTTCAACGCTACTTTATCTATCGATATCCGGTATCACCAAATCCAACGTTCCCATAATGGCCATCAGGTCACCGATCTTACAACCCCTGCTGATATGATCGAGCGCCGATAAATTTGAAAATCCCGGAGATCTGAATTTTATGCGGTAGGGCGTTGTGCCGCCTTCACTCACGATATACACCCCGAATTCACCGCGGGCGGTTTCCACCCTCGAATAAAACTCGCCCTTCGGCAATTTTAAAACGGCTTTTGTCTTTGCCTGAAAATCGCCTTCAGGAATATTATCGATCAATTGCTCAATGATCCTGATCGACTGGCGCAGTTCTTTCACCCGCACCAGGTACCGCGAAAAACTATCGCCGCCCGTTTCTATGATCTCATCGAATTGAACCTTATCATACACTTCATACGGATACAATTTCCTGATATCGCATTGTACGCCGCTCCCCCTTCCTACCGGCCCCGTACAACCAAACGAAACGGCATCTTCTTTCGACAGCACGCCCACGCCTTTTGTGCGGTTCTGAAAAATAATATTACTGGTCACCAGGTCATCGTATTCATCGATCTTGCTATTGAACAGCTGAATAAAATCCTTTACCCTTTTTTGAAAGTTGGGGTGAAGATCATACATCACACCACCGGGCACCATATAGTTCATCGTTAAGCGGGCGCCACAGGTTTCTTCCATTATATCGTTGATGGTTTCGCGTTCGCGGAAGGCATAAAAAAAAGGCGTGAACGCACCGAGGTCCATCGCCATAGCACCCCACCACAATTCATGTGAGGCAATGCGGGTAAGCTCACCCATCAGTACTCTTATCACCTGGGCGCGCGGTGGTATTTCCAGTTGCAATCCTTTTTCAATACAAAGCGCGCAGGCATGGTTGTTTATGTGGGCCGACAAATAATCCATACGGCTGGTTACATAAATGAACTGGCGATAGCTAAGGCTTTCGCACATTTTTTCTATGCTGCGATGGATATAGCCCAGGTGTGGTTCTATTTTTTGAATGGTTTCACCCTGTAAGGTGATCACCAGGTGCAACACGCCATGCGTTGCCGGGTGCTGCGGCCCCACATTAATTACCAGTTCGCCGCCATCCGCAGCAAACCCTGCATCCTCCGCATTTGAAGGAATATTATTCTGAGTGTTTACTATTTGCGTTTCTCTATACATTATATTATATCAAAGCCTGATCATATTCACCGGGTCTTCAAAATCTTTTCTTAACGGATGCCCTTCAAAATCATCGGTCAAAACCAGTCGGCGCAGATCGGGGTGATGCAGGAACCGCACGCCAAACAGGTCGTACACCTCGCGCTCATGAAATTCGGCCGTGCGCCAGATAGCTGATACCGTTTCTATTTCAGGGTTATTTCTATCGAGTTTTACTTTCACCACAAGCGGTTGCCTGAACGTGGTTGAAGTAAAATGATACACCATCGTTAATGCTCCACCACCGGCGGCCGTCTGCGTTTTGGCTGCAGCGGCAGGCGGCCAATCGATACACGTAAGGCAAAACAGATAATCCATTTGCAGTACTTCATTGCGTAACCATTGCGCAAAGGATCTCCATGCATCCGCTTCCACCTGCACATTCAACCATTCGCCCGTTTCATCAAAAACAGCGCCGGGCAAATGTTGGGCTATATGTTCCTTCATCTCTTCTTTGGTCATGGCTGCATTTTTTCTGCGCGGATCTGTTCGCGGGTCAATCCGCTTTTTATTTTTTGCTGTAAGGTGATCAAGGCATGTAACAAAGCTTCGGGCCGGGGCGGGCACCCGGGAATATATACATCAACCGGTATAATATGATCGGCGCCTTTTACAACGGAATAGGTATTATAGAAAAACGGGCCGCCGCTGATGGCGCATGCGCCCATAGCGATCACGTATTTGGGATCGGCCATCTGATCGTACAGGCGTTTCAGCACCGGCGCCATTTTGTTTACGATGGTGCCGGCGATGATGATCACATCGGCCTGGCGGGGTGTGGCCCTCGCCACTTCAAAACCAAAACGGGAGAAATCGTATTTGGAAGAAGCGGTTGACATCATTTCAATTCCGCAACAACTGGTGGCGAAAGTGAGCGGCCATAACGAATTGGATCGCGCCCAGTTAATGATATCATTAAAAGAACTGATAATAATGCCGCCGCCGGGCAGGTCGTGAACCTGTCCGGGAAAATGTTCATTTCCCTGGGATGCGGTTTCTATCTCTTTGTTTGTGTTGTTTTCCATTGATATTATGCTGACTTTACCCCTCAGTTCACTCCGCCAGCCGGCGGAAGCGTTAGAGGGGGCCTACATCCATTTTAATGCGCCTTTCTTATGAGCGTACAAAAACCCGGTAAATAATATAAAAAAGAAAATGGCGATCTCAACAAGCGCCATTATTCCAACTTTTTTTACAACAACGGCCCAGGGATAAACGAAGATCAATTCTACATCAAAGATCAGGAACAGAAGGGCGAACAGATAATAACCAACATTAAACTGATTCCAGGGCGAGCCTTCAGTAGGTATGCCGCATTCGTAGGGCTGGCCTTTTTGCGCATTCACCGATCCCCTTACCAAAAATTTTGATACGAGTATGCCGCCGGCCGAGAAAAGAATGGCAGCGAGGGTCAATACAAGGAGCGCAATTGGTCCCATATGGCGAATTTGAATGTAAGCGAATCGGCTGCTGATTCTAAATTTAGCATTTTTATTTCAAATGCAACATTTTGTATCTTAATTAACAGACGGGCTAACGGTTTCAGATTCAGTTGATGATACAACCGGCACAAAAAAATGGGTGCACGGCATTGCTTCGCCGCGAAGCATGGGACAACCTGATTTTGATTATAAGGTCAACACCCTGGTGAGAAAGGAGCAACGTCCTCAGGTCACTTATTTAACCTGCAAGCAGAGATTTTGCAGAAATATTTTGAAAATAAAATACAAAAGCCGAGTATTCCTGAGCCTCATCATTAACATCTGTATTTCGATCACACGTATGGTCATGCTCATTAACAGTGAGTTGCCTGGTCAATAGCTTTTTCCATATAGGAAAAGACAGCAGTACCGTAATACAATTTTTCCGGGCAATGTAAGCGAGAATTACTTTATGGTAAGAATTATATATTTCTTTAAGCATTGCGTGTGTTTCGGCTTCATTATGCACCTTTTCTATCTCCTGGATATTTATTTGATATTTTCCTCTTATTAATATGTATAACATTACCCAAAAGTTAAAACGGGGAAGCGCAATCAATGCTTTATCAATATTATTACTTAAGTGTATATACACTTTATTTTCCCTGTTTACTTCACCGGAAATTGCCAACCACGTAAGCTCGTCTTTTAAACGATCTAATTTATACTTTGCTTTTAAGGTTTCATTAGAAACCCACCAGCCACGAATAATCTGGTAAACAATAAATACCGGAATAATATAAAGAAGGATTTGTACCATTTGACTTACTTTATAAATCAATGCTTTTTTAATAACTTATTTTGTAACCGCTCTCTTTCATTTAAAAGTTCTGTTATTCTTTCCTCTTTTACCCTTATTCGAAGTTTATAATGATCATATTGGGCCAATAGAAGCACGACAAGACAGATAATAATTATACCCAGATAGAAGCTGGCTCCATTGCCCCATTTCACCAAAAAGAATTTATCAATAAACTCCTTGTGCTGGGCCGCTGTTCCTTTTACAATGAATAATGCTAAAAGAGAAATTACAACCGTACCGAAAATTCCTACCCTGGAAGCTAACTCAACTAAGTATACATCCCATCTGATTTTATTTCCTTTCGCCATCACTTACCATTTGATCACTGAATTTACTAAACAAATTAGCATCCAGCTCAACTCATCGTTGAATTCCAGTTATTTATTGATTATAATCAACTTCCCTGCTGCCTCACGTTTACCCGCATTTCAAAAACTTTTTAAAAACTTCCCCGGTGCTGTCACATTTTGCTGCGCTGTTTTGTTTTACTACCGGAAAACGATTCAAAACAATAAAAAAGATATGATCATGGAACAGAGAATTGCATTTAGCGACGCTAACAAAAGTTTATTTGAAGGCTTGTTCAAATCGGAAATGTACCTTAAAAAATCAGGGTTAGATCACAAGTTACTGGAGCTCATCAAGACCCGGGTGTCGCAAATTAATGGCTGTGCGTATTGCCTCGATATGCACTATAAAGACGCCGTTGCCATGGGCGAATCGGAACAACGGCTTTATTCTTTACCCGCCTGGAAAGAATGCCCGTATTATAGTGAAGCCGAAAGAGCAGCGCTTGCTTATGCGGAAGCAGTAACAAAAATACCCCAGCAGGAAGTTACCGATGACGTGTACAATACACTCAGCCAGTACTATAATAAGTCTGAAATAGCAGATCTCACCCTGGCTATCACCAGCATCAATACCTGGAACAGGTTCAATATCGCTTTCAGAACAACGCCCGGTGGTTATAAAGTTGGCCAGTTCAATTAATCATCAACTAATACCCATGTCGAAACCACCCAAAAAATGGAAGATGGCTGTCCTCATCTGGATGGCCATTTATCCTACCGTTACAGTAATAGCCATGCTCTTTGGCCATCATTTCTCGAAAATAAAACCGCTTCCATTGCAAACACTGGTATCTACGGCCATAGTAGTACCCATTGCCGTTTTTGCCGTGGTGCCGGCCATGCAACGATTATTGAATAACTGGCTGAGCAGATAACTGAAAACATAAAACATGAAAAGCATTATAACAGCATTTCTAATTCTTTCAACTATGACAACAGCAAATGCACAAACCTTTCACAATCCCGATGCCCTGTTCAATCCATCGCCCTATGGCTTTTCGCATGTGGCGGTAGTGCCCGGCGGCAGTAAATTAGTGTTTGTGGCCGGACAAGGCGGTGAAGAAAATAAAGAGGGAAAATTAAGCGCCGATTTCCGCACCCAGGTGCAACATTCACTGAATAATATTAAAATTGCGCTGCAAACGCAACAACTGTCAATGAGGTCGGTGGTTAAAGTAACCACGCTGGTGGTTGATCACAATGCGGAAAAACTGAACATCATTATTGAAGAGTTTAAAAAAATGTGGCCCGACAACCAATTTCCGGTCAACACATTGATCCCCGTTCCGCGGCTGGCATTGGATAATATGCTGGTAGAGATCGATGCGGTAGCCGTTACCAAATAGTTCATAAAAGCATATCAATTGGAAAATTATCAGCACATACTGTTCCCTTATGCCTACAATATTCTGGGAACGGCCGAAGATGCAAAAGATGCCATCCAGGATGTATTGTATAAATATGTAGCCGGTGGAAAAGATAATGTGGCAGACCCTAAGAATTATCTTATCCGCAGCGTCATCAATCAATCGATCACCATCAAAAACAAAAGAAAGAAACTGCAACTGGGCGATATGTGGCTGCCCGAACCGGTTGATACCGAAGAAGCCGATACCAATATCAAACTGAATGAAATTGTTTCATATTCGTTGCTGATATTGCTCGAACAACTGAATGCCAAAGAACGGGCTGTATTTATTTTAAAAGAAGCGTTTGCCTATTCGCATGAGGAAATTGCCGAAACGCTTTCCATTACGGTGGAGGGTTCCCGCAAACTGCTTAGCCGCGCCAAACAAAAGATAGATCAGGCGCATACCCCCGCAGCCGCCCCCAAAAAGGAAAATACCACACCGGATCTGCTCGAAAAATTCATGCATGCCATCAGAAGCCGCGATACAAAAACACTCGAAAGCGTGTTAACGGAAGATATCGCCTTCTATGCAGATGGCGGAAGCACATATAAAGTATTTAAGAAAACATGTACTGGCATACCCGAAGTGGCCGACACATTGATATTTGTTTTCCATAAATATGACAGCGGTTACACTGTGAAGGCCGGGGAAATTAATCATCAACCCGCTTTGCTGTTCTATGACGGCGATCAACTTAAAATATGCCAGGTTTTTGGAATTGACCCGGAAACCAACAGGATTTTCCAGATCAGTAATGTGCTTGACCCCGAAAAATTAAAGGCTATCGGCAGCAGATTGGCATAAGGTTTTGTAGCTTCATACAAAACAATACGCCATGACAATAGAACAAATTGCCAACCGCCTGGTTGAACTTTGCCGCAAAGGCGATTTTGAATCAGCCCAGAAAGAATTGTTTGCCAACGACGCCGTTAGCATCGAGCCGTATGAAACACCCGCCTTTGAAAAAGAAACAAAGGGTTTACCCGCTATTCTGGAAAAAGGGAATAAGTTTCAGGATATGGTAGAGACAATGCACAAACTGGAAGTGAGTGACCCGTTGATTGGCACCGGCGCCTTTGCCTGTACCATGCGCATGGATGTGTCGATGAAGGACAAACAACGCTGGGATATGACCGAAGTGTGCGCGTATGTGGTGAAGGATGGAAAGATCGTTTCTGAGCAATTCTTTGTATAGTAAAGCTTCTTAATGACAAGGGTGGCTCACCAAAAGGCTATCACCAAAAACAGCCATGCCGGCTGTTGAAATTTCGCTTTCATTTGTTGCAGGTGTTGATATGCAGATCAAAACTACCATGCTACAAAGGCCATTTGAAGGGTGTTTTAACGAATGCGGCATTTCGGTTATTGGACAGGGATGGTGGCTGTAAATGTTAAAAATAGCCAGGGAAGCATACGTGTTCCCTGGCTATTGCTTTTTAGTGTTTGATAATTTGTTTTGTTGTTACCGTATTCCCATTGCGCACTTCAACCTGGTAAATGCCAGTTGCCAATGATTGCAGGGAAATAGTTTGAATTGAAGCAGTGATGCTGCGTGTAAGTAACAGGTGGCCCTGTAGGTTGTATACTTTTACCAACGCGCCGGGCGCCACTTCACTTACCCGAATATTCAACAGATCTTTTACCGGATTCGGGAACAGCGCGATGTTGCCAGGTGCAGCATGGCGATTTACATTGTCAACCACCTCTACTGCGGTATGGGTAGCTACCCGCGCCTGATGCGCAGCAGTGGGCTCCGTACCGAAGATCAGTTGTCCCTTGTAATAAACGGTTATATGATCATTCACCGCTAACGGTGCAGGCGCTTTCCACGAATGGTCATTAGTAAACGTAAAATTCGACCAATCTGATTTTGCTATGCGGTATTGGATAGTACCGGTATTGCCAGCAGGGTACAGGTTACCAGCCGTTGGTTTAATTTTGATCTCAAAGTATTTATCGGCTCCTGTTGCAACAGGGCTTACCGCGTTGAAGCTGGTAATAATATTGCTGTTGCCCAGTTTCGCATAATCTACCCATGAATTCAATGCAGCTGTGCCATCGGCTGTAAACCAGTAACGAACGCTCAGGTCGCCATAAGCTACGGGCATATTGCCTTCGTTGTTGATGGTTAGCTCAGTGCTGATGGTATTGGCGCCACTGTTTCTGGTCAACGAGTAAACTTTCACCTTCACCCCGGGCGTTACGGCAGCAGGTTCTACACCCCATACCAGTTGCCCATTGCGGTACAAAGTAATGTGGCTGTTGCTCGCATAGGCACTGTTATTCACGTATGAATAGTCATCCGTTTCATTGAAGTTTGCCCAGTCGGTATTGGCAAAACGCGCCTGAATAACACCTGAATTACCACCGGCAGCGAGGTTGCCGGTTGATTGATCGAAACTATATTCGATATACCCATAAGCACCGGCCCGTGGCGTATCGAGCTGCACATATTTCATTTTCACTTTACTATTACCTATTTGCGCATAATCGATCCAGGTATTGATCCCGGCAAAGTTCTCCGCTGTGAACCAGTAACGGGCGGTTAACTCACTATAAGGTATAGCAGCCGATCCCTGATTTTCCAGTTTCAGGTACGGATTGATGCTGTTATTGGCAGTTTTTCCTTTATCGCCATCGAGCGATTGTACGGTTATCTTCAACGGAGTTATGGTAAGCGTGCGTGCAACTGGTGCTGCAGGCAGGTAAGCCGAATCTCCCGGTTGAGAAGCGGTAATGATCACGGTACCATCGCGATGAATTTTAACCACGCCATTATTATTGGTAGCGATGGTCGAATCGGAAATGATATAGGTAACAGGCAGGCCCGAGCTGGCGGTAGCATTGAGCACAATAGCTGCGGTATCGCCTAATAAAACAGCAGGCATTGAATCAAAGCTGATGCTTTGCGCAACATGGGGTAAGGTTTTCTTCAGATCTTCTACAGATCTCACGGTTTTTACCCACTCTATTGCATAGCTGGTTTCACCGGAAGTGATATCAGCCACTTTAAACTGGAAGGTAGTGAGCCTGGTACCCTTATCCTGCAGCAGTTTGGCAGCAGCAGCACCGAAACTGCCCCTGGTAAGGTCATAATAATAGATATCATCACCTATGATGCCCGTCCACTTATTGGCGCCATTGCCAAACGCACCCAGGTTGGTATCGAATGTGATATTGGCCACCTGTGGTTTTTTAACCCTGATGGCAATGATGGGATAATTGTAAGGTAACAATTTGGCACCGGCGGTTCTTTTCACATCGCCACGGCCTTTACCGTTCGATTGAGTTACCAGGGTAACTACCAGCCTGCCATTCTCAATGGTTGCAACCGAACCACTGGTTGCAGCAGCCCAGCCATCGCTGCTGCCAATGAAGTTGTCATCGATCAGGCCGCTGATGGTATCGCGAATGATGAGGGTACGCGCAACAGGGTTTGCTGGCTGGTAAGCAGTATCACCAGCTTGTGAAGCGGTGATGATTGCAGTGCCATCGCTTTTAACGATCACCCTATTGTTAACAATAGTAGCTATAGTAGTATCGGAAATGGTATAAGTAACCGGAAGGCCTGAGCTTGCGATAGCCTTCAACACAATAGCTGCAGTATCGCCCAGTATTGCAACAGGGATCGAATCGAATGTGATGCTTTGCGGCTTAAGCGGAGCTGGAGGTTCCTGCAGGTCAGCAACCGTTTTCACTGTTTTTATCCACTCTATTGCATAGCTTGTTTCACCAGAGGTAATATCTGCTACTTTAAACTGGAAGGTGGTTAACAGGGTTGACTTATCCATACTCAGCATGGTTGGTGTTGCACCAAACCCACCTTTGGTAAGGTCGTAATAATATATATCATCGCCTACTTTACCGGTCCATTTATTGGCGCCGTTTCCAAAAGCACCCAGGTTGGTATCGAATGTGATATTACCTGCCTGTGGCTTCTTGAACTTAATGGCAAAAATGGGGTAGTTGCCAGGAGCCAGTGTGGCGCCGGCGGTCCTCTTTGCATCGCCACGTCCTTTGCCGTTCGATTGAGTAACCAGGCTAACGATCAGTTTTCCGTCTGCTACACTGGCTGTTGACCCACTGGTAACCGCTGCCCAGCCATCGGCTGTGGCAGTAAAGTTATCATTGATCAAACCGGCAGTAGTATCAACCGGCGTTATAGTGCTGTCTTTAGGATAATCGGCTGCACTGTTCAGATAGAAGAACAAAGAGCCATATCCCGGATTGTCGGCACCGGCAGGCGCCCCTTCAGGCCCTGTGGCACTCATTACCTGTAAAGTCCAGGGCATTTGCAATCCCTTGCGAACCACATAATGGTTATACGCAATTTCAAATACCGGCCTGAACTGACCGCGACCATTTGAAGAAATTGCTTCGGGCGTGTAATCGCTATAGTTCTTTTCGCAATAATCGTAAGCTGTCTGGTAATCTACGGTGTTGCCAAGATTATATTTCGCGGTATACTCATAGCCGCGCATTATGGCATTACCTGAAGCAGCGTAGAGATCGATGCCCTGTTTAACACCCATTTCAGCCAGTTCGGCCATTGAGCCCAATGCCAGCATTACGTGAGGCTGGTCGCGATTGCTTTCCTGCAACTGGCCTGCAGCAGTCAATACATAATTATCGATGCTGCCATTACCTTCGCCATGGTAAAAGTACGTTACTACCCGGTTGAACATGTTGGTATCATTGCTGTAGATAGCGATTGCCATCAATGCTTTCATACAAATGATATCCCAGTTGCCATGTGAACAGGGTTTAAAGTTTTGCAGTACAGGGTAAAATACCTGCTTAAGCATGGTGGCGCATTGTTCCTGCTTTTCCACGGCCCATGCTGAATAGGTAGCACGCATAAGCTCGGCTGCATTGGCCAGCATAAAACCATACAGGCCGTTCAGTTCTGCATCACTACCGGTAATTCCGGTTGTGGCAGCGGCATAAGCATCGATTATTTCGATTGATTTTATGGCATGCGCTTCATTACCTGTGATGTTATACATGAGTGCATTGTAATAAGCTGCCAGAAAATCGGCTTCCACGCCATTTTTAATTGTACCGCCGCTTACACCATTTACCGTAACGCTGGCGTCGCGGGTAAGTAACTGGTATGGTCCTGCCATATTGTAAGAAGCAGAGGACCGGGTTGAACTTTGAAGCAACTGGTAGCTTTGGTAAGGACGGCCAAATTTGCCGGCCACAGCGCTTTTCATTCTTTGCAGGTCGGCCGTATTGTGCAATAACCCCGGATGCACAAATTGCCCGGTAAAAGAAAAAGAAGGCGGGTTATTAACGCCTACATACGCCCGCAGTTCTTCTGCCGACGTAAAGGTTTTGATCCAGTCTACCTCGTATTGAATATCATTCGCAGCAACTTCTGTGGAAGATAGTACCACATCTGCTATTTTAAACTGGAATGAGGTAAGGGTGGTAGCGCTGCCTTCAGCCAGTGCGGTAGTTCCAAGGGTACCCTTTGAAAGATCCCAATAATATACATTACCAGTGGCCGAAGCTATTTTGATAGCATTGTTATTGGTACCATTGAACGATCCCAGGTTGGTGTCGAAGAAATAGTTACACCTGGGGGGTTTGTTGAACTTGATGGCAACAATAGGATAGGCACTGCGGTTCAGCGTTATGCCGCCTGTTTTTTGAATGTCGCCGCGGTATTTGCCACTCGTCTGAAGGGCCATTGTTACCACAAAACGGCCATTCACAATTTGTCCTGCTGATCCGGCGGTAGCCGCTTTCCAGTTGTTGGTGTTGCCGGTTGAGAAATCATCATTGACCAGGCCGGTTTGCGCCCAGGATCGCTGCACAAAAAGCATGAGCGCAAAAATCAGGGTTGTGGTTTTGATCTTCATGGCGGCGGATCGCAGCCATTTTTGCTTCAACAGAAGCACATTGCTCGTAAGGGTAATCTTCATGTTTGTACGGTTTGGATATTTCATGGGGTTTAGAATTCATATGTTTACATTGTTCGCAACAATGTGACATTACGAAAACACAGCGGCCAGGCCTGTTGTCGGGTATAATGTCCGCCAGGTTAGCCGTAAGGGGTACTTCGGAATTAAATTTATTTTTTATTTGTGGCGGTCGCATAGGGGCAATGGCAGGCCCGATGTGGAATCCCGCCTTTCTTCCGGTTTTGAAAAAAACATGGCCCGACGCCGGTCAGCTCCCTGCTTCTTTTATCGTAGATCAAATGGGAGGTTATGGAAACAAAACGGTTGGGCTTGCCGGGATTATTCATAATTTCAATCCGATTAGCGGTATATGGCAATTATGGAGCTGGGACACATGACATCGCTAATTAATCAAGGCATGAGAAAAAATCAGTTTATATCATTAATTACAGCCGCTTTTCTTTGCACTGCGGCGTCTAATGCGCAAAACCCCGATGCGCGCTATTTTAATGAAATACCGCCCGGAAAAACACCCAGGGTATTTGCGCCGGGTATAGTGTCGAAAACAGACCAATTCGAATTTGGCGCCGTGTTTTCAAAAGACCTTAAGGAATTCTATTACGGTGTAGAGATCGATGGCAAAGCCGAAACACGGATGATAATATTTGAAAACGGAAGCTGGACGCCCCCGGTTACTATTCTTAGTCACAATGTTTATAGCTATAATGACCCGTTTTTGTCGCCAGATGAAAAGAAGTTATTTTTTATTTCCGATCAACCGCTAAATGGCCCGGGGCCTAAAAAGGATTATGATATCTGGTACATTGAGCGTCAGTCGGGCCATTGGTCTGAACCAATAAATGCCGGAAGCAATATTAACAGTGATAAGAATGAATATTACATCTCCTTTTCAAAAAATGGCACCATGTACTTTTCCTCCAATATGGGAGATAAGGAAGGAAAGAAGAATTATGATATATATTCCTCCGACTTTCGTTTGGGTAAATTTCAG
This sequence comes from Niastella populi, assembly GCF_002078015.1. Lineage (GTDB taxonomy): Bacteria > Bacteroidota > Bacteroidia > Chitinophagales > Chitinophagaceae > Niastella > Niastella populi. The sequence goes on along the minus strand of NZ_LWBP01000210.1, from coordinate 143,759 downwards.
CCTCCTGTTAAGCTATCTTCCGGTGTAAATTCATCTCATTACGAAGCCGACGTATTTGTATCACCAGATGAAACTTATCTGGTGTTTGCAACAAATCGTCCGGGAGGTTTGGGAAGCGGCGACCTGCATGTAAGTTTCCGCGAACCTGACGGCACCTGGTCGGTATCCCGCCCCATTGCCGCCATCAATACGAACACTAATGATTTTTGCCCATACGTGAGCCCGGATGGCAAGTACCTGTTCTATGCCAGCAGAGGGGATATTTATTGGGTTTCCACTGATGTAATTAAGAAGCTTCGATGAAAATAGACAGCGTATTATCGCACCGAATAAAATAATATCACCACTCCCGAACTAAAGATCTCCGTTTTCACCAGTTGCAGATCGAACAAACCGGCCAGCTCTTTAAACACCGGTTTACCGCAGCCGATCACAACCGGGTGAACCCACATCCTGAACTCATCAATAAGGCCGAGCTTTGCCAGTGCCGTTACTATTTTGCCGCTGCCATAAATGATCATATCTTTTCCCTCACGGCGTTTCAATTCACTTACCTCGTCGCCAATACTTCTTTTGGCCAGCCTGGCATTATGCCAGGTAACGGTTGACATTGTTTTTGAGAAAACCACTTTAGGGTAACTGTTCAGCATAGTGGCAAAATCGAGGTCTTCCCGCGGCCTGATCATATTCACCGGATCAGCATTCCAGTATTGCGCCATGCCCCTGTAGGTTATGCCGCCCAGCAAAATGGTATCGGCCCTGCTGAGCTGTTCCGCCGTTGCGCGCGCCATCTCTTCATTCCAGCTCCTGAAATGCCAGTCGAGCCCGCAATCTTTGGCCGCCATAAAGCCATCCAGCGTCACATTCATGGATACAATTACTTTCCGCATAGCGCACTACTTTTCCATTTAATTGTTGTTTAATGGTTTGCTGATACAAATGTATCGACGGTAATTAGGTTTGACGGAGTGTGAAAATGACTTCCTTGCGGGTTGTTCGCGACTTTATTGTTTCTTACCTTAGCGGGCAGGCAAAACGCTTAACGCGGAAGGCAAAACTGCAAAACGGGAAGTGTTTGAAAAGCAGGTTTTTGTATTTGCTTGCAGCGTGTGGCTTGCAGCGTACAGCTAATTACATAACGACAAATTGCTATATTATTATGAAGCATATCAGCATTCTTATTCCGCATGATGCGGTAATGGCAAGCATCGTTGACCCTCGCATCCTCTTCACCGGCGTAAATGATTTTCTTGAATCAACCGGCAAACCACCGGCATTCAAAGTGCAATTGGTGGGGCTCACCAGGGAAGTGCAGTTGCACAACGGCACTTTTACGGTTCATGCCGATGCATTGACAGGTGATATAAAAAAGACCGATCTCATTCTGGTGCCGGCCATTGGCGGCGACCTGAAAGCAGCAATAAAAAAGAATGAAGGTTTTCTTCCCTGGATCGTTGATCAATATCACAAGGGAGCAGAAGTTGGCAGTTTGTGCATTGGCGCCTTCCTGCTGGCGGCAACCGGCTTATTGAATGGAAAAGAATGCAGCAGCCACTGGCGCCAGGCCAATGAATTCAGGGAAATGTTCCCCGAAGTAACCCTCGTCGATGGCCGCATAGTGACCGAACAACAGGGATTATACTCCAGCGGCGGCGCTACCTCTTACTGGAATATGCTGCTGCACCTGGTTGAAAAACATGCCGGCCGTGAAATGGCCATTATGGCGGCCAAGGTATTTGCGCTGGAAATAGACCGCAAAACCCAGTCGCCCTTTATCATGTTCAACGGGCAGAAAAAACATGAGGATGAACCCATAAAACAGGCGCAGGAGTTTATCGAAAAGAATGTAATGGAAAGAATTTCGGTAGAAGAACTGGCCATAAAATACGCCATCGGCAAACGGCATTTTATCAGGCGCTTTAAAAAAGCCACCAATAATACCCCCATCGAATATATTCAGCGCGTAAAAATAGAGGCGGCAAAAAAACAACTCGAGAACAGCCGCAAGAATGTAAATGAAGTGATGTACGATGTAGGTTATTCCGATATCAAGGCTTTCCGCACCGTGTTTAGAAAGATCACCGGGCTCTCGCCTATCGAATACCGCAACAAATACAACAAAGAAGGCGTTGAGGTTTAACTTCGCCCCACGGCCTTTAAAATAAAATCAACAATAGGTGTTGGGTTGGCAAGGCTATGCGGGTGATGGTTCACGCCCGGTTTATGAATCACCTGTATGTTTCCGCCCAACGCCTGCATCTTCTGTTCAAAAATGGCGGTGTTCTCGCTCACCGGCACCACCTCATCGGCATCGCCCACCACATGCAGCACCGGGTAACCGCCTTTTACGATCTGCGCAACTTTATCAACCGGATTGCCTTTGAATGTTACAGCGGCTGAATCGCTTGTATAACCGTAATCTTTTTTAAAGGTGTCCCACTCTTTAGCGCTTCCTTTACTGCTGCCTTTGCCACCCGGCCAGCTTTTCAGATCCAGCACAGGCGCATCGACGTACACACACGCAACTTTTGCAGCATTTTGCGCCGCCCAGTTGTATACATACACCCCGCCGCGGCTAAACCCTTCCATACAGGCTTTCTTCGATAAACCTGCGCGTTGCAGGAATGCGTAATATTTATTCCAGGCAGCGATCGCTGCTGCATTGCCGAACAATTCGGCCACATCGCAATACACCACATGAAAACCCCGGTCGAGCAGCGCGATCTCTGTTTGCGGCTCTACGCCCCAGAACCGTGCACGCCAGATAAAAGGCCGGCCTTCGGCCGTGCGGCGCGGTTTTACAATTTTGGCCTTCCGGCCATTGAAAGTAAAATCGGCGCAATCATAACCATAAAAAGAAGAAACGGTAAAAGGCGATTTTATCTTTTTGAAGATATCGTAGTGTGCATCTCCCTTATTAATTACTGCTTCATACACTCTTTTGGCTAGAATGGCGGCGCCTGCTGCAGATGGATGCAGGCTGTCGGGAAACGCAGCCGCCATGCCGGTTGTAATGCTGTGCAGGTCGATCAGCTCCAGCTTCTCTTCAAATGCTACCTGCCGTATGCGCGGCCTGATCAGTTTTGCAATGGCCTGCTCAGTTTGCCGCATGGTATCGGCAAGGTAGGATGTTACCGGTAATAACAAAATAATACGGGGATGCGTTGGCAGCTGTTGAAATGAACGGATCAATGTTTTATAGTCTGCCATAAAACTATCGATCTGTAACCGGTAAGGCAGGCGGCTGTCGTTGGTGCCTAATTTTATCGTAACAATATCGGGTTCGCTTTTCAATGCTTCCCGGTAAGCAGGCGTGGCCATATACGATCTGTTGCAATCTTTGATCACCGTTCTGCCACCCACGCCAAAATTCTTTACCACATAGCCACCGCCCAGCAACTGCTGCAGTTGCGCCGGATAAGCTTCCGTTTTGGGATCAGCCAGTCTTGAGCCAGCCGTAATACTGTTGCCCACGCAGGAAATGCGCACAGCCTTTTGGGCAACTACCGCGGTTTGAATAAAAAGGAAAACGAAAAACAAACAATGGTTGGGCGTGATCTTTTTCATATGATGCCTGCTAAAATAAGGCATTTTTCCATTTCAGGTATTTCGCCCGCAGGCAATGCCCGCAGGGCCGGTAACCCGCAGCAATGGCTTCTGCTTCATTATGAAAAAAGACCCTGTTCTCCGCCTTCATTTTTTTGCCGGAACCGCAGGAAAGCGTGCCATAGATCTTTGCCGGCATATTCCCGCCCAATGTGATCGCTTTATTCCTGATGAGCCGGTGAACCGCAGCCTTTCTTTCAGCAACATCATTTCCCAGGTCGCGCTGCCTGATCATTATGGTTTCATTATCCTGAAAGTAAGGTTTACCCGCGGCGTGGTTATGCGTTTCGATTTCGGTAAACAATGCAGCCAGTACGTTTGCGTGGCGCCTTTCATCACCAGCAGGCTGCCATGCCCGAGCACCATCGATACCACTTCTTTTGTTTGTTTATGTTTGAACGAGAACTTACGCTCTGCCCCAAAACTAAAGGAAGCGATGGCCGAATTTTCGGCCAGCGTTTTTTCATCATCGCTGTGCCATGCCATGCCCTCTTCGCCATTATGGTACAGGTTCAACAAACAGGAATTGTACACCTCGCCCGTTCGCTCTTCTACCAGCGCTTTCAGTTCAAGCAATTCTTTTGTCCATTGTAAAGCCTGCCTGTTGATGTTCGAATAAGCGTAGTTATAATTCTCATCGCCGTACCAGGCCACTTTTCTTTTGGTGATGATATGCCTGCCGAAAATGACGGCTTCGTCGTTTTTCCACTCGATGGTGGTCAATAATTTTTCGAGGTAGTGATCTGCCTTCGTACGGGTCAATGGTTTGCCATAATAATTCACCGTACCGTCTTTGGGCAAATAGTTTATCGTTTCGTCTGTATGATTGCTGAACAGGTCCATGCTGACAAATTATTGTGCTGAAGAAAGTTTTGATGCCTCCCAACCGATCATGGCATTCTTGCGGGTGCTGCCCCAATGATAGTTGCCAAATTCACCGGTTGATTTTATTACGCGGTGACAGGGAATTAAAAAGGCAACCGGGTTAGCGCCTACCGCCGAACCTACGGCCCGCGATGCGAGGGGTTGGTTGAGTTTACCGGCCAGCCCCGAGTAAGTCGATAGCTCACCCATTGGGATCCGCAGCAGCGCCTCCCATACTTTTATCTGGAAGGGCGTTCCTTTCAAATGGAGTTTTATTTCGTGAAGTTTGTTCCAGTCCTGCGTAAAAATAAACAATGCGTTCTGCTGAATGGTGTCTGACAACTGCCGGTATTTTGCATTGGGGAACTGGTTCTTTAACTCCTGCAACGCCGCCTCTTCTTCCCCATCGGCAAATGCCATATAACAAATACCCTTGTGGGTGGAGGCTATGATGATAGTACCGAACGGACTTTCAGCAAAACTGTAATTGACAGCCAGTTGTTCGCCCCCGTTCTTATATTCCCCCGGTGTCATGCCTTCCACTTTTATGAACAGGTCGTGCAAACGGCTGGTGCCGGAAAGCCCCGATTCAAATGCAGCATCTACCAACGTCACCTCCTATCCTTTTTTCAGCACCTGTTTGGCGTGTTCGAGCGTAAGGTATTGCAGGAACTGTTTCGGCGTAACGCCGGCCCATTCCTTAAACATCCGCTGAAAATGAAAAGGGCTCACGTGCACATGTTCCGCCACGGTATCGAGCGATGGCTGATCCCTGAAATTATGCCGGTAAAAGTCGATGGCTTCCGCTATGCGGTTGTAATTTATTTCCTCCTGCTTTTCCATAAACTCAATTTTATACCGCAAATCTCTCCCCTGGCAGCGGGTTGTACAACCCGGTTCTTGCGCTGTTTTTCTGATCCTTAACGAATTCAAAATCAATACCAGACAGATTAGTCTGTATACACATAAAAGATATGGTTATTTTTGCCGGTATGAAGGTACATGAATCCAATCCAAAAGAGCGCATAATGCAAACGGCCACCCGGTTATTTCACCAACAGGGGTACCAGGCCACGGGTATAAACCAGGTTATAAAAGAAGCCGATGTGGCAAGGGCCAGCCTGTACCAGCATTATGAGTCGAAGGAGAAATTGTGCATCGCGTACCTGAACCGCCGCCACGATCACTGGTTTACCAAATTAAAAAAACAGGTTGACCGTGCCGATGATCCCCAAAAGAGGATCCTGGCCGCCTTCGATTTTATTCACGCCATGAATAAGGAAGAGAACTACCAGGGTTGCGCCTTTCTGAATATGCTGGGTGAAATCAGCGATAAAGAAAAAGAAATACTCGACATTATCCAGAACCATAAGATCGATGTTCGCAAATACCTCGGCAGCCTGATCACCGGCGATAAATCGATCAAAGATCACATATACCTTCTCTTTGAATCGGCCATCATGGAAAGCAAATTGTTCCGCAGCCAGTGGCCGGTGAATGAATGCAAAAAGATAGTCAGCCGGATGCTGAAGGCTGAAGGCTAAAGGCGGAAGGCTAAAGGCGGAAGGCTGAAGGCTGAAGGCTTAACGCAAAACGCTTAACGCGAAACGCGGAAGGCAAAATGAGGAACGCAAAACGCTGAATGCAAAATGCGGAAGACAAAATGCGGAACGCGAAACGCTGAACGCTTAACCCGGAACGCGAAATGCGGAAGTCAAAATGCAGAACGCGGAACGCGGAGCGCCTAACCCGGAACGCGAAACGTGGAGCGCCTAACACTTAATGCAAAACGCGAATGCAAAACGCAAAATGCGAAATGCAAAATGCTTCACGCGGAAGGCCCCGGGGCGGAGGGCAAAACGCTTTTGCCACGCGGATGCCTCACGCACGCTACAAAACTTTCACAATGTTTGCTACTCTCCAATTTCCTTTTAAAAATACAGTTTTTATTAAAATAGACAGATCGGTCTATTCGTTTAATAAAAACCGCTTATCTTTGTTGTATCACAAGCACCACTAAAAAAAATTTATGAAACAAAGACCACCGCTGCCGCCATTTACGTATGAAACCGCCATACAAAAAGTGCAACTCGCCGAAGACGCCTGGAACAGCAAAGACCCGAACCGCGTATCTCTCGCCTACACCGTCGATACCGAATGGCGGAACCGCGATACATTCATCAATGGCCGGGAAGAAGTAGTAGCCTTTCTGACCAAAAAATGGGAAAAAGAACTGGATTATAAACTCAAAAAAGAGCTGTGGAGTTATACCGGCAACCGCATCAGCGTCAGGTTCGAATACGAGTGGCACGACCACCAAGGCAACTGGTTCCGCTCTTATGGAAATGAGCAATGGGAGTTCAATGCCGACGGACTGATGCAGCGCAGATACGCGTCAATAAACGATGTACCCATCGACAGTAAAGACCGGAAGTTCATTTGACGTTAGAATATGATTAAATAATGCCCAATGGGACGTGCCGCCGGCTCTCTTTAGCGTAAAATGGCCAAATTTTTGCAAATATTTCGCAATATATTACATGAAACGGGGTATCCGGATCAGGTAAAAAATAGTAACTTCCAAACCCCTGGCCCCAACGGAGCCCCAGGCTTTTACGTAAAAGAAAACAAATAAAATATATGAAATTCAGCTTGTCGGTTTTATCAGTGCTTTTTTCAGCAACTGTAATGGCACAACCAACATTGGTAGAAAGATTCCAGAAGATCGGAACAGTTCAACAGGCGCAACAATTTGTAGATGCTAACCCGGAGATCAAACCCGCCATACTTAAGCTCACGTATGGCAAAGACACAACGCTTATTGACAAGCGGCTGTTAAGACAAAAACAAGGCGATATCTTTTCCGTAGGCTACGTTACCTACAAAGTGGTTGAAGCAAAAGAGGCGGTTGCTTACCGCGCCAGCTACATTTTCCTCGATGGCAGCTCATTATCCCCTTCAGAGATCGACAGCATGAAAAAGCTGATCGTTGCAAAAATAAATGCAGGAGAGTCGTGGGATAAACTGAGCGACCAGTACACTATGGATGGCAATACGACCAGGGGTGATACCGACTGGTTCTTTGGCGAACTGATGTTTCCGAAAGAAGTGCAGGACGCTGTTGCCGCCCATAAAAAAGACGAGGTTTTCTTTGTAGATGTATCTGAGCGCAACTGGCATTATATTATCAAAAAAACACACGACGACAAAGTGCAGAAAGATATCGTGGTGCTGCGGGCAAACGGGCGATAGATCCTGTTGAAGACATTATAGTGTTCCTGCCGGATTATCATGTAAATGAACTTACACGATAAAAACCGGCAGGAATTTTTCTTTTATACACATTATAGCCTAATTTAGGGCCTGCCGCATCGTGGCACACTCCAACTTCAATTCTACAAAAATAATTATCGGCATAACCCGTTAGTATTGTGGCGCCTCGCGCTGCCATGACCCTTTATTAATCTTATTGAACATGCAATTTTTACAACACAACAGCCAGCCATTTTTAAAAAGCATTTTTACCGGGCTATTGATTACCACCACCTGTTTCGTTGGTTCGGCACAATTGCCGGCAGACGAAATAAAACCCATTCTTGAAAAAGAAGTATACCAGAAAAGAAGTCCGGGTATTATCGTTGGCACCATAGATGCCACGGGAAAACGTCAGATAGTTGCGGCGGGTACCTGGAAAGAAAAGGGCCAGGTGCTGCCCGATGAAAAAACCATGTATGAAATAGGCTCCATAACCAAGGTGTTTACATCGTTGTTACTGGCCGATATGGTATTGAAGAAACAGGTCAATCTCGATGATCCTGTTTCGAAATATCTGCCTGCCAGCGTTCAGGTGCCTGTGATAAAAAACCAGCCGATCACCTTACTGCATTTAGCCAACCATTCCGTAGGCTGGCCCCGCATGCCCGATAATTACGATCCTAAGAGCCTCGACAACCCATTTGCCGACTATACCATTGAACAAACCTACGATTACATCAGCAGGGCTACATTCGATTATGCACCCGGCACCTGGTTCAAATACAGCAATGTCGGTTATGGATTGCTGGGACATATACTTTCGCAGGTGGCGGGCAAACCCTATGAAACCCTGGTGAAAGAAAGAATATGCACGCCGCTCAACATGCCCAATACCACCATTACGTTGGCGCCCGCCCAAAAAGCAGTGCTGGCAATGGGTCATAATGAAACCGGTACTGCCGTTGAAAACTGGGATATGCCGGCCATCGCCGGTACCGGCGCACTGCGGTCGAACATCAACGATCTGCTCAACTTTGCAGGCGCCAACTTAGGCATCATAAAGACAGACCTGTACCCTGCCATGCAACTGGCGCATACTCCCCGCATCTCAAAAAGACCTGACGATGGAGAAGTAACACTGGGCTGGACGCTGGTAAAATCGAAAGAAGGCGATGAATACTTATGGAAAGACGGTACAACCGCCGGTTATCGATCTATCATGTTATTGAACCGCACCAAAAAAACAGGCGTTGTGATCCTGGCGAACACGCTAAACCCGATAAACGATCTGGCTTATCATATTTTAGCACCTACAGTTCCCGTAAAACCGTACCGGTATATCTGGGCGCTGCACGATCTCGTTTTGGAGACAGCCAAAAAAAAGAACGTCGATAAAGCCATTGAAGAATACAAAACGATGAAGGTAAGCCGCAGCCCGGGGCTGATCTTTGATCCGGCCCAGTTGAATTATGTGGCCAATGATCTGCGGATCGCAAAAAAAATGAGCGCAGCCATTAAAATATTGGAGTTGAACGCACAGGAATATCCCGACAACTCAATGGTTTTTGAAACCCTTGGCGAATACTACAAACGCAGCGGCAAAAAGAAAGAGGCTATGGAAGCTTTTGAAAAAGCGGTAGCATTAGATGCAAAGAATGAACACGCGAAGTGGCTGCTGGAAAAAACAAAAAACTAATTGCTAATGTGCTGATGTGTTAATATGCTAATTGAAAGGCCGCCATTGGCGGCCTTTTCTGTATTAATTATCGAATTAGCACATTAGCTAATTAGCCTATTCTCCATACACCGCATCCCTGAAGCTTTTATGCAATTTTACTCTATCGAAGGGAACAAGTTGCGTAAATAATACTGCTGTAAGTTCATTGGCCGGATCAACCCAGAACATGGTGCTGGCGGCGCCATCCCAGAAATATTCTCCCACTACGCCATTGTTCTCGTCCTTTGTTGCAGGCGGCTGCGTACGCACGGCAAAATCAATTCCGAAACCAACCCGCCCTTTACTGGGCAGCCACATGCGTTTTGAAATGGTATCGCTTAAATGATTGGTCGACATCAGTTGTACTGTTTCGGGTTTCAATACCCGTACTTTTCCCAGCTTTCCTTTGTTTACCAGCATTTGAGTGAACTTCATATAATCATCGAGGGTAGATGTGAGGCCCCAGCCGCCGGGTTTCAAAGCCCAGTTCTTTGTATTGAACCCATTGGCGCGTTCATCGGGAACGCGGTTCAATGTTTTATCATCGCTACGGTCATACAAAGCCGCAAAACGTGCATGGTCACTCTCAGCAAGCACATAGCGGGTGTTTGTCATTTTAAGCGGATCGAAGATCTTTTCCTTTATGTATTGATCAAATGGCTTGCCTGAAAGCCGTTCAACCAGGTACGCCTGTACATCCACACAGGGACCATACGACCATTCATCGCCGGGGTGAAATGCCAGGGGCAGGCCGGCCAGTTTCTTTGCCATTTCACTGAGCGTGTTGGCCGGGTTCATGTAATCGGCTTCTTTCACCAGTTTGGCCAGCGCGGGAATTTCCATGCCGGCAAAACCTGCAGTATGGCGCGTTATATCGCGAATGGTTATTGGCCGTTTGGCCGGCTCCAGTATCAGGTTACCGCTGGCATCTACGCCTTTGTACACTTTCATGTCGGCAAATTCAGGTGCGTATTTCGAAAGCGGTTCATCGAGCTGAAAAGCGCCTTTTTCATAAAGCGTCATAAGCGCCACCCCCGTCACCGGTTTGGTCATGGAAAAAATGCGCACGATGGTGTTGCGGTCCATGGGTTTATTGGCTTCACGGTCTGCCAGGCCAAAGGAATTGTAGTAAACTTCTTTTCCCCTTTCAAAGATCAGGGCCGAAACACCGACTATTTTACCTGAATCGATAAAACGCTTCAGGGTAGCGTCTATACGGTCTTTCACCGCCGCGGAAACAATCGGCGCCGGTTTGTATTGAACGGAAGAATTTGTTAATTGAAATGCACTGACAATAAGGAGGACAGGCAGCAAGACAAGGATCGTTCGTTTCATAGCAATAATTTTTAATCTATGTGAATAGCTTTACAGCTCCTGAATTTAAAGAATGTTCAGGAGATGTGGTGATCCTTTTATACCAGAGGTTGATTGTGTTTTTGCATAGAGGCCATCTTCAGTTGTTGCATTTTCTGCAACTACTCAATTTAGTTGTACAATTTTACAACAGCCATGACATTCTATTCGAACCATTTCATTTGGGTAAACAGTTGCCGCCGTTATGTCAGTAAATCCGGAAATTCCGGATTTACTTTTACCTGAACTGTTGCACTTTTTGCAACAGTTCAAAGTTTTCTGTTACTGAGATAGGATAAATATTATTCCCACCACTGCGAACTATATTTGGCTACTTCCGTCGGTACGCCGGGTTGGGGAAGAAATAAGGGAATGCCCTTTGCCAATGACAGCTCCAGCAATCTTTGCACCGGTTCATTCCAGGGATGCAAGGCCAGGTTGAAAGTGCCCCAGTGGATGGGCATCATCAGTATTCCTTTCAATGCCTGATGCGCCATTACCGCATTATCCGGACCCATATGTATATCGGCCCAGTCCCGGTTATAAGCGCCCACTTCCAACATGGTGACATCGAACGGACCGAACGCTTCGCCAATTTCGGTAAACCCTTCATACCAACCGGAGTCGGCTCCATAGTAGATGTTATGCGCAGCCGTTCTTATGGCAAATGACGACCACAGGGTTTCAAACCGGTTGGTTAAACTGCGGCCCGAAAAATGGCGGGCAGGCAAGGCTGTTATCGTACAGCTATTCCTGATCGTGGCCTTATCCATCCAGTTCATTTCCGTGATCCTTTCCTTTTGTATGCCCCAGGCCTGCAGGTATTGCCCCACACCTATTGAACAATAGAAAGGTACATTGGAAGAAGCAAAATGCGGTATTACATGTTTATCGAGGTGATCGTAATGATCGTGTGAAATGATGATCGCATCCAGCGGCGGCAGTTTATTGAGATCCAACGGCGCCGGGAAAAAACGCTTCGGACCGATAAAAGCTGAAAAGGAGGCGCGGCTGCTCCAAACCGGATCGGTCAGTAATCGCAATCCATCCACTTCTATCAACAGGCTTGAATGCCCTACCCAGGTAATGCGCAATCCGGAAACAGGCGGCTGCGCGTATATTGTCGCATCTGTCGTAAACGGACCCAGTTTTCGTTTAGGTGTTGTTTCCGCCTTATTGGTCATATACTTCCATAATACGCCCCATAATGATCCGGTGCCCACACTGGTGGGAACTGGGTTCAAATACTTTTTTCCTTGTTTTACCGCCGGATGCAAATATTTCATATAGGTGTATTATCGGTATGTAAAGTAAGCTAAATAGGGAAAACGTGTACCACACCCCGGAGGAGTGGCACACTTACTACAATCGCGGGTCAACCGGTTCGCTCTCCAGCGCCAGTACGCCAAATACACATTCATGCACGCGGCGCAACGGCTCCTTTTTAATGAACCGCTCCAACGCTTCCACCCCCAATGCAAATTCACGAATGGCCAGCGATCGCTTCGCATTCAGCCCTCTTTGTTTTAACCGGTTAAGGTTCGATGGCGTTGTATATTCCGGTCCATAAATGATACGCAGGTATTCCTGCCCGCGGATCTTGATGGCCGGCTGCACCAGGCCTTTGTTATTGGTATGTATATACTGAAATGGTTTTACCACCATGCCCTCGCCGCCTTTGGCGGTCAATGACAGCCACCATTCGGTAGCCTCCTGTATACTGTTCTCATCGTTCAGGTCAACGATCCGGTAGGGCGTTGCCAGCATCACCGCTGAATCGGCCTCACAGATCTGTTGTATGTTTTCCATATGCCATTCATGACTTTGATCGACCCAGGTTTTACCTTCGGTGGCCAGAATATGAAATGGCGCCAGCTTGTAATCGGTGAGCGCATGCACCGGCCAGCAATAGCGGCGGTAGGCATCGATGAACTGAGTGGCCTGTGCTTTCTTCACCTGGTATTTTTCCAGCAATGGCAAGGCCGCTTCATTCGTAGCCGCCGCTTTTACCAACGCTTCTACCGCACTGTTCAAACCTTGCGTTGCAGCAGCGCCTACCGAACCGTATTGCGTTTCGAGCAGGCTTTGCGCTTTGGCGCTCCAGGGCATCAACTCGGTATCCATACAAACCCAACTGGTTTGAAAGCGGTCGTAAAAACCTGATTTCTCCAATGCATCATTCACCAGCAACAGGAAATCCTGTTCTACTTTCTTATCATTAAAATAATTCCTGCCGGTACGGGTATATACAATGCCAATGCCTTCGTTGGCTATTCCAAATGTTTTATGAATGGCTTCTTCATCGCGGCCAACAATTACAATGGCCCGCGAGCCCATATGTTTTTCTTCACAGATCACCTTCTCAACCCCAACATTCTTATAGTGATCAAATGCTTCCGCAGGATATTCCAGGTAACCATCGAGTTTACTGGTTTCCGACGGACTCATCGTTGGCGGCAGGTAGATCAGCCATTTGGGGTTGATGGCAAACCGGCTCATCACCTCCAGCGCAGCAATTGCATTATCTTCACGTATGGTAATGTTATGGCCGTAAGTGGTGGATATAATATGTTTACCGGCTACATCCTCCAGGTCAAGCACATCATCGTGCAGTTGTTGCAACGAAAGCAGGTTACCGGTTTTTTTATGCAACGGCCTTTTTGAAACGGCGTATTCACGCGCAGCCGGAACCGACATCAATTCCTTCTCCGGGTAACGCAAAGCCGTCAGTTTTCCGCCAAAAACGCAACCGGTATCTATATCGATGGTGCGGTTCAACCATTGCGGTTCGGGTACGGGCGTATGTCCGTATACCACCATGGCTTTGCCTTTATACTCTGCGGCCCAGTTATACCTGACCGGTAATCCGAATTCATCAATTTCACCGGTGGTTTCGCCATACATACAAAACTCGCGCACGGCGCCGGAACCGCGGCCATGCATTTCTTCCCGCAAACCGGCATGGGCCACCACCAGGTTACCGCCATCGAATACATAATGGCTGATCAACCCGTCGATGAATTTCTTTACATCGTTCCTGAATGCAGGCGTTTCCTTATTCAACTGGTCAATAGATTCCTGCAAACCATGCGCAATGGTCACATCTCGCCCATTCAGCCATTTCATTAATTTATAATCATGGTTACCGGGCACACAAAAAGCAAGCCCTGCATTCACATGGTTCATCACCAGGCGCAATACCTCCGGCGTTTTGGGGCCGCGGTCAACCAGGTCGCCCACAAATACCAGCTTACGGCCGGCCGGGTGTTTATACAGGCCGTCTGCAAGTTCATAACCCAGTTTATTTATCAATAACACCAGCTCATCATAACAACCATGCACATCGCCAATGATATCGAACGGACCGCGCTCCTGTTTTTTATTATTATACAGCGGATCACGGATAATGTTTTCGATGGCATCCACCTCTTCAGGAGTACGGAACTCAATGATATTTCTAAACCCTTCCAGTTTTAAATGCCGCAGGCTTCTTCTGAGCTGGCTGATCTGTTGTGGAATTACGTGTTTGCCCATATCGCGGTCTGTGCGCAGGACATTGCGGGCGCTGCACAATTTCTCGGGCATATTGATCACAATGGCCGTTGGCAGCACATGGTATTCCCTTGCCAGCCGTACCCAGTCTTTCCGTCCGGCTTCCTGTACGTTGGTGGCGTCGATCACCGTTAGCAACCCGGCCTTCAATCTTTTAGCGGTAATAAAACGCGCTACATCGAATGCATCTGCCGATGCTTCGAGACTGTTCTCATCATCGCTGATCATGGCGCGGCAATGATCGGAAGAAACGATCTCCGTTGCTTTAAAGAACTTCCGTGCAAAGGTTGATTTACCCGAGCTGGAAGCCCCGATCAGCACCACCAATGATAATTCAGGAATGTGTATATTTCTGTTCGTCATGCTATAAAAATCTGTTCAGTGCAACTGTTCTTTGCTTTATTGTAAAAACCGCCATTTGCGTCAATGCGCCTGCCTCCGCATCTTCCTCCCCTACCGGTTTATATACAACTTCGTAATTATATTGTTCGGCAATGCGATCGCCCCATTGTCTGAATTCGGCTCTCGTCCACTCGAAGCGATGGTCGCTATGCCGCATTTGCCCGGCCGGTAACGTATCAAACTTTTTATTGTATTCCGCGTTAGGCGTGGTAACGATCACATCCAGGGGCTTTGCATACTTGAAAACGATCTTTTCCAATGCCGCCAGCCGCGGTTCATCCAAATGCTCGATCACCTCCACCAAAGCGGCGGCATCGAAACCCTCGATGCGTTTGTCGCGGTAAGTAAGCGAGCCCTGTATCAGTTCTATCCGCTGCTTTGGGGTAACGAGTTGTTTATCGAGCTTTAGTTTATCCTTTGCTATTTCGAGTGCGCGGTAGCTCACATCCATGCCAAGGATCTTTTCAAACTGTTTTTCCGCCTGCAACAGGCGCAGCAATTTTCCTTCGCCGCAACCAAGGTCAACGACGGTTTTGGCGTTTGCATTCAGTAATTCATCGCGCACGGTTTGCAGGCGCAGGTCGTGTACCCGTTTCTTTTGCTCAGGTTCCGGCTTTTCTTCATCCTCCTCATCTATAACCGTTGCCTCATCTTTCAACAACACTTCCATTACCTGGCTGGTCAGGCTTCGCTGATTTTTCAAATAGCGCATGGTAATGAATTCCCGGGCGGGATGCGCAGGCAGCCAGTCCTGCCCTTTCTCCAACAGCTTTTCCGCTTCACTCTGCCCCACCCAGTAATGTTTGTCGTTATCACAAACCGGTATCAGAATGTACAGGTGCGACAATAACTGCTGTACCGTTACGGTATGCTTCAGGCGCAGTGTAAAATACCGGCTTTCGCCCCATTCGGGAAAAGCGGTATCGACGGGGTGACGTTGCAATGTGATCTCATATCCTAACGGTTCAAACAACTCCTTCACTACCGCTTCGCCGCCGCGCACGGGAATGGCCGCAATTTCCACTTCGAGCGGCATGGGCACGGCAACCAGTTCGGGCTTTTCTTTACAACGCCCGTTCATGGCGGAAGAAAATGCTTTTGCAATGGCGGCGCTCATAAACGAACTGGCCACGTACGGCCGGTCGTTCACGTATTGTTCGAGGGCAAAATCATTGCCGCGCGGCCCATTGCTTTTGCGAACGAGGCCAACGGGATCAAGATCGAGCAGCAGGCAAATGGTGCACCTTTGTTCGGAAACTTCAGGATAAAAAACATGCGCTACGCCGGTGGAAATTTCAAATTCCTGCACTTTGGCAGGATGCTTGTGCAACAGGTAGCCCAGGTCAGAAGCCGGCTGGTGGGTAGATGTAATGGTCAGTAACATAAAAGCTATACATTGGCAATTGCTATAAATCTGCCAATAACAATACCGAATCTACCAAAAAGTAACCCAATAAAAAAGCCCCGGGGTTATCCTGGCGCCGCCTGCAATTAGCCTTTCCGGCTTCTGCACCGCCAAAAGCCCATAAAGCAGGTGGGAAAAATGTAAATTGTACAAGTAAATTGGTACTTTCACGGAGGAGAAAAAACGCGACTTGCCTGTACGATTGTTTAGTGTTATGATCATGACTGCCAGATATTTTTGCTGCCTGTTGCTTTTACAGGTACTAGCTGTTGTAACCGTCACGGCTCAACCAAAATGTAAAATAGAGCACTACGCTACAGAAGACGGGCTTTCACACGATATCATCACCACCATTTTCAAGGACAGCGAAGGATTTATGTGGTTCGGCACCTGGAACGGCATCAACCGGTTCGATGGCCAGCGTTTTGTCACCTACAAATCATCGCCCGGTGATCAGAGCTACCTGAAAAGCCCCCGCATCGACCAGATCGTTGAAGATAATTTTCAACAGTTATGGATAGTAGGTTACGACGGACTGGTATACCGGTTCAACAAACGCACCGAAAAACTGCTGCCGCTGAATGCCATTATACAATTACCGCCGCGAAGAAAATATACATTCAAACGCATCCTCTCCACCGGCAATGGCAGAATATGGATTGAAACGCTGAATGAAGGCCTGGTGGCAGTGACCTCACCGCAGGCCGACTCATCGGGATACTACACTTACCAGGAAGGGCTTTCAAAGGATTTCAGGCTGCCATCGAACCAAATACATTTTTTTAAGGAAGATAAAGACGGCCGCATATGGATAGGCACAGAAAAAGGCCTGACGTGTTTGGTGAAAGACGCAAAGGGGGTTTATAAAAATGCGGCATTTGCCGATCACTTCCCTAAAAACCAGGCCTACACCTGCGCGGAACCATCGCTTAGCGGAGCTGTTCTATATTTTGGCATGGGCAACGGCGGCTTGTTTCAATACCTGGGCGATACAATGTATGCTGTAATGCCCATCAGTAATTCGGCCATCCATGCGTTACAGCTCAACAGGGAGCGCAGCCATATGTACGCCTCTACGGCCGGTGGCGAATTAATTGACATGCATTTTATACATGCACCGTTCTTCAAAACTAAAACCCTGATCAGCGATCCTGCGAATGCCCTGTTCAGCATTTATGAAGACCGCTCGGGTTATTTATGGATAGAACCGCAAAAGGAAGGGGTGATAAGGCTCGATCCTGCAACCGGTAAAGCGAAAGCTTACCGGCAAAAAAGTAATGCGCGGTATATTTTCCCGAAAGGCCATTATGCGGTACTGGAAGATATCCTGCACCGGGTTTGGATAAGTTTGAAAGGCGGCGGTTTTGGTTATTATGACCCGGTTACCGATAAGGTGGAATATTTCTACAACGAACCCAATGCACCCGATCAATTGTTTTCGAACAATGTAGGCACCTGGTATTACGATGAGGCGGGACTGCTGTGGATCAGGACCGAAGACCGCGGTGTTGAAAAAATTACTTTTCAGCGTAATGCTTTTGACCAGCACCTGCTCGAAAACCCGGCCGCATTCCAAACAGAAAATGAAGTACGCGGTTTGTGCGAAGACCGTAAAAAGCGGTTATGGATCGGCGCTAAAGGGGCAAAGCTGTATGTGCTGGAAAACGGCAAGCCGGTAAATATACAATTTGAAGGTATGCCCTCACAGGGCCTTGGACTGGTGTATACCATTATGCAGGACAGCAAGGGCGCGGTTTGGCTGGGCACAAAAGCGCATGGGTTGTACAAAGCGGTACCGCTTAATAAGGCAGAAACGAAATACCAGCTGCATCATTTCATGCCCAATGCAAATGACCCTGCGAGCATACCCAGCAATGAGATCTATGCCTTGCTGGAAGATAAAGCCGGACGAATTTGGGTAGGCAGTTTCCAGGAAGGGCTGAGCCTGGTGGTGAACGAAGGCGAACGCACTACATTTCTGCACGACAAAAACGCCTTACGCGACTACCCGGCTAATATCTTCCGGAAGATCCGCAATATGGCGGAAGACCGGCATGGCAATATCTGGGTGGCCACTACCGACGGACTGCTAATTGTACATACCGGTAAGGCCGGTCATTTCACGTATGCCATGTACCAGAAGATCCCCGGCGATCAATACAGTCTCGGCAATAACGATATCCAATATATTTACCGCGATTCACACAATACCATGTGGCTGGCCACCTCTGGCGGCGGGTTGAACCAGGCCATAGGTGATGATCCTATGAAGGGGTTGACATTCCAGGTATATACCACGCAGGAAGGTTTGCCCAACGATTACCTGCTGAGTTGTGCAGAAGACAACAAGCGCCATTTATGGATAGCCACGCAAACCGGTTTGGCCCGGTTCGACATGCAGCAAAAAACTTTTCGCAATTACAATTCATATGACGGCGTTCCGCCCTATGCATTTTCCGAAACAGCAGGAATACGCCGGGCCGATGGCAGCCTCGTGTTCGGAACGCTGAAAGGATATCTCACCTTCGATCCCACAACCATTGTGGCGCACCCGATCCGCGCAGCGATCGCCTTCACCAATCTGCAAATAAACAATACCGATGTGGCGGCGGGCCGGAGCAACATTCTGCCGTTTTCGGTGAACCATACTTCAAAGCTTACCTTACAACATAACCAAAATATCATCAGCATCGATTATGTGGTGCTCGATTACCGTTCGGGCGACAAACAATCGTACGCTTACCGGTTACAGGGTTTTGATACCGGCTGGCATTACAACCGCAGTGAGCGCCGCGCAACGTACACCAACCTGCCGCCCGGTGATTATGTATTTGAGGTAAAATGCACGAATGGGGAGTTGTATAGTAACGGTCCTGTTAAAAGTATGCAGATCACCATTTTGCCGCCCTGGTGGAAAACATGGTGGGCATACCTGTTATATACGCTGGCGGCAATTATTATTTTCGAGATCGTGCGGCGGGCAGCCGTGACCATGTTACGGCTGCGGCAACGCATTGCAGTAGAAAAACGGCTGGCTGAACTGAAGTTGAATTTCTTCACCAATGTATCGCACGAACTGCGCACCCCGCTTACGTTAATAGTGAACCCCATCGAGGAAATTGGAAAACAGGAAAACCTCACCCCGCAGGGCCGGCAATATGTAGAAGTGGTTCGAAAGAACGCCAACCGCATGGCAAGGTTTGTAAACCAGTTGCTCGACCTGCGCAAACTGCAAAGCGGTAAGGCGGTCATACATCCCTCGCGGGTAGAAGTAGTTTCATTTGTAAAAAGCATTGGCGAATATTTCCTCGAGCTGGCGCGGGAGAAACAGATCGATTTCCAGGTGGTGAGTGAATCAAAGGAAATAGAGGCCTGGCTCGACCTGGATAAAGTAGAAACAGTGATCTACAACCTGGTAGCAAATGCCTTTAAGTTTACGCCGGAAGGAAAGGCCATCAGGGTAAAGGTGTCGCAACCGGCGCAACACAACCGCATACAAATTGAGGTAAGCGACCAGGGCAAGGGAGTGCCGCCGGAGATGCTCGATAAAATATTCGAGCTGTTCCATGAAGAACAGGTAACCGAAGGCAAACAGGTGAAAGGAACCGGTATCGGGCTGGCGCTGTCGAAAGAAATGATCACGCTGCATGGCGGCACTATTTCAGCCCATAATAATGCCGATGGCGGCCTGACGGTAACCGTTACTTTATCAGTGGGGAAAGCACAGGCGCCCGTTGCCACGCCTGCTTTTCTGCACCATGCAGAAGCAACGGATGAAATGCTGGCCGGTTATGAAACAACAGCTTTGGCAACGGCATCAACAACTACTGCCGATGCGAATGGCAATTTGCCACTGTTGCTGGTGGTAGAAGACAATGCCGATCTGCAGGCGTTTTTGAAAAGTCAGCTGACTACATTATACCGGGTTGAGACAGCCGACAATGGTGAAGAAGGATTGGCAAAAGCGCTGGAGCTGCAGCCCGACCTGGTATTGAGCGATATTATGATGCCGAAGATGGATGGCATTCAACTGCTCGACAAACTAAAGAACAACCTGGTTACCAGCCATATTCCGGTAATATTGTTAACCGCCAAAAGCGCCATCGAAAGCCAGATAGAAGGGTTGGATTATGGCGCGGATTATTATATCACCAAACCATTCCGGCACGATTTCCTGGTGGCAGCCATGAGGAACCTGATAAGTCAGCGGAAGAAGCTGTTGAACTCATTGCTGGAAGGAAAGAAAACGGTGCCACTGGAACCGGGCGAAGTAGCCATCACTTCCCGCGATGAAGCCTTCCTGCAACAGGTTGTAGCGATCGTGGAAGAGAAGATGGGCGATGCCGATTTCAATATCGATACGGTGGCCGAAACCGTAGCTATGGGCAGAACCACCTTCTATAGAAAGTTCAAGGGCCTTACCGGACTGGCGCCTATTGAGTTTGTAAGAGAAATGCGCCTTAAACGCGCAAAGCAACTGCTCGATTCCGGTTATGGCAATATTTCCGAGATCGCGTATTCGGTTGGATTCAACAATGCCAAATACTTCAGCACCTGTTTCAAAGCGAAGTACGAGGTAACGCCATCGGAGTACGTGAAAAGTAAGGTAAGTAGTAAGTAATAGGTAGTAAGTGGTAAGTGACGGTTTTATTCGTGACTCGCTACTTACTTAACATCACGCTCCTTCAGGACGTTTTACGGATACAATGATTTACCTAAGATTCTGCTGTAATTAGTAAAAATGGCGAGCGGGAATGTAAACCCGCTCGCCATTTTGATTCTTTTATTATATCAGGCCTTACACTTGCGGCCTTTTATTTGGTTAACATAGTGCTATGTGTTTGCCCGGTTTTAGTGTCGAACAGTTTTAAGGCATATGCCCCCTTCGGCAAATCGCCGATGTTCAGTTTAACCTGGGCCGATGCGTCATTCAACCTTTGCCTTTTCACCACAACGCCTGCCATACTTACCACCATAACTTCTTTATTCAGAAAATCATTGCCCGGGTATTTCAGGTAAACATGATCCTGCGCAGGATTAGGGAACAGGGTAAAGCTGCCGGGGGATGACTGCACTGTAACGCTCTTAATACTTATGATCTTTGAATAGATCTCCTTGCTATTGGCTTCAACCCCTTTAATGCGATAGTACTGAACCTCACCTTTAATATCGCCATCGGTGAACCGGTATATTATACTGCTTGTGTTCGCGTCCGTTTTATACGGAATTGTCGCAATAGAGCCAAACGTTTGGCCATCGCTGCTTTTCTCCACCTCAAAGTGTTTGGCCAGTTCTTTATTGGTTTCCCATTCGATAATATTTCCGACGGTAGTTGAATAACCCCGTGAAGACAAAATTTCAAGCGGGAGAACGATCGCAATACTTTCAATGATCCCCGCATCGGGCAAACCGCCATAAGGAACCGGCTTACCCTGGAAATCTTTATCGATACCGGTGAACTGACCAAAATCGATAGCAGTACAAGCTGGTTTCAGATCATAATTCCACAGCAGCGGATTGCTGGAAGAAGTAATATCGATGAACGGCGAAAAGCCGGCGGGAAGGTTTGTTTCAGTTACGTCCATATTATAGCCAAGGCTGCCCCCGCTCAGGTGAAACATATTGTTCTGATGGATCAATTGCGGGCCATTGAAGGGCTGCGCATTGGGATCGGTGATATTTTGAGCAGTGGCAATCCAGAAAATGTTATTCTTCATGGTGAGCACATTGGCCACTGTAGGGGTAGACATTATACCGATCATGTTCCTTACATCGGCAATGCGGGGCGCATGCGTTTCAATAATGTTGTTGTTCACGAACTGCAGGTTACGTACATCGAGGCTATAGATACTGGCCGAGTTGATCCAGAACACGTGGCCATTGTTCACGAGCAGATTATAACCAACGAGGTTATTGAGTGCTTGTCCACCCGAGCCGCTGCCGAACTCCATAAAGCCGATATTTTCGCTGGCAGTGTTATAAAGTATTTTGTTATTCGAAACTGAACCATACATTT
Organism: Niastella populi; assembly: GCF_002078015.1. Classification (GTDB taxonomy): domain Bacteria; phylum Bacteroidota; class Bacteroidia; order Chitinophagales; family Chitinophagaceae; genus Niastella; species Niastella populi. The sequence continues at coordinate 121,589 of NZ_LWBP01000210.1, read as the reverse complement.
CAATAGCGCCGCCATCAATATGGTAGTCGTAGCTGGTGCCATAACATTCGTGGATCTGGTTATGCGTGATGGTATTGTCGGAACCGCCCACCATGATACCCATGGCGCCGAAATCGTCCCACTCAACATCGGGCGTGTTAAGGATCATGCGCAGGTCGCCGATGGTGCAATTGGTAACGGTGTTAAAGCTGCCGCCGTCGATGCAAACGCCGGAGCCAAGTTTGGTGATCTTGCAATTCCTGACGATGTTATTGGAGCCGTTATTACCGGGGCCTGCGTAAATGTATACGCCATAACCCACGTTAGCCGCAACGCTATGATCATTGGGAATGGTGAAGTCGGTCATCTCGAAGCCATCGATAACGATATGATTACATTGATTGAGCCGGATCATCACACGGTTGTAAACGAGCGGATCGGTAAAGTGACCTGCACTGTATTTAAACAAAGGGGCGGCGCCGGAACCATAGGGCATAAGCACGATCGGCGCGCTGCTGCTGCCACTGCTGTTCATCGACATGGTGCCAACGTACTCCTGACCACGTTTGAAGAAAATGGTATCACCCGGTGAGTAGTAATTGATAGCCCATGGAATGTCGTCGATAGATTTCCAGGGATCGTTGAATGTCCCCTGATTCGATCCGGTTGATGACGGATCAACATAATAATTTGTTGCAGACGCTACGAGCGAGGCCATACTGCACAGCAGTACAAGCATACAGGATATTGTATTTTTCATTGGGATTGATTACGGCTACGAAATCAGAAACTTAAAATGTGTAACTAATACCCCATAAAATTATGCCAATAACATTAAGAGAAAATTAATAAATGTTCACACTACACAATTGTACTTAGCAGAAAAACAATGAGAACGTTTAGGTTCTAATGAAATATTTTTCGCATACACATCATAGCAAATGAAGTGTTCATCATCAGCTAAACATCAATAGTAATTCTGAAATAAAATGAAGCCTTGTACAATAAAATGCACAATAAAAACCTACCTGAAAGAGTGGAAAGTAGCGGCATAGCAATGGCCCTAACATACGCTACGTATGTACCAGGTAGTGAGGCATATTGACTATTTAACTCGTTAACCGGTCAACTCGTCAACTTACTTTATAAATGTTGTACTTTGAGACTGACCGGTTTTAGTATCTATCAATTTTACTGCAAAGGAGCCTTTCGGCAATGCACTAACGTTCAGCTTTACCTGGGCGCCGGCATCGTTCAATCTTTGTTTTCTAACCACTGCACCGGCCATATTTACAACTATCAGTTCTTTGTTTAAAAAATTATTACCCGGCAATTTCAGGTAGATATAATCCTGTGCGGGGTTCGGCGAAACGGAGAGGCTGCTTTTCACGTCACGGTCCTCCACTGCAACCAAACCGGTTGACGCCACGGAAATACGGGCGGGCGTAATGCTGGAATTGCTTTCAGAGATGCCCGCATCAGGAACACCGCTGAAAGGCACGGCCTTACCCCAGAAGTCTTTTTCGATGCCAGTCCATTGGCCCCAGTTAACGGCACAGGCTGTTGGCCGCAGATCGTAGTTCCAGCTAAGCGGATCGTACGAATAACTGTTGGCGAATACTTCCACTTCTTTAGGAAGGTTTTGTTCTGAATAATCCAGTTCAAACCCAAGGTTGCCGCCATTCAGGTGAAAGATGTTACTCTGGTGGATCAACTGCGGGCCGTTAAAAGGCCTGAAATTCGGATCGGTGATATTGGAAGAAGTGTTGATCCAGAAAATATTGTTCTTCATTGTAAGCACATTCGACACCCAGGGTGTAGACATGATCCCAATGAGATTTCTTACATCGGGGAGGCGGGGCGTTTTGGTTTCCACCACATTGTTATTGAAGAACTGGAGGTTACGCACATCGAGGGCGAAAACGCTGGTAGAGTTGATCCAGAATACGTGGCCGTTATTGACGAGCAGGTTATAGCCAACGAGGTTATTGAGTGCGTGGCCGCCCCAGCCGCTGCCGAATTCCATAAAGCCGATGTTATCGCTGGCGGTGTTGTACATGATCTTGTTGTTGGAAACTTCGCCATACATTTCGATGGCGCCGCCGTCGAGGTTATAATCGTAGCTATTGGCCCAGCAGTCGTGGATCTGGTTACGGGTGATGGTATTGTTGGACCCGCCTACTACGATGCCAATGGCGCCGAAGTCGTCCCACATTTGATAATTCGTATTGATGATCATGCGCAGGTTACGGATATCGCAATTGGTGACGGTATTGTCGCTTCCGCCGTCTATGCTAATGCCGCAACCGATACGCGAGAAGCTGCAATTTTTAATGACATTATGCGAACCCCCATTGCCGGGACCTTTATAGATGTAAACGCCATAGCCCACGTTAGCGGGGGTGTAACGATCGTAATCGCGAATGGTATAGTCACTCATTTCAAACCCGTCGATAACGATGTAGTTACATTGATTGAGCCGGATAAAAGTGCGGTTGTATACCAGTGGATCGCTAAAGTTCCAGGAACCGTATTTAAAGATGGGCGCGGCGCCCTCACCATAGGGCAGGAACGAAATAGGTGCGCCTTCGCGGCCACTACTATTGATAGACAAAGTACCCCAGTATTGTTGACCACGACGGAAGTAAACGTTATCGCCCGGTTGAAAGAAGTTTACAAACTGTGGAATGTCGTCAATGCCGTGCCATGGATCGTTGTAAGTGCCGAGGTTTCTGCCACCGGATGAGGGGTCAACGTAGTAGTCAGTCGCATAAGTAAACAATGATGTTGCCACAAGCAGTGTAACAAGGAAACAGGAGGTTAAGCGCTTCATAGTTTTTCAAAAAGTAGTGAGGCGCAAGAAGCCCGCAAAACCATGCCAGTCAACAATTTGGGAGGTTACGAAATGCGGAAATACAGAGAAGTACTTATTACGTTTCTCAGGTTGGGGAATGACCTAAAATATGAATAGCAGATTTAAACCTTTCGACTACACTGCTTCAATTATCTCATCAATATACTTTTTGAACAGACTCAAAAAGTTCTGATCATTAGTCTCTAAATTAATATCCTTTGGTGCAGTAAAAGACAAAATATTATTGGAGTACCTACTCAAATACGATATATATGCTGCTGTAAATATATTCCCGGTGATGGCACTCTTGTAAATCCTAAAGCTTTTAGGTTGGAAGTTTCTGGCTTTCTCCTCATCAAGAATTTTCTCGATATTCTCAAAGATTTCCCTAAGGATCTTGTAAGAAGGAGTTGAAAGCAACTCTTTGCAAACAAGTAATTTATTTCCTGAAAAGCTGAAGTAGACCTCATTCGCATCAAACAATAGCAACCCTATTGAAATCTTTTCCTGGATTTCAGGTCTGATTAAAACTGATAATATACTGTATTGAGTTGTCATTATTTATTCGGATGCAAAATTCCTTAAACCCTGTAAAAAAGTATGTCAGCCATTTTTACAATACTAATATAACAAACTACTCACGTTTAGTAATCATCTCAATACTCCCAATCCAAATGACTTATTGGCAACCGGTTTAATTCTTCCCGGTAACTTTTCCATTGCGGCATAAACTTATTCAGATACCATATAAACCGATCGTTATGCCTTCTTTCTAACAAGTGCACCATTTCGTGAACATATTCCAAACATTGAAGGGTCTTCTTCGCCAGTTCCAGGTTAAGCCAAATTCGCCGGGCTTCTATATTACATGTGCCCCATTTCGTCTTCATGCTCTTTACACCAAAGTCATCAACTTTTACCGGTATAATTCTCTCCCACTTTTCTATATTCGAAGAAATCAACTCTTTCAGCTCATTTCGATACCAGTTATTCAGAATGTATTGCCGCTTAGAAGTACTTGTGCCAGGGCGCACATTACAGATCGAGGAACTTTTTGTTTAAGTCAACCAGCCCGGCTGATCGAAAAAGTCACCACTCAACCTATTGAGGTAATAGCCGAAGTGTTCGACCAGGCTACCCTGAGCGATCTTATCGATTACCTGTTGCCCAATTGGCTGCGGGTTGCGTTGATCAACACACAAAGTCCGTATTCGAGCGGGAATGGACGGGAGATCTTGTATGAATTCTACGAGCTGTTGATTCTGTTTATAGAGGTACTCCATGGCATGTTGATAAGCGAGCAGCTAAACAATCTTTTATCCACTATTACCGACTTCTTCCATCAATGCCCCATCGATTGCATCCGGCGCGAACTGGCCGATTTCCTGGAAGCCGGCATCGGTCACGACGGCAAAGCCATATTTCATCCATCGCAAGCTCACAGACTATACCTCAAAAACCCTGCCTTTCGCTGTCTATAAAGTTGATAATGATCAAGTTCGCTTAACTACACACGTGCCGTTACTGAACTACCCCAACTTCGTTCTTACTTCGTTTTCAGGCTACCCGTAGACCAGCGTTTTTCCCTATGAAATGGGTAGTATTTGGGTAGTAATCAGATAGTGTTGGAACGGACGAAGAACGAACCAGGAACGAAGGATTCCCCGATCAGGGTGCTACATGATTTGTAGGGTAATGGTAGTATAATGCTCTGGGGGTGCTCTGGGATAGCTCTAAGTATGCTCTGGGACTACTCATGCGCACTAGTGTTCCAGTAGAGTATCCAGAGAGTGCCGGTGCAATACCCAGGCCATTACCCTGCCATATTGCTACCATTGCGGTACAGCTACATGTCCTGATATCAACATAACTCATTGATTCTTTCAACATCGGAGTAAGTACGGCTGTAATACGGCTGATGTACGGCTGATCCTGGCTTAGTCTATGGTGAGTGATAGTTAGTGTAGGGCGAGTCTATAGTGATCCTATACTGAATCTACGCTGCATCCACGTTTAATCTGCGCGCCACCAGTATTTCGGGCATTCTATCCAATCCGGCGGCAACCTGTCGCCAAATTTCGTAATGTTCAACAAGATTGAAGTAGGTTTTCGAGCTGTTCCCATTCAGAATCCGTGCATTCAAGTTTCGGCCTAGCATCGGTTAAGCTTCGGTCTGGCTTCGGTTATCCCGGATTGGGAAATAAGGCAAAAACGTGAGGGAATTTCAAGGACCACCGTTTCAGTCCCGACCGCGTTTAGCCCCCACCTCCACCACCTTCCCCCTGCTAAAACTCCCATGCTCATGCCGCCGCACATACCCCAACTGGTTCGTAAGCATAGTAGTGTTTCCGATTTTAAACTCGGGCGTATTGCTATGATGATGGCCGTAGATCCAGTAGTCAACTCCCGAATCATGAATGAGATCATGTAATTCGGTGACAAATGCGCCGTTGACCTGGCTGTTCCTGTATTTCGCGGGATAGTTATACAGCGTTGGTACGTGATGCGTTACTACTACGTTTGTTCCGGCGCCTTTTTCTTTGATCGCTTTTTCCAAAAAATGCATCGACTGGTTATGCAGTTGATTGAATTGGCGGGTAGTAAATCGTTCGCCCGCCCATTGTATGTTGGAGAAATCGGTTACACTTCGTTGTATCTCCAGCGCATGCACCACATCAATTTTGCTCCACATGGTTGTGCAAATAAAATTCACGCCATTATGCACCACCACCTGGTTATTGACCATCCATACATTGCTGCGTAATTTTTCCAACAAAGGATTGGCTACCGTAGCAGCATCGTACCCATAATATTCATGATTGCCGGGCACCCAATACACCATTTCAAAATTTCCGGCTAAATAATCAATAAATTCATTTTGCTTTTTATGCAGTCCAAACGGCAGGATGTCCCCTGCCAATACCAATACCTCCCCCACTGGCTCCAACAAGTGTCGCTTTATGTACTTTTCATTATCGGGCATCTCCAGGTGCAGGTCGGAACAGTATTGAATTTTCATTGGGCAAATTTAAAATCATTAAATCGTAATTCCAGTTGTCAGGGATTCGTTTACACCTTAGCACTATACATGAATATAAGATTTAACCCTACAGAGTTCATTTCTTAACTCTTTAAAAGTTTATTCAGTCATTTCGTTTATTCATGCCGGCTATTGAAAAATTACTGTATATTGTATTTGCAAAAGTTCACAACGGGCTTTCCTGATTGCCTTTCCTTCCCTTGCGATTCCAACCAAACTATTCATTGAAGATCAATTGCAATTCCCTGATTGTAATGTTTCGTTCTGTTCTTTTATCAGTGAGTAAACAGGAATTTTTATGACGATCGACCAATTAAAACAACTCAAAGAGTCTGAAGACCATATTGAATTTAAGGAAGCTAAACACAATTTTCCTTTCGGCGGGGGCAGTAGTACTAAACAGGCAGATCGCCGCAAATGTTTTCTCGGTTACGTTACAGCCCTCGCCAATAAAGGTGGCGGCAAATTGGTTTTTGGAATGACAGACGCTTTTCCTCATGAAGTAGTAGGTTCAGATTTTGGCCTCCATCGAATGGGCGCCATCGTTAATGATACTTTAATTCACCTGGGTATAAGAATCCATTATGATGAGTTATTCGAAGAAAATAAACGGGTACTTATTGTTTATGTATCATCTCGGCCTGTTGGACGGCTTATGAAATTTGAAGGCGTGGCCCTGATGCGTACCGGGGAAAGTTTACGCAATATGACCGATGATGAAATGTTTCATATCCTTAGCGAGCAGGAACCTGATTTTTCAGCCAAAACATGTTCAGATCTTACCATTGAAGATCTGGACGAAAGCGCTATAGGCATAATGAAAGAAGCATACGCACGGAAGCAAATGAATCCTGATTTTCAAACACTATCCACCACCCAAATATTATCAGATCTAAAATTACTTGTACAGGGCCGGCTAAATTATGCTGCCCTGATTTTGCTGGGTAAAAAAGAAACTATAGAAAATTTACTGCCAAATGCAAGAATCATTTGGGAGTTCCGGTATTTTGAATCAAGCATTCCCTATGAACAACGGCAGGTAATATCAGGCCCATTATTTGTAGCAATTGACGACATATGGCAATTGATAAATGTGCGCAACGGCCAAACAATGATAGAATCAGAGGTTTATATTTTTGGAATAATGCACTTTAACGAAACGGTTATTAGAGAGGCAGTTCTGAACGCCATAGCACACCGTGATTATTCAATTACAAGCGAAGTTGTTATTAAACAATATCCTCAAAAAATTAAAATTATAAATCCCGGCGGTTTTCCGAAAGGGGTAAACATTAACAATCTACTCACGGTAAGTAGTACACCACGCAGTCGATTAATGGCAGAAGTAATGGAAAAAACGGGCCTCGTAGAACGGTCGGGGCAAGGAATAGATAAAATATATTCAATTACATTATCGGAGGGAAAACATGAACCTGATTATACTGATTCAAACCTGTTTCAGGTGACCCTTGTTCTGGATAGCACCAACCTGGATAAAGAATTCTACATCTTCCTTAACAATATTCAAAGGAAACATCTGCCTCATAAAAAACTTGCAGTTGATGTTATTATTGCTTTGCATAGAATTAAAAATAACCAATCGAACGAAATTAATTCAACAATACTGAATTGGTTAAAAGATCACCAAATTATTAAACGTAGCAGGGGTAACGCTTTAAAATACTTACTATCGGATGAATACAAGCAAATTAAAGAAAAGGAACAAAAAATTGGGACAAGATATGTTGTTCAGGAGGTTGAGCGGTTGATTGCTGCGTTACAAGGAAAAGTTTTAAAAATTGGCGAATTGGAGCAAATGTTGAAAGGGTTTTTAAACCGAAATAAGATCAAATATATTATCAATAAGCTATTGTTAGATAAAGTTATAGTCGCCGAGGGAACAGGGAGGGGGACGCGATATAAACTGGAAAATAAGTTTAACGACTTACAAAATGATGAACTAATTTATAATGTAGTATCCTATTTAGACCAATCAACAGAACCGTAGCTCCTGATTTCTCCATAATATTTAAAAAATTTCTCCATATTCAAAAAAAAAAGATCGAAAATGCCACATAGGCAATTAATTATCAAATAATTATATTTAATTTATGATATCTGCAAATTTTGTTGCATTTCTCCACATTTCGTAAAAATTCTCTATAATTGGCAAATTGAGATAAGCCAATCACCTTCCTGAAGTCAGGAATGTGATCGCCCCCGCTGACCATTTTCCCGACGCCAGGAAAATGGTTGAGGCGCTCACTTAATCGTTATATTAATAGCTCCACCGTAAAATGACACGAACATCTCATTAAACAACCAGTTCCTCCCGTGATACGATTCGAACAAATCAAATCATTTCACAAAATGTATTTTCTGTTAATCGCTGCCATTCCCATACATTTTACTTAAGGAATAGAAAACCTATATTTACTACCGAATCCTGACAAATAAGGTCACCATGTTCAACTTTTCTAACCAGTCAGTTAATGCTCCGCTTCCCAATGGTGTGTATCCCATTGAATTTGCCATAAACGAGGATGACCCTGATATGGTAAAGTTACTTATTGAAGCCGGGGCCGATCCTAATATCGATCTTGGCAAGGGTTTTACGCCTTTGCACGAAGCTATGGACGCATGCATTGATTGTATGATCCAAAACAACCGCGACACCTTCTTTCCCGAACATCTTGAAATGGTTAAAGTTTTATTTGAAAACGGCGCTGATCCTAATAAAAAAGACATCAATGGCATAAGCCCATTGGATCTAATCAATAGCTATGCTGGCTTAAAAGAAGGGTTCGATAAACTCATGAATTTGTTCAGACCGGCCATTCCCAATATCGACAACCTGATCACCTACCAGGAAAGACATCCAACCGCCTCAAACTATAAAAATATACATATCAATTAGTTTTGAAATACCCCCCTCAGGCATTCCACCTCCAATAATTATTTATCTTTTTTCTTCCGAACCTATTGACATTCAAAGATCTCCACCCTATATTTACGCTCTAATATCCTATTTACCCTATGCTTCACTCACCTGATCCTTTCTACATCAACGAACGCCAGCTTTTCGGCCAGTGGCAGGTGCCCATCTACCCCATCGAATTTGCATTGCTTGAACATGATGCTGCCATGCTAAAAAGATTTCTCGATGCCGGCGCCGATCCCAATGTTGATATCGGCGGGGGTTGGACGCTCCTGCACAAAATAAGCGCCTACGCTATCGATAGCATGATCCAAAATAAACGCGCTGAATTCTTCCCCGAATTAATTGAAATAATGAAACTCCTCGTTGAAAACGGGGGTGACCTCAATAAGAAAAACGACAAAGGCAAAAAACCATTGGATGTTATAAACACCTATCGTTTCCAAAACAAAGATGAATTTGACTGCCTGGTGAGTTTGTTCAAACCGGCCATTCCGAATGTAGAAGAGCTGGTGGCTTACGAGGGGAATGCATAATGTAGTTGCATCAACTTTTGCAGGCAACCGCGCCATCCCGGAACGAACCGGAACGATGGCCGGGCCGGCGTAAAGGGGAATAAAAAAGCGGCTACACATGAATGCATAACCGCTATTATTTTTCGGGGTGAATGGCTTAATCAGCCATCACTTTATACTCAGGGTCTTCGATGACATTTACATCTATGACCGATTCGGCGTTTTTGATCAGTGCGCGGCAATCGGCGCTTAAATGGCGCAGGTGTAATTTCTTACCTGATCTATGATAGCGCTCAGTCAGCTTGTTCAATGCTTCTATTGCGCTCATATCGGTAATGCGGCTTTCTTTAAAATCAATGATCACTTCTGCGGGGTCGTTTGATACATCGAATTTTTCCAGGAAGGTGGCAACAGAACCAAAGAAAAGGGGACCGAATATTTCATAATGTTTTACCCCTTTCTCATCGATGTATTTTCTGGCCCGTATTCTTTTCGCGCTCTCCCAGGCAAATACCAGGGCGGAAATGATAACACCGATCAGTACCGCCAATGCCAGGTTATGCAACCATACGGTAATGATGGCCACCAGTATTCCCACAATTACATCGGGCTTTGGCATTTTATTGATGATGCGCAGGCTGGTCCACTCGAACGTGCCAATGGCCACCATGACCATTACGCCAACCAATGCAGCCATGGGTACGCGCTCGATGATAGGCGCGCCTACGAGGATCACAATTAAAATGGTTATGGAACCGATAATGGCAGAGAGCCTGGCCCTTGAGCCGGCCGATAAATTTACGAACGACTGTGCAATCATGGCGCAGCCACCCATGCCGGTGAAAAAGCCGTTGAACACATTCGCCGTTCCCTGCGCCACGCATTCTTTATTACCGCGGCCCCTTGTGCCCGTAATTTCATCAACGATATTCAGTGTTAATAAACTTTCTATCAAACCCACACCGGCCATTACCAGTGAATACGGGAAAATGATCTTCAATGTATCGAAACTAAATGGCACCATGGGAATATGAAATGGCGGCAGGCTGCCGCTGATAGAGGCAATGTCTTTAACCGTTTTCGTTTCTATGCCAAACCCCAGCACCACCAGGAATACGACAATGATAGCCACCAGTGAAGCAGGAACGGCTTTCGTGATCTTCGGAAGTACGATCACGACTGCAACGGTCAATGCTACAAGTGCCAGCATCGTCCATAACGGCGTTCCGGTAAGCCACGATGTACCGGTGGCGCCTGTTGTAGTAAACTGTTTTATCTGCGCCATGAAGATGATGACGGCGAGGCCGTTCACAAATCCATACATCACCGATTGCGGTACCAGCCTGATGAACTTTGCCAGTTTGAATACGCCAACTGTAACCTGAAATAAGCCCGCCAACGCCACAGCGGCAAAAACATATTCCACGCCATGCGACTGCATAAGCGCGATCAATACAACAACAGTAGCCCCTGCGCCGCCGGAGACCATTCCCGGCCGTCCGCCGAGGACAGCGGTAATCAGCCCCATCAGGAATGCGGCGTATAAACCGGTCAAAGGCGACAAACCCGCCAAAATTGCAAAGGACAATGACTCAGGGATCATGGTCATGGCAACGGTGAACCCGGCCAGTACTTCTGTTTTATAGTTTACTTTTTGTTTGAAATCGAATAAATTCAGGAAAGCCATGCTGCTGTATAAATCAGTAATAAAATAATTGTTGCCGGAAATGAAAAGAATTATATGGATATCGGTATCTGAATTAAAGCAAGGCAACCGGGGAAGATGCAATAATGCCATTCATTCCGGGCGCGAAGGTAGGTAAAAAAAGTGAGGGGTATTGTCCTGCCTGGACAGGCCTTTTTGTGGTATCATTTCCTTTACAATGCCGGTTAAAAGCGGGGCTTGTTTATGTTCCTTAAACATTGAATAAAGAAACAGCCTTTACTTTTACAGATCAATGCAACAAGCACCCGCAGGACTTTTTTATACCTAATACGGATCACTGATATACTTCTTTAACGATTCGACTCACGCGAAAAAATTTATACAATAACTGTTTGCTGTAATCGATTAATACATATATTTGATTTTACAATCTATGCTACGTTAGGTCTCTCTGATTTTAGAAGCAACATATCTACATACTCCCGGCAACCCCGCATGTCCCAACCAGTGCAGTGCATTAACTATTATATTGTGCAAGACATATGTCTTGACGTATTTGTAATTGTTTAAAAACTTTTACCATGTCGTTCATTGCCAGGCTGCAACTGCAGAATGAGGATGAAATAAATGTGCTGCGATGCGGCTTTAAATTCAATCAGTCAATCGATGTAACGGGTAAGGCTGCGTCAAAGCCGATGGGTGGAACCATTAATCTTACGCTGGCGAGCATCAACCACCCGGAATTGTTTGAATGGATGATCAATACATTGCAAACAAAGAATGGGAAGATCACATTTATCAGGTACGATACCATGAGCAAACTGAAAACGCTTGAGTTTGAAAACGCCTTGTGTGTGGAATATCATGAAATATTCGATCCTGCGGGCGAACATCCCATATTATTACAGCTAACGCTAAGTGCACACACCATCAAGCTGGAAGAAACAGTGTTTAAAAACAACTGGCCCGGACTGTAAGCGGTTTGGCGGTAAGGCGTGTTGCGGATGCTCTTTAGTAAGCATCTGGCAGGCATCTATTAACCTTAAAACAAGTATTCATGGCACAAGCCGTAGAAACTACTATAGAAATAAATGGTGTTAAAATAGATCAGTTCACTTCGCTGAAGTTAAGCCAGGGAATATATGCGCATCATTCGTTCAGGCTGGTTTGTCCGGCCAAGGCGGTGGAAGAAGATGGAGCTGTGTTGAAGGAGTCGAAAAGCTTGATCGGCACCGCGGTGCACATAAAAGTGAATTCGGAAAACGAGCGATCGGAACTGTCATTTACCGGTGTAGTTACGCAAATGGAGGCAACGTGTAATAACGGGCATCCGGGAAATATAGTGATCAGTGGGTACTCTCCCACCATTTTACTGGATAGCGGCCGGCATTGCCGGTCGTGGTTGCGCAAGTCGGTAAAAAGCATCCTGAAAGAAGTATTGAACCTGTATCCCGATGATATGCTGAAATACAGGATCAACCCTTCATATAAAGAGACCCTTTATTATTATGTGCAGTACAAAGAATCGGCCTGGCAGTTTATCAGCAGGCTGGCCGGCAAACACGGCGAATGGTTGTTTTATGACGGGCAGCAACTGGTAATAGGGCAGCCAAAGGGGAAAAAGATCACACTGCAATACGGGGTGCAGTTGAGCCGGTATGCCTTGCATATGCAAATAAAGCCCGGCAAGTGCCAGGTAAAGGCATTGGATTATGTAAACAATGAAGTGTATAGTACCGAGGTTGCGAACAGTGCGTTGAATGCAGGGCATAACGGGTTGGGCGAATACGCGCTGACAAAAGGAGAACAGGTATTTATAGCACCGGTAACCAACTGGCATAATCACTATGTGCGAAATGTAAAGCAGGTAGATGAGGTTATGACGCTGCGGGCGGCGAGTGAGATCAGTGATGTTGTTCGGGTGCATGGCTGCAGCGACCTGCCCGGTTTTCAGCCGGGAGATTGTGTAGTTATAAAAACGGAGGAGAAAAAAGATCCGGCAGATCGATCGCCGGGCGAGTTTACTATTATTTCCATAGAACATACCTGGGATGGAACAGGCAATTATTCCAATGAGTTTACGGCGATACCGTCAACGGTAAAAATACCACCGGTAAAGGCCGTTGCCGAACCGTATTGTGAAACGCAGAGTGCGCTGGTGGTGAATAACCATGATAATGCGGGATTAGGCAGAGTGCAGGTTCGGTTTCGCTGGATGAGTGAGGATGAGAAAAGTCCGTGGTTACGGGTTATATCGCCCTACGCGGGGAATGGAAAAGGGTTATTTATGTTACCGGAGAAAGACGAAGAAGTGATGGTGGCCTTTGCGGGCGACAATGCTACCCGGCCCTATGTTGCCGGAACGGTTTATAATGGCGGCGCAAAAACGGAGTTTAGCACTGAAAAAAACGATATAAAGGCGATACAAACCCGCAGTGGTGTAAAGGTGATCATGAACGATAAGGAAGGGAGTGTTACTATGGAAGATCAAAACGGGAACAAGTTGTATATGGATGGAGAAAATAAGATTGTAATAGAAGCAAAGGGAAACCTGAAATTGAAATGCGGGGAGGCCGAGCTGGAAATGAAAGATGGGGAGATAACGCTGAAGGGGGTAAAGGTGAATATAAAAACAACGGAGGAGTTAAAGATCGTAAGCAATGGAAAGGCGAATATCAATGCTGCGATGGATATGATCATGAAGGCGGGCGTGATCAAGCTCAATTAATTTACCGGGACAGGGATACAAACTAAACAATTTGTAAATTTCATCAATTGGGTAAGCCGGCAGCAAGGATTGGAGATGGGCATAGTTGTCCGGCGGTAACGCCCGGCACAGGTGTACCACATGTGGGTGGGGTTATAATTGGCCCGGGATGCGGAACGGTGCTAATTGAAGGATTGCCGGCTGCGACGATGGGTGATGCTTGTGCGTGTGTGGGTGAGCCAGACAAAATAACACAGGGGTCCACGGGGGTATTTTTAGGTGGTAAACCGGCGGCACGAAGTGGAGATCGATGTGCGCATGGAGGAAGGGTTACTGGTGGGTGTGGGAGTGTGTTGATTGGGGAGGGTGAGTTCATGTGCCTGCCAGCAGAGGGCGTTCCTGACTCGGATTTCATAGAACCTTCCGATGAAGAGAAAAGAGAGATAATAAGCCAGGTAATTAAGGATTGCGTAGCCATGTTGAGTCATAAGCATAAGTTACTAAAGAATGGTGATCCTGATACATTGAAGGAGTTTAAAAAATGGTTTGGAACTGATGACGTCAATGCAAGGATAACAATTTTGAAAATGATCAAAAAGGTTTTGAATGTTTGTCAGAAATTGACGGTGGATTGTTTCGACCAAATCTATAATGAAAAAGACAGAATGCAACAGCAAGCTGTTGTTTACAACAAAGATAGATCATATAGGATTTTTCTAGGTGATCCTTTCTGGCAATTAGGCGGAGATTCAAAACATTCAAAAAGCGGTGTTTTGATACATGAACTGTCGCACTTCAAAAAAACAGGCAATACATTAGATCATGCCTATTATGAAACGGGATGTTTGCGATTAGTAGAAACCTATCCGGAATATACTTTAAACAACGCAGACTCATTCAGGTTGTTTGTAGAATCCTGACAAGACAAGGACAATATATAAATTATGAACTCTAATAGAATAGTTATATGAGTGATCAAATTATTGATGTAAATCTAAGTGTAAAAGTAATAAACGGCCAGTTAATTGCTCATTTATGTATAGCAAATACTGCCTCCAAAATGGTGTACTTAGATGATCAAACAATTTGTTACGACAACACTATTCGTGGAGATTATTTTAGAATAAAGACCGAAAAAGGAAAATTGATTGATTATACTGGAATGAAAGTTTGCCGCGAGGTGAATCCAGAATCTTTCTTAAAGCTTAATGTAAATGAAAAATTGGAGACGGATATAAACTTAAGCGAAGTATATGAGTTAAAAAAGGGAAAAAAGTATACAATCCAATATTCAGCATTTCAACCTCCTTATTTTGAAGAACAAGACCTGGCGAAAATCGACTCCAACGTAATTGATATTATCTATAAGTAAGGGAAGTGTCATTTTAAGCTAACTATATGTCCAAACCCGCAGCACGAATTAGGAAATCTTTGAGTGTGCTAAACAGTCTTTCAGAAATAAATTTTCTTGTAATAGCAAATGAGGAGCTAAAGCAAATAGAATTTGCAAGGGTTTAAACGAAGATGCATCGCATAGAATATTTATGGGAGATTCATTCTGGAAGTATTGCAAACAAAAGGGCCAGCCTTCAAAAGCTTCGGTAATAATTCACGAATTATCACATTTCCACGATATTGGAAAAACTGAAGATATCATTTATGGGTACGATCGGTGTAAAGAATTGGCTAAAGGCCATCCAAATCTTGCTTTAAAGAATGCGGATTCATTTGAGTGTTTTATAGCCATATAAAGCATAACTATTAAAACAAAGTAAAGAGTTATGAACGAGAAAAGCATTGACATACAATTAGCGGTAGAGTTATCAGAAGGCAGCTTGATTGCCAACATGAAATTTGCGAACAACTCAAATAGCGATATGCATTTGGATAAGCAAACCATATGTATCGATAACAAGACCCGTCGTAAGATATTTAATATTGTTGATGAGGATAACACCGAGGTTGGGTATACTGGCGCATATGTTTATCGGGATGTTGTTCCTCAAGACTATATTAAGCTAAAAAGTGGTGAAATAATTGAATCACGGATAACCTTAGATGAGGTTTATAAATTGTCAAAAGGGCATAAATATAGTATCCAGTATTCTGTTTTTCATCCTACTTATAAGGACAAGTCAGGGTTTACACCGTTTGAGTCTAATAAAGTAGAGATAGTTTATAAATAGACAGTAACAATAAGTTTTATTAATGTCCAAACCCGCAGCACGAATAGGCGACATGCATAGCTGCCCTATGGTAACGCCCGGCACAGGTGTACCACATGTGGGCGGGGTTATAATTGGCCCGGGATGCGGAACGGTGCTAATTGAAGGATTGCCGGCGGCGACGGTTGGGGATGCTTGTATATGTGTGGGTGAGCCGGACAAAATAACAAAGGGGTCAACCGGGGTATTTTTAGGTGGTAAACCGGCGGCACGAATTGGAGATCAATGTGCGCAGGGGGGAAGGGTTACTGGTGTTCGGGTATGGATTCAAGACCAGGCATCCTGATCCATGAAATATCTCATTTTAAAAATGTTGGACGAACTGTTGACCATGCTGATGGAGAAGTAAAGAGCTTAGATTTGGCAATTAAGAATCCCAAAGATGCACTATTTAACGCCGATTCATTTGAATATTTTATGGAGGCATAAATTGTTTTATAAAATAAATTGACATATGGATATCAATTTTATTAAAGTCGAATTATCTGTTGCAAAAAAGGACAGAAAGATATTTGCTAATTTAATTTTCTCTAATAATACATCCGAAACAGTTTCCATTGATAAGCTAAGGACTTGTCATGGAAATAAAATACAAAATAATTTGTTTAAAATTTTTGATGAAAAGAAGCGTATGATTGACTATGATGGACCTATGGTAAAGCGTTTTATTACGCCCGAAGACTTTATTATGATTGACCCCGGACAGAAAATAGAAACAAGTGTTGAATTAGATGAAGTATATGAGCTAAAGAATGGGAAAAAATATACCATCCAATATTCAGCATATCTTAATAATAATCTGACAAACTCGAGCATTGAAAAGATTGAATCAAATGTTGTTGAAGTAATTTGTTAAGAAATTAAAAAATGGTTGTAGGTGGATATGAGGCATGGAAAATATTCAATTAACTTTTGCTTCTTGTTGTGCAGTCGAATATTATTGAATTCATGTATAAATAATGTATAATAAGGTTTATGGCCAAACCCGCAGCACGAATAGGCGACATGCATACCTGCCCGAAGGTAACGCCCGGTACGGGTGTTCCGCATGTGGGTGGAGTTATAATTGGCCCGGGTTGTGGGACGGTGCTGATTGAAGGGTTACCGGCAGCGACGGTTGGGGATGTTTGTGCATGTGTGGGGGAGGCGGATAAAGTAGTAACCGGATCATCAAGTGTTTATATTGGTGGAATGCCCACCGCACGCATGAACGACCTCTGTGCACATGGTGGTAATGTGAGTTCAGGCAGTAGTTCAGTTATTATTGGAGGCGGATGTTTGGGTATCTTTCCGCCTGAAGATACTTATGGTAACAAAAAGAAGTTTGTAGAGCCTTCTATCAAACATAAAATACGGTTAATAAACCAGGCTATTGCAGATACTATACGCGTATTAGAACACAAAATTAAGTTGTTAAGCGAAGGTGACAATCAGACTATGGAATGTCTGACCAAGTGGTTTGGCCAAAACGATGACAACACCAGGAAGGAAATACTAGCAAGGATAAAACGAGCTTTAGAAGCTAGTAAAACGTTAACTGCAGGTAACTTCGATGAAATAATTGACGAAAAGGACAGAAGAGAAATATGTGCCACGGCTTATCCTGACGATTATAAATATAGGTTTAAAATAGGTACCGTATTTTGGAAGGCAACTGCGACAGGAAAAGATTCAAAGTCAAGCACAATAATACATGAATTATCACATTTTGCAAATATTGGAGGAACGCAAGATGTGATGTATGGAGAAAATGGTTGTTTTCTACTGGCTAAACAAAACCCTGATGGCGCTTTGAAAAACGCTACTTCTTTTGAGTATTTTGTAACGACGTAAACTTACGAGTATGAAGAATATGTTTGTCGATGTTTTTTTAGATGTTAAAGTCGCCGGCAAACTTATGGTTGCCAATCTGGTGTTTTCCAATAACACATCTGGAGAGGTTTATTTGGATAAAAAGACGATATGCACTAACGGGAAAACTCGTAGAAATTTATTTATCATAACAGACGAAAACAATCAGCCTGTCAAATACGTAGGTGAAATGGAAAAACGCATCGTTGTTCCTGAAGATTTTATTCCAATACAATCAGGCGATACCATAAGCACATGTATTGAACTTAATGAAGTTTATCAGATTATTCAGGGGAAAAAATATACTGTTCAGCTGTCTGTTTATCATCCTAATTATAAAGACGAAGGGCCGCTTAATAAGCTGGAATCAAATAAGGTTGAGATATCTTACTAGCTTCCAACCCTCCAGGCCGAACTGGAAACGCTGATGAACGATCATGGGCTACACCCCTTAGGACAGGCACAGCATTTCTTCCTTTGACAAGGCTCTGCTTTGGGATCACCCCAATACCTCCCAGCGTCCGCCAAAATCAGCACCAATTCTTTTTAATAAATTTTTCTCCTGCAACTTTTGAAGGTTTCTTTCAATTGACCGGTTAGATACACTAATTATTGGGGCCAATTCCTGAATAGTAATTTCCGGATTAGCATTTATCAGTTCTAATATCCTCTCCGACGTTTTCCCTATCCTCTCCGACACTCTCTCCGACGTTTTTCTAATGTCTCCGACGCTTTTTCCATTTTCTCCTACGTTTTCTCCGACGTTTTTCTCATTATATCCGACGCTCGTAACAACTTACAAAAAAATGCACCATTAATGCTGTAGTTAAATATCCTCTGCAATTTTGCAGCATTATTCACTCCAGCGACATCACCATTGTCATTTTTAACTGTGTACTTTTTACCTCTGGCCCTTAATTGACTTCTTATTATTTGCAAAGTGCAAAATTTGAACTTTGCTTGAATTGATGTAATATGCAAAAAATGCATATTCCTTTTTTAGATTAAGTCTTTTGCTATTGAAGCATTAGTAACATTCTCACATCCCTTGCATTTCCGCCCTGCTCTTTCTATATTTAATTCGCACTATTTCAAAACCCTAATAAAACAACACATGGGATTAGACTGGCGCCCAGCTATCGGGATGGTTAGTTCAAACTACTAATAATCTTTCTACCAACTTTTGGTAATCAGCTATTTTGCTCACACCCTCTTTCGGCTCATACCGGCTGTATTTGTCATACCACACGGCATCGACACCCAATTCCTGCGCCGCTTTTATTTCTGAATTTACATCATCTCCTACCACCAATACATCTTCCTTTTTATATTTGTGCCGCTGTATAATATCGGCAAATACATCTTTCTTTGTTTTGTTGGTTGTGGTAGGATCGATGATATGGATCTCCTTAAAATCCTTCTCCAGTTCGAGACTGTTTACTTTGCTTTGCTGCATTTTTGTAAAGCCGGTAGTCACCACATACTTATCGAACGGCAATTTTCTTACCTGGTCAAAGTCGGCAAACGGCTCTATGGCGCCGTTATGTACCAACTCCTTTAACAAGTCTATGCCTTTGCGGGTTAGCTCTTCGCTAAAACCATGGTCCTTTGCCACTTTCTGAAAAGGCGTGCGCATCACCGCATCTTTGATCTTCTCCAGGTCCTTTGTATGGTTTCCGTCCACTTCTATCAACTCAAATAATGGAGCAAACAATTTGTGCCCGATTTGCGGCACCGGGAAAATGGTATTATCCAGGTCAAAAATGATGGCCTTTTTCATATGAGCAGTCGTTTAAAAGGCTAATATACCAATTGCGGGTGTTTTTAACAATCCCCAGTTTCCATGCCCTTGCCTTCACGCCAATTTTACTTTATATTGCACTCATGCCCTGTCTCCTATGTCACAATACGGCACCTACTCCAGGTTTCATTCTCCCGATGATGCACAATTCCTGATAACGCTTTTACAACAACGCAACATTCGCTACCCGCTGGGAGTAAGGGGAATTGGCTCTACAATCAGGGCACCATTTTCAACTTTTAACCTCAGCGCCAGCCAGTGAACCAAAACCATTGCTGAACTGCAATGTTTGCGTTGGCAGCGCGAATTGAATGCCTTCTTTTTTAAAAGCGTTTAATATAGCCAGGTAAATGGCCTGCTGCCTGTCCATATATAAATTGTAATCCGGACTTTGAATGTAATATACCACTTCAAAGGTGAGACTGAACTGCCCAAACGCCGAAAAATGCGCCCGGTCGAACGTGGTCATATCCTGCGCAAGAATGATCTCTTTTATTATTCCCGGTATTTTCTGCACCTTTTCAGGCGGCGTATTGTACACTACCCCTATCGTGAATGACACCCGCCGTTTTTCCATGCGTTTGTAGTTATGTATACGCGCATTCACCAGGTTGGTATTTGAACAGATCAACTGCTCACCGCTCAAAGTTCTTATGCGGGTGCTTTTTACACCGATATATTCTATAGCGCCCATTTTATCATCTACAATAATAAAGTCACCCACTTCAAAGGGCTTATCGAAAAAGATAACGAAATAATTGAACAGATCGCCGAGGATATTTTGCGAAGCCAGCGCAATGGCCACACCACCAATTCCCAAACCGGTAACAACCGATGTAATATTATATCCAAGATTATTTATAAGGAACACCAGGGCAAGCACCCACAATACAATGTTTACAATAATAATGATCCCGCGCGCCTGCTTCTTCTTCTCTATGTCTTCTGCATCGTTACCAAGTGCATTGTTTATAAGATAGTTCAATGCCGATGTAATGGTTTTAATAATAATAAATGTAACCACTACCATTACTGCAATATGCATCAGCCTGTCTACCTTCGGGCTCAAAATTAAATACGAAATACCCGCATAGAGAGCGCCTGAATATAAAGCGGGGATCAATGCCCCTTCGACCAACTGCAAAATAAAATCATCGAGTGTGCTTCGGGTATGGGTTGAAAATCTTTTGAACCTTGTTAACAAAACGTGTTTTGCCACCCTTATTACGGCCCAGGAAGCGATTATAATTCCAAAGGCGATCATCCAATTCAATAAGGAATTTCCGGCAAAAACGGTATCCCACCAATTCATACGCGTTCATTTTAATAATCAGTCGATTAGGCTCACCACTACAAATGTTATTCCATTATAATGGCGTTAAAACAGAAATAATTTCACTAAAAAGTTTGTACCGCACTCTTTTACAATATATTTTGGCTGGGGAATATATATTCCCACTAAACTCCTAATCCCGTAAATCCTATTCATGAAAACCTTTTACGCTCATGCGCTTTCCTTTATATTAGTATTAAGTTTTCTTAATACGAACGCACAGGAATCAACTAACGACACCCACCTATCCACGTCTGTTACCCCTGCCTATTCAAGCAAATTACTTAGAAATACGTATGCCGGCTTTTGCTTTATGGTACGCAGGGCGTCAGATAATGCCGAAGCCTGGGTGGAATTTGACGAAGCCACCAAATCGGTTACCGCCAATAGTAAAGTGATCATTGTTACACCGGGATCGTCTAAATATTTTCCCGGTACAATAATGTCATTTTCTACCTTTTATAAGGCCACCAGTTGTTATGTCAGCATCTGGTACGATCAGAGCGGGAATGGTCCCGACGCTGTGCAGCATGATAAAGCCCTGCAAACCCGGATAGTAAATGCCGGGATTATTGATGAACTGGCGCTTGCTTCGGGCGAAAGACATTCTTTGGAATCGAAAAAACAACCGCGCGGAAACACAACCACCGCTGCGCATCAGGGAGTACGATAAAAAAAGAGAATTAATTTAAAGCGGCCGTACCTCAATGAGGACGGCCGCTATTATTTTTCCCCATTAAGACGTTGAAATTATCCAACCCTTCTTTTTATCAGTCCCATTATCTTCAATTGTTTGATTTATGCAGTTTTTGGTTTGATGCCCGCAAAAGCCGGCGCCGGCATCAGCTGTAATTTTGATTTAATAAAACAATCGATCATGGAAACAAATATTACAATGGAAGAAAGCCGCGAATACCTGGGCATATGGGTTACCCGGGATGGCTATATCAAACATCAGTTATTACCAGGTAACCGGTACGATGAAGCGCGTGGCAACCGCCAAAGCGCTTATGTGGGCGCATACCGGGTAACGGGAAATCACATCGACTATAAAGACGATACCGGTTTTACCGCCGATGGCGATTTCAGGAACGGCATCCTGTATCATGCCGGTATGGTATTATATAAACAAAAACAAAACGACCATGAACAACAATAAAAAGGTGTGGTTTATCACCGGCGCGTCGAAAGGACTGGGTCTTGCATTGGCAAAGCGACTGCTTGAACAAGGCTACCGGGTTACCGCCACCTCGCGTAACGCAGCTCAACTCGTATCAGCAATAGAAAACGCTTCTGACAACTTTCTTCCGCTTGGCGTTGATCTTACCAACCCGGATGCGGTCAAAAAAGCAATAGCAGATACGGTAGAAAAGTTCGGACAGCTTGATGTTATCGTTAACAATGCCGGGTATGGTATGGGCGGAACCGTAGAAGAATTCACGGAAGAGGAACTGCAACAGAGCTTTTCGGTAAATGTTTTCGCTCCCGTATATGTAATGCAGGCAGCACTGCCCTATATGCGCAAACAGCGTAGCGGGCATATCATCAATATTTCTTCCATCGCTGGATTTGCCGGCGCCACCGGCTGGGCTATTTATGCAGGCACAAAATCTGCATTGACCGGCTTGACCGAAGTGCTGGCACAGGACCTGAAAGAATTGACGATCCATACAACGGCGGTAGCGCCAGGCGGTTTCAGAACGGAATTCCTCTCTGATAACTCGTTGGTGTTTGTCAAAGATCAGATCGATGATTATGCTGCTGTACACCAATCGCACCAGAAATATAAAAGCATGGACGGTTCGCAGGCCGGTGATCCGGTGAAAGCCGCTGCAGCGTTGATAGAACTGGCCGAAATGCCAGAACCGCCAGTAAGATTATTTCTCGGTACCGATGCTTACAACAGGGCAAAAGCAAAAATTGCAGATATAAACAGCTCACTGGATGCATTGAAGGCGCTTAGTTTTTCAACTGATTTTTAAACGGGCAATAAGTGCATCGGGAATCCATAGACTTTTATTTTTCGGTAAATTGCATTATGGAAAAAACGCAAACCCTTGAGGAATTCTATAAAACGAAATTCAAGTGGATCCCTGCAGAGTTAAAGGAAGGATTGGGCCATTTTAATGTTTTTGAGCTGGACCCGTTTGTAGGCAAGAATGCCAAACCCATACCATATAATCGAAAAGACTTCTATAAGATCACGCTGATCAAAGGGAACAATCGCATACATTACGCCGACAAAACGGTTGACAGCCCCCAATGCTGCCTGCTATTCGGCAACCCGATGATCCCCTATAGCTGGGAACCGCTCGATGATCACCAGAGCGGGTACTTTTGCATTTTCACTGAAGATTTTTTTAACCATTTTGGCAATATCAAAGAGTACCCCGTATTCAAACCAGGCGGTGATAAGGTGTTTGTTTTAAATGAAACAACAGAGAGCGAGGTAACGGAGATCTTTAAACACCTTCAGGCGGAAATACAATCTGATTACCAGTTCAAATACGATGTGATCCGCAACCTGGTGTATGAACTGGTACATAAAGCGCAGAAAATGCAACCTGCATCCGCCGCAGCCGATACCAAATCGAATGCAGCGATGCGTACTACTGCCATGTTTATCGAATTACTCGAAAGGCAGTTCCCTATAGAATCGGTACACCAGCAGGTAAAATTGAAAACGCCTGCGGAATTTGCCGGTCAACTGGCCATACATGTAAACCATTTGAACAAAAGTGTGAAATCCGTAATGGGAAAAACCACGTCAAAGGTCATTGCCGAACGGTTGGCCCAGGAAGCCCGTGCTTTGTTAAAACACACCAACTGGAATGTGTCGGAGATCTCCTGGTGCCTGGGTTTTGAAGAATTGGCGCATTTTATTCACTTCTTCAAACGATTTAACAATACAACGCCCACTGTTTTCAGGGGATGAGGGGGATTGTGGATAACCCGTTTTTCGCTATTTTTAACTTTCAACCAAACTCAAGCTACATGCAATCGATTGTACGATCTCTGCCTTTTCTCCTGATCTTTGCCTCCTGTAATTCGAATAACAAAACATCATCACCTATCACCGGCACCTGGAAACTGCAAACCGGTACCCTTATTGAAAAGAACGACACTACCGTTACCGATTACACCCAAAACAAACGATTCATCAAGATCATCAATGATTCGCACTTTGCATTTATGGGCCACGACCTTAACAAAGGCAAAGATTCAGCAACCGCTTTCTTCTCCGCCGGTGGCGGAAAGTATACTTTCAAAGACAGCACCTATACCGAATTTCTTGAATATTGCAACGCCCGTGACTGGGAAAACAATAAGTTCGAATTCACCGTTCGCATTCACAACGATACGTTGATTCAACAGGGAATTGAGAAAATTGAAGCTACCGGCGTTAACCGGTATAATATAGAACGATATGTAAGGGTGAAAAATTAGTGTATATGTAAAAAGCCTCCAGCTCAACCAGAGGCTTTTTACATTACTTTATAGCCGTCCCTGTATTCAATTAGCACATTTGCACATTACTTCCACCCTCCCCCCAACGCCTGGTAAATATTTACCTTCGCTTTCATTTGCTCCTTCCGGGTCTCTATCAACTCAAATTTCGATTCAAGCGCATCACGCTGCGTCATCAGCACTTCCATATAATCGGCACGCGCACTGCGGAACAGGTCATTTGAAATAGTGATCGATTGCGTTAACGCCTCCACCTGCTTCGACTTCAGATCATAACGCTTCTGCAAATTATCGATCTTCGACACCTGGTTGGCCACCTCTACATACGCATTCACAATCGTTCGCTCATAATTATACACCGCCTGTATTTGTTTAGCATTGGCATTTAAATACATTGCCTTTATCGCATTCCTGTTCACCAATGGCGCTGCCAGTTCACCGGCCAGTGAATACAACATAGACCCGGGCGTTTTCAATAAATATGACGGACTAAACGCATTATATCCCACACCAGCCGTTATGCCCAGTGAAGGATAGAACTGCGCTTTCGCCACCTGCACATCCAGCTTCGCTGCCGCCAGGTCCAACTCTGCCTGTTTTATATCGGGCCTGCTGGTCAATAACTGCGATGGAATACCGGCATGCAAACTTTCAGTCATCACATTATCGAGCGACTGTGCATTGCGTGGTATTGGCTGCGGAAACCGCCCCAACAGGAAATTGATGCGGTTTTCAGTTTCGGTTATCTGCTGTTGAATGCTGTACTGCAGGCTTTTTGTATTCAGCACTTCCGCTTCAAACTTACGTACCGCCAGCTCGGTTACCCGCGCCGCTTCCTTCTGTTGCTTTACCACCTCCAGCGCATTTGTCTGAATATCGATATTTCGTTTTACGATCTCCAGCTGATTGTCGAGCGCCAGCAATTCATAATAAGAATTGGCAATCTCCGCAATCAGTGTGGTGATCACGAAATTCCGGCCTTCTATCGTTGACAAATACCTGAGTGCGGCCGCTTTTTTCGCATTGCGCAGTTTGTGCCAGATGTCGACCTCCCAGGTTGCATAGGCGCCTATCAAAAAATCACCCAGGGGCTCGGGCATTTCCTTACCGGGTTTTATTTCAGTAGTAGCGTCATTGGCGCCCCGGCTGGTATACCGGCCCACCTTTTCAACACCTGCGCCTCCCTTGATACCAACAAATGGCAGGTACTCTCCCTTCCTGACGGTTATTTCATTTTTGGTGATCGCTATTTCCTGCAAGGTAATGTTCAACTCCTGGTTGTTCTTTAACGCCGTATCGATCAACGCTGCCAGGTTGGGATCGGTGAAAAAAGTATTCCACTTAATGGCCCCGGAATTAACAGTATCCTGCGGGTTGTTGTA
The DNA here is from genome assembly GCF_002078015.1 of Niastella populi. Lineage (GTDB taxonomy): Bacteria > Bacteroidota > Bacteroidia > Chitinophagales > Chitinophagaceae > Niastella > Niastella populi. The sequence goes on along the minus strand of NZ_LWBP01000210.1, from coordinate 95,830 downwards.
GCCCGCAGGCACCGTTCTGTTCTCCGTTCTACCGGTAAGCACAGGCGTTTTACAGGCTGCATATGCCAGGCAAATGCAACCGATACCTACATATTTTATTATAGTGTTTCTAAACATGGTGATCAATTTCTTCTGTTAATGGATTTTCGTCTTCGTTCCTGATCAATTGCCGTTTTGCTGCAAGTTTGCCAAACATATAATACAGTCCGGGTATCACGATCACCCCGGCAACGGTTCCTATGAGCATACCGCCCAATGAGGAGGAACCAATGGTACGGTTACCGATAGCGCCCGGTCCCGTAGCAACTACCAGCGGTATCAAACCCGCAATAAACGCCAATGACGTCATAAGAATAGGGCGAAACCGCGTTCTGGCGCCTTCCATGGCAGCCCGGTATACGGTCATGCCCGACCGGTGTTTCTGCGCTGCGAACTCAACGATCAGCACGGCGTTCTTACCCAGCAAACCTACCAGCATGATCAAACCCACCTGGGCGTAAATGTCGTTGGCCAGTCCCATTACCTTAATGAGCAGGAACGACCCAAACACACCGGCAGGCAGCGAGAGAATTACCGATAATGGCAGAATGAAACTTTCATACTGCGCGGCCAGGATCAGGTACACGAACATCAATACAATACCGAAAATGATGACCGCCTCATTACCGCGTGCCGATTCATCTTTCGACAACCCTTCCCAGTCGATACCATAACCACGGGGTAAGGTTTTATCGGCCACTTCCTGAATGATCTTTATGGCCTCGCCGCTGCTGTATCCTTTGGCCGGTTCGCCCCTGATAGCCGATGAATTGTACATGTTGTACCGCGTGATCTCGTTCAACCCGTGCGTTTTTTTGATTGACATAAACGCCGAATAGGGCACCATTTCATCGCGGTTGTTCTTTACGTATAATTTCAGCAGGTCGTCGGGCAGCGCACGGTATTCAGGCGACGATTGTACGAATACCTTCAGGAAGTTGCCGAACCTGATAAAGCCCAGCTCATAGCTGCTGCCTATCAGTATCGAAAGGTTATCCATTGCCTTTCCGATTGACACGCCCTTCTGCATGGCAGCCCTGTTATCGATCTCCAGTTCGTACTGCGGGTAATTGGCGCTGAAGAAGGTGAACAAGCCGGTGAGCTCTTTACGCTTTTTGAGCGCAGCCATAAAGTCATCGTTCACCTTTTCCATATCGAGGTAATTGTCGCTATTGGTTTTGTCGAGCAAACGCAGGGCAAAACCACCCGCAGCGCCATAACCGGGCACGGCCGGCGGACCGAAGAACTCGATGGTAGCGCCCGGTATTTCCTTACACTTCTCTTCCAGTTCTTCAATGATCGCCGATACATTATGTTTTCTTTTCGCCCAGTCTTTCAAACTTATTATACAGGTACCGGCATTTGAACCACGGCCTTCCGTCAACACCTCATAGCCTGCCAGCGCCGATACAGACTGAATACCATCTATATGTTCGGCCACCTCCTGCACCCGTTTGGCGAGGTCGTTCGTTCTTTCAATGGTAGAACCCGGCGGGGTTTGAATGATGGCATAGATCATACCCTGGTCTTCACTGGGAATAAAACCTGCAGGCAGTGTTTTACCAATACCGAAGATGCCAAAACAAAACGCACCCAGCAATACGAAGGTGACCAGGCGCCGGCTTACGATCTTTTCCATCAGCCTTGAATAGCTGCCCGTCATTCGCTCAAAACCCCTGTTGAACCAATCGAGAAAACGATCGATGGGTGTTTTCTTCCTCGGCTTGCCATGGTTGTTCTTTAACAACATAGCGCACAACACCGGCGTAAGCGTTAACGCCACTACCCCCGATAATACAATGGCGGTGGCCATAGTAATAGCGAACTGGCGGTAGAAGATGCCCACCGGACCGCTCATAAACGCCACCGGAACAAACACCGCCGCCATTACAAAAGTGATGGCGACGATTGCACCGCTGATCTCGTGCAATACCTGTTTGGTTGCATTGTAGGGCGACATATGCGTTTCTTCCATTTTCGCATGCACCGCTTCAATAACCACAATGGCGTTATCAACCACAATACCTATGGCCAGTACCAGCGCAAACAGGGTGATGAGGTTGATGTTCAACCCAAACAACTGCATAAAGAAGAAGGAACCGATAAGCGAAACCGGTACCGCCAGGGTGGGAATAAGCGTCGAACGCCAGTCGCCGAGAAAGATGAATACCACAATAGCCACCAGTACGAAGGCCTCTGCCAGCGTATGCAATACTTTTTCAATTGATGCATCGAGAAAGTTGGATACGTCATAGTCGATCTCATAATCCATTCCCGGCGGAAAGGATTCTTTCTTCAACTCGTTCAGCTTTTCTTTAATGGCTTTAATTACATCCTGCGCATTACTGCCATAGGTTTGTTTCAATACTACGGCTGCTGACGGATGGCCATTGAGGTTGGAATAGATGTCGTAAAATTCGCTTCCCAATTCAACGTCGGCCACATCTTTCAGGTACAGGAGCTCGCCTTTGGGATTGGCGCGAATGATCACATTCTTATACTGATCGGGCTGGTTATACCGTCCTTTGTAGGTCAATACATATTCCAGCGCTTCAGATCTTTTACCATCACTGCGGCCTAACCTGCCGGGAGAACCGATAATACTCTGGCTGGCCAATGCCTCCATCACTTCATCGGTAGAAACATTATAGGCGCGCATGCGATCGGGTTTCAGCCAGATGCGCATGGCATACTGCCGGCTGCCGAGGATCTGCGCGCTGCCAATGCCTTTTACCCGGCTCAGCTCGCGCAGGATATTTACATTGGTAAAATTGTAAAGAAAGTTCTCATCGGCGTGTTTGTCGGTACTGAATACGTTAACATACATCAACATATTCGGTTGTAAAATATTAACAATGATCCCTTCCCGTTGTACCAGCACGGGTAGGCGGTTCGTTACCTGTTCTATCCGGTTCTTTACGTTTACCACTGCCGCATTGGGATCGGTTCCCAGATCGAACACTACCTGTACATTTGCCTCACCGGCGCTGGTGGCATCCGATGTCATGTACTTCATGCCAGGCACACCGTTTATGGCTTTTTCCATGGGAATGAGCACAGATTTTACCAACACATCGGCACTGGCGCCCGGGTAGGCCACACTAACGATAACCCGTGGCGGCGCAATGGATGGAAACTGGGATGTTGGCAATGTATTAATTGCCAGAATTCCCATAAAGACAATGACGAGGGATAGCACGATCGCAAAGACCGGCCGTTTTAAGAATATATTAAACATAGTTTTATCTTTTGGTGAATGCCCGCCCGACTGAACATTGCTCGAGCGGGGTCGATGTGTCAGTTACCGGTTACCCGTTGCCGGACCCCTGATTCGGAATGCCCGCCTGTAATCAACCTGTAATATTTCGAGCCCCGGTAACCGGTTCCTGGTAACAGCAACTGCTTTTAGATCTATTCCGATTCAAGCTTCAGATGCGCCAGCACCTTTTCGGGTTCTTCAAACTCAAAGCTTATCTTATCGCCATCCTGTACCTTGCGGATGCCTTCCAGCAATATCTTATCGCCTTCATTCACCCCATCTTTTATTATATACAAGTCAGGGATCTCTGCAGCAATAGTGACAGGCGTTAATTTCACCACATTGTCTTTATTCACTATGTACACATATTTCTTATCCATGATCTCGAGGGTGGCTTTCTGCGGAATGACTATAGCATCTTTCATTTGTTCTTTCATAAGAATGCTGCCGGTTTCGCCATGGCGAAGCAGTCCCTCCCGGTTTGGAAATGAGGCGCGGAAAGCGATGTTACCGGTTTCGTTATTAAACTCGGCCTCGATGGTTTCCACATAACCGGGATGATTGAATACCTGTTTGTTGGCCATCAATAATTCCACTTTCATTTTTTCCTTTGTTTTCAGGTTTGCCTGGTAGTTGAGGTACTCTGGTTCGGAAACATTGAAGTACACCCACATCTGGCTGTTGTCTGAGAGACTGGTGAGCAACTCCCCTTCTTCAACAAGGCTTCCCTGTTTCAAATGCAGCTGGTCAACGATGCCATCGAATGGCGCCCTGATATCGGTAAATGCGAGATGCGCTTTCGCCAGCGCCAGTTCTGCTTTTGCCCTTTTTGCTTTCGCTATGGCCAGCGCCAGCTCGTTTTTAGATACTATATTGCGGTCGGCCAGCGACTGCGTATTCTGCACTTCAATATCGGCCGCCTGCGCTTCCGCATCGGCTTTCTCCATTTCTGCCTGGTACAGCGTAGGCATGATCTTGAATAATAATTGCCCGGCCTTTACAAACTGGCCTTCGTCGACATACACACGTTGCAGGTACCCTTTTTCCTGGGCCTTCAATTCAATATTCCTGATAGAACGGATCTGACACACGTACTCCTGGGTAACGGTAGTGTCCATTTTGAGCGGACTGGTTACAAGTAATCTGGCAGGTTCTTCTTTGCTTTCTTCTTTTGTCGTACAACCAGTATAGCACAACAGGGCGCACAAGCCTGTGAGCATAAAAATTCCTTTCATAATGTGATAATTCGATAATGTGATAATTCGATAATGGAATACAATAAATACAGCCAATCGATAGGTTAGCTGGTTAGGTTCATGTGGAGAAGTTCAGGATCATATCCTGAAAACACAGTGAATGATAAATTTATTGGCGGAGAAATGCGATAACTGCCCGTTGGCGGAGAATTGATTTAAAAAATAATGTGCGCTATTGTTTGATGCGGAATTATAAGTAATGAAATTGCTACCGGAACCGGGGTGCTTTTTGGACGATCGCGATTCATCATCATCGTCGTCCTCACTTTCTTCTTCCCTTTCGGCAGCCTCGTCATTTGCCCGGCGGTCGCCTGCTGAGCGGCGTTGACTAACCACCGCCTGTACATTCTGCAGGTTGTTGAGATCCCCGGCCGGCAGGGTGTAGAAATGTTTGGAGAAGCCATGAACATGTTGCTGGGAGGTGTGTGCGTGCACGCCCGGCAAAAATGAACAAAGTGATAATAAAATTTTAACCAGCAACTCCATCAGGCTTCTAATATGAAGATTTAAAAGGACAAGTCTTCCCGTTTGTGGAAAGCAATCGTTTAGTTTACCGCCTGCGTTTTGCCGGGAATCCATTGAGGGGCGGATGTCGTAAAATTAATTGTAAAAACACAACCGGGAAGCCGGCAGGGTGTCAATAACATTTCATTAGTAAAATACTTCCCTAAAACAGGTGTGCCACGTCTTTGAAACGTGGCACACCTGCCTTTATACTAAATTTGCGGATCTCTGTATTTCATTATCACATTATCACATTATCAAATTATCACCTTATCACATTAGCTAATTACTACTGCCAGCCGCCGCCGAGACTGCGGTACAACCTGACGAGGGAGAGGTAAATGTTCATCTTCTGTTCATTCAGCGCCAGTTCGGCTTCCAGTACATTCTTCTGGGCGGTGATCACTTCCAGATAGGTTGCATAACCGGTAAGGTACAATTCACGGGCAGAAGTTACTGCTGCGTTCAGTTCGCGTACCTCCTGCAACTTCAGTTCATGTGACTTTTTGTTATTTTCCACCGCATTCATATTGGTCACCACTTCACTGTAGGCATCGAGCAGTTTCTGCTGGTAATTATATACCGCCTCTTTGCTGGCGGCATTTGCAATAGTGAACTGCGCTTTTAACCGGCGTTGCTGAAAAAGCGGTGCGGTTAAACCACCGGCAATTCCATAGGCCAGGCTTCCGCCATTGAACAATAACGATGGTGTAAATGCATTGAACGCCACATAGGGGCTCAATACTAAGGAAGGCAGAAAAGCGGCGCGCGCGGCCTGCACATTTTCTTTCATCATCTCCAATTCAAATTCGGCCTGTTTAACATCGGGGCGCGCAGATAATAATGAAGCAGGCAAACCGGTTTCAATTGCTGTTGCCGGTGATGCCGGAAGAGCGGTGTCACGATCGATGTGTTTGGGATAACTGCCGGCGATGGCATTCAATTCATTTTCGATGCGAATGCGATCCTGCAGGATCCTGAACTCGATGCCGCGGGTGTTCAGCAACTGCGCCCTGAACTGTTGTACCGCCAGTTCATTGGCCCGGCCACCGGTCTTTTGCGCCTCTACAATTTCAAGCGCCCTTTGCTGCAAACCAATGTTCTTTCTTACGATCTTCAATTCTGTATCCAGGCCGAGTAATGTATAATACCCTTCTGCCAGTGTTGCCACCAGCGAGGTAATGAGCAGTTGTTTACCTTTTTCGGTTGCCAGCAATTCGGCCTGCGCCGCTTTTTTCAAATGGCGCAATTTGCCCCAGAGATCGATCTCCCAGTTACTGGTAAGACCTACAAACATATCGGTTGTAGGGCTTACGGGTATCTTCTGGTCTTTATTGATATTGGGCGAAAGATTGGTGTCGAAGTTGCCCACGCCATTCATCGTATAATCGCCGTACCTGTCGGCAGCAGCGGAAATTACGCCATTCACCGAAGGCAGAAAGGCGCCCTTTCTTTCCGATAACCGCGCATGCGCCGCGGCGATGCGTTGCAGCGCTATATTCAAATCGGTATTATCCTTTAAAGAGGTTGCTATAAAAGTATTCAGATGCGGATCGGAAAAGATATTGCGGAAAACCAGGTTGGCCGAATCGGCGGCGCCTGTTTTGTCAGCAAACTGCTGCGGCATCGGTTTTACCGCAGGCAGCGCTGACGGGGTCATTACCTTACAACCCGATACTACACTAAAAACCAAAAAAGCTGATCCCGTTATTACCTTTCCACTGATACGGGAGAATATATTTTTCATTAGTTGATATATAATTTAAAAAGTAACACCAGGGTGAGCAGCTCTGCAAGAGCGACCCACCGCTATCGTTTTGCTATCTCCTCATGATCTACCATATGTTCGGTCAACGGCTCTTCTTCATGGGGCCGCACATTCTTTTTACCTTTCTTCTTTGTACGGCGGTACATGAACAATCCGTACAGGCCGGGGATCAGGAAGATACCAAAGAGGGTACCTGCCAGCATGCCGCCTGCGGCCGCATTCCCGATAGAACGGTTACCCATAGCGCCTGCTCCATTGGCAATACACAACGGTATCAAACCGGCAATAAAGGCAAAGGAGGTCATGAGGATGGGACGCAGCCTCGATACCGCGCCTTCTCGTGCAGCTTCAATTACCCGCATACCGGCCCTGTGCCGCTGCACAGCTACTTCAACTATGAGGATCGCATTCTTCGCCAGCAAACCGATGAGCATGATCAATGCTACCTGGGCATAGATATTATTCTCCAACCCCATGGCCAGCAGCAGGGCAAATGCACCGGCAATACCGGCAGGTAATGAAAGAATAACCGCCAGCGGTAACAGGAAACTTTCATATTGCGCAGCCAGTAACAGGTATACAAACACCAGGCATACCGCAAAGATGTAAACGGCCTGGTTACCCGAAATGATCTGTTCACGGGTCATACCGCTCCATTCGTACGTATACCCTTTGGGCAATACGCTATCGGCCACCTGCTGAATGGCACTGATGGCCTGTCCGCTCGAGTAACCCGTTTCCGCATCTCCATTGATCATGGCGGCGGTGTACATATTATACCGGGTTATCTGCTCGGGGCCGAACACTTTTTCCATTCGTACGAAATTCGAGTACGGCACCATTTCGCCCTTGTCGTTTTTGACGTATAACTTCAACACGTCTTCGGGGTTGGCGCGGTATTCGGGCAATGCCTGCAGCATCACTTTGTACATTTGTTCAAAGCGAATGAAATTGGTTGCATAATAACTACCCAGCAGGGTTTGCAACGTATTCATCGCGTTCTCCACACTTACGCCCTGTTTGGCCGCCATTTCCTGGTCGATGTGCAACAGATATTGCGGAAAGTTGGGATCGAAACTGGTATTGGCGCCTGAAATGGCTTCATGATTTTTCAGCGTGGTCAGAAATTTATCCGACACTTCAGCCATCTCCTGCAAACCGGTATTGCGGTTCTTGTTCAATAACCTGAACTCAAAACCACCGGCATTACCAAAACCGGGCACGGTGGGCGGTTCAAAATATTCTATCACCGCATCGGCTATATGCGCGGTCTTTGCTTTTAATTGTTGTATGATCTGCTGAACGGTTTCTTCTCTTTCGTCCCAGGTTTTCAGGTTGATCATGGCCATGCCATAGGAAGCGCCGGTAACATCGCTCATCAAACTATAACCGGCCAGTGTACTGATATTATCGATGGTTTTTTCTTTTCCGATCGCTTTCTGTACCCTATCCAGTACTTCCTCAGTACGTTCTACGGTTGAACCGGGTGGCGTAGTAACGTTTACATAGATCATGCTCTGGTCCTCAGCCGGAATAAACCCTGATGGCAGGAATTTCGAAACGCCCCAGGTGGCCACGCAAAACAATACGAGTACGCCAAGGGTAAGCGCTTTGCGTTTCACCATATGCGTAACCATATGGCCATAACCTTTTTCCGTACGGTTGTACACGCGGTTGAACCCATTGAAGAAACGCTGTAACAGGTTCTTCTTTTTCTTAGCGCCATGATTATGCTTAAGCATCAGCGCGCACAATGCCGGCGTAAGCGTAAGGGCGTTGATACCAGAGATAACGATGCTCATGGCCAGTGTGAGCGAGAACTGCCGGTAGAACACGCCCACAGGGCCTGACAAAAATGCCACCGGCACAAATACGGCCGACATAACACCGGTGATGGCCACTATTGCGCCGCCTATTTCTTTCATGGCGGCAATGGTAGCTTCTGTTGCCGGTAAATTTTCTTCCTGCATTTTCACATGCACCGCTTCCACTACCACAATGGCGTTATCTACCACAATACCAATGGCCAGCACCAATGCAAACAGGGTTAACATGTTGATAGAAAAGCCAAGCATTTGCATAAAGGCCAGCGTTCCCACCAGTGCAACGGGTACGGCCAGCGCGGGGATGAGGGTAGAACGGAAATCCTGCAGGAAGATGAACACCACGATGAACACGAGAATGAACGCCTCCATTAAAGTACGCAGTACTTCATGGATACTGGCATCGAGGAAACGCGATACATCGTAAGCGTAGTTATAGGTCATTCCGGGCGGAAAACTGGTCTCTTTCAGTTCCGCCATTTTCGTTTTAATGGTTTCGATCACCTCACTTGCATTTGAACCCGGGCGTTGCTTGATCATGATGGATGCAGAGGGACGGCCATCTGTCTTCGATACCATGTCGTAACTCACCGTACCAAACTCCACATCGGCAATATCTCTCAATCGCAACAAAGAACCGTCTTCATTGGCGCGCAGGATCACATTGCGGTATTGTTCGGGCGTATTGAACTTGCCGGTATATTTCAGGATGTATTGCTTTGCCTGTTTATCCTTACCTGAATTGTCGCCGGTTGAACCGGGCGCCGCTTCAATATTCTGACGGCGTAACCCTGCTATTATTTCGTCGGTTGAGATATTGTAGGCCAATAATTTATCGGGCTTTAACCAAACGCGCATGGAATAATCGCGCGAACCCATGATATCAACGAGACCTACTCCATTAATGCGTTTTAATTCATGGAGAATATTAATATCGGTAAAATTATAAATGAACTCTTCGTCTGCCGTACTGTCGTTGCTCATAATATTGAGGTACAGCAGCATGGAGTTCACTTCTTTTTCTGCCGTAACACCGGCCTTGATCACCTCTTCGGGCAATTCGTCCAACACGGTTATTACACGGTTCTGTACATTCACCGCCGCCTGGTCGGGGTCGGTGCCTACTTCGAAGAAAACCTGAATAAGCGTAACACCGTTGTTACTGCTTACAGAGCTCATATAGGTCATGCCGGGCACACCGTTGATGGCGCGCTCGAGCGGTACGGCTACCGCTTTTGTACATACATCGGCATTGGCGCCATTGTACGTGGCCGTTACCACTACCGAGGGTGGTACTATATCGGGGAACTGGGTTACGGGTAAAGTAAATAAGGCGAGAACGCCCAGTAAGAGTATAACCAAAGAGATCACCAACGACAACACCGGTCGTCTTATAAAAGTCTCAAACATGCTATCCGGTTTTTTTTACTGCTTTTTAATTGTTGTTAAATAAGGATCAGATTGCTTTTCGCAACAATCAGTCTGCAGTCAAAACGCTTTCACTACTTAACATACGGGGTTTAACCGGACTGCCTTCTTTTATATTTTGTACGCCTTCATATACAATGCGATCGCCTTCATCGAGACCCGATTTCACCAAAATGAAATCATCGATGCGGGCTTCGGGCATAAAACTTTTCATGCTTACTTTCTGTTCTTCGTCTACAACAAATACATAATTACGGTCCTGGATCTCCAGCACACATCTCGATGGTATGATGAGGGCATTTGAAATGGGCGTTGTAAGTACGATGTTTCCGCTGGCGCCATGCTTAAGTACACCCGATGGATTGGGAAATGCTGCGCGGAATGCGATAGAGCCGGTTTCCTTGTCGAACTCGCCTTCCATCGTTTCAATTCTGCCGCGATGTTTGTAGGTAGTTCCGTCGGCCAGCACCAACGTGGCGGGTTGTTTGGCGTCTCTGGCTTTCTTATTATTTACATAACTCAGATATTCCTGTTCAGACACTTTAAAATATACGTGCATGGCTTTATTGTCCGACACGGTGGTCAACAGAGTTCCTTCATTAACAAGGCTTCCTAATTTATGCGGTATGCGGTCGATGATGCCATCGAACGGCGCCCGTATAGCTGTATAAGATAAACTGATGTTTGCTTTTTCTTCCCTTGCGCGGGCTTCGTCAACCTTTGCTTTTGCAGCAGCCAGCTTTGCATTTGCCAGTTCCAGTTCAGTGCCTGTCACGATCTTTTTATCTACAAGCGACTGTACCCGGCGCAATTCCACTTCAGCGCTTTTCACTTCTGCCACTGCACTGGCCAATGCGGCCTTTGCTTCAGTTACCTGCACCTTGAACTCGGCATCGTTGAGGCGGAACATCAACTGGCCTTTCCTTACAATCTGGCCTTCATCAACCAGTATGTCTTCGAGGAAACCAGAGGCTTTTGCCCTCAACTCAACGTTCTGACGGGCATTGATATTTGCCACATACGAGCGGTTAAGCGTAGTATCCCTGCTTTTCAATTCAAATACAGGCACTTCCACATCTGCATTTTTCTTTTCTGTATTTCCTTTTACGGCACATCCTGTTAACCAGACTATCGACAAAATATTCAAGGCTGCTAAAGCTTTCATCTCTTTATACATTTATTTAATATTTAATAGGAAGGGATAAGCAAATATTTCCCTGCCAAACCTGTTTTTGGAGCAAGCAATTTCCTGTTATAATTATCATTATCGCAAGCAGAGAAAGAAACGGTATTACAAGGGTCAGAATGGAGTAAGCCTGAAAAGAAAGAGATAATAAAAGGGGGGAAGATGGGCACATTTCCTGGCATACGATACCGGTAATTTTGCGGGATCGATAGTACTAACCGGTTTGCCTATATCATTGTAGCTGTTGCGGAATAATGTTTCTGCACGGAATCGTAACCGTAGAAACGATTGCTTCTTGCGGGTGTCATAAGTACAATTAACCTGCTCATCATCACCGGATACAAAATTATGACCACCCGGGGTGTTGGCAAATAATGTGTTGTATCCTGCATGCCATTGCGTACGCAGACCCGGATCGGCCATCGCCAGAAGGCCGAACAATAAATAAACGATGAATTGAAGAAAGTATTTCTTGATCACAATCACGATTTATTTTCAGGATGAACTGTACACACTAACTATAGTTACAGATTGATTTATCATTAAAACGGTTGCAATCAATCCTTATTATTCATTATTTTTTTATTGTGGTTAAGTATATGCAAAATTGTGATGTAAAATTACCTGCTGATCAGTTGAGCATTTAACACTAATGAATTTCTAATATCATTCTAATAAATTTTAAATATTGCTTTAACCATATCCCTGTGAAGAAACCGTGACACGATAAAAAAAGCCCCCCGAAATTATCGGGAGGCCTTCCGGAGTTTCTGGTTCCCGTGTCTCCTGACTTACATCGGGAACAAAAAAATGTAAAGGGGACGGGATATTGGATCTTGGTTTTTCAGGATACCGGACCGGATACTGGATTCAGGATACTGGATTTCGGATATTGGATATTGATTTTTTGCCGGTGCGCCACACATTGAAAGTGTGGCAACACCGGTTTGGATATTGGATCTTATTAATAAATTATGGTCTTGTATATAACAGGGTGCCGAAACCAAGCTGATCGAAACCACCGCTGTTTGAACCGTAATCGCCGCCGCCGCCTTCAGGAAAACTCCTGTTTACAGCTATGAGGGTATAAGGAGCAGCCGGAATACCTTTGCGCTTCACATAGTGGTTATAGATCATGGTATAGATGGGCCTGAGATCGCCTCTTTCTTCTTCGCTTGGCGCGGTATGCATTATTGTAGTATCACAATCTTTGTATGCATACTCTTTCCAGGGAACATCTTCACGGGCAATATTGTATTTGGCATTATACTCCGATGCTTTTAAAACCATATTATCACCAAAGCCATAAAAATCATCGCCCTGGTGCCAGGCTATTTCGCAGATGGTGCCTAACATAGCCATTACCAGTGTAGCGTGTCCCTGGTCGCGGCCGCTTTCCTGCAATTGCGCCAGGCCCTGGTCTTTATGCACGTAATAGATCGCCTTCCTGATATTTCCGTTACCGGCGCCGCGTTGAAAATAATTCACCGCTTCATTGTACAGGGTACGGTTATCGGTTAAAATTCCGATGGCCATCACTGAAGCTATATTACCTAAATCCCAGTTAGCCCAGTAGTGATCGATACACGCACCATTATGTGTTGTAAGGAATGAATGGTTCTTGGGATAAAAAACATCCAGCATCCATTGCTGGTATTTTTTGAAATCCTCCGGCTTCCAGTTGGCATAATCGCGCAACAGTTCACCGGCCAGTGCAAACTGGTAACCGTAGAAACCGGCAGCCAGGAATACGTTGGGGTCGCCGCTCAATTTTTTACAGGTGGCAGCCCAGGCGTTGAGGATCTGAATGGCCTTCCCGGCATATGCATCATTGCCTTCGATCTTCCAGCGAAGCCCTAACTGGTAAGCGGCCGCTACGTCATTGAAAGCGCGCGAATAGTTATCGGCATCGGGCTCTTCGCGGCTTTTTCCGCCGCGCACCAGTTTTTCAACCGGGTTGGGCGAATAAGAAAGCTGAGCATGCGAATTAGCTATCAGTTTATTGTAACCGGCAATGATGTCTGTATTATTTGCAAGCAGCGCCGCTTTGATACGGTCAAAATCTTCCTTCACATTCAATCCGCCGGGATGTTTCAACGCATTACCAGCAGCCAGCGTATCAATATATTTTACGGCGCCCACTATGCCAGTGGTATCATATAATTCATCATATTCTTCACCGCCTTTCTTCGAGCAGTATATGGCCGATACGCTCAATACGATGGCCAGTATAGAAAAACCTGCGATTCGTTTCATAGTAATTTGGAGCTTTTGAATATTGGTGTACGTTCCTATTTTTTATAAAAGTCAGTATAGATCTGGTCTCCGCTCAATGCCTGGTTATATACACGGAAATTATCCATTAAGCCGGCATAGTTTGTTTCGGTACCAGAACCGTATGCATAACCACCAATACGGGCATTGTTAATGGTCATCAGGAAAGGATCTGCGTCGTTTCTTGAAAGGTTTTTCGACCCGATCTCAACGCCATCCATATAGATCTTCATAAACTGATTAGTGAAAGAATATACGATGGCCACGTGTTTCCATACGGTTGGCGGCACTACATTGGAACCGCCTAAATAATCTTCGTAGTTTTCGGTTGCACCAGTTCCCGGATTCCTTACTTTTTTCTCTAACAGGAAACGTGTCACTATTTTTTGTTGTGTACCATTCCAGTTATTTGTTCCGGAACCCATTCTGTTTAAAAAGCAAAACCGTGTGCCGCGGGCTTCACCAAATTCAAAGATGGGGTCGGGATAAATGTTTCTACCCGCATCCCATTTTACCCAACAGGTAACGGAGAAGTCTCTTTGCCGGAATACTGTCGCAGGTATTGAAACAGAGCCCGAGCTGTTCCATGAAGTGGGTGTAAAACCGGGGAATCGCACTGCCATGCCACGTTTTCCTTCTTCGTAAGTAAGATCCGCTGCCGTACCCTTATTATAGGTGGCTGCAACACCGCTTATTTTGTCGACCAGGTCGCTTTCAAAATCCAGCGCATAAACAGGTGTTGGAGTAGCGACAAGAATTCCAAAATCGGGCCCGGTTATATTGAAATTATTTATGGTAACGTGCAGCTTGCCGGGCACAAAACCGGCAGGTACTGTAACACTAACCAATGAATCTTCAACTGAATTAACGGTAGCTGGTGTATTATTGAAGTTAACGTTCACTTTGGTAGCATCGGTACCGAAATGGGCGCCTGAGATCAGGATCACATCACCCGGTACACCGGCAGACTCGCTCACTGAAGTAATTACCGGGTTGGGCATTACTTTAAAACTGGCGACAGAGTCTATCGAGTGCGTCCAAACATGCAAACTTACTTTACCGGAAACGGCATCGGCCGGTACTCTTGCAACGATCTTTTCATCTTCACAGCTGAGGATGGTATCGGCCTGAATACCGCCAAAAAATACTTTAACGGCCTGTTTATAATCGCCAAACCGGGCGCCGGTGATGGTTACATCGGCATAACCGGCATAACCCGCATCGGGGAATATCGCTTTCGGTTCCGGTGCAGGGTAAGAATATGACTTAATATCGGGGCCCTTGGTGCAACCCACATAAGCTGCAGCCACAGCAAGTATGGCTGTAATGAACTGAATATTTTTTACTGGAAACTTCATATATATGGATTTAAACAGATGCTCAAATGGTAATCATAAACGGCAATAGACAATCGACAGTCAATTTGCTATCTCCCGATTGGATAGGAGCACAAATTGTTATTTGCTCCTCTCTCTGTCAATTGCCTATTGCCTGTTACTTAGTATTCATTGTTCTGAACCAGGTTGGGGTTCAACCGGATCTGACGCAATGGCAACGGGTATAAATAATGTTTTCTTTTGAAATTCCGGTTGGCTGATGCATCTATGAGGATCGCCTTCACATCGCCCGCGGGCGTATTTACCACCGTTTCACTAACACCGCCTTTTTCATAGTTGCGGGGAATGTACAGCGCGGTAGCGTTGCCGGCAGCATCCCTGAATTCAGTGGGGTAAGAAGCATCGCCTACCACCATACCGCAGATATGCTGGTTCAGGCTGTACTCTGCAATGCCCCAGCGTTTCAGATCATCGAAGCGGGTGCATTCGCCGAACAGTTCAACCGTTCTCTCTCTCCTGATCTCTTCCAGCATGTCGAGGCCATTGGTGCTTACCAGCGCATTGGTAAGCGGGGCCACACCGGCTCTTGCCCTTAACAGGTTGATCGTACTATTGAGGTCTGCATCGCTGATGGCGCCATCCTTTTCATACAGTGCTTCAGCAAGGATCAGGTATACTTCGGCCAGGCGTATCTGTGGATAGTCCTGCGACTCCTGGTTATCGGCACGGTATGTTGGATACCTGTAGGCGGCAAATTTATAATTGGTATAACCCAGTTTTCCGTCGAGTTTGACAGATCCTTTTGCCGGGATGCCTGCCGATCCGCCAAGTACATGACCTAACAAACGATAATCCCTGTTCTGGTATTCTTTCGATACCTCGTCATAACCGAGGAACATCGATGATTTATGAATGGGCAACCCGTCGGTACACACATACATATCCATCATCTTGCGGTTAGGCAACTGGTAGGTTTGCATGGTTCGTGAAAGGTTGATGCCGCCGGGACGCAGGTTCAGATCGTACATGCTTTTCAGGATAAACTCGTTGTTGGAAGTTTTATCGAGCCCTGAAGGGTTTGAACCGGTACCATCGATACAGAACAGGTAATAAGAGCTACGGTTGCCTAACGAACTGTTGTAGTTCCATAATTTATAACCGCCTTTCGTAATCACATTTTTTGCCCGGGCGATCGCTTCTGTCAGGAACTGGTTTACCTGATCACCGGCGGGGCCTTCAGACCCTTTGAAATCGGTTGATGTCCCTGTGTATTTACGCCAGGTTGCTTCGTATAACAATACGCGTGCTTTAAATGCTTCGGCGGCCCATTTGCTTACATGGCCTTTTTCCGTTGTAGGAATTGCCTGTTCAGTTGGAAGGCCTTCGATGGCTTCGTTCAGGTCGGCCAGGATGTGGTCAACAACCTGGTAACGGCTGTTACGGGGGGCCGACAATTCCGCGCCTTCAATATCGGGCACGGTTGTGATCAACGGCACGCCGCCAAAGCGTTTCAACAGGAAGAAATAATGCCAGGCCCTGAAAAATTTTGAGGCGGCTATGTATTGTTTTATCTCCTCTTTTTTACCGGAATAGTTTTCCGCCTTTTGTAAAACGATATTGATAGCGCGGATATATGCATAGGCGTTGTCCCAGTACTTATCGTCGGTGGGCACAGTTATGGCGCCGCGGCCATAACTGGTCTGAACCCCTTCGTTAACATTTGCCGAAATGTCGGAACCGAAGTCCATAAAATCATAAATGCTGCTACCGTCGATCTTTTCCCAACTGATCATTTTCTCATAGAAATCATTGGTAGCGTATTTAAACTGCACCGGGGTGGTAAAATAGGATGATTCGTTCAATCTGTCGAGGGGCTTCAGATCGAGAAAATTTTTCTGACACGAAACGGCGCCGGTAAGCATGGCGCCAATAACCGCCGGAATAATGAAGTTCTTCATGTAGAGTTTTTTTCGCTATTCAGATATTAGATTATAAACCGAGATTAACACCGAACGACCAGGTTCTCATGAACGGGTAACCGTTTAACTGCGAATCAGCGCCCTGCTCAGGATCGAACCCGTCTTTTACAGAGGTTATTTCGAACAGGTCGTTGCCTGAGAAATAGATCCTTACTCTTTCCAGCTTCACTCTCGAGATCAGTGATTGGGGCAGGGTATAACCTACTATCAACGCTTTCATGCGGATATAACGGTTGTTCTGCAACATGAAATCGTTGTGCAGGTAATTCCATTTTGAACGTACTTTGTTTACGGTTAACCTTGGATATTTTGCGCCTGGGTTTTCAGGTGTCCAGGTTTTTCCGAGGAATGAAGTGTTCTGGTTGGTGTACCCTGCGTAGAAAGGATAGGCCAGCGCACCGGTACGCTCGATATATTGTTCGCCTACCCCTTGCAGGAATGCGCTGAAGTCAATGTTCTTCCAGCCGGCGCCAAGGGTAATTCCGAATGTATAATGCGGAGAAGCATCGCCCATGAACTTCACATCGTTCTGATCGATAACGCCATTGCCATCCACATCACGCTTCCTGGTATCACCGGCCCGCAGTCTTTCATCGTTACTTACCGCAGGAATTTCGCCCTGCGCCAAAGCGGTATACCTGTTGTAATACAGATCAACTTCTTTTTCGTCTTTCAGAAAACCTCTTGTGTGGTACATGAACCATGAGTTCAGGGGATAACCTTCTTTTGCGGCTACCATACCGGGGTTTGAAGTAGCGGCGCCGTATAATTTCACCAGCTCGTTGCGGCTGTCAGAAACGTTCACCGACACATTATAGCTGAAATCGCCGATCTTATCGCGCCAGCCTGCCATCGCTTCCCAACCGTGCACATCGAGCACACCGTTATTTGTTTGCGGTGCATCTCCACCCAGTACAGATGGATAGATCACCTGCACCATCATACCGTCGTTTCTTTTCCTGTAATAATCGAAACGGGCGTTTAAGCGGTTACGGTACATGATGAGGTCAAAACCTACGTTCATCATTTTCACGCGCTCCCAGGTACGGTCAACGCTGGTAAGGCCATTACGGTTCAACCGGATAACGGTCTGGTTGCCGGCCGTGCTTCCGAATACGGTATTGCCCATTACGATGTCGGAGATATAATCATATTCCGAGATGTTGACGTTGTTTCCCATGATACCATAACCACCGCGGATCTTCAGGTAGTTGAGATCGACGATATCGAGGTCTCTGAGGAACTGCTCATTGGTTATTACCCAACCGGCAGATACATCATAGAAATTCGACCATTTATGGCCGGGTGCAAACCGGGAAGAACCATCACGGCGGCCCAGTATTTCAACCAGGTATTTTCCCCTGAATGCATAATTTATTCTGCCGATATAGGAATACATCCCCCACTGGTTGCGGCCGCCTCTTCCTTCTACGTAGTCGGCAGGCGCAACGTTCAGGTCATAAACCCCGTCGTTGCCGATGTTGGTACGATAGGCATATAATCCCTTGCTATCGTTCTTTTCGGCATTGATACCACCCATAGCGGTGATACGGTGGCCACCAAACGATTTGGTATACCGTAACAAACCGGTATAGTTCTGGTATAAAGTGTTCTGTGTTTCGGCCCTGATATCCGATTCGGGATTTATTTTCTCAGAAGCCGACTCTCCTGTCCATGTGTACATGGGAACAGTGAGGTGGTAATTATCCATACGGTACTGGTTCACCTGGAATGAAGCGGTTCCTTCCAGTTCAAGTCCTTTGTAAATTTCGGCGGTACCTTTTAAGTCGATGCGTAGCAGGTCATTCGCCCTGATATCACGCCCGCCATCGGTTGTAGCAGCCGTACTGTTCCGGTTACCGGCCGAATTGAAGTTGGCATACCACTGGCCAAACGGGTTTTTAGCCGGGAAGAACGGCGGATCATAACCGATGAGTTCGAAACGCATACCGCTCGAAGGCGAAGAAGTAACATCGCGCTGATAAGAAAGACCGGTTTGCAGTTTCACTTTTTGGGCCAGTTTATAGTCGTAATTCAGGCGCAGGTTGTATTGTTTGTTACCATCATAGGCGGTTGCCAGCGGTGCGCGGTTATCGGCATAACCTGCAGATAAACGGTAAGCGGTTTTATCGGTTGATCCCGAAATGCTGAGGCCATGTTGTTGTGAAAGACGGGGAGAGAACAATTCATCGAAACGGTCGGCGTTACCAATGAATACATCGCCCCATTTGGAGGTTGAATAAATTCCTTCCACACCGGCTTTCATTTTTTCGAGGTTCTCTATCGACTGCCATCCCCAGTAATCAGGTGTGATCTCCTGCTTATTGGCCTCGATCCATAAAGCAGCATAATTCTGCATCGAGGTGGTGGGCGTTCTTATCCCCATGGTATTGATACGCGCATTATAATTATAGTCGATCCGCGTTTTTCCTTTACCGCGTTTGGTGGTTACCATTATTACACCGTTGGCGGCTCTCGACCCGAAGATGGCGGCCATACCGTCTTTCAACACGTTCACCGATTCAATATCATCGGGGTTCATGGTGAAGAAGGCATTGGTGTTTGCTACGGGAATACCGTCGATAACGATCAACGGCTGTCCGCCGTTTATAGAAGTGACGCCACGGATCTGCAGGTTCAACGCTTCATTACCGGGGCGGGTTGACGTTCTTGTAATAACCAAACCGGGTGTGCTACCCTGTAATGCCAGTGCGGGGTTGGTTACCGCCCTGCTTTCAAATACTTTGTTGGTTACAGGTTCCAACGCACCGGTTACCGTTGCTTTTTTGGAAGTACCGTAACCCACCACCACCTGTTCTTCCATGGGCGATTGCGTGGTGGTCAATTTTATTTCAAGCTCGGTTTTGTCGCCAACAACCACCAGTTTATCGTCGAAACCAACATAGGAAATCACCAGCACCGACTGCGGGCCTTCAACCATCAGCACAAATGAACCGTCGGCTTTTGTGATCGCTGCATTTAATTTTCCTTTCTCTGCAACGTTGGCGTTGGCCAGCGGCTGACCGTTCTCGGCCAAAATGCGACCGGTAATTTTAATGGGCGGGGCTATTATTTTTATGGGGTTCTGTATAACAACATTCGTGGGTGCAGTATGGGTAGAAGTGGTTGGCGGCGCCGGAGAAGAGAACACCACTTCTTTTACTACAACAATGTTGTTATTGATAATGGTATAGGATAGCGGCTGGCCTTTGAAGCAAATGTCGAGCACCTGCGGAACGGAAGCGTTCTTCACGTTCAGGTTAACCGGACCGGCTTTTTGCAACAGCACTTCCCGGTAAACAAACGTATATCCTGCCTGTTTTTTGATCTCCTTAAAGACCTGCTTTAAGGGAATGTCCTTCCCGGAGAGTGTAACCTTTTGAGAATACACTACGCCTGCCGAGAGGTTGAAACAGGTAAACAGTAGAAAAATGAACAGGTAATTCATTACGATCAGTTCTTTACGCCCCACCTTTATTTTCGCCAAATAGCGGTGGAGGCAATGAATTAAATACATAAATTTGGATTTAGCCCCCCGGTTTCACTGACCGGGGTGGTCTTGGGTTAAACAATAAGGATATCAGCATCTGCATTGCATTAACCTGAATTTTTACAAACCGCACCGATCGCCTTCGGGGCGGTTTTTTATTCAGGCCAATGAAAAAACCTTCATTCAGCCAAATACACTTTATGATAGGGCATACCGATCCCTGGTCAATCCGCAAAGCGGATTAAACAATCGTCAATGCACTGGTTAAACACACCGTCAATTATTCCGGAAGACCTCTTTATAAGAATCGTCGGGTAGCTGCCGGCAAGAAATGGTTGCAGCCGAAAGAGAATGATAAATTGCAGCGTTTGTACCGCCCGACAGGGTACGGGCTCCACGACAGGCATGGAGCCATGATCCATAGGTTATTAATTGTCCGCGTTTACAGTAGACGCGGATGGCCTCAAACAGGATATGCATATTATAGGGGTTATTTAACAATGATCTTTTTACCCTGGATGGTGAACTTCGCACTTCCCGATTCATTCAAAACTTTCAGTACATCCGACAACCGGGTGTTCCTTGAAATTTCAACAAACAAGGGATCATTTTTCACGGTGGTTCCTTCATATTCAACCTCTACATCGTACCACCTTGCAAGCTGTCGCATTACTGTTCTTATATCGGCGTTCTCAAAATGGAACAGGCCGTTCTTCCATGCTACCACATTATCTACATCCGGTGAATGGTCAATGGTCAATGGTGAATGGGCGCCTGCCAATACAGCCTGCTCACCGGGTTTCAAGACAACTGAACGTTCAGCATTTTTTGTCAAATGCCGGTTGTCGATTGCCGGTTGGCTTATTCTCACCTTTCCTTCGAGCAATGTTGTTTTAATGGCTCTTTCGTCACTGTAGGCATTTACGTTAAAATTCGTTCCCAACACTTCTATCTGGCCGCTCTGGCCCCCCTTTACTCCCCCGGCGGGAGGGAGATCAACTATGAAGGGCACGTGAACTCCCGAAGGCAGCTGCTTTTTGACCACTTCAAAATAAGCTTCGCCGGTTATCTGTACCCTTCTTTCATTTCCTGCAAATGCAATAGGATAATGAATAGAAGAGGCTGCATTCAACCATACTTTGGAACCGTCGGGTAATACAAGCCGGTATTGTCCGCTGCGGGGTGTGGTTAGTGTATTATAAACCAACGGCCCGTTCTCCCTATCGCCTTCCTGTTCATACAACAACTGCCCGTCGGCGGGTTTCATCACTTTGGCATTACCCTGTTCCGCTATCACTCCGTTCAACGCATCATCGAGAACAATGGTTGAACCGTTCGATAAAGTAAGAACTGCTTTGTTGCTGCCGGGCTCCACATCGTTCTTTAACGTTTGTTCTTTTTTCGCAAGCAGGGCCGCCTGTTTTTTGGTATGCAGGTAATACACCGCGCCGGTCAATAATACCAGCATGGCAGCTGCAACCCACCAGGTCCTGGCGGCAGTATGCATCCGGCGTACCGGTACATACGGGATCTCATCGTCAGTCATGTTCTGCAACAACCGGTTTTCAATGGCAGCCTGCATTGATTCACGTTCTCCTTCCTCCCATTCAAGGGCTCCCGTTTCGATCAATTCATTGTACCATGCTTCTACAAGCTGTTTCTCAACATCTGAACAATCTCCGCTACTGTATCTTTTTAAAAGGTCAGTTGCCAATGTTTCATTCATAATTCAAGCATATAAAAATTCGGGCAACGTATATACTGTCCGGCAAATGCAACCGAGGGGGTAAAAAAAACAGAATTTTTTTTTGAGCCAGGGTTCGAACGTAATTATACTTTACCCTGTTCTGGTAATTTACCCATAACCATATGGCAGATCAGTTACAAATATATGAGGCGTAAATTGCAGCAATCCTGAACAGGAACGGGAATAGTCAGTCGCTTTACTTCAACCATTGAATAAGCAGGAACGCAAATGTTGTGGCGTTATGCCTGATGGCTGTTTTAATAATTTGTAAAGCATGTTGAATATGCTTTTTCACTGTTTCGTCTGAAATGCCCAAACGACCGGCAATTTCTTTATGGCTAAGATGATGCTGCCGGCTGAGCTGGTATACTTCACGCATTTTATGCGGCATTTGTTCCACGGCAGATCGTATTACGTTTTGCAGCTCCTTTATTTGCAGTTGGGATTCTACATCGGGCGGCTGATAGTTGACAAGCACTTCCGTTAACAGGATAAGGTAATCGCGGCGGGTAATATTTTTTTCAATGTATTTAATGACACTGTACCGCACGCTTGTTTGTAAATAGGCGGCCAGCGAACCGGTAATATTAAGATCATGCCGGCGGTTCCAGATCGATAAAAAGATATCCTGAACCAGGTCGGCCGCATCTGTTTTTGAACGAAGCGCCCTTGCTGCCGATGTAAACAATGGCTGCCAGTAACGGCGATAGAGCATGGTAAATGCATCTTTATCGCCATCGGCTACAAGATCGAGAAGTGTTTCATCAGTATAGATTATTGTCGCTTCCAAATAAGGATTACTACTTAGGGCGGTAAAAGTAATACAAAAACTTATAAATGATAACCCATGCTGCGGCTTTGTAATTATATAATTAAAATTTAAAATACACCACCCTAATGAATAGTGCTTTTCCGCCATTTTAAGCGCGTCATAAAAAAAACCTGCTCCCATAACGAGAACAGGTTTTTGTTTTTATCACTAAACATTCCTATTGAAGCACGATCAGTTTCGTAACATACTTGTTGTTTACTTTAATCATATATATTCCGGTGCGCACTTTCCTGTCTAAACGAATTTCAATGGTGCCATCATTGTTTGGCTCAACCTGTTGGAGAATCACTTTACCCGGCAGATCGGTAATGGTTACCGTTATCTGTTTGCCTTTCAGGTAGTCGGGGGTTCTTACAAAAACATTACCACCTATTACCGGGTTGGGGTAAACAGTGATCTCAGCAATGGCGTCTTCATCGTCGCAATAGCCCAGTTTGGCCCCATGTTTCAGGAGAGCATCTACTGCAGAAGCGCTTACGCACCCGCTGTGCCTGTTATGGCAGATCACCACTTTATCGTCACGTATGCCACATGTTACATTAATACGCTTAATGGTTATTGAAGCAGTAGCCTTACAGCCTTTGTTATCAGTGATGGTAACTGTATAGGTACCGGCGGTGGTAACCGTGAAGGCCTTTGTTGTTTTGTTGTTATTCCATTTATAGGTATAAGGAGCCGTGCCACCTTCAGGCATAGCCTCAATGGTGAGCGAGGAGTTCGCATAACCAACATAAATGGTATTCTTTTGAGTAGCATACGCGTTTACCGCATATACATCGGGAATGCCGGCTTTTAACGAAACCGGGTTCGTGTCGTCGCAATCAGTATTATTATCAACGCCACAGGCAACAGGGCTGCCAGCGCCCAAACCATCGCCATCGGTATCTGCATACAGTAATCTGGTATCATCACAATCTTCATTATTTGTTACATAACCTGCGGGAGCGGTAGCTGTACAGAACGGAGCCGACACTGTTGAACCGAAACCATCATGGTCGGCATCAACATAGTACAGGATGGGTTCATGTACCAGGGCATCGGCGTCGTTACAATCTGAATTGTTGACAACATACCCGGCGGGTGCATCGTTTTGCGCAAACAACACGGCAGCGCCTGCACCATACCCATCGCCATCAGCGTCGGCATAGAATGCTTTGTTAATGGTCAGTTGTACCGATACGGTGTCGGCGCTCAGATAGTATTCGTCGCCGCCCTGTGTAGCGGAAATGGTAACCACCCCTGCCGACACTATTTGAATTTTGCCATTTACGATCCTTGCAATGGATTCATCGGAGCTTGCATATTGAACCGGCAACTCAGAGCTGGCGGTAGCGCCGGCCTCAATTTCACCGGCATCAACCATTACAGGTTGCATAGCATCGAACGTAATGGTTTGCGTTCCGACGTTCAATAAATTAAATGAAGGGAACCCGGTAACACCGGTAAAACCTGCCTGGTAGGTTGTACCAACGGCGGGGGTTTGTGGTTCACTAAGTATTGCCGGCACATTTGCCTGCGAGGCCAGGCGCATAGGCGCCGCAGCATCACAAAGGGCATTCGCATCGGTTGCGTTATAACCAAAAGTAATGTCAGTAGCTGTTGGGGTAGCCGGTTGAATTGTCCAGCTTCTGTTGATGGCATGGCTTTCATAGGCAGAGCCAACAGACAGATTGCCCTGCTTAACGTTTGCAGTGAAAACAGTGGTTGCAGCTGGCGTAACAGTTACCGGGTTGTAGCTGTTTGCGGTACCGATCCACAATGGAGAGGCGATATTGGCATTGGCCAAACAGGTTACCGTACCCGACTGGTTATCGCCTTTGATGGCAAACCATTGCGTGGGGGCGCCGCCGCCTGCGAATGTAATACCGGTTGGTTTTACCGAATAGTTACCGGTAGAAATAACCGTAATGCCGGTAACTGCCCCATTGGTGAGGTTGGCAACGGCATAGGTTGGCGCCAGGTTGTTCGATAATGTACCACCGGTGAAGAACACGGCCGGCGGAGTTACATAACCTGAGCCACCGGTTCCAACAAATGTATAAGTACCCGGTACAGGATTATTGGCATTGAAAGTTACACCGCCCAAGCCGGTAGCTACGGCAGCAGTACCGGTGTGGTTGCTGGTATTAACGCTTTGACCGCTTGTTGCGGCATTCAGGATCAATGCAGCGGCCGCACCGTCGATAACGCCGTTATCGCCTACATTGATACTGATCTTTTGCGTGGGTTGAAAACGGAATAAACGTACGGTAGAACCGAGTTTCAGCTTTCCGTTCACGTTTACGGTTAGCTCGTTGTTTGATGAGTTCTGGTTGGTGCTCAGGTTGAACTGGGCCGCAGAACAATCGAGCGTACCGTTGATGTTATAGGTCATGCTGCCGCCGGTATTGGTGAATGCCGTCCAGCCATACCCTGTTCCATACTGGCCATGGAATGAACCCTGACTGTTGTTACCGTTGATGGTTACTGTTTTTCCGGCATTGATGGTAAGGGTTTTGGCGCCGCTTCCATTGTTGCCGTTCTGCAGGGTGAGGCTGCTCACCATTGAACCTGCGTAGTTACGAACTTCCATATCGATATCGATAATGAAAGTCTGGTTTGAGCTTTGTGAAGAGTTTGGTGAGAAACGGGCAATGTTCATGACACCGCTGCCGGTAAAGGTGGTTGTACCTGTACCGCTTACAAATATGCGAATGCCTGAGCCAATGGCAGTAACCGCAGAACCTGCCGGCGCGCCAAGACGGCCATTGATAGAAAGCGTAGTGGCTTTATTGGTGATAAGGCTGTACACGCTGCCGGCAGGGGCCGTTGTAGAAGCCAGTACACCGGTACTGGTTATTGAAAAATCATTAACGGTGAGGGTACCTGACATGGTGTGCGTACCATCGATCACATATAGGCCTGAAACAGAAAGGGCAACCTGTTGTAACAGGGTGCCTCCATCATATACTGTGCAGTTTTTTGCAACTCCGGCCGTCGATGCCAACGTGACCGTGTGCCCCGCGAGAATGTGAACGTTCGTATTACCATTGGGCGCCGTTGTGGTGGTACCGCTGTACCCGCCATTTCCATCCGAGATGTTCCAGGTACCTCCATTCCAGTTCATGTTACCGGTTGAAACAAAATCACCAGCTGCAATTCCCGTAACCGTGAGCGTTTGGGAAACATTGGCGGCTGCCGCATAGGCATCGTTACCTTCCTGTGAAGCGGTAATGGTTACCACACCGGAACCTACCACTTTTATTTTTCCATCAACAATAGTAGCCACCCCGGGGTTTGAACTGGTAAGCGTAACCGGCAAACCTGAGCTGGCCGTTGCACCTGATTCAAAATCGGTATCGCCTAATTTCTTTGTTGGCAATACCCCGAAGGAGATGGTTTGTGTTTCCAGCGCGCCTATATAGCTCAATGAGAACCTGTTTATGTTGAAAGCATTGCTGGCGCCTGCAATATATACGCGCATGCTTTGTACGCCGGCCTGCAGGGTGAAGGCCGAACCTATAGTGATCTCGCGCCAGTCTTGCGGGCCATTTGAGAATACAGTGCCATAAGGGATGCCTGCTGTACCGGTTTTATCATCGCCATTGAACTCTACTCTTATGGCGCCATTGGCAGCAGCTGCAGCATAACGCATTTTCAGTTTGTACGTACCTGCCGTTGGTACGGCTACTGTATAATTGATCCACTCGCCGCTCTCGAGACCGGTAAGATTATAACCGCCTTCGGAACACGTTTCAATATCAACCGCTTCGCCGGTCCTGTATTGCCCACCGCTGTTGCCGGCGGTTTTGTCGTTATATACTTTACCCTGCCCGCCGGTAGTGAAATGATCGAAATCCTCCGCTTCAATTTTTCCGGGCACCACATGCATTTTATAAACAGGTTTGCCATTTACAAATTCAACGGGATCTCCGGCACAATTGGCAGGCCTGCGGTAAGCTAAACCACCCCAGCCCGGGAAGTCAACCTGGAAACCCTGTCCTTCCAGACCCGACTCGGAAGTTGAAATGTCGAACGCCCGTTGCAACCATTTGTACCTGTCGGGATTTAATCCAACGCGATCGCGGTAGTGCGCCAGCGCCATTTCATGGAAGGGGTATTGGGTGAACTTGAAGTTGGTGCCTCTTGTAAGTGTTGCAAAATTTTTCTCGAGGTACGGGTTCATTTTCTTTGAGAACCAGCGGCCGGTGCGGTCTCTGCGTTGAATGAATTCACCATTTTCCACAGTAGGTTCCCAGGGCGACTGCTGGTCGGGGAACTTATAGTTGAGCGATGCATTGTAACGCATACCGAACTCTATACCCAGCAATACGCGGTAGTCGAGAAAACTATACAAATCGTCACCCTGGTTCCAGGCCATTTCACACATGGTGTTGATAATAGCCACGCCTGTTATGGTGTGCGACTGGTCTCTGCTGGCTTCCTGGCATTGACCATTTTCCCAGATATAATTTGCGATAGGTTCATTATACCCGTAATCGGGTGTTGTACCAACCGAAGAGCCGAGTGAATATTCATCGTAATAATCGTAGGTAGCAGTGGGGTTGGCCGATACGGAGCGGGGACCTGAAGGATATGGCAGATCATCTGTGCGGTGCGGCTGGCCCGTCATATAACGAAGCGCCCGGTCGTACATGATCTCGTTATCCATGAAGATACCCATGGCCATCAATCCACGCATGGCAAAGATGCCCTGGTTGCCGTGGCGGCCTGCATCGCCATTGTACATATACCAGTAGAAGGTAGCATCTTCAGCCTGGATCGCTGCCGCAGGCACCGTGGTTGTTGAATAACCGGGATACACCAGCATTGCCTTGAACCTGTTTATATCGTTTTGCGCCCAACCGGTATAGGTGCTCTTGATGATCTCGGCGCCTTCCAGCATTTTCCAGATCACACGGCCCGCATCGAGCGCCATGGTACCGTTTGATTCAATATGGGTGATGTTGACCCATGCATTGAAACACTGTACGCTTTTTTGGGCATGCCGTTCATCACCGGTGATATACCACATGATGGCATTGTAATAGGCGGCCAATGCATCGTACTTGAATTTTTCGTAGTTGTAACCAGCTATGGAAGAAGGTTCAACCAACCGGGTAATACCCGGGTTGCCCTGTACGGTATAGTTAAAGCTGGCATATGGGTTTTGAGTGAGGTTCCGGAAAGAAGTTTTCCAGGGCTCTTTACCTGCCTGCACCATATATTTCATACGGTCTAGGTCACTCTTTTTGTGGCTGATACCGGGGTGGGCAAATGTGCGCTGCGCATAGGTTGTTTGATTGAAAACGATCATCAACAACATCAGCATAACGCCATGCACCAGTTTGTGCATCACCATTTTCCTCTTCATCCAACTACAAAGGGAATAGTATGGAATATTTTGAGTAAAATTTTTCATGGACGAATTTTAAC
Source organism: Niastella populi (assembly GCF_002078015.1). Taxonomy (GTDB): domain Bacteria; phylum Bacteroidota; class Bacteroidia; order Chitinophagales; family Chitinophagaceae; genus Niastella; species Niastella populi. The sequence goes on along the minus strand of NZ_LWBP01000210.1, from coordinate 67,493 downwards.
TGTTTTAATTAGGGTAATCGATCTACGGATGATCTCAATATTTTTTTCCGGGCCAGGGTTTAGGTGGTATGGGATTGTTGGTTATTGTTTACCACAGGTTTTTCATAGGATCTGTTTAAGTGTTTACATGTTGCTGATTCAGTTGCAGGGTGCCGGGTACCGGGCACCAGTTACCGGGTACCAGGTTGTTAATTAATTGCGGGTATTCACTAAACGCAGCGGGAATTCTGATTCAACCCGCCACCGGCACATTTACTGTACTATTATTTTTTTATCTTCTATGCTGAATTTTGCGCCGCCTGCGAGGTTCAATACTTTCAGCACATCGGAGAGATTGGTATTGCGTTTTACTTCAAAGAACAAAGGGTCGTCCTGTTCAATATCTCTTTTATACACCACTTCTACATCGTACCAGCGCGATATCTGGCGCATCACTGTTTGTATATCTGCCTTTTCGAAATGGAACACCCCGTTTCTCCAGGCCATTACCTGGTTGATATCGGGCGAGCGGTTTGTAGTGAGGGGCGAGTGGGTTCCCAGCAGCGCCTGTTCACCGGGACTAAGGGTCACTTCCTGTTTTGCATTTTTGGCCAATTGGCTGATCTTCACTTTGCCTTCGAGCAGGGTTGTCTTCACCAGCTTTTCATCCTCGTATGCATTGATGTTGAAGTGTGTGCCCAATACCTGCACCTGGCCTATATTGCCACCGGTTTTCCTGTTCTTTATATCAACCAGGAACGGCACTCTTTTTTTGTCTTTTGCCGTTACCAGTTTGGCCACTTCGAAATAGGCTTCACCGGTTACCTGCACTTTTCTTTCCCTGGCATCGAATGCGGTGGGATACGTAATCGATGATTCAGCGTTCAACCACACCTGGCTGCCATCGGGCAATACGATCTTGTACTCACCGCCCTTGGGGGTCGACAATGTATTGTATGTTAAATCGGTTGATGTGCCTTCTGGTTTGCCGCCGGCTGTCTTATACATCAACTGCCCGTTTTTCAGTTTAACTACTTCCGCATTTCCTTCCTGCGCTACAACGCCGTTGGCTGCATTTTCGAGTACGATGGTTGAACCGTTTGCGAGTGTAAGCAAGGCTTTGTTTCCACCGGGCGCAACATCGTTCACTACAGCGGCTGTGGTAACAGGCGTTTTTGACATGCGGTTCAACAGGAACCAACCGCCAGCGGTCAATAACAACAATACTGAAGCGGCGGCAGCGATGCGGCCAAATGATACCCTGCGTACCGGTGTTGTTTTCATTTTCACCACCGGTGTTTCTTCGGCTTCGAAGATCGCCTGCAATACAGCCTGCGCGGTCTTCCCGGACATGACATGTGTTTCAGGTCTTTCTTCCAGCATTTTATCGATCAACTGCTGCACAGCTTCGTCATTGCCGCTTTCCTGCAGCAGGCGCATTAATTCTTCTTTCTCCTCTACAGTACAGGTTTTATCAGCATACCTGTTCAATAAATACTCCAATGATGAAGACATACTAATACCAGGGGTTATGAACTTTGAATGTTTTGTACAAAAGCACTACGTATATAGAGACGCCTGCACGAAACTGTTTGGGTGAGTTCGGGTGAAACTTTTTTTAAAATATTTTCGGAAAGAAGATAACTAATGTGAATATCAGCCGGTTAATAATTCCGGATGAGAATGATGAGGGCGATGGAAATGTCGAGGCGGGCAAGGCAATACGTTCTGATACTGCGCATGGCCTGCGCCAAATGGGTTTTAACCGTTTCCGGTGATAAATGAAGTGCGGCAGCGGCTTCTTCTCTTTTCAACCCTTCGTTCTTTATAAGGTTGTACACCTGCCGTTGCTGTTCGGGCAGGCGTTCGATGGCCGCCTGTAAAATGCGGGTATATTCGTTGTTAAGCACCCTGTTTTCGGTATCGTGGTAATACAAGGGTGCCTCCTGCATGGCGCTCACTTCTATCGATTCCTTGCGGGCGATGCGTTTCAATGCAGTGAATACATAATTGCGGGTGATGGTAAACAGGTAAGCGCGAAAGTGTTCTACCTCGTTAAGCGAATTTCTTTTTACCCAGATCTTTAAAAACACATCCTGCACTATTTCCTCTGCTACGGCTGTTGATCCGGTAAGATCGTAAGCAATGGAATAGATCTTGTTGCGGTAATTATTAAAAATCTGTGTAAAGGCATTTTTGTCACCTTCAGCTATCAGCCTTAGTAATTCATTCTCAGTATATGAAGGGTCGGGCGACAAGGCGTTTTACGTGTTTATTTAACAGGTTTAAAAGAGTGTACGATCAATCGATAAGGAGAGCTAATCTACGGCGTTTCAGGAATTATAAAAATAATTTTTATTTAAACCGTCTGCCAAACATTTATCTTACCCGCCCACTCTAACATCTTTCGGGTTTTCTATTTCCACTTTATAGTTTCTTCTTGCCAGCACTTTTCCGTTGTACGCATCGATCCATTTTATGTATACCATGCTGGTTTCGGGGTCCATTACAGAAGTGATCTGGTACACCAGTGTTTTTTTAAGCGGGTTTACCACGAGGAAACTTTCATCGATGCCATGAACGATTGGCTGGGTTTTATCGGTCAATGCGGTTTGAATGGCCCTGTCGCAGTTGATCACTTTCAATCGCTTGCAATTAAGGGATGACAATTGCACTTTGCGCATCAACTCCCCGCTTTTGTTATAATCAACCCTGAAAAGGAAGGGAATGTCGTTATTCAGTTTCACCTCATACAGATATGAATAAACATAGTCGATCTGGTTGCCGTTCTCATCTTTGAACCGCGAGGCATCGGTCATCTTTTTCCTGACATCGGCATCACACACCAACACCTGTTTTACGATCAGCTTTTGAAAGAAGCTCCGCGATGTTTCCTCAATGGTTACCTTTTCAATGCGTTGTTTAACCGTTTCGGGAACAATACCGGCGTTATCGTATTTTTTGAAGGTACTGTAGGGATTGTCGAAACCGGGGATGGAGGTTTTGTCGATAAACCGGATATTATTACATATTGCCTGCCCGGCGGCCATGGAAACGGAAAAAAATACCAGCAATGCGGTTATTGCAGTTTTCATAGAAAGGATATTAATGGCAGCTAAATTACACAAGTTGTTCAAAACTTAAAATACAACCGCAAATTTTATCATCCGGGCTGTCGCTCCAGTCTTCATTCTTCAGGTTGAAATACCGGTATCGCACTTCGCCGCCAAGGCTTACATAGGCGTTCTAATTTTTCGACAGCGCGTTAAACTTTGCCTTTTCATACCAGGTTAAACCGGTATCGTTTCGTAAGCTGCTGAAATCGTCGTTATAACGCAAAGGCTTAAATGCAGGGACAATTTGCGCCCCGCATTTATGCCAACACAAAAGCCAATTACCAAAAATACCTGCTTCACAGGTTTATTTGTATTGATATCCTCCATAATAATTCACGGGCGACCAGGCCGGAACCGGCTTTGGCTGAACGGGCGCCAACCGGTTATAGTCTCCTTCACCATATACAATTTTGCCATCGAGCACCGTCAATAAGGAATGAATATTTTTAATATTCTCTGCACCCGTCTTCAGGTAATCATCGCTTAAGATCGCGAGGTCAGCCATATAACCTCTTTTTATTGCACCGCGGTCATTATCGAGGTTGATCAAACTTGCGCTGCCCTGGGTGAATAACTTAAGGGCGGTTATTCTATCCAGTTGGTTTTCAGCAGCAGCATAGCTGTTGCCACCAATGGTTTTGCCGGTTATCAGCCAGTACAATGCCACCCAGGGATTGTAGCTGGCAACGCGGGTGCCGTCGGTACCTGCGCCCACTTTAATGCCCAGCGACAACATCTCGCGAATGGGTGGTGTATGCCGGGCAGCCGTTTTGCCATACCGGGTTACAAAGCTTTCGCCCTGGTACGCCATACGGTGCTGGATCGCAATGCCGCCATTCAGTGCTTTGATGCGTTTCAGATTTGCCGCAGACACTGTTTCAGCATGATCAAAAAGCCAGGGCAAATTATTCAGGGGCGTTTCTTTGTTCACTTCTTCAATCACCTTCAGAAACCGGGTTATAGATTCGTTATACGTTGCATGCAACCTGAACGGCCACCTGTTCTTTACAAGTAACGAAATAACATCCTTCAATTGTTTTTCCATTGCCGCAGACAGCTCTGGACGGGGTTTACTGAAATTTTCAAAGTCGGCCCCTGCGGCTACCAGGTTCTCACCACCGCCCTCTACAAAATATTCGGTGGGTAAATGTTCCGAAGGCTGATGATCGAGATCCACCATCGAGATCCATTTCTGATAATCCTGCAACTCAGTGCCGCCTTTTTGCGCAAAGAGATAATAAGGCAATCGAACGGTCAGTTGCCCCAGTTTGGAAAGTGAGTCTGTTATTGAATAATCATCCGGAAAATTCTGAAAGCCCCCACCTGCATCCATTACGCTGGTAACGCCGAGCCGGTTCAACTCGGTCATGAACAACCGGGTTGAATTGATCTTTTCCTCATTGGTCAACTCTGGCAGTTTTGCCAGCGTTGAATACAGGATGAACGCATTCGGTTCTGCTACCAGTAATCCTGTGGGTTGTCCGTTTACATCTTTCTGGATCAGGCCGCCGGCAGGATCAGTTGTATGTTCATCGATGTGCAATGCCTGCAGCCCCGCCCTGTTCAAATAAGCATGGGAATATAAATACAAAATGAATGTGGGTGTGTTGCCTGTGGCTTCATTTATTTCCTGCAAGGTGGGTAATCGCTTTTCTGCAAACTGGTATTCATTCCATCCGCCTGTTACCCGCACCCATTGCCCTTTTGGTGTGCGTTGCGCCTGTTCTTTCAACATATGCAAGGCCCGCTTCAGGGTTTTCACCCCATCCCAACGAAGCTCTGCATTATAAAATCTGCCGGCCCGTATCACATGCAAATGTGAATCGAACAAACCGGGGATCAGGGTTTTCCCGCCTGCATCAACCAGTTTGGTGGCCGGCGTTCTTAACTTTAAAATTTCTTCGTTGCTGCCCACTGCCACGATGCGGCCGCCGGCAATAGCAACCGCACTGGCTGAAGGATGTCTGTCATCGAGCGTAATGATGGCTCCATTATGAATGATAAGCGAAGCCTGTTGTGCATTTGCCGAAACCACCGATGAGAAGAGAATAAAAAGTAACCAATTTTTTGCTTTCATTTTATTACAGTTTAAAATGAAAAAGCAGGATGTTAACCTGCCTTACAACCTCTTACATGAATGTTAAACAAATAGCTTTAGTGTTTAAGCATATCATGCGCATACTGAATACCTAAACCATAAGCACCGCCGTATTTTTTGAACAGCGCGGTAACGGCGGCGTATGTTTCAGAACGCGCCCAGTCCCTTTGCAGTTCAAGAACATATTGTGTAGCGGTAATAGGTTGCACACCGGCCTGTATCATTCTTTGAATGGCCACTCTATGCGCCTCATCGCTTACTCCACCGCAGGCGTCGGTGATCACATACACTTCATAATCTTCGATCAGTGCAGAAAGCGCCGGGTCTACAATGCATACTTCGGTCCACAACCCGGCCAATACGATCTTCTTTTTGCCTTTGGCTACTATAACATCGTGCACCTTTACATCTTCCCACGCGTTCATGGTAGTTCGGTCCATGTAGGCTTCGGTATCGGTATATACTTCGCTTACTTCGGGGAACACCGGGCCACTGAAACTTTTTTCCGAAACCGTTGTAACAATGGTAGGTACATTAAAGATCTTCGATCCGCCGCTGACGAGCCCTACATTCTGGCGCAGGTTTTCAAGGTCGATGTTTTTTACCGCAAAGGCCATCTGGCCTTCAAAATCGATCAATACCAATGTGTGATTAGTGGGCGTCAATAATTTCGGGGAAGGCTTCTGAGCAAAACCGCTTATTGAAAACAAACAGGCTGCCATTAGCGCTACAATTGATTTGATAGGCTTCTCCATGGGTGAAATAATTTTAGTGAATTAGATAGCACAAATTTATTTTAACCCGCCCCCTCGATCAATTGACAAATGAGACGTTTCGTTGTATGATTTATAGTTTATGCATACAAGAGGCTACAGCGCAAACCACAAAAAAAACAGCGACCCCGCCGGAGAGCGGAGCGCTGCTTTAGCCATGAAAAAGGCTGAACGCAAAACGCTGAATGCGAAACACAAATCACTATAAACAGAACACCACCTATTCGCAACAGTGCTGAACGTCAGCATTACCTACATTACACCAGGTTGATCGCTACATTGATATTACCACTTGTTGCTTTTGAGTACGGACAGGTTGCATGCGCTTCCCTGAGCAGTTCTGCACCCAGTTCGGCATCGATGCCGGGCAAACTAACATTGAGGCGCGCCTGTAGAAAATAAGCGCCGGCTGAACTACCCAGGTCTACTTCCGCATCAACCGCAGCATCTGCGGGCAGCTTCACGCTTCTTTTCGCCGCGGCAATACCAATGGCGCTCAGGAAACAGGCTGACCAGCCTGCGGCAAATAACTGTTCGGGATTGGTTCCGTTACCCGGTGTACCCAAATGTGTAAGGGCAATATCAAGCCGGCCGTCAGAACTTTTGGCAGCCCCATCCCTTCCGCCGGTGGTATGGGTTTTACCAGTGTACAATACCTTTTCGATGTCTGTTACATTTGTTGTTAAAGCATTCATTTTTTAGTTTTTAATTGTTTTAAAATTTATAATGAACCCGCGTCAGCTGTCTACCATTCAGCTTTGGCAGCTGCGGTAATCCGTCCGTTTTTCTTTTGCTGCACAAAACCGATCAACTCAAAAGCATTTGCATTGAAATCACCGGGCAGATCGAGCATGATCTTTTTATTATCACTTACATCCTGTGTGTACAACTGTCGCACTATTTGCACATGTGTTAAATGCCTTCCGGTATTTTCACCGGCCTTTACATTACTTGTAGCGGTTTTCTGCACCAGCGCCAGCACCAGTTCGGCATTCTTTTGTGCCGCTGCGGTAAAGTCAACATGCAGTTTGTTGCCTTCCACATGCGGACGAAGCGATATTGTTTGCGCGGCCGGCTGCGCCAGTTCTTTTGTAATGGCTTTTGTAATGTTGTTTTCATAGGAACCAATAAATTCTTTATGTCCATTGATCACCATTTGCGGAGTGTATACGGTTTCCAGATTCAGCCAACCGGCATACCGGCGTTGCCTTTCGGTGTGGGCAGCATCACTGAAGCGGTCTTTCCAGCCCTGGTGGTCCCAGTAATCGACATGGAAGGCCAGCACATAAACTGATTTGCCGGTATTCTCCTGCGTGATCTTTTGAATGAGCTTATCGGCGGGCGGACAACTACTGCAACCTTCGGAAGTAAAAAGTTCGGCTACCACAAACCCATTGTTATTGCCAGCGGTGGCTTTTTTGCTTTTGTCTTTATTATACAGCGGGCGCGCAAATGCGGCGGCCAACACTGCTATTGTTATCATTACTATTATTGTTTTCATACACCTGTTTTTTAATTATTGTAATTCGTTCCTGCGTCAATTGCAACACAAATTGACGTCAATATCCACGGGTGGAAATACATAAATTGGTGGTGTAGGCTAATTGACGGTTGAATTAGGCAATCAGGACGGCTAGCGAGACTGGCACTGCAAAGCAGGGCAGGCTGAGAAGTTAACAGGTTGATAAGGGAATACAACGTTTATTAACTTTATCAACGTTTCAACCTGTCCAATTCACGGCATAAAAAGCCTGATTCACCGTTTAAATTGCCTACCCGGCCGCCCACCTGAGTAGAAAGAAGCGAATTCAAATTATATTTGAGTCATTAATGAAAAAGCAAACATTCAGGATATCGGGCAAAATAATATGGTCAAGCTCCATACTGGTGGGCATCCTGTTATCGATACCTAAAATTGCCGAACGGCATTTCAGTTTATATGAAACCATCGCCAATTTTGTTTTGACAACCCTGTTCGCCCTGTTCGTATGGTATTATAATATGTATACGCTGCCGGCTTATTCAAGAAAAGATATAGCCCATGGCTTTTCGGCAAAACGGCTGGTAAAAAATCTGGCGCTGGGTTTATTGGTCATGTTCCTGCTGGCCAGCCTGCAACAGTTCATTTTATCGCATTTGCCCTTTGGCGCTACGATGGTAATGGTTGAGGTAAGAGGTATTTTAATAACCATTACATTCTATATGTTCATTCAACTGTTGTACCAGAGCTATCATAACCAGCAGGTAAGCATCGAGCTCGAGCGCTCGAAAATGGATAATCTCGGCGCACAGTACGAATTACTGAAACAACAGGTTAATCCCCACTTCCTGTTCAATAGCCTTAATACCTTAAAGTATATGGTTGAGAGCCGGGATGAGCACACGGTTGAATTTGTTTTGAAACTCTCAGACTTTTACCGGTTTACCCTCGAAAGCCGCAAACTGAACCTGATAAAACTGGGCGAGGAATTGAAGATCATGGACGCCTACGTATTCCTGCTGAAAGCGCGGTTTGAGGAAGGCATCGATCTTTCGGTTGCTATCGATCCGCAGTTACAGCAAACCTGGATACCGCCATTTACCCTGCAATTGCTGGTTGAGAATTGTATAAAACATAATGTGGTTTCACTTGACCGGCCCTTGCAGATAAAAATATATTCCGAAGGCGATTTCATCGTTGTTCAAAACCAGGTACAACTAAAACGAACGCCGGAGGCATCAACAGGAATGGGGCTTGAAAATATCAACCAGCGGTATACGCATTTGCTCGATAAAAAAATACTCATACAACCCAACGATACATTGTTCACGATAAAACTGCCTGTAATACATGAAAATAGTCATTATTGAGGACGAGGTAAAAGCGGCAAAATCGCTGGCCGGCCTGATCACCCAAATAAAACCCGGCGCCGAAGTTGTTGCCAGTTTGCAAAGTATCGAAAGCGCGGTGAACTACCTTTCACAAAATGCTGCGCCCGACCTCATCTTTATGGATATTCAACTGTCGGATGGCGTGAGCTTCGAAATTTTTAAGGCGGTGAAAATAAACTGCCCGGTTGTATTCTGCACGGCCTATGGCGAATACGCCATGGACGCCATTAAAGCAAACGGCATCGACTATATCTTAAAACCATTTTCGAAGGAACAACTGGAACAGGCTTTTGAAAAAGTAGACAACTTTAAAAACTTCTTTCAACAAAATACCCAACCCAATCTCGATGAATTGATAAAAAGACTGGGGATTGATGATGGCAAGAAAAGCTTTCTGGTGTTTAAGGAAAATAAATATGTTACCATTGCCACCGACCAGATCGCATACATTTATATAAAACACGACACCACTACTATAGTAACATTCCAGCAACAAACCTATACCCTTCCCCAATCGATTGACCAGGTACAGAACCAGCTTTCGGCTAAACAATTTTACCGGCTGAACCGCCAATACCTGGTGAACTTCAGCGCCATTAAAGAAGTGGAACATTATTATGGCAGAAAGCTACTGGTGAAGCTGGTTGTTCCCAATGCCGACGACCTGTTACTGGGCAAAGAAAAAACCACCGCTTTTTTGCAGTGGCTGGAGAATAGGTGAAGGGCGAGCCGGTTGACGCGTTGACTGGTTAAAAAGTTAACTCGTGCCCTACAGGCCCATACAAAGCGAAATTACATGCATGGTGCGGCCACCATACTCCCTTTGCACAAACCATCGGGCGTTTGTTTCATCGTAAGCGGTCCTAATTATATCCTGAAGTATTTCATCTTATTACCTGTTATAACACCTTCACCGCGCCTCATGTTATTTAACCAGATACGGTGTAATTAACTTTTTCCAGATGGCATATCCTTCCGGTTTCATATGCAACCGGTCGCCTACATACAATTCCTCGCGCATGTTCTTATTTGCATCGAGCATGGCATCGTAGATGTCGATGAACTGCGCATTTTTTTTGGTTTTCAGCCAGGCCTGTATTTCCCTGTTGGCCACTTTTACTTTTGGTTGTATATGTGCCCTTACCGGGCTGGGTTTTATCGATACAAAACTGATTGTGGCATTGGGCAGGTTCTGCCTTATGATGCCGTACAATGTTTTGAACCGTTGCACTACCACCGCCGCGGTTACCTCCTCTCCCGAGGCCAGATCGTTCTCCCCGCAATAGATCAATACCTGCTTCGGTTTGTAGGGCAGAATAATATCATATGCATACCGTATCACATCGGGCAGCGTTGATCCGCCAAAACCGCGGTTGATAATGGGATAACCGGGAAAGTATTCCTGCACATCTGTCCATTTTGTAAAGGAGGAGCTGCCAACCAGCAGAATGCCATTGGCCGGCGGCGCCTGTTGTGCATCCTGTTTTTTGAAAGCCAGGATATCTTTATAGAACGGTGGCGCCTGCGGCTGTTTTGGCCGGGTCGCCAGCGGTTTGTAAAATCCATTGATGCGTAACCATTTCATGGCCTGCGGCAGCCACGACTTGCCCATGGCTTTATTGTTGATGGCAAACCCATGTGCGCCTTTGGGATAAATAAGCAATTGACCGCTGATCTTTTTTGCCGTAAGCGCTTTATAATAGGCAATACTGTTACCCACCCACGAAGTATTGTCGTCCTGCGCATGTACTAAAAATGCCGGTGGGGTTGTACTGCTTACCTGCAGTTCAGGTGAATATTTCAGTATATCCTCTTCAGTATACTTGCTTACATTGATCACCGACGGTCTTCCCTTTTCAGGCTTCTCTGTCTTTTCCTTATTAATTTCATAAATATTACCTAATATTTGTCCATTGTAAAGCGGAAGCACTTCCTGCGCCTGTGCGCAGCTAAAGATCAAACATGCGAAAATTGCCAATACTGTTTTCATCAATTCCTTTGTTTACTGATTTACCGGTGTAGCCGTGAACAGGGATGGAATAGGGTTGGTTCTCTATTCCTGCCGCTGCAAAGTCGGCGGCTACAAACGTATTATATTTATAATTGCCAGCTGTAAGATACGTTGATCCTAAATAACCGCCCGTTTTCATATACGTTCTGAAATTGCGGGAGTGTATGGGAAAAGGGCGGTGGGAAAAAGTTAGTTATTCTGATTTCCGGAAATTTCGTGCGTGCCTTTACTTTGATCCCTATGCACATTAACCTGGCCACTTTATTCATAGCAGCAACAGTTGATTTAATGGAGTTGGATCTTTCAGGTTACATCTTAATAATTTTCTTCAAAACAGGTAGCGCTTGATCAATATCAATAAAACAGGACTTTACCTATACACAAACATTGGTCGTCTTGCTATACTTTCGCATTCATCGCACGCTGCAAAAGCGTTTCGGTTTCTACGTTTGAAAGTATTGGCGCAGAAAAAAGCCACTACATCCATTTAGGGTGTAGTGACTTTAATTGTCAATAATAACCTGTGGAATATCAAAAGAGGAAATAAACACGCGTCTTAAATTACGGTCTTTACACCCGGGGTAAGAAAAACAGTTTTACTGCTTACATCTCGATCGCCCGCGATCTTTGCCCGTAAGGTATTCTCCTTTTCTTTAAAATGGCTCCAGCCCTTGTAGTGAATAGGAATTATTTTCTGCGGCTTCAATATTTCGGCCGACCGTAACAGATCGTCGCTATTCATGGTATAGCGGCTACAACCGGTGAGGTAGCGGATCTCAACCGAACCCACATGAAAAATACCGATATCTATCCTGTACATCCTGGCCACCTGTTCTATTCCCTTAAAATAAACCGTATCGCCTGAAATGTATATGACGCCATGCTGCTGCGCATCGAATTCGATAACAAAACCAATTACTTTGCCGGCCAAAAACTCAGGCACCCACCAGGGGTGATGCTGCGCCGGTGTAGCCGTAATCTTTAATCCCGGTACTTTAGGCGTATCGATCGCATAACTTTCCCAATCATGCAAACCCGTTATGCCTTTTATTGCCCTGGCTGCCGGATTGGTTGAAATGATCAATGGAACGGTTTGCGCAAACTTTTTTCCATTATGATCAAAATTGTCTCTATGCTGATGATGGCTTAATAATACGAGGTCAACATCGTGCAACTGGTCTATGGTAATGGCAGGGTTGCCCGTTTTGCGGGAAAAGGTGCCTGCCCCATGATAATATAATTTACCGGCCTTATCGAGGGTGGGATCGGTGAGTATTTTATAGCCATTGATCTCGAGCAGCACACAGGCGGTATCGATATGGGTAATGTTGATGGTCATATGAGGATATTAAACCCGTTTTAGCCAATCGATAATGTAATCCGCATCGCCTTCCCAGCCCGGTTGCCCCAGTACAAAATGATTTCTGCCGGTAAACTCCTTGTATTCGATAACAGACCCGTTGTTCTTTTTATATTTATTATAGATCCTTCTGCTCAAATGCGCGGGAATGATGGTACCCTCCGTTCCTGCCGTCAATAACAATGGCGGATGCGGTTTGCTGAAATCGACCTTTGCATCTGAAGTCAATGCGCCTCTTGCTACCGTTTTTGATTCGGGAATAGTGAATTTATCATATGCTGCCTTCTGTTCTTCATAGGGCATGCCATTTACAAAAGCATATTGCCAGGTTTTGAACGACATCAGGTATGTTTTCTTCAGCGAGGTACCGATACCCAATACCCGCCAGCCGGCTTTTAAAAATGAAAATTCATAAGGGAATACACCCTGCGGCGGAACCGAATGGATGGCCACCGCGGCCGCTGCCAATCCCCGGTTACAAATTACCTGCGTTATCATGCCGCCCAATGAATGCCCTATAACGATCGGCTTTTCGGGAAAGCTTGTTACAATGCTTACGTAATGATCAACCAGTTGTTTAAATGTGAGGGTAGCGAGGTCGACATCGTTGGGTTGTTTTGCCCGCAACGACGCTGCGGTTCCATTTTTAAAGGGCCATGGCGGCGCTACGGTTTTATAACCCCTGTTTTCGAAGTATACGCGCCATTCATCCCAACACGCACTGGAAACAAATGCGCCGGTTATAAACACGATATTTCTTGTGGTGAGCATCGATCTAAGCGTTTTTTATGATTAATAAAATGTATTCCGGTAAATTCAATTCGCGGTACCGTCCTTTATGTTATTCACGATAAAGGCGTGGATATAGGTTGCCACCATTTCTGGAAACTGGTGCTGAGGGCCATGTCCGGCCCGCGGAATCACCACCACCTGTGTAGTCGGCAGCGTCCTGTTCAGCTCAAACCAGTTGCCGGGTGGAAAACATATTTCGTGATCGCCTGAAATAACAAGGATGGGAATATTGGTGGTTGTTAACTTTTCGCGGGCATTGTAAGGATCTTTTACATAATCCTCACCGCCGTTCCTATAATGTTGCAACTGATCGAGGGTTACCGGAATGTCTTTATCGATGGTCCTTTGCGCAATGCGGTCATGGCTTTCCTTCGCTTTTTTTACACTCAGTTCAGAAATGGGTTCAAAGAACAAGATGATCTCATCGGCAAAATCATTTACCGGTTTATACGCTGTTTTTATAAAAATTTCCTCCAGGTCGTGGCTAACCTTGCCAGGGGGCCTTGTACCTATAAGTATCGCTTGTGAAACCAGTTGAGGATATACGGTAGTCACTATCTGTGCCACCCAGCCGCCGAACGACCAGCCGCCAAGAATTATCTTTTCGAGGTTTAAATATTTTACCAGATCAATAACATCGCCGGCAAAACCTTTCATATCGGCATGCGGTATACCCTGTGAGGAAGCGAGCCCTGTATAATCGAAGATGATCACATTGTAATTACGGGCTAATTCATCGAGAAATAACGGGTCCCAATCATCGAGCGTTCCACGAAAACGCTGGCAAAGGATCATGGGATAACCCTTACCTATAGATCTATAGGCAATTTTTTTTCCATTGATACCGGCGAACTGTGTGCGGGCGTTGGTGGCATTTACTTCCATAGCAATAAGTTTTTGGTCTTTGTTCGCTATCAAAATTATGCTGCCGCTTATTCCCGATCAATAGTTAAATGGTGCTACTGTTTGTATATTTCGGCATGCCCTGTCTGCAGGGTTAAAGGTAGATCAAACCAATTTACACAACACAAAAAACGTAACTGACGACATATCGCCAATGCGCGATATGTCGCGACAGCCTCCAATCTACGCCAGATATAAATATTGCAAGATCAATACTTTATACAATGGCATGCCAATTGACAACAGTATAACAGCTTTCAACCAACCAAATCATAAACTCATTGCTATGAACACTTCCATTCTGTCCGCTGATCGTGAAAAACAAAAAGCACCGGTCTTCTATCAACTGTTTAATGACAACAGTCAGCATTTTTCGATCCATACGATCGGGTGCCAGGAACCGCAACCTGTTATTTCTTCACCACCGGAAAAGCTCAATCACTTTGAAATACTGTTGTTGCAAAAAGGAAAGGGGAGTTTGCAACTCGATGGGCAGGAGCACCTGCTGGCGGAAAATAATATCTATTGCATTTTTCCCGGCCACTTCAGGAAACTGCGGTTTACCACCGGCACAGAAGGGTTTATCATTTCTTTTGCTCTTGAATTTCTACGGCTCTCAGATAGTTATAGTAACAGCGCCACCTGGCTGGGGCAATATCATAATGTGGCGTCGGCCCTGATCTGTAAAGAAATGCAACCCGAACTGGAAATTGTTGCGCAAAAAATGAAATCGGAATACGGCAACCTGTTCGATAAGCGAATGGAACTGCTGAAAGGATTGCTGAATATTTTCCTGATCTATTTTTCAAGAAACCTGAATAAATTACCGCACAACGACGCCCCTAACCGCGAGAAAGACCTCGTGAACAAATTCATCGGTCTTTTGAAAACACATTTTCATACCAGGAAATTTGTAAATGACTATGCTTCCCTACTGGCGGTAACACCTAATTACCTCAACCGCACCGTGAAGAAGATCACCGGTTTTCCTACAAGCCATCATATACAACAGCAAATTATTCTCGAAGCAAAACGGCAGGCGCTCTATACTTCCGAAAGCATGAAACAAATTGCCTACAGCCTCGGATTCGACAACCCGGCGCACTTCAGCAAATTCTTTAAAAATAACTGTGGCGTAAATTTTACCGAATACAAGAACCAGCAGCAAAAGCTTTAACCGGTTACAACGGGCGCTCTTTTTTATCTTTTATTGATCCGCATGTATAAACCGAGCTCGCCAATAAAAACAATATCATCGAACCGGATATTCAGGTAATCGCGACCGGTATACCCGTGAATGAGAAAACCAACTTCATTGGTGGTCGATGGCATATAGGTAAGATAGGCATGACAGCCAAACCGGTATTTATTTTTATACGGGTAATTCGACAGATCGCCGGCTATATATTCCATATCCGTTCTGAAAGAGAACTGCCGCTGTTTGGCGATCTTTTTGGTTGCGGTACTGAAGATGGAATTGCGGACAACCAGCCTCGATACGCGAAGCCATTGAAAGCTGAACAATGCCCGGTGTTTGCCATAGCTATTGCGCATTTGCGGACTAACCCCAAGCGGCCCGCTCAGATCCAATTCCCTCTGCCAGCCCACGGCTGCCGATAAAACATGCTTGCCTGCAGAAACATTTGCCAGGTTGAAAAGCACCCGCAGGTTGTTGGTGCTGAAATCGCCCGAACGGTAATTATTCCGTTGATTGCCTTCATCGTCCCTGATAAAGAACGAATCGGCATGGCCATTTGAATAATGAAGCAACTGTACAGTAAGCCATGCAGGTGTTGTGCGGTCTTTTATCAGGTTGCCTGTTGAGGAAAGCAGCAGATCGAAGCCAAGCCCGAACCGGTTATTCGAGGGCAGTAACGGGCTCGATTCATCGCGGGTCAACCGAGGCGTAATGGCCACATCAAAAGTAAAACGCGTTCTTTGCAACCAGCCCGGATTATAATATTTACCTCTGTGAATGACGAACCGGTTGGTAAAATTCCCTTCGAGCCAGTAACCATCTTTTCCTTCTCCGTCTTTAAGTGGGATTGTTCTTGTTTTCAGTGGTTCTATAAGTGGAAAGGCCAGGTACATTATGGGATCGTGATAAGTGAGCAACTGGTTGTACCGGTCCATTGCAAAATTGGGAGAGGAATTGGATAATGAATCAGGAGACCACAAGCTATGCTGGGCATTTACGTGTGTAGCAGCCAGCAGCAGCATTACAATAAATAAGCGAGTCATTAGTTTATTTTCAATAGTTATGCATGGGGAACATATTTCATAGATCGAGCATTACTTTCTACAGCAGGGACTTAAAAATAGCAGCCTCCCAATGGCAGGCTGCTATTCCGTTGACAGGATAATCGTAGCTCAATTATAAGAGCCGCGCTACCTCAGATCATTTCATACCCCATAGTTCCACTTCCGCTTTGGAAGTTCCGGAACCGGAAACGGTACGATATACGAATGTTACATTATTTATTTCCTTATCGGGGTTCTTAAGTTCTATTTCCCGGCTTGCTGAACCGCTCTTAAGCTCTGAAGCCAGCGAAATATCTTCCTTTGTTCCCCCTTCATATTCTACCGACATGGTTTCAATATGAACAGGCGCGTCTTTTACCCTTATCTGCAGCATTTTGAATTTATCTTTCCATAATAAAATAAATTTATCCTTGTCGTTGCTGAAATCAACCTTTGCGTCGCCGATCTTGTTCCATCCGGCTTTGTCTTTTATGATCACCTCAGGTTTTTGCGCATGCAAAAAGGTAACAGTCAGAAACGTTGTCATTAAAAACAAAATCATTCTTTTCATAGTTTCTCCTTTTTTTATATGAAACAATAAGATGGCATCACCTTTAATAACAAGTGCAGCAAAATCTGTTCCGTGGGGAGATAATTCATCACAACAACATTAAAGCAAAAGGGGTGGGCCGCTCCAGGCGACCCACCCCTTCTGAGGTTCATCATTTTTATTTTAATACAAAGGATGTTGCTGCCCGGCCAAACCAGGGTTGTTATCAATTGTAGTAGTGTTCAGCGGTAACAGTTCCGTTTTATTTTTTTCGAGCCCCCTGAAGATAGCTTTTACCCAGGCCTGGCTTGCCGCCAACTCGCGGCCGCCGTGTGGCGCCACATTGCTGTGCATATTCAGCAATGTATATCCGTCGGTAGTCAACTGAGCCTGCTCTGCCGGCGTGGGCGCTGTTTTATAACCGATATACGGAATGGCTACAACGGGATCATTGAATGTGGTAGCTGTTTCCAGTTTATACGCCCTGAACAGATCGATATTGGCATACTTTCCTGTTTTATTTGCCATATCGATCACGTTTTGCTTTGCCTGGCTCAGCACTTCATACTGAATACCCCAGCGAACCAGGTCGGTTCTGCGCAAGCCTTCAAATGCCAGTTCCAGTTTACGTTCATTGATGATCGCATTTTTAAAATCCTGGTAAGTAGCGGGCGTTGTTCCAATTTTGCCGGCATCGCCGCCAAAACCCCGGATCCTTACTTTTTCAAATGCAGCTTTGCCGGTAGCGGAAGGGCCATTGTTCAACTCGTTTTGTGCTTCTGCATACATCAGCAATATATCTGAATAGCGCAGCCAGGGCCAGTTGATATCGCGTTTATTGATGGCCGTACCCGATCCTGATTTCCAGGTAACGCGGAACTTACCAATGCGGTTGCTTCCGTAGGGGTTCATCTGGCGTTTGTTGGCTGAAGTTACCCCATACGTTGCAATGCTTACATCACGGCGTTGGTCGCCTTCCCCGAAATCATACAATAATGTGGGCATGGCTCCCATTAAAGGCTCTGCTTTTCCATACAAAGAACTGGTATGGGCAAACATGCCGTTTGTATAACCAATGGCCGAGCCGTTCACATTAGTGCCGTACTGACCGTACTCAAGCATTGACTCTTTATTGTACCTGCCATTCACGAGGTCGCGAAAAACGGTTTCGAAACTTCCCAGCAGATCATTCTCGCCTTTCGTCATAACCGCATTGCATGCATCGGACGCAATCTGGTACAACTCGCGTATACGGGCCGCATCGGTGCGCTGCCCCATAGTAATAGAACCAGCCGAATAACTGGCCAGGTCCCAACGCAACGAATAACCGGCCGCATATAACGCTACCCGGGCCAGGATGCCATAGGCGGCATTTTTTGTAAAACGTTCCGGCGTTGCCACCATGCCTTCGCTTTTCCATGGCAACAGATCGATCGCTTTTTGCAGGTCGGCCACACAACCATCATAAATGGTATCGCGGCTAACCCGCGATGAAGAAAAAGTACCTGCGTCCTGAACGGGTATGGTAGGGTACGGCAGATCGCCAAAAAGGCGCACCACATTCAGATAGCTCATTGCGCGCATGGCGTACGACTCGCCCAGCAACATGTTTATCTTTTTTTGCTCAGCTTCGCCGGCCGCGGTCATCGCGCTCAGATTCTTTATACAAACATTGGCATATTCAATGGCCCGGTACATGGCGGTATAGGTATCTGTTGGTGTAATACCGGGCGAATACACATAATTCGAAAACTGGTTCTTCGAATTTGTTTCTCCTTCGGTTGAGAAACACTCATCGGTACCCATGCCAAACTGATAATACAATTCCCTGTTGAATGTAAACGGGTAAATGCCCAATACAGCCATCTCCGCTTTGTCGACGGTCTGGAAAGTGGTTTCGCTGTCGAACTTACTTTCAGATGGCATATTGAGCCATTTTTTACAGGAAGTAAAGCCCAGCACCGCAAATGTCAATATGGTTATATTATATAATATCTTTTTCATTGCTGTTCGTTTTTAAATTAGGACTAGAAGGTTACATTCAAACCGATCACAAAACTTTTTGCGCGGGGATAGGCCGAATCATCGAGGCCTTTCTTTGTTGGGTTATCTGTATTAGCCACTTCAGGATCGTAGCCTGTGTAGCTTGTAAAGGTGTGAATGTTGTTCACGGTTGCGTATACCCTTGCCTGGTTGATCGCGGCCTTTTTCAATAATTGACGGGGCAATGAATAACCGAGGGTAATCGTATTCAAACGCAGGAAGGAACCATCTTCCAGGTAATAATTGATATTATCGCTTATGGCCTTGCTGTTATCTGAATGCAAACTCCACATGGCGTCAGCGGCATATTGATTGGGATTCAACTCGGCGAGGCGCGCGAGGTCGGTTGTTTCTTGGCCGGTTGCAGGGTCAATCAGTGTGAAACGGCTGGCCATAGGCGCCAGCATGGTTTGATTGGGCAGGTAGGGCCCTAAGAAGCGACGGGAGTTGGCATTGAATATTTTGTTGCCTGAAACGAAGTTCATGAAAATGTTCAGGTCAAATCCTTTATAGGCAAACGTGTTGGTGATACCGCCGGTAAAATCGGGTTCGCCCCTGCCGATGATGGTGCGGTCGGCCGTGCTCCAAACCGGGTTGCCTTTCGTATCAAACTCGCCGGCAGCTGGTTTATATTTTATATCGCCCGGTTTAACATTGGCGGCATTACTTCCCTTTAAACGGGCAACGCCATCTTTCAACGTGTAGGTACTTCCATTCTGAACAAAATCGTCGGTGGTATATAAGCCATCGTACTGGTAGCCGTAGAATTTTCCTAACGATTTGCCTTTTTCAATAATGAACATATCGGAGGGAGCTAACCTGTCGGTGCCATTCAAATGAAGCACGCGCGACCTGTTGAATGAAATGTTCAGGTTGGTTGTCCACTGAAAATCTTTACTCACAATATTTTTTGTGTTCAGCACAAACTCCACCCCGCGGTTGCGAATGGAACCGATATTCTGAAACTGGGTAGAGTAACCGGTTGAGGTGGGGATGCTGGCTTCGAGCAACAAATTATTCGATTGCTGGTTGTAAAAATCAGCGCTGAGGTTTACGCGGTTTTTGAGAATGGCCATATCGACACCAACGTTGAACGAGTTCGTTTTTTCCCATACCAGTTCCTCGTTCGCCAGTTTGGACCCCGGCACCAGCGTATTCACCTGTTGCCTGTTGATGGCATAATAACCGCCGCCGTAGGCAGTGACATACATGTTGTCGTCGATGTTGCAGTTACCGGTGGTTCCGTAGCCCACGCGTAATTTCAACTGATCGAAGAAAGTGAAATCCTGCATGAACTCCTCCTGTGAAATACGCCATGCGGCCGAAATGGAGGGCAATGCGCCCCATTGGCGGCTGGGTGCAAATTTCGAAACCCCATCGCCACGCATAGTGGCGGTTACCAGGTAACGATCGGCGTAACTATACATGATACGGCCAAATACCGATACCAGTCCAAACCGGCTTTTGCCTGATCCTTTATCATACAGGGTATCGGCCATGGCCACATTGTTCAAACCAAAATTGTTAGGTCCGAATCCTGAGTAGGTATTATCGAGGTTTATAGACTCGCTATAATAGGTTTCCTGGCCGGCCATTACGTTCAGGCTGTGCCCGCCAAATGTTTTTTTCCAGTTCAGGGTATTGGTTATTTGCCAGGAATATTTTTCACTGTTGTCACGGCTGCCCCAGGGACCGCCATAGGTTTGGGAAGTTTTTGTACGGCCATCGTCCCAGAAATCTTCCCGTATCTGTTGCCACATGTAGCTGCCGGCAGTACGCCAGGTAAGGTTTTTCATAAGGTCGATATTGATGGCTGCATTGTTTACGAACTGCCGGGTATACCTTGTTCTGGTAACGGCGTCGTTTGTAATGATGGGATTGTAAATATCATACTGCGAATCGTCGGCCTGCATGTCTTCGCTGATATCGGTATCTATCAGTTGTGCATCTGAGAACCGCGTACCTCCTGTAACAGGCTGCAGTATGCTCAGTTTCAGCTGGCCCGACATGTTACCTCCACCCTGCAACTTCATAGTATTGAAATTGGAATTGAACTCAACCCTGATGCGGTCGGAGATGCGGTGGTTGATATTGGCGCGTACATTGGTCTTTTGAAAACCATGTTTTGCCAGAATACCTTCCTGCCCAATGTGGTTCAGGCTGAGCATCATTTTTGTTTTTTCATTTCCGCCGCTTAGCGCTACGCTATGGCTTTTCAACAGCGCGGTGCCGCCAAAAACAAGATCCTGCCAGTCGATGCCGGGTGTATTACCATACGTATTACGGATATATTCCGCCGCACCGGTATAGAAATTCGGATCGTTGATATCACCGCCAAAATTCTTAGCCCATTTATCGGGCCGGCCGGCCAGCAGCTGAAATTCATACTGGTAACCGGCATATTGCTGCGGATTCAATAACTCAAGTTTGTTGGCGAGTTTTTCAAAGCTCACATAACCGTTGTAAGTGACCTGCGTTTTGCCGCTTTTGCCCGATCTGGTGGTGATGAGAATAACCCCGTTTGAACCGCGGGCGCCATAAATAGCGGTTGCAGAGGCGTCTTTCATTACATCGATGGTCTCGATGTCATTGGCGTCGATATTTCTCAACGCATCATCCATCTGAAACCCGTCAACAATATACAGGGGGGAGTTACCCTGGGTAATGGAAGTTCCGCCGCGTACGGTAATGTTGATGGGCGCACCGGGCGCACCGCTTTGCGTAACGACATTTACGCCGGCAATTTTACCGGTGATAGCCTGTGCAGCGGAGGTTACCGGGATCTTTACGATCTCGGCGCCGCTTACAGAAGCCGTTGCCCCCGTAAGGTCTTTTTTGCGCGCGGTACCATAACCGATCACCACCACTTCGTTCAACGATTTATCCTGGGCCTCCAGTGTAATATTGAAGGTGGTGTTGCCGCCCACCTGCATGGTGCGCGTAACATAACCGATAAATGAAAAAACGAGGGTTGAATTTTGATCGGGCACCCCCAGGGTGAATTTTCCACTCTTATCTGTAAATGTTCCGGTCGTTGATCCCTGAACCGACACATTTACACCTTCAAGCGGCCCTGTTTTATCTTCAACAATACCCGATACAATTAAGCTGTTTTGCGAGAAAGAGGCGCTCCACAACAGAATGGAGAGAGAAAAAAGCAACAACTTTCGATAACGGGCATGGGAAATGAGCATCGATGCCCGGGTAAGCAGACATTTTTTCATATAGCAGCGTTTACTGATTATTATAAATACTGGTGCTCAAGGTATTAATGTACCAAAGGAAAAGCATCCTGCGCCATCCTGATAATTTCATAATATGATGGCCAGTAACCGGCTGTTACTACATGTAAAGAAGCGCCCGCACTTGCTTTCAAGTTTGAGGCGCCTCTCTGATTTGATTTGAACCATTACTGATTTCCGTTATCGCGTTTACAATTTTGGAAAAAGTTGTTGCCTGTGTTCGCTTTTATTTATTGCTTATGGCATTATATAGTGGAATGACAGCCATTCGTCTTTACCTGCATCATAGCTGGTGCCGAACCAAATGCCTTTATTTTTATAATCGGTTGGCCAGCCCTTCACTACTTTGAGTGTGGTAGCTGTCGGGTTCAACGAACTTGCCGGGTTCTGCAACAATGTATTTCCTACCAGGGTTACTTCATTCTTTGTTTCATCTACCGTGAATGTACCGGTGGTAAGTGTTCCGTTCTGGTAGCGGGAATAGTTTTGGCCATTTACAAGATCGAAACGGATCCATGCACCATTCACTGCCGTTTCCCAATCGGTATTCCATCCCCAGGGAGTTGAAGAGGCTTTACTGGTTGTCCAGCCATTGCCTTTTGCGATCCAGTCAACCGGGTTACCATTTACATCCAATGCCCAGAAGCGGCCGGGTGAAGCGGCGCCACCGGTAAGCATGTTCACCAGTTCACCTGCGGCAAATGATGGGTTGTAACCATCGTCGGGCTTTTTTGCAGGCGGCGGCGGTGGAACCCAGTTGTCGCTGTATTGTTTGCTGATATAATTCAATACCTGGTATTCCGGTTTTGACTTGTGCTTAACCGCCAACTGCATGGTGTTCCCGGTTAATGTAAGCACCTTTAAACTTAACAGATTGCCGGCATCGGTGGGTGTAAACGCCACGCCTAACACAGTTGCATTGCTGGTTGTGAGGGTAAGGGTATTTACATCAAAATAATACGTACCCGATTCGGTATTTACGCCAGCAACCCCTTTATGGTCGGTAGTCAAAAACGGACCGCCTTTTAAACTAAACGTCATAAAACCATAATCCTGTTTTGGCGACACCCAGGTATCGTTCAGGTAATTGGGCTCATATTTCCAGCACATAGGGTCAGACGCATCTGAACATTGTGGCCAGATAACGCTTTGCCCGTCGGGCGCTTTGGTGCTTGCTACATTGCTCTGACCGGTAAAGTATGCCGGACTGGTAAAGAATTTCTGATCGCCATTGGCATTGGCATCGAGCAGCCAGGTCTTTTCATTTCCAGGCCCACCGGTCAGCAGGATCCACAATGGGTCGCTTACATAGTTCAGGTTATCTTTCGTTACATGAATGGTAACAGGGTCCAGTTCTACCAGGCCGCCAGCGGTAATGGCTGTGCGCTGTACTACGTAATCGCCCTTGAACGCATAGCGCACGGTATCTATGCGCCGGGTTGAAGTACCGGTTGCATAATTCCAGTAGGGCTCCACTTTTTCGGTATGATTGATAAGGTAAACCGTATTACCACCGGCATCCACCTGCAGGTCTTGTTTCACTTCCATGTCGATCTCCGATTTATCGGGCGTGCCCGCTAAACTGTAGTCTGTCTTTTTACAGCCGACCACCGTAAATACCGCCAGTGCAACCAACACCGTTAATTTATTATAGCGTTTCATTTGTTTGCTTTTTAAATGTTGTCAATGTTATTACCAGCCGGCATTCTGCTTTAACACATTATTCGATAAGGTGATCTGTGAATTGGGAATCTGCACCAGGCCTTTTGTTTCATTGATCTTTGAAGGAAGAATATTCTTTGTAACGTTGGCGCCGCCATTTTGCAGTACAACCGATTCCCCAATTACACTGGCGGCAGTACCAACCCCCTGTCGAAGCAGATCGTAGTAACGAATTCCTTCCCCGGCAAACTCGAGCCTTCTTTCGTTCATGATGTTCGCCTGGTTTACCGTCGTTTGAACGAAGTTGGCGCCCCATGCCCTTTTACGCACATCGTCGAAATAGGTTTGTGCATTGGGAGAACCCAGTTCGGCAGCCATTAACAACACATCTGCATAGCGGATGGAAACATAATCCTGGAACTGGCCGATCATAAAATTGAGGCCCCCCATTTTTACCGCCAGGCTGGTATCGCCTGAAGACATAGGCACATACTTCTTTTGATAATAACCGGTATACTCCCGCTGGTCGTTTTTGTTTTGCAGGTCGATTCCCTCACCGGCAATGGAAACAATAGTAGCGGATCTTCTGGTATCATTGGCATTGTAGGCATTCCACAATTTTGCATTTACGGTACCGCCGCCCCAGCCAAGGCCATAAGGCGCATAGTTCTTACCACGGATTCCATACATTACCAGCCAGTGGTTGCCATCGACATTGCCATCGTAATTGCTGGTGTACGTATACCTGATAGCGAAGATCGTTTCTTTATTTTCTTCACCCACATAGTTGGCGCCGGAAGCTGCAGGCCATAAGTTCGCAAACTTGTCGACCAGCCCAAAACCGCCGTTGCTGATCACATCTTCGAGGTAAGCAAGCGCCTGTGCTTTTGATACCACGCCGGCCAGATCGGATTTATTATAATAACCGGTATAGTAAAGATAAACGCGGCCAATAAGCGATTCTGCAGCCCATTTGGTAACGCGGCCACGGGTAGCGGCAGCCTGGCTGGTATAACTTATTGCCGGAAGATTGTCAGCCGCGAACTTACAATCTTCGGCAATGAGCTTGTATACATCATCGGGATTGGCCTGTGGTACATTTTCCGTTGTAGGTATTGTTACCAACGGAATATTGCCAAACAACCGCACCATATCAAAATAACAATAAGCCCGCAGGAACCTTGTTTCCGATTCATACACTTTGCGCAGGTCTTCACTACCGGCCCACTCAATTTGATCGAGCTTCGACAACAACACATTTGCGCGGTAGATCGCTTTGTAGTAGGCTGTCCAGTTATTACCAAACATGCTTACATCGGCCGGTGAACGCAATTTGTCAAACTCATCCATCATCTGGAAGCCCAATCCATCTGAATTACCGGTACCGCCAAATGCGTTATCAGACATTATTTCCGCTGCCACCGGCAATGCAACCCCTTCTGCCCATACCCGCTGCAGGCCATCATAGGCGCCCACCAGCGCTTTCCAGGCATCGGATGGTATTTTATAAAAGTTCTGATCCGAGGCAACCTTTACATCTTCCGTATCGAGAAAGCTTTTTTTACAGGCCGCCAGCGATAACAGCGCAATTACCGGTATATATAGTTTTACGTTTTTCATTGTTACTGCAGTTTTAATTAAAAGCGAATGTTTGCACCAATCATTACCACTCTCGGCCTTGGATAATAACCAAGATCGATGCCCGAAGAAAAGCCTTCATTATAGCCAACTTCCGGATCCATGCCATTATACCGGGTGAAGGTGAAAGCATTCAGCACAGAGGCGTATAACCTTGCCCTGCTCAGATAGCTTTTTTTGACCACATTGGCCAGATCATAACCTAGTGTAATAGTGCTTATGCGCAGGAAGTCGCCCTTATGGATGTACAGATCGGAAAAATTTGTCCAGTTGCGGTTATCTTCCGTTACCCGGGGAATTTTATTGGAAGAGCCGGGACCGGTCCAGCGGCCAAGGATCTCGGTTGAATAGTTGCCCTGTGCACCGGAGTGGTTACGCCATGATTGTACGATCTGGTTGCCCGCCACACCGGAAGCCTGTACCAGGAAGTCGAACCCTTTATACTCCAACGATACATTAAAACCATAGGTAAGATCAGGGTTGGGATCACCGATCTTCGTTCTGTCCTTATCGCTGATGGTACCGTCGTTGTCAAGATCAACATAACGTACATCGCCCGGTTGTGCATCAGGCTGTATTTTATTGCCCGATTTGCTTACGTAATTGTTCACTTCGGCTTCGTTCTGGAAAATGCCATCTGTTTTCAGGCCCCAGAAATAACCCACCGGCTGGCCGTTCGCCGCCCTGTAAAACTCATTTGCATTCGCGTACAGCACATTCGTATTACCATGAATGATACCGTCGCTCGTTGGAATGCTGCCTATCCGGTTCTTATTATATGCGCCGTTTATACCAATTGAATAATTGAGCTTGCCAATATTATTACGGTAATTAAGGGCCAGTTCAACACCGGAGTTCCTTACATCTCCGCCGTTGATCAACGGTGCATCGGCGCCGGCGGTTGCCAGCAGGGGCACGGTGATCAGCCAGTCTTTCGTATCCTTTACATAATAATCAAACGTTACATTCAACCGCTTCATCACAACGGCGTCGATACCGATATTGGTTTGTTGTGATGTTTCCCATTTTATATCAGGATTGGCCAGCCTGCTTGTATAAGCGCCCTGTACAGATGCGCCTTCCTGGTTGCCAAAAATATACCCGGCATTGTTAAACACAACGGGTGATAGAAACTGGTTAGCGATTACGTCCTGGTTACCCACGCGGCCCCAGCTTGCACGAACCTTCAAATGATCGAGCCATGCAACAGACTGCATGAATTCTTCCGATGAAGCAACCCAACCTACCGATACGGATGGGAAATATCCCCAACGGCCCGATGATGCAAACTTGGAAGAACCATCGGCGCGGAAGGTGGCATTCAACAGGTACTTTTCACGGAAGTTATATTGTAATCTTCCGAAGTAGGAAAGCAGCGCCCGCTCATAAGGGAAGCCGGTAATACCCATATAAGGAAGGCCCCTGCTCACATTTTGGGCAACACTTAAATAAGCATACCTGATATCGGAAACACGCAGATCCCAGTTGTAACCACTGATACTGTCGCTTTTTGTTTTTAAAGAAGAGGCACCGGCCATAACACTGAAACTATGATCATTCGCCACCTTGAAATCATACGTAAGCATATTGTCGAACTGTATGGTGCGGCCGTTGCCCATTGACTGGGTAACCTTGGCGGTATCATTAAATGCATATATTGAAAGCCGGTAAACCGGCGTATAACCATGGCTTTGAGTGTTGGCATAGTTCAACCCGAGGCTTGAACGGAATTTCAATCCTTTTATGGGTTCAACCTGGATATACACATCGCCAAACAAAGCCTGGTTGCTGTGACGGTTACGGGTAGTGTAATCCATCGTTGCATATGGGTTCGATTCTCCACTGTTCCATGCCTGATCGGCTTTTCCCGGATACCAGCCCAATTTATCGGCACTGAAATATTTTCCCGCTGAATCGTACATGGGCAGGAACGGACTGGTACCGAAGGCAGCCCGTAAAGTATTGTTGTATTGTCCGTCAACCGCAATACCCCTTGTATTTTGATAATTAAAGGTGAGGTGCTGCCCCATCTTAACGATGTTCTGATACAGGTTGTGCTCGGAATTTATTCTGAAAGTGTACCGTTCGAAATTGGAGATGCCCGAACCGCCTATAATGCCCCCCTGGTTGGTATAACCCAGCGATGCGGTAAATGCAGAACCGGCGCCCCCACCCTGCAGCCCCAATACATAGTTTTGATAAGGTACATCCTTATCAAACATTTTATCCATCCAGTTGGTGCTAACCGGTAAATTATTCACAACGTCATTAGTGAATAAAGGTGATTTACCGGAATTGATAGCCGCTTCGTTCATTATGATCGCATATTCTTTTCCATTCAGCAATGGCGCTTTGCGGGCTATGTTCTGCACACCATAAAAACCATCGAGCGTAAGCTGAAGTTTTTGATTGGTTTTTCCGGTTCTTGTAGTAACTATAATAACGCCGTTTCCGCCCTGCGAGCCGTAGATGGCAGCAGAAGCCGCGTCTTTCAGCACATCGATCGATTCAATGTCGGCCGGGTTCAGGTAAGAAATATCCACTGTCTGAATTCCGTCAACAATATACAACGGCCCGAAATTGCCAATAGTACCTTTACCGCGAATGATCACATTCATACCGGCGCCTGGCTGGCCCGAGTAAGAGGTGATCTGCACACCCGGCGCCTGCCCCTGCAAAGCCTGCAGCGCATTGGTGGTGTTCTGCTTTTGAATATCGGCCCCCTTTACCTGGATGTTAGCACCGGTAACAAGTTTTTTCTTTTGTGTGCCGTAACCGATCACAATTACATTCTCCAGTTGATTGTCGGCTTCCTGTAACCGTATGCTCAACTCGCCTGCCCCAACAGTTGTTTCCTGCGGAGTGAACCCGATGGAGGTGATCACCAGCACTTCGCCGGCCGATGCATTGATCGAAAACTTTCCGGCAGCATCGGTAACGGCAACGCGATTGGTTTTCTTAACCGTAACCGTTGCGCCCGGTACCGGCTCAGCAGTACGTTGATGTAATACCGTACCACTGATCTTTTCGGTTTGCGCATACGTATTGCCAGGCAGGAATACAAACAACATTCCCCATAGCAGCAATAGTCGCAAGCAGATCGTTTGGGTTGATTTCATATTTAAATTTTTAACTTAACTACAGTTTTATGTTCATTTTCTTTCCTTCATACAGCACTTCCCGGGCGGTCCTGGCGCCTAAGTCGAGCATCATCGTTTTTCCCGGCGTAATGAAATTGATACGGAATGTTCTTTTTTGCAGCATTCCGGCAAACGTTCCATTACGGTCGCCGATGGTGATCGTTTTTGCGGCTTCGTTATATTTTACAGGAATGATGGCATAGGCGCCTTTTTCATAATTATAATTCACGCCTTCATCTTCATACAGATCGAATGACGCATCGGCGCCGGCATAAACGTTCAGCGTAATGGTGTCGGCCGGTTTTTCAGCCGTGTATTGCAGCTCGGGCCCGAACGGAATAATTGACCCGGCCTTTACGTATACGGGCATGCGCTCATAAGGCGCTTCTGCCATAATTGTTTGTTTGCCCGCATACCACCTGCCTGAATACAGGTCGTACCAGCCGGCGCTTTTGGGCAGGTATAGCTCGCGTTTGGTTTGCCTGTGTTCATACACGGGGTTTATCAGCAATGAACCGCCGAACATATACTGATCGCCGATATTCAATACGGCAGTATCGGTTCCGAAGTCCATAGCCAGGCCGCGCATAATTGTGTAATCGTTATGGTATGCCGCTCCGGCCAGTGAATAGATATAAGGCATGAGGCGGTACCGCAGTTTGTCGTAATACAAAAAACTTTGATAGGCAGGATGCGTTTCCGGTGCGGTATTAAATACTTCGCGGTAAGGGAACTGCCCATGCGAACGGAACAAAGGAACAAAAGCGCCAAACTGCGTCCAGCGGGTCATTAACTCGCGCCATTCTTCGAGATCTTCCGCATTTGGTTTTTCAAATTTTTCAGGCACTACAAAACCGCCAATGTCCATGGTCCAGTAAGGAAGGCCCGACATGGAGAAATTAATTCCCGCAGCGATCTGCGCCTTCATATCGTGCCAGGTAGCGCCGATATCGCCGCTCCAGATAGCCGCCGCATACCGTTGTGAACCGGCAAAACCTGAACGGGTCAATAAGAATACGCGTTTATCGGGATCGGTTGAA
Organism: Niastella populi; assembly: GCF_002078015.1. Lineage (GTDB taxonomy): Bacteria > Bacteroidota > Bacteroidia > Chitinophagales > Chitinophagaceae > Niastella > Niastella populi. Next base: position 38,034 of record NZ_LWBP01000210.1, on the reverse strand, counting down.
CGCTGTCCTTCATAAATGCCTTTTGCATTTTGCAGCGGATATGCATTCAGGTATTCTGCCGCGCTGCCCAAAGCAACCGGCGTCATTTGCAGTTTTCTTTTTTCGGGGCTCACATTTGACAAAATATCGGGTTCGCTGGCATCCATCCACCAGGCATCGATGCCTTTGGTGTATATTTTTTTATGAATGAGGTCCCAGAAATTTTTTCGTGCGTTTTCATTGAACGCATCGTAGAAAGTGGAAACATACCCTTTACCGATCCAGTCGCGCTGGCGGTCGGCAATATTTCTTTTATACAGGAAGCCCTGCCTGTCAAATTCGTTATAGGCGGGAATGCCTTCATAAAACTTCGGCCATACCGAGATCATGAGCTTTGTGTTGTATTTTTTATGCAGCACATCGATCATGCTATCGGGCGAAGGAAAACGGCTTGCATCAAAATCCTGGCTTCCCCATTCTGCCTCGCGCCAGTAACTCCAGTCGAGAACAATATTATCGATAGGAATTTTTCGCTTGCGGAATTCATCGATGGTGGCAAGTATTTCGGCCTGTGTTTTATACCGCTCGCGGCTTTGCCAGAAACCCAGTGCCCATTTTGGAACGATGGGCGCTTTACCCGTAAGGTTGCGGTAACCGGCAATTACATCATCCATATTGGCGCCGGAAATAAAATAATAGTCAACCTGTTTACCGGCCTCGGAACTGAAAGTAAATGCATTCTGTTCCGTCTTCGTAAGCGGTTCCTGCCATTTTACCGATAAATAGGATTCAGCGCCCTCGGGTACCCATTCAATACGAATGTCAGTTTTTTCGCCGCTTTTCAAATTGAGCGGAAGCAATGCCGGCGCGGGATTCCAGGCTTTACGCCAGCGGTTCAATACGGTTTTTCCGTTCACAGATACTTTTATGGTGCCGCCGAAAACAAAACGGATCCTGTGCAAACCGGTGATGGCGCTTGCAATGCTTCCTTCCCATATTACCGAACCGGTGGCCGGGGTAAATGCGGCCGGAAGCTGTATCCTTGAATCGTTCAGGAATTCCATATCGATCGCCGACTCCGCCCTTTCCAAAACAATGTCATCCGGTTTTGATCTATCATTACAATACGAGGCCGTAAGCCAGCCCTGTTCGCCATTTTTTGAATATAGCCTGAAAGAAGAAAGCTGGTGCATGGGGCGTGCATCCCCTGCCTTCGTAAGAGAATAGTTATCCCACAGGATGCCATAGTTTTTACTGGAGATCAAAAACGGAATGGCTACTTCAGTATTGTTCTGGAAGAACGTTACCTGCTGGTCTTTATAATTAAATACGCCATCCTGGTGCTGCCCCAGGCCGTACCACGCATCATCGGGGGTTGACTGAAATGTTTGGGTAAGCGCATACAACCGTTTGCCATCGAATACCACAGGTTCGAAACTTCTGCCTAGCGGTGGTTTTTCGGCCAGTATTTTTTTGCCTTTGGCATCGAAGAAAGTAACCACCCCGGTTTTGAGATCAACGATGGCCGCAAGGCTTTTTGTTTTTAAGGTAAGGCTGCCTTTTGAAGGAACCACATTCCAGGCAAGGCCCGGCTTTTTGCTGTAAGCGGTAACCAGGCTTTGGGTAGCAGCCATTTCCTTACCCGGTGCAGCTATAACCCTTATGATATTATCGGCAATAACTTCCAGTTTAACGGCCCGTGAAGTTCCGGTAACCAGGCTATCGGTAAAAATGATAACGCCGGTTGGCGTGGTAATGTAAGATGGAGTTTCTGCCAATAAGGCATTGAAAAATGAGGTGCACACGATACTAAAAAGCAGCAGTCGTAGTTTCATAGTATTAGCAATACAAGCGTTAATTGATACCATAAAACTAAAACCTGGTGAATTGAAACGAGGGACCCAAATGTTTCCAATTAGGGGGTTAAATGTTAAGACTAACTGATTTACATCATGTTGTGGGCAATATGGAAATTAATATGCCTCCCAGCCCCCCGAAAGTGCACCACAAATGCCCGGCTTCACCAGCCATTTACAACCCAGTAAATTATCATGCGCCAACACCGGGTGAAAGGCAACCGTTTATGCGCCGTTATGACACCCGGGGCATTTACCAGTTTTATTCAACCGCTTTGCTGTCTCTCTTCCTCCTTCCATCCTGGGGTCATCCTGGGGTCATCTTAGGGTCATCCTGGGGTTTTCTTAGGGTTTTAACCCTAGGTACACCCTGAGAATACCCTAAGAAAACCCTAAGAACAGTGGTAGCATCGGCCGTAAGGATGCTATGATTTGGTATTAAGGTGTAAGTTCTCCTTCACGAAAGGAAAAAAACCCGGGTTTTCTCTTGACCCTTACCTTACGTCATAGGCTATATTTGTTCGCGTCAGGTATAAACCCAAACGATGGACAACTATTCTGTAAAAAAGCTCTCGAAACTGGCGGGCGTAAGCGTGCGCACCTTGCACCTGTATGATAAGCTGGGCTTGTTGAAACCTTCCGTACGTACCGAGGCCAGGTACCGGCTGTATGGCGAAAAAGAACTGTTGCGTTTGCAGCAGATCCTCTTTTACCGCGAGCTCGATTTTCCGCTGAAAGAGATCGGCGCCATTCTGGACGATCCTGCATTCGATGTAGTGCAGGCGCTGGAAGGACATAAAAAGGCGCTGTTGGCCCGGAAGGAAAGGATAAACACATTGGTTGGTACCATTGAAAAAACATTGGTAACACTAAAAAACAACACTATGTTACAGGTAGAGGATCTTTATGATGGCATCTCCCGCGAAAAAATGGAAGCATACAGAACGGAAGCCATGACGAAATGGGGTAAGGAAACCATTTTAGAGGCGGAGGAAACGCTTCGCAGTTTCAGCAAAGAAGAAATGGAAACGCTGAAAAAGGAGTTGAACGACATTACCGCTCAATTAACGGCGCTTATGACCGGCGACCCCAAAAGCAAAGAAGTGCAGGAATGCATAGCGCGGCGTTATCAGATCATTCTGCGGCTTACCGGCGGACAAATAAAAACGGGTAAACTGGAATATTTCAGAAAACTGGGCGAGTTGTATGTGGAAGACAACCGTTACACCCCGGTTAACGGCCTGCCCAGTATGGAGCTGGCGCTTTTTATAAAAGAAGCCACAGCGCATTATGTTAACTCGCAAAAGCAATAGGCAAAAGGGGCTGACCAGGTAAAGAGAATCTGTAAGGAGGATCACCCCTGGCTTCGCTTGCCCCTTTCTGACCGTTGAAGGGTGGCTCATCTTGCGTAAAAAAGGTGAGCCGCCCTATTGCTTCGCGGAAAGGCATGTATCCGTTAAGGGCGACCCACCTTTTGGGTCAGCCTCCTATATTTTATATCAGCCAATTGTTCCACTATTATTTGCCCTTGCTTCTTCGCGCAACGTTTCAGGGTCCCACGACATGTCGCCGCCAAAGAACAGGTTTTGCCGGTCAGACTGAATGGTTTCTTCTATTTCTTCAATATACTTTCTTGCCTCAATAACATACTCTTCCTGGTTGCGGATGGCCGACAAATACTTCATATTCGCCTCATCGTATTTCATAAAGTTCTTTGCCAGCCGCTTCGCAGTGTATTTTCTATACCCCAGCAACGACATGGCATCAACCCCTACCCGCAGGCTGGTTTCCAGTGTTTCGCGGTAAATATGCAGCATACCGGCATTCATCAGCTCATATGCATCGAACCGGTTTTTGGCCCGTACAAGCATGTGCAGGTGCGGAAAATGTTTCTTTACCGTTTCAATCATTTCCAACCGCTTTTCGGGCGAATCGATGGCAATGATTATGATCTTCGCTTTATCGGCTCCTGCTGCCTGTAACAATTCATGCCGCGAAGCGTCGCCGTAAAAAACTTTAAAACCCATGTTTCTCAATGCGTCAACCCGGTCAGAGTCAAGATCGAGATAGGTGGCAGGTATTTTATTGGCGCGCAAAAAACGCCCTATGGTACTTCCAAAGTGGCCGAAACCGGCAATGATAACCGGGTTCTTTTCATCTATTTCATCAGCGGGCCGCTGTTCCACTTCATCGGTTCCCACTTTAGGCAGTATGAATTTTTCATTTATAAGTATGATCAGCGGCGTAAGGGCCATACTTATGGCCACAACAGCGGTCATCAAACTCGTTGTTTCCGCAGATAATATGCCCTGTTGTAAAGAGAACGAGAACAATACAAAAGCGAACTCGCCTACCTGTGCAAGGCTAAAGGAGAAAATAAAGTTCTGCTCTATACTGACCTTGAAAAACTTTCCCAGAAATAATAGTACGCCCACTTTAACAGCGATCAAAATAAATACCCACAAGATGATCTGGCTGTATTGTGCGGCAACAAGATTGAAGTCGATGGAAGCGCCAACGGCAATAAAGAATACGCCGAGCAGCAGTCCTTTGAACGGTTCTATATCACTCTCCAGTTCATGCCGGTATTCACTGTTGGCCAGCACTACGCCGGCAAGGAACGAGCCCAGGGCCGGACTTAACCCTATCTGCGTCATCAGAACGGCAATACCAACGATGATCAAAAGTGCGGAAGCGGTAAAAATTTCACGCATGTTGGTTTTGGCAATGATCCGCAGCAGGGGGCGAACCGCAATTCTTCCTGCCGCAATGATAGCGGCAATTGACCCCAGCACGATCAGTGCATGCAGCCAGCCCGGATAACCATCAACCCATGTTTTTACGGCATGCGGATCGGCCGCTTTTTCACCTCCATTCCCAATAGTGGCCAGTAAAGGAAAAAGTGCGAGCATTGGAATTACAGCTATATCCTGGAACAGCAAAACTGAAAACGCACTTTGTCCCGCAGATGTTTTCATCAGCCCTTTTTCAGAAAGGGTTTGCAACACAATGGCTGTTGAAGACAAAGCCAGCACCATTCCCAGCGCCAGCGCCTGCTGCCATACAAAATTGAACAACATGGCAATGCCCGCGATAACAATGGTAGTGAGCACTACCTGCAGCCCGCCAAGCCCGAGGATCGACTTACGCAGTTTCCATAACAACTCGGGTTCCAGTTCAAGCCCTATCAGGAACAACATCATAACCACCCCGAATTCGGCAAAATGCATTATATCCTGCCCTTCCTTGCCAACAAACCCCATTACAAACGGGCCAATGATAACGCCGGCAATAAGATAACCTAATACAGAACCCAGTCCCGACTTTTTTGCCAGCGGTACAAACAAAACGGCCGCTGCAAGGAAAACCAATGCGGTAGAAAAAAATGAATGCTCCATGTTTATGCCGTGTTACTTTTCGTAATTTCTATGAGGTCGTTTATACAGTTAACGGGCAGTATTTCCTCATCGGTTAAATTACCCTTTCCCAATTCAATGAGGAGCTGCCGGTATTTTTCGCCGAATTCTTCTATCTGTGCCGCTTCGAGTTTATGTGTTCCCGGAACCCAGAAAGGGGGCCAGTAGGCCATATGGCACAAGGCGGCGGTACGTTCATAAGGCCGCAACAGATCGCTCATGGTGCAATGCTGGTACCCATCAGGCTGATAGGCCTGCATACCGCCGCCCGATGTAATTACGTTGAAGACCTTTTTGCCATTTAACGCCATCCCGTTCTTTCCATACGCCCACCCATGCTGCAGAACAAGATCCTGCCACTGCTTTAATAAAGCAGGCGCACTGTACCAATAGAAAGGAAACTGCCAGATGATGATGTCATGCGCAAGCAGCAACTGCTGTTCTCTTTTTACATCTATGTCGAAATCGGGGTAATTCTCGTAGAGATCGTTGAAAGTTACATGGTCGAGCCGGGATATAGAGTGCAGCAACGATTTATGCACCCGCGACTTCTCTAACACCGGATGGGCAAAAATTACCAGGATTTTCTTCATCATGCTTTCCCCCATTTATTTAAGCCACAACTTAAGAGAAATTACAATTTTTATCAATAATTTTTATTTAGGGCAGGCCCGTCATCTTCCAGACATCCTGTCAGGTACAATGAAATATAAATAGTTCTTTTTTTGCTTGAATTCCGGGGCTGTATTTTCTATCGTTATCAGATAAACGATGCTAAAATAGTTTACCATTCGGCTAATTGCAGGGACGCGGTTGATAGAAGAAAGTAGTTACTTCATAGACCTTCTTCTCACTTAAAACAACTGCTATATGAAAAAACAAAACATTCGCGAATATATCGCTATGGTATATTCGTTCTCTTAGCCTGTTCACATACCGCGCAAACTATACTCCCGGAACAGCACATACCCCTACCTCTGCCAGTTTACAACCTGCACCAACAGATCATGCTCATCCGGTCTGATGGCGGGCATCTATTATTTACACTTTAAAGCCTTGTTCAACATGAAACCGTTACTACACAACCGGCTTCTTACAGCCGCTGTAATTTTACTTTTGTTATTTCTCTATTATCCATTACACGCACAGGTTACATTAAGCGCTACCGGTTCGGGTACCGCCTATAGCCTAATTAGTTCAAAAGGGTTTGGCAATGAGAACCCCGATTGCAGACATACATCGTTTGGCCCGCATGTTACGCAGGCATTTGACAACACGCTAGGGAAATATGTATTTGTATTTCACAGTCATGCCGATGCCGATGATGACCGTTGTACGAACGAAGACAGGGTGCGTATGGAAATAAAAGGCGGGTCAGGATCTCCTGCCGACATGCAGCACACACAGGGACAAACAGCTTATTATCGCTGGAAGTTTAAACTGGACGCCGGTTTTATTCCCTCCAGCCGGTTCACCCATATTTTTCAGATAAAAGCGATCGAAGGCGATGCCGGAGCGCCATTGATCACCATTACTCCACGCGCCGGCAATCCGCAAAAGATGCAGATCATTCACAGTTCAGGCGAAGGCAGCGGTAGCCTCGGCACAGTTAAACAAGTTGACCTGGCGCCTTTTAAAGGCAACTGGGTTGAAGCCTATGTAAAATACAAAAGCAGTGATGGCAGCGCGGGCACATTCGAGATCACATTAACGCGCGTAAGCGACGGGGCACTTTTACTTTCTTATACCAACAACAGCCTCGATATGTGGCGCTCGGGCGCCGATTATAACCGCGGCAAATGGGGTGTATACCGCGGCAAAGACGATGTGCTGCGCGATGAACAGGTACGGTTCAACGATTTTTGTATTACAGAAAGCAGTGCGAGCCTTTGTCCCAGCGGTATAGGCGGCAGCAACCCGGGCGGCCCCATAAACCTGAACGCACAGCACGATGCCTACGTACGCGATGGCACCAATGCCGGCACCGCTTTTGGTTCAACCGACCCAACATCATTGATTACCAAAGTTGCGCCCGCAGGCCAGGCAAACAACAACCGCGAAAGCTATTTCATCTTTGATCTTTCTTCCGTAACAGGCACCGTTACCGGAGCTACTTTAAAAGTAAACGGACGTACGGAGGATAACCGCGATGCCAATATTGTTGTTGGAGCGTATACGGTTTCCAATACCGGCTGGACCGAATCGGCCATCACCTGGAACAATAAACCGGCTTCCGCTTCTTCAGCACTGGCCACCACAACAGTTACCGATGCTACGGCCCGGTATTACAACTGGAATGTAGGCAGCTATATTCAGAGCGAAATAGCTGCAGGCCGTTCAAAAGTTTCCTTTGTATTGAAGAACCACGAGGAAACACAGGGCCGGTTATTATGGAATTCGAAAGAAACCGGAAGCAATGCGCCACAATTAACCATTACAACCGCCGCCGGTGCACGGCAGGAGATAACCGGTGTAACAACGGTGAGCGGGTTAAACAGTTTTCCCAACCCGTTCAAAAACAACAGCACTATTATTTTTTCCCTCGCCAAACCGGCCAATACCCATCTTTCAGTGTACGATATAACCGGCAAACAGGTAGCTGTGCTGGTAAACGGTATACTTCAGGCGGGAAATCATAAAGCCAGTTTCAATGCCGGCCGCCTGCCCTCCGGCGTATATACATTGAAGCTAACTTATAACGATAAAGTCATTACCAGAAAACTGCTGAAGGAATAATTGACATCTACAGCAGCGATAGCATTTCTTTCGTCATTAACCTTAACCATCATTATGAAAAAAAGAAACATCCTCAAAGCATGGCCGGCATGGCCAACCCTGTTCATATTATTATTGTTACTATTCTCCAAAGTACAGGGGCAAACTTTGCCAGCCAATTTTCAACGCGTTCAGGTCACCGCATCATTAAGCAATCCCACCGCCATGGCTTTCACACCCGATGGCCGCGTACTTATTTGCCAGCAGAGCGGTCAGCTCCGGGTTGTAAAAAATGGCAGCCTTTTATCTACCCCCGCCGTTAGTCTTTCGGTAAATACCAGCGGGGAAAGAGGTTTGATTGGAGTAGCCATTGATCCAAACTTTACCACCAACCAGTTCATTTACCTGTATTATACGCATACCTCGGGGCCGCATAACCGCGTGAGCCGTTTTACCATGACGGGGGATGTGGCCGGTTCAGAAACGCCCATACTCGATCTGCCCACATTAAGCGGTATTTATCATAATGGGGGCGCACTGGCATTTGGTAATGATGGTAAGTTATATGTTGCCGTGGGTGAGAACCAGGTTGGTTCCAATTCGCAAAACCTCGATAATTATCTTGGAAAATTATTACGCATCAATTCAGATGGCACCGTGCCTGCCGGTAACCCTTTTACCGGCAATGCCGCCCGCAGCAGGATCTGGGCTTACGGATTGAGAAATCCTTTTACCATTGCATCAGACCCCGTAAGTGGAAAGATCTTTGTGAACGACGTGGGCAATGCCACCTGGGAAGAGATCAATGACGCCACTACCGGCGGACGTAATTTCGGGTGGCCCAGCAAGGAGGGCATGTGCACCAGCGGTTGCACCGGTTTTACCAATCCCATTTATGTGTACGCAACTAACCGTAATGATCCACCGCCAGCAGGGCAGGGCTGCGCCATAAATGGCGGTACGTTCTTCAATGGGGCCATCAGCAATTATCCATCAACATATAACGGCCGTTATTTCTTTCTCGACTACTGCGGCACATGGATCGATCATATCAACCCTGCCGCCACCTCCCCCACCCGCAGCAATTTTGGTACAAACCTCGGCAGTGGGCTCGTATATGTTAAACAGGGAACCGATGGCAACCTGTATTATTTAAGCAGGAACAATAATGCGCTTTACAGAATTATTTATACCGGCACGCAGGCGCCGGTGATTACCACGCAGCCGCAAAGTATTACTATATCGCAGGGTAATACGGCTACGTTCAGCGTTACCGCTACGGGTAACCCGGCGCCTACGTACCAGTGGCGAAAGAATGGCACCGCTATTTCCGGCGCTACATCGGCGACCTACACCATTACCAATGTACAACCATCCCATGCCGGCACATATAGTGTGGTTGTCACGAACAACGCAGGCTCGGTTACAAGTAACAATGCCACGTTGACGGTAACACAACCCAACACGCCCCCGGTAGCAGCCATTACCAGTCCGGTGAATGGCGCATCGTTCAGAGCCGGTACAACCATTAGTTTCAGCGGTACAGGCACCGATGCGGAGAACGGTAATTTGCCGGCTGCCAATTTTGAGTGGTGGGTTGATTTTCATCATGCCAATCATATTCACCCCGGACCTGAGATCGCTGATGGCGTCAGTAACGGCTCATTTCCTATTTCAGCCGAAGGCCATGTTGAAACCGATATCTGGTACCGGCTGTACCTGGTTGTGCGTGATGCGCAGGGCGCAAGGGATACTACTTATGTAGAGATCTTCCCGATCCTGTCTACACTTTCACTTCGCACTGTACCGGCGGGTTTACAAATACGGTTAGATGATGTGCCTTTTACCGCTCCATATAATACGCCTGCGCTGAGTGGTATGGTGCGGCCGATGGAAGCAATTTCGCCCCAGACAGTAAATGGCACAACTTATTTGTTCGACCACTGGGAACATGGCGGCGCCGCCTTACAAAATATTAACATCACCGATAATGATGCTACTTATACCGCACATTTCAGGGTAGCGCCGCCGGCGTTAAGTTATACGCCCATACACGATGCCTATGTGCGCGATGGCACCAATGCAGGTACAAATTTCGGCACTACCGATTCTACCCTTCTTATTACCAAATTGGCGCCGGGCGCACAATTAAACAATGCCCGCGAGTCGTACCTGCTATTCGATCTTACCTCACTTACCGGCAATGTGGCCTCTGTACAATTAAAAGTATTTGGCAAGGTTGACTTAACTACCGTACCAGCCGTACCGGTAGGTGTGTTCTCAGTGGCCAATACCAGTTGGGCAGAAAACACCATTACCTGGAACAACAAACCCGCTTCATCGGTTGCAGCGCTGGCATCTACTACCGTTACCAATGCGGCCGCTACCTATTACACCTGGGATGTTACCAGTTATGTAAAAGCGGAACTGGCGGCAGGGCGTAAAAGAATAGCATTGGCATTGAAGAGCGAGCAGGCGCATGACCCGCGTATATTCTGGAATTCCAGTGAATCTGGTTCCAACCCACCTGTATTATCGGTTATTGCAGATGGCGGCGAACCTGCGTGCGAACCGGTAACTGCCAGCGGGAACGATGGCAATGTACCGGCCAATGTACTCGACAATGATCTCAACACACGATGGTCGGCCAATGGCGACGGGCAATGGATCCAGCTCTGTCTTGCCAATGCGGCTACGGTTACCGGTGTGCAGATCGCCTTCTACGGTGGTAATACGCGAACTTCAACTTTTGATATACTTACAGGCAATGACGGCGTTAACTTTACCAACGCTGCAACGGGGGTGGTAAGCAGCGGCAGTACGTTGAACCTGGAAACATTCACCTTTACGCCACGCAGTGCAAAATATGTTCGCATTGTAGGGCATGGCAATAGTGTAAATGCCTGGAACAGTTATACGGAAGTAAAAATACAAACCGGTTCGGGCGGTGAAACCATTACACTGGTGCCCGTGCAGGACGCCTATGTACGCGACGGCGCCAATGCCGGCATTACGCACGGGGTTACAGATTCAACATTGCTTATCACTAAAGTGAACCCATCAACTACCACCGGTAATAACAGGGAAACATATCTGCGTTTCGATGCAGGCGGTATTTCAAATGTCAGCTCTGCCACATTGAGCGTATATGGAAAAGTTGATCTTACCACCGTGCCCAGTGTGCCTGTCGGCGTTTTCCCGGTAAGCAATATTACATGGACAGAAAATGCCCTTACCTGGAATAATAAACCTGTTTCAGGAAACACCGCGCTGGCATCGGCTACCGTTACCAATAGCGCTTACGCTTATATCACCTGGGATGTTACCGATTATGTGCAAAGCGAATTGCAGGCGGGCAGAACCGGCATTTCATTGGCGCTGAAAAGCCAGGCCGCGCACGAGCCGCGGATCTTCTGGAATTCTTCTGAGTTTGGTTCCAATGCGCCCCGGTTGGTGATTACAACAAATGGTTCCACAGCTCGAACCAGTACCCGGGCGGAAAGACTGGTTTCCGATGTATTGAAATTAACACTGGGCAGTTATCCCAATCCATTCAGGGAAACAGGCACTATTACATTTTCATTACCGGCGCCCGGCCATACGCAACTGGCGGCATTTGATATGACGGGTAAACAGGTGAAAGTGCTTGTGAACGCCTGGCTGCAGGCCGGCGACCACCGCACATCGCTGAACATGAAGCAACTTCCGGCGGGAATTTATCTGCTGAAGCTGGTGTATAACGGAAAGATCGTTACACGGAAATTACTGAAAGAATAACGCTTCCTGCCGTTGGATCCTGATCGATCCGGTAGGTAAGGTGAACATTGCTTCCTGGCACACAGGTCGTGAATGTTCACCTTTTTGTTTTGTGGGTTGTTAGTCTTTACACTTATCCCAATCGGGTGTATATACCTCATGTATTTCGGGTAATGCCTCGAATTGAGTTAGTATACGCTGCTTGTCGGCTTCCTTTTCAAATGTGAGTATAAACTTAGGACCTGTTCTATAGTAGTAGAGTTTGCCCCGGCCTGAATCCATGCCTTCCCTGCAAATTACCTTACCATTATCAAGAATCTCCTTTGCATTTACCAATTCAATATTTTTTTTAAAAACCACTACCAGTTCTAATTTTTCAACAGGGATGTTTGTCATGATATAGCTTATTTTCAGTTTTCCTGAAAAGGTGTTTCTTTTCCTATGATCTCCCAGCTTCCTTCGGCAATCTCTGCTTCCAGTTCTCCGCGATCCCAGCCGCAGTATCCAAGAAAAATGGTAACGTCTTTGCCGGTAAGTAAATTGTTGTTGATATGTGTAACAGCTTCTTTAAAATTTCCGCCCAGCAAAACACCATCAGCAATGGGCGTTCCGCCCGTTATCAGATCGGGTCGCTTATGAATAAAGAAAAGATGTTCCTGGTCTACAGGGCCGCCGACATATAAAGGGAAGGAACGTACGTGTTTGAACTCTTCCAGCTCGTTCAATGCCCGGTGATACTTTTTGTTTATGATATACCCCATTGCACCTTTATCGTTTACTTCTACGATAAATATTATCGAGTTCTCAAACACCGTGTCGGCTAAAAGCGGCGTACTTTTTAAAAAGGTTCCTGGTTTCATATAGTAAATGTAAGAAGTTCTTAATTAGTTGTATTCAGCGACTGACCGGCATCATCGATGAATGTGGTGCGCAGTTATGGTTAAATACGCTTCATTACCCATTTTCAACAACTGGAACATATATTTCTACATTTTATAAGTATTTTCTTGCATACCTGCATATTTCCTCTAACTTTGCATTCGTAAATGATATCCAATAACATCTATTCCATGAAAAACTATTCTTACACGAACAGACCGTATCACAGGTACTCTCTTTTCCCATTTAGTATCAGTTAAGAACATCGCCAACGTTGCTATTTAATCATGCTGGCTGCATCAACATTTGATAGCGGAATGACATACGCATGCACTTTTGAAAAAGTGCCACCTAAACGAGCAGACACTTAATATATAATAAACCCCAAATCAACAAAAAGCAAGATTGTAATGAAAAAGTTAGTAATCATTTTCGGTGTGCTTATTGCAGGATCTCCATTTGTTTCTTGTAAAAAGCTGAAAGACGACATCAACGATTTGAAAAAACACAACTCTGCTTTGCAGGAACAATTAGATGGAGTTATAAGCTCACTGGGTTCAAATGAACCAATTACCGCTACAACCACTTTCGAAGATAATAACAGTAAAAGCAGAACAGTTAGTGGCATGTACAGGTTCAAAGGTAATGATCAAAGCACGCAAAAATTAAGCAATAACGGTGATGGAACTTATGACATTTATATAGAGCGTTTCAGTGACGTAGGCTGGAACGAGGGTGCGTGGACAGAATTTACTTATAATCCTACTACAAAGGAAGTTACCAATGTAGCAGGTGGCCACTATTGGGAAGATGAGGATAGTTATTACGACAATGCTTATTATTCTGGTAATTATACTGGTCTTACCAAATCTATCACTATCGACAGTCTTAATGTAACCACCGGCAATGTTTCGCTGAAATTTTCCGCATCAGGAACCGGTGCTTATACCAACGCAGTTTCTTATTGGTACTCACCCAATCAGGGGAAACCAGTTTCAACCGAGTTCTCCTTTGCAGGTAAACTGAAACTGTTCACACAGGATTAATAAAAATCGTTTATAAGACGGGGCCTCGCAAGCGGCCCCGTTTTTATTTCCTGGTACTTTTGGCCAAGGGTGTTTGAGTATTGAGGCATCAATCATTTTCAGATCCATATAAGTATTTTGCAGCAGCATTGCCCATGGCAATATGATCATGCCCCACGTCGGGTACAATAACCAGTTTCCATTTAAGACCAACACGCAATGCATCGGCGTATTGTTTCGCTTTCGTATAAAAGTATTTACCGCGTGCCAGCCTGCCGGTGCCCTGAACATCCACTTCTGCCGATCGAACAAGATCACCCCGCTTTTCATTCTCATTATCCTTCTCACCAAGAAAGACGATCAATTGTGCTTTAAATGCCTTTGTGAGCAGTTTTTTGGTTGCGGTGCTATTTTTCAAACCGTAGGGAAACAAAGCTGTAGAATCGGGCACAGTATACCAGCCGGAATTTGAAGCCAGGATCCTGTTCGCTTTGCTTCCGGGTTTAAACATCGCCAGGCGATGCAAAATTTGTCCGCCCGCAGAATGCCCAAACATATCATAGGTTTTGACCTTTAACTTCAGGCTATCCTTAACGGCATCGAATATTTCATCAAAATCATCGAAGACCCATTCTTCCTTTTTTGAATTGATCTTATAAGAGTCAATGCCTGTTCTTTCTTTATTGACCTTTACATCACTTATCATTCCGGCGAGGTTGTAGTTCCAGAACCCCGGATATTTGTCATCGGAATATTCAGGCGCCAGCACCAGTACATTATATCTATCGGCATGTTCAACCCATGTATCTCTATAAGGCCCGCCGTTACGTCCGGCACCATGCATAACAAAAAGAACTGGTGAATTTTTATTTAATGTTTTGGGGAGATAATAATGAACCGTCACCTGTTTGCCATTTCGGGAATTTGCAAACGAAAATTTTCCGGAGCCCGCTTTAATTTCATTGTTCGTGTTTGGCGATGACCCCAACACAAGCTGCATATTACAATGCGGACAAATGCCCGGCGCGGTAAAATGTATGGTATCACATGAGGCATTGCATGGAGTACAAACGTATTGAGAGAACAGATCATTACATGTAACCAGCATCAGAATGAATAACAGGTGTAGCGTTTTTGTAGCCATTTGTTTGCATTGGGTTGCTTAAAAGTAAGCAAATTAAAAGTTGTGTCTATTGATGAAAAAACCCCATACATAAAATAACTTTACTTCAATAAAGTATATAATACTATTAATAAAAGACACAAACTTAAGGCAGGGCAAACTGCCTGCTTCTGAAGAGCGAAGAAAAAAGAACTGGAAAATATATTTATAATATTTACAACAGGAAACCGATGAAAAAGAAATATTTCAATAAAAAGGCAAGAAAGGTATCAAAGGTGAATCTAAAAACTAAAAAACAATTATCAAAACGAGCAGGAGGCGTTAGTGGTGTTTCTATTGAGATCGAAAACAGGGATTCAAATGCAATTGAAAATGAAAACCTCGCTCCTAAAAATAATAAGCCGGATAGTAGCGATATGTAATTATCACAGTTGCAAAAATGTTCCGGATCCACCTTTAACCTGTATGCCTTTACACCATTATTATCCTCCTGCTTTATTTTTCGGGCTGATATGCTTATGTGCTTTGCGTCTTATCTGTTACCAGCAGCCTTAAAATTAAACCTGTTAAATACGGAAGATACAGCCTGGTTTATTTTTAATTCATCGTTTACATCTTCCGGTTTAAGAATTCCCGACGCAAATCCCTGCCAAACCATTTTATCGGTTTTACCATCGATGATATTAACGATGAGCGTTCCCGGCTCAACAGCTACCTCTTCTACATTGTCGCTGGGAATTACAGGCTCTCCCTGAACCATAACATAGCTGCCTGTCTTGCGCAAGGTGCCTGCCTGTTCCGATATAAAAAAAGACACTTCCATATCGGGTTCATTGCCGGAATCGTACATTTTATATCCGCGGGCTTTTAATTCATATTCAATTGCATCCTTAATTCTTTTTCTGGCCGATTCATTGTTAAATGCATAAACGCCGGTAGGGCTAATAAATATATGGGTTTCCGGAATATTGTCTATACTGCTGATCCAGCCATAGGTTCTGGCATCTCTGAGATTTACCGCATCGGGATCTACATTTTTACCAATCGTTTGTGTCGTTGACGGTCCGCAACTGACTATAAACAGGATCAATCCTAACACCGCACTTACTGTCGTAATCTTTGTCATGTTACATGTTTTTTGGTGATCTAATGAAAGATAAAATGGAATATTTATGCCACCAGACGCATCGTACAACGGGAACTGCTAATAATCTGATTGATAATACCCAATCCGGTCCTGAACATTTAACCGCCCTGTACAAAGCAATAAAGAGTAGAAATGATCCCCCATAGTGCAGAGTTTTTAACACGCAGGCGAATCATAGCTGATGCGATTCGCTGATAAACACTATATTAAAACAGAATTAGAGCAGCGTTAAATACGCACTCATTAAAGTCCAACATCAGCTCAATGCCACGAGCAACTTTGCGCTGGAATGATTTTTTTGCTTTATGCTGTATAGCAACCCCCTGACAAAATTCAGTTTTGTTCACGAAACACCGGTGATCATTACTTCAATCTTAAACTGTAGATCATGAAAAAACATCTTCAATTACATTGTCACACTATTATATGGCCGGCGCCACCGGAACCATTACTCCTTTAGGTATCGACAATTTGGTAAATGAGTACCCTGAAAAGTAAAACGCGCGGATGATGGAAAACGGGCAGATCAGCGTATGATGCCGGGTTAATAGTAAGTGGGTATATTTTCCTCAATAGCGGTATAATACACCACATTGCCATCCCCGCAAACAACCTGTTCTTACCGGTTGCTGAATAAAAAACGGCAAATGTTGCCTTAGAAATTTAATATAAACAGGACAAAATCTTGATGTTATGGCGTTACCGGTTAAAACAACTGATTTCCTGCAGGAAACCGGGGGGATATCAGTTTTTACAGGCCGCTTTTTTAAAGAGGCTTTCAAACCCCGATACGAGATTTCAGAGTTCTTACGGCAATGCTTTGTAATCGGTTATAGATCATTACCGTTGATCGGATTAACCGGTTTTATCATGGGACTGGTATTGACCATGCAGTTGCGGCCTTCGCTGATCGAATACGGCGTAGAGTCTCAATTGCCGGCCATGGTGGGCATTGCCATAGTAAGGGAAATCGGCCCGGTGATCACTGCCCTGATCTTCGCAGGTAAAATAGGAAGCAGTATCGGGGCGGAACTGGGATCGATGAAAGTAACCGAGCAGATAGATGCCATGGAAGTATCGGGCACCAACCCTTTTAAATACCTGGTGGTAACCAGGGTTGCAGCTTCAACACTGATGTTACCTATACTGGTGATGATAAGTGACGCCATATCGTTATTCGGTTCGTATATCGGTGTAAACATCAATGGCATAACCAGTTTTCCCCTGTTTTATACACAGGTATTCAATAACCTTGGTTTTAGTGACGTATTGCCGGCATTTGTGAAATCATTCTTTTTTGGTTTTGCTGTAGGTATTATTTCCTGTTATAAAGGGTTTTATTCGAATAAAGGAACTGAAGGGGTAGGACAATCGGCCAATTCATCCGTTGTGATTTCCTCCATCACGATATTTGTTATTGACCTCATAGCCGTTCAAATTACAAACGTATTAAACCTGAACTAAATCATTCGATCGTGGAAGCGCAAACAATTGTACAACCGGAAAAAAAGAAATCCAACCAGGATGTAATAATCATAAAACACCTGAACAAATCCTTTGGCAGTAATAAAGTACTGGTTGATTTTAACATTAATCTTGAAAAAGACGAGAATCTCGTAGTAATGGGCAAATCAGGTTCGGGTAAATCGGTTCTGATAAAATGTATAATTGGTTTACTGGAACCCGATAGCGGTACAATTGAAATATTCGGGCGGAATATACCCGATCTTGACCGGAATGAATTGGATGAAATACGAGCCAAAGTTGGATTCCTCTTTCAGGGTAACGCCTTGTACGATTCAATGACCGTTCGGCAAAATCTCGAATTTCCACTGCGCCGGCACTGGATGAATGTTAACCAGCCGGAAGTTAATAAACTCGTACAGGAAGCGCTTGATGACGTTGGATTGAAACATACGATAAACATGATGCCTGCCGAACTATCGGGTGGTATGCGCAAAAGAATAGCGCTGGCACGAACGCTGATACTTAAACCGGAAATTATCTTATACGACGAACCCACCACCGGCCTCGATCCCGGAACCGCAAAAGAAATTATAGAACTAATTGTTGCCATTCAGAAAAAATATAGATCATCTTCTCTTATCATTTCGCACGATATGAACTGTGTTCGGCTTGCCGCCGACAGAGTGGTGATGCTGATAGACGGCCGTTGTTATGCCGAAGGCACCTATGACTCTCTAAAAAAATCGGGTGATCCTAAAATTAAAGACTTAATTGAATAACTATTTTATGGCAAAGAAAACGGTAAATACAATAAAGCTGGGCGCATTTGTTCTGTCGGGATTATTTTTTCTTATAGTCCTGCTTTATATGATCGGCAAAAACAGCAACCTGTTTGGCCCATCCTTCATCCTGAAAGCACAATTTGAAGATGTGCAGGGACTTGTGCCCGGCAACAACGTTCGCTTTTCGGGTATTCAGATTGGAACGGTAAAAAGGATCAAAATCTTAAAAGACACGCTGCTGGAAGTTGAAATGCGGGTTGATAAAAAGATGGAAAAGATCATCCGTAATAACGCCTTCGCCTCAATTGGTTCAGACGGGCTGATGGGAAACAAGGTGATCAATATTTCCCCTTCAGGCCAGCCGGCGCCCCTTGTTGCCAAAGGAGAGGTTTTAAATGCCCGCAACGGGGTTAATACAGATGATATGTTGCAAACACTATCTAAAACCAACGACGACATGGCGGTTATTGCCGCGCAATTAAAGTCGACAGTGCAACGCATTAATAACAGTACGGCTTTATGGGAAATATTGAACGAGGAAACCCTGCCACGCAATCTTAAAAGGTCTGCCGTCAATATGCAGCTGGCCACTGCCCGTGCTGCAGCCATGGCCGATGATCTGCAGGCTATCGTTTCCAATGTAAAAAACGGGAAAGGATCGGCAGGGGCTATACTAACCGATTCATCTCTTGCCATGAACCTGAATGAAGCTATTGCGAAAATTAAAGGAGTAGGAGAAACGGCCGATGAACTGGCAGCTTCCTTACATGCGGTCATAAAAGATGTGCAGCAGGATGTATATAACGGTAACGGTACGGTAAATGCCCTGCTGAAAGACTCTACGATGGTAACTAAAATAAACAGCAGCCTCGACAACATACAAAAAGGCACCCACTCCTTTAACCAGAATATGGAAGCATTGAAGCATAATTTCCTGTTCCGCGGATACTTCAGAAGACTGGAAAGGCAAAAGCAAAGGGAAGCCAAAAAAACGATGGCATTTCAGGAACAACGCCCGGCGCCCGCAGACAAATAGGAATTATCTTATTCCCCTGTTATATCCTGTTGAAGAATGCTTTTTCGATCTTCATATTCTTCTTTACTGATCTCTCCTTTTGCAAAACGCTTTTTAAGAATATCAAGCGGTGTATCTTTTTTTTCTTTTTGCTGCCCGAAACTCCAGGCTGAATAAAAGATCCAGACAACCATCAGTACCCATAAGATCCACCAAAAAAAATGCATTCCCATAAAATAATCATTGTACCGCATATTCGTATTTTTTGATGATAAGTATTACAGCCGTAAATGACATAAGGTTCCAAAAAAACGCTCCTTCATTAACAGAAGGAGCGAATCGATCATCCAGTATGATCGCTTGGGCACATGAGTAATACATAAGTTTTCCCTGCATACAGTATTAAGTCAGGGATTTCTCTCTACCGTTTGGGTTGAGGACACCTATAACACATGCATAATCACATTACGCATGAAACACCAAATTGTCCCGCTGTATAAATGCTACGAATTATTTCAATTGATCACTAAATTTACTTTATAAGAATTAGAATGATATTAAACGGATGTTAGAATATCGTAGATGAGATTAAAGCCTTTGCCTGCAGAATTTTCAACACACCGGTTATCGTTTTCTATAACTCCCATCCGGGAATCTCTTAAACAAAATGTATGTAGAGTAATATTATTACCTGGATCATATCCTTTGGAATATGGCTTTTTAAGAGATGGATCGCTTTACTCATATGATTCCGCACAGTATGTACGGAAATTGACAAGCGGGTTGCAATTTCATCGTAGCTGAGTCCTTTCTCGCGGTGCATTACAAATACTTTACGGCACTGGTCGGGTAACTGGTTGATCACCGTATCGAGTGAATAAAGCGAACGTTTTACCTGGTCTTGATCAGGTTGATAATATTGAGTATGATCCACACCATACTTTTCGAGCCATTCCAATGGCAATTGGGCTTTATTGCGGATGGCGTTGAGCAACAGATTTCGTGCAATGGTTTTAATGAGCGGCAACAGCCTGTCTGCATTATCCCACTTATCGATGTTTTCCCAAACCTTTATGTAACAGGCCTGCATGATGTCTTCTGCAAAATGCGTATCGTCTGTATATTCCTTCAGGAAGGCGTACAGTTTATCTTTTGAAGCATAGAACACTTCAGTAAACAATTGCTCTTTATACAGCTCTTCTCTGGTCATAAGCATTCAGGCAGTCAAAATTACAGGTTAGTACCCTGACCACTTACCCTCACTACCATTACCAGATTGTTAATTCAATCTTTATCCACTTTTCAGACTAGTACTGAAATCCGCTTTTGGTGTGTTATAGCCAGCGAATTTTTATATGAACAACATTACTAAGGATTTATTACGCCGTTGGATCGATGGAATGTGCACAACTGAAGAAGCAGCTTATGTACAACAATATTTGCAGCAATACCCGGAAGTGCTTTTGCGGCAGATGGATGAAAATTGGGAACATGCCAGTGGGGTCATGAGCAAAAAAGCTACCGCTTCCCTGTGGCAGCAGATACGCTCACAGATAAAACCACATGGCAGGACAATACTGATAATGGGGCAATGGAAAAAAACTGCCGTTGCCGCGTCCGTACTGGCAATCTTTTTTACCGTTTCGTGGTGGGCGAACAACCGGCGCCATAATAAACCGGTAGCTGCAACCATCTGGAAAACAGTTCGAAATAGCGGATCGGGCAAGATGAGCTTTCAACTGCCCGATCGATCGAAAGTATGGCTTTCAAAAGGCGCCGTATTGCAATATGCAAATGATCCTGAAAAAGGAACACGGCAGATCCTGCTTACAGGTGAAGCATTTTTTGATGTACATAAAGACAGTCTGCATCCATTTTCAGTACAGGCAGGAAAGGTTAAGCTCACGGTGCTGGGCACGCGGTTCAATGTAGAGGCTTACGATAATGAAGAAAATACACGCATATCGCTGATAGAAGGAAAAGTAAGCACCAATTATTCAGATACACATAATAAGACCATCACCACATTACTTACCCCCGGTAATATGCTTTGCTATAACCGGCTAAAGGCTGAAGGAAATGTGCAGCCTGTGAATATTTCAGATGCCGGCTCATTTACAGGCGCCGATATCGTGTTGCAGGATATTTCATTGAACGATGCGTTAAACCGTATTGGTTCTCACTTCGGCAAAACCATTCATTTACAAAACAATCGTGATGACCAGCAACAGCTAACGGCCGTAGTACCGGGCAATAACCTGGAAGCCGCGCTCAGCAACCTGGCCTTTATTTACAGGTTACAGTACAGGATAGATGATAATACCATTCAGGTAGTCAGAAGATAAACATTCTTTCTAAAAAAAACCTCCCGCTGGAACGGGAGGGATTTGTAAACAAAAGTTCACAAAAATTACGTATGGACAAATGTACCACATTTTGGAATGCAGGCCGGAAGCAACTGACGGCGCTTGCATTTTCCTGTATTCTAGGCTCCTCGATGGCGGCAGGCCAGCATAAAGATGTGCTGGGCACCCCCATCAGGCTGGAAGCCAGGAACACCAACCTGGCTGCTGTTTTGAACGCTTTGCAAAAACAATGTAACACTCCCTTTTCCTACGACAAGCTCGCACTGGGAAAAGTGGAGCTGAAAGAAGTGAAATGGAAGAACGTTTCATTAAAACAGGCACTGACCGACCTGGAGAAAAATGGCGGCCTGCTTTACAATGTGATTGGTTCAAACATTGCATTCAGAACTGAAAAAGCGCCTGCTGCTGAAAAGAAATATTCCGTAAGAAAGGAATTGACAGGCAGAATAGTGGAAGCCTCTACAAAAAATCCGCTGCCCGATGTTTCCATCATTGCGCGGCCCTCGGGCAAAGCAACCAGTACAGATAAAAACGGCCGGTTCGCCGTACAGGTAAATGAAGGCGACCGTTTGGAGTTAAGCCATATTGGATATACTTCACAGGTTATTACTGTTGGTACAGATAACGATATACAGGTTGAAATGGTGCGTTCAGATAAAGGATTACATGAAGTGGTAGTAACCGCCCTGGGTATTAAAAAAGAAAAAAAACGCCTCGGGTATGCTTTGCAGGAAGTGAAAGGAGAAGATATTACCGTGGCCCGCGAAACCAATGTAGTGAATCAACTGGCAGGTAAAGTGGCCGGTGTAACCGTGGTGGGAAGCCCATCTGGAATAGGCGGTTCAGCCCGGGTATCGATCCGTGGCGAACGTTCGGTAGACCTTAATAAAAACCAACCGCTGTATGTGGTAGACGGGGTGCCTGTCAGCAATTCCATTACCGGCGGCTCAGGCCGTAACAACCTGGAAGTGGATTATGGCAATGGGGCCAGCTTTTTGAACGCTGACGATATAGAAAGTATCAGCGTACTGAAAGGGCCGGCCGCAGCTGCATTATATGGCTCAAGAGCTGCCAATGGCGTTATCCTTATCAAAACAAAAAGCGGAAAAAGAGAAAGAGGTATAGGTGTGGAAGTAAACAGCAATTTCACTTTCGAAACACCGCTAAAACTACCCGAATACCAAAACAAATACGGACAGGGAAATGGAAGCGGTGGTGATTTTGCTTTTGTAGACGGACGCGGTGCGGGTCTTGCCGATGGAACAGATGAGGGTTGGGGACCAGCATTCAATGGTCAGTTGTTCCCCCAGTACAATTCTCCCAGAACGTTGAACGGGCAATCGATCCCTTTTACAGGCGGCGATATGAATGCGCCTGCAGGAAGTGTAATAACTCCTACTCTTTGGGAGCCGGAAACAGATAACCTGAAGAAATTTCTTGAAACAGGCCATACATTTACCAATAACGTAGCCCTGGTGGGCGGAAACAAAGAGGGTGATTTCAGGCTTAGTTATACCAATCTCGATCAAAAAGGTATCGTTCCCAATACCGACCTTAAAAGAAATACGATCTCCTTTTCGGGCGGCTACAATTTAACCAATAAGTTTTCAGCCAAAGCCTTTGTGAGCTATATCAAGAGTGAAAGCGATAACCGGCCTTCTATCAGTTACGGTACGGAAAGCATCATGTACCTGTTCAACTGCTGGTTACCGGCTTCTGTTAAACTGTCGGATATGAAACGCCTGTGGCAGCGTGGGCTGGACAATGTGCAACAATATGGCTGGAACTATAACTACCACGACAACCCATATCTTACCGTATATGAAAATACCAACGGCCAGTACTATGACCGTATAATAGGCAACGTGGTATTGAAATACGATTTTACCAGCTGGCTTAGCCTGCAGCTTCGTACTGCAACCGACTGGAGCAATGAGCGCCGTGAATACAAAAGGGCTTTCAGTACACAGCGTTTTCCCTATGGCCAGTACCGCGAATCGAACATTGTGAATGAAGAGCGCAACTCCGACTTACTTATTACGCTCAACAAAAACATCAACAGCGACTTCGCCGTGAATGCCACCTTAGGCGGCAACCAGATGCGGCAGACCTCCCGTTTCAATGAAACAGTGGCGGGCCAGTTGAATGTTCCGAAAATTTACAGCGCCAACAATTCGCGCATTGCGCTGGTGAATGAGCAGAACAATGTGGGCAAACGGATCAATAGTTTGTATGGTTCTGCCGGTGTTTCTTATAAGAATTTCTTGTTCCTCGATGTTACAGGCCGTAACGACTGGAGCAGCGCGTTAACGCTTCCTCAGGAACTGAAATCATTCGGAAAAGAAGATAATTCCTACTTCTATACCTCCATTGCAATAAGCGCCATCCTGAGCGACATGATCACCCTGCCCCGCGCTATCAGCTTTTTAAAGCTGCGTGCCAGCCAGGCGCAGGTAGGAAATGATACCGATCCATTTGCATTCACCCAAACCTATAACCGCAGCGATCCTTTTGGCGCAGCTCAGATCTACAGCGAAACAAGCAGTCTGGCCAACCTGAATTTAAAACCGGAGATCAGTTCTGCGTATGAAGGCGGTTTGGAGATCCGTTTCCTGAACAACCGTGTAGGGCTCGATGTAACTTATTACCAGAGCCGTACAAAAAACCAGATCCTGAACATTCCGCTGTCGAACACCAGCGGTTATGATTCGCGCAAGATCAATGCAGGGTTGATCAGGAATAGCGGAGTTGAAGTAATGCTCACCGCGTCACCAGTTAGATCGAAGAAATTCTCGTGGGATACCTATATCAATTTTTCAGCCAACCGCAGCAAGGTGCTTGAGTTAAGCGATGGCCTTACCAATTATGTAATGGCCTCACGCCGGGTAAGTGTGGAAGCAAGAGTAGGCGAAAGAATGGGCGACCTGTATGGTATTGGTTTCGCCAGGGTACAAAGTACCAACAAGGATGCGCCATATTACGATGCCACCGGAAAATACACGGGGCAAATGGTTTTCTCAGCCGATAAAGGACGCCCTGTTCCAACCACTAACAGGATCCACCTCGGCAATTATAATCCCGACTGGTTGATGGGCCTTGGAAATACGTTGATGTACAATGGCATCAGGTTTAGCTTCCTGTTCGATATAAGACAGGGCGGAAGACTGTATTCAGAAACCCAGACCGTTGGTCGTGAAGGCGGCATCATCAAAGAAACGCTCGAGGGCCGTGCAGATGGATACGACCTCGGCAAAGAAGGAAATGGCGTTATTGGAGCCGGTGTGATCCAAAATCCCGATGGCAGTTTTAGTCCCAATACAAAAAAGGTTGCCGTACGCGAATGGCATACGGCCTGGACAAACGGCCGCAGCATAGCAGAGGGTGTAATGTATGATGCCTCCTTTGTCAAGCTCCGCGAAGTACAGATAGGTTATACAATTCCACGCAAACTATTTGGAAAAACGCCTATTCATGATGCCGTTATTTCGTTGGTGGGCCGCAATCTCCTGCTATGGGATAATGTGCCGCATATAGATCCTGAAAACATGTCCTACTCAGGTGGTACAGCCCTGCCGGGTATCGAGTATATGAGCATTCCTTCTACCCGCAGCTATGGCGTAAACCTTTCTTTTAAATTTTGATGCGTTATTCCTAAAAGAACTATTATGAAACTGATCAATATTATGGTGGTAGTGCTTGTGATCGGACTTACCACCGGTTGTAAAAAAGATTTTGAAGAAGTCAACACGAATAATAATAATCCCACCGCTGTAACACCCGATGTTTTATTAAGCGGCATCATTAAAAACATGATGGACCGCCAGGTAAATGAAGCCTGGAGCATTGGCAATATCGTTGTTCAGCACCATGCCAAAATACAATTCGTAAACGAAGACCGTTATGGCTGGAATGAAAGAAACGATATCTGGAATACGGTATATAGCAATTACCGCAACATCCAGAACATCTTAATTCTTGTTGAAAATAATGAAGCTAGTCCCTATTACGGTGTAAGCCTGATCCTGAAATCATGGATGTTCTCACTGGCGACAGATGCCTATGGCGATGTTCCATACAGCGATGCCGGCAAAGCAAAAACAGGTGGAATATATCAACCCGCTTACGATAAACAGGAGGATATTTATGCAGGCATCCTGGCCGATCTGAAAAAAGCCAACGAGCTACTGGAAAGTGCAGATGGCAGCAACTTTACCGGCGACCTGTTATACGGCGGCGGTGTAACTGCTTTGTTAAAATGGAGAAAGCTGGCCAATTCATTACGCCTTCGGGCCCTGATGCGTATCTCAGCAAAGAAAAATGTCGCTGCCGATATGCAGGCCATCGTTGGCAATGCCGCCGGCAACCCGGTTTTTGAAAACAACAACGACAACGCGGTACTTAAATACCTGCCTGCCGCACCCAATCAATGGCCCATGTATGGAAGCCGCGTAGGCAGCTTTGATGAATTCAGGGTTAGTAAAACGTTCACCGACCGGCTTACCCAGCTCAGCGATCCCCGCATTAAAATATTCGGCAGGCCCACACAAAATTCAGTGGCAGGCGGTTCACCTGAAATAAAAGGAATTCCGAATGGTCTCAGTGATGTTGATGCACTTGCATATAACGGCGGCGTACAGGGCGTTTCGAGAGTCGGTTATACGTTTGCCTGCCTGGTTTGCAATGACGCCGGACAGGCGCCTCCCGAACCCGCTGCAGCACAGGGATTGCTGATGACCTATGCAGAATTGCAGTTTATTCTGGCTGAGGCCCACCAGAAGGGGTTAATAACTACCGGAAATGCCGAAACGTATTACAACAATGGCATCACCGCCAATTTCAATTACTGGCAATCGGTGGTACCGGCGGCATATAACCTCAATGTAGCCATGCCGGCGAACTACCTTACCCAGGCACCGGTAGTTTATTCAGGCACCGATGCGGAGAAACTTGAAAAGATCGCTTTGCAGAAATGGATCGCTTTATACTTTAACGGACTGGAGGCCTGGTTCGACTGGCGCCGGACCGGCTCGCCAACCATTACACCCGGCCCTTCTAATTTGAACAATAACAAAGTGCCCATCCGTTATATTTATCCTTTATCGGAACAATCACTCAATACAGCGAACCGGGCGGCTGCCGTACAACGGCAAGGCAATACCGATGACCTGAACACCAAAATGTGGTTATTGCAATAAGAGCAAAATGAAAATATTACTTTATCTGCTTTTTCCCTGTACCCTTATGGGTACAGGGATCTTTTCACAGGTACCTGTAGCCGGAGCACCATTACCTGCCTGGCAAAAAGGGTATCTCGATCTGCATCATATAAATACGGGCAGGGGCAGTTCGGCTTTTTACATCTTGCCCGATGGCACTACCATGCTGGTAGATGCCGGTGAAATATCACCGTTGGACAGCCGCACTTTTACTCCACGTAACTCCAAGCTAAAACCTGATGATTCGCATAAACCTTACGAATGGATAGTACGGTATATTCAACAGGTATCGCCCAATAAAAATAAAGCCGTTATCGACTATGCGCTGATCACCCATTTTCATGACGATCATTTTGGCGCCTGGTATCCCGATGCACCGGAAGCAGCATCGGGCAAATTCAAACTGACCGGCATTACAGGCGTTGCCGAACTACTGCCAATCGGCACATTGATCGACAGAGGGTATCCGGATTATAATTATCCATACGATATAAAAAAGCAGGCTGATCAATACGGTGGTGGCGAAATAAGGTTTGGCCACACCATGGGAAA
The DNA here is from genome assembly GCF_002078015.1 of Niastella populi. Lineage (GTDB taxonomy): Bacteria > Bacteroidota > Bacteroidia > Chitinophagales > Chitinophagaceae > Niastella > Niastella populi. Next base: position 10,740 of record NZ_LWBP01000210.1, on the reverse strand, counting down.
CTATTTTAATTTCCTTTCGGCCAAACAACAGGCCGGAATGAAAGTGGCCGGCCTCAAAGCCGGAAGCAGGCGGCAGCTCCGTTTGCGGCATGATGCCGGCGCTTACCCTTCCTTTTATATACAAAACGTAAAAGCCAATCAATGGATCTGGACAGGTAAAGATTCAACTGTTGTACAACATTTTCCTGCTATAGATACTGCCAACCGTGCAAGCTGGCCCGATGAGAACAGCCTGAGCCTGGCGCTGACCATTAACTATGGGCCGTTCACTTATTACACTGGGGGCGATAATCCCGGAAATGTTTTTCCCGGCGATAACCGGTTGCGCGATGTGGAAACACCCATGGCCAAAGCCATTGGGGAAGTGGATGTTGCTACCATGGACCATCACGGCAACCGCGATGCGGTGAATGAGTTTCAGGTAAGAACATTTAAACCGCGTATATGGATCGGACAGTCGTGGTCGGCCGATCACCCGGGCCATGAAGTATTGATACGGATGACCAATACACACATTTACCCCGGCCCGCGCGATCTGTTTGCCACCAATATGCTGGATGCAAACAGGTATGTAATAGGCCCGTTGATCGATCGTGCCTATAAAAGCCAGCAGGGACATATTCTGGTAAGAGTATTGCCCGGCGGCGCCGTTTACTATGTTATTATTCTTGATGACAGTACATCTGCTATGCCGGTGAAAGCGGTGTTCGGGCCTTATGAGTCGAAGGGGAAATAATTGGGCATACTTACCTGAAATGTGTAGTGTAAGCAAGTTACCTTACCACCTCACTAACTAAAATTACCGGAGCTATATCTGTATAATTTGCGAAGTCGGCCCTTATAGCATCTCTTTTCGGGCCAATTGCCGACTTATATTCATCAAGGCTTTTTACATAAAATGTTCCAATAGCCATATAAGGCAATGGCTGGTTGGGAATGCCGCTCGCAAGGCCTTTTTCTATGGTGTATTTTACCAAATTTGCGCCCAGAAATCCTGCAACCATCGGCATGTGCCTGGTTTGGTAATACTCCATATTGAATTTTTTGCCTTCCGCAAAAGGATACATGACAGATATTTTTACAAGCCCTTTTTCAGCGACCTCCGAATGCCGGTTTTCAGATCTGCCAGATTGCTTTTCCTGACCAAACGCGGCAACGCTCGCTGTCATAAGAAGAAACGATATTAAAACGCTGAGTTTCATCTGTATTTTTTTTTGCTATGGTGCAGTATGAAAAATTGTAAACGAATATAACATAATTCGGGAACAGGAAAAAACGCTGTACCTACCAGATCATCGTATCCGTTTCTTACGGTTTTGATCAGAGTACAACATGAAATAGTATAATGCGTAAGTTTTTGTAAATCGGTTATACGGGTCGCCAGCTATGTGAACAAATCAATTTTTAAACTTAAATGGTCAAAAAACAGCACTTCGGAAAACTGTAATATCATAAGTTTGACAATAACGATTGAAAAAGATACGCCTTCCTTAAGTTTCTTCAACTAAAATCTTGCATATGAAAAAATTAATATTTACTCTACCGAACATTCATTTCAGTTTCACCGGTATATGCATCACCGGTATCTTGCTTTTAAACACTTCGTTGACGATGGCGCAGCAATTAGCTTTTCCCACAGCTGAGGGTTTCGGCCGTTATGCAACTGGCGGCCGGGGTGGAACCGTTTACCATGTAACCAATCTGAATGATGCCGGGGCAGGCTCACTCCGCGATGCCGTGAGCCAGTCGAACAGAATGGTTGTCTTTGATGTGGGTGGAGTTATAAATATTTCTTCCCGTATTGTAGTATCCGGCGGTGTTACTATTGCCGGTCAAACTGCCCCAGGCGGGGGTATCACCATTTACGGTGATGGTGTAGCCTGTAACGCCGGAAACAATATTATACGTTATATCCGCATTCGTATGGGAAAAAATGGAACGTCCGGAAAAGATGCGTTAAGCATTTCATCGGGTCAAAATTTTATTTTTGACCATGTTTCCATATCCTGGGGGAGGGATGGCACCCTTGATGTCAATGGTTCAGGTATAGATAACCTGACTTTCCAGGATTGTATCATAAGCCAGGGAATTAATAATACAAATCATTCAACAGGTGGGTTATTGCAAAGTGGTAAATGGTCGATGATACGTAGTTTATACATTGACAATAAAACACGCAATCCAAAGGCCAGGGGTACGCATGAGTTCATCAACTCCGTACTTTACAACTGGGCGGAACATGGTTATATCATGGGAGATACTGAAGGTGCTTCAGCTTGCAACCTGATCGGAAATTATTTCATATATGGACCGTCGGGCAACAGTAACTCCCATATTACCAATACGACGCCATCATTCAATGTTTATGCATCTGACAATTGGGTAGATCCGGATAAGGATGGCGTGTTGGATGGTTCACTTCTTACTGATTACAAGACAGCAACCGTACAATCTTCACCATATAGTTATCCGGGCGTGTCAAATTTAATGTCGGCTCAGACTGCCGTCAATCATATTATTGCAAATGTGGGTGCTTCTATTACCAGAGACGCCGTCGATAATCTGTTAATTAACCAGTTGAAATCATATGGAACTTCAGGACAGATCATAAATACAGAAGATGATAACGGCATTCCCGGAAATGTTGGAACTGTAGCTAATGGCACTCCTGCTGCCGATTCTGATCTCGATGGTATGTCGAATGCATGGGAAACAGCCAATGGGTTGAACCCCAATAATGCAGCTGACAGGAACAATATCGGAGCAGGTGGATATACCATGCTTGAAATTTATATCAACAGCCTGACCGGTAGTGGCGGCGGAAACATAAACGCCTATTCCATAGTACAAGCCGAAAATTATAGTTCCATGTCAGGCGTACAAACAGAAACGTGCAGTGAAGGAGGCCTGAACGTCGGCTTTATTGAAAATGGCGACTGGATACGTTTTGCCAACGTAAATTTTGGTACAGGTGCTACCGGTGTTTCACTTCGTGTTGCCAGCAACACAACCGGAGGAACCATAAAATTCAGGCTTGATGCTGCAGGCGGTCCTCAAATAGGTGCAATAAATGTTACCAATTCAGGCGGCTGGCAAACCTGGAAAACGATGACTTCCAGCATTAGTGGAGCAAGTGGTGTACACGATCTTTACTTATCATTTTCAGGAGGCACCGGCTACTTGTTTAATTTAAACCATTTTGTATTTACGGGAGGTAGCGCCAGGTTCGCCGTTAGCGAGCCTATGATAGAGAACGCCGAAAGCAATATTCAGCTGTCTCCTAACCCCACTGTTAATTTCCTGAATGTTTACGTGAGTCAGAAAGTCGATGAGCATGCAGGTATTTTGATATATGACAACACAGGAAGACAGGTATTGAATTACAGACTGTATGGAAACAAAACTACTGTGAATGTTGGCGTACTTTCATCCGGCCTTTACATAATCAAATTATCCAACGGCAAGGAGATCATCACAAAGAAATTCCTGAAGCGGCAATAGTCGTTAGATATAATTAAGTAGCTATGTCAGGAGTGAAAATTGTTCACTCCTGACTTTTTTCAGGAGCGAAAAGATACTCACCCACGGGACTTTGCGCAAATATGACACAAATCAATTTTTTAAAAATGGAAGCTAACTGATGCGGAGCTTTGTTTTTTAAATGTAAGCAGCTATCTTGTTGGTCAATGAAAAACTAAATTACTATGGCCAACGATAAACAAAAGCCAAAGATCCGGCAATATGACACAACGGAATGGGAATTCGTATATCCTAAATTCTGGAGTCCGGAAATGCTGCATAAAGCGATGGTAGAAGCCTTTCGCCTTTTTGACAAAAAGCCTAAGAAAGCAGAAGAAGATTTGCTTTCCCTGATTGAAGAATACCCTTATTATTTCAGTGCCTATTCCTGCCTGAGTGAATTGTATCGCAGACAGCAGAAGCCGGATGAAGCACTTGCCACTGTTGAGCAGGGTTACCTGAAAGGCAAAGCATTATTCCCTGAAAAGTTCGATTTTTCCAAACATAAACTCAGCTGGCTGATACTGGATAACAGGGCCTGGTTGCGTATGTGCCATTCTTATGGACTGGAATGTCTCTGGCAGCAACAAGTTCCGAAAGCAATTGAAATATTCAGGATGATCCTTTCCCTGAATGAGGGCGATAATCAGGGCATCAGACTTTTGTTGATGGATACGTATATGAACACCGGTGATTACAAGGCTGCCAGAGAGCATCTGAAAAAGAACCATGATGATCCTTCCATCGAATTCAGGTTCGGGGAAATTGTGCTGGATGTGCTGGAAGATAAGATAGCGGACGCCGACAGGAAACTGCCTGCTGCAATGCAGCGGAATAAGTATGTAGTAGATGAAGTGGCAAAAGAGGAACATACACCACCGCCAGTTGATAAAACTACCGAAATGTTGGGTGGCATTCTTCAGGGTTCAGAACAGCAGGCGCATCTGTATTGGGAGAGCAACAAAGATTTGTACGCTATCCCGAAAGTGATTGAATATTTCAGATCGAAGCAAAAGCAATAAAATAAAGAGGGATTTACTTCCCGATACAGAAAGTAGAAAATCGCAGTTGATGCGCTTTTAATGAAAACTAGTGAAAAAAGTAGCAGCTCTTTCTGCAATTTCATTAGTTCTTACAAAAAATGAAGCTTTATTGCAACCTTGTAAGATTAGTAATATATTTTTTGCAGTACCTTTTTGTTGCAGTATCCTTTAACCCTTTATGCAACCCAAAAACACCTCCAATTAAAAACCCCATTGCACCTAAAACTTCCTTAACATACGCTTGCGTTAATGCTCCAGGATTTTTAATTAATGCATACATTCCAAAAGGAATTGCTGTTATCCCGATTCCGAATTTGGCAATCTCCGTAGTTATCTGAGAATATACATCATTATAGCGATCTATAAAGTCCTGCTCAGAATAGCCTTCTGATATTTTCTGTTGAACACTTTGCAATTCAGTATTAAATGCTTTTATAAGCGCCCTATTTTCTCGCCTAAATTTTATCACTTTATTAATTGGTATTTCATTTAACTTCCTAGGAAGTACCAAATTGATAATTCCTTTTCTGAATTCAAGATTTCTATCAGTAACAGGATTACTGAGTCTTGAAAAATTGGTAAATGCATCGAACTTATTGTTGTCAGTTATAATCGCTGCAGATTCACTAAAGGCAATTTCCTTAGCCAAATAGGTCATATATATAAAAGCTAATTCTTCAGGCAAAAGAATTCCATCTTGTGTATTAATGCCTATATTATGATTTTGACAAAACTCCACCCAATTATAAGAAAACTTTTCCTTGTATATTTTGAAAGTCCAATTTTTGGGATCTTTCCATTTTCTCGCAAGATTTATTTCCTTAAACATTTCACTTCGACCATACGGTTCTTCTAAAATTCTCCTTACATCTTCAATTGCATGGAGAGAGGCATGATGGCCATCTATATCACCAGGAGAATATAAAGTAACAAGATCAGATTTATCAATAACTCTCCTAAAATCATCAGAAAGATTTTCACGCCTATTGTAAGGAACAATTGGTTTAAAATTCTCAAAATATAACAATGCAAATTTTAGCCAGGTTTCATTTGGCGGCTCAAATGTGGGATAGTATATCAACGGTTCCATGTATGCAATTATTTAAACTTTAAAAATCAATCCTTGCTTAAGTAATTAAGAAAAAATATTTCACTTTTTAGTAAAAAATCGTTACTTAGAAACACCACTTATATTTAGTCTATATTTAACCATATCTATACTTGCAACATAGTATTCACTGATTTGCTCAATACTCATTGACTTTTTTGTTGCCCACAATAATCCCGCTCTTGGAATTTGCAAGCACCCACCTAAATATTTAGCTTCTTCTTCTTGCTCTTCACAATAATATCTCATACCCAATGCAATTGAAATATTCTGGTATTCTTCAGACAGAGATACTTCCAGAAAGTTCATATCAAAATCCGACTAATCTATTAAAATTAAAAAAGAACAACCAAGAATACTTCACGTTGAGTCAAAATTTTAGTCCACAATCAACTGGTCAACATAATTATAGTCATTCATTGAGTGGCTTTTATCTGGCGAAATTCCACTCTTATGGGAATAAACTTTCTCTGCTTCAAAACCAGCATAAAAAATAATTGCAGCATCAATAGCTACATCACAATCGTTCTCAATACCTGGCATTTCGGCTTTACCTTCTACTATAAGCTTGCTCTTACTAAGAGTCACAAATGTTTCACCGGTTAAATCAGAAGTCAAACAAACGTTTCCGATTAAGTAATGGAATTTAGACAGATATGCACAAACTACATGGGCTGCTTCGTGCAAGGCGGTTATTAGTCGCAAATCAGAAGGGTTTGCTTTTTCGTTATGCCTATTCAATTTACCTTTAATCCAATTTGAAATTTTGTCGATCATATAAACTTTTTTTGAATCAGAAAGAGGAAAATGAACCATTGGTTATATGGCAAAATATTGATTAATAAATTTGAATTTATTAACCAAGGTCTCTGCTAATGGTACTAATGATATCCCGTATCTCTGAATTCTCCTTTCACAAAAGTCCATTCATAATAAAACCCTCTTAAATTACGCGGGATAGTTATAGAACTTTCTTTAACATAAGCTTTTTCTTCCCAGCATTTGAAATCTCCGACAAGATCCCAATTTTCAGCTCTACCTGAATGTCGCTTAAAAGCTGGAGGATAATACTTGAAAACGTTAATTACCATCCCATCCTTTATAAACTCCCGCGTCTGATCTTTAGCGCAAATAAACAATTCTTCCAATCCGTCTTTATCAATATCATGGAAGCCTATTTGAAATTGAACGTTTTTGTTAAGAAACTCTAAATTTTTACATTCCTCATATTCCCGGCTAGTGTTAAAAGATGGATTCAAAAGAATTTTGCAGTTTTCATAAACGATATAAAAGGCAATACTAACTTGGTAATAAAAAGCGCGTAACAAAATTGGAGCAACATCAATAGTAGCTGGAAAGTAAAAAAGATATTCTATCCCATCAGAAACTTGGCCATACGTCCAAAGTTTGGATTTACTTAACCCTTCAACGAAAAAATTACCTACTATGTTATCCGTGGGTTGGCTTACAAAACATATATTTTTATTGCCAGATATTTGTCGAGCGATTGTATTGAAATGAACTTTAGCTAGAGATAAGTCGTCACTGTCAATGTAACTATTATGTGCGATTAAATTTCGTATTTTCGTCAAATCCTCAAGTTTTGCTTTGATCCAAATTTGGGAAGGGAAATTGTCTTTAAAATAGTCCCAATTGTTAGAGATTACATCAGCTAAATCTTTAAAGTCTATATAAAATAAGTCCGAATTGCCCCTCAGTGAAATCCAATTATGTTTTTGCTCTTCGTTTTTTCTTACCCGAATACTTTTTTGAACTTCTGAAGAGAAGTTTAGTAAAATCCGATTCGGATGTTTATCGATGAAATCCCGCAGTAAATTCTCAATACAATAAAGATATTCATATGCCTTAGACATCTTTTTTGCTTTTTGAATCAGGTCTGCAGGCAAAATAGATAAAGTGTTCTCAGTCAAAATATTCACCTTTAAAAATTTAGATAGTAAGAGAATAGGAATTTACGGCTAATTTCTCATGTTAATTAAATTAACGACCACCTTTATCATCATATCCTTTTCATCTGGCTTACTTTCTGCAATCATTAAGGTAAGTGCGACCAGTGCATTATCAGCTATTCGCTTTGAGCCATCCACTCTGTATAAAATATGGTTCTTTTCAAGAAACCACACAAACAGAAAAGCAGCTATACGTTTATTACCATCCGAAAAGGAATGGTTCTTTATAACAAAGTATAGTAGGTTGGCAGCTTTTTCCTCAACGCTTGGATATACATAGTGACCGTCGAACGTCTGATAAATAGCCGCAAGCGACCCCTGAAAAGAATCATCTTTTTCATTCCCAAAAAGTGAGCTTCCACCGAACTTGTCCCGCAAGCCACGGATAGCTTTCATCGCTTCTTCATAAGTAATCCGAAATAGTTCCTCTGCGGTGGTATCGTGAATTTCCAATATCTGGTGGTCGTATTGATCCAATACATCCAGAGCGTAGGTATAGTCAGCGATTACTTTAAGCAGCCCAGTTGCTTCGTCGGAAGTTAGTTCCTTATTATCTACCACATTACTTAACAGCTTAACAGTTTTTTTTAGTTCCTCCAACTGACGGGACTGTTCCTGCAGGCGCTTTTCATTCACCGCATACCCTACAACCAGATAATCTTTTAATATTTTGTTTGCCCAAATCCGGAACTGCGTGCCCCTTTTAGAACTGACCCTATACCCAACCGATAAAATGACATCCAGATTATAAAATTTTACATTCCTTTTCACTTTTCTGTTTCCCTCGTGTTGAACAACCGAGAAAACATCGGTAGTTTCATTTTCCAGTAGTTCTCCTTCAGAAAAAATGTTTTTAATATGTAAACCAATCGTGTCTGAATCTTTATCAAATACATCGGCCATAAGTCGTTGTGACAACCACAAAGTATCCCCAGCTAATTTAACCTCTATTTGAGGCTTACCAGAATCTGCCTGGTAAATAACGATTTCCCCTCGATTCTCCATTTTAAAATATTTAATTGGTTCCCAATATATTCGAACTACCGAGTTTTCCTCGGTAGTTCAATTTTTTAATCACCCCTTCAACTGATTCTTCTGCAAATACCGCTCAACATAATCATCTACCGAAAACGGCGAGCTGGCTTCCTGCTTTTTTACCCACTCCAGGATTTCAGATTTCTTAAACTTATACAGCTTGCCCATTTTGAAATAAGGTATTTGCCCATCGCTACATTTGGAGTAGATCACGTTTAAATCCAGTTTTAGAAATTCCGCTACTTCTTTTGCCGACATGATCTTTTCCTCTGAATGATTCTGTGTAGCCATACGGGTGATATCCAGCAATTCACTCAGCATGCCTTTTATATGCTGTATATCAGCTTCCATTTTCTCCAAACGTTGCTCCATCGGTGATATACCCATACTTGATTAATTTAAATGATTAATAATCGCCTTACCTGCGGCCCTGGCCCTGTTGGTATCAGGTACCTTTGCATAGATCTGCGTTGTTTTCACATGCTTGTGATTAAGCATCTTACTTACTATATAAATATCTTCTCCTTTTTCAATTAAGTCGGTAGCATATTTATGCCGCCAGTTATGGAACTTGGCTTTTTTCTCCAGGCCCACTTTACTGAACCACTCTTTCAATTTTGCTCTTACGTGGTGATAATTTAAATCGGGAAATACCAGTTTATCACCATCCTGTTTGCCACCTAAAATATGTAAAGCCTGATGACTGATATAGTGTTTAAATGATCGTTCTGGTTTTGGGTCAATAATGTACACATACCAGGCATCTAATGAAGTAGAATAATGAAAGTCACCCCACTTCAATATTTTCAAGGCACTGAAGCGAAAGCCGGTTAATAACGCAAATATTGATGATCTGAAAACCAATTCATCCTCCACCGGATTATCCAACAGCAATTTCAATTCTTCGTCGTCAATGATCTGCTGGAACGTTTCTACATTACTGATATGGGGAACCCGTTGTGTGTAGTCTTCAGATAAATATTTATCAAGAAATGCACTCTGAACAATCAGGGCTAATTTATCATAATAGGAGGCAGCTGAATTCTGGTTAAGCTTTGTGTGCTTCGACTTTAAAGAAGTGGTAGTTAGCAAATACTCCTTGAATTTTTCTAAAAACCTTTCATCAATATGCCGGAATTTTAAGTGAGCACCTTTCCACTTCTTCAGATATTTTATTGCACTAGAAAGCACTCAAGAGCATTTTAGTGCAATAATTTCTCTAAAACCTTTAAATTTTGCACCTCGCACCTGCTATCCGAAATTAACAGGAAATCGTCCAACAAAAAAATAAAACGCAGGAAAATTAGAGGAATCTGTTAGAACACAGTCCTGATAAGCATCACGTTAGGAAAGCTGATGAAAACAAGAGAAAGCAGAAGAAAAGCGTTACTTCCCAATACAGAAAGTAAAGACTCGCAAATTACTTGAGGTTTACAAAATTTAGTAACAAAACAAGGACATTATTGAAGAAGAGCATTAAAGAGACTATTAAGATAATAAATTCAATAACTCTATCAAGATTATGCGGGCAACTAGTGCTTCACCGAAGATTCGAACTCCGACCTGCCACTTGATAGCAGGTTACTGCTATCGAGGTGGTCGCTCTACCAATTAAGCTAACGAAGCAAAGTCCGAATTTAATAAATTTTCTGCTTCAACAGTACTTAGCCCAAATCTTTGCTTCAAATCTCCCACCATAGCGTTTTTTCTCCTAGTTGACCCAGACTGGTATTGTCGAAAGAGATTAAGACGCTGATAATAAGAATACAGTTCACTATTCTTAGGGGTGCAAAACTTCATCATATTCTCAGCAGTATTTTTTACTGCTCTTGTAAATAATAAAAAATCATCAAACCCTATATTATCAATACTATTCGGTGCGTTCAGCTTTGGATAGGCTGCTTCAATTTGCCCTTGAAATTGCATTATTTCTTTATAATGCAATTCACTCTTTTTATCTGAGGGTTTTTCATCATTGTCAGCGATAACATCAGTATGAGCAAATGCATTTCGTATAAGTCGATATTAATTTAAAATGGCTGGAGCCAGGAGGAGCTTTTGAGTA
>NZ_LWBP01000209.1 GCF_002078015.1 Niastella populi | reverse complement strand
CTTTGTCCTCTTTTTCTTTCTGTTCTTTGGCTATGCGGTCTTTTTCAGTCTGGTCATTATTATTCGTTTGTGGTCGCTGTGATTGGGGTTGTCCAAATCGGCCACCACGTCCCCAGCCATTATTGCCTTTCAGCGCCTGCTCTTTTTCTGCTTTTTCCTTTTGTTCTTTTTCAGCACGCTCTTTTTCCAAACGCTCTTTCTCTAAACGTTCTTTTTCCCCCCGGTCTTTTATCGATTGAGGTTGTCCAAATCGGCCACCACGCCCCCAGCCGTTATTG
>NZ_LWBP01000208.1 GCF_002078015.1 Niastella populi | reverse complement strand
CGATTGAGGTTGTCCAAATCGGCCACCACGCCCCCAGCCGTTATTGCCTCTATCCAGCCGGGCTTTTTCTTCCCGTTCTTTCTGTTCTTTATCCAGCCGCTCTTTTTCCAGTCGTTCTCTTTCCAGTCTTTCTTTTTCTTCCCTTTCTCTGGGTGTTTGTATTCTGCCGTTAAAGCCGGGTCTTTGCTGACGGGTTTGAGGTTGATTATTATTTACCGTGGTATTGTTTGTAGTAGAATTGACAGTCGTATTATTGACGGTCGTATTGTTGACCGTTGTATTGTTGTTGTAAACAGTTTGTGTATTGCTTACTACTACCCGTTGCGGTTGAACCGGCTGGGATTGATTAACCACTACCACTTTTTCAACAACCTGTGGCGGCTGCTTAACGACAATGATCCTGGTTTGTGCAGGTGGTGGTGCGCTTGAGTAAACGGTTGTGTGGGTTGGATGGCATGCTGCTAGTAAAATTACTAGTCCTGTATAGGAACATACCGATACGAGCTGCTGGTAATTCATGGGGTACAGTTTTTTTAAAGGAAAAACCCCGGCTGTTTTTCAATTGGTTGCACAATTGAACCCGGTGGCTTTATCAATAACGTTTATAATTGTTTTTTGGTATATGAAAAGATTGTAATTCATTAGTAATGTGAATAATATACTGCTGTGCTTTGTTGTTTGTAAATGCGCTTCAATGTGTTAGTGTGATGCGTACGCTTCAATATTAGTGTAGTAGTTATGTTGTTTTGGTTAATGCTTAGCGATTCATTAATTGATATTCCCCGGTTGAGGTATTGATTATTAAATTTATTTAATGTAGCTTAGGAATGTTTTTTCATAACAGTTCCGTATATCCCTTCTTAAACTTTCTTCTCAACCAACGCAGTTTCATTAACAGCTCTGACAGTAAGCTGGATTTTCCGGAAAAAGGTTAAGGGGCCAGTATGCCTTGTTGTAATAAACAAAGCACATCTGTTTTGTATGTATTACTACCATTGCTTCGGGCTTTAAAGGAAATGAAGCGTACTCATAAAAGAGGTATGGCAAAATAATATGTATGGCCCGTCAAAGTAGTAATTCAACTTCTATTGCTTAGTATTTTAAATATGCATCGTATGCAGAAAATTCAATTGAGCGAAGCCGATAACGGAAAAAAGATCCAGCTAAAGATGGATGATCATGTGGTAATACAATTACCTTCCAGTCCCGGTACCGGATATAACTGGGAAGTTCAGCCCAACAGTCATTTTAGCGTATCGCATGAGTACAGGATGCAGGCAGAAGTGGGTATTGGCGCCGGTGGTATGGATATCTTCGAGCTAGACCCGCGAACCCAGGTGCAGAACGGATCTATTAAATTCCTGTACCGCCGGGCGTGGGAAGATGCTTCAAAAGCCGGTAAGCAATTTAGTATCAATTACCAGATACAATGAAGGGAATCAGATGTAAAGACAAGGTAAATTGATTGATTTGTGAAAATAGGGTGAGGAAGTAGGATGTAAGAAATAAATCCACAAACGATCAATATGAATGAAGTTGTTTCAATCTAACTCACTTATTTGCTTAAAGTGATCTTATACGCCGAATAATCGCCCGATGACGAAGAGGTGGAATAACGCGGTTCGTACATGATCATGGTATTGTCGGTAAGTATAAGAATATTATACTTGTGAGCCCGCACATTCACTTTGTAATTCTGCTCAGAGTAGGTGTATTGTGCGGTGTCGTAAGTTTTGTTATAGTATGAATACAGCTTGCCATCTTTTCTGAAATCCAGATACTCCCCGGTTTTCCCTTCATAATTTGAGATCATGGGAGCAAGGCCAGAAGATGACCAGGCAGAGTCGATGAGTTGAACAAGGCTCCATTTGTTCATGAGCCTGTCGGTAACGCTGCTTTCAATCTTTTTTTTGCAGGCGCCCGCAAAGATTACAGTTAAAAAAGCTACACAGGCGATAGCAGTTAACGAACGGTTGCCGTTAACCTGTTTTGGTACGATGTGCATCATGATAATATCCCAAGGGTTTTGATTTATGAACGAAAGGCCCGCTGAATGGCGCCGCCGGTTCTTTTCGCTTATGTTTCACGAGGGAAGGCTTGTATACGACCGGCCGGTATGAAAGCCCATCAGATACTATCGACCGCAGAAAAGATACATGCGACAAACGACAATGTCTTAAACCGATGGCTTTTCATGAATGAAGGTTCATAAAAATAATAAAAATTCCTGATCAGCGTCATGAATATATTAGGTTCCAGAGTTGGCTTCGCTCTCAATATTTGGTAAATTGAGCGCTAATCGACGCTATTTATCATAAACTAAAAAATGATTGCAATGGCCAATAAAGGAAATAACAAGACAAAAATGCGGCCGGGAAGAAGGCGGATCAAAAGTGCCGGGTTTAAAAAGAAGAAGGTAATAACGCGCCGCCGGAAGGTAAAGAACGCAGCCGGTTTTTGTAAAACAACCGGTCCCGATTTTGTGCCCAGTCATATAACCAGGCGGCATACGGGCCGTAATGTCAGGAAGTTGAGGCGAATGGCTGACCATCCGCAACCGCTCAAAGCTGTTTAACTTTCACACTACTTTACTGAGGGGCTAACCGCCACAGGCGGCTGGCCCTTTTCTTTTGGTATCAGGGTAATATTTTGTCAACCTGGTATACGGGTATGGGTGATGGTAGAAGAGCTGGCATGCATTTTTAAAGCCGTTATTGTTGAGAATGGTTATCGTTAGATATAACCGTAAGCACTAATAAGTAAGAAAAAAGCTAAAATGGTTTTCCCTGGTATTGAAAGGAATGGCGTTTTTTTGTAACTTGATATTCGGGGAATTCATAATGTGGAAATTCAAGGTTTGCGCCTCCATTGGATAAAATGTTTTTTCACCTTAAATTCGTGCCGTATGATATATTATTCCGGGATCTCCAAATAACCTATCCGCCTTATTCTCGCACTTAGAAATCATTAACCAGAAACCATCAGCCGCTATATTGCCGCCGCATTTACCATAAGTGCAGGGCATCCGGTTGCAATTGATTGTTTTGTCTTTCAGTAAATTAATTTATTTGATCAATTCGCCTATGAATGCCGCAGGAGTAAGCAATGAAAAGTAGCCAATTTACTGAGACTCAAATTATTGACGGCTTAAAAAGCAACGATAGCCGGGTATTCGATTATTTATTTAATGAATACTATACACAACTGCAATACTTCGCAGAACGCCTGGTAAGCAATCGCGAGGAAGCGCAGGATATCGTTATTACTGTGTTTCGTAAATTCTGGAACCTGAGAGAAAATTTTGGCACCCAAAACAACATAAAGGCCTTTTTTTATATAACGGTCCGCAACCAGTGTCTCGATTACCTGCGGTACAGGCAGCGGTTCAACGAAGTAAAAAAGGAATATGAATCACACCTGCTTTCGGCTGAAGAATTAAAAGGATCGGATCATCTTATCATCGAATCGGACCTCATCAACAGGATCTATAAAGAGGTACAAAAGCTCCCCAACCGGTGTCGCGAAATTTTCATCCTTACGTATTTTAAAGGACTTAAAACGAAGGAGATAGCCACTGCCCTTCAAATTTCCGAGAGCGCGGTCACTACCCAAAGATCATTGGCCATCAAATACTTAAAGCACGCATTTTCACAGGAGGGCTATGTTTTTTTCTGCCTGGTGCTGGCCAGTCTGGAGGCTCAGAGATCATAAAAAAAATATTTCCAATCTTTTTGGACAAACCCACTCTGCCATCCGTTTCTATTATGTAACGGTTACCATATTGTTATTTTTTTCGGTTTAGGCAGGGAAAATAAACATAATCAGATCACATTTTTAAATGCTTAATGAATGGCTGAAGAATCGTATAACCTTTCCAATGAGTTGTTCGAAATGGGAAGTCTTATCTTAAAGTACAACCAGGACGAGCTCACCGAAGAAGAAAGAACAATACTGGATAACTGGGTCAATGCATCAGAAGACAATAAGCAGCTCTTTGCAAAACTTACGAATAACGATGAGTTACAGTCGCGGTTGAATCAGTGGCATGAAATAGAAGGCACCAAAGAAGATGCGCGCAAACGTGCCATGGAGTTGATCTTTCCCGGCGCTTTTGTGGCGCCCATTCAACGGGATACCACAAGAAGTATGTGGAAAACGGTGGCCGCTGCGGCTGTTGTAACAGCCGTACTGGGAACAGGCGCCTGGTTCCTGTTAAAGAAGGAACCGGCAAAGCAGGTAGCTACCGTACAAACAGTAGAAAATACGATACCGGCCGATGCGGCACCGGGAACCTATAAAGCCCAACTGGTATTGGATGATGGAAGTACCATTGAGCTCGACAGTGCAGGTTCAGGAAAACTGGCGCAGCAGGGAAATATGCAGGTGATGAATGCCGACGGGCAGCTGGTGTATACAAAAGACGGCGTAACAAAGGCAACAACCTTATACAATACATTAAAAACAGCCCGGGGACAGATGTATCCGGTAAAGCTATCAGATGGTAGTGCTGTTTGGCTCAACTCTTCCTCTTCAATCCGTTTTCCTGTAGCATTTAATGAACAGGAAAGAAGAGTTGAAATTACGGGCGAAGCGTATTTTGAAATTGCGCACAATGACAGAAAGCCGTTTACGGTATCGGTGAATGGCACTGAAGTGCAGGTAGTGGGAACCGTGTTCAATATTAATTCGTATAGCGATGAGGGTTCAGTGAAAACCACGTTGCTGAAAGGAGCGGTGAAGGTAAAAAGGGGAGGAAGCCAGGTGATGATAAAACCGGGAGAGCAGGCGCAGGTGGTGGCAGATAATATCAAAGTAAATAAAGGTGTAAATATTACGAAGGAAGTAGCGTGGAAGAATGGACTGTTCTATTTTAAAAATGAGAACCTGAAAACCATTATGCGGCAAATAGCCCGCTGGTATGATGTGGATGTAGTGTATGAAGGAAATATAAGCGACGAAGAGATCAGCGGTAAAATATATAGAAATGCAAACCTGTCCGAAGTGTTGAAATTGTTGAATGTGCTGGATGTTAATTATAAAATTGAAGGAAAAAAGTTAATCATTAGAGGCTAAGATACATGCAGTAAAATATAGTGTGAACATGCATGAAAACCCCATAAAGCCATGAAACAGGTTTGCACATACGATACCATAAAGAAAAATGAAGGCACAACGCCCGAAAAGGAGCAGTTTTTTAATGCACTTTACCGGGAATACTGGTACAAAGTATTTCGCCATTCGTATGAATATACAGGGTCGAAACAGGAGGCGGAAGATATGGCGCAGGAAGTGTTTTTAAAGTTGTGGCAACAACTCGACAGGTTAAGCGCAGTAATGACAAATGCGAAAGGATATTTGTTTATCATGACGAGGAACAGTTGCCATAATCATTATAAAAAAGAATTGCGCAAGAGGCCGTTGTATAAGGATTATTGCCGCCTCAGTGAAGATTCATATACGCATGATGCGGTAGTAGTAAAAGAAATAGGCCGTATAGCGATGAAAGCCGTACAACAGCTGCCCGAAAAGCAAAAGCGGGTATTTATTTATCGCGATATGGGATTGGGCCGCAAAGAGATTGCCTCCATAATGAAGGTATCGGTAAACACGGTAGATGCCTCTATAAATATAGCCATGAAGAAAGTACAACAGTATGTAAGCCGGAAACTTGAATTATCATTGGCTGCATAAGAACGATCGACCTTATCCATTGCTCTTTACCATTTGATTGATATTGAAACCCGGGTAGTTTATACGTTAGGACTTACAGCCCTCCACTACTGATTGAGTAGAGGGCTTTCTTTTGTTGAGTGAGAGAAACCGGGAAAGGCCTAAGAGAAATAGTTAAAATCTGTGCTGCCGAAAATGATTGCGTAGAAGTAAAAGGATAACGCTTTATGTAATGATGACGGCAGCACTGTTTTTTCCGGATAAAAAAAGCTGTATGATAAGGCAGAGTTAGTGCAACTGCAGATTATATAGTGTATCCAAACCATGAAAAGCGATAACGGTTGTATGGCCTGAGCGAGCGCAACCATGAACATTAAACTGTTAAAAACCGCTACGAAAATGAAAGCAACCAGGCAATTAATCAGCCTCTGTTTGGTTATTGGTATGACCATAACAAGCTACGTAACATTTTTCCCTCCTGTAAAAGAGGGTTCCACAACTTTCACAAGTATTCAAACCTGCATATACAATACAACAGCTTCCGGTTACGGAAGTAAATTCTTATCCAAATACTGTATTACGACAACTTCACTAAGCATTGGGAATGTTTACAGGTACAACAGCCAGTATGTACAATTAAGCTGAGCTGTTGGCTTTGTTTTGCATTCTGTACCAATACCCTTGATCAAAACGACCATACCTTCATCCTCGCGAACAATTGCCATTAGCATACTGCTAACCATAACCAAATCCGCAAAAAGTTAACCGCCACGGAGAGGCAGAAAAATGCCGATTGTGTTGGAAGCACAACCGGCTGATTCAGGTTAACGAAAATTAACGTTGGAGCGTATAATTATTTAACCTAACACACAAAACTATGACAGATTTTGTATCTGGCAAAGGCTCCCTTTTGGGGGTAAAACCAAAACTATTACTGCTGGAAAGGGGATTGTCAAAAACATTGCGGATCATGAAGTTAACTGCTATTTTTTTATTGGCTGCCGCGCTGCAGGTTACTGCAAAAGGCCTCGCCCAGGAGAAAATAACCCTGGCGCTGAACAATGCGTCGCTCGAGAAGGTATTTGAACAGATCGAGGTCCAAACCGGTTTCGTGTTTATTTACAAGGATGAAACGGTAAAGGACAAGAAGGTTAGTATACAGGTTACCAATGCTACACTGGCACAAACACTGGATGCATGTTTAAAAGGGCAGGAGTTATCTTATAAGATCGTAGGGAAGAGTGTGGCGATAAAGGCGGAGAAAGTAACTCCGGCGATGCCTGGCGGCGCCGCACCCCCGTTTATCGATGTTAGGGGACGGGTGGTGAATGAGAAGGGCGAGCCGGTTGAGGGGGTTACGGTTTTAGTGAAAGGAATAGACAAGAAAACGCTGACAGATAAAAATGGCGAATTTTCACTGACGACAGTTGAGCAGGATGCGGTATTGGTTTTTACGCATATTGGAATGGAGACTTTTGAGTTGAAGGTAAGTGGAAAGACGGAGTTGGCGATTTCGCTCAAAGCGAAAATTAGTGAGTTGAGTGGAGTTGTTGTTTCGGTAAATACTGGTTATCAGGAGATACCAAAAGAAAGGGCAACCGGTTCTTTTTCGGAGCCAATCAAACATATGTATACTTCCAGGGTTTCAACGGACATCTTAAGCAGGTTGGAAGGTATTACCAGTGGACTTGCTTTTAACACACCTGGTATAACTGGTAGCTCTACACCAAAATTGAGTATCAGAGGACGAAGCACCATTTATGCTAACGACAATCCTTTAATTGTAATAGACGGCTTTCCCTACGATGGTGATATCAATAATATAAACCCCAACGACATTGAAAATATAAATGTTCTTAAAGATGCTGCAGCAGCTTCAATATGGGGTGTCAGAGCTGGCAACGGGGTAATCGTTATTACAACAAAGAAAGGAAAATTGAATGAAGCTTTGAAAGTACAATTGAACAGTAATATTTCCATTAGTGAAAAGCCCGATCTTTTTTACTCTCCCAGCTTTGTTTCATCAAATGAGTTTATTGGTGTAGAAAATTATCTTTTTGAGAAAGGGTTTTATGACGGGGATCTGAATGATGCATCTAGTCCTCCCATTTCACCAGTTGTGCAAATTTTGGATCAGGTCAGAAGAGGTACTTTGTCACAAAGTGAGGCTGGTAAGCAAATTGACGAGTTTAAGACCCTTGATGTTCGAAACGACTTGTCGAGGTATTTTTACAGAAGGATGGTTAATCAACAGTATGCGCTAAGCTTAAGTGGAGGAAACAACAGATTGAACCACTATGTTTCCATTGGTATTGATAGAAATAGAACCACGCAGAAAGAGGAAGGGTTTAACCGGTTTACGTTAAACTCGATGAATACTTTTGTTCCGGTAAAAAATCTGGAAATTACAGGTGGGTTCAATTATATACAATCATCTGCCGGTAAGGATAATACTTTAAGTCAGATTTCTACAGGAGGAGGATACAATACTGTATATCCATATGCTTCATTGGCAGGTGAGGATGGTGCACCTTTATCTTTTGTAAAAGACTATTCAACTGCCTATGTTGACTGGGCGGAATCAAATGGTTATCTCAATGGAAAGTTTTATCCTTTAGAAGAATTACGCGGAGGGTGGAATACAAGTAAAACGCGGAACAGTGATATTCGATTGAGTACACGATTAAAGTACACAATAATTGAGGGTTTGAGCGCTGAAATTCGTTACCAATATCAAAGAGCGCTTTCGAGAGCAAAAGACTTACATACCGATCAAAGCTATTATACTAGATATTTTATAAACCGGTATGCTTCAGCCAACCCTGATAGTTCTTTTGCAGGGTATAATATTCCATATGGAAGTATCTTGGCTAACTCAACAAGTGAACTTAGCTCAAATAACCTCCGCGGCCAGATAAGCTACTTTAATACTTGGGGCAAACATTTTGTTACAATGATCGCCGGCTCAGAAGTAAGAGAGGTAAAGACAGAAAGTAATAGTTTCACGCTTTATGGATATAATGATGAACTAGGTACGTCCCAGCCTGTCAATAATACCACTGTATTTCCAACTAATCCAGTAGGAAGTGCGCTTATTCCTTACGGCAATTCAACTGGAGGTTCGTTGGACAGGTTTCGATCTTATTATTTTAACGGCGCTTATACGTTTGACGATCGTTACACATTGTCATTGAGTGGTAGAGTCGACGGTTCAAATTATTTTGGTGTGGAGACTAACCAGAAGAACGTTCCCCTATGGTCTGTTGGAGGAAAATGGAATATCGATCATGAGCGGTTTTACCATTCAAGCGTATTTCCTTTATTGCGCCTAAGGGCAACTTTTGGCTATAATGGAAACTTAGATAAAAACATAACTGCTGTTTCTACAATTTTCTACCCGGGGTACACAGGCCCGCTGACAAATGCAGTCTTTGCCAGATTGAATAATGTAGGTAATCCGGAACTTCGTTGGGAAAAGATCGGCATTTTCAATGTTGGATTAGATTTTGGTACGGCGAAGAATATCCTTTCAGGAAGTATTGAATATTTCCATAAAAACGGAGTTGATATGATCGGCTATTCTCCATTTGCGCCTAGCACTGGTATTACCAACTTACAGGGTAATTATGCTAAAATTAAAGGGAATGGAGTGGATATCCAGATTACGTCGAAGAATATCGACAAGCAAATTAAATGGACTACTACATTTATTTTCAGTTGGGCAAAGGATATTGTAAATAAATACACAGGAACAAATATTCAACCGAGTGGATTAGTAGGTGCCGGACAAATTGTTTCTCCTGTTGAGGGTAAACCGGTATATGGTATTTATAGCTTCAAATGGGCTGGTCTTGATCCAGCTACAGGCGATCCCCAGGGTTTCGATTCATCAAAAGGCGTCAGTAAAAATTACACAGATCTCTTAAGCCCGACTTCTGTCAATAGTTTGGTTTTTCATGGACCCGCACGGCCTGTAATTTTTGGAGGCATCAATAACCGCATTTCATATAAAAACTTTGGATTGACCTTTAATATTTCCTATAAGCTGGGTTATTATTTCAATCGTAATAGTGTCAACTATAGCATGCTCTTCAATTCATGGAGCCTGCACAAAGATTTTACTCGGAGATGGCAGAAAGCAGGAGATGAAAATAGTACCAATGTGCCTTCAATGTCATATCCTGCCAATGCTAACAGGGACAGGTTTTATCAATATTCGGAAATACTTGTCGAAAGGGGAGATCATATACGTTTGCAGGATGTTAGCCTCAGCTATGATTTTCAGGGAAAGCTGTTCAACCGCATGTTATCATTAAGCAATATTCAGGTATATTTTTATGCAAATAACCTTGGCATATTATGGAGAGCTAATGATGAAAAAATAGATCCTGATTATCCTTTCAATGGATTTCCGGCGCCACGGACTTTTGCTTTTGGCATTAAAGCAGGCTTTTAATTAGTAACCGTTAATAAAGTAATATGAAATCTATATATAACGCATACAAATCAATTGTGCTGATCGGAATGTCGGTGGTTTTAATTGCCTTTTGTTCCTGCAAGAAGGATTGGCTCGACGCAAAACCCAACAAGGCTTTGGCAGTCCCCAGTACCGTCCGGGACTACCAGGCTTTGCTTGATAATTCAAATAGTTTATTTAATATCGGAGCACCTGGTCTTGGCGAGATTTCCTCTGATAATTGTTATATGACTGTACCTGTATTGCAGGCGAGAGAAATTGAAGAAAGAAACTCCTATATATGGGCAAAAGATATTTATGAAGGTATGACCACACTTGATTGGGAAGAGCCTTATCGGCGAATTTTGAATACTAATATTATATTAGATGGCATTCAGAAAGTATCAAAGGACGCGTCAGTAGTAAATGCTTGGAATAATGTCAAGGGCAGTGCACTTTTTTATCGAGCGTTTGATTTTTTTAACCTTTCACAGGTTTTTGCTGGTACTTATACCAATGGAGCTGCTAACAGTGAACTAGGAATTCCATTGCGTTTGTCCAGCAATGTGAATGAAAAGCCTGTTCGGTCAAACTTGCAGCATACCTACCATCAGATATTAAGTGATCTTCAGCAGTCAATTACTTTATTACCCGTTCGACCGGAGTATAAAACCCGGCCATCAAAACCAGCAGCATTTGCAATGCTTTCCAGGGTCTACTTATCAATGAGTGATTTTGAAAGTGCGGGTAAGTATGCTGATTCTGCACTTAGAATAACTGACTCCCTGATAGACTACAACACACTTAAGCCTTCTGATGCTCGTCCATTTAAGCGGTATAATCCTGAGGTAATCTTTCACAATTTAATGCTGGTATATGGAGGGCTGGTTGTTAGTAGAATGGATACAGTGCTTTTAAAATCATATGAAGTTAATGATCTCCGGATGTCATTATTTGCAAACAGCGTTAACTCAAGATTTAAAGGTTCGTACGATGGAACTTCCAGTCCGTTTAATGGTTTAGCCACTGATGAGATGTACCTAATAAGATCGGAGTGTAAAGCAAGATTAGGTGATGTATCAGGTGCAATGGCCGATCTTAATGCTCTACTTGTAAAAAGATGGAAAACCGGATTATTTGTTCCGGTTGTAGCTAATTCTACAGATGAAGCTTTGGTAAAGATATTAAGTGAACGAAGAAAAGAATTATGTTTTAGAGGGTTGAGATGGACCGACCTCAAAAGATTAAACAGGGAGCCTAAATTTGCCAAAACCCTAACCCGTGTGGTGGATACCCAGGTGTATACTTTACCGCCGAACGATCCGAGATATGTATTGCCAATCCCATTAACAGAAATCAGGATTAGCGGAATTGAACAAAATCCCAGATAGCATTATAGTTGTGAGCCGTCATCCTGTTTTATCTGACCTATTTCTAAATAAAATTTAACCAGACATGTATCGATTCTTGAAAAATGTTTTGATTTTGATTGTTTTGATTGTCTGTACTTTTTTAAATGTAAAAGCTCAGAAAAATAAGGTAATTATTTCAGGAAAGTTTATTGGTAATAATAATTCAGCCGACTCACTTACGCTTTGTTATTGGGATAACGTTATATCCAATCAAAAAAAAGATTTTACCATTAAACGGCAGTATAGTAGTAAAGTGGTCAATCATTCATTTAGTTTTGAAATTGACAGCATTTATGATTTGTCCTATATTACAATTGGGAGAAATAAATTCAGGGGTGTACCTATTCCTCTATTAGACTTAATGATAGTTTCGCCCGGCGACAATGTTCATGTGGAAATAGGTGCAGCTGAGATAAATGAGCAGGAGAAACAATGGCTTACTGATGATAATGGGGAAAAGCTTTGTACTAATTGTGATATGTTTAGATTCTCTGGTAAATCGGCCGCTACTTATTCAGTTCAATACCAGTTGTGGGAGGAAACAAAAAGGTTGCAAGCAATTTGGGATACTACTTCTATTGCTAATAGCCGTGTCAGAGACCTGGTGGAACAATCGAGGAGATTGTATAGTAATATGAATTATGTTTTAACAGGAGGATTAAAATATTTGGAAATATTAAGACACTCTGTCTCTTCAAGCGTTTTCGGATTATTGACAGCTGATCTGCAGGGACGAATACAGGAGCTTTATTTTAGAGGAATGAATTATCATTTGAAGTTCACTAAACGGATGGGCGCTGCCAACGAGGTGTACCTTTTTCGCGATGAATATAACAGCATAAGAGATAATTTTAAAGTTATTGAAAGGCCTGAGGTACAGGCGAAATCAAATATATTGCCCTCTACTATTTTATTTAAGTTAGCCTTGGAAAGTACCCTTTTTGAAGAAAATGACATTTATAGTTTGATAAAAGATAAATATAGCGGGATATTGCAGGAGCGGTTGCTTACTAGTTATTTACTCAATAATACTAATCTTCCGAAAATTGATAGTTTGTTGGGAGAAGCTGTATTATTAGTGAATGATAAGAGATATAAGGAGGTGTTGTCTTCTACTCTGGAAAATCAGAAGATTGGCAGTGGTTTTTTCAATTATCCGCTTTTGGATACTTCTGGGAAAGTTTTTCAACTCTCTTGTTTAAAGGGTAAGATAATTTTTATAGATTTTTGGTTTACAGGCTGTGGTGGTTGTATGCAATACTATAAACAACATGTTTCGAAGGCGGAAAATAAATTTGAAAATAACGAAGACGTGGTATTTGTAACTATATCGATTGATGGGAATAAAGATAAATGGTTGCAAGGATTGCGTAGCGGTGAATATACTTCAGCCAAAGCAATTAACCTTTATACAAATGGGCAGGGAGTGGCTCATCCTATCATTAAACGGTTAAACATTATCGCATATCCTTTTTCAATAATTCTCGATAGAGAAGGTAAATTACTGATAAGTGATAGTGAAAAACTTAGAAAAGGTGGGGTTGAGAAATTAATTCTTACCATCAATGAGGCAATAAGCAAGCGATAAAAGCCATTGATCATCGATCAATGGCTTTACATATAATTAGAAACTACTATTGGTAGCTGCCATTTGTGTCATGGCTAACAAAAGTGCCAGTTGGTTGGCTATTAACTGCAGGAGCACTTATTTGATTCCAAGAAGCCAAACAAGTTTTTGTTGAACTGCTAAGACACTCTCCACCATCGTTGGGTTGAAACTTATAATCGGCTGGATTTGTGCTGCGATCAACTCCAGATACTCTTGTGAACTGATAGTTAGTGCTAGGTGAAGTTTTGAAAGCGCTAGCTGCTACAATCACTACAGCAAGGATAGCTGCTGTCATTTGCATCTTTTTCATAAAATAAAATTTGTTAATAAAGTTAATGATTACTTACTCTTTTATACAGGTTTTCAGTTGCCCCTGATATGCGCATATTTCTATTAAAATATTTTCATCTAAGCTAAATTTTGTGTCGGTGTATTTCTTTGATAGGGGAGTCGATCGGTATCGTGGGCTTTGTCTTTTCTCATTATAATAATTCCAAAGATCGCAATGCAGACGAAAAATAAATTTAAGATCGAATGCTGTGTCCAAGTTAAGTTTTTAATTATTCCTCCACAAGAGCATGGAACTTTATCAAAAACCTTAAATAAAACCAATGTTGTATAGATCGTGAATAATGACATTAAAATTAGTGAGCCATATAAGCCTTTGAGCCGGGTTTTATTAAAAATCAGCATTACAGCTAAACCTATTTCAACCGCTGGTACCGCCCAAACCAATATACCTGATAACCATTTCGGGAATGGTTGGTTGTTCATGTCATATATGAAGCCTTTGAAATCCGTAAACTTGCTCAGGCTAGCATATAAAAATAAGAATACAAGAGCTGATGAAAATATATTTACGAGCTGTTCTTTTTTCATGAATTAGTATTTAATGATCTATAACTTATGATTATTCGTCAATGTATTCGCCATCAGTAGCAATCGATTGAAATTTGGCAGTAATGTCTGGATGTGCGTATAAGTTGGGAATAGTATTTTGTGACCAATAAGCCGCGCAGGTTATATTTACCGCGGCAGTACAAGAGCCATACGGAGCATAATAATAATCATTTGGATTCGTCGATCGTGGCGGTCCTGTTACTTTGTGAAAGATAAAATGCGATTTCTTATTGAAACTGCTTGTGATTATTATAAACAGAATAGCCATGCATGCCGATAAAATTGAGATCTCTGATATTTTAAATTTCTTCATATGCAATATTTATGTGTTGCTGGAATGCCTATACGTACACTACCAAGAATCAAACGAGTTAAAGTTTATCTAGTACCAGCAGAGTCTGAATAGGAGAAATTATATTGTCGTATTTTTTATGGTCGGTCTTGTCTTTTTGGGGTGTGAGTCCTTTTAATCTGTATGCAAGATAACTCACCATCTTTATCGCATTTGCACTTTTTTTTACCATTTTCTCACTTTTTATTTGTGTAGGTATCACCGTTATAAAATAGCATGTTGCTTTTGCTTACTGCAGGGTGCCTTAATTAAAGAAAAAAGGCAGCACAGCAAGCCACTGTTAAAAACCTTCTATAATAGATCAGGAAAGGCCGTTGTAGTTGTTACCTGGTACCAGAATCCCATTGCCGGGCCCTGGGGTTCAGAATGTTTCCCTGTTGTCAGGTTGCCTGAATTAATTTCCCGGTAACTGGTAACCGATAACTCAACATTCATCTTAGCGTATCTTCGGTTTCAACCGCTTCTTCAAATATCTGATGCAATTTACACTCCCTTATTTTCGCTGTTTGCATTTTTTTTATACAAAATCACACTTTTACTTCTTCTGTTTGCACGCCTTGGTTGAAATGCCTGTGCGTACTGGGTTTCGTGCGATGACGCGTTCAACGTTATTATAAAAAGGTTAGTCACGCAATGTGTTTTGTATAACTGTGCATCACCGTGCATCAGCAATGTTTACTGTATAACTGCTGCAGGCAAACGTACTGTTCACTGGCAACCGGTCAACGAGTTAACTCGTCAACAAGTCAACTCGTCAACTACCATCAACCTGCCTGCAACAGTTCATTAACATCAATAAATAACGAAGTAAAACTTCAACTAACATGCTTCCTGCAACGGCAGGGGCACATAACGGCTTCGCCATTGTCCGGGAGTAATGCCATGTACATCTTTAAACGCCCGTACAAACGAACTTTGCGCACTGTAACCGCATTTCGCGGTTATCTCCTGCATGGTCAGGTCATCCTGCATTAGCAGATTGGCCGCGGCCTCCAGGCGTTTCCTTATCTCGTATTCCTTGATACGGGTGCCGAATAACTGCCTGAATCCCTGGTGCAGCAAATTGATACCAATTTGTGAATGTGTCTGGTGAATGAGCGTTGAGATCGTTTTAATTTCCAGCGGATGCTGATCGATGTAGTCTTTAATGGATTGAATAGCTTCCAGATAAGGTCTCCTCAAACGTTTCTGGTTCATAAGATAATTTTAAGATAAAGGTTTATATTGATGCATATTGTACACTGATGCATGAGATCCGTACACGTATACCATTGTAAATACCAGTTGCATTATGTTTGCCGGGACGGATAAAAATTTCGCAGGGGAGGAGTCGCTATTACCAAATGTAATTTTTTTTTCCGGAACGCTCAAGGTCAATTTTTAAACAAAACATTAAATCTGGTCCTGTACTACATGGATATGCTTCACCGGTATATTTAAATTTATCATTTTCAATAAAGTAATCCACGGCCGTTTTCGGTAAAACATTATTGCACATTTTCACGTTTTGCATTTTCTGCAATTACCGTTAGTCCTTTTTCGCAGTTTTGTTTTGTAATTGCCTGAGTGAATGTTGCAACAGTGTAGATCAACAGGAAAAGAAAAGCATTGCTTTATTCCAAACAGTAGCTTATTGATTTGTGCCGTACACATACTATTGGCCTTTGTAATGCGAATCGCATTTCTTGTAACTTCTACTGTGCCCACGATAATGAGTTTAATTGATTAAAGAAACAGGTATCCGGGTGTTTTGAAATGACCATGGTCAATAAAACACATTCTGGTAAGAGAAGCGATATTGGAATTTGGTATAATTTATACCTTTGTGTTGGAAAGAAAGTGAAAATAGTATAGTAGTTTACATTTTTACCGGTTAGAGTAAGCTAATTGTAAAGGTTTACAATTTGTTGTCCGATCAATGCGGTTGGCCGCTTTTTTTGATCGGGATCAAGTGAATTTAGCTCTAAGGTCGAAACTTAATGTGTTGTCGTTTTGAATTATAAATCTAATGGATCATAACCTGGCTCAAAGACTTAAGGCGTTCCGGGAAAGAACAAAAATTAAAATGCCTGCCATTGCCCTTCTTACCGGCATAGCAAAGGAAACCTTATACAAATGGGAAAAGGGAACCAAACCCAGTGATCTAAACGATTATTTCAGGTTAAAAGCGTACCTCGATGAAATGGAGAACAAATTCCATGAGGAGCAGCTTGAAAGGGATACTCAAAAACCCGCTACGCTCAGGTTGCCGCTGAACCTGAACCTGTTGCCTGTTCCTCAAACTGATGGCAAAGCTGCTGCCGGTACCATTACCTTTTTTAATGATGAACCTGAACTTATTGTCGACCGCATCAATGCACCTTTTCTGGGGCCTGTAGATGGCGTTATTGAAGTAACGGGTGAAAGCATGGCGCCTACCTTCGGCAATGGCTGCCGTATAGGCATTATCAGGCTGAACGACTCAAGAATACTTAACTGGGGGCTGCATTACTACATAATTGATAAAAACTGGCAGGGAATCATTCGTCGGGTATACAAAGGCGAAACAGAGAACAGTCTCCTGCTTGTTTCAGACAATCCCAATCAACACCTCTTTCCGCCAATTCAGCGTACCTGGGAGCAAATTGAAGCTGTATTTAAAATAATTGCCGGCATATTAAGATATTAAAATATATAATATTTTCTTAAAGCGGCGTTATTCCTGCCTTTTTAGCCGTTTTATATAATTTTTTTTTACTTCAGTTTAGTACAGCAAGATTGCTTAATTGTTTTAAGTAATAGAAAAATCAAACATATGGTTAACTGCTACCATTGCTCTGGTAAAGTGTAAGTGCGTTCTTCCTTTATTACAATTGTAATGTGATTAATAAAACAGGTTCAATGAAAATTTTGAACCTGTTTTATTCATTAGAGCCGGAAAGTGGAAAATAGTATAAAATCACCTGTAGGGTATGGATTGTGAAATAGCTTATTCTGAAATAACCCTTTTTGTATAATTTCTTAACGTTTTTCTACTTCCAGGATCTCTTCGTCGGGCAAGCCGGTTACTTCTCTAATTACCTGTAAAGCAGCTGCTTTAGTAAGGTTATCGCTGTTCTTCTGAATGTATCTGGCTATGGTAAACTCTGTACAGCCAAGAACATCCATCAAGCGGCGGCGGGTAACTGGATTGTTGATCGCCTTTAATGCTTTTTGGCTGAGTTTCATTATTTCTTAATTTGGTACAGTAATTTTGCTACATAAAGATAATGGAAAATGTTCCATTTTATATAAAACATTAGTGTAATTCTTTACTTCTTTTCACTTAATTGATTGATATCAATGGAAATTGGCAAAAGGTTAAAGGAGTTCCGGAAAAAGAAGAAAATTAAGATGCCTGCCATTGCAGCAGCTACCGGTATTTCTAAAGAAAACCTGTACAAGTGGGAGAAAGGTACAAAGCCCAGCGACTTTGGATTATATAACAAGCTGGTTGAGTATCTCAATGAAATGGAGAATGTGCCCGACCAGGTTTCTGAAGATCCAAAATTGAATGGTAACAGAAAAACAAGATCATCTGCTGCCGCTTTTTTAACCGGTATTTTTCTTGCGCAGGATGAAGAACCATTATTGTTGTTCGATAACAATATTGCTCCCGGCAACATTGTAACCATAAGCGAACAACCTGTTCTCATTACAGCACGTATAGAGGCGCCCGTTATCGGTGATGTTGATGGCGTTATACCGGTTACCGGCGATAGCATGGAACCAAAATTCCGAAGCGGCAACTGGATCGCCATAAAAAAACTACGCTTCACAAAGATCCTCAATGCCGGCTTCTTTTATTATATAGTCGACAAAAACCTCAAAGGCATCATAAGAAGGGTAAGGCCCGGCGGCGAAAATAACAGCATCATTCTCTCTGCCGAAAACGCAAATGATTATCCTGAAACCACCCGAAAAATGGATGATATACTGGCCATCTTCAGCATAGAAGCCGTAATATTCAAATAAGTGCTTTTTCTCATTTGTACAACCCCTATCTGGCGCTGCATTTTCCTCATATCGGTCTGCCTTAGTAGTTACATAATGCTCCGCTACAGGTAAACCTGTAACAACATTTTATTGAATCGTCATATACAGGAATAACCACCATTCCGCACGTTATTTTGTATTGCTACCATCCAAATCTTATTATATGAATAAAACTATTCTTGTAGTTGACGACTCCGATTTCGTAGTGCAAATGCTCCGGTTCACCCTCGAACAGGAAGGATATACCACCCTGGCCGGCATCGATGGGGAAGATGCCTTAAAACATTTCGACGGCCAGCATATCGATATGGTAATAACCGATCTGAATATGCCAAAGCTCGACGGACTGGGCCTTATCAATTCCATTCGCCTGAATGCCGGTTACCAGCACATTCCCATCGTATTATTCGATTCCTATCATTTGAACGATGCCGACTACCTGAAAAGCACGGGCGCTAACGCATTGATGTCGAAAGATATGATGGGCGAACAATTGATCCCTACCGTTAAACAATGGATCGGGTAATTGCAAAAAAAAGCTCTCCCACCTTTAACTCCCACACAGGGGAGGGCAGGAGAGCCGGCCTTCGCAAACAACCTTTGATTGTAACACTAGTTTTTCAATGGTATCGAAACGTTACCCGGTGTATTGAAATCAAGTTCATTCTGGGGAACATCCCAATAATCCATATAGTTATACTCCATAAAACACGGAGTAGGTATTGAACCGGTTTGTGGCGGCGTTAATAAATTGCCGGGAATGATCACAATGGCATTGGCCCTGCCTCCGCCTTGTGAAGCCGGTTTGGTTACACCCCAGCGCCGTGCATCGTAAAAAGCGGTTCCCCACAAAAAGAGCGCTACCCTTCTTTCCCGTCTGAACTCTTCCAGCGCCGCGTCAGCATTTAAACCCGTGCCCGCTACATGCGCAAGCCCTGAGTTTTGAAAATCCCTAACGGCATCAACCAGTTGCAAACCGGCTTCTATGCTTCCGGTGCGTATCAATGCTTCCGCCTTCATCAACTGGTTTTCTTCATAGCTGCACACCAACGGCACCAGGCCCCTGTTATCGCCGGTTGCATACAGTCCGCCATCTTCAATGAATACCGGGTTCCAGCGGGTACCAAACTGCAGGCCGCGGCCCCGTTCATTTACTTTTGGTACTGAAAAAGGAACAAACCCTTTTTGCAAGCGGGTATCATTGGGTTTGAACTCCTGTATAAACCGCTCGCTCACAAACGTGAACT
The DNA here is from genome assembly GCF_002078015.1 of Niastella populi. Lineage (GTDB taxonomy): Bacteria > Bacteroidota > Bacteroidia > Chitinophagales > Chitinophagaceae > Niastella > Niastella populi. Next base: position 48,981 of record NZ_LWBP01000208.1, on the reverse strand, counting down.
GATTTACTTCGCCAATAAATGCATAAGGATGAAAGAAACCCAGCGATACGTCATTGGCTCCGCTGGGGTCCATACCAAACCGGAAGATCACATCTGTAGCCTGTATGCCCTGGTTGGCTAGTGTAATTATTTGCTGCCACTGGGCGGCCGTCATTTCAGTGATCTTTGTATTGGCCATCAGGTTGCGTGCCTGTAATGAATATACCTGCCGCTTCCACATAGCCGGCGTTACTATCTTCTTGTTGTCGTTAAAAGATGCAACAATGGCCTGCATAATATTGGTATACTCTGCTGATTCAGTAACGGCGTTCAGGGTTGTCAAGCATTCGTTCAGCACCTTGTCGGCCTCTGCAAGAATGGCGGTATGGTCAACAAATTCGCCATTGGTGACGCCGGCCTTTGTGGGTATTACGCCTGCCAGGTACATAGAGCCTATGCGTGAGAATGCATATCCCTTCCACCATAAGGCCCATGCTTTGAACGTATTCTTTTTATTTTCCGCATCACCGGATAAAACCAATTCCGGGTTGTCCAATGCTTCCAGTAATTGATTGGCCTGTGCTATGATGTAATAATTCACCGCCCATTCATACTGAAATGCATTCAGTTCGCCGGCGCCGCGTGAATCAAAACCCTGCAGCTGTGTTTTTTGATCAACGCCATTGGGGTTGGTTATTACCGTGCCGTTTGGCAGGGTGATCCTGAATACCTGGTCAACCCAGCGGAAGCCGTAATTGCCATAAGGGCAATACGCCTCATCGCCCATAATGCTGTGGTTGGTAAGGGCAATATGGAAAATATTGGTATTGCCTTCATCGGGCACATTGGCCATCATTTTTTGCAGAATGCCCAATGAAAAATTCTTCAACCCCGCTTCGGTTATCAGTGATAGTTCGGGTGTTGGTTTATTGGGATCATTCAGTTCGAGGGATGATTTCCTGCAGGCTCCCCCGGCTATAATTATAATCAGAATATATATAAGATGTCGTTTCATAAAAATCAGATTTACGTTAGAATTGAAGGTTTACGCCAAGCTGAAATGAACGCAGGTTGGGAATGGAAAAATAATCAGCTCCAATATTCGATCCTGCGCCTACAGAACGGTTACCCTGGCTGTCCTGGGCCGATGTGGCTTCGGGATCAAGTCCTTCGTAATCTGTGATGGTTAACAGGTTCCTGCCTGAAGCGGTAATGGCAATGCCCTTTACCCATGGTACGTTCAATGCGCTGCCTAACTGGTAGGTAAATGTGAGGTCGCGCATTCTCCAGAACGAACCATCTTCTACAAACCATCCTGTACGCTGAACGCTATTGTATAAACTGTTATAGAAATTTACAAAAGCGCCTGTTTGTCCGTTGACGGTGATCGACTTGTCGAAATCCTTTTGCAGTCTGTCGCGGTACATCCATTGTTTGGTCAGGTTGTAGATCTCATTGCCACGGTACCAGTCCCACTGCATGGAAATATTCAATTTGTTCCAAAGCGTAACATTGTTGATGAACGACATGGTAAAATCAGGATAAGCATTGCCCGAGATAGCCTGGTCGGTTGCATCGGTAAGCCGTACCCGCTTGGTGGTTTTGTTCACGACAACACCGTTTACCACTTCGTAATCTCCGGCTTCGTTTTCCGGGATGTACCTTGTTTTATCGGCAGTGCGGGTTTGATCGATGCTTGTCAGTGGATTTTGCGTGTAAAAATTACCCAGCGATTCGCCTTCTTTTACAATGAACAATCCGTTTACAAAATCGCGGCCATTGGCTACTTTATCAACTTTTGTTTTGAACGTACCGAACCGGACACCCAACTGCCAGTCGACGTTTTTGTTGGTATACATAGAAGCGTCTAAACTAACATCTGCACCTTTTACGGTCAATTCAATCAGGTTGTCCCTTATCTGCTGGGCGCCGCTTGAAGGCGGCAGGTCTACGTATTGAATATTGTTCCTGTTGTTCTTGTTCCAGTAAGTGAACGACAGGCTTATCCTGTTTAACCACTCTTTTGCCGATGGGGTAATGATGATATCGGTTCCAACTTCCAGTTCGCGCACTTCCTGCACTCTCAGGTTCCGGTTACCCAAAATGTTCGGCAGATACAACCCTACACCTTCGCCTAATTGTATCGAGCCCAGTGTTGTCTGGCGCGAATAATATTCGCCGTCAAATTCATTGGGTGGAATACCGGCGGCGCCATAAGCTGCCCTTATTTTCCATTCGGTTAGCCGGGTTACATCCAGCAGTTCTACCGGCCGGAAATAAACCGTTCCGCGGCCGAAGGTGAATGGTTCACTCTGGTCGCCGAATTGGGAGTTATAGTCTGAGCGGAAACCGCCGGTAACGCCGAATAAGTTGCCGAAGTCGATGGTTTGATTTACCAGGTAGCCGAACGTAATGTATTCAAACCGGCCGTCGCCGCTGGTTTTTAGTGCTGCTGCGGAAATATTCGTGGGCGGATATTGCGGCAGGTTCAACCCCTGTGAAAAGAAGGAATTGTATTCGAGTTTGCGCCAGTCGTATGAAAGTTGGGTAGTGGTGGTAATGGGCACATCTATTTTAAAGTCTTTCCTGAAATCCGTTCTGAAATATACGGTCGACAGTGCATTCTGATAAGTTGATTTCGCATAATCGTTCCGTATGCTGCCCTGTGCGGTATTTCCCCAGAAACCCAACGCCACCTGTGGCGCCGCTTCCTGGTTTTTGTACAGGTCCTGGAACTCCGAATTCCATAATTCTATTCCATACTTGAAATCAAGTTCCAAAAAGCGCGGGAACTTGTAGTTCAGGTTGCTGTTATTGATAATGCGGGTATCCTTGCTGTAGCGCGAATGCCAGTCTTTTTCCGACAATACGTTCACCTGGTTTTCATCCCTTGGCCGCACAACGGTTAAACTGGTGCCGGGGTAGGTCGATGTAAAATCTATCCACGGATACGAGTTGATCATTTCAAACCGGTTGTTATTCGTGCCTTCAAACAAGGCGTCTACATTATACTTTATACGCGAGGTTACGTTGTAAGTGCCCGAAATCAGGTCTTCATCCTGCAGTATTACCTGTGTACTGTTGCGGGCGGTAAAACCTTTGAATATTTCAAAGCCAAGGTTGGCCGACATATTCGTACGCCTGAACCGGTTGGCCAGTACATTCTCCTGGTTAAGATGCGTAAGCGTAAATGAATAATCTGTTTTGTTTCCGCCGCCTGATATACCTAGTGAATTGGTGGTTGAAACAGCCGTTTGATACGCCTGCTCGAGGTGGTTGTACATGGCGAGGTTCGACGGATAGGTTTTGTCATTCTTCAAATCGAAATCGGTATTGAAATCGTCTTCCGCCGGTTCGGGCCACATGCCTAAACTGTCGGGCCTTAAAATATCACCGTTACGATCGAGGATATTCCCGTTGGCATCCTGGGTGAAGTGATGGTATTTGGCGCTTAAGGTTTTGTCTTTACCAAGTATAACCTTGTCGATACTTACTTTCGACAGCAGGCTTATACTTATTGCCTTATTGCGGCTGCCCTTTTTCGTGAATATCTGTATAACGCCATTGGCGCCCTGTGCGCCATACAGCATACCGGCTGCCGGCCCTTTGGCGATCTCTACCTTTTCTACATTCGCTACATCGAGCCCGTTTATATCGGTTACCTGTACACCATCGACCAATATAATGGGGTTCGATGAACCGAGGGAATTGATACCGCGTAAAATGATATTGGCCTTTTGCCCCGGTTCACCCGAAGTGGTTTGTATTTGTGCACCGGCCACTTTACCTATCAATGCCTGATCAATAGAAATAATAGCCGATTTGGCAAGGTCTTTATTGCCAACACTGGCAACGTCTATCGACAGCTTTTTCTTTTCCGTAGCAACACCCGTACCGGTCACTACGATCTCGCTAAGCGCTTTTATTTCTGTTATTAACTGTACATCGAGTACTGTGCGGTTTCGAATGCTCATTTCTGTGGCTTCATAGCCTACACCCGAAAATACAAGGATGGCATTTTCGGGAGCGTTTAATTTAAACGATCCGTCGGCAGCCGTGGTGGTGCCCGATAGGGTGCCCTTGATGGTTACAGATATGCCCTGTAAGGGTGCGCCGCTGGCGTCGGTAATTTTTCCGGTAACTGATTTTGTTTGCGCAAAGGCCGTAAGCAGTATACTGGTTGTTATAAGAAGTGCTAACAGTTTCTTCATAGTCTCATGTTATAGGTTTAAAAAACAAGTATCCCCTGCAATGAAAAAGCGGTGAGAATAGCTTTCCCATTACTTAAGCCCTGTTATTTTCCGGGTATGATTGCGATGGGCAGGATTGAAATGGAAGTTGTTTGTATTAGGCCCTAATACCTGATTAGTGAAGTTGGAATACTTTTAGACTAATAGATTTTCTGCTCGTGTTAGCGAAGGTCTTCGTTAATATGACAAACAGTTGTTCGCAACTGCTGCATTTATGGCAGTCGTGTTGAGCGTGATCAGGAAAATAAATGAGAACTCAGGCGGGATATAATTGCTGCAGGTACTTTACCGAGGTGGTAATAAGTTTGGCAAGTACTTCAATATTAATGTCCTGCAGCTTCTTTATGTATACGCAGCCCACACCGCTGCGGTGTTTGCCCAGTTGTTGCAGTAATTTTTCTCTTTCAGTAAAATCCTGGTACAGGTAAAGGGAGATCTCTTTAGCGCGGGGCGAGAAGCCGACCAATGGCGCATCGCCTTCCCGCCCGCTGGCATATTTATAATGGTATGTTCCAAAACCTACTATAGAAGGGCCCCACATCCTGGCTTCAAAACCACTGTGTTTTTGCATCAATGCTTTCAACTGAAAGCAATCGTTGCGTTTGGTTTCATCGGCAACGGCATTCAGAAAATCATCAACGCTGTTTTGTGTTTCGGTTGTTTTGTTGGTTGATTTAGCCACTTTTGATTTTTGTTGAAGATAAATCAAAAATAGGAATAACGGCTATTGGCTGGTGGTAAATGCCCGCCCGGATGAACCGTTCGGACGGGGCTGGTGTCACTTTCTTCGAAACCCGAGTTTATATTATGCTGCCTGTATTCCCCACCAGCCACTTGCCGGTAACCACTCGCCTTTATATATAACTCAACCACCACTTCGTTCTGTTCATTCGTTTGTATGCATCATACCGTTTGCACAACGGGTACACGCCAATGATCATGATGATCCATAATAAAAAAACAAACACCAGGCTGTAACCATAGCCCTGCAGTTGCGTGTTCATGCTAACCCAGCCCGTGAGCACCATATCGCTCCATTGGTAACCCGAAACAGCCGCCGCGATGACCGCCAGAAAGTGAATCAGATAAATGTGCAATATATAAAAGAACATAGGCACCCGGCCAAAGACAACAAACTTTTCGGTAAGCCGGTTCAGCGGTTTTTCTGCAAATGCGAGGAACAACAGGGCCGGTCCTAACGTCATCAACGTATATAATAAGGAAGGCGGGTACTTCGTCGTATTCAGAAACGATAAAAATGTAAACACTGGTGTTTTTTGTGACGACCAGGGCCGCGGATCGCCGTATGCATTTATAAATCGAATGATAACGAACAGGGCAACTGCGCTCAGCCCCAGCCAAAGCAGTGCCTTTTTTCTTTTTACGTTATCATATGTTGGCAGGTACAGCTGGCCAAACGCATAACCGGTAAGCATAATGCCTATCCATGGGGTTACCGGGTAGCCAAGCATAACCGAGAACGGCTTCATAAAAAAGATATGTTGTTTGTGCAGAACGGCCATCAGGAACGAAGTAGGCTGTTCGCCTGGTGTTTGCGCCAGGTCGAGCAGGTTATGACCGAAGATGAGCGCAAGCCCTGTAACTAATATTATTGTCAGCGGCAGGTAAATAAGGGCAGACAGTACCATCATACTAACGCCCAACGCCCAGATAACCTGTAAGATCAGTACGGGGTACTGCGGGTTGAAGGTCCAGCCGAGGGTAATGATCAGTACCTCGGCAATCACCAGCCAAAGCCCTCTTGTAAAGAGAAAAATGGATAATTCCTTTTTAGTCTTTTTTGTTCCGTTCAAAAATGCGGATGTTCCGGCGAGGAATGTAAATACCGGGGCGCAAAAATGGGTGATCCACCGGGTAAAAAATAAAGGAACATCGGTTCGCGAAAGATCGGTAGGATCGAACTGGAAAGCGCCGGCATGAAAATAATCACGCACATGATCGAGCGCCATAATGATCATAACGATGCCCCGCAGCATATCTATGGAATGAATACGTTTGCTTTTCACCGGGGTGGCCGGCAAAGCTGTTGGTTGTATGTTCATAATGGTTAATATGTATGATTGCGAAGAGGGTGGAACCGGGAATCTCTTCGGGATAGTGTTCTGTAAAGATAGTTTTAGTTAGAATAAAATTCAGAAAAAATTATACACTTTAGAATATTGTTCGTTGTGAATGGTCGATAGGGAATGATTACCGGTTACCGGTTACCCTGATCCCGGGCCTAATACGGAATGCCCGCGAACTGATAACCAGCCCATTGCCAAATCACGATTGTCGAATTATTGCTTACCTGCGCAATCCAGCGCTAAATTGTACGTTACTAAGTCATTAAAACCAATTGGCAATTGACAATTGGCAGGTGCCGCCGATAGTCGGGCGCTCTGCATAACGGCAATCTTTGTCTATTGCCTGTTGTCTATTGCCAATTGATTTGTCTATTGAATTAAAAATCCAACCTTGTGAGAAGACTAGTACCCTTTTTAGCCCTGGCCTTTGGCCTTAAGCAGGCAACAGCCCAGACGAGCCATGTAAGCGATACTGGAAAGTTAGTAGCGCAAAAGGATAATATCATTACGGCCAGTACGATCATCAAGATCGAGAACCTGGGCGTTAACATCAACTCCGATCTGGGAGAGTTGCGACCGACCGTGTCGGCAGATGGCAATCTGTTATTTTTTATTTGTGAGAACCATCCGGCCAATACCAAGTATAATTCTGTGCCCAATTCACAGGACATCTGGTATTCCGAACGCGATTCAAATGGTGTATGGCAGGAAGCCCGCCATTTAAAATATCCCCTCAATACATCTCAGTATAATGCCGTGTATTGGATCTCGCCCGATAAGAACCGCATTTTGATCCGCGGTGCTTTTGGTAACGGCGGCGCCTACTTCGGAAAAGGCGTAAGTCTTTGTACGCGCCAGGCCGATGGCCGTTGGGGCGAACCCGAAATGCTGTATATAAAAAAATACAACAAATACGACCGCGGACAGGTTTCAGGAGCTACCCTTTCACCAGATATGAAAGCGTTGGTATTGTATATGTCGCCCGATCCCGGCAGCCCTAACAACGACCTCTTTGTTTGTTTCCGCGAACCGGATGGCAGTTGGACGGAGCCCAAGAGCCTCGGTAAACAGATTAATTTCCCCGGTAATGAAATGACGCCCTATATAGCGTCTGATGGCGTTACCATGTATTTTAGCAGCGACAAACCTGGTGGTATAGGTGATAACGACATTTATATGACCAAGCGGCTCGATAAAACCTGGACCAAATGGAGCACGCCGGTAAACCTCGGTGAGCCTATCAATACCGAAGGCTGGGATGCCTTTTTTACCCTCGATGCCGGTGGTGAATATGCGTATCTCACCAGCAATAAAGATACCTATGGCGAAAGCGATATCGTTCGCGTAAAACTGTTAGAGCGTGAAAAGCCAGACCCGGTGATCCTGGTGAGCGGCAACGTGTATAACGCCAAAACAAAAGAACCGCTCAGCGCTTCGCTTATCTATGAAACGCTGCCCGATGGGGTAGAAGCGGGTAATGGAATTTCCAACCCAACTGATGGCGCTTTCAAAATTGTGCTGCCTTACGATAAGAACTACAGTATTCGCGCCAGCGCCGATAAATTCTTCGCCATTTCCGAAAACCTGAACCTCGACTCCATGATTAAGGCAGGTTATAAAGAGATACATAAAGACCTGTACCTGGTGCCCATCGAGATCGGACAGGTGGTTCGCCTTAACAACGTATTCTTCGACTTCGATAAATGGGACCTGCGCCCTGAATCGTTTGTTGAACTCGACCGCGTAGTGAAATTGTTGAAAGAGAATCCGAAGATAGAAATTGAAATGAGCGCGCACACCGACAGCAAAGGTTCAGACGAGTATAACTTCAGGCTCTCTGACAACCGTGCCAGATCGGTTATGGAGTACATCCTGTCTAAAGGCATAGACGCAGGCAGAATTACTTCGAAAGGTTATGGTGAAAGCATGCCGGTATCTGAGAACGAAACCGATGAGGGCAGGCAGCTGAACCGCCGCGTGGAGTTTAAGATCTTGAAGAACTAGTATAACCAATGTGCCAGTTAGCCAATTGGCTAACTGGCTGATGAAGGTGGGTTGTTCGCCAACAGGCGGATGCCTCACCTTTTCTTATGTAATGTGGAGCCCCGCCTGCTGTGCGGGAAAGAATATACCCGCCATATTTACGATAAGTGAAAAATGCAAATCATTGATTATCATTCGGAGGATGCTGATGCTGCGACCGTTTTGTAATTACAAATGGGTCAATTAAAATCACGTAAGAGTCTGTTCAATAAACTGTGCAAAGCATATAATTAGAAGCATGGTTGCTGAACCCGGGATGGTGCGGGTTACCGGTATAATTAATGATCATTATCTTTATCCGCGACGATTGTTAAAAATCAATAGCTTGCTAACTAACTGCTAAAAGTACGGGTGTTCATGCGCACTGACCACACATTAAATCCTGATAGCAATGATGCACTGATGCTTGTCATAAAAGACGATGGAGCTGCCTTTGAACAATTCTTCAAACAACACTTCGCATCCTTATGTGCCTGGTGCCGGCATAAATACGGCTTCGATACCGACATCGCCAAAGAAGTGGTGCATACCGCTTTTATAAAATTATGGAAGAACCGCGGTGCGTTATCCCCCGATATGCCCATAAAGGCCTTTCTGCACAAGGTGATCATGAATACCAGTCATGATATTCTCCGGCATGCCAAAGTGCGGGAGCGGTTCGAACGGTTCGTGCAGCAGCGGCATGAAAGCGAGACCTCAACCCCACAGCAGAACTTCGAAGCCAAAAAATTAAAGGCCGATATCGACAGCGCCGTGTCGGAACTGCCCGATCAGATGCGCACCATTTTTGAACTGAGCCGGTACGGGGGATTGAAGTATGCCGAAATAGCACGGCAGCTGAATGTTTCGGTAAACACCGTGGAAACGCAAATGAGCCGCGCTTTGAAAAAATTACGCATAAAACTCGCCGGCTACCTCACACTTTTTTTCATAATAATGATTATCAATAAAATAATACCGTAAAAATATTTTGTGCGCTTGTCACGGTAAGTGTTTGTTCAACCGTAATATTATCAGAACATGAGCAACAGCGAGCAATTAGACGATTTAATTACGCGACATTTTTGCAACGAACTGAACAGCGATGAGCAGGCCGCACTGTTGCAATGGTTAAGTGCCAGTGAGGAAAACAGGCAATATTATGAAGCATTGAAAAACACCTGGCAGTTGATGAACGACAAACAGGCTCCCGATGAAATAAATGCAGCAGCAGAGTGGGCTTACTTTCAAAAAATTGTGGAACAGGATGCCCCGCGCTGGAGCGGGAGTGAAAGAGATTATACCGGTGAATCACGAAAAAAAGGTACTGTTCGCCGTATATTGATAGCTACGGCTGCAGCCGCTTCCGTATTATTGATCATTGCCATTGGCTTTAAGTGGCGCGATACAGAGAAAAGGAATGGTCATGTTGCAGTGGCGACCGTTGAAAAAAATAAAACAGCAAACGTTGTAACCCGGTATGAGATCAATACCACCAACAAAGCAAAACGATTTGTTTTGCCAGATAGCTCGGTAGTAATGCTCGACCCCCTGAGCGAAATAAAATGGAGCGAACCTTTCCCCGGTAACAAACGGGATATTGTGCTGAAAGGAAGGGCGCGGTTTATCGTGGCAAAAGATAAAACAAGGCCCTTTACCGTTATCAGTGGCCGGCTGGCAACCACCGCGCTGGGAACGGAATTTTCGGTAACGGCATTTGAACGCCACGAATTCATTACCGTACAATTATATGAAGGCAGGGTAGTGGTGAAAGAAACGGACGGCATCGATGCAAAAATGAAAAGGGATTTCTTCCTGGCGCCGGGCGAAGAGTTGCTGTATAGCAATAAACAGTATACGGCCAGTGTGCGACGGTTCACCTTAAATAATGAAGTTGCCAAAAAAGAAGTTCAGGAAGAACACGAGGCGCCGGAACCTTCTGTGCCTGCCGATAAAGGTTCCTGGTACATGTTCAATAACCAGCCGCTGGCGCAGGTGTTTAAGCAACTCGAAGAAATGTACGGTGTTGAAATAAGGTATTCGAAAACCGATCTTGAAAAAATGTATTTCATTGGGAAATTCAGTAAAACGGATTCAGTTGATAATATATTAAAGCAAATCGCAACGCTTAATAACCTAACGGTAACAAGGCAGAACAGTACTTATATTATAAGCAAATAGTTTAATCGGTCATGCGCCTTTGAATTGCCTGAAGCGTTACCGGCCTAAAGCCCAAAGCTTAAGGCATAAAGTAAAGGCAAAAAATGGAATTGCTTTAGGCTTTTGGCCTTCAGCTTTCGGCCTGTATTCTTTTTACACAAAACGATACGCCATATGAGATTTAATGTATTTAAGTCGGGGCCATGCTATGCCCTTATCCTGCTACTTCATCTCCTGCTCTCCCAACTGCTGTATGCACAGGAAAATTCAAGTATTGTAAAAGGAATTGTTCAAAACGCCAATGGTGATGCCCTGCCGGGTGTTTCGGTCATCATCCGCAACACCGCAAATAATTTCACTTCGGGCACCAGTACCGATAGCGCCGGTATATTTACATTCACCCGCATCCCGGCCGGTGGCCCGTATAAGTTCACCTTTTCCATTGTAGGGTATGAAAGCCAAACCCTCTCAGGCTATAATATAAAGAACGATATCACGCTTTCGCTCGTGGTTAAAATGAAAGACGTGGCCGGTTCGCTCGACCAGGTGATCGTAATAGGTTATGGTTCGCAACGCAAACGGGCGGTTACCGGTTCGGTAGTATCGGTATCGGCAGAACAGTTCAAAGACCGCTCATCGAGCAACGTGGCGCAATCCATTGAAGGAACGGTGCCCGGTGTAAATATCTCTACCACGCAGGGCGCGCCGGGATTTGGCCCCACCATTCGGGTAAGAGGCATCAATTCTATTACAGCCGGTACAAACCCCTTATATGTGGTTGATGGTATGGCCATGGAAAATTTCGACCTGAATATCATCAATGCTCAGGACATTCAATCTATTGAAATACTAAAAGACGCGGCCTCTGCGGCTATTTATGGATCGCGTGGCGCAAATGGCGTAATTATCGTTACCACCAAACTGGGCAAGGCCGGTAAACCACAGGTAAACCTGGCGTATGAACTGGGTTTGCAGAAAGTGAACCGCAAGGTCGATCTTATGGATGCCCAGCAATGGATCAAATATTATATCGATGCGCGCAACAATGCCTGGGTAGCATCGGGCCCCGGCCGGTCGGCAGCCGACCCCAACAGCGCCCGCGGCGGCAGTAAGACCTACCTGATACCGCCCGACTTTTTAACCAACCCGCAACAGTTCGGCAAAGGTACCGACTGGCAGGATGTGATTTTCAGAACCGCACAGTCGCAAAACATACAGGCATCAGTAAGCGGCGGAACCGACAGGGCGCAATACCTTTTCTCTGCGGGCTTTCTCGACCAGGACGCCGTAGTGATCGATAATTTCTACAAAAGGCTTTCGCTGCGTATGAACATCAGGCAAAAGATCACCGGGAAAGTGACCGCCGGTTTAAACTTTTCGTTTACCGGTATGCACAGCCGCATAGATGGCGTGGAAGGTAAATCGGATGTGGTAAGCCTTGCCTTGCAAAGCGATCCTATCTTTCCCGTGTATAACGAAAATGGTAATCTCGGTTTCCTCGATCCCAACAGTACCTGGAACCGGTTCACCGCTTATGGCGTACAGTTATGGCATCCGTATTCCATGATAAAGTATGCCGATAAACTGAACAAGGCCTATAATACCATTGCCGGTGCTTATATAGAATATAAACCTGTAAAAGACCTTACCTTCAAAAGCAGCGCCAATGCCATACTCACGCAACGCAACTACAACTGGTTCTGGCAAACCAATGCCGGTTATGGATACAGTACCTTATTACCTGCAGAAGGCCGGTACAACACCTATAGTAACCTGAACTGGCTGAGTGAGAACTCGCTTTCGTATGATAAAGCATTCGGCGATCATACCATTGGCGCCATAGTGGCTTATACCGCGCAAAAGCAACGGGGCGATACTTCGCAACAGCGCTCAACCAATTATCCCAACGACCTGGTGCAAACCCTCAATGCGGCCGGTACCTATAGCTTAAGTACGACCACAGCCGGTGAATGGGCGTTATTGTCGTGGTTGTCGCGTGTAAGCTACAGCTACAGGAACCGGTATTTTTTGAACGGAACCATCAGGCGCGACGGCAGCTCGCGGTTCGGCCAGGATTCACGCTGGGGTTATTTTCCTTCCTTATCGCTGGGCTGGCTCCTCTCCGATGAGTCGTTCATGCAGAACGTATCGGCCATCAATAGTTTGAAATTGCGCGTAAGCTATGGTTCAACCGGTAATAACCAGATCCCGAATTATGGTCCCATCAGTTTGCTCGATGGTTCAAAATACGTGTACAGCGATAATGTGGTGAATGGCATTAGAGTAACCACTATTCCCAATCCTGACCTGAAATGGGAAAAAACAAACCAGTTCAATGTAGGGCTCGATGTAGCCGCGTTGAACAACCGCCTGAACATAACCGCAGAATTTTATAATTCCACCACAAAGGACCTGCTGCTGAATGTACCGGTTCCGATTCTCACCGGCTTCGCAACCCAGTTGACCAATATTGGCAAGGTGCGTAACCGCGGCGTGGAACTGGCCATTTCTTCAAAGAACAGTGTGAACAGCGATCTTAAATGGAGCACCGATTTCAATATTGCTGCCAACAGGAATAAAGTGCTGCAATTAGGGCCTAACAATGCACCCGTGATCGTGGAAGAGTGGGGCAGCCGTTTTGTAACAGAGGTAGGCCAGCCCATCAGTAATTTTGTGGGTTATATTTTCGACGGGGTATATAATAACCAGAATGAAATTGATAAAGGCCCTAAATATCCATCCGGTGTAATAGTAACACCCGGCGATCCCATAGTGCGCGATGTAACCGGTGATGGAAAGATAGATGCCGGCGACAGAACGGTATTGGGTAATGCCCAACCCGATTTTACGGCCGGCCTTGTGAACACACTTAATTACAAAAACTTCGAGTTCTCCTTTATGTTGCACGGGGTGTTTGGTAACGAGATCGTGAACCAGCAAACCCGCTATAACAAATACTGGAACGACAGCCGCAATGCCTATGCTTCCATCGGCAACTACTGGAAGTCTGAACAGGAGCCCGGTGATGGAAAAACATTCAAACCCAATGCCGAGTACAAAGGTATGCAAACCCAGTTCTCCAGTTTCTGGGTAGAGGATGGCACGTTTGTAAGAATAAAAAATGTTCGTTTATCATATACTTTACCAAAGGCGGTCACCAACAAATTATCGTTCCGAACCATGCGCGTATACGTAAATGCCGAGAACGTGCATGTGTTCAGTAAATACGTTGGGTACGATCCGGAGAACAGCATCTATTCAACCGGAACCGATGCCGCAACCGCCAATACGACCTTCCCGCCCGGATTGATGGTGGGCGCCGATTACGGCAGTTATCCCATTCCCATTACGGTTACCTTCGGGATAAAGGTAGATCTTTAAAAATTTAACCATGGCACGGTTTTAAAAAATGCTTAATTATGAAAACGAAATTCATTCTATTTATATTCTTCATAGCAGCGATAGCAGCCGGTTGTAAGAGATCTTTCCTTGAGCTGGCGCCGGTATCGAACAGCAATGCCAGCAATTTCTTTAAAACAAAAAGCGATTTCGATCTGGCGGTCAATAATGCCTATTCCACCTTATATACCATGTATGGGCCAACCGGGTTGATTTCGTATTGCGGCGAACTGATGAGTGACAATGCCACCATCTTCCAGGTAGCAGGTTCGGGCAGTATAACGGTGGGCGACAGGTGGGCATTCAGGGACTATACCCTCAACCCGGCCAACAATGTAGTGAACCAGCTTTGGAACGACTCGTATACTTCCATGTATAACCTGAATATTGTACTGGAAAAAATACAGGCTGCCACCCTCGACGATGCATACAAAACACAGGTAATGGCAGAAATGCGGTTCCTGCGTGGCCTGTATTATTTCTATATGGTACAGGCCTGGGGCGATGTGCCGCTGGTGACAAAACCTATTACATCGGCCGAAGCTTTTATCACGAACCGCACACCTAAAGCGGAGGTATATAATCAGGTTGTAGATGACCTGAAGTATGCCGGTGACCATTTAACCGCACCCGACAAAGTGCCGGCAGCAGGCCGCGCATCGAATGGTGCAGCATGGACCCTGCTGGGAAAAGTATATTTAACCATGGGTAATAAAGGCGCAGCCATGCAGGTATTACAACAGGTATACAATTCGTATAATGGCAACCAGTATAACCTGTTGCCCGAATTCGGTTCATTATGGGGCGCTACGCCGGCGCAGAAAAATACAAAAGAATCGATCTTCGAAATACAGTATAAGGGCGGCGCCAATAATCCTGCCAGCATCTACTGGCCGGCCTTTTCGCCATTCGAGAATTTTGCCATAACCCGTTTTGGCGGTGGTATGAACCAGGTAACCGATGACCTGTACAATGAATATGAAGCGGGCGATAAAAGAAGGGATACGTCATTTGAGCTGGGTTATTTCAAAGGCGGTAACTGGATCTCTATCAAGTTCCAGAAAAAATGGAAAGACATCGATGCACCCATCGTGAATGCAGCGGAATCGTGCAACAACAACTTCATGGTATTGCGATATGCCGATGTATTGTTGATGCTAACGGAAGTTACCGGCGATCCGCAATACCTGAACCGGGTACGCACCCGGGCCGGGTTGCCCGCATATGGAACGCCTTCTTACCCTTCTGCCAAATATCCCACGCTCGAACTGGCTATAGAACATGAGCGGCGGATGGAGTTTGCAATGGAGTTCCATCGCTGGTTCGATCTGAAGCGTACCGGCCGGGCGGTGGCCGTATTGACCGCTAAGGGCAAACCGGTAAATGAAGACAAATTGTTATTGCCTGTTCCGCAGTTTGCAAGAGACCAGAACCCCGACCTCGGACAAAACAAAGGATATTAAGCACGGCCAAACTATGAGATCGATCATAAAATACCTGCTCTGCATGGCAATGACAGCAGGTGTAAAATCAGCCATGGCACAACAGTATAACATAGTTGACTATGGCGCCAAAAGCGACACGGGCAAATTAAGTACCGAAGCCATTAATAATGCCATCGCAGCGTGTAGCAGTAAAGGCGGCGGAAAAGTAGTGATCCCCGCAGGTAATTACAAAAGCGGCACCATTGTGCTGAAAAGTAATGTAGAGCTGCATTTTGAGAGCGGAGCGGTTTTGTATGCCAGCATCGATACGAATGATATCACCCGGCAGGCACAACCGGCGTACCGGTCGCAGAAAGACCCGGGTGGGTGGTATGCATTGTTATACGCAGAGGGAGAAACAAATATTCGCATAACCGGTTACGGAACGATAGATGGGCAGGGGGCCAGGCAGGTGCCACGGTCACCTTCGGGTGGCGACCTCGATGGCAGGCCTAGAAATCTTTTGCTGATCTCGTGCAGTAACGTGCTGGTAGATGGTATTAGCATGCTGAATTCGGGTATCTGGAATCAGCATTACCTGAATTGTGAAGATGTACAGATAAGTAATATCAGGGTGTATAACCACTGCAACCGTAATAACGACGGGTTGGATATAGACGGTTGCCGCCGGGTAGTGGTAGCGAATTGTATCATCGATTCAGACGATGACGCCATTGTGTTGAAAAGTACGGGAAAAGCGGGTTGTGAAAATGTGGTGATCACCAATTGCATTGCAAGCAGTTTTACCAATGCCATCAAATGCGGTACGGAATCGACAGGCGGGTTCAGGAATATCAATATCGGTAACTGTGTCGTAAAGCGATCGATAAGTAAAGTGCCGCCCGTTTTTGGCAGAACAAATATTGGAATCAGCGGTATTTCACTGGAGATTGTCGATGGCGGCATAATGGAAGGCGTGCAGGTACATGATATTGTGATAGAAGAAACGGAATGCCCGGTGTATGTTCGGTTGGGCAACCGGGCGCGTAAACATATTCCCGACGCGCCTGCCCCGCCATTGGGAATTATGCGGAATGTAAGCATTTCGAACATAACGGCATATAATACGGGCAATTATACGGCGTCGGTAACAGGAGTGCCCGGCGCAAAGATCGAAAATATTTCGTTGAGCCACCTTCGCCTGGTGAACAGGGGTGGCCTGAAGCCAGGCGATTTTATTGCAAAGATCGACAGTGTAGCGGAAGATGAAAAAGGATATCCCGAACCAACCGTTTGGAAGAACTTGCCCGTGTATGGCCTGTTTATACGCCATGTAAAAAATATTTCAGTCACAGATCTTTCGTTGGTTAATATGCAGTCAGACCCACGGCCGGCTTTTGCTGCTATTGATATCGATCACCTGGTAATGACGCGGGTGAAGGTTGAAGGTAGCAGCAACCTGCCCGTGTTGCTGGTAAAAAGCGTTAAAAAGCTGGAAGCTGACAAGGTTAATGTCGTGGCGCAATAATTGCGGCGATATGGTAAAGAACAGATGTATAATTTATCCAACGCTAACGATCTCAGTGCGTTGATCGATGCTGCAGGTGACCGCCTGGTGGTAATGCTTGGAGAAGCTTCGCATGGAACGCACGAATACTACACCTGGCGTTCAGCCATTACAAAAAGATTGATTGAGGAATATGACTTTGATTTTATTGCAGTGGAAGGCGACTGGCCCGATTGCTATAAAATAAACCGTTACATAAAGGGATATAAAGATGCCGGTGATAATATCCGCGACGTATTGCAGGTGTTTGATCGCTGGCCAACCTGGATGTGGGCTAACTGGGAAGTAGCTGCACTGGCCGAATGGTTACGCGAGCACAACAGTCATAAAAGTATCGAAAAAAAGATCGGCTTTTATGGCCTCGACGTTTACAGCCTGTGGGATTCAATGGACACCATGTTGAAATACCTCGATAAAGAAGATCCTGCCGCATCCGCCGCCGTTAAAAAAGCCATCCATTGTTTTGAACCGTTCAGGGAACGCGAGCAATCCTATGCTTATTCATTAAGAGAGCATAATTGCCGCGATACGGTATTGTCGCTGTTGAAAGAAGTGCGCATGAAAGCGCAATACCTCAATGGCGACCGTGAAGCGGCGTTCAATACCGAACAGAACGCATTGATAGCGGTGAATGCCGAAAAGTATTACAGCAGCCTGATCGGGTTCGATAATGAAAGCTGGAACATCAGGGATACCCATATGATGGAAACGCTGGAGCGGTTAAGGTATTTTCACGGGTTGGATTCAAAAGGTATTGTGTGGGAACATAACACGCATATCGGCGACGCCAGGGCAACGGATATGTTGCATGCAGGTATGATCAATATAGGGGAACTGGGCAGAAAACAATATGGCGATGATGATGTATACCTGGTTGGTTTTGGCAGTTATGAAGGAACCGTGATAGCAGGCGAAGCATGGGGCGCGCCAATGGAAGAAATGGATGTGCCGCCGGCCAGAAAAGGAAGCATAGAGGAGGAACTGCACCGGCGGGGCAAAAATAACCGCTATATGCTTTTCGAAGAAGAGATCGAGGCGCTGTATGATGAAGAAATTGATCATCGAGCTATTGGCGTGGTGTATGACCCCGGCAGGGAAAAATATGGTAACTATGTGTCAACGATAATGAGCCAGCGGTACGATGCATTCATTTATCTCGATACAACAAAGGCCTTGCACCCCTTGCATTTACCAACTGGTAATACCATGCCTGATACATTTCCGTTTGGGGTGTAGCAGCGGCAAAACGCAAAACGCCGAACGCAAATACCCTAAACAGGTCTATTTTGCATTCAGCGTTTTTTTTGCGTTCTGCATTCTGCATTTTGCATTTAGCGTTTTGCGTTCAGCGTTTGGCGTTCATTTACGCTGCCTCCGCATTCAAAGCCGGAGCCGCAGGAAAATCAACAGGGATCTTAGTAGCGGCATACAGGTAATTGGTAATGGTTTTGTCACCGATCAATAAGATGGCGTCAACGAGGTGCTCGTTCGTATAACCGGCTTCAAAAAAGTTATTCAATAACTGCGTATCGGCTTTGCCGAAATTCTCAACAAAACTTTTTGCAAGGGCAGCCAGTGCATTGTATTTATGATCGAATGAAACGGCGCCTGATCTTATTTCCAGTATTTGCTGATCTGTAAATCCATTTAATTTAGCAATAGCGGTATGGGCTGCCAAACAGTAATCACATTCGTTTACCTGACTTGTTACCAGGTTCACCACTTCTTTTTCTTTTGAAGTAAGTGAAGAGGGAGCGCCTGACAGGGCGAGGTAAGCACCCAATCCGTTTTGTGAATAAGCCATGGTTGCAAACAGGTTGGGTACTTTACCCAGTTTCTTTTTCAGGGTATCGAAAATGGCCTGGTTATTTGCTGATACTTCTTCTCTGGTTGGAACTGTGAACGTTTTCATTTTATTTATTTTTTTTGATTTGCTTGTCGTTATTGACGATGTAAAATTGCAAATCAAATGGCTGCCTGAGAATAGACACATTTCCCGAAAACTTGTGATTTTTTCCCTAAACCCGGTTTTTTCCTTATTTCACCCTGCTTTTTATATTTAAATAAACAATAGCGCCGAGCATGATGGCCATACCCACCCATTGAATGCCGTGAATGGGTTCGTTCAGTAACAGCGAGGCGCATATAATGGCCACCGGCATTTCGGCTACCATCAGTACCGAGCTGATGGAAGCGCCTACGTTGGGTATGCCTTTGGCAAATAAAAGCGGGGGAATAATGGTGCCGAACAAAGCCAGCAGGCCCGTCCATTTAAAAAAGGAAAAGCTGAGCGGAATACCGTGGCTTAACTGGCAGCAGTTTACAAGAAAGATCGCGATTGCTGCACCCGTGACCATAATGGCGCTTCTTTTTATGGTTGGTATTTCTTTACCGGCCTTGCTATTGGCAACTATGTAAAATGCATAAAATAGCGCAGATGCAAGGGCTACCGAAATACCGGTAAGTGATAGGGATTTGATAGAACCCGGTCCGCCTGAAGCCATAACGGTAGCGCCCAATATACAGACGATCGCGATCAGCAGCATGGCGCCCGGCGCATTTTTCAGCAGGTACCAGTCGAGCAGCACGGTCATCCACGTAAATTGCATAAGTGCAATGATGGCAACGGATGCCGGTATGTATTGAACCGATAAATAATAAAGAAATGTTGTTAAACCTATCGTTGCACCTGTAAGTAATAACAAAAGAATGCTTTTTCCGGAAAGGGGCGATGGCTGTTCGTGGCCGCAACTTCTTTTTTCGTGTATTATCACCATTGCCCAAAGCACCAGTGCGCCCATAAGCGCCTGAACAAATGAAACCTGCGCTGCATTAAATCCTTCCTTGTATGAGAGTTTGGCTAATGTGGAGAGTATACCGTAGCTGCATGCCCCGGTAAACACCATGAGAATATATTTAGACATTGTCTATTCGTTGTTTTGAATGTTGTAAGAGAAATAAATGCAGGTGAGAACAGACAAAACAACTGAGGCCCTGTTACAAGCTGTAAATGGGAAACTTTATTGCAATAATTGCAAATGGAATAATTTAACCGACAGTTTTTTTGCCTGTTAAATTACGGGCGGGGGAAGAATTGAATAACATTTCAGGTCCATACGTGTAAATTGGTAAAGTAAAAATAAGGAAAAAAGCTTACCGTGTAAAAAGGGGTGTGCTATTTACCGTTCCGGTTACGGGAAGGCGAATAGCACACCCTTTCTTGCCTGGCCCCGGGGACCTTTCTTTCGATCTTATATCAATTACATGTTATTTGTATTAAGGATATGCAGGAGAAGGTTGCTGGTTGCCCACATCGAACATTTCTTCAATGGCCCGGGCTGAATCAAGGTGTTTTTTCAGCACCGGTATAGATTCTTGAATAAAGCTTCTCAATGCAGGGTCTTTACAATCTTTGGCTGCCTTTTCAAACTCGTTCAGATCTTTTTTGTGATCGTTAACCATCATTCGCATATACGTTCTGTCAAATTCCCCCTTTTCCTTTTTGTTCAGTCTTTCTATGTTATTCGCGGCCTCGTCGCTCAATGCCTGCGGTAATGTAATATTCTTGGCCGTTGCAATTCTTTTCAGTTCTTCATTCAGCTTCATATGATCAGCGATCATCATCGTTGCAAAATTTTTAACCCGTGCATTGACTGCATGTGTTTTTGCCAAACCGCCCAGCTGAACTTCCATCATACTGCCATTGGCGGCTTCAACGGCAAAGTCGGCATCAACTCTGTCTACAGCCATAGTGGGCCCGGCTTCATCATCACTCATTGCGGTATTACTGTCGCGGGGCAAATTATCTCTGTTTGCTTCTTTGGCAATGCTAACGCTGTCCTCGTCGTTCTGATTGTTTTTACATGCCATTGCGCCGGCAATAAGCAGTAAAAAAAATAAGTGTCTCATAGTTTTACTATTTAAAAATTATCAAAATAGCATTACGATCTTCCTTACATATACCTCAAATGACAGGCCATATGAATGGCGGAACGATGTTCCGCTGGCAGGTTAATTGATGCAGCTATTATAAAAATAGCATTGTATGAAAAAGAATGAAAGCATGCCATCAACAAGTCCTAAAGTGCAAAAAGACAGGCATATGAGACCGGAAAATAAAGACAATCTCGATAGTAGAAAGAACGAAGAACAGGACGTAAAGGGGGATGATGTTACGCATAATAAAAAGGATCACAGGAATGAAAAGCCCGGTCAGCATAAAAAGCATTGAGCCGTATAGGACGGCGGAAAATTCGCCCCGTATTGAGTAATCGTAGCAATTAATAAAAAGTTTATTTGTTAAGGCAGTTGTCCGGTATAAATCCAGATGACTGCCTGCTTTTATTATTTGAGTTGTTTGCTTTCAAATGTAAGCCTGTCGGTTTTGTACCAGTTGCATGGGACATGGTGGTGAACAAATGTCTCAACAAGTATTAACCCGGTTTTTAGGAGGATCCTGTTAGATGCAGTGTTGTTACAATCGGCAATAGCGTATACTTGATTAGCATATAGCTCGTTAAATGCGTAAGTGAGTGAAGCCGCTGCTGCTTCCGATGCATAACCTTTACCCCAATATTTTTTGGAAAGCCGGTAACCGAGATCGAGGTAGTTGATGTGGTTATTGGTTGGTTCAGTAATTAGTTTTAGTCCGGCCCAGCCAACGAATGTATTTGTATTTTTTTCAATGACCGCCCAGCGGCCGATACCATTGTCGATATATTGCTGCCGGATGAACTGAATGGCATTTGCCGCCTGTTCTTTTTGCTGCAGTGGTTGGCTGCCTAAATAAATATGAACATCCGGATCGGAGTCCATTTCAAAAAAACCGTCAACATCAGCAGGCACCAGTTCCCGCAGCCTTAATCTTTCTGTTTCGGCATACACTTTCATGGCGGCAAAGTTACCAGAATTCATTTGATCTGCCGGTTTTTATGACGCAAGCTTTTGCCCGGCCCGTGAATCGGTTGAAACGGCTACCCGGTAATTCAGCGCAGCTGTGGTGCCACAGGTAACATCAACGGTAACGCCGGTGATGCCCGCCGCCATATCAGACGAAAGGAACACCGCTACATTGGCTATATCGGCCATTGGGGGCATTCTTTTCAACATGGTATCGGCTTTCATTTTTGTAAGTATCACCTCCATTTCTTCGGGGGCCTGCGCCATCGCCTCTTTAAATACCCGGGAGTCGGGTGAACCGCCGGAGCGCATATTTACGACACGAACGCCATAAGCGCCTAGTTCTGAAGCCAGGTTTTGCGCCAGCGTTTCAATGGCAACACATGCCGGTGCAAACCCACCTGTATAGGGGTAGCCAATACCACCCGGTGTAGCCGTTAACGACAATATAACGCCGGAGCCCTGGTTCATCATCACTCTGCCGGCGGCAATTGCTGTTATAAACCGGGTTTGCATCATATGGGTAATGGGATCCAGAAAGTCTTTGGTTGACATAGTAGTCAATGGAATATTCTGAACCACATCAATACCGGTGGCATTGAACGATATATCTACCAGGCCTGCGCGCTGCACCATATCTTCCAGGTGACGCTGTACGGCATCTTCATCCATTGCGTCTACTAGCGTTACTTCAGCTTTGCCCCCTGCAGCACGGATCTCACCGGCGATTTTCTCCAGCGGCCCGGCATTGCGGCCCGTAAGGAAAAGAGTAGCGCCGGCGTTGGCAAGCGCTTTGGCAACGGCGCCGCCTAAGGAACCGCCCGCGCCATAGATGACGGCGTTTTTTTGTTGAAGCATGGTGGTAGGTTTTGACTGATTGTTGTAAACCTACAATATAACCGGCTAACCGGCAGGGCAGATCCCGACAATCGCAGGGTGATATTGCGACAAATTGTATTTTTGCAGGCTGGTAAAAGAAAGAATATGAACGGTCAATATAGAAAAGATATTTATCCTGGTCTGGAGGTGGCGATCATCCTAAAAAAAGATCAGCGGAACGGTAAACTCACTTTATGGGGTAGTAAAAGACCTGCTCACCTCTGCTGCCTATCACTCAAGAGGGATAAAAGTGCGGCTGGAAGACGGGCAGGTTGGCCGCGTGGCAGAAATAGATGTGGTTGATCCTGATGGCGAAGATTAACGGCCGGGGGTATTTGCAGCTTGAACCGTCTTTTCTGAATGTGATCTTATATCACTCAAAAAGCACTAAACAGACTGTAATAAATACCCTATTTTTCGCCCATTATTGTCAAACCCTCTATTATGAAAAAAAGTTATCCTGTACTCAAAACGGTAATGTCAGCCGCATTGCTGTTCATATTTGTTTTGCAGGCTTGTAAAAAAGATAAAGATAACGGCGCCGGCGATCCATTGGGTAATGACCCAACAAAACAAAAGCTGGAAGAATTTACTACCAATACGGTGCTCAATATGCGCCTGGCGCTGGATAATTACTTCGATGTTACCGGTGTAACAGGGCGCGAGATCTACCGGTTTTCACCCACGGAACAACGTTATACAACCGATCTGCTGGGCAGTGGTAGTGTTGAGTTAAGCAATAGCCGGTTTTATATTACCGGCCCCTGGCAGGCCCGGTATAAAGTGATAAAGGAATGCCTGCAATTGATAAGAGGAGCCGGCAGATCTACCACCATCACGGATGCAGAACGCAGGGGTTTTGCCGGTGTTGCAAAAACTATTATCGCTCATGAATTGCTGATGAACCTGAACCTGACGGGCGCCAATGGAATATACATCAACCTGGCTGGTGACAACCCTTCTTCGGGATCGGTAGTACCACAGGCGGCTGCACTCGATTCCATCGCCCGTTTGCTCGATGAAGGAAAAGCCGCGCTTACAGGTGCTGCCTTACCGCCATTGCCTTCGGGGTTCGATGAGTACAGCGATGCGCCGGGATTTATAAAATTCAACCGTGCGCTTGCTGCACGGGTGGCTGTTTACCGGGAACAATGGACGGCCGCATTGAGCGCATTGAACGAATCGTTTTTTGATTTGAATGGCAATTTTAATGCTGGTCCCAAACATGCGTTTGCCACCTTTCAGGGCGATATCCTGAACCCGCTCTTTATTAAGAGAAATGAAACCGGCAATGTACGGTTAGCCCATCCGTCTTTTGCATCGAATATTTCTGCCGGTGATAACAGGCTTGCCAAAGCACCGCTACGAACCAGTTCAAAAACCCAGGATGGATTGATTTCCGATCGCGACGTATGGATATATCCGGTGAATGTAACCAGCATACCTGTTATCCGCAATGAAGAGTTGATATTGATCTATGCAGAAGCTAAGATCCGGAACAACAGTTTGGTTGACGGTATTGTTGCCCTTAACAAGATCAGGACAAGCCACAACCTGACCACCTATGCCGGGGGCATCAGCCAGGCTGCGTTGATAAACGATCTGCTGTACCAGCGCCGTTACTCGCTGGCGTTCGAAGGGCATTACTGGGTTGATATGCGCCGGTATTCAAGGCTAAATTCATTGCCTGTTGACCGGCCGGGTGATGATGTATGGGAAAAAATGCCGATACCTGCCGCAAGGTAAATCGTTGCAGAGGCCGTCTCAAACCGATGGCGGCCTTTTCTTGTCAACAGGTTGTAGATTATGCCAGTAGTTCATTTACTGATTTATATAGTTCCGCTTTTGTGAACGGTTTTTTGAGGAATACATCGGCGCCATTTTCAATAGCAACGTCACTTGCGGCAGCGTCTACACCGGAGATCATAATAACTTTTGCAGCAGGATGTTGACTTTTAATATGGCCGATGAAGTCGATACCAAATCCGTCGGGTAAACGATTATCGAGCAATACCAGGGATGGTTTTTCCTGTTGCAGGAATTCTTCCGCTTTGGCCAGGCTTTGAACATGCTCCACTTCCATTCCTTTTCCATCGAGCAAAATGTTTATTAACAGGCAAAGATCGCCTTCATCTTCAATGATCAGGGCCTTTTTGGGGACAGCTTTTGCAGTTTTAGTTTTCATAAAAAAGAATGTGGTTTGTTTTGCTGACAATTAAAAAAGCGTGCCAGGCTGTAACAAGAACGGGGATCCTGCGTCAAATGGGTTGAGCTGAAAACTAAAACGGGCAACACCGCCTGAAAGAATTAGTAAAACTTAGCATATGAAGAAAATATTTATTGCTTTTATGTCGCTGGCTTTTTTGTGCGTTTCCTGTGCAGGTTTTGGGCAGAACCAGGCAGCGCAACTGGATACATTGATGCAGGCTTATACTTCACTGAATAAATTCAACGGTACCTTACTGGTAACAAAGAATGGAAAAGTGCTGCTCAATAAAGGCTATGGTTATCGCAATTTGGCCAACCGTGTATTACATGATAAGAACTCGGTCTTTCAGATAGGTTCGGTTACCAAACAATTTACTACCACTATTATTCTAAAATTACAGGCAGAAAAAAAACTAAGCGTTCAGGACCCCATCAGTAAATATTTTCCACAATACCCAAAGGGTGACAGCATCACTATTGAGAACCTGATGTTGCATACCTCGGGCATTTATAATTATACGAACGACAGAACGTTTATGCAGAATGAGGTAACGAAACCTGCCAATATGGAAAAAATGATGGCTATGTTCAAAGATAATCCGCTTGGTTTTACACCCGGTAAAGGCTGGTCATATTCAAACAGCGCTTATTTATTGCTGGGTTATATTATTGAGTCGGTAACAAAAAAACCTTATGAGCAGATTGTGCATGATTACATCTTTAAGCCGTTGAAAATGACACATAGTGGTTTCGATTTCACGCATCTTCAGGATAAATATAAATCAACCGGTTATTTTGCGGTAACCGAAAAAGATACTATTCCTTCGACGATCGTCGATTCTTCGGTTTCTTTTTCAGCCGGCGCTATCTATTCAACTACAGAAGACCTGTTGCGCTGGCACCAGGGACTGCTTAAGAACATTGTACTTACTAACGCGCAGCAGGAAAAAGCATATACACCTGTAAAAAACCATTACGGGTATGGCTGGAGTATCGACAGCGTTTATGGAAAAAGAGTGCTTTCACATGGCGGCGGTATTCACGGGTTTACCTCCAATTTTTCCCGTTTGCCTGCTGATGATGTATGCATTGTATTGTTGTCGAATGCCTCTTCAGGCGGTTTAAGTAAGATCACGAACGACATATATGCCATCCTGTACAACAAACCGTATGAAGTGCCGAGGGCCAGAAAAGCGATTGTACTGGCTGAGGACAAGCTAAAGCAATACATTGGCGAGTATACGATCAACGAACGATTGAACCTGGTAATCGAATTGAAAGGCAGTGAGCTGATCGCAACGCCAACCAATCAACGCCCGGCAGTATTGCATCCTGAAAAAGAGGACAATTTCTTTGTAAAAGAACCGGATATTCAGCTCAAGTTTACCAGGAACGATAAACAGGAGATAGATGGGTTTATTCTGTTTCAGAACGGTGCCGAAGTAAAATGCCCGAAGATCAAATAGCAATTCGCTGAAACCGCATACATACAAAGCCCCATAGTTGGGGCTTTTTTTATGTGATTATTCTCCCTCCCCTAAATGCCTTATAACCCGGCACGGATTGCCGGCAGCAAATACATCGGCCGGAATATCGCGGGTAACCACACTGCCGGCGCCGATCACACTGCGGTCGCCAATAGTTACACCCGGGCAAATCACCGCACTTCCGCCCACCCAAACATCTTCACCAATGGTAATTGGTTTGGCAAACTCGAGACCAGAAGCCCTCTCCCTGTGATCGACAGGATGTGTGGCCGTATAGATCTGTACATTGGGGCCGAACAAAGTGCGGCTGCCAATGGTAACAAACGTTACATCGAGTACCACACAATTGAAATTGAAAAATACTTTATCGCCCAGTTGTATATTATACCCGTAGTCGCAATAAAATGGCGGCTGCAGCCAAAGCCCTTTTCCTGCATTGGGAATAAGCTCCTGCAGTATGCGCGCGCGCTCCGCTGGCTGATCTTCCCCTGAATCGTTCAATTCTTTGATGAGCAGCCGGGCCTTGAGCCTTTCTTCGGAAAGTTGCGGGTCAAGGGCGTCATACAACTCACCGGCAAGCATTTTTTCTTTTTCTGTTCTCATGCATTTTCAGCCGTAAAAATCATGCCTGTATTACGGTTAACATTTATTTAAGTAATACAACGGTTTTTTTTCGACTAATTCAGGATATTGCCGCAATATCTTCTGCATAAAGCTGTTATTGCAGCAGCATTAAACACCATTTAATTATGAGTTCCCAAACCCCTGTTTATATTACAGCCGCCGGCGCTTATTTGCCCGGGGCGCCCGTTTCAAATGAAGAAGTAGAAGAATATCTCGGTTTCCTGTTTGGAAAACCTTCCCGCACCAGGCAGAAAATGCTCAAACAAAACGGAATTACCTCCCGCTATTACGCCATCGATAAAAACCAGCAAACCACGCATACCGTAAGCGGCATGACGGCCGCTGCCATTCATAGCTGTTTACAAAAAGCAGATAAAGCGAAAAATGAGATCCGGTTCTTATCCGCGGCTACTACGCAGGGCGATCTGCCGGTGCCCGGTTTTGCCAGTATGGTGCATGGCGATGCACAATTGGCCCAATGTGAAGTGGCCAGTCACCAGAGTGTATGCGCTGCCGGTATGATGGCTATAAAGAATGCATGGCTGCATATAAAAGCAGGCGAGGCCGTTAACGCCATTGCCTGTGCCGGTGAGTTGCCAAGCCGTATGTTTAAAGCAAAGCGGTTTGAACAACAGGCGCTGGTAAAGGAAAAAAATACCCTTGACCTTGAAACCGATTTTCTGCGCTGGATGTTGTCAGACGGAGCCGGCGCCCTGTTACTCGAGAACAAACCCTCGCGTAAACAGTTGAGTTTACAAATTGACTGGATAGACCTTCGCTCGAATGCCCATTTGTACGATGTGTGCATGTATGCCGGCACCAACAAGAACAATGGCCATTCAACCGGAAGCTGGATGAATTACAATTCATTCAGCGAGGCTGATAATGATTCTGCCATCAACCTGAAACAGGACCTTAAACTGGTTCAGCATATCGTTCCGCTGGGCGTGCAACATTTCTTTAACCTGATCGATGAAGGACGTATTGACCCTAACCAGCTTGATTGGTTGCTGTGTCACTATTCATCCGAATATTTCAAACCGCAGATCGTAGACCTGATGCAAAAAGGCGGCTGCACCATACCACCCGAAAAATGGTTCACGAATTTGCATACCAAGGGGAATGTGGGCGCTGCTTCCATATTTCTGATGCTGGAAGAGATGCTGTATTCGGGTAAACTCCGGGCCGGACAAAAACTTCTATGTATGGTGCCCGAGAGCGGCCGGTTTATCACTTCCTTTATGCAGTTGACGGTTGTTGCGCCTGAAGATGCTGCGCCTGCAGTTTCAATAAGTACAACCGATGCAATAGAAGCGCCGGTAATTCGCACGGCGGGGCAGCCTGTACAGGAATGGCTGGTGCGGCAGCTTACATCGGTATGGGTAGATTTTGAATCGGAATTGCGCCAGGTTCCCATTGTAAAAAAGATATACAATGGTTCGCTTACCCTCGAAGATTATAAATTATTACTCGTCAATCTGCGGCAGCAGGTAATTGACGGCTCACAATGGATAGCGCGGGCCGCTTCGAATATTACTATCGAATATTTCGATATCCGTTCCGCATTTATTACCCACTCACGCGATGAGCACCGCGATTACCAGATCCTCGAAAAAAATTATCTTGCCTGTGGCGGTACATATGAAGAATTACAAAGAGGCGAAAAGAATATTGGCAGCGAAGCGCTAAGCGCGTTTATGTTCCATAAGGCCAGTCAGCCCAATCCTTTCGATCTGTTGGGCGGCATGTTTATCATAGAAGGTTTGGGTAACAGGCTGGCCGGTAAATGGGGCCGCGCCATACAGGAGCAACTGCGGCTGCACGACGATCAGGTGTCGTTTTTTATCTATCACGAAACCAGCGACGCCAACGATAACCATTTTGAGCGTTTTGAAAAAGCGATACAGAGTGACCTGTTACAGGAAGCAATAGCTGCGCGCATTGTAAAGACAGCTAAAATAACCGCCCGGTTGTATAAAATGCAATTGCATGAGTTAGGCAATTATTGATAGTGAACAACCGTTATTCCAAAACAAATTTTTATGCTACATAAACGCGAATACTTTGAGAACCTGGAAAACAATCCCAGAGACCCCAGTCACTGGCACGCCCTGTTCCTCGATAAAAGCATTCCGTTCAGCCCGGATGCCAAAGCGGCTTTCCTATATGACTCGAGCCGGAAAACAAAACAATTCCTGTACCCTTTTGTAAGGGTGTTCGCACGGTTGGGAATTATGCTGTTACAGATCTTCAAAGCCCTGTTACCGAATGCGATCAATGCGCCGAAAATGCTGCATAGAAGCCTGTATGTGGGGATGAAATATTTTATAACCCCCGAAGCCAATTATCTCATCCTACGCCATTTTGTGCTTGGCTCGGAAGTGTTGCGGTTTATAAAAGATAATGTGAAGAATATTGAGGATATTCCCATGCATCCGTTAAAACCCATGGACCTGAACGCGGTAAAAGACAACCTCTTCCTGCAGCATGATCTCAATTTGTATAATTTCATCATCAACCTCAATAATGCGATGAAAAAAAGCGGGATAGCCATTCAGATGGTGGAAAATCCCGATTTCAGCGCTATTACCACAGACGACAGCTTTCCCTTTGCGCCTTTCCGTGATCGCTGGACCAATTGCCTCGATCTTTCAAACGCCATTGAAATATTCACCCCGGTGTACCAGTTCTTTTTAACCGATAATGATTTCTGGCGTGCCTCGAATTCATTACAGCTCGATGAAGTAATTGGCCTGTACGCAGCCACTATTTTGAATTGTCCGGAAAAGCTGGTAGCCCTGAACAATAAACATCCGATGATCCCGCTGCCTACCACTTCGGCTGCATTCAGGCTTACGTTGCATGGCTTGTCAACCGAAGTATTGCATGCCTTGCTGGTACAAAAGAAACTTGAAGCGCAAAGATCAAACTAATTTATACTGTAATGACCATCTCCTTGACTGAACTGTCGGGGAAATCATTGTGATCGACCGGTATCTGCCGGCAGCAGGCAATGGTATGCTTTTTTTGTTTTTTACCGCATCCCAAAAGCGAGCATATTTATCGGAACGCTGCTTTTAATGCAGTTACTTTAATGGAGTTGGAAAAAAGCATAAAGACTTCAGCGGCCTGAAGCCTTTACGGTCTATCATGCGGTCATATGCCTGCTTTTAGTTGGTAGCTTCTCTAAGCCGTCTTTCCAGTTTGGCAGAAGGAATGTAGATCTGGAAACCAACGGACAATAACAGGTTGCTGGAAGTTGCTCTTTCGCCAAATCCGACAATCCCATTGTATTTTATAAGCGCTTCCAAACCCACGTTAGGTGTGAGGAAGTAGGTCCAGCCTGGTCCAAAACCAAGGCCCAGTCCATTGGTGTTCTCACCGGAAGCAGGATTGGTGCCTTCGATGCCTGCGTTTGCTTCAACGAAGAAACGGGAATTGCGAACTACATTTATATCCTTGCTAAGATAATAGCGGCCCAGTAATCCCAGCCCATAGTCGATGCTTTCGCCGGCTCCCTTCGAAGTAACCAATCCGAACTTCAAATATCCGCCTACAGCAAGGTTATCGGTAAAGAAGTAGGCCAGTTTCGGATCGAGGAAAATGGAAAAGTTGCTTCCTTCATTTAATCCAAGATTGAAATCGGCAATATCGGCGCCCACCATTACATTTCCTGCCTGGATCTGCGATTTTGCCTCAATAATGACTGACTGCAAAACAATCATTAGCGTAAATAATTTTTTCATAACGTTTTAGTTAACCAATGCATAAAAATCGTACCTGTGAATAAGTAGTAGTTTAGCAATAGTGATGTGTTTCGTATATGGAATAAAATACCACGTAACCGGTATGGTGCGCAAGTTTTACCTCATGCCACGCTTAATGACGCAGCGCCAGCGATGTCTAACCAACGGCATTACAGGAAAAGAATGCAAGACAATCATATTCTTTAAAATTGCTTTGCATCAATATATTTGCGATCAAATTATCAATACCTGACCATGCGAACCATAATAACTACAGTGGCTGCCGTTTTTGCCGTAACAGTGTTTTCGGGTACCTCGTTTATTCCATCAACCCAAAGCGATAAGGCAGATACTCTCAGGAACAACCTGTACACGGTAGGCGTAGGCGCCGGGCTGATAGGCGGTTTATACGATGGCAATTATTCTTACAGGCTGTTAAAGCAACACGGGAATTTCGGGCTGGGCGCTCCTGACAAACTCGATGGTGAATTGGTAGTATTCCAGGGAAAGGTTTATCAAACCCAATACACGGGGAAAACATTTCAGGTAGATGATAAGCAACTGACGCCGTTTGCGATGGTCAGTTTTTTTCATCCGGAGAAAAAGCTCACTATTCACAACGTAAACAAGGAGTCGTTGTTTCATTTGCTCGACAGCGTTCTTACCAATGTGAACGGACTTTATTCCATTCATATCAATGGAAAATTCAGTTATATAAAAACCAGAGCTTTTCCGCCGGTAAAAGCGCATGATCATACGCCGCTGGCGGCGATGCTGCACCTGCAACGTTTTTTTGAGTTCAATAATGCTAATGGCGATCTCATTGGTTACCGGTTGCCTGCATACATGGATAATACCAATATCTCGGGGTATCATTTTCATTATTTGTCGGCCCAAAAAGATGCCGGCGGCCATATCATCGATCTGAAAGCAGATGAGATCACCATTGAAATTGACCAGCTCGATAGTTATACGGTACATGTGCCGCATAACGCCGATTTTGAACAGTTCGATTTTAAAAAGAACCGCGCAGAAGATATCAAAAGCGTAGAGCGGGGCCAGAAAGAGCGATAAGGATGTTTATAAATAACAAAACTCCGTACCGGCATCGTGCCGGTACGGAGTTTTCTTTTGTACGATCAATGACCTTTTAGTGTTTATCCTTTGCCACCTGTCCGTCTGCGGAGTATAAAACTTTCGTTTCCGGATTACCGTCCAGTTTTACCAGGTAGTAGGCAGAACCATCTTTGTCAACCCTGTATACATCATCAATAGTTCTGTCGGCATAGGTAGTCTTTACAGCTGTTGCTACTGCATTGGGAAGCTCAGATGTTCTGATCTTCATTCCTTTTGCCATCAATTTACCATCGGTGCCGTATTTGGCAAAATGGTCTAAACCGTTTACTTCAAATTCTACTTTGTATTTGCCGTCCTTCATTTTCCATTCAATATCCTTAGCATTGGGAAATTCAGTTTTAAAGCTTGTTTGAATGGCAGGCGGCAGGTCTTTTTCTTTTAAATTATCCTGAGCGTATGAGCCCAGCATACAACCCGCGGTTAGCAGGCAAACAAAAATCATCTTTTTCATACGCATATTTTTCAATCAGGTCACAAATAGTAAGCCAGTAAACTTAATAAAGTGATGATAATTTTGGACATATTGCGAATCAATTGTTTTTGATAAGTTTACAGAAGAAATGATCCGGTTATAATGGAGGTTTAGTTCAAAGCACCACCAGCCGGTATAAACATTGATGAATTATTTCCGCCCATAAAAAAATTACTCAATATGTACAAGTTAATTTGTTTAGCTATTTGTTTTGCAGTAACGGCCATTGCTTGTAATGACAGCGATCCTGCTGCAACCGACAGTTCAAATGCAGGGTCAGCGAACACAGGTGATACATTGGGATCGCCGGTGGAAACTGAAAAGCCTAATGCCGACTATAAGCCTGCCTTTGCAGGCCAGACCCGCATTGGCGGGGTAACCACGAAAGCTCCGTATGAAGCGGTTGTTTTGACGTCTGATCTTAAAAATCCATGGGGTATTACCGTTATGCCCGATGGCCGGTTCCTGATAACACAAAAAGGAGGCACCATGCGCATTGTAACTGCTGATGGCAAAGCTGGTAATCCAATTTCCGGCATCCCGGAAGTAAACAGCAAGGGGCAGGGCGGATTGCTGGGATTGACACTCGATCCTTCTTTCAGTAGTAATAGAATGGTGTATTGGGTGTTTTCAGAAAATACAAAGGGTGGCAACCTTACCAGCGTAGCAAAAGGTAAGCTTTCAACAGATGAACAGCGCATCGAAAATGCAACGGTTATATACCGCGCTACACCAGCCCATAACAGCAACCTGCATTATGGCGGCAGGATCCTGTTCGATAAAACCGGTAACCTGGTGGTAAGTACCGGCGAGCGCTCCGATATTGAAACAAGACCGCAGGCACAGTCGCTCAATTCAGGACTGGGCAAGATCATTCGCATAACCACGAACGGCCAGCCGGCAAGCGGAAATCCTTTTGCCGGTCAGAATAATGCAAGACCGGAGATCTATTCATATGGCCATCGCAACGTGCAGGGCCTGGCTTGGCATCCCGAAACCGGCGATCTTTGGGAAAATGAATTCGGGCCAAGAGGCGGCGATGAAGTGAACCTTATACGTGCCGGAAAGAACTATGGCTGGCCCACAATTACCTACGGTATCGAATACGCCGGCGGCAAAGTGGGTGAAGGTATAACCCAACAGGATGGCCTCGAGCAGCCCGTTTATTACTGGGACCCCGTAGTATCGCCAAGCGGTATGACATTTTACAGTGGCGACAGCATGACGGAGTGGAAGAATAACCTGTTCATTGCCGCATTGAACAAACCACATATTGTGCGCCTGGTTATAAAGGATAACAAAGTAACAGGGGAAGAGCGGTTACTGGAAAAGGAAAGCCAGCGGTTCAGGGATATCACTATGGGCATAGATGGAGCGTTGTATGCCGTAACAGATGCAGGGCGTATGTACAGGATCGGGAAGAAGAAATAAACTTTGCTCAAATATTTATAAATCACACACAGGAACTCCGTCCTAACGGGGCATCCGAACGGGCATCTGGCCAAAACTCCATAAATATTTCAGATGAAAAGTGTAACCATTTTCTGCGGCTCAAGTTTTGGATTTGATGAAATTTATAAAGATCAGGCAAATTTATTGGGACAGGTATTGGCGAAGAAAGGGATCAGGTTGGTGTATGGCGGCGCAAAAGTTGGATTGATGGGTGCGGTGGCAGATGGGGCCTTAAGTGAAGGCGGAGAAGTAATAGGCGTATTGCCCAAATTCCTGCAGGAAAAAGAACTGGCCCATGAAGGTTTGACGGAACTCATTCTGGTAGGCAGTATGCACGAACGCAAACTTAAAATGAACGATTTATGTGAAGGCGTAATTGCATTGCCGGGTGGGTTTGGAACAATGGAAGAATTATTTGAGATGTTGACGTGGGCGCAACTGGGGCTGCACGAAAAACCGGTGGCACTTTTAAATATAAACGGTTATTATGACTGTATCAACGTATTGACGAAAACCATGGTTGACAGTGGTTTTTTGAAAAACGTGAACAGGGATATGCTGCTGGTGAGCGATAACATCGAAAACCTGTTACATCAAATGGCAGTTTACAAAGCCCCTGAAGTAGGCAAATGGATAACAAAAAAGGGGTTGACCTGACATCTTAAACGTATTCAGAATTCGCGGCTGCATTTTGAAAAAATGATCAAACCGGTTAATATTGCTGTTCCCAACTTTATAAATGCATGATGCAGAACTTGAGAAATTTGATCCTGCTTATGAGCCTGAGTATGCCGGCCTTTACACAGCAAACCGTATCGCCGGGCGTTTCCAGCGAATTGGCAGTACATCGCCGGGCAGAGATTGCTGATCTTCGCTACCACCTCGATTTTAAGATACCTGCATTGAAAAGCGAAAGCATCAGTGCCACGGAAACCATTTACCTCAGTCTGAAAGCCAACGTCCAGCCGTTACAACTCGATTTCAAACAGGATGTGGGGCATATACATACATTGACCGTTAACGGCAAAACGATCACACCAAAGCTCGAAAGCGAACATGTTGTGATTTCGCCATCACATTTGCGTAAAGGTAAAAACACTATCAACCTGCAATTCACGGCCGGTGACGCAGCCCTGAACCGCAATGCGGATTACCTGTATGCACTGTTTGTACCGGATAGGGCCCGCACCTTATTTCCCTGCTTCGACCAGCCCGATCTTAAAGCACGTTTTACGTTGACATTACGGGTGCCATCCGGTTGGAAAGCACTGGCGAACGGCAGGCTGAAAGACAGTGTCACAAACGGTTCGCAAACCGTTTATAACTTTGCCGAATCGGACCTGTTGCCAACTTACCTGTTCTCTTTTACCGCGGGCGTGTATGCTCATGCGCAAAAACAAATTGGGCAATACAATGCGGAATTTATCTACCGTGAAGCTGACCCGGGCAGCAATGTAGATTCCGTTTTCAAGGGCCATGAAGAGGCACTTCAGTATCTCGAAGAGTGGACGGGGATCCGTTATCCCTTTCAAAAAGTAGGATTTGCTGCTATTCCTGATTTTCAGTTCGGTGGTATGGAGCATCCCGGCGAAGTACAATACAAAGCAGTAGCGCTGTTTTTGAAAGAACCAACAAAAGATCAGCTTATTGCCCGTACCAGCCTTATCTCGCACGAAACGGCGCACATGTGGTTTGGCGATCTGGTAACCATGCAATGGTTCAATGATGTATGGATGAAAGAGGTGTTTGCCAATTTCATGGCAGATAAAGTGGTGGAAAAACTGATGGGAAGCGAAACCTTCAATCTGAAGTTTCTGCAAGACCACTATCCGGCCGCTTATGGTGTAGATCGCACGCCCGGTGCGAATCCCATTCGCCAGCAACTCGAAAATCTGCAGGATGCCGGTTCTATGTACGGTAATATCATTTATCACAAAGCGCCCATCATGATGCGGCAGATGGAATTGCTGATGGGGAAAGAAAACTTCCGGAAAGGCGTACAGGAATACCTTCATAAATATTCATATGGCAATGCAACCTGGAATGATCTTGTGAAGATCCTCGCAAAATATAGTAAGAATGATCTGGTGAGCTGGAACAGGGTATGGGTGAATCAACCGGGCCGCCCTGTATTCGATTATACAATCCGCTACAAAGGTGACAAAATTGATAAACTCAATATAACGCAACGACCCGAATCAGGAGATGCGCGTATTTGGCCGCAGGTTTTTAACATAGCACTGGTGTATGCAGATAGTGTTCGCACCATTACCGTGAACATGAACACCGCCAGCTTGCAACTGAAAGCTGCCACAGGTTTATTGAAGCCGCTGTTTATTTTGTTCAATGCAGATGGCATGGGCTACGGGCTGTTCCCGGCTGATAAAACCGTGCATGAACAAATTTTCAATTTGAAAAGCGCAGTGAGCCGCGCTGCCGCATATGTGAATATATATGAGAATGTACTCTCGGGCCGGTATATGTCACCGGCCGGATTGCTTACACTGCTTACCAAAGGTTTGATCCTTGAAACAGAGGAAACCAACCTCAAATTGCTTACCGGTTACATGGCTGGTATTTACTGGTCGTTCATTACCCCTCAGGAGCGCCAGGCATTTGCAGCTCAAATAGAAGATGCTTTGTGGAAGGCGATGGAAATACAAACGCAACCCAATAATAAAAAGTTATTGTTCAAGACATACCAGAGCGTATATGAAAGCAGTAATGCTGCGAAACGAATGTATGATGTATGGAAGGAACAACAGCCGCCGGCAGGTATGAAGCTGGCGGAAGAAGATTATATTTCGCTGGCGCTAACCATTGCATTGAAAAACGATACGGCGCATGCTGTAATAGCCCGTCAGCGCGACCGGTTGAAAGATGCAGATAAAAAGGCGCGGCTTGATTTTCTGATGCCGGCTTTGTCGGCCAGCGTTGCTGAACGGGACAGTTTTTTTGCCGGCCTGGCCGATCGCAGGAACAGGGCAAAGGAAGCCTGGGTGGTCACTGCATTGGCGTACCTTCATCATCCCCTGCGCCAGTCTACATCTTACAAATATCTGCCGCAAAGTCTCGAGCTGGTAGAAGAGATCCAGCGCACCGGAGATATTTTTTTCCCGCAAAACTGGCTGAGCGCGGTTTTCGGCGCCTATCAAACCAAAGATGCCTGGCAGGTAGTACAACAATTCCTGCAAAAACATCCGGATTTTAACCCCAGGCTGAAAGCAAAAATTCTGCAGGCTACCGATAACCTCTATCGCGCGCAGAAGCTGGCGGAAAAATAAAATTATAAAGCCTGAGTTCGGTACAGTACCAGACTCAGGCCTTTTAAATGATGCTCTCTCTTGTCAATGACTGATGATCTCTCTTGTCAATGACTGATGATCACCTTCCGGGTAATCCACAGGCTTCATCTTTACATTAGCTTTTTTGTCCGGTACCTGCCTTTTGCGCAGATCTTTCACGATAAGCTCTATACACCTGTTTTCGGTAAGGCTGATCGGCAAATAGGCTGGATTGGAGGATTCAGCCGGTGGGCAGATAGAGGCCGGATTTTAAGGAAGGCTTACAGTCAATTTTATCTTTATTTTTTATTTTAATCAGGGCAGCTGGCTTCAATATTGATTAGGTATATGTATGAAAAGCATCTCATTATTATCACTTATCGCCTTGCTGTTGGCGGGTTCTGTACAGGCTCAGCAGCCGACAGGCAGTTTAGATATAAAATTTATCAAAAATATCTTTCAACCCGGCGATTCATTACTTGTGACAGTGGATTATAAAGATGGCGGTGGCCAATTACTGAACCAATCCCTGGCAACACTGGAGCTGGTCATTGAAGACGAAGAGGGCCGGCGCACCCGCCTCCGCTGGCCGGTGATCGAAGGGCGGGCTTCCGGTAAAATATTCTTACCCGATTCGTTGCCCCTCGGCAAATACACGTTGCTGGCGGGCTTACAGCAACGATTTTTCGAAGTAATTGGACAGATAAAAGACGCCAGGAACATCGGCAGTATACAAGCGATGCTGCTCACCAAAACTGGCGACTGGGACGAGCAGAAAGTTACTGTGGCGCCGGACGGCACCTTCGCTATCCGTAACTGGCTGTTTGAAGACAATGCATTGTTAGCTTTCCAGCGAACAAACGACAATGACCAGCCGCTGAATATCAGTATCAGTAGTCAACTTGATTCCAGCTATGAATCCCTGGCCGTTGCAGGCCGGCCCTTTTACATAGGTAATCCGCCAGCAGCGGTGCGGCCAACCCTGAACAAGCCTGTTGAAACCCCGGAAGCGCTTTTTGCAGACCGCGGTACTACGCTGCCGGCGGTCATTGTGAGGAGTACCGCCAAAACCCGGGCGCAGCAATTTAATGATGAGTATGTCAGCGGTTTATTCAGGTCAGGAGACGAGCGGTTGATTAGTATTATGGATGACCCCGGTGCGATTGGTTTTCCCAATGTTTTCAGCTACTTGCAAGGCAGGGTTGCCGGGTTGCAAATAACTCCAACAGGCGCTGCCAGGTGGCGTGGTGGCGGGGTAATGTTCTTTCAGGATGAAGTAAGGGTGTCTGCCCAACAGATCGCCAATATACCCATGACAGACATTGCAATTGTAAAAGCGTATCCCCCACCTTTCATCGGTGCCTTTGGTGGCGGCGCCGCGATTGCTGTTTATACCCGTCGGGGTGGCGAAGTCAATTACCTACCCCCCAACAGGCAGGTGTTTAAAGTACGCGGCTACACGCCATCAGCAATAGCGTTGGACATGAATAAGCTACGTTTGTAATTATAGGATCAGGATCATTTTTTTCTGCCACTAAACCGATTAATACAAGAGCTGATCGCTTTTGACCGTTTGTTCGATTACATGTTACCTGATTAAATTACTTTGAATCTAAGGTATCTTAGGCACACCCAGTTCCCTCAATTTGGCCATTACCGTCAAATTACCTTTTAAAGGAATGTGATATTTCTGCAATATGTCACCGCATTTTCTGCTACATTAATACGGAGCTCCTTGTCTTGTTCGGCCCGTACCGGGTATTTTTTGCCTCACACTTTTTAACGCTAAATGGAATTAGTTAGTAAAAATTGGTTAAAAATTGGTTAAATTCTGCTTAATGCTATCGTGACGTTAGGGTTAACTTTAGGCTTAACCAAAATAACTGCTCTGATGAAAAAGCTCTTTTTATCATGTGTAATGCTATGCCTGGTGTTCTACGTGCAGGCTCAGCAGGTTATAATCACAGGGGTCGTTACTGATCCGGGAAATATACCAATTCCAAATGCCAGCGTAAAAATCAGAGGTACCGACAAGGGAACTACTACCAACGACAAGGGTTTCTTTTCTCTTCCAACGTCCATCAATGCAGTGCTGGAAATATCTTCGGTGGGTTATGCTTCCCAAACCTTCAGGGTCACCAACGATAAGCCGCTTTCCCTTAAGCTGGCTGAATCGAACAGCAACCTGGCGGAAACGGTGATCATTGGTTATCAAAAAGTGACCCGTAAGAAGAATACCGCTGCGGTTTCCAGTATTTCGGGGAGGGAACTGGCGAACCTGCCGGCCTCCAGTTTTGACCAGCTATTGCAGGGCCGGCTTTCCGGTGTAAACGTACAAAACTTCAGTGGTGCGCCAGGCGCCTCGCCTACAGTGAGTGTACGGGGAAGCTCATTGCTCAGTTCGGCTTACGATGAAAATAACGTGCTCAATAGTCCTTTATATGTGGTAGACGGCGTGCCCCAGCCTACCGAAACCTATGTAGGGCCTGGCACAGGCACCGGTCTTAACTATCTCGGTGGGGTAAATCCCAATGATATCGAATCTATCGACGTATTGAAAGACGCTTCGGCAGCTGCTATTTATGGTTCCCGCGCCGCCAATGGCGTTATTCTCGTTACCACTAAGAAAGGCAGGACGGGCGCTCCCAAAGTGATCTTATCGGGCTATGCCGGTATTGTGCAACGCCCCAAACTCCGTGACGTTACGCTCGGTGCAGAAGAAAGAAGAGCCAAACTGGCCATCCTGCAGCAACAACTGGATTATAACCAGGAGAGGGGATTACCAGCACTCATTACAGACAGCCTGAATCCTGCTTTCAATGGCAATACCGACTGGCAGGACATGTTCTATCAACCCGGTAATGTAAAGAGTGCCGATCTGAGCCTTAGCGGCGCCAGTGAAGGGGGGGCCACCTACCGCTTCAGCACGAGCTACTACGATGAAAAAGGTATCGTCAAAGCTACCGGCTTTAAAAGATATACTATGCGACTGAACTTGGGCGCCCGTGCACTGGGTGGTAAACTAGACATTAATCCCATCATCAACTACTCGCGTACCGACAAAGCCCGTGGCAATGGCGATGGCAACAGTCCCATCAGCCTTGGTGCCAGTAATATGCCATCATCCCTTTTTAACCTCGACTCAAATAAAAAGGCGTTCCTGCTGGGGCAATACGATGACAACCTCGACAATAACATTTCCAACCAGTTAAGCTTTACGTTGAACCTAAGCTACGCCATCAATAACCACCTGAGAATTACGTCGCTCACTTCTTATATCTATAAGAATTCGCGCCGCGATTTTAACCGAACCAATGAATTGCAGAATGGTAATGGTAATTATTCTTTTGCCTTCTCCGACAATGAGATCAACATCCTGTCGTCCAATTACATGAGCTATGTAAATACTTTTGGCAAACATAACCTTAGCGTAGTAGCCGGCCAGGAATTCACCTACGATCAATATCAAAACACCCACGCATCGGGATTTGGCGGCGCCTCCGATCAGATCCAGGTAGTGCAGGGCTTCCAGCAATTGAAAATAGGCGCGTATTCCGATTACCAGGCTTATGGCTTATTGTCGTACTATGGGCGTATGGCGTATGATTTCGATGGCAAATACCTGCTTTCGGGCAGTATACGTACCGATGGTTCGTCCCGTTTTGGTGAAAACAACAAATGGGGCTTCTTTCCGTCTGTATCGGCGGCATGGATCCTGACCGAAGAGTCATGGATGAAAGATGTGGCGAATACGTTCTCCATGATCAAGCTTCGCGCAAGCCTTGGAACTTCCGGCGCCCTGCCTACTGAAAACTACCTGCAATACAACCTGTATAATGTAAATGCCGGCGGATTTAATGGTAATGGCGGCGCAGGCACCTACAATGCTATCACCGCAATTACACCCAACTTCTACAATGGCGCCGCCCAGAAAGGATTGAGCTGGGAGAAATCAAAGCAATGGAATATAGGCGCCGACATAGAAGTGTTGAATGGCAAATATTCCGCCTCGCTCGACTTCTACAATAAAGAAAATTCTTTTGGCCTGTTCTCCGTTATACTGCCTGTGACATCGGGCTACGATGTGGCCAAAACCAATTCGATAGGGGTGCGGAATGCCGGAGCGGAATTAACCCTGGCAGCCAACATCCTTCCCCAAAAGAGCCAGCTCAAATGGTTCAGCCGGCTCAATATCTCCTATAACAAGAATACCATCATGAACCTGCCCAATGGCGGCCGCGACCTGGTATTGAGTGGCGACCGTTTCGATAAATCGCACATCCTTTCCGTTGGGAGCCCTGTAAATGCATTCTACCTGTACAAAACGCTTGGCGTATATCGTACTGATAAGGATGTTCCCATCAATCCTTATACAGGCACCCGCTTCAGGAATCCCAATGGCGAGTACCGCGCGGGCGACTTCCAGTTTGCCGATCTCGATGGCGATTATCTCATCGACGTATTCAACGATGGCCTCAACCCCGATAAAATTCCTATTGGCGATCCCAATCCAAAGATCACCGGCGGCTTTACGAACAATTTCACCTGGAAGAACTTTTCCCTTGGCGTTTTCTGCACTTTTACCTTCGACCGCGATGTGCTGAACCTGTTCAAAGCCGACCGCTTCTCCAACTCCACCGATGGCGATCCGTATAATAACTTTGTACGATACTCCATTCCCGATCTCAATAAGATCAATATATGGCGCGAACCAGGTGATAATGCGCAATATGCCAAATACGACCTTGGCACTTATCGCTACTATTATACCTCAGCCCAGACCTTCTTTCTTGAAAAAGGCGATTACTTCAGGATCAAAAGCGTTACGCTGGGCTATCAACTTCCCCACAACTTCCTTAGCAGGTTCAAGATCGACCGGTTCAAGGTATTTGGCGTTGTCGACAATCTGGCGATCTTCCAGCGGTCGAATGACCTGCCCGATGCCGAAGCTGTTAATTCATACGGTGAATACAACGGTGCAGGATATCCTATTCCGAAAAAATTCACCCTGGGCCTGGAAGTTCAATTCTAATGTGACCGCATAAATAGAAAAAGTATGGAACGCAAATTATCAATATATACCATTCTACTACTGTCAGTATGCATTGTTACGGGCAGTGCGTGCAAAAAGATCCTGGAACAAACACCGAAGAACTCTACCTACGATGAGGTGTTCTGGAAGTCGGGCCGCGATTATCAATCGGCCATGGCCGGCAATTATTCCCTGCTGCGGAATGCGCTGACCAATAAAAGCAACCGCTACTACATGTATGGCGATGCGGTTGCCAAGAATTATTTCACCATCGATTATAACGGCGATGGGCTGGACGGCATTCAAAATGGCGATTTTACATTCAAGTACAATGTACAAAGCCTGGGCGACTGGTCGATGTTCTTTAAGACCATTACCATGAGCAACCTTATCATCAGCAAAATAGATCAGGCAACCGACGAAGAACTTTCTGACATAGATAACATCGCGGAATTTAGAAGGAAGATAAAAGGGCAGGCGCTGTTTATCCGCGCATTCACTTATTTTCAAATGACGCGCGTTTGGGGCGACGTACCCCTCGTTATCGAAGCATACGAAGATCCGATAACGGCGCCCCAACTGCCGCGAACTTCAGCCGTCGACGTACAAAAGCAGATCGAAAAGGATTGTAGGGAAGCCGCAGCCCTGCTGAATTGGGGTTATTCCGTAAAATCGGAAAGAGCGGTCATGGCTAATAAAGGTTCTGTTTATGCACTGCTGACACACCTGTACCTGTGGCGCGCCACCATGACCGATCTTAACTCAAAAGTACCGGCACAAGACGATGTGCACAATGCCGATACTACCCTTACCAGGCTACTGGCCGAGGGCGGATATTCCTATACCGATACGGCTAATTATTATATGACCTTTGTCGGCCGCAGCAACACCGCCACTTCACCGGAAGGCATTTTCCAGCTGTACATGGACGATAGAACGCAGGAAGGCTCCAATGCCCACATCGGCCTCGAATTCCTGCGCGGCGCCGAATACGTGTCTTACTTCGGCAACAACGCACGCTTTTGGGTGCCCAGTTCCTACTTCAACAACAATTACCAGTTCTGGTACTGGGACGGCAGCCAATGGACGCGCCCTCTCGACACCATTGATATCCGTTACCGCAAAAACTTCGATTATGTGAACAGTTCCGAACCCATGTGCCGTAAATACAGCAATGTAGTATACCGGAATCCCGGGCAAAATCTCGACGCCTATCTAAGCAATGATATGGTCATCTTCCGCTACTCAGATATGAAATTGCTGCAGGCAGAGATCGCCCTTTATAAAAATGACCTCAATACGGCCATACAGGTGATCAATGAATCGCGGCAACGCAATGGCTCAAATTCTGCTAACCGGGTCGATGATACGTATACCCGCGACGACCTGATGTATGAATACGTCGTGGAGCGCGGAAAGGAGATGTACCTCGAAGGTCATATCTTCTTCGACCTGCTTAGAACGAGGATGTATCCCAACTTTGTTGACTGGCTTTCTGAAGGCCGCTTTGCAAGAGGTGGTTTTTATTGGCCGGTAAGCCCCTCGCTGTTCAAGGAGAACAGGTTCCTGGTACAAACTTCTTACTGGCTGGGCAAGATCTGATCATC
The DNA here is from genome assembly GCF_002078015.1 of Niastella populi. Taxonomy (GTDB): domain Bacteria; phylum Bacteroidota; class Bacteroidia; order Chitinophagales; family Chitinophagaceae; genus Niastella; species Niastella populi. Next base: position 5,266 of record NZ_LWBP01000208.1, on the reverse strand, counting down.
GTGCTTAACTTAATTATCTTTTTATTATGAAAAATATTTTAGTATCACTACTTATACTCGTCGTGGCCGGCAGTCTTGGATCCTGCAACAAAAACAGCTATAAAGTAGATGGCGGCACACATAACCCCAAGGTGGATATGACCACCTACGATTACCTGAAGTCGAAATCCCAGTTCTCTTCCCTGGTGCATTTGATAGACAGGGCCGGACTGAAAGAGACCGTCAATGGCGACATCACCTTCTTTGCCTGCACCAACTATAGTGTGGATGAGTTTGTAAGGGCACGATACAACAGAAGGGCCATCGAGCTGAATGATGAAAATATCATTTACACGCTCGACAGTCTTCCATTGCAGGAAGTGAAGGACTCACTGAAGATGTATATGTTCAATGGCGACCTGGGCCGCGATCACCTGACGGTAGAAGGCAACTTCTATCAAAACCTGCTGGGTCCTATTCCCAATGCATCGTTTTACATCAATCTCAGGCGAACACAGGATTACGGCAGTTACATCGACCATGTAGACTACATCCGTTTTACCAAAGTGATTGGCACACGCGACGAAACAGAGCGCGATCAAACCACCATCCCGGCAAAAGACAGGGACATGGGATATGATTGTCAAACCACCGGTATTATTACCAACACCGGCACCATCCATGTGATGAGCAACTATCACCGGTTGTTCTTCAATACCGAACCCCTGCCTTAATGAGAATATACATTATCATTATTCTTTTACAAGCAAGACAATACACCATGAGAAAAATAATTAACTTCCTGCTGGTTCTTATAATAACCGGCATGGCCTGTAAAAAAATACAGGAAGGTTTTTTGAGCGATACCATGCGTTATATCGATAAGAATATCTATTGCCTGCGCGGTTTGCCACTGGTGCAATCCCAGCGGATAGATATCGATGGCTCTACGCCGCCCATCACCTTTGAAATGCAGCATCTGCGCGATGAGAACGGAAATCCTGCGCCGAAGGAGTTTTTCGAAGAATATGAAGTGCTCGTGTTCAAGTCGGGGATGACTTTCGATATCAAAACCGACACCACCGTGGCCGAACTGAATAAGAAAAGGGAAAAGAGAATTGTAGCGCCTATGGAGTTCAATCCCGTGAGCGGGCAGATCAGTTTCAACCGCGGCTCTGTAAACATTCCTTTGGGCAAATATACCTTCGACCTGCAGGCGACCAATGTAAATGGCACCAAACAGTTTCCTTCATTCGGCACTATCAATATTGTAGACCCGCTTCCCGAAGATATCTTCCTGCAGGAAGACAATGTTTCCAATGCCTTTAACGAATCAACCGGTATTTTTACGGCACACAAAACCCCAAAGCTGAGCTTTACCAAACTGTCTAACGACGGCGCCCGGATTATTCTGAAGATCACCGACAAGAACGGCGCCCCCTTCAATCCCCAGGCCGGCGAGATCATCCGGCGTGGCGACCGCCCCACTTTCGAAAACTATGCCCGGTTCACGCCCGTGCAATTTACCGATACGGCTATGATCTGCGACTTTGAAGTAGCGCCTTTTCCGTTGGCAAAATATATAGATGCCACTACCGACTGGGGACACCTGATCTATTACCGCATACCCAGCAATTTTGCTATTATAGATGGTTTTACACCGGGCTTGTATTCAGTTAATCCCCGCTTTGCCTTTACCCTGAAAATGGAAGGCACGTATATCATCGAGCTAAGGCTGACAGACGTCACCCGTACACAATGAGCATAGGATCAGCTATCCGAACTCTTTGTCGTCTTTAGGAAATGCATCCTGCCAAAAGCGGGATGCATTTTTTTGAAGGCTGCTGTTCTGTTAAGGAGGCAAACAAAAAGGGTCGTTTATAATGCGATCCTTAATATTCAGTATGGCACTCTCTTAAAAGACATTCTATTGTTCTCAAGATCTTGATTGCTATATGAAGGTAAAAGTATAGTTAGTCTGTTTTTATTATAAGATAATAATTGCAAGATGATTTGGTGTGTTTCTTTATCGGTCTTTTCCTTCTTACTATTAAGTATCAATGTGTCCCCGTTGCAAGAATACGTTCCAGAAAACTGTTCATCGGGATCGTTTACAGTTCCCTTCCAGCTAAACGTTTTGTCTTTATTCAACGTAAAGCTGATAATCCCATTCATTCTAAGCAAAACTTCCTTCAGGAGGAAGTCTTACGAGGATTCTTTCAGAATTGGAAGAGAGCGGATTCATAAGAAAGTATCTCGCATATGGAAATAAGGAAATAAATAGCCTATATCAATTGATCGATTTTTATTCACTTTTTTATCTACGTTTTATTAAAGAGTAGTATTCTGGACGATAATAATTGGATTAATAGTCTTGATAGTCCGGCACAACGTGCATGGAGCGGTTATCATTTGAACAAATTTGTTTGGCTCACACAAACAAATAAAGCAGGCATTGGGTATAAGCGGTGTTCAAACCACAACATCTGCATGGATAAGTAACAGCGAACCTAGAGCGCAGATAGATTTGCTTATTGACAGGCGTGATCATGTAATCAACGTTTGTGAAATGAAATTTTCTCTTAATGGTTTTACAATAGATAAGAGGTATGCAGAGGAACTCGGAAATAAGATCGGCGTTTTTACGTCAGAAATAAAAAAGCGTAAATCTATCTATTTAACAATGATCACAACGTTTGGGGTGACTAAAAACCAGTATTCGATGTCACTGGTGCAGAATGATTTAACGATGGATGTGTTGTTTGAGTAAAATTCCATCTAAAATAATAATATCGTTACCTTAAACCTTGCCAATTCCAACCCTTAAGATTAAAGTCGATTACTACAATAACGAAGAAAAAGAAAACATTGAAAAAAACTTTCCAAATGATTTTGAACTTATAGAAGCTGTCGAAGGAAAAACAATTGAAATTCCATACGAGGATTTTAAGGTCTATTCTGTTTTTAGATATCAGTATGATAATGATTTTTCAGCTGAGCCATCAACAAGAAGATTACTTCTTAATTGTGTTATAAATAAACGTTATCAGGATTTTATAAATACACTTTTGGCAAGTGACAGAAATACACGTTTACGAGAAGAAAGTAATTACCTTTTATTTCAAATGTCTATGAATGTAATGACTACCAGTTCGGGCATGTGCGGGCGAAATATCTAACCGGTTATTAGCAGATTTGATTGTTTTTGACGATTTATACGCTTAATAATCAGTTGATTTCCAAAGAAGTCCGAAATTTATTACATTTGTTTCAGTATATTACTTTTTAACTATGGACGGATTAACTGTTATATCTGAAAGCATCGGGTACTTATATAAACTTTCAAATAAAACTCCCATATTGTTAGATGATGTGCAAAAGGAGTTCAGGGCCGACTTGCAAAGTTTCATTATAGGAGAAACACTCACTATGCAGAATGGACAAATTGTTATAGGTAATAATTTATATAACAAATGGTTGGAGAAAATTGGTACAAAGGGGTTTGATTATGAAATAGATTTTAAAAAATGAGTATTGCTGAGAAGCTTACGTTTATCGAAATTCTTAAAGGCAAAATAGATCAGTTAAAGCCACGAAAGGATTGGGATGACGCTTTTTTTAGAAAAGTAAAGATTGATTTTACTTACACTTCAAATAAATTAGAAGGTAATACACTCACCTACGGTCAAACAATTAAATTACTTCGGGATTTTGTAGCTCCCAGAAATGTGGCTTCAGGCGAGGTGTTAGATATGATCAATCACCAAAGGATACTTGATGCTGTATTTATCAATTACAAATCACAAAGTATCTCTGAAGAAAATATAAAAGGACTTCACAGAGAACTAATGAAAGATACTGCTCAATGGGCGGACTATGGTCTTTATAGTCCTGGTGAATACAAGTCATTTGAAAACATGACTGTAAGGTCAACCGGTAAAATACATATGTACCTACCTCCTGACCAGGTGACAGAAGCAATGGAGCAACTAATCCGGGAAGTAAATGAGTTTTTAAAAAACACAGACATAAACAATATAGATAAACACCCGCTAACTATTGCCACTTATTTCCATCAGCAGTTTTTGAATAAAATACATCCTTTTAGTGATGGCAACGGGCGAATAGGGCGAATGTTTGTTAATCTTATTTTGCTAAAACATGGATACCCTCCTATTTTCATTAAAGAGATCAATAAAGATGAGTACCTGCGGCGTTTTGAACTATCTGACAATGACATGAACCCAATGTTGAATTATATGGCGGATAGATTGACAGAGAGTTTGGAAGAGAAGCTGGCGTTTATGAAAGGACAAGGATAAATACTGTCTACCCAAAAGAATAAATGTCATACGAATATTTTTGCAAAATAACTCGGATCAAGGTTCCCTGAAAAATTCTAAAGCAAGTATTGTATTAATATTTGCAAATTATAGATAATTCGCAATTTCTGCATATGTATGCTATACGATGATAAATTTTTAAATAATGACTTCGCCTCTTTTAGATAGAATTACTATTCAGCCTGAGCCAATGGGAGGCAAGCCCACGATACGTGGATTACGTTTTCCTGTAAGTGATATTCTGGAGCTTCTGTCCAGTGGTCTTTCTGAAGCTGAAATCCTTGAGCAACATCCTATTCTTGAAAAACAGGATATTGCTGCATCTCTTCTGTATGCTTCACTGAAAATTAAAAATACGGTAGTCATTTATGCAGTCTAATGCATCTTATCGATCTATATAACACGGAAATCCCCGGCGTTTCAATACTGTTCAGACAAATCTCCAGTCGTCTGGTCAAAGGATTGATAAAAGAGAGGCAATTGGTATTTTGACCGAATGTAACGGATGTAATTTATTCCTTCGGTTTCAACCCGATGACGTTGGGTGACGATTACTAATTTATTTGCCCGATTCTGGCGGCTCCAGTGTGCATATTCCATCAGTTGCCCGATAGCGGCTCGTATGGATTGAATTAAAGTGTTATAGGTTTTAATCTCGTAGAAAATAATACCATCTTTAGCATTGACTACGATGTCAATCGCTCTACCCAGAAAGTTGGCTGGATGATTGCGTTCGACATTAGTGTTGCCGTAAAGGCCGCATAGTTTGCACATAAGTCTAAGACTAATTTCCTCATGCATTTGAGGCATTTCAATAGGTTCAGGACTCAGGCGGGTGATCATGGGCAGTCTATCATTCGGCTCTTGAATATGCTGATTTGTACAAGTAAATATAAAAGAACCTTCAGTTGGATGACCCACCTCTAATATAAGGAGCGCCCTAT
>NZ_LWBP01000207.1 GCF_002078015.1 Niastella populi | reverse complement strand
CATATGAAAAAGGTACTCCACCATATGAAAATGATACGCGCTCAACTCGTTTTGACATCATAGTTAATTCCGTACAAGTTGATTTTCAATAACTTTCACTATTTCGTTTCCTTTCAGGGCATGTTAACCGCCGCTTAAATTGCCCAACTCCCACGCCATATTCTCCCTGGCTGTACGCTCATAATTTTCTCTAAAAACCGGGGTTTGAAAGATATGGCCGGCCTGCAGGCAATGTTCTAAAAACTGCTTTCTGCCGGCATTATACAGCTTATCGGGATAAATGCGGTACTCGCGACGCACCTGCCGGGTATATGCTTCATACGCATCCCGGGGAGCGCCGAGGATGCTCATATCAAAGTCGAGGAATAACTGCAGATCGCCCACATGGGTAACCGCCGCCGTTACGGCATGCGTTTGCGTGGCTTCTATGTAAAGTTTAACCTGTTCAATTGCAGCGGCAGGCACCTGTAAGTCCTTTAACCGTTTTACCGCCACCTGAGCACTGCGGAACTCATTGTCTTTTCGCAGCACGTTATAAATGATATCGTGATAGAAAACGGCAAAGGCCACCACATCGGGTTCCATTAACTGACCGGCATAGCGCCCGCAAAATTGCAGCAGGGCCGCAATGTGATGCAGGTTGTGATAATGCCTGCGGGTGGAGGTATACTTCTTTTCTATTTCCGTATAAAACCGGGCGGTGAGGGTGCGGTCGTTACAGTACCGCGCGGTGAGTTCATCCCAAACCTGGCGGAGTGTATCAGGCATGCCTGGCCTATGCTCCGGCTCCTGCCAACCTGCTTTTTCTGTAGCCATAGAAAATATAAATGATGAGCCCCAAACCTAACCAGCCGAGGAACCAGGCCCAGTTGCTTTTTGTCATACCCGTTAACAGGTATAAACAGGTGGTTACCCCCATCAATGGTATTAAGGAGTATTTTTTTACGAGGGAAAGTATCGCCAGTACGATGGCCGATAACCAGAAAACAATGAGTGAGATATTGGGCGTGGCAAGGTCCATAAAACTTACCTTGTTTGTGGTGTAATCGGCATTGCCGGAATAATCAAAATCGAACATACCCGTAAAATAACCCGGCGACGCCAACGCCAAAATAACGATAGCCGCCAAAATCAGCAGCGGAAAAATAAACTGCGCATTGATATAGGGCATGTTGAAACGGCCGGGCACTTTCTCCTTTCGTGGTATCAGCAATACGCCGCCGCACACCAGTACAAACGCAAACAGGGTGGCAATACTGGTAAAGTCGAGCACGAATGATTTATCGGTGAACAGGATGGGCAGTCCCACTACCAAACCGGTTATTATGGTTGAAAAAGAAGGGGTATTGTATTTCTTATGGATCTTCTGAAACACGTGTGGCAACAACCCGTCGCGGCTCATGCTCATCCAGATGCGCGGCTGTCCCATCTGGAACACCAGCAGCACGCTCGTCATGGCAACCACGGCAATAACCGATACGAGCATCTGCATCCAGCCTACGTTCTTTACTTCAAAGATCTTTGCAAGCGGATCGCCTACATTTTCAAATTGTTTATAGTGCACCACACCGGTCAGCACCAATGCAAGCAGAATGTAAACGATGGTGCAGATCACCAGTGAATACGTCATACCGCGGGGCAGATCGCGTTGTGGGTTTTTGCTTTCTTCGGCCAGCACACTCACGGCATCGAAACCAATATAGGCGAAGAACACACCCGATACCGCAGCCATTACGCCGCTAAACCCGTTAGGCATAAATGATTTTGTGCCCGCATCATTCACCGGCATCCAGTTGGCCGGGTCGATGTAATAAGCGCCCACAATGATCACCAGCGCAACGGCAGCCAGCTTCAGCACCACCATGGCATTGCTGAAATTGCGCGATTCTTTTATTCCAATATACACCAGCGTTGTGATAAACAGGTTAATGATCAGTGCCGGCAGATCGAAGATGATCTTCAGCGAACCCACGACCGGACTGTTATTCCATGCGTTCAGCAGTTCTGCATTGGCCTGGTTCTTTACAAACTCAAGCTGTTCGGCTGAGGTTTGGGACGTATAGTTAAGGAATGTTTTCTTCGCTTCGAGGTAACTGGTGGTAAGGTAATCGGGGATGTGAACGTTTATTTTATGCAGAAAAGAAGTGAAATAATCACTCCACGAAAACGCCACATAAATATTCCCGATCGAATATTCCATGATGAGCGCCCAGCCAATGATCCAGGCAAACAACTCGCCAAAGGAGGCGTAAGCATATGTATAAGCGCTTCCGGCTACCGGAATACGGCTGGCAAATTCTGAATAACAAAAAGCGGTAAACGCACAGGCGATACCGCACATAACAAATAATATTACCACACCCGGTCCGCCCTTGAAACAGGCATCGCCGAGGCTGCTGAAGCTGCCTGCCCCAATAATGGCGGCAATGCCGAAAAAGGTAAGGTCCCGCACATTCAACACCCGCTTCAACCCGGAACTTCCATGACCGTCATCGCTTCCTTCTTTTAAAATAGATTCAATTTTTTTTGTGCGAAACAAAGAGTTTGGCATACCGGGGATAAATTTAGGGCCGGAAATTACCTAAAAATATCGAATGCTGAATGTCGAACATCCAATGTAGAAGTGAACTAACCTATTTACTTAATACTAATCATTTTTATAAAATTCCGGCAATTTTCCCTTCGAAATTCAAAATTGGACGTTCGAAATTCAATATTATTTAATGTTCTCTCTGTACCAGGAACTGTGCTAACTGCCTCAATGGCTCTTTCCGTACCATTACCACCGCCATTTCCTCGAGGTGTTCGAAGGCTTCGTTCATGTATTTTTCCTTTAAGCCGGCCGCCCAATTTTTAACCCCACAATCATCGAAAACCGATAAAACGCGGGCTACCTTGTCTTCCGGGTTTTCCCGCATCAGCCGTTTCAATTCTTTCAACTGGGCGGGGTTGGCCGATTCAAGCGCCTTGATCATTAAGAACGTCTTTTTATTCGCCATGATATCGCCGCCGGGTTGTTTACCGAATTTCGCGGGATCGCCATAGGCATCGAGATAATCATCCTGGATCTGGAACGCGATGCCGAGGTTGCGGCCAAAAGCGTATATATGTTGCTGATTATTTGTTGAAGCCCCGCCGAGAATGGCGCCGAGCTGTAAACTGGCGGCCAGCAACACCGAGGTCTTTAATTCTATCATGCGGATGTATTCATCCATTTTCACCGTTTCCTGCTTTTCGAAATCCATATCGAGCTGCTGCCCTTCGCACACTTCTTTGGCGGTGCGGTTGAACAGGCTGATCACCTGGTGCAGGTAACCGGTGCTTATTTTATTGAGATAATCATACGCGACAATAAGCATTACATCGCCCGAGAGCAGGGCGGTTGATTCGCCATATTTTGCATGAACCGTTGGCTGGTTGCGGCGCAGGGGCGCCTTATCCATTATGTCGTCGTGAATGAGGGTGAAATTATGAAACAGTTCTATGGCGGCGGCTACCGGCCATGCGTCTTTGCTTATTTCATCGAACAGTTCATTACCCATTAAACACATTACGGGCCGTACCCGCTTTCCGCCGAGGCTCAGGAAATATTCATCGGCTTCGTATAAGGTGGCAGGCTCTTTTGGGAAGTGCCGGATGTTGAAATATTCAGTGAACTGTTTTGATAACTCCTGAAAGCTTTGCATATACTTTGTTAGAATACGGTATTTGATTTGGGATTTTGAGATTTTGAGATTTTTGATTTTGGGATTTATCAGAGGGCAAAAACCAAATGAAATCTCAAAATCTCTACATCTCAAAATCAGCAATTACTTCCCCTTCTTCTTCGGACTCCGGCCTTTACTTTTCGGTTTTGGCACCGGGTATGGCCGCTTCGCGCCTTTCGCTTCGCCCTGTTCTTCTTTCAGGCTCGAAGTGATCACCCACTCATAATCAAGCTGGCGTTTGGTAAGGTTGGCGGCAACCACTTTAATGCGCACCTTATCGCCCATGGCGAATTTGCGCCCGCTGCGCATGCCTACCAGGCTGTAATCGCTTTCTATATGGCGGAAGTCATCGTAGTCGAGCAGGCTGTTGATGCTTACCAGGCCTTCGCATTTATGTTCGATGGTCTCTACCCAAAAACCAAAAGCAGCCACACCGCTGATCACACCTTCAAATTCCTCACCGAGGAATTCTTTCATGTACTCAACCTGTTTGTATTTGTTGGCAGCCCGCTCCGCTTCCATGGCCGAGCGTTCTTTTTCACTGCAGTGTTTACATTTCGCTTCCAGTTTCTTTTCCGGCTCCACACTGCCTTTCAGCACATCGTGTAAAATGCGATGCACCAATACATCGGGATAACGGCGAATGGGCGATGTAAAATGGCAATAATGTTTAAAGCCGAGGCCATAGTGACCAATATTCTCGGTAGTATAAATGGCCTTCGCCATGGTGCGGATACCCAGTTGCTCAAGCACATGCTGTTCGGGTTTGCCCTGTACATCCTGCAGCATCTGGTTGAACGATTCCGCAATGCCTTCGGGCGTCTTGGTATCGAACGTATGCCCGTATTTTTTGGCAAACTCAACAAACGGCAACAGCTTCATTTCATCGGGCGTATCGTGCACGCGGTATGGGAAAGGAAGGTCTTTCTTATTCACTTTTACGCGGCCTACGTTCTCGGCTACCACGCGGTTGGCCAGCAACATGAACTCTTCGATGAGCTGATGCGCTTCCTTGCTTTCTTTTACCATGATGCCGATAGGTTTACCGGTTTCATCGAGTTTGAAGCGTACTTCCTGCGATGAGAAATTGATGGCGCCTTTGCTGAACCGCTGCGCGCGGAACTGTTGGGCGAGCCGGTTCAGTAAAAATATTTCACCATGGTATAAGTCTTCGCCTTTTTCAATGATCTCCTGCACTTCTTCATAGGTGAAGCGGTGGTTCGAATGGATCACCGTTTTACCCAGCCAGTATTGTTTTATTTCACCGGTATCGGTGATCTGGAACACGGCGGAGAAAGTGAGTTTATCTTCATGCGGGCGCAGGGAGCACAATACGTTGGAAATGTGCTCGGGCAACATGGGCGCTACCCTGTCGGGCAGGTAAACCGATGTGGCGCGGTCGTATGCTTCTTTATCGAGCGCGGTATCGGGCTCAACATAATGGCTTACATCGGCAATGTGCACGCCTATTTCGTACAGCCCGTTCTTCAATAAGCGAATGCTTATGGCATCGTCAAAATCCTTCGCGTCAACGGGGTCGATGGTGAACGTAAGTACATCGCGGCAATCTCTTCTGAGATCGATCTCGTCCTGCGAAATGGTATCGGGGATGCGTGCGGCTTCTTCCAGTACATTCTCGGGAAAGAACAGCGGGAAGCCGTTCTCCATCAGAATTTCCTTCATGGCCATATCGCCTTCATTACCGGCATCCATTACCTGTACAACAGTGCCTACAGGTTTCTTTTGTTTTTCCCATTCGGTAATGCGTACGATAACGCGATCGTTATCTTTCGCACCGTTCAAAGCTGTATCGGGGATAAAGATATCCGGCATCGGCTTTTCGGTATCTGCGGTAAAAAAGGCGGCGTTTTTGCCGATCTCAATCTTACCAAGGAACTCCGTTTGTTTTCGTTGCAATACATCTACAACGGCGCCCTGCTGACGGCCGCTTTTTTTTGCGCCGCCAAACACCTGTACCCGTACGGTATCGCCGTGGAGGGCGGTGTTGAAGTCGTTGGGACGTACCAGTATATCATTGGGAAGGTTCTCAACTATTACATACCCGATGCCTGACCGGGTAATATCCAACACGCCTTTCAGCGTATTATGCGAAGAAGTTCCTTTTTTCTTTGTCTTCTTAGCTTGTTTCCTGCTCATTCAATCATTTTAATTCGTGATACTGAATTCAGTAATGAATTTACTGATAATATCAGTAAACTGATGCCCTTCATTAAAAAGGAATTGGATTTCAATGGGTATTACGTAGATGGGGTAATCTTGCAAGGTCTGTCCAAATTTTATAAGGCGAACGGCATCTTTTTCAGTAGTAAGTATAATTTTATTCTGTGTCTGAATGCTTTTAAACCGTTTCACGATATCGTTCCAGTCGTCGATGGAAAAAATATGGTGATCGCTGTACAATATTTCATAGTAAGCTTTGGTAGCATCCTGTAAATATTTTTTCAATGGCAACGGATTCGCAATACCACTTACCAGCAATACTTCGGTGCCTGTATGCAACGCAAGTTCCTGTTTTGTGATGATGTGGTATGGCAATCCATAGCGGATCGTAGTAAAGAACAACTGCTGATGCGGCAGCGGTTTTATTTCATTTTTAATAGCCAGTTTTTCTTCTTCCGGCAATAGCTGCGGGCATTTGGTTACCACTATCACGTGTGCCCGCTTGTATGAACCGCGTTCGTCGCGCAGATCGCCGGTAGGCAATGCCCAGTCGCGGGTAAAGAGGTTATCGTAATTGGTGAGAATGATGTTCAATCCTGCCCTGATGGCCCGGTGCTGAAAAGCGTCATCGAGGATGACCACTTTTGTTTCGGGCCGGTCGTGCAACAACTGCGGAATGGCCACTATCCGTTCTTCCCCCACGGCAATGCTAACATCGGGGAACTTGTTATGGAATTGCATGGGTTCATCACCAATATCGAGGGCGGTAGTGTTTTCACCGGCCAGGGCATACCCTTTTGTACGCCGTTTATACCCGCGGCTCAACACGGCCACCTTCATATCCTTATGCAAGTATTTTACCAGCCATTCCACCATGGGCGATTTCCCCGTTCCGCCTACGGAAAGGTTACCGATGCAGATAATTGGTAAATTAAACCCGGTTGACCTGAGGATCCCTTTGTCGTACAATCGGTTACGAATCCAGATCGCTGCACCATATAACAGGGAAAAGGGGAACAGCAGTATGCGGAAGGGTCGCAGCAACGGAGCATTAAAATTCATATATACGATGCGGTGTAATGCAAAAGTTTAAAGGTACATCAAATTCATCGATGTCCTCAATGTATTCTATTGCATCGAAAAATGAGAAACCGACCTTAATGGCATCGGGCCGGCATTGGGTAAGATAGCGGTCGTAATACCCTTTTCCGTAACCAACCCGGTAACCGCGCACATCGAATGCCAGCAGGGGCACAAAGATGAGATCGAGCTGTTTGGGCTGAACCGTTGCGCCGCCGATAGGCTCGAGTATGTTGAACCTGTTTTTGATGAATAAACCGTCTTTCTCCACCAGCACCGCCTCCATATCGAGCAGGTCTACATGAATTTTTGGCCAGGCCACCCGCATCATCATATGCTGTTCCTTCAGGATATCCTCACAGATGGATACGTCGAACTCATGCCGGCTTGCCAGCGGATTATACGACAGAAGATAATTTACCGGGGGAAGTTTGAGTGCTTTGAAGCCGGAAGCTATCAACATGGTCTGTTGTTGCCAATCTTCTTCCGGCAGGTTCATCCTGCGTTGTAAAAATTCTTTTCTAACGGTGCTTTTTATCATAATAATTCTTTCAACCGCTTTGTTATAGCGGTTGTCTGAGAGTTGATAAATGTCCCGTTTATATTTTCTGTCCAGGGAATCGATGCTATCCTGGGTAAGTTGCTCCATTTTACGATCTCTTCCTCATAATTGAGGTATTGGTCATTGAAAACCCAGCCGATCACCGGTATTTGCATCTCGCGACAAACGCGCGCCGTTAATAATGAGTGATTTATGCTCCCCAGGTAATTGCGACTGACCAGAATTACTTTAGCGCCCAGTTCTTTGATGAGGTCAGCCACAAATTGTGATTCGTTCAATGGTACCAATAATCCTCCCGCGCCTTCAATGAGTAAGGTACGATCATTTTGGGGAATTTTTTTACAAATCTTTGCAAGATCTATCGTTATTCCCTCCTCGCGGGCAGCAATATGTGGTGATGCGGGTTTTTTCAGCCGGTACACTTCAGGATGCACAACCGAACCTGTATCTTTTAACCAGTTTGCCACCCATTCGCTATCGGTTCCATCCTCAAAACCTGCCTGTACCGGTTTCCAGTAATCGGCATTCAGGGCTTTGGCGAGCATGGCGGAAACGAAGGTTTTTCCTATTCCTGTTCCTATGCCGGTAATGAAGATTCTCTCCATATTTTAACGGTGATTTAAGCTGTAAGCCTTACAGAAAAGACTTAACCTGCAGCCTTTCGGCTTAAAGCTTAGAGCTTATAGCTTATGGCTGTTCTTTATTTACAAAAATGCTAAAAATGGTGGTGCCGTAATTCCGTTCCGTAGCATACAGCGGATAGTTTTTGTAACTATTTCTTGGCGTATGTTCCAGCACAAACCAGCCGCCGGGTTGCAGCAATTGTTTTTCTACTATCAGCTTCGGTAAATCATCGATGGTGCCCAATGCATAGGGCGGACCGGCAAAGATAAAATTGAATTTATCGGTGCACTGGCCAATGAATTTGAACACATCCATTTTCACCACGTTGAAATTTTCGAGCTGAAGAGCGGCAGCCGTTTTTTTGATGAATTCGTACATCGCGGTATCCTTCTCCACTATGGTACAGGCGGCAGCTCCGCGTGATTTCAGTTCATAGCTGATGCTGCCGGTTCCGCCAAACAGATCGAGTGTATGTAAGGCAGTTATATCAAGATTATTCTGAATAATATTAAAAAGCCCTTCCTTGGCAATATCGGTAGTAGGCCGGGTATGCGGCATCTTACCCGGCGGATTGATCTTTCGGCCTCCTAACTCCCCTCCTATTATACGCATAATGCCATTTTCAAAAGCGGTGAAAAGTAGTGGTTGGGGTATGCAGCAAACGCCGCATCCATTTTAACGGATTCGGGCATACGGTCCCACTGAACCTGTAAGAAATATTTAAGCAGCTCCTGGTACAGGCGCGACTGTTCATCGAGCAAGCCGGAAACGATAAGTGTTACTTTATCCTGGTTAATATTGAAGCGGCTGCAGATGGCCAGCAGATAATACGATACATCATCGGGCGTTTGATACGCATAGGATTGCACCAGTTGGATCTTTTCGCCATTGAAAACCGCTACCAGGAACTGTTCGGCCCGCATAACCATTTTGATCACCTGCTCGTTGGGCGATGTTTGCATTTGCCCGTCGTTCAGCAACAGCGTATTATAGTGCCAGTAGTTGCCTGAAGCAAATTTCCGCTGCAGCAATGCATGTATTTCGCGGGGAACCCGGTATATATTGTACATTTTGAAACCGATCACTTTTTCGCTCAGCAGCAACCCCTTTTTTGCATTGCCGTAAACGATCTCCGTAACCGGCTGGTTCAATTCAATATGAAAAACCTTTTCGGGTAAAAAATTACTGTCGGTATAATTATAGATCACGAACGCCTCTTTGTACGCATCCTGCAGCAATTCGTCATTGGTAATGATCTCAAGCAGGTTCTCGAGCATCGTTTTACCAGGCGTATAATCGAGATTGTATTGCCGAAGCCCTACAAAACGCCGTTGGTCTTTATTGTAAATGACAAAGCTGAACATTTTTTCCCCTACTTCGATCAGCAACTGGCTGTTTCGAAGCTCTTCAGCATCCCTCATTTCCGGAACAATATCAAAGTTGGCCTTAAGCATAGTTGTCAAAAGCTGCAATGTTACTAAAAAAGATTCAAGTTACGGGTTTCAAGTTACAGGGATTTGGCACCCGGGCCATGTAAGAACTGTTACCGGTTAAACCGGCGCCTGATCAATGGGTCATGGACCATTCATCTTTGCCTTACACGAATACCGCGTATCTTTGCCACCCTTTTATGACCGCCTTATCTAAAAATACAGTATTCCAGGTAGAACTTTCGAACCGGCAGATCATTAAAATGGCTGCGCCCATCAGCTTCGCCATTTTAATACCACAAATCAATTTTGTTACCAATAATATTTTTTTAGGGCATTTTAATAAACAGGCACTGGCGGTTGCCGGCATAACCGGCGTGTATTATCTTATTTTTTCCGCCATCGGTTACGGCCTGAACAATGGCCTGCAGGCCCTGATCGCCCGCCGCGCCGGCGAAAACCGGCCCGAAGAGATCGGCAAACTGTTCAGCCAGGCGGTGTTCATCGGGCTTTCGATCGCTTTGCTGGGCATAGTGATCACCTATACCATTACGCCCCGCCTGTTCGGGTATTTCATAAATGATGCAGAACGGCTGCAGCAGGCTATTTCTTTCTGCCGCATTCGCATATGGGGACTGCCCTTTTTGTTTGTTTACCAGATGCGCAACGCCCTGCTGGTAGGCACCAATCAAAGCAGGTACCTGGTTGGCGGCGCCGTTGCCGAGGCCGTCACCAATATTGTGCTCGATTACCTGCTGATCTTCGGCAAAGCAGGCTTCCCGGCCATGGGGTTGAACGGAGCGGCCGTTGCTTCCATCATTGCCGAAATCGTAGGATTGCTGGTGGTTTACCTGGTGATCTGGCAAAAAGGCATCAGCAGCAATCTGCATTTATTTCAAAACTTCCGTTGGGATGGCTATAATTCGCGGCTTATATTCTCCATGAGCGCGCCCCTGATCTTCCAGCATGGCATCAGTATTATAAGCTGGGAATATTTCTTCCTGCTTATCGATGGCCATGGTGAAATTGCGCTTGGCGTTTCCAATACCATGCGTAATATCCTGGGTATGGCCGGGGTGGTTACCTGGGCTTTCGGTTCTACCACCAATGCTATGGTGAGCAATATTCTCGGACAGGGAAAACAGGAACAGGTGAACCCGCTGATCAATAAAATACTGCGGCTGAGCTTTGGTTCCGCCCTAATGATCGCCATTCTCATCAACCTGTTCCCCGGTTTTTTGTTTTCGGTGTATGGCCAGTCGGGCGAATTTGTTGAGCAGGCGGTGCCGGTAGTGCGGGTATTGTCGATAGCCATTATTCTAATGTCGTTTTCTGTGGTTTACCTGAATGCGGTTACCGGTTCGGGCAACAGCCGGGTGTCGCTGATGATAGAGATCTTCGCCATCATTTTTTACTGTATATATATTTACCTCACATTAGATAAATTCTTTTTATCGATCACTTATGGGTGGATGAGTGAGTGGTTGTACTGGACGTGTTTGTTCTTACCGTCGTTTTTGTATATACGAAGCGGGAAATGGAAAGGGAAGGTAATTTGATAATTCGATAATGTGATAATGGAATAATGGAATACAAAGACCAATTAGCTGATGTGCTGATGTGCTGATTATAAAAAGCCTGAATTAACCTACTTATACTCTTCAAGAAGTTTCTTCCCCTTTGCCTTTATACTGGCATCCTCGCCTATCTTGTTCGGCATTTTGAGCATGACCTCGAGGAACTCCCTGGCTTTTTTGTCATTTTCTTTCCGGTGCCAGGCCTTAGCCAGTTCGAGATAGTTCAATAAAAAGGAAGGATTGAGCTGGCGGCTTTTCTCAAAGTATTTGATGGCATCGTCGAGGCTGGCCTTAGGCAGCGCTTCGTAGGCAACTTTCACCAGCCATTTCTCCACGGAAGTAAGATCGCTTACTTCGTAATGCCATTTGGCCAGCACATGATAGCCTTTAAAATTATTGGGATCGAGGTGAATGCTTTTTTCGGAGTAGGTCTTTATATCCTTTACCGCTTTTATTTTTTCTTCGCCCGAGGAAGCCAGCGCCATACGGCCCATGGCAATTGCCATAACTACATTGGCATCGGAACTGTTGCCATTTACCTGTAATGCTTTTTGGGCATATGTACGGGCGTTACGGTAATATTCCTTTTGTTTGTCCTTTGTATGCTGATGTTTTCCTAAAATGCTGTATAATTCGCTTGTTTTGACGAGCGCGGTGAGGTTATTAGGCTGATGACGGAGAATATCGAGGTATTTCTGAAGCGCTTCGGGTTGTTTGAATGCGTTTTCGAGCTGTTGCGCATCCTTCAACAGCGTGTTGATATCCTGAGCATTGTTTTCGAATGGCAGGATCGACAAAAAAAGCAATAGCCCTATTGTACTTCCTATTTTACCCATCAAACTTCTTATGCAATGTAACGCCTATTTTTCCCTGAAAATTTTCTACAGGTGCGTCTAATTTATAGATAGAAAACCTTATTTCCGTACAAAAAGGATATTGGCGCCTGATGCTGCGGATGATATCATCTGCCACCTTTTCTAAAAGACCCGTTGGCACCCTCATTCGTTGCCTGACGATATCCAAAACTTCAACGTAGTTGATCGTATTTTTTAAATCATCAAATGTACTGTCGCCTTCTTCGTAGCAAACCTGTACACTGATCTCATAATTGCTGCCGGTTATTTTTTCACCTTCATATACCCCATGATACGCATGCAGCTTTACCTGATTCAATTCGATAACAACCATACTGGATATTTGTTTTGCTAAAACAATGCCACAAAAAAGCTAAACGCTAAATGCTTAACGCTAAACGCAAGTTACCGAAATGGCAGGCCTCACGACAAACGTAAAAAGCTAAACGCAGAAGGCAGAAAACCGCAAAATGCCAAACGCTGAACGCTTAACACCAGCTCCTGAAACGGTAAGCTCGCGTCAAATGTTCAGCGTTACGAAGCTCCGGAAGGAAAGTATACCGGAAATTCGGGCTCAGGCATTCAGCCTTAAGCGTTTAGCGCCTGGCGTTCAGCCTAAACGATTCCTTTTGCCGATAAATAGCGCTCTGCATCCAGCGCAGCCATACAACCGCTGCCGGCTGCAGTTACTGCCTGTCGATAGATCTTATCCTGTACATCGCCGGCCGCAAAAACGCCTTCGATATTCGTTTTTGAAGTACCGGGAATGGTTTTCAGGTAACCGGCCTCATCCATATCGAGCCATCCTTTAAAGATGTCGCTATTGGGTTGGTGACCAATTGCCACAAAAAATCCACTAATGGGGATTGTTTGCAACTCTCCCGTTTTTGTATTTTTTACCCGCACCGATTCTACCTTGTTCTCACCGAGGATCTCATCGGTATTCGTATTCCAGTAAACCTTTATATTGGGGGTGCGTTGCACCCGTTCCTGCATTACTTTGGATGCGCGCATTTCGCCGCGGCGAATGAACATATGTACCGTAGTACATAATTTCGACAAATAAAGGGCTTCTTCGGCTGCGGTATCACCGGCGCCTACGATCGCCACTTCCTTGCCACGGAAAAAGAAACCATCGCAAACGGCACAGGCGCTTACGCCAAAACCGTTCAGGCGTTGTTCACTTTCCAACCCAAGCCATTTGGCCGAGGCGCCGGTAGCAATGATCACCGAATCGGCTTCCACCAGTTTCTCTTCATCGATCCAAACCTTGAAAGGCGGCGCTGAAAAATCAACTTTTGTAGCGAGGCCATAACGAATATCGGCTCCCATCCGGGCAGCCTGTTTTTCAAAATGAACCATCATTTCAGGTCCCTGTACGCCATCGGGGTAACCGGGATAGTTCTCTACCTCGGTTGTAATGGTTAGCTGACCGCCGGGCTGAATACCCTGGTATAATACCGGTTTCATGTTTGCCCGCGCAGCATAAACAGCAGCGGTATACCCTGCCGGGCCGCTTCCAATAATCAGGCAATGTATTTTTTCGATTTCCATAATGCTATATCCTTCTATTCTAAAGAAAAGTTGACAAATTTACCAGAAAATGAGTTACAAAAATGATAAAGGCAAACTACCTGAATAGGGTGTGAATAAAGGCAGGTAACCGGTACCTGGTACCCATTAACAGGCAACCGGCAACTGAACAGCTTCTTTTTCAGGTATTATGCAACCGCCAGGCTGATTTTATTGAGGAATGACGATGGTTTTATATTGGGCAGCATACCCTCCAAAGTATCCCAGCCCGCCGCCCCGGATATTGCTCAGCACTTTATTGGGCGAGGCAAACGGGTTGCCGATATTGGCATAACTGTATTCCATGGTTCGCCAGAAGTCGTACGTGGCTTTATCGATATTACAATACTTCACTACCACGGAATCGCCATGATCGAAAAACGCATATTTCTCGAGGTTGATATCATTGTTGCGATCAACTCCTTTTTCAATTTGCAGGTCGTAGGTAGCGCCATCGGTAAGCTGATCGTCGAAAACCGAATTGAAACCGGGCAGGAACGGCCGCCCGCCGACCGATGTGTAATAACGGGTATAGTTTCCGAGTCCCGGCGGGTCAACAAACCTGCCCATTACCATCACTTTTACCGGATCGGGGTTATTGGGTGCATCTTCCCACCATAAAGAATCGAGTCTTTTGGTAAACTCGGGAATGGTGGTGGTGGCTGTGTATTCCCGCTCTTTGATTTTTACTGAAAGAAAGTATGTTTTACCCGGTTCACCCGTAAAAGCAGTGCCCAGGCTGGAAGAATCGGTTGCATAATAATACACGGTATACCCGCTGGCCACCGGCATATTATATTCTTTCAACTTATGGGTGCCGGAACCGTTTGAAATGGTTACCTCGGCATTCCGGAGAAAGGAACCTGCCAGCAGTTCGGGTGTTATCTGGCTGAAGTAATTCAGGCTTTCTGACAAAATAACCACCGGCCCTTTGCCATTTTCAATAGAAGCCTCCACAACTACAACAGGCTCCGAATCGTTTGGCCTGAACGTAACTGTTTTTTCGCAGGAAGAAATAAGCATCCCCAATGTTATGGCTACTACTACGAAACGCCTTCTCATTTTCACACCCGATAGCATTCAAATAACGAACCAGATGAGTGAATGTTCGCATAAACAAAACGCAAAGGGCAACAAAAAACCCCGGAAGGTGGTGCCAGCCGGGGTTCGTTTCTTTATAGTACTTACACTAACCTAAGTAAGCTTTTAATGCATTGCTGTAGCGCGCTTTCTGTAAACGTTTGATCGCTCTTTCCTTGATCTGGCGGATACGCTCTTTGGTAAGATCGTACTTCTGACCAATTTGCTCAATGGTTACTCCATTTTCACCATCAAGACCGAAATAAGCATTTACAATTTCAGCTTCGCGTGGGCTCAGCGATTTCAATACGCGGCGGATCTCGTTACGTAATGAATCTTTCATTACATCGTCATCCGTATCATCGCCACCTTCCAGCAGGTCGCCCATGGCCACGTCTTCTGCTTCGTGAACCGGAGCATCGAGCGACGTGTGACGGGTATTGCTTTGGAAAATGTTATTGATCTCGGTTTCGCTCATTTCAAGTAACTCGGCCAGCTCTTCAGTACTTGGCTCACGCTCATGTTCCTGTTCAAAAGCCATGTACGCTTTGTTAGCCTTGTTATAGGTGCCAATTTTGTTTTGAGGCAGGCGGACTAATCTGCCCTGCTCTGCCAACGCCTGTAAAATAGACTGGCGGATCCACCATACGGCGTATGAGATGAATTTAAAACCCTTGGTTTCATCGAAACGCTGGGCTGCTTTTATCAAACCGAGGTTGCCCTCGTTGATCAGATCGCTAAGAGAAAGACCCTGGTGCTGGTACTGCTTAGCCACAGATACCACGAAACGCAAGTTGGCCTGCACTAATTTATCCAATGCCTTTTGATCACCCATCTTGATCCGCTGGGCCAGTACTGTCTCCTCTTCGGGAGTGATCATCGGAATTTTTGAAATTTCCTGAAGATACTTTTCTACTGCCTGCGAATCTCGATTCGTAATCTGCGTTGCAATTTTGAGCTGTCTCATATCTACTTTATAAAAATGACTTTAATCGTCGATAATAAAATCGCCTTTCTGTTTATTTTTTAAGGGTACTATACTAACATCTGCAAGACTGACTATGTTCGGGGGAGGTTGCAAGTCAGGTGCTAATAACGTGTTAATCCATCCGGTACTGTCTGCAAAAGTAACACTCAATCTCGAAACCTCATAGCTTTTGTGGATAAAATCGAAGCCATAAAAGACAATAATTTATTAATAGCTGCCAACACATACATATTTACTATTATCACAATTCCCCAAATCGCCCGTCTGCACTGGTTATCACCCATTATTAGTACGTTTTCAGGGCACGGCGTAACCATCTTCAAAAAAATGTTGAAAAAAATCAAGCCGGCAATCAATAAACTAAATATTTAGTTATACATTTGATCACACAACTAAATCATTAGTTATAATGAAGTCCCTTACAAAAGCTGAAGAACAGGTAATGCAGATCCTGTGGCTGTTAAAACAAGGTTTTCTGAAAGACATCCTCGACAAAATGCCTGAGCCCAAACCCCACTCGAACACGGTGGCCACTATTCTAAAGATCCTGATAGACAAAGGATTTGTAAGTTTTGAAGTAATGGGCCGCAACAACCTGTACAAACCGGCGGTAAGCAAGGCCGAGTACGGTAAAAAAAGCATCAACCAGCTGGTAAAAGGATATTTCGAAAACTCGCCGGCCAAGCTGTTATCCCATTTTGTGAACGAGAACAAACTCAGCAAGGAAGACCTGGAGGCTTTACTTGAACAAATCAAAAACGCCAAAAACAATAACCAATGACCTTATTGCTGTACCTGGGAAAAGTTACGCTGTGCTCCGGCATTCTGCTGGGCTACTACTGGCTTTTTTTGAGAAATAAAAGGTTCCATCGTTACAACCGGTTCTACCTGCAGGCAACCATGCTGGTTTCGGTAGTGTTGCCTTTTTTGAGAATTCCGGTCCTGTATAAACCGCAAAACGCTGTAAACCAGGCGGTATATGAAACCATTGAGGTGCTCACCGTAAATTATGGCGAAGAAGAGGGAATGGGTTCGGGCCCCGGCAGGGTGGCCTCCCTGTTTACCATCGAAAATGCCCTGTACATTTTATATGCCCTGGGTATCGTTGCGCTGCTTTGGATGCTGGTAAGGTCATTAATATATATAAGGAGAATTTCAAAACAATACCCCTTTGAGCGCGTGAGCGGGCTGAAATTCTTTACCACCCGCGAGCCGGGAACGCCTTTCTCGTTTTTCCGCTCCATATTCTGGAACCACGAGCTCCCATTCAACAGTCATGACGGTCAGCAGATCTTCCGCCACGAACTGTTCCATGTACAGCAAAAACATTCAACCGATATTATTTTAACCGAGATCGTGACGGCCTTTTTCTGGTTCAACCCCTTCTTCCATATCCTTAAAAGGGAATTGAAGGCCATTCACGAATTCCTGGCCGATCAATACGCCATCTCAGATAACGACCGCTATGCGTATGCCGAACTGCTTGTTATGCAAACACTCAAAGCCAATCATATACCTATAACCAACCATTTTTTTCAAAACCATATCAAAAGACGTATTGCCATGATCACACACAAGCAATCTTCCCGGTACAGCTATGGCAGCCGCCTGATGGCCCTGCCGCTGCTGGCGCTCCTTTTCTGCACCGTTGCCCTGTATGCCCAACGATCGGCCAATGGTGGCAGAACCATTTATTACAACGGGCCCGAAAAAGCGCCTGTTACAGTTATCATCGACGCGGGCCATGGCGGTAAAGATGCCGGCGCGTACAGCACAAACGGAAACGTAAAAGAGAAAGACCTCACATTACAAATAAGCCAGAAGATACAGCAACTGGCCCCGCAGTACAATGTGAACGTGGTTATGACCCGTACCGATGATAATTTGCCGGGCGGCGGAACCGATATCAATAATGGCCTGCGGGCCCGTACCGAACTTGCCCAAAAGGTAAACCCCGATATGTATATCTCTATACATATATCGCATAGCGACAACAAAGGTCCTTACAGTGGGTTTGAAGTATGGGTATCGAACAAGGACAATGAACGCACTAACAGATCAAAACACCTGGGCGCCGCGCTTACACAGGAACTGAGCACGCTTTACAAAACCGAGAAGACCTTAAAGCAACGGACCACGAACATCTGGGTGCTGGAGCAAACACCCTGCCCCGCCGTTCTGATAGAATGCGGTTATATCGATAATGAAAAAGACCTGGCTTTTATATCCGGCAGCAGTAACCAGGAAACCATTGCCAAAAAGATCCTGGAAGGTATTGTGAACGCAAAGAACAAACCGGTGGCTGTTGTGCACTCTACCGCTACCGATCCTGTTTTTGAAGCCAATATGATGAAAGCGCCGGAAAGGGCAACAGCAGGAAGCAGTAACAAACAGGTGACCTATCAACAGCCAGCTTCATTTTACCAGGAAGCTCCCCAACCAACGTTACAAATACCTGCCATTGACCCTGCAGATCCTGTAATTAAAAAGCTGTCGTTACATTACTGCCGTAACCTGCGCTACCCTCAAACGGTACTAAGCAACAATGGCGAAGGGGTGGTAACCTTTTCCATTTCAGTTGACGCCAATGGCACCATCAGTAACTTTCAATTGTATGACCAGGCCCCAACTGCCGCAAAAGAAATTATACCAATTGTTGTCGTTGGCTATGGCGCCGGAGCAGCCACAACAACTGCAAAACTTTCGAAAGAAGAAGCCATAAAAACGCTGCAGGAAGAGGTTAAAAGAACGTCGGCAAAACAGGCCAGTTTATCGGGCCATACACCAGGCTCGACACAATACTTTATTCAGGTTACGTTCAAGGTTGATGCAAGGTCAACGGTCACCACTTAAATAAGGATTTTGACACATAAGTTTTTGGGGCCATTACCAATTGTGTTATGGCCCTCTTTTTTGATAAGAACCCCGTGCAGCCCGCCATTCTTGAAAGCTTTGGAATAATTTTTACAAAAATTATACAGGATTTTCTATAGCTTTCCCGCTCAAATAAAAACCGGCAAAATCCGGCAACCAGTAATTATACCCTTCAATCAACATGTTAAAAAAAGAGCGACAAGCCTATATTTTGCACCAGGTGAACCTGCACAATAAAGTGATGTCATCAAACCTCAGCAGGGACATGAATGTGTCGGAAGATACCATCCGGCGCGATCTGCAGGAACTGGCCGATGAGGGGAAGGTCATAAAAGTACATGGCGGCGCTTTATCACATTCGTTCAGCCATGTTCATTATACAGGTACACATGTATATTCACACGATCATAAAAAGACAATAGCCCGCAAGGCCGCATCGCTTATCCATGATGGCATGTTTGTGCTTACTACGGGCGGCACCACCATTATAGAAATGGCGCGGGCATTGCCACCGCGGCTGAAAGCCACCTTCGTTTCGGGCAGCATACCCGCCATTCTCGAATATATGCAGCACCCATCGGTTGATGTTATT
Source organism: Niastella populi (assembly GCF_002078015.1). Taxonomy (GTDB): domain Bacteria; phylum Bacteroidota; class Bacteroidia; order Chitinophagales; family Chitinophagaceae; genus Niastella; species Niastella populi. The sequence goes on along the minus strand of NZ_LWBP01000207.1, from coordinate 50,530 downwards.
GCCATAGGCGATAAGGTGTCGAAAAATTCGAAGATAACCACCGGCGGTGAAGCCATTACTCAAATCAAAAGGATCAGGGCCGATCTGTGCTTTCTGGGTGTGAACGCCATCAGCCTGAAAGACGGTATTACCGATAGCGACTGGGATGTGGTGCAGCTGAAAAAGGCCATGGTTGAATCGTCGCAAAAAGTAGTTTGCCTCAGCATTGCCGAAAAGATCAACAGCCTGCAACCGATACATATCTGCGATATCAGCAAAATACATATGCTTATTACCGAACTGCAACCCGATGACCCGGTATTGAAACCGTACCGCGATGCGGGGATTGAAGTTATTTAGTTTTCAGGCTCAAGAGTATTTTCAAGCCTCGCTATGGAGGTTTATGGTTTATGGTTTGTTGTTTATTGTTCTTTTATTCGGGAATAATAAATAATTGCTGGCTTTTCTCCCAGGCTGCATTCGCTTAAAACTTACAGCTTGCAGCTGTATTCTGTATTCTGTATTCTGTATTCGCTTGCAGCTTGCAGCTTACAGCTTGCAGCTGCATTCTGTATTCGCTTTCAGCTTATAGCTTGCAGCTTACAGCTGTATTCTGTATTCCCGTTGCCTTGACTTTAAGCTATTATCAATAAACGATCTCTTCGTTCCCTACTTTCAGGATCAGTTCTTTTTTATCGCCTGCTTCAACACGGCCAACGATCTGCGCTTCTATACCGAGTTTTTTAGCCGCTTCGATAAAGAAACCGGCAGAAGCCGCATCGGTGAACAGTTCGAGGCGATGCCCCATGTTGAACACCTGGTACATTTCGCGGTTGTTTGAACCAGACGCCTGTTGAATGAGCTGGAATATAATGGGTGGCTCAAACAGATTATCCTTGATCACCCTGAAATTACCGGGCAGGTATTTCATACATTTCGTTTGTCCGCCCCCGCTGCAATGAATTAAACCATGAATGGCTTCGAAATAATTCTCAAAGAAAATATTCAACAGCGGCGCATAAGTACGGGTAGGTGATAACAACAATTTGCCTACCTGGTGTTTTTCACTGCCCACCGTATCGGTAAGGCGGTGCGGCCCTATGTAAACTACATTTCCGGCAAGGCTATTCTCATATGATTCTTTATATTCTGTAGCGTAAAACTTGTTTAATACATCGTGGCGGGCGCTGGTTAAACCGTTGCTGCCGATACCGCTGTTGTATTCGGTTTCATAAACGGTTTGGCCGAAACTGCTGAAACCAATGATCACATCGCCGGCCTGGATCCTGTCGTTGGTAATGAGCCTGTTCTTTGGCCAGCGGGCCGTCATGGTGCCATTAACTGCAATGGTGCGCACCACATCGCCAACATCGGCTGTTTCGCCGCCGAGGTAATGGATATTTACATTGAATTTTTTCAGTTCATCGAACAATTCCTGGGTGCCGTTGATCACGGTTTCCAGCACTTCGCCGGTTACCAGTAACTTATTGCGGTCGATGGTTGAGGAGAACAACAGGTTATCGGTTATACCCACGCACAGGAGGTCGTCGAGGTTCATTACCACGGCATCCTGGGCAATTCCTTTCCAAACGGAAAGGTCGCCGGTTTCTTTCCAGTACAAATAAGCCAGTATGCTTTTGGTACCGGCGCCATCGGCATGCATTACATTCACCCAGTCATTGTTGCCGGTAAGATAATCGGGATATATTTTGCAGAAGGCGTGGGCATACAAGCCTTTATCAAGCTTTTCCGTAGCCTTGTGAACTTCTTCTTTCTGGGCAGAAACACCCCGTTGGGAATATAAACTCATTTTATAATTTGAAGCGGCAAAGGTAAGACGGAATTTCTGATTTTGAGATTTCGCGATTTTGAGATTTGATCCAATTTGGACTTCCCTATAAATCCCGAAATCAGGAAATCCCGAAATCTCTAAATATATTCGCACCGCATTTATGAAAGTTTACTTTTCAACTGAAACCATTCCGGCCTTTAAAAAGGCAGTAGTTACGATAGGCACGTTCGACGGGGTGCATACCGGCCACAAAAGCATTCTCGGGCAATTGAAACGGGAGGCTGCGCGTATTGACGGTGAAACTGTTATTATCACGTTTCACCCCCACCCGCGTAAAGTGATCGTTACGGGCCAGCCCGCTATCCACCTTATCAATACCATCGACGAAAAAATTGAGCTGCTTCATAAGAATGGCATCGACCACCTGGTAGTAGTGCCTTTTACCGATGACTTTTCACAACAAAGTCCCGAAGCATATATTGAGCAATTCCTGGTTCAGAAATTCCATCCCCATACTGTGATCATCGGGTACGACCACCGTTTTGGCCGCAACCGCAAAGGCGATTATAAACTGCTGGAAGTATACAGTGCCCGGCTGGGCTTTAACCTGATGGAAATACCGGCCCATGTGATCAACGACAACACCGTTAGCTCAACACGCATTCGTGAAGCCGTTTTACATGGTAATACCGATGTGGCCAATACCCTGCTCGGTTATGATTTCTTTTTTGAAGGCACTGTTATAGATGGCAACAAACTGGGCCGCACACTGGGCTACCCTACCGCCAACCTGCGTATTGAGAATGAAGAAAAGCTGATACCCGGCAATGGCATTTACGCTGTTGAGCTGGAGATCAGAAGCCGCAGGGGCGAAGCGGAAATCAATAAACAACGCACCGATATATATTCACCGGTCATCGTCAACTACCCGCGTCTGAAAGGTATGATGAGCATCGGTATAAGGCCCACCATTGGCGGTACCGACCGTGTTATTGAAGTGAACATCTTCGATTTCAACGAAGACATTTACGGCGCCACCGTTCGCGTTTACATAAAGAAATACTTACGCAGCGAGGTAAAGTTCAACGGACTGGAAGCGCTTGTTGAACAACTTGGGAAAGATAAGGAAGATACGTTGCGGGCGCTGGGTTAATTAGCTAATTAGCTAATGTGCTAATTGAATACAGGCCTTTGTTTTAATTAAAGCACTTGCGTTTTATCGGCAATCCGCAAAATAAACTCATTGGCTAATCAGCACATTAAACAACCATCTTAACAACCATCTCCTTCAACAGCGAAGCATCGGAAGAACCGGTATCATTTACCCCTACACTGCGCAGGTTGTAATGATGCAGCAACAACAACGCTCTTTCAACACCGTTATAGCCGTAGTTGCGCGCCACCAGCATATAGTCTTTAACGAACCAGGCATTGACGCCGATATTCGCCGCCACCGTTTTTTCATCTTTGGCGCTTTGTCCGAAGATCATGTACGTTTTACTAAACAGGTTATAAAGTGTAGGTAAAACCAATTGTATGGGCGCAGCTTTTGGGTTGGCTTCAAAATACTGAATGATACGCATGGCCTTGGGAAGGTCTTTTGCCGCCATGGCCGATTGCAGTTCAAAAGGATTATACTCTTTGCTTACCCCAACATACTTTTCAATATCATCTTCGGTAATGCCGGTACGGGTTCCAAGGTTTACCAGCATTTTATCGATTTCATTGTCTATACGGCTAAGGTCGTTGCCTATGTGATCAACCAGCAGCAACACCGCTTTTTGTGAAATGGTAAACCCTTTACTTTTTACGAGTTCGTTTGTCCATTCAGGCAGTGCGTTATCGTACATTTTCTTGGTAGTAAACAGCTCGGCTTTTGTTTTAAGCAGTTTGGCAAGCTGTGTACGGCCATCCACTTTCTTTTCTTTATACGATACAACAAAAATAGTTGAGATCAGTGGTTGTGAAATATACGATTCCAGTTTGTCGATATCACGCATATGTTGCGCTTCCTTTAGTAAAACTACCTGGCGTTCTGCGAACATGGGATAACGCTTGCATGCATTTATTACCTGCGTCCAGTCTGCATCTCTGCCATAAAACACCGTCAAATTAAACCCGGCCTCAGATTCCGTTAAAATGTTATGCTCGGCGTAATGCACAATTTTATCGATAAAATAGTCCTCCTCGCCCTCAAGCCAGTAAACGGGTTTAAACAGCTTTTTTTTCCAGTCAGATATAATTTTTTCTACAGACATGTATAATACCGTGGTTTAAACTTTGCAATATTACCACAAAAAAAGCCATGACATATAACGATTTATACAAAACTGTAACACAATACTCCACTACGTTTGAGCGTTTTTCCCCGGCTTGTGGAGCGGTAAAAAGCCAAATTCTGGCATGGTTTTGGTCAAACCCATATGCGAAACCCAGTTACTAAGTAATTAACCCGATTATTCAAAAGAATACTGAACCCGATTTCATAACCTTTCAAAATAAACATACACTTATTATGAGTACAACCAATTATCCATCCGCCAGTCCACAAGGTGCACCCCCAAAACGTGATTCAAAGAACCTGATCATCGGTTTGTTAGCCGTAGGTATACTTGGTACATGGGGATACTTTTTATGGGACAAAAACAAGTCTGATCAAAAGATCACTCAACTGCAAACACAATACGTGGCTGTAGATTCATCAAAGAATGAACTGCAAAAAAGCTTCGATGCTGCGTTAACCCGTTTGGATTCTTTAACCGGTTATAACAATGAACTGGAAGGAAAAGTAAACGACAAAACCAGCGAGATCTCCAAGTTAAAAGGTCAGATCGGAAGCATCCTGAAAAAACAACGCCTGTCTGTAGCTGAAAAGAAAAAAGCTCAGGCTTTGATCGGCGAACTGAACGACAAGATCGCCAACCTGGAAGCTGAAGTTGCCCGTTTAACTCAGGAAAACCAGGTGCTGACAACTGAAAAAACCCAGTTAACAGCCGACAAAGAAAAACTCACAACAGACCTGCAAACTACTACCCAGGCGAAAGATGAGTTAGCTGCCAAAGTTGATGTAGCTTCTACATTGAACGCAACTAACATCTCTGTTACTCCTGTAAACGAGAAAAAAGGTGGTAAAGAGTCAGAAACTACTTCTGCAAAGAAAGTTGACAAACTGGTTATTGCAATGGATGTTTCTAACCGTATCGCTCAAACAGGTTCTACTGATGTATACGTTTGTATCACTGGTCCTGATGGCCAACCTATCGCTGTAGAAGCCCTGGGTTCTGGCAAATTCACTACCCGTGAAGAAGGTGAAAAACTGTTCACCGCTAAAGTTCCTGTTGATTTCGAACAAGGCAAAAACAAACACGTTGAGTTTGCCTGGAAACAAAACAGCGCTTTCAAACAAGGTAACTACAAAATTGAAGTTTACCACAATGGTTTCAAGATCGGTGAAGCTACCCGTTCACTGAAGAAAGGTGGCATCTTCGGATAATCTTTCTCTCTCACTATATTCAAAAGCATCCTGGCGATTTCGCCGGGATGTTTTTTTTGGTATATACCTGAGCCGGCATCGATTCGCCAAAGTCGTTTTTCTGCCGTTGCCTTTTCCTCGTAGCCTCGTTGCCTTATGCCTTGCCTTTAAACTGTATTCTGTATTTGCTTGCAGCTTGCAGCTGTATTCTGTATTCGCTTGCAGCTTATAGCTTGCAGCTTGAAGCTGTATTCTGTATTCGCTTGCAGCTTATAGCTTGCAGCTTGAAGCTGTATTCTGTATTCGCTTGCAGCTTGCAGCTGTATTGCCTTTCCCCTTTTACAACAAAGCCCTTATCGATGCCCTTCCTATATGAACTATGCGCGAGGTGCCGGGTTTACGTCCTTCATACTGCATACTGAACTCGAGGTTATTCGAAAGCCTTTTAGTAAGATCGAGCGTCCATAAAAAGTTCTTTCCGGGCTGCAGGCCTTCCAATATAATATAGGACGAAGATGAGTTTGCATTAGGCATGCTATCGAGTGAAGAAAAACTGATATTCGAATAAGTGAACTTGGCCATTATAGAAGTGCTTTGCAGAATATTGTACTTCACATCGGTATTCAGCGAATTCGCCTGCGACTTTTCCTGGCTGCCCTGTACATTCTCTTTATCACTGTATTTATATCCTGCACTCACTCTGAAATTAGTGCCTTTGGTAAAGGTCAGCCTCGGTTCGGCCGAGTATTGATTGATCTTAAAATTACGGTTGTCGAATTTGGGGTTCGAAGTAATGAGTTGATTGATGCCGGTGCGGCCAGTCATTTCAATGGCAAACAACCGGCTGATGTTCCAGCGGGTGCGTACCGTCCAGTCATCGAGCTTACGGCTTTCATAACCATAGGTAAGCAACGATTTATTTTCATTGCGGGCATTGGTTACATCAAACCCCCACTTCGGACTAAAACGGTTAAACGAGAATGTATTTACAAAATTGGAAGTAAGGGTGATCAATGAGGTATCGTTCAGCGGTGACGTGAACGGGTTGAATTGTACAAGATCATCGGCCACTTCCTTTTTGCTGATCTGCAATGACGATTGCAGGTTGATCTTTGAAATGAATTTGCGCAGCCTGTTGGCGTTGGTTAAATTGATAGCCGCACGGGGATTTATATTCACGCTATAGTTGAACGTATTGTAACTGGCCTTTACATACTGATTGGTTGGCGTGAAAATGCGCAGGAACTTGGCCTGGTCCTGGAACAGGGCTACCTCAAACTCATTCAATTGCTGAATGCCGTCGTTATTATAATCGATCCAGGTGAATTCACCCTGGCCGGCCGGTACTTCCAGATAGGAATAATCTCTTTTCTGCTCCTGTCCCGCTCCTACTTCATACAAGAGGTTTCCACTCAGTAAACCTTTTATCAGGTTTACCTGGTATTCGGCCCGGCCCAATAAACTTTCATCGGCCTGCTGGGTGTTCAACGAGCTTTCCAGTATTTTCAGTTTACGGTAAGTGCTGGTAAAGCGGAATTGATGACGGGGGTCTTTTAAGAGCTCACTTGTTAAAGTAACGTTCTGGCTTCTGTCGGCCTTTACCAGGTGGGTACCCAGTGGGTATGAATTGGTACGGGTGAACCAGGTTATACCCCAGCGATTGGGTTTAACGGGATCTGATTTAAGGTAGGCCGATGCATTGGTGAAAGAAAAACTCTGGGCGGCCATGCTATCGGTGAGCTTATTGCGGATCTTGTTATGTTCTACCGCATACGCACCGCCAATGGTGTAATTCCGCAGCTTTGCAAACTGCCGCGAGATATTGATGGTAGGCCGCCAGAAATAACCTTTGTCGCTGGCAGCATCTATGTTCGATAACATGAACTGGTTGTTCAGCACCCAGCCTTTGATGTTTTGCAATTGGGTAATGTTATGACGCAAACCGGTAAAGCTGGTGCCCCGGTTATATTCGGTGAACTGGTAACGAAGCGAATTGTTTTTTTGATCGCTCAACTGCACTCCGCCTGTTAATATATTCTCATGTTCGGGAACGTTTAACAGCAGGGGCAAACCCCAGTCGCGGGTAAATTCGATATTACGTAAGCGTTCGAGCGGTTTAAAGCGGGCATCAACGTATTCATGCCCAAGCTCGGTAGTTAATTTCAATCCCCGCTTCGATCGTTTGAAGGGCAGGGAGTTCTTAAAATCGACCTTCGAAGCATACCCCCGGTCATTGCCTTTATCGATAGAGGCAAAGGTGTTCACATCATAATTGCTCATGGCCACTTCGGTATTAAGTACCGTGTTCTTCGAAATATTGTATTCGATCCCGAGGTTGGCAACCTGTTGTTTTTTAGGGGTTACCAGGTAAACCGCCGGCTCGAAATAGCCCTGCTTTACGCCGTTTACAGGTTCTACCCAACGGTAAACCTTGCCATTGGCGCCGTTGAGGTCGGGAACGTAGTTGCCATTGTTAAGCCCTACTTCTATAAACGACAACGTATACCTGGCACTGTCGGCATTGGTTGAGTAAACAAAGATAGAATCGCGGGCGCCGCCGTTATACACCGTATCGATCTTTTTGTACAGGATGCGGCCGGTTGAAAATGTATCGACGACTGAATACGGATAGAAAGCCTTTGTAACGCTGTCGCCGAGGGTACGTAAGAAATCTTTTTGCCCTGCATCGAGGGTTTGATTGATGGGTGAGCTTTTGGCATCGGAATTACTGAAATAACCCAGCCGCAGTTTTACCTTTTCGTTGAAGTTGGTTTCGTTGGTAAGGTACAGGTTCGAGTTGAGGTAATTGCGGTCGGCGTATTCAAACTCTACCACTATCCGTTTATCCTTGGTCACCATTTGTTTGGGCGTGAATGAAATTTCAGCGGTATTGTAATTGATCACATAATCGCGGTCTTCTCCACGTTGCATCAATTCCCCGTCGATATATACCCGTTCGGTATTGGCCAGTACAACAAAGTAGAACTCGTTATTGGCCCCCTGCAGGCGGTACGGGCCCTGGTTGCCTTCCTGTACCTGCAGAATGTTACGGGTAAACTTTCCTTTGGCAATAGAACCGCTTAGCATGGTGCGGTTGGCTATTTTATCGGTGATTGCCGTTGTGGTTTCAAAAGCGACGCCCTGCAGGCGTTTGTAAAAATTAAGGAAATAGCTTTGCTGCTGCCGGATATCTATATCGCCCAGGCTCAACGCCCAGGTTTTCTTTCTGAACTGTAGAAAAATGCGGTCGAACTCATTCAACTGCTGGGTGGTGCCATCGGGTTGAACGGGGATATTGTTATCGGTAATGGCGGCAACGATCTCGATGCTATCGGCAAGGTAACCGCTCAACTGCAGGTTCAGGTTGCTGGTAAATACGGCATCCTGGCTATTGCCGAAGGAGATACCGCGGCCAAAGCTGCCGTTGTAGTTGATGTTGCCGAAGTTGAAGAAGTTGTCGCCGGGGCCGCCGGCGCCTACATAATCGGGTACAAAGGGCTGCCCCATGAAGTTATTCATGATGCTGTCGTATTGCATACGGTTCACCACCGCATTCAGGCGGGTTCTGAAAACACGGAACCGGACCAGCACGCTATCCATGGGTGGCAACTGCTTCCAGGTTAAACGGGCGTTTACAAAATCGATGTTGTATAAACTATCGGGGATGCCGGCTATGGAGACGGTGCCGGGAACGATGCTCATGCTGTCGAGCACAATGGCAGGTTGTTTTGCGGAAACCATTTTTTTGCGCAGGTTCGAACCCGGCGAGGCCGGACGCGGATTCTGGGCAAGGGCAAACAGCCAGCCTACAGAAAAACAAATGCACAGTATCAGGTATTTCCCGATCAACAACCTTTAGTTTGATTTTAAGCCATCTTTTCAAGAGAAGGGTATTTAAGGTATCTTTTGAAAAGATCTTGTTTGTTAGCCCAGCTGATTTTCACCGGGTTAGCCTATCGACGGCCAACCGGTTAATAGCGCTTAAAGTTAGCATTTATTGCATGAACCGGCATTTAATCGACCTGTACCCGGTTATTTGGCCGGGGTAAAGCTCAAAATATAGTTTGACCTGGATTTTTGAATAGTAAGCCCATGTACTTTTTCGCAGCTTAATTTATTGCGGGCGGCCAGTTCGCGCATGGCCTGTTCAGGCACCTGCAGCAACTTTGTTTGTTTTGAAACGGTACGGTAGTCAGAGAACATAAGATAAGAAATAAAGCCGGCGAAGGCCCCAATCCTGCCCTTTCTGATGCAATGCGTAAACAATGAAAATGCATCTTTTATGGAAGAGGTGTTCTCGTCGAGCACATCAGACACAATGATCATGCCCTGTGGTTTCATATATGCACCCAGCAGTTTGATGATCTCTTCCAGATCGCTGATCGCCCTGAGGTATTGCGCTACACTTAACAAAATGATGTAATCGAATTGTTTTCCCTTCAACTGCTCTCCGAGGATCTTTTGATTGGTGGTTATATCTGTTGTTATTACCGTGAACAATGAACCGGGATGGTTTTTGCGGCATTCGTCAATAAAGAACTCATTGATATCGGCACCGGTTATCCGTATTTTTTTCCGGGCCAGTGAATCGGCAACAAAACCCGGACCGCACCCATAGTCGAAAATTTCGTCGGTTGGTTTTAAGTGATATAACTTTTCAACTTTCGAAACAAAATATCCGGTAGCCATTTTCATGACCGCATAAAAGGATTTCCGTTGGCCTTTCCAGAAATTATCCCAGCCGGGTGAACTCATAACAGCGCATTAAAAGTTATGATTATCTGATCGTTGATTCAGGTGACCGGCAATATAGAGAATTATTCCTTAGTACTGCCGTTATCAAAATAAAACCCCGCTCCTGTTGTTACCGGAACGGGGTTAAAAATATTACCGCATATAAATTAAGCCATTTGTAATTTATTGGCCTGCTTTCTTTCGAGGTATTCATCGAAGCTCATCAGTTTATCGATAGCGCCGTTAGGCGTAAGTTCGATAACACGGTTGGCAACGGTTTGCATAAAGGTATGGTCATGCGAAGACAACAATACGATACCTGTAAAGTTGGTCATGCTTTCGTTGAACGACTGAATAGATTCCAGGTCGAGGTGGTTGGTAGGCTCGTCGAGGATCACTACGTTGGGGTCTTGCAACATCATACGGCTAACCATACAACGTACTTTCTCCCCTCCGCTCAATACACTTGTTTTCTTCATGATCTCATCGCCGGTAAACAGCATTTTACCAAGGAAACCCCGCAGGAACGGCTCATCCACATCGGTAACATGCGGCGGCACGTACTGACGCAACCAGTCCATCAGGTTCAGGTTACCCTGTTCGGCAAAATATTTCGAGTTATCGTTGGGTAAATAAGCTTTTGTAACGGTTCCGCCCCATTCGTATTTACCGCTGTCGGCCGCCACTTCGCCATTGATGATCTCGAAGAAAGCGGTGATGGCCATGTGGTCATCGGCAACGATGGCAATTTTATCGCCCTTGTTCACGGTAAAGCTGATGTTGGCGAACAACGGTTTGCCTTCTATAGATTTTGATAACTTTTCAATGTTCAGGATCTGGTTGCCAACTTCACGTTGTTGTTTGAAGATGATACCGGGATATTTTCTGTTCGAAGGAGTAATGTCTTCAATAACCAGCTTTTCGAGTGCTTTCTTCCGTGAAGTAGCCTGTTTCGATTTGGAGGCGTTGGCGCTAAACCGGGCGATGAATTCCATCAGGTCTTTGCGCTTTTCTTCCATCTTCTTGTTCTTATCGCCTAACTGGCGGGCGGCCAGCTGGCTGCTTTCGTACCAGAAGGTATAGTTACCTGTGTAGATCTTGATCTTCTGACGGTCAACGTCGGCCACGTGCGTACACACGGCATCGAGGAAGTGACGGTCGTGCGATACTACGATTACGATGCTCTCATACCCGGCCAGGAAGTTCTCGAGCCAGGAGATGGTCACCACATCGAGGTTGTTGGTAGGCTCATCGAGGATCAGAATATCGGGATTGCCGAACAATGCCTGTGCCAGCAGCACCCGCACTTTCATGGCCCCGCTGATATCTTTCATCAGTAGCTGTTGTACGTCTTCTTTTACGCCGAGCTCGCTCAACAAAGTGGCGGCATCGCTTTCAGCGGTATAACCACCCATTTCGCCAAACTCGCCTTCCAGTTCACCGGCGCGAATTCCGTCTTCTTCGGTAAAATCGGCCTTTGCATAGATGGCATCGCGCTCATGCATTACCTTCCATAACTTGCTATGGCCCATCAATACCGTATTCAATACAGTACAGTCATCAAACTCAAAATGGTTCTGCTTCAACACAGCCATGCGTTCGCCGGGCGTTATATCAACGGTTCCCTTATTGGGTTCAATTTCACCCGATAAGATCTTCAGAAAAGTAGATTTCCCCGCCCCGTTGGCGCCAATTACACCATAGCAATTGCCCTTACTAAAGGAAAGGTTTACTTCATCGAATAATACCCGTTTTCCGAACGATAGGGTCACATTATTCACTGTTATCATACTTGCGCAAAAATTTTGAAGCGGCAAAGGTACGAATCAATAGGCAATAGACAATAAACAATAGACAATTGGTAATGGGCAATAGGCAAAAGCGAGGTTCGCAATTAATAGGGGAAGCCTGAATATCTGCACCTCCTGCCAATTGCAAATTGCTTATTGCCTATTGATTATTGCGGGCACATCGACCAGTAAAACGCTGCTATTCAATGCTTCACCGGCTTTCAGGTAAGCGGCTTTACTGGCCCATTGTTTTACCACCACCCGGGCGGCTTCCTTACGGTCGCCGGTGGCTTCGTAAATAAACTGCCTTGAAATGGGATCTGGCACCCAGTCCCAGCAGCTGGAAGAAACGCCAAACTCGTCCATCGACCGGTTCACCCCATATTTTTCGGCCATAAAATCCTCTGAGGGGCGGATAAAATGTATGGTTTGAATACCGCTATTGAAGTGATGTTTGAAGTAACTTTTGAGGGCTGCCGTTTCATCTACTATCGGTTTCAGGAATACATATTGAAAATTATAACGGGCGCAGATGGCAAAAAAGCAGATCATGGCAATGCCTGCTATTTGCAGTACCCTTTTATTCCCGATGTACCAGATAGCCATTTCGAAACAAACAACGAACACGCACAGGTTCAAGGCCATCAGGGTTCTGTTTGAGGCAAAGCTTTCCCTGATGAGTAAGGCCGGCAAATACGAAAGGATGAAAATAAAACCCACGGCTGCCAGGTATTTAATACCCTGTTGCCGGCCAAACCTGACAATAGCCAGAACAACGAGTACACCCAGCATCACCGGGTAATAGTATTTCGAAATGATACTGTCCTCATGGGTAAGCAGCGTAAAACGGAAACTTCTTTCCAGCGGCCTTGCCATAAAGAACTTGAATTTTTCCCAGGGGTGTATATAAAGCGTGTTCCGGGGATCAACGGGAATATCGGTGAAAATGAAGCTGAAACTTAATTTATACAGCACAAACCAAACGCCATTTATAACGAAATAAAGTACCAGTCCGGCTATCAGCGTGGCATCTTTGTTTGAATTGGCCTGGTTGATAAAATAAAGCAGGAACGGGATCAGGAAACAGGCAAAAGCGCCCTGATAAAAGAATAATGAAATAACGCCCAGGGCCATAGAAACAAGCGCAGCCGGAACCTGCACTTTAAATTTACGGTTCTGACAGCGAATACCATTCAATGCAACTGCGCCCGATAACAGTGCGGCTGTATCGGCAATAAAGAACTGCATACAGGTGGCCCATTGTACCGATACAATGAACGGCAAACTGGTTACGAGGTATACACAAAAAAAGAAGGGCAGGTATTCATAAGCCGATACTTTGCCAACCTGCCGTTTTATGACCGCATACCAGATGGGCAAACACAACATCCAGCCAAACAGGGATACCAGGCGCAACAGGGTTACGTCGCGCACCGTATCGGTGAATTTGAACAACCATTTCTGCAGCACTTCCGTTAGCCAGCGCCCTTCATCGATGAGAATATAGTACCCGGGAATGGAGTTATACCCCCAGATCTGCAATGCTTCATCCATAAAAATATAATGATTGTAAAACAGGGGCAGGAAAATGATCAGTACGAGAAGCCAGAGAAATCCCAGTAAGTAGAAATCTTTACGTAACATACTTGAGCAATGCGCTTGGCCTCGGTTAGGGGTAGTAACCGAAGATCTTTCTGGTTAAAAAAATTGGTTGCCTAGGTAAAACCGGAAAATTACCATGACCCCTACTGCCGCGGCAGAATTCTTTTGCGCCGGGCAATGAATTCTAATGTGCGTTTAATGCCCGGTATTTACGTATGATGCAGCAGCCTGCTATTTACCGGAAGCCATAATTTCAGGCACGTTCACCACCAGTGTGCCGGGTGTAACCTGTTCGCCCGAAGCGGAAAAGGCTTCCGGGTTGTCCCATTCCTTTATAGTGAGTTGGCTGGCCTTTTCACGGCTGTCCGTTTTTTCGTATACCAGTTGCCGCATTAAGGGTTCGGGCACCCAGCTGAAAAAGGTAGACGGCACCCCGAATTCATCCATCGATGATTGCAATTTATATTTATTTCTGAATGCATCCTCCGCCGGCCTGATGAAGTAGATGGTTGTAATGCCGGGTTCATAATATTGCTGAAAGTAGTTTTTAATGCCGGCATATTCTTCATGAATAGGTTGCAGAAACCCCTTGTTGAAATTATACCAGCCCGGGATCAACAGCACAATGGCAACACTATAACCGATAACCCGGCGTACCTGCAGGTGTTTTACTATGGATAAGACCATTTCGGCACAAACCACAAACACACACATATCGACAGCCAGCAGCGTGCGGTTCGAGGAAAAATTCTCCTTTACCACCAGGGAGGGAAAATAAGCAAACAGGAACACCAGCAATGCGGCCACTATATATTTCACAGCCTGCAGCCTCCCGAACCTGATAAAAGCCAGCAACATCCAGCCCACAAACAATATTTTGTACATGGCCCGCGCCAGTTTGTTCTCATCGTTCACCACTATGTTGAACCAGAACGCCCGTTTAAGCGCCTGGGAAAAAAAGAATTGCAGTTTATCACCGGGGTTCAGGTAAACGCCCGTGCGGGCATCGCCGCTCAGTTGGTTCACCACCAGCAACAGCTTGAACAAAAGAAAGTACAGGACGTACATAAAAAAGTAAAAGGCCAGTCCTTTTACAAACACCTGGTCTTTTCGGGTAGTATACGCGCTGATATAATGAAACACGAACGGGATAAGGAAGCAGCCAAACCCGTTCTGGTAAGAGAAAAGCGATATTAAACCCGCCACAACCGAACCCATTGCCGCCCCAACGGGGATTGACCATAATTTATCCTTATTCCTGATACCGGTATACCAGATGGCGCCTGAAAGTAAAGCGGCGGTATTGGCAATCGGCAGTTCTATACAGGAAGCCCATTGAATTGAAATGGAAAAAGGCAGGCTGGTTACCAGGTATAAACAGGTAAAGAAAGGCAGGTATTCATAACCGGGGCCTTCGGCCGCCATTCGTTTTAAGGTCACATACCACAGGGGCACACAAGCCAGCCACATGAACAAAGCAAACACCCTTATAGAGGTAACCTCGCGGATAGTGTCAACCGCGGCAAATGACTTTGAGATCAGGAATTCAGTGATCCACCGGCCCTGAGCGCCAAACATGCTGAAACCGCTGCCCGGCCGGTAATTCCATAACTGGGTGGCTTCATCGGTATAGATATACTCCGTATAAAAAAGCGGGTAAAAGATGAGCAGCACAACCATGAATAAAAAAGCAAGCCGGTACAGGTGTTTACGTTTCAGAGCGGTCATAGTAATGGTTATATGGGGAGATTAAATTACAGAATTAAGTTGATAAAGGTGAAAGGGTGGTGAAGGGAAGCGGCATCATATAAAAAAACAGGGTTGATAAGTTTACCTTATCAACCCTGTGAACAAATTAACGTATCAACTAAAAACTATTTCTCTTCGGTTAAACCGGCGATCAGGTATTCTTTGTTGAGGCGGGAGATATTCGCAACAGAGATCTCTTTCGGACAAACGGCTTCGCAGGCCTCGGTAAAGGTACATGAACCAAAACCTTCTTTATCCATTTGCTGCACCATGTTCAACACGCGCGATTTGCGCTCAGGGGCTCCCTGTGGCAGCAAGGCCAGGTGCGATACTTTGGCCGAAAGGAACAACATAGCCGAACTGTTCTTACAGGCAGCCACGCAGGCGCCGCAACCGATACAGGCAGCAGCGGCGAAAGCGGCATCCGCTTTATCCTTTTCAATAGGCGTTGCGTTGGCATCAACGGCATTACCGGTATTGGCAGAAATAAAACCACCGGCGGCAATGATGCGGTCGAAAGCAGCGCGGTCGACCATCAGGTCCTTAATTACGGGGAAGCTATTGGCGCGCCAGGGCTCAATTACGATCGTATCGCCATTTTTGTAGGCGCGCATGTGCAACTGGCAGGTTGTATTGGCTTCCCATGGGCCATGCGGGCGGCCATTGATATACATTGAGCAGGCGCCGCAAATGCCTTCGCGGCAATCGTGGTCGAATGCAATTGGTTCTTTTCCTTCGGTTATCAGTCGCTCATTCAGCACATCGATCATTTCCAAAAAAGACATTTCAGAGGAAATATCGCTTACCTGGTAAGTCTCAAAGCTACCTTTGTCTTTACTGCTTTTCTGTCTCCAGACCTTCAGCGTAAGATTCATTGTATAGTGCTCCATTATAATCGTGTTAATTAGAGTTTGAAAATATTATTTATAGCTACGCTGAGTTGGTTTTGCTACATCGAAAATCAACTCCTCCTTGTGCAACTGCCATTCGCTTTCGCCTTTGAATTCCCAGGCCGATACATACTGGAAGTTGGAAT
Source organism: Niastella populi (assembly GCF_002078015.1). GTDB lineage: Bacteria > Bacteroidota > Bacteroidia > Chitinophagales > Chitinophagaceae > Niastella > Niastella populi. The sequence goes on along the minus strand of NZ_LWBP01000207.1, from coordinate 34,376 downwards.
CGTCGCGTTTTGCTTCGCCTTCCTCTGTTTGCGACTCTTCGCGGAAGTGACCGCCACAGCTTTCCTTTCTGTTCAGTGCATCTTTGCACATCAGTTCGCCCAGCTCAATGAAATCGGCTACCCGGTTGGCTTTATCCAGCTCAGGGTTCATTTCCTTGATGTCACCGGGGATGCGCACATCGCTCCAGAACTCTTTTTTCAGTTGTTGAATTTCTGCAATAGCCTGTTTCAAACCTTCTTCATTACGAGCCATACCGCACTTATCCCACATGATCTTGCCAAGGCGTTTATGGAAACTTTCCACCGATTGTTTTCCTTTAATGCCCATCAGTTTTTCAATACGTTCGCGTACCGCTTTTTCTGCCTGTACGAAAGCAGGGTCATCGACCGAAACAGCCTTGGTGGCTATTTCATCGGCCAGGTAGTTACCAATGGTGTAAGGAATTACAAAGTACCCATCGGCCAAACCCTGCATCAGCGCAGAAGCACCCAAACGGTTGGCGCCGTGGTCGCTGAAGTTGGCCTCACCCAGTGCATATAAACCGGGAATTGAGGTCATCAGCTCATAATCGACCCACAAGCCGCCCATGGTATAGTGCACCGCGGGATAAATACGCATGGGCACTTCATATGGGTTTTCGCCGGTGATCTTTTCGTACATATCGAAAAGGTTACCGTATTTCTCTTTTACTACATCAACGCCATGTTTACGAATAACTTCAGCCGAAGGGTTGCTGATACCCAGTTTACCGCATTCAATTTTACCATAACGTACAATGGCTGCGGCATAATCGAGGTAAACGGCCTGTTTTGATGAACCTACGCCATAACCGGCATCGCAACGCTCTTTGGCGGCACGGCTGGCCACGTCGCGTGGTACCAGGTTACCGAAGGCGGGATATCTTCTTTCGAGGTAATAATCTCTTTCTTCTTCAGGAATGTCGCTGGCCTTACGGGTATCGTTCTGCTTTTTGGGAACCCAGATGCGGCCGTCGTTACGCAGCGACTCTGACATCAGGGTCAGTTTCGACTGGTGGTCGCCGCTCACGGGAATACAGGTGGGGTGAATTTGGGTGTAGCAGGGATTACCGAAGTAAGCGCCTTTGCGGTGGGCCTTCCAGGCAGCGGTTACGTTGCTACCCATGGCATTCGTACTTAAATAGAATACGTTGCCATAACCACCTGAACATAACAACACTGCATGTCCGAAGTGTCTTTCCAGCTCACCGGTAATAAGGTCACGGGCAATGATACCGCGGCATTTGGCTTCCCCGATCTCATTTCCGTTCTTGTCTTTGTCCTTCATCATCACAATATCGAGCATCTCGTGGCGGCTGTACATGGTTACATTACCGAGAGAAATTTGTCTTTCCAGTTGCTGGTAAGCGCCGATAAGCAACTGCTGACCGGTTTGGCCGGCAGCATAGAACGTACGTTGTACCTGAGTACCACCGAATGAACGGTTGCTGAGCAGGCCGCCATATTCGCGGGCAAAGGGAACACCCTGCGCCACACACTGGTCAATGATATTGGCACTCACTTCAGCCAGGCGGTGAACGTTGGCCTCGCGGGCACGGTAGTCGCCACCTTTAATTGTATCGTAGAACAAACGGAAAACGGAGTCACCGTCGTTTTGATAGTTTTTCGCAGCATTGATACCACCCTGTGCGGCTATAGAGTGCGCGCGGCGGGGTGAATCCTGAAAACAAAATGCTTTTACTTTATATCCCAGTTCGCCCAATGTAGCGGCGGCTGAAGCACCGGCCAGCCCGGTTCCGATAACAATGATTTCCAGCTTGCGTTTATTGGCGGGGTTTACCAGTTTACAATGTCCCTTATAATCGGTCCACTTCAGCTCTAACTGCCCTGCGGGAATTTTTGAATTAAGCATATCTCGAGAGTTTCTTTTTAAAAATTTCGTGAATGTGTGAATGGGTGTTGGTGTAATTATTTAGTTGTGGTAGTTACCCAACCGAAATAAAAACTAAGGGGCATCAGTGCAAAGATCAGCGGAACAATGATTGAAAATGCTACGCCCGCGCTGTGAACTACACCTAACCATTTTTTATTATGCACACCAACCGTTCTGAAAGAACTCTGGAAACCATGCAAAAGGTGCCAGGCCAGCGAAAAGCAACCTAACAGATATAATAAAACCCAAACAGGCTGACTAAACACATCTGCCATTTTGCTGAACACATCATGCATTTCACGGCCGTTGTAGGACGCTTGCGATAATGTTTCTTCATAAGTGATGCGTGAAGGCACCCAGAAGTGGGCAATGTGAATGATGAGGAAGAGAAGGATCAGGGTTCCCAGTAAACCCATTGATTTCTTGTACCAGGCGCTTCCCTGGCTGCCCATGTTAACGGCGTAGCCCTGTTTGCGGCGTGCCCTGTTTTGAACTTCGAGCAAATAACCCTGTACAATGTGAAGAAGAATTCCGGCAAAGAGACCGATTTCCATTAACCGGATCACATAAGACGAGCCCATAAAATGTGCGGCTTTGTTGAACATTTCACCGTTGTCGCTATCCTCGTACATGTCAGCGAAAACACAGGCATTGATCCCAACGTGAACGATCAGAAACGAGATCAGGAACAAACCGGTAAATGCCATTACGAACTTTTTACCTACCGAAGACGTGAAGAACTCAGACCATTTCATGAAAAATGAATTAAGTGCGTTTGAAGATCTTACCTGTTAGCCTGCCAGCAAACAATGATCTTGTCCCGGTAAAACTTCATTGCCCTAAAATCAATAATGAAATTTTTGCCAGGGACGATTCATCTGAAAAATGTTAAGGGCACAGGTATTATTCATACTTTAATTAAAGAGTATAGGGTCATACCTGCATGAATTAAGATAGGTTACAGAACAAAGAGCTTCCAATTTTATCGCTGAGGCCAGCCATTAAATTTGCCGCAAATTTAGCGCAGCAAGCTTAAAAATCAACATCCTGTTAAAATTTTCCTGTAAATGCCACCTGCTACTAACGCAAAAAGCCTCCATAAATGATTTTTACTGCGGGAATAATACTTAGCTGTTTTTTTCGTTCTGGCCATGTAATCAATTGAGTTTCGGACTCATTTTGTTAAAATCCCTATCTTAGCCCCTTTAAATCTACTTAATGAAACAGGAAGAGGATTTTGAAGCCAACTTAGCTGGTGAAGATGGCCAGGGTGAAGAAGCCAAAAGAAGCTGGTTCAAACGCATTAAGAAAGGTATTACGACCAGTACCGCGGAAAAAAAGGAAACACCGGAAGGTTTATGGAGCAAATGCCCCGAGTGCGGTTATATATGTACCATGACCGAACTTCGCGAGAACATGTTTGTTTGCCCCAAGTGTACCCATCACCACCGCATCGGCAGCGCCGAATATTTTGAGATCTTATTCGACGATAATAAATACGAGGTGTTATTCGAGAACATCCGTTCGAAAGACTTTCTGCACTTTACCGATCTGAAATCGTACGGCAAACGCCTCGATGAGATCTGGGCAAAAACAGATATTACCGACTCTATCAGAATTGGCAAAGGCACTGTAAAAGGGCTTAGCCTGATGGTGGGTTGTATGGATTTCGAGTTCATTGGCGGTTCGCTGGGCAGTGTAATGGGTGAACGTATAGCAAGGGCTATAGATGTATGCATCGAAGAGAACATACCCATGATGATCATTTGTAAATCGGGCGGCGCCCGTATGATGGAAAGCGCATTTTCACTGATGCAGCTGGCCAAGGTTTCGGGTAAATTATCGCAACTTACAGATAAAAAAATTCCTTATATCTCATTACAGACCGATCCCTCCTTTGGCGGTATTTCGGCCTCTTTTGGGATGCTTGGCGACCTGAATATTGCCGAACCCGGCGCGCTGATCGGTTTTGCCGGCCCGCGCGTAATTAAGGAAACTATCAAAAAAGACCTGCCGGAGGGTTTTCAGCGCAGTGAATTCCTGCTGGAGCACGGTTTCCTCGATTTCATCGTTCCGCGGAAGGAGTTGAAAGAAAAGCTGGCTACGGTACTGGCGCTTTTCAAAAACTAATAAAAAATACAATTTCTGATTTTGAGATGTAGAGATTTAGAGATTTCCTTACATCCGGGACTTCTGACAAATCCCAAAATTCCGAAATCTTTAAATCACGCAATTTGATTTTGGGGATTTTGAGATTTAGAGATTTCCTTACTTCCGGGACTTCTGAAAAATCTCAAAATTCCGAAATCTTTAAATCACGCAATCTCCTCATGGCTGATCTCAAAAACCGCTCGGCTTACCACGATTATTTCATCGAAGACAAATACGATGCGGGTATGGTATTGCTTGGAACGGAGGTTAAATCACTGCGCGACAGCCGCGTTAGTTTCAATGACAGCTTTTGCTTTTTCAATAAAGGCGAGCTTTGGATCAGGAGCCTGCATATTGCACAGTACTCGCATGGCACCGTCAACAACCACGATCCGGTTCGCGACCGGAAACTCCTGCTGCAGAGAAGGGAATTACGGAAGATGGAAGCCAAGATCAAGGAAAAAGGCTATACCATCGTTCCCTTACGCATCTTCTTCAATGAGAAAGGACTGGTAAAACTCGAGATCGGGTTGGGCAAGGGTAAAAAGCAGTATGATAAACGGGAAACGATAAAACAACGGGATACTGACCGGGAGATGAAGAGGTACATTAAGTAAGTTGACGAGTTGACGAGTTGACTGGTTGACGAGTGGACGAGCGGCCGGTTGACGAGTAGTTGTTTGGTTAGTCAGTTTTTAGTTGTAAGTTCTTTTACCGGGCACTCAAAAGCATTTGCCGGTTTTGCTTATTGCAGCTTTATGCTTTTAACGGTATTGGCTTCAGGCTACTGGCATTGGGCTTTAAGCGGCCCGCTATCATAATATTTTCACAACTTTTTAAAGCGCGCCTTCCGTAAAATTACCCGCTGTTTGCTGATTTCTACCAGTTTACCATCGCATTAATCCATAATAAAAATTTATTTTCCACAGAGTTTCCCGATTACTCTGAGAATTGGAAACTGGGATATATTTTTGTGGATAAGCATGAGTATGTTTGTTGTTTAAAACATCCTTTAATCTGTATCCTTCCCTGGAAATAATATCCATTTGAAAGACACCCACCCGGAAACAAGCCATAGGCCGTACAAAATTCGTTAGGTACCCAACATATCATGGTGTAACCTTAACGGGATCAATTCGTATTAAGTAATTTGCAATTAATTGCATGGCTTGATTTTTCTACTTAAATTAACATATGCTACGCATTATTTTAGTTCTCTCTTTAGTACTGACCGGAAGGTTCGTTTTTTCGCAATCTATATCGGGTTCCTGGTATGGTAAGGCAGATGTTGTGGTTCAGGGCATGTATAATAACTATCTTACCGAACTGGTATTAAAACAAAGAGGCAGCGAAGTAGAAGGTGTTTTTGGCTATTACTTTAAAGACAGCTATCAAAGCTTTTTTGTACGCGGCACCTATAATAAGGATACCAGGGCCGTGCGTATCAGAAACCTGCCCATGCTGTTCTATCGTTCCAATTCGACTTCCAACGGCCCGGAATGTATGATGGATTTTGAAGGCACGCTGCGGGTAAGCAAGGTTAAAAGCTCTATGAACGGCTCTTTTCTCACCATTGAGAAATATAAGTACACCTGTCCTGAAATGCGGGTCAGCTTTACGATGGACGTGGCAACCAAAAACCTCGATAGTATGCTCAGCAGCAGCATCGTAGGTAAAAAATTCTGGATGCCTCAACGGGAAGATGTAGTGGTGAGCACCGCTGCACCTGCTGCAGGCAACCCCACGCCCAATGTGGCAACTGTTGCGGCGCCGGCAAAGATCACCGATAGCGCTATCGATTACAATGAAAGGAACCTGTTGGCTCAATTCACCCGCCGTAAGATCGTTTATACCAAGGACCTGGAGATCACAAGCGATTCCATCCGCATCAGCCTGTATGATAACGGAGAGATCGACGGCGATACCGTTACCGTTTTCCTGAACGGCAAACCCGTGGTGGCCCACCAGGAGCTTACCGCCCGCGCTATGAACATTTATCTAACGCTCGATAACAGTAAAGATGTAAATGAAATAAGCCTTTTTGCCGAGAACCTCGGTAAAGTTCCGCCCAATACGGCTTTGATGGTGGTTACCGATGGAGTTTCACGGTTCGAAGTATTCCTTTCCAGTACTTTCACGCAAAATGCGACCGTGAGGATCAAAAAACGAATATCGCGACACTAAAGCTAATGTGATAATTTGCTAATGTGATAATTGAATACAAAAGCCCCGATGGTAACCGCCGGGGCTTTTTAATTAAGTGTGCCACATCTTCGGGGTGTGGCACACTTTGTTTATGTTAGAACAACTCCGGTTGCTCGGGGTCTTCTTTCTGTTCTTTCATTACCCATTCAAACTCGGTGCTCTTACTGAAATCGGTCAGCTTGGTACCAACCGTTTTCCAGCCCATTACCTCTATCATATCGGCGATCTTGATCTTCTGGGTGCGTACCTGTGCGCCCCGGCCCGTTTTTATCTGTACAATAGGCTCAGGATGGGTGGTCACCGCTTTCAGGTAGTTACCATCGCCTTCTTTTATCAGCATGAACTTGTTACGCAGTGTAGAGGTCTCTATCTTGAACCGTTTTACGTTGAACTGCTGTTTATCATTATCGAGATAGATTGCCGTAACCGTCTTTTCAGGATCGAACTTCTCTATTTTTAACACTTTCGCGATATCGAATTTCTGCGTCAGTTCCTGATCGGTGATCTCGTAATTACCGTCGCTGTAAACAACCAGGATCTTGTCATCGGGCTGGAAACTGCCGAGGTACTCCCCTTTCGATTCCGAATTGAGCCGGCCAAACTGATCATCGAACCACAGCTTCTTACCACCGAGGGTTGATTTACCGGCTTCTTTGAACTTAACCGACTTCACCCTGAACTTGGTAACCTGGTTACCGAGGCTCTGGCGGCTCTTGATCTCCAGCTCTTCAAAATAAAAATCAAACTCTTTCTTACGGGCCGTACTGTTGGGGTCTAAGATTACTTTCACTACTTCCGCTTCCCCGTTGGGGTTGGCGCTGAAGTAATGCACTTTGCTTTTCTCGGCTCCCTTATTGGTAAGATCGTATTCCTTATCGCGCGTAATACCGGTTACGTTGAACCGTTTGGCATAGGTAACGCCCGATTTGGAATCTACATAGATCATATTGTATGTGGTGCGCTCGTCGTTCTTCTGGAATACCGCTACGTGTATGATGTCTTTGCCAATAAATGCTTTGTCACTCACTTTTACGATCTTCATTTTACCGCTGCGGGTAAATGCGATGATATCATCGAGTGAAGAACAATCGGCAACAAACTCATCTTTTTTCAAACCGCTACCGATAAAACCATCGGCGCGGTTCACATAGATCTTTGTATTGGCAATGGCCACCTGTTTTGCCTGGATGGCTTCAAACAGTTTGATCTCTGTTTTACGTTCCCGGCCCTTGCCATATTTCTGCAACAGGTTTTCGTAATAGGCTACTGCAAAATCAACCAGGTTGTTCAGATCGTGTTTTACCTGTTTAATTTCTTTATCAAGCCCCTTTATCTGTGCGTCCAGTTCCTCGATATCCAGTTTGTAAATACGGCGTACCGGTTTTTCGGTAAGTTTTACAATATCTTCCCGGGTAATATCTCGGCGCAGTTGTTTGCGGAATGGTTTGAACGCCTCTGTAATACCTTCGAGCACTTTTTCCCAGGTGGCGTACCGTTTTTCCAGCTCTTTATAGATCTTTTCTTCGAAGAAGATCTTTTCCAGCGAGGTATAATGCCATTTCTCCTGCAGCTCGGCCAGCTTTATTTCCAGCTCACGTTTCAGCAACTCTTTTGTATTCTCTGCTGAAATGCGCAACAGTTCATGAATACTTATAAAGGTTGGCTTTTTATCAACGATAACGCAGGCATTTGGTGAAATGCTCACTTCGCAATCGGTGAAGGCATACAAGGCATCGATGGTAATATCGGGCGAAATACCGGGAGCCAGATCGATCAGTACCTCTACATCGGCAGCCGTGTTATCGGTCACCTTTTTGATCTTGATCTTACCCTGGTCGTTGGCCTTTACGATGGAATCCATCAGCCCGGTTGTAGTAACGCCGTATGGTACGTCGCGGATGGCCAGTGTTTTTTTATCTACTTCTTCAATATGCGCACGTACCCGTACTTTACCGCCGCGTTTACCTTCATTGTAGTTGGTAACGTCGATCATACCGGCGGTCTGAAAATCGGGATACAACTCGAATTTCTTTCCGCGCAGGTATTTTATGGCGGCTTCTATTATTTCACAGAAGTTGTGTGGTAATATTTTGGTGGCCAAACCAACCGCAATACCCTCGGCGCCATGTGCCAGCAGTAAAGGGAATTTCATGGGCAGCGTTACCGGTTCGTTCTTACGGCCGTCGTAGCTTACGGCCCATTCGGTGGTTTTGGCGTTAAACGCAACATCGAGTGCAAAGCGGCTCAATCGTGCTTCAATATAACGGGGAGCGGCCGCATCATCACCGGTACGCACATCGCCCCAGTTACCCTGCGTTTCAATCAGCAGGTCTTTTTGTCCCATGTTAACCAGTGCATCGCCGATACTGGCATCGCCATGCGGGTGGTATTGCATACTCTGCCCTATGATGTTGGCCACTTTGTTGAAACGGCCATCATCCATTTCTTTCATAGCGTAGAGGATACGGCGTTGTACGGGTTTCAACCCGTCTTCAACCGCCGGCACGGCTCTTTCAAGGATCACATACGACGCATAATCAAGGAACCAGGTTTTATACTGCCCCGTTACACCCGAATCGTTGTGTTGCTGTAAAAAACTATTGTCTTTGCTCTTTGCCATTATCAGTTTATAGTTTCTGGTTTTTGGTTTCTGGTTGCGCAGTCTTTTTATACCAACCGGTTAACACATTAATTTATCTACTCCTCAACTTCTCTCCTTACCTATCATTCCCAAATGCGTGTTCTGAAAACTATCGGGGTACTTCAATCCATATCCCAACATCCTGTCCATGCTTGAATGACCAAATAAAATGATACCCGCTAACTGCAGTCCTTCATTCGCCAGGTAAAGGCCGCCTGCATACACAATGATAGCTACGCCTTTATGATGAAAAAAGTTATACATCAGCGCACCAATGCGGGTATTAACTGCATAACCCAACATGCTCAAATCAGGCGCAAGTATCAGCCCCAGATACCACCACCAGGCAAATGAAAGCTGGCTAAACAGCACTATGCTTAACGCGAACATCGCCGTTTCTTCAAGGGCAATTATCTTTTTCATAGAAATGTTATTGCTGCGCTTCCTCGGTTACTGCAGCTGCCTGTGCGCTCTTACCTTTCACCTCAAAATCTTTCATCCCCTTCAGTTCGCCCTGCACATCGTAATTTCCGCCGGCCAGTATTTGTTTCAACCGCCATAAAATAAAGGCGTCGCCGGTTGTATTTTTGCTTTTGTTCAGGAAATTATGAATGATCTTGCTGGCCTTCTGCCAGTCGTTGGTGATGAACTTCTTCAGGTCCTCGTCGTAAAAGTCGTAATCCTTCTGGCCCAGTTTCTTTCCACCTTCCAGCAGGCGAACGCCTTTTTCTTCATTCTGCAGGCGCGTCCACTCATCGGGGTCCACTTCAAATTCGCTCAATGTAATGGGCCGCGCCAGCTTTTTGGCCTTAAGGAATTCTTTTGGCGGAATATGACTTAACCATTCGGGATAAAAGATCAATCCTTTTTCATTGATGAACGGCAGGTTGTTCAGGTACAGAATATACAGCCTTCCCTGAAAATCTTTCAACTGGCTCATCAACCAGTAATAACCGCTTACATCATGTTTGTTCTGGGCAGCCCAGATGTACACCAGTTCGTCGGGTGTGCGGGCCAGTTGTACTATCAGGTCTACAACGGTTTTCATATCATCTACCTCGCCGGCATCCACCTTTCCTTCATAATCGCCGCCGGCCAGCACCTCGCGCCACCATTGTTTGCGCGCTTCCATGCCCTCTTCTGTATATATATCTTTTATCGGTCCAACCGCGTAATCATCTTTTATCTGAATTACCTCACCCTGTAATGTTTCATCGAGCTCGATGGCTTTTTTCAGGACTTCTACGTCTGGTTCGTTAAATACAATATGAATCATTGTGATCCTTTTAATCTTTCTACAATATGAAATGGCATTGGCACTTCCAATTGTCTGTTCTATGTTGCACGTTACAAGCTGCAGGGCTTCAAGGTGTGCCACACTTTCCTGTCAACGCTGAAAGCAAGGGTGGCACACCTTCGCTTTTTGCCCGGTAACAGGAACCTGGTTACCGGGAACAATTCACTATTTCTTTTCTTCTGTTTCATCCACCAGATCCAGCTCCACCCGCAGGTTATCGATAATGAACTCCTGGCGCTCCTGGGTGTTCTTACCCATATAGTATTCCAGCAGTTGCTGTACGTGCTCACCCTGTTCTATGATCACCGGCTGTTTACGCATTTCCGGACCAATAAACCGGGCAAACTCTTCGGGCGAAATTTCACCCAGTCCTTTAAAGCGGGTGATCTCAGGTTTGCCGCCCAGTTTTTTGATGGCCTGTTGCTTTTCCGCTTCATCGTAGCAATAGAATGTTTGCTTTTTATCGCGAACGCGGAACAGCGGCGTTTCCAGAATAAATACGTGACCGTTCTTTACCAGGTCGGGGAAGAACTGCAGGAAGAAGGTCATCATCAACAGGCGAATGTGCATACCATCCACATCGGCATCGGTAGCTATTACGATGTTGTTGTAACGCAGCCCTTCATACCCTTCTTCAATATTCAATGCGTGTTGCAACAAGTTGAACTCTTCGTTCTCGTACACCACTTTTTTGGTGAGCGAAAAACAGTTCAACGGTTTACCGCGCAGGCTGAATACGGCCTGTGTTTCCACGTTACGCGATTTGGTAATGGAACCGCTCGCCGAGTCACCCTCGGTAATAAAGATGGTGCTCTCCTTGGCCTTTTCCATAATGGTTTCCTTATCGCGGCCTGTTGGCTCATCGTTAAGGTGGTAACGGCAATCGCGCAACTTGCGGTTGTGCAGGTTGGCTTTTTTAGCGCGCTCGTTCGCCAGTTTTTTAATACCGGCCAGTTCCTTCCGCTCCCGCTCGCTTTGCTCGATGCGTTTTTTCATTGCATCGGCCACTGTGGGGTTTCGGTGCAGGTAGTTGTCGAGCTCCCTGCTCATAAAATCACCTACGAAGTTGCGCATAGAGGGGCCGCCTTCATACACAACCTGTGAGCCCAGTTTCGTTTTTGTTTGCGATTCAAACACCGGCTCCTGTACACGTACCGAAACAGCGGCGCAAATGCTGGCGCGGATATCGGCCGCGTCATAATCTTTTTTATAGAAGTCACGCAGGGTTTTCACCACCGCCTCGCGGAAGGCCGCAAGGTGGGTACCGCCCTGGGTGGTATACTGACCGTTTACGAATGAATAATACTCTTCGCCATACTGGTTCTCGTGGGTAAGCGCTACTTCAATGTCTTCGCCTTTGAGGTGAATGATGGGATAGCGCAGCTCGTCTTCATTGGTTTTGCGTTGTAACAGATCGAGCAGGCCGTTCTTACTAACGAACTTTTTGCCGTTGAAGTTAATGGCCAAACCGGCATTGAGGTAACAGTAGTTCCAGATCTGGCTTTCGAGGTACTCGTGAATGTAATGGAAGTTCTTGAATACCGTATCATCGGGGATGAAAGTAACCAGTGTACCGTTACTTTCCGTCGTTTTATTTTCTTTGTGCTCTTTGGTAAGCACGCCGCGTTCAAACTCGGCTGTTTTTTCCCTGCCCTCCCGAAAGGCGGTCACTTTGAAATAAGTGCTAAGGGCATTCACCGCCTTGGTACCTACCCCGTTCAAACCTACGCTTTTCTGGAATGCCTTGCTGTCGTATTTGGCGCCGGTATTGATCTTGCTCACCACCTCAACCACTTTACCTAACGGAATACCGCGTCCATAATCGCGTACAGTAACCGATTTTTCGCTGATGTCAATATCTACCTGTTTACCATAACCCATGGTATACTCGTCGATACAGTTATCGATCACTTCCTTGATCAAAACGTAAATGCCGTCATCGGGGCTGGAACCATCGCCCAATTTACCGATATACATACCCGGGCGCAGGCGAATGTGTTCACGCCAGTCGAGCGATCGAATCGAGTCTTCGGTATAATCAAACAGGTTGTCTTTTTCTTTTGCCATGTTTTATACGGATTCTTCTAAGTTCTGAGTTTTGAGTATGGTTGAGCTTGTATAACTCAAATGCGTTTTTTCTTTTATATCACCAGCTAATGTACAATTCCGGGCCTGGTTCCGAACATCACCGGGAACGCTCCCTTATACGTTTGTTCGCTATTCAGCACATTATTACCCTCGGGGATTAAGCAGCCACCCGGTTATATATTATTCATTTTCAATTTATTAGCCTTCCAGGCACTCCTATTTCGGAATAGCCGCACCCTGTGTGCAAAACGTACACCAAAAACGCCTGAACGGGCAAATATAGCCAAATGACGGTTACGGTTTTTTTAGAGAGTTATTAACTAATGTGGAAAATTCAAAAAAATTGCCGGTCCGCCGCGTTAACAGGCTGAAAAGAATGGGTTACTGACCTTTGCGCCGGCGTGACTAAAATTGCTGAGAACCAAACACCTATGTACCGGCCTGCCGCAATCCGAAACCTGTTACCGGGGTAAGTTGGCGGGAACCCCTACTTTTTTTCATTGGAGAATTTGAGATATTCCGGAGATATCCCCGAGATATTCCGGAGATGTTTCCGAAATATCACGGCCTTAATCAGGGCCGGGATATCCCCGAAATATATCCTTAATAACTGTATATCAATTCAATATTAGCTGTAAGCATATAAAGGGGTTGATCTATGCTTTCAAAACCCGGATTCGGTATTAAAACCGGCATCAAACCATCAGTTTCAATGGTTTAATACTTAAGTTGCAGCCCGATTCATCAGATAACCAGATTTTATGAGTGCAGCACTGGTCGAACTGACCGATGTTTCGGTTTCGTTCAACAATATCGATATATTAAAGAATATTCATCTTACCATTCAACCCGGTGAGCAATGGGCTATCGTAGGTAAATCGGGCAGTGGTAAAACCACCCTTGCCCATGCCCTTGCCGGCCGGGTATTTCACCAGGGAACGGTTGCCTGGCACCTGCCCCATCACAGCCATGCCAACCGTATTCTTCTTATAGAACAACAGCATCATTTCAAAAACCGGTCGAACACCAGCGATTTTTATTACCAGCAACGGTACAATGCTTCCGATTCGGAGGATACGGTCACCGTTCAGGAGGTTTTGCAGCCGCTGATAAACGCGGCACCCGGCAAAAACTGGGTTGAACAACTGCACCTGACCCATGTGCTGCAGGAACCGCTCATCCAGCTGTCGAACGGGGAGAATAAACGCCTGCAACTGGCCAAAGCCCTGTTCCTCGATCCGGCTGTGCTTATTATGGACAACCCGTTTACCGGGCTCGATGTGGAAGGCCGGCAAACGCTGCACCGCCTTATTGACTCAATAGTTGCCAGCGGCATTACCATTGTACTGATAACGCCGCCCCAGGAATTGCCCGGTTGTATGACCCATGTGGCCGTGTTGGAGGACGGGCGGCTGGTAAAAACGGGTAAAAAACAGGAATGGCCAATTCAAAGCGCCGGGGCAGCCCCTGCCCTGCCAACGGGAACAATCAATAAATTAAAGGCAGCGGCAGAAAGCAACCACTTCACCAATGCGGTAAAAATGGTGAATGTGACCATTCAGTATGGCGGGAAAGTAATTCTGAACAATATTCACTGGGAGGTGAAGAAAGGCGAGTGCTGGAGCATATCCGGACCAAACGGGGCAGGTAAAAGCACCTTGCTGAGCCTGGTAACGGCCGATAATCCGCAGGCATATGCCAATGAGCTGTATTTATTCGATAAACGCCGGGGCAGCGGGGAAAGCATCTGGGATATCAAACGCCGCATTGGCTTTGTTTCGCCCGAACTGCATTTGTACTTTGACCGGGGTACTTCCTGTTTTGATGTAATTGCTTCGGGTTTGTTCGATACCATCGGGCTGTTTAAAATAATTTCTACCGCTCAACAGGAACAGGTAAAGGCCTGGATAGAACTATTGCAGTTGCAACAGGTGCAGCACCGGCCGCTATTTCAACTTTCGCTGGGTCAGCAGCGGATGGTGTTGCTGGCAAGGGCGCTCGTCAAAAACCCGCCGCTGCTTATTTTGGATGAACCCTGCCAGGGGCTCGATGAAGAACAGATCGCTTATTTTAAACAACTGATCGATCAGCTTTGTGAAACGTTCAATACCACGTTGCTGTATGTAAGTCATTATAGCAAGGATTTACCTTCCTGTATTTCACATGCGGCAGTGTTGAATAATGGCGATCTGAAAGTTAATAAACTATAGTTACCAGTTACCGGTTGCCAGTTACCGGGCCCCGGAAACCGGGAACTGGTAACCGGCAGCTGAAAGTTTATAGACCGGAATTATCTCTTAATTACTTTCTGTGTTATAACCCTGTCACCCAGCACAACCTGTACAATATAAACGCCGCTGGCATAACGCGACATATCGAAACTGTAAATATGACTGCCGGGTGCATTCACTTTAAGTGAGCTTACCCGCTGGCCGGTGCCTGTAAAAATATTGATGCCTTTTACCAGCGCTGCATTTGGATAGAACTGTATGTTTATTCTGCCCCTGGTAGGGTTAGGCGAAATAACGAAGCCTTTTGCCTTAACCACCGGATCGATAGTTAAGCTGTAAACATTTATATCGTCGAGGTAAATATTATTCTCCTGTTTGCTGGTATTGGCGAAGGCCAGTAATATTTCTCCGGCCCCTATATAAGACGTCAGGTTCACCGAATCTTTACGCCATTCACTGGCCGCAGGTGTAAAGGCTGTGGAAGTTGCTTCGCTCCGGGTTATAAGCTCACTCCCCCATTTTTTATAAATGCTGGTAAAGGTGGCGCCGCAATCCTTGCTCGCCAGTACCTGCAGCGTATCCCATTCGTTACCGCTTGTTTTAGGATCGGTTCTGACGGCCGCCGCCACCTGGAAGGTAATGTATGCCGAATCGACATTGGCAATATTCATCACCGGCAGGCGAAGAAGATCGCGCTGACCGCTGAACTGGTAATCAAAATTGCGCATCACCACCGCTGCATTACCTGTTTTACCAACGCCGGTCACCCGTTCCCAGGTAATGCGGTTATCGGCATTTACCACATCCCAGCCTGCGGGTGGAAAGGCGGCATTTTCAAAACTTTGGGTCAATGGCGGTGATAGCGGCAGGTAATACTGGAAGGTTTGCGTTATAACGTCGTTGGAAGTATTTTCATCGGTACTGCCATTGGGTTGTGATACCACTACATTCAGGATATGCGTGCCTTCAGCGGGAACGGTCATTGAATTCAACGTTACACTGGTTTCCTGTAATGAAGCCAGCGAGCCCGTCCAGGTGGTGGTAGTTACAGTGCCATTATCGATAGTGGCCTGAATGGTGACGGTGGTAAGTGTTTGGGCTCCCCGGTTGCGTAAAGTGATCACCGGCGAAAACGTAGCGCTGCACAAACGCTGTAACGGCGTAGTGATGCTTTTGGCCGCCGCATCGAGGTTGAACGCAATTACCGGGTCGGCGCCGTTGGAGGTCAACAGCGAAGCGCGATAGGTATTCATTGCGGCTTCCATGCGGTCTTTCTGATCCAACGTATACATTACCATACATGCGTCGTCGGTATAATCCATGAAATTTTCGTACATGATGCCGTTACCGCTCGTGGTACAGGCATCAAGCCTAACGGGGTCACCGGGGCAACCCGATGTATAATTGGCCTGGTTGGGGGTATCATCTATTTCATCATTGCCGGAACAACCCACGTCATCGCCCCAGGTATGGAACAGGTAAAAGAAGTGCCCGGTTTCATGTACCAGCGTACGGCCTTTATTATAAGGCGCCACACCGCCCGGCAATGAGGTGTACCTTATTACAATACCGTCTTCAGCCGGTACGCTGCTGCCGGGGAAAGTTGAATAACCGAGGTAACCTTGCGACAGATCGGTGATCCACACGTTGAAGAACCGGCTGTTATCCCATGCATCGGCACCGCCGGTAGCGGCATATTTAACCCTGCTGTCGTTTAACCCAAAACTGGCGTGTGAAGTGGTTATGCGTTCGATACCATTGCTGGGTTCATTACCCGGCGTGCGCTGCGCCAGCCTGAACTGAATATTTGTTTTGGCAAATCTTGGTTTGAAGAAAGCCCTTATTTTGGTTGAATCAGGATTTACCCCGCCGAAATCGAGGTTGAGCTGATCTACCTGCGCCTGGATCTGGGCATCGGTAACCAGGCCGGGATTTTGTAATACAACATGGAATACTACGGGAATGTATGCGGTAGTGCCTTCTATGCGAAGCTGCTGAGCCATTACTTTTCTGGCTGCGATCGCCCTGGTAATGTTACGGTTCTGTGTTTCGAATCTGGTTTTAAGGGTCAGGTTCTTTTTAAAAGTGTTTGCGAGCAGCTCCATCGATCCGCACCTTGTTTGCGCACGGGCAATTGACAGGGCACCTAAACACACTAAGCAGGCAACCAGGCTTTGTACATTTTTTCTCATCATATTGGTTCGTTCGTACGATTACTTACGTAATATCCATAAAAAATGTTGGTTTTCGAATTTAAAAATAGATGTATGGCCCGGTTTTGCCGGTAAATGGCCTTTATGTTACTATTACCGTGCATAAATACCGTTAGTGCCCTGTTCGATGACTGTTTTCCCTGCTATGTTGAATTAATTCTACATGGTTTTGAAAAAAATTTATGCCACCGCCAGTACTAAAAATGTTAAAATAATTTCTTATAAATACAGCCCTGTTCTGGCATAGTCCTTGTCTTTCCCTATGCATCCCGGTCGACTATTAATTACTACCCTTACGAGAGAATAAGTTCTTGTTGATTATTGAATTGTAAGTAACTTTTTTTATTTAACCTATAATTTGTTGAGTTATGAAGAATGCCAAGATGAGCATGGCAGCGCTGGCTTTTGCTGCCGCCGGATTATTCGCTTTTAATGCTGTTAGAGTAGGATCTGTAAAAGGAACAGTGAATCCGGCTGATGCTGCCGTCAGAGCATGGGCTTTGTCGTCAACCGACACATTGAAAGCAGAGATCAATAAAGGAACATTTGAAATTACCGATGCCAAACCAGGCACATACCGTGTAATTATTGAAGCCAAGCCGCCATATAAAAATGCAGCGAAAGATGGTGTTACTGTTGCAGACGGCCAGGCTACCGATATCGGTGAAATTAAACTGGAGCAATAGCGCTTCGTTTGTTTCAGGATATAAGAAGGGCGTATCAAAATATGGTACGCCCTTCTTATTTGTGTAACCCAAAAGACTCAATGTTTAAAGAAGCTATCAGGAATGCTCATGGGCGAACCGCCGCTTTTGCTGTATTTAAGCTGTAACGTAAAGCCGCCGCCGCCTTCAATAAAGTTGAGCCGGAAAGGATGTAACCCTTTCTTCAGTGCTATTTGTCCCGATTTCTCCAACGGCGCATGCTGGCCATCGTTATCAACCACTTCCTTATCGCCAATGGTCAACACACCGCCATCATCAACCAGCAGGTAAAAACTGTATATACCTGTTTCAGGAATATCGATATAACCGCTGTATTGCAAACCGAACGAAGGGGCGCCAACACCTGCCGGCACAGCTGCATTTGCTGCAACGAACTGGCTGTCGGGCTGCAGGGGCTTCATTCCTTTTGTGTTCAGCAAATATTTCTTATACAATTTTGCCTGTAACCCGTTTGTTGTTTTGCCAACAGTAACCGGTTCAAGATATTTTTCCTTTTTATAATTGAGCGTATAGATATCACCCCGTAAACCGTTTGCCGTAAATGCGGCCAGTTTGATTGTAACCGGCTGTTTAATTGTAAGCGGTTTGCCCAGGACCGGCGAGGTTACAGTGGGCAGGGTTCCATTGGTTGTATACCGCAGCACCAGGTTGGGCATCGGCTTTTTGATATCGAGTACGGCCTGGTCGGTAAATACGTTGTTTTCGGCAAAGCCACCCAGGTCGGGCAGGCGGTAATGAATGCGCATTGCCTCCAGCCGGTTATAATGGGCCGGCAGCCGTTGCTGAAACGCCGCAAAATCAAGTTCTTTGCTCCATACCCGTTCAGCCAGTGACAGCATCCGCGGGAAATATAAATAATCGGCCCGGTTCTCCGATGGCACGCGCTCCGTCCATAAGTTGGCCTGTGCGCCAATGATAAACTTTGCATCTTTGGCAGACAGTTTTTCCGGCACTACATTAAAATGATAAATGTTCGACAGGGAATGCGCATCGGGCAGGTTATCGAAATACAACGGATTGCCGGGGCTCATAATTACATTATTGCCATTACGGGCAGCTGTAACCGGTGCATCTGGCACCCAGCTACGCCAGTACATCACATTCGCGGTGGCACTGATGCCGCCTTCGAGGATCTCATCCCACCCGATCAGCTTTCTGCCTTTTGAATGAAAGAATTGCTCCATTCTTTTTACAAAATAACTTTGCAGCTCCGCCGAATTTTTCAACCCTTCTTTTTGCATTAACTCCTTACATAACTCACTTTTCTCCCATGACCTTCGGTCAACCTCATCGGCGCCGAGGTGAATATATTCCGAAGGAAAGATCTCCATGATCTCGGTAAATACGTTCTGTGCAAATTCAAAAGTGCTTTCCTTACAGGGGCATATGGGGGTTGAAAACAATTCACCCCATTTGCTGCCGCCTTCGCAACTGAGATCGGGAAAAGCATGAATGGCAGCCATCATATGGCCGGGCATATCCACTTCAGGTATGATATCGATATAGCGGGCTGCGGCAAACTTTACCAGGTCTTTCATTTGTTGCTGCGTATAAAAACCGCCATACAGGGTTTTGCCGTTGCGTTGTATGATGTGTTTGGGCTCGATGGCCATATCGGGATTGTCTTTCTGCTGGCGAATGCAGAAAGAATCGTTCTTATCGAATGTGCGCCAGGCGCCCTGTTCGGTAAGCTGCGGGTACTTTTTGATCTCAATACGCCAGCCCTGGTCATCGGTAAGGTGCAGATGCAGTTTGTTCAGCTTGTACAGGGCCATGGCATCTATCAGCTTTTCGAGATACGAAATAGCAAAAAAATGACGTGATACATCGAGGTGAATACCCCGCCAGGCATAGGTGGGCTCATCGATAATGGTAAGCGCCGGAAGCTTCATGCTTTGGAAAGTGGCCGGATTCTTTTCAATGGAAAGCGGCATCAGCTGCCTGATGGTTTGCACCGCGCGGAACATACCGGCCGGTGTGCCTGCTTTCAAAAGCACTTTTTGCTCAGTAATATTAACCTGATAGCCCTCGGGTGAAGTGATAGCAGCATCTTTCTGCAGTTCGATCACTTTGGCTGACGGGCGCGGTAATGATTTACCCGACGGGATCAACCGCGACAATTCCGCCAGCGACAGATCAAACCCGTCTTTTGTGTCATACACGATACCTGTACCGGGTGTTATAATAAACTCCCCTTTTGCAGGTGTTACCGAGGCAGGGTAAGGGATCAGGGCGGGAGCAGCTGTTTGTGACCGTACATGTACAAACAGCAGCAATACCATACCAGTTAATACCAGGCGTGAAATGTATCTCATTCTGTTCTTTTATTTTATCTGCTTAATTTTAGATTTTTAGCCACCATACCGTGCGTAAAAATAGCTGATTGTAATGAGACGGGCGGCGCTTCAACGTTCTTCCCGCTAATCGGCCATTTCAATAGCTGTATTGGTTTTCTAAATTGTAACCATGTAATGTTCAATAGGTTGATCAATTTATGCAAAAATACATATTATCATTAATGGCATAATGATTGTGCCATAAGCACCAGTTAATTCGCCCTGTAGAACGTTATCAGATCAAAGAGAAAATCCGGTTACACTACCAGAAGAACGATCCAGAATCATTAGTCCGGCCATTTTTTTCCCGATCACATTCCTGCAACCTGTTCCTTCATATACCACTTGTAAATGGGCTGTGTGCCTGTACTATGCGCAGTAACCATTACATACTGGCAATGTGCTACCGCTGTTCTGTGTAATTGCACGGGACCAGGATGTATTTATGAAAACCCAAAATAAACTTTGAAAAACTATGTCAGTACAACTATGGAAAGTGCTGGTACCTGCACTGGGGCTGTCTTTGTTATGGACGGCCTGTAAGAAAGAAGAAGCCGCTACCCTTCCTGACGAGCAAACGTTTAATGACCTCAGGTTATCCGGTACCATTGAAGATGATCCTGCTTTGGTGAATAAAGCGCCATTACTTTTATCGGCTGATTTTTTAACCGCCTACCGTACAGCCCGGAAGGGAGGCAACGGAAAACCCGGCACCACTACCCCGGTTGATACAACAACCACAACGACCCCGCCACCCGCAGATACCACTACCATTACACCTCCTCCTGCAACCGACACAACTATCATTACCCAGCCTCCATCCCTGCCTTCAGGCTATTTGATCACCATGCCATCCGTTCGGCACCAGGGCACAGAAGGTTCCTGTGTATCCTTTGCCGTTACCTATGCCAGGGCAAGCGAGCAGTATTATAAAACACGGGCAACAAATTATAACGATGCGGTAAACGTGTTTAGCCCTGAATATATTTTTAACCAGGTAGGCTTGCCTGATTGTTCCGGTTCGGCGGTTACCACATCGCTTGACTTGTTAAAAAACACGGGCGTTTGCACCTGGCAATCGATGCCATACAGTACCAACAACGGGTGTTCGGTGGCGCCCAGTGCCACTCAAAATGCAGAAGCCGCCAACTATAAGATAGCCGCTTATTCCAGGATACCTGATGCAGACCTTACGGCCATAAAAACAATGATCGCATCGAACCATGCCGTAATTGCATCATTTACCATCGATGGCAGCTTTAAAAACGCTTACCCCGGCTTTATCTGGAAATCCTTAACCGGTAATTCCGGTTCGCATACGATGGCCATTTGCGGTTATGACGACGCCAAACATGCATACAAAGCCATCAACTCGTGGGGAACCGGTTGGGGCGATGCCGGTTATATCTGGATAGATTATGATTTCTTTCCGGTTGCCGCCTCTGCCTATACCTACGTAATGACGTTATAAAGTTCACAGTTCACAGTTCATAGTTCACAGTTCACAGTTCACAGTTCATAGTTCATAGTTTACAGTTAGGCGGTGCTGTGCCAAAAACAACCCAGGGTTGCCTCTTTTGAAGCAACCCTGGGTTTCATTGTGCATATTCACCGGAACGTTTATCTCCTTAATTCCAATATTGTACCTCTAACAGTTTTGTCTCCTACCTTAAGTTTATAAACAAGTGCCTGGTTAGTTAAGCGTGTATTGAATTGTACGCTTTTGACTGCACCGGCATCTACCTTTCCATCGAAAACAATTCCCACGCGTTGGCCCTGGGTGTTGTACACTTCCAGTACAGCGCGACCGGTCACGGGTGAAACGAAGCGGAAATTGACCATACTACTGAAAGGGTTCGGAAAGGCCTGTATCTGCAGTTCTTTACTTCCTGTATTTAGTGAAGCGGCCGCGGGACTAATTACAGGCGTCTTTGTGATCTGGCTTTTTACCGTATTGGTGGTAACCGGTCCTGCATTTTGCGTTACCGGGGCCGTAGTTATCATCCTTGCCGAATTATTGGCCGGAATGGAATTGACGGTTATGCAGGTATCGACTGTAATTGTCTGCGTGCAGGTTTGTTTATTGCCACAGGCATCGATCGCAGTCCAGGTTCTGGTTATTACGTCGGTGTAGAACACTTTAATTCCACAGCCATTATCAGCTACGGTTGGTTCGCCGGTACTTGTTGCCGGATCAGTGGATGCGCCACAATCGAGTGCCGTATCTGCCGGACAGGTGAGTGACAGCGGAGCGTCGACATTTACATTTACTGTCTTGAAGCAACTGTCTTTTATTAAACCCGATGTGGATACAAGGAGGAGCTTCAGCCTGTAACTTGTTTCACACAAAGCCCCTGCAGTTACGGTTACCGTATTCGTATTGAGCGGTGCATTGAGGACCGCATTATTGGAATTGGTTTCGAAGCTCCATGTTAAGGTGAAATTAGCCGGGATGGGGTCGGCAGTACCATCACCATCAGGATCATACTTATACGTATTGGTTGTGTTGGGGCAAACAGGATCCGGCCCGCTGATAAAACATGGAGCAGCAGCAGAAGTTACAGTAATGTCTACTGTGTCTTTGGCTGAGCAATTAGGCGCGGCTATCTGTGTTGCTGTTACTATAAATCTGTACGTACCGGCTTCTGTAGCGGTGAATACGGGATTTGAAATATTGGTAGCGCTTAATGAACCGCCTGTTGTTGGGTCCTGCGTCCATGCGAAAGCATACAATGTATTGGGCGCCGGGGTAGCAGATGCAGTCAATTGCGATGTATTACCCGTTGCCAGGTTAATGGAAGTTGGGCTTGCCGATGCCGTTACCTGTACATTTTGAATGGTACCTGCCGGACTGAGGGTACATATTTCGGTGATACCATTAGCTGTAACATTCAATGTGAGGTTGAAGGTGCCGCCGGGTATGAAGTCTGTTCCCGATGGAACGATTGTAACGGAAGCGCCTGTTGCCGAACCGGAGATGACAGCGC
The DNA here is from genome assembly GCF_002078015.1 of Niastella populi. Classification (GTDB taxonomy): domain Bacteria; phylum Bacteroidota; class Bacteroidia; order Chitinophagales; family Chitinophagaceae; genus Niastella; species Niastella populi. The sequence goes on along the minus strand of NZ_LWBP01000207.1, from coordinate 11,590 downwards.
CTGCTGAATTACCGGCATTGACCGACCACAGGAAAGTGCTGTTTGAAGTACCGCCGGTATAACTAAATAGAAGCGATGCCGTTTCGGGACAGGCGAGTTGCGCCGGACTGATTGAACAGGTTGGCGGCGGAATAACCGCGTTGGCAGATAATGACCTGTCCTGGTTACCTACACCTGAAATGTTAACCAAACCGGGGAAGGTATTCATCGATACCTGCCGCATGTGATAAGGCGAACCACTGATACCAGCTGCCGAACGGGGCGTGGTGGGGTTTAAAAATCCCCAGTCGAACTGGCTGGCGATATGTCCGCCCCAGGCCAGCATTACAGAGTCTTTATGCGCTGTAAAGCGGATCTTTACCGATGTTTTTGCTTCGGTTCCGGAAGCGGTCAACGAGCCCTGATTGACATAAGTAATAGAAGTAATTTCTCCGTTATAAATAGTAAACAATTTGTCATTAGCCGGTAATGCATTAAAACTGTTCTGAGGCATGCCTGCCACCGGGGTATTGGCATCCGACTGAAAAGGAGCAGGAATGGGAAATGTATTGGAATCGACCATACCCATCAAATATTCGGTATTACCGCTTTCAACAATCCTTGGGTTTATCACTTCAGCAGTATGCCCAAACTGCTGGTGCGGCAGCAATCGTTGAAAATGGGTGAGATAATCAATAGCCATTCTGCCGCTATGTTTTGTATCATATTCTATTACGTACTCGTATTGCAGGTTTACGGTAACGCCGGTGATCAAACTTCTGTAAGAAATGGAATGCCCTTCAACATAGTGGGCGTTGGATGCGCCGGCATTACCATTCACATGCATGGGATTGTCGTAACTATCCCAGAAATTTTTGGAAGGGTTGCTGGCCGGACCATTTCTTATCTGGTCAATATCTCCTGACTGGCTGAATGTTTTTGATGGCAAAAGAAAAAGGACAGCTAAAATAATTGTTGTTAAAAGCCTGCAGCCGGTTATAACGCGGCAATTTGGTAGCGTTACAATTCTCATAACTATTAATTGAGGATAAAAAAATTGATTCAGAATAGTGGCATATTCTCCGTTTCATTCCGGTGTGTAAATAAGCCTGATCGTTCAGGAACTTATATAATTTTTACAGTTGGCGCCCGCGCCCGGTGAATGTGCAGCGCCTGCCATTTAATCATCCGCCAGGGTTCTTTGAAGAGCTGAGAAAAATAAATTTCTATATGGAATAGAAAATCGGACCCGCAGTACCTGCGTCGCTTCCTATAGCCTGTACCGGTAGGCAGTTCATTTAAACAGTGGAGTATGTATCGGGTGCTTGCATTTTCATCATACGACATATACTATGGTTTAACAGCTATACAATGGTATCCCAGCCAGGCACTACATAGCTTTACGGCCATGAATTGCCAGTTAAAATCCAAACAATAAAATTCATGCAATTGCGAAGCAGAAAGACTGTACAAAGCAGCCTGCTTAACATTGCTCAATGCGGAGATTGGAGAAATTGGTGATATACACTTTTCCCAAAAAAACGACTAAAATAAAATACGGATGATGTTCTTTTTGCTGGTAGAATGGAATGGATTAATGAGGGAGCGAATTGAGAAATTACACATCAGTTATTTGAAGAAATACAAATCAGGCCCTAAGGTATAAACAATATTTATTATAAAGACGCAGTGCTAACAGATATCATATTACTCTTTGTTTAGTTTTTGATTGAAGTCAATCGGAATCGGAACGCCGGTATATTGCGGCATTTTCAGCAAATCCTTAGCTATTTGTTTTGCAGGCAATAATCTTTGATATATAATTCATCAAATGGTATTTTGGCTTTTTGTACAGTTTGCTTTGTTGATGAATAATGCATCATTTATTCATCGGGAAAAATAAGGAAGTATAAATAGCGCCGTCAGGCAGGTCCAGAAAACAGCCAGCATAATATGCACTGTTGTTTCGAAAGCTTTGCCCTTCCAGAGTTTTGAAGAATAGCCAAAGAACTGAATGATCAACCTGGCGCCCCAGAAGATGCCGATGCCGAGGGAAATTCTTTTACCCAACGCTGTTTGCATCAATTCACCGGCCGATGTAAAAGCAAGCAGACCCACTAAAAATACGGCAAAGGCAATAAAGAACGAATGCACGTACATGATCTGCCGGTTGATCAAACTTATTTTACCCAGTTCCTGCTTCCAGTTAAAATATTTTGGAAAGTAAAAATGCAGCAGGGCAAGAACCATCAACAGAACGCCAGCTATTTTAAAATGTATTTCCATGGGTTAAGGGGTACAGTTAAAAACGCTCATGAATGGAGTGAACTTCGTTTCGCGGAAAGTTGAGAATCCCGCCTGTTCAAAAGCTGCCTTCCAGGTAGCGCGTGAAAAAAAATGCGTAAAGCCAATTGAGAATGCCAGGAAGTTAGGAACATCGCGCAAATGCTCTACCATGATCACCTTTCCGTTTGGTTTACAAATGCGATAACATTCTTTCAGGAACTGCACTTTCTCATCGTTCGATCTTATCTCATGCACGGCTGATAATAAAAAAACTATATCAATGCTTTTGTCTGCCACCGGTATAACGCCGGATGTTATTTGTTTTGTATTGGGATAAACCAGGCTCACCTTTCGCGCCCGCTTTATGGCCGGTTCGGTATGCCGGTCTGCATTGTAAAAATCAAAAACCTGTAACGAAGCAGATGGAAACCGGTGCTTTATAATAAAACTTGTTTCATCAAAACCGGCATTGATATTAACGATCTGTGCTACGCTATCGTTATGTATAAGCGGTGTTAACCAATGGAAATTGTAATAACCTGAAAAATCGTACACCCAGGCCGAAACGATCAATGGCATTGTCAGGCCGTATAAAAACGCGATCACTACCAGTTCAAAGGTCATGGGCGGCCAGTTAACATATAGCCGGCTGGCAAACAATACCGCCATAACGGCCAATCCACCCACATAAAAATGGCGGTTAAAGCTCAGTATGTTCAATACGCCCTGAAATGGCCGCCGTTTTATTTCCATTGTTCCACCTTTCCTTTTTTCCAATGATAGGGAATGTTACGAATGATAAATGCGTTTGCCAGCTTACAATGCTGCAACTTCATATTTTGTATAAACGAAAAATTACAGTCTATCACTTTAACCGGCATGGGTGTCCAGTTTTCGCGCACGCCTTCAATGATCAACACTTTGCGGCTGGCGGTATTACAGGTAAATGTAAATGGCAGCGGACCGGCAAAACGGCGCGCCTCCTTCCAGTTAGTGAATGGCGAGCCGGCAGGCAGGTGGATGTTCTCCCCCTGCGGATCTTCGATCCTGACAGCAAACCCCGACTTTTCTGAATTTATTTCCAGTACGTTATCATGCCTTTTCTGATGAATATCGGTTGTTGTGTAATTATAATGGGTGAATGTATTTCCCATCAGTTGCATTTTCTTTTTATCGGTTTCCGATTTAAGAATATACAACCCTCTTAACCGTTTACCGGCCCTGTTGGTATACCGTACGAAAACCCGATAACCGATGAGGAAGAAATCATTGCCTAATATTTTGGGGAAACCTTTGGGGCGTAATGCTTTTGTTTGCACCATGGCAATGGCAATGAAAGCCCATTTGTCGTTGAACGTATCCAACTCCAGGCATTCAGGGATCAATGGTTGAATTTGCTCCTTAGGAATAGCATAAGTAAATACCAGAGAGCTTTCAAAAAAAGCCTCTACGGCAAAGGGGTGGTCTTTAAGAAATGAAAGCATAATTCATTAATGAGCCTGGTTTAGTTTAAGCCGGTACCCGTTATACCAGATAACAAATACGAGAATAAACGCAAATATCAAATTCAGCCGGCCCCACAACAGCAGGTCGGGTACTAATATAAATTCCAGCACATTCATCACCGCAATGACCGTAATTTGGGTAATGACATTTAACTTCGGGAACATGCCCGTTACAATCCACAGGGCCATAGCCGTTTCAGCCAAGCCTATTGTCTTTGTCAATAAGCCTGCATATTGCTCACCAAGTATCCTTGCAACGATCTGCTGATGCCGCGGCACCAGGTTCAGCACTTTGCAGAAAAGACCATTTACCAGCCATACGGCGGCTATACAATAATTCAGCAATTTGTTTATAGTCATACCATTCAATAAAAAAAAGGCATCAGGTCTTTTGAACCCAACGCCTTTGTCTGTATTGTAAAGATAGCAAACCTGTGGCAGACATTATAATTTTTTCGATTAAAGCATCAATGCCTGCTTTAACTGACCGGCAAACTGGTAATCGTTTCTTGCGTGAGGCACCTTTTGCTGCAGACCGGTTTTACCGGCAATCTTCAGGAATTTTTCAAACCCGCCAGCAGGCACCAGCGTGATCCTGAGCGGCTCGATGGCCTTATGCGTTACCACATCTTTATAGGAGAAGTTGCGTGCACAGATCTTTTTATCGAGGCTGGCGGCAAATGCAGACAGATCATCAGGCGCCTCACCAAATTCTATGAACCATTCATGATATGGCAAGGTGCCATCATCTTTTATATTGGGCGCCACCGTGTATTCAACGATCGTAGCGCCGAATTCGGCGGCGGTTTCAGCGATCGACTTTTCCGTTTCCTCAACCGTTACATGTTCGCCGAATGCAGAAATGTATTGGGCTATCCTGCCGGTGATCTCAATCCGGTGCGGGAAAACCGATTTAAATCGTACGGTATCGCCATTGATATACCCCCATAACCCGGCGTTGGTATTCAATACCAACGCATAATTCACACCCGGTTCCACATCTTTCAGCGAAACTCTTTTGGGATTTTCACTGAACACTTCATTCACAGGCACAAATTCGAAGAAGATGCCATTGTTCAGGATCAATTGCATGCCTCTTTCATTCAATACGTCCTGGTAAGCCAGCAGTCCTTCCGTTGAAGGATACGTTTCAAATACATCGAACGGCATGTTGATGTACTTTTTTATTTCCGGTAAGAAGGGTTCATAATCCATGCCACTTAGGATGAGCAACTGGAAATTGGGGAACAGTTGATTGAAATCCTTCCCCGTTTTTTCTTTCAGCGATCTCAGGAACACCAGCAGCCAAACGGGCATGGCCACAATGATGCGGATATCATTCTTTTCAGCCAGATCGATCATGGCGTTTATTCTTTCCTTATAATCGGGAATGGCGTTTATTTCATCGGAGGGCAGCCGCAGCCATTTGTACCACCAGGGTACACAACTATTACCGATAGTGGAAATGGGCGCTGCTTTGATGCCATTGATATCCTCAAAAAAATGACCATCGGAAAAGAAAAGCGATTTGCCTTTCAGAAAGGCCAGCTTCTTACTGTGATATGCATAATTCAGGGGAGCATACTGCCCGCCCCCGATATGGTTCTTAAGCGAATCTTTGGTGACCGGGATAAATTTGGTTTTGCTGGTGGTACCGGAAGTTTTTCCCAGGAATGCCGGCCGGCCTTTCCATAAGATGTCTTTTTCACCGGCTTTTATTCTTTCTATATACGGCAATAGTTGTTCGTAATTTCTCAGGGGCACGCTTTTCTTAAAATCTTCATACGTGCTTATTTTATCGAAGCCATGATCTTTGCCAAAAGCGGTAAGTTTAGCGGAATCTACAAAAGAACGCATCAGCGCTTCCTGGCAGCCAACAGGATCGGCCAGCATGGTGGCGACCTGTTTATACCTGCGTTTGATGAACGATGAAAGAAAGGAATCTAATAAGTGCACAGTTTACGTTTACAGGGTTCGTACAAAAAAGTCTTCAGGCCGGGAGACCTGAAGACCAAAAGCAGGTTCAAAGATAGGGAACGCGGGCTAAATGCCTGCTTAAATAGGATAAGTGGCTTTGGGGAGAAAAGTTTAGGAATATTCAGGCCCGGCGGAGATTTTTTAAGAAAAAACTGTAAATGAGGGGTGACCTTTTTTTATTTTGACCATTCATTATATAAAGTTTCAAAATGCAGGATCAAAAGATTATTGAACTGATCCGTTCCAACAAAAATGATCAAGCCTTGCTGGCGCTGTATAAGAACTTTCCGGCGGTGAAGAAAATGATCCGCCTGAATAGCGGTAATGCGGCCGATGCCGAGGATATTTTCCAGGAAGCCCTGATCATCCTCTGCAGAAAGATAAAGGAAACCGGATTTGTTCTCAACGCCCAATTAAGTACCTACCTGTTCAGCGTTTGCCGTTTTCTCTGGAAGGATGAACTGAAGAAAAGAAAACATCGCCTGGTCAATGATTTTGAAGCAGGTATTGACCAGTTGGAAGAATTACAGTTAAAAGACCAGGTTGCAGAGGAAGAGCGGATAAAGCTGGCCGAAAGAGTGATCGGCGACCTGGGAGACCGGTGCCGGGAGGTATTACTGCTTTTCTACAACAGCGGACTGAAACTAAAAGACATTGCAACGAAAATGGGTTATAGTTCTGAAAATACGGCAAAGAACCAGAAGTATAAATGTCTTGAAGCAGCAAAAAACAGGTTGAAAGAAATGAAACGTCCAAGGGAAACTTTTCATTAAGACCACAGGGTCCGCCGGTTGGCGGATTGCCGTGGCCATTTCCATCTGGCCAAAACTCAATAAATATTTACAGAGGAAAAAGGCTTTTCAAACCATTTAATGTTGTGTTATGCGAAATGAACTGGAACAAATATCGATTATAGAAAAATATTTGAACAATGAGCTTTCTGCAGAGGAAAAAGCGGCATTTGAAAAGAATTTGCAGGCTGACCCGCAATTACAGGAAGCTCTTACCCTTCAACAGGAGATCATGAAGGGCATCGATAACCTCTCGATGAAACAAAAGATTCATTGGGCAAAAAAGCGTTATTACCGGAACAGGAACATCACCAGATGGGGCCTCACATCACTGATCGTAATTGCAGTTGTTACAGCAATAATTATTTATTCCGGCAAAAATAAAAGCCAATCCTCAATAAAGGAATTACCGGCCCTGCCTGCTTTTAATGAACAGCATCGAAATGAATGGGCCGATGCCGACAAAAAAATACCCCCGCAAAAATTTTTAATAACAATGGGCCGTGACACTATTGTTGAAACTAAGGCGGGTATGATAATACAGGTACCCGCCAATGGATTTCTTACCGGGGACAAACAACCGGTAACCGGACAAATTGAATTAACCATTAAGGAAGCGATGGATGCGGCAGGCATTATCAGCGCGGGTCTTTCCAGCACATCAGGCGATCAATTGCTTGAAAGCGCCGGCATGTTCCTCATTGACGCCCGTCAAAACGAAAATATCCTCGCTGTTAATCCGGTTGCCGGTTTGTATCTGGAATTGCCAACGGATACAATTCATCCCGGCATGAAATTATTCAGCGGAAAACGCATGACCGATGGACGGATCGACTGGGTAGCCCCCCAGCCGCTGGAACGCACCTTAACACCAGTTGATATAAACCAGTTGAACTTTTATCCGCCCCGTTATCTCGATTCTCTGGCAAAATGGGGATACAATACCAATAATAAAAAATTCACCGATAGTTTATATTATTCTTACTCGCATTTTTTCAGGGAATATGAAACGGCGGTAGAGGAATCGAGGGAATCTTATGGAGCGAACTCATACAACAACATCAATGAATGCGCCATCAACCCGGCGAAGATCAAAGCCATCTGGGGAGAAAAATATCAGAACACCCTGCTTGCTACCCGCGAGTTTGAAGAACGGCTAAACCAGATTCACCAAACAGGTAAAAATGTAGTGCTCGACCTGTATGTAAATAACCTGGATAAAACACTTTCGGAAATCGACTCCATGGCCGTGAAGAATTTAAAAGGAGCATTCAAACAACGATTCCTTGCATTTGCAGCCCGACACGATGGCGCCATAAAGATCAACTCCGCTCTTACCCAAAAATTAAGACAGTACTACGATACAAAAACGAAAACGTTTATGGATGCCGTTGCCCAAACCCGTCGGGCGTTTTGGGAAAAGCAGGAGCATCTGGACAAGGAAGCCAATCAAAAACAAACCGCTCATACAATGGATTCGTTGAAAAGAATTGCTGACCGGTTCAATGAAGAATTACAACTAAACCTGAAGCGCACATATAGTCAGTTAGGCTACAACTCTCCTCCCCGTTTACCCGGTGCGAATGTATACAAAGCACGGATCACCGCCACCGGATGGTATAATGTTGACCGGATCGTAACTGAAGCAACGATCACCCGCACTACACTGAACATTTCCGATGCTGCAACCGGTAAAAATGCCAGCATCAGATACGAACCAGTTTCTTTTGCTGTAAATAACGCCCCGCAATATGATGACCTTTATATTTATCTGCTTCCCGAAAAGCTCAACAGCTTTATCAGACTGCCGGTAGCTAATGACAAATACACTGAGCGATTGAATGAATTGATAAAATATAAACTGGTGTGTGTGGGATATAAAGGAGAGCAGGCATTCTATTATATGCAACCAGGTATAGAGCCGAAAGCTTATACTAATATTGAACTTCAATCGGTTTCCGCCAGTGAATTGAACCGCTTATTGAACCGGGAAGGAAACGGCAGGCATGAAGCCGGCATTCAAAAAGATCTGGCGTTCTACCTGTATTATAAAAAAGAATCACAACGGCAAAAGCATAACCTTGAATTGTTGGAATTTACATGGAAGGTGCAGACAATTATCTGGTACTATAGAGGTGAGGGCGTTCCCTGCTGCTGTTTTGGAGACAGCTATAAATAGGTCAAAAAAGAAAGTGAATGTATTAAAATAAACGCATCCGGCTTTATTTTCTGCGAAACATCAGAGCACTTATAGGGGCACTGTTATACTGGTCGCATCCCATGCTTCCTATAGTATTCTTTCCTAACTAACAAGCTGTCATCCTGTAGCTCTAATAAAAGTTGACCTGAACATTATTTTTCATCACACAATTCCATATCAGTAATGGCTATCAAGCCTTCCATCCTACCAATAGGATAATTCCACTCAAAAAGAATCTTTGATATTTATGAAAAATTTTTCGGGCTCTACATTTGACTTCAGTCTTGCTTCCTTCATTTTCTTTGATACATCGAAAAATCTGGAAACAAAATACGCTCTCCCTTTTTTGGCCGCATTGATAATTGTTGAATCCACTTTTACATATACAGCGTTTATTTCTTTCAGGCCCTCATTAGGAATGTTTAATGGCACTGTTCTATTTAATTTATCCTTGACAAAGTCTCTATAATTGGCAATATCCTTAAAGTCTGTATTTGCCTTGCTTAAATACCTGTATAAGTCATAATTAAGGACAACTACTTCTTTTTCCCCGTACCCGTTATTGACTTTTATTACCAAATAATATTGTCCATAATTCTGACTCTCCAAAACCTTATTCAGGTATGTATCCCTGCATTCTGATGCAGTTATAGCAATACTTAGTAAAATAACATATAACATGTATCAGTATTTTTTTTTTGCATTCCATTTAATGATTTCAGTTGGGTTAATTCTGTATTTAATCAACCTATCCTCTCTTTCGACCGTTCGATGAATAGGTACAACAGTTGCTCTCATATCGGATCTGTTAGTTGCAGTAGCATATCTATTACTGATATATCGCGCATCATGCGTTTCTTCTATCAAAGGACCTGGTATGTGTCATCAAATCCGCCAATTGTGATTTTCAGAATCTATCTTTAATAGAAATCCCGCCATCAAAACCAACTATGCCTGTAACACCTTTTCCTAAGTCAGTAAGGGGAATGGATATACTATAATTGATTTCAACAGCATCTTTAAGCAAATAAATATAAGGGCGCGGTTGCAGAACGCCATATTCCCTGACAGGGCTTTCCAGCAAAGATTTGAAGCGTGCTTTTCCAAATTTTTCTCTAACAATAGTATCCTGGTTCTTTACCAAGATTAAGGAACTTTCGAAATTGTGCGTAAGAAAGCTGTCAAGGTGGTACATTTCGACATATCTACCAGGAACCACAATTGCACTATCCATCAGGCAATAATGACGGAACCTGATCTCAAAAGTATCCTTACCCGACTTAAATGTGGAATCAAAAGAGAAATCTGATCTGTAACGACTGACGTAATCGGTTAATATATCATTAAGCTCGTCGGTGTCCATCTCACCTACTACGGGTTGATTTTTTAACGGACTCACGGTTGTATCACCCGTTTGATCATGTCGGCTGATTGTTACGGTATCCTGGTTATTTGAAACAGGAGATTGTTCATTATTATTGCAAGAAAGGAATGTGATTTTTATTGCCAATAAATAGAAAATATATTTCATGAATATTTATTTGAAATTATTGTTTTCGCGCTCTTTCTGCTGCCGCCCTCAGGTCTGCCGCTGCTCCTTTTTTTCCCTGCTTCTCAGCCGCATCCGCAGCTCTACTTAGTGCCTCAGCATATGATTTCCCCGCGCCGGTTGATGGTTGAGATGCGTCTGGTTTGGAATCCCATTTATAATAACCGTGAATCTGACTACCTAAACCCTCAGCTCCAGGAGATATGACCCGATCTTCAGGTCCCACTCCGCCGTGCGAATCGATCATGGTGAATTCAATAAGCTTACCTTCCGGGTTTCGAAACACATCGACTATCATTCCGGTATGTTGGGGATGACTGCCTCCTGTACGGAAAGTTACAATGGTACCCGCAACGACATCTTTTTCTTCAACCTTTGTTGTATTGCGCTCAATGTTTTCAACACCTGTTGGTCCTTTCCCTTTATTTGGATCCTTTTCCCCACCTGCCACAACACAGGCAGATACCATGCCTGAACAATCAACCTGTTCGCCAGGCTTACCCTTTGCTCCCATCAGGTATTGGTTTTCTTCTGGATTTCTTTTAGCTGCATATTCCTGTGCCTTTCTTACTGCGGCATTTCTCTGTGTTGTATCCCTTCCGTCAGGGTCATTAAATCTTATGGGATCATTATAAACATATGCATAAGGAGTATAATTATGATGGTTGCTTTCTATAGCCGGATCGATTACATGCCACCTCCCTATCTGCGCATCATACATCCTTGCGCCGTAATCATACCACTCCAGTCCACTTCCATCACTAAACTCTTTTTCCTGCTTTTCCTTTCCATTGTACTCAAACTTATTGTCCAAACTACCTATAGCTTTCGAACTTATTCCCGCCATCGTTAACCCAAACGGATAATAATCACCGTCCCTATTTTAATGCTTCCTCCGATTTTGGGGAAGCCATTTTGCATCATTGTTCAAAGAACTCTAACAGTCTCCAAAATAGGTTTTTTATTTTTCAATTGAAAGAAAAAAATCCGGGCGTACAACCCGGATTCTACTAGGCTTTAGCTTGTAAAGTTATTAACTACGATCATTGATGAGTTGGTTGTACTGGATCAGAACATCCTGGATGCTGCTGCCGCTGGCGATAATGCGGCCTGCATATTCTTTCAGGAACGCAGCTTCCAATTCCGGCCGTACTTGCATGAGCTTTAAGTCTTCGCAGCCTACCAGTGTGCAGGGGTTTTCTGTAACGATGTAAACTTTCATAAACAAATATTTTTTAAAAGAAAAAAGGAAAAAAAGAAAGCCTTCCTGCCAGTGGGGCGGCGCATAGCGCAGCATATAAAT
>NZ_LWBP01000206.1 GCF_002078015.1 Niastella populi | reverse complement strand
CGAACTCAAAACAAGAAAGATCGATTTTTTATAAATAAAGTCAGATACCCGTTTTTTTTAAATCTTCAAGTATTGATCCTATATCTTTTTTGAAATCCATTTAAATAAAATGGTTATTGTATTAGACAATATCTGAATATTGTTAAAAGTGTTTATTCTTTGCTATTTGCAATATATTTGTATGGGCAAATTCAAAATAAGAAAAATGCTGATCAAAAAAAGAATTGTAATTCTGCAAAGAATACAACGCTTTTAAATCCCACCATACCGGCATCTATTTACCATGCCAACATAAAATCAAATTGCTCAAACCGATCAACGTGTTTCAACCCGCTATGCATGGATGAGGGAATACATTCCTAAGGCCGTTTCTAAATATTTTGTTCATTAGGTTTTTGATGGCCTTTTGGGGATGGTTCACGCAAATTATTACTTCAATTATGTTTATAGAATAAAACATATGGAAGGCGCCAATCTTTTGTATGCAGGTTGGGTTGTGCGACCTGTGCATGCTATAATAATCAAATTACTCTATATGAAACGAAGTGCATCGATCTTACATGAAGTCAAGAGAAAGAGGCAAAGAATATTGACTATAAAGAAATCTCCACCGGTGTTTCCTGTTCTAAACCTAAAATATTACAACAGATAACCCAGGCCGCATTGTATTAATTGATGGTCATTAAATTATCACACAAGGTGACACCAATTCAAATAGAAAATTTCTGTGTGAAACTTTTATTTGTCAATATGCAAATGGTCACTTATGTATGGACAACATGGGTTCAGATATCTTTATTTATAAAATTCAAATATCCAGTGTTATCAGAGATTTAAGAGGCGATTAAAATTTTTGCCAGTATTGAAATTCGTCCAAAAGTAAATCACCTTTGACACTGGACATTTGGCTAAAGATCTAGATCACATGAAATTGGTAATTGCGTATTATCGTGTATCGACAGGTAAGCAAGGTAAAAGTGGATTAGGACTGGAGGCTCAACAACATGCAGTGAGGCATCATTGTAATTGCAATGAATTTCAACTGCTGATGGAGATCCAGGAAGTTAAATCGACACGGAAACGAAGAATATTTTTGGAAAATGCTTTTGCACTTTGTCAAAAGCACAATGCATCGTTGATTGTTGCCAGGCTTGACAGATTAGGTCGTGATGTTGAAGAAATAGCGCGTAACATAAAATTGCCTATAGATATTATCGTCGCTGACAATCCTCATGCAAACCGCTTCACTATTCATATTCTTGCGGCAGTCGCAGAAGAGCAACGTCGCACAATAAGTGAGAATACAAAATCGGCTCTGCAAGCGGCAAAAAAGAGAGGTGTATTATTAGGCAAGCATGGGAATGTGCTTGCTCAACAGAATAAAGAAGCGGCATTTGAATTTGCTAAAAAATTACAGCCGCTTATTTGTAAACTAAATGCGGAAGGAATTTGCAGTACAAGGAAAATAGCTAGTGAACTAAACAGGCTAAAAATACCAACATTCAGAACAGGCGGACGATGGCATAGAACAAGCGTTTACAATTTACTGTCGAGGTTAGGAATGGTTAATAGTGATATTTCACCTATGTTGTAGCAAATGGGCTTCGTGTTCCTGGTACGTGAAATGCCGGTAGTAAATAAGTAATCCAATTCTACAAAATGAAATTAGGTAAGCTGCCAACTAGTTGCGTTGTTGTATTAATTATTTTTATATTTTTGAAGGGTTGATTGCAGCACTATTGCTCTGTTTTGTGGCACCCAGCTACGTTTATTTTCTTTAGGTCAAACTTATCTTACAGATACCTAAATAATTCGGTGTAAAATATATTTTGTCCGTATGTATGCTTTGATAATACAAGGTATTTGAACTGATTATATTTTCTTCACATAGAGAATATAAAAAGAAAGGCCCGGGGTAATTGCGCTACCCAGGCCTGTTTAGGGTTGTCGTGTTATCCTTCACTGAAGGATTGCTAGCCAACCACAACAATTACAGTAAAGTATAACCACACGTTTGCGTGGTAAAACGGGAAACACAAGATTCCCGTTTTTTTTTCTGTAATATAGTGCATATACAACCCGAGGTTGGCAGCCACATGTACGAGTATGTCTCATACTTTCTTTATTACACTTTACCGGGCGAACTCTAGTTCACCTTCCTTCCAGACAGTTTCATACATTGTGAACACTACACTAATATTTTTTCATGTGCTTGCCAGCGTTTTGATGTTTGCATGTATTTATTAACTGACGCAAATGATAGTCCTGCACGAGCTTTAATCGTTTATGTAGGTGTTGGCTGTACACGATTTAAAAAGCGACCAACCATAACTTCTTTACATTGTCAGTGTGGCTTATTTATGATATATCCTTTCGCACTTCCGTATTTAACGGTTTGTGTGCACATAGAGCTATCCTAAATAAAGAAGCCAAGCTTTACTTCTTTTACTGTAATGCGCTTAATGAATGGTAATACATCAAATTCAGGTTCTTTGGAAGTATCTATAGGAGTGATAAGGTTGCTTAGATAAGGTGATTCCTATATTAAGGAGGTAATAGGTAAAGATAGAAAGCATTAAATTATTTTCAAAAACAAATTACAATTTCCAAAAATAATTTATTGCCCCTTTTATGTATAAGCCTATTTATACAACAGCTAATAATGAACGAATCAAACTAACGGGGTTAGTTGATTTAAAAAATGCAGGGGGTAAAATAAAGTATTAAGGATCGCCCATTTAAATTGCCGTTCCTTATAATTTTGAAATTTTTAACAATCAGGATTTAGTACGATATTTTATTGATATCATATATTAGGGAGAGTTTCCCGTTTTAATAACGTATTATGCTGTTTACATAATTATTATATACTCTCATAGCATCAATGCCAGAATGATCGCAAGGTGGCCGGTCAGGTTACATAATAACTGACCCTGCGGTGGTATAACCACACCACTATTCGGCAATTGTTGATTAACCAGCACTGTATGCCTTCCATCGGGCCCCACTACAACGGAATGAGGGCCTGCCTGATGCACCACCGAATGCCTTCCGTCGGGATGTATGATGGTTTTTATAGCTGTATGTTTCGAACCCACTATTACCGTGTGCCGGCCATCGGCACCAACCACCACCGAATGATCCCCCGCATTATGTATCACTGAATGTGTTCCGTTGGGATGCACAACAACGTTACCTGTTACTACTGAATGTGTGCCATCGGGGTTTACGATAACGGTTTGTGCGTTTACCATACCCGCTATTGCAACCAGGAATAATATAAAAAGGTATTTGATAGTCATACCTGAAACTACTGAATACCGTTCGAATAAGAAGTTAAAATGCGCATACCCCCTTCATGATAAATTTTTCACCTGCCTGAATCTTTTGTCCTGTATTGATGATGGCTGCCTTGTCGATTAATTTGCACGCATTAATTTATAACGACAAAAATCAATACAATGACGCGTAAGAACGTAACCGTAATCGGCCTTGGCGCAATGGGCTCCGCACTGGCCAACGCATTACTGGCAAAAGATCTGAAGGTAACGGTTTGGAACAGGAACAAAGCAAAAGCAGCTTTACTGGCTCACAAAGGCGCTTTGGTTGCTGAAAATGTGAAAGCGGCTGTTGAAGCAAGCGCATTTGTGGTGATATGTGTATCGGATTACAAAGCCGCTGCAAAAATATTTTCTGAAGCAGGGAAGGAGTTGTTGCATGGCCGTACCCTTGTACAGTTAAGCACCGGCACACCAAAAGAAGCGCGTGATTTTGATGCATGGGCGAGGCAGCAGGGCGCCAATTGTTTGAACGGCGATATCCTTGCATGGCCCAGGCAGATAGGTACCGCAGATGCTACCATTACCTTTAGTGGCAACAATGAAATATTCAAACAGTTTGAAACCGAATTAAACGCGCTCGCCGGCGTCATTAGTTATCTTGGTGAAGAGCCGGGCGCTTCCGCGGTGCTGTTCTCGGCTGTACTGGCTTATCTTGCCGGTAACTGGATCGGCTTCTGCCACGGTGCATTGATCTGTGAAAAAGAAGGCATGCGGCCCGACGCATTTGGCGAACTGATCTATAATATTTCTCCCATTCTCGCAACGGAATCGAAACACATGGGGCACGTGATACAGCATAATAAGTTCACCGATCCGGAAAGCACGATCAATACAACCGGGCTCGATCTTCACCTGCTTGTGCAGCAATCGAAGGAAGCGGGCATCAGCGATGAACTGCCGAAGTTTGCTGCCCATATTTTTCAACGCGCCATCGATGCGGGTTATGGAGGGGAAGAGCATGCGGCCATCATTAAAGTAATGCGCGGGGCCGGTTAATTGTTGCGTTGTTGTTCGGGATGGAACTCACAGGAACCGGCTTTGAAGTCTGAGTTATTGCGTTGGATGTATTCCTTATGTGTATTGCCCCATTGTTCCAGTACGTCAACGACCGGCAAAACGCTTTTGCCTACTTCGGTAAAATGGTATTCCACCCTGGTGGGCACTTCGGCGTAAACCTCTTTATAAATGATTCCGAATTCCTCCAGTTCTTTCAGGTGAAGGTTAATGATCCTTGGATTTACTTCCTGCATTTCGCGGTGAATGGCGCTTGGCCGTCTTACACCGCGCCGGATGCAGTCAATTATCCAGGCTTTCCATTTACCGCCAACCACTTTAATGGCAACAGCCAATCCACAATCGAGCAACTCGGGTATTTTTTTCTGGTACATCAGGTAACGATTTATCCCAAAGATAACGCCTGGCGGTCAGGAAGGGGGTAGGGAAAATTTTTTCCCTATGGTATTGGCGGTTGGTGAAACCAGGAGGGAAATTTCCCGGCCGCCAATACTATTCAACTGATTACTTCCTCACTTCAAACTTCATTTCCGGCAGTTAGTCCGAATTGATATACTCCGTTTTGGGTGGAAAGATATTTTTGCGGTATAAATAAGAAATGAAAATGAAAATTTTGTCCCTGGCAGTTTTATGCTTCTTTCTAATGGCTCAAAACAGTTTATTTGCGCAGTCTGCAAATAGCACCGGATTCACCAATGTGAAAGGCGCTAATTTATTGAATGCCGGCATTGGGTTGGGAACTTATGGCTTGTACGGCTCCGGCGGTTTACCGGTAACGGCTTCGTTTGAACATGGGTTTACCGATAAAATAAGCGCAGGTATTGGTTTTGGCTTTGTGCAGCGCAAGTATTATCACGATTGGAAATATACCTATCTGATGTTCCAGGTAAGAGGTTCATACCATTTTAACGAACTGCTCGAGATCGACAATCCCAAACTGGATGTGTATGGTGGTACCGGACTTATTTACAGGCACTATAAGTTAAAGTATGATGAAGGCGGAACCTACTATGATTATAAATCTTCGGGCGGCTCGGTTACTATTGATCTTCATGCCGGTGGCCGTTACATGTTCAACGATCATCTCGGGGCTTATGCCGAAGTAGGATATGGTATTTCTCCTTTGCAACTGGGGGTATCGTTTAAGTTCTAAGCAGTGAGTGGAATAAATACAAGCCGCCTCAGAGCGGCTTTTTTTATGGTTTTGCATCATTTTTATATCTTTATTCCCGTTATAAAATCCAGCCAATGTTCAAAAAACTGTTTTCCGGCCTTTCCCCTCACGCTCAGTTAATTGAGGATATCAGGAATGATAATTACAATAACTGGGAATCCCACTTCGAAAATTATAACAGAACAAACGCTAAAAAAGCCGATCCGGTTAAATTGCAATCGGTTGGACTGGAAATTTATGAGAAGTACCTGCAGGATGTTATCCGGGATTATGCGATCACTGACGGGGAAAAAGAAGTACTAAAGAAAATTATAACATATTTTCAGCTGCCTGAAGCCGCTATCAATACCATCAAAAGCAAATACGCTAAAAGCGCGCTCACGAGTCTTTCTAAACAAAAACTGGCAGACAATCATTTGTCTGAAGAAGAGCTACTGGAGATCGGGCTGTTTGCCCGCGAACTGAATATTTCTGAAGATGAGGTGAAACGCATCAATCAGAAGAATGCGGTGGAATTATATGAGAACGCCCTTAAGGATATTGTTTCAGATAAACTGGTAACGGTTGAAGAACAACAGGCGTTGAGACAAATGGCGCAACAACTGGGCATCAATATTAAAGAGGCCAATATCGATAAAAAGCTGCGGGAAGATTATTATTATCTGTCACTATTAAACGCGCTTGACCGCGGTTATTTGCCTGAATGCAAACCGCCTTCCATTGTAACACAAAAAGATGAAGTGGCTTATTGGGAAATAAGTTCCAACCTGGTGTTTGCCAGAAACACCTCTGAATATTTACAGCAGCACAGCAATGTGCGGCTAAGGGTAGAAAAAGGGGTGTCGTATAAACTGGGCGCCAGCAGAAGCATACGCATCAGGGAGCATATAGTTTCCAATCACCCCGGCGTATTTGCTGTAACGAGCAAAGGCGTGGTGTTTTCTGCCAGTCAGCAGTCGTTTGCCATACCATTTACCCAATTGCATTCATTCGACACCTATGCCGATGGTATAGGATTACAAAAAGATAAAACAGATCTGTTGCTGCAATTCTACGATAAACAAATGTCGGAGGTAGTGTTCAAGGTGCTTACGAATGCCATTAATGCCAATACCTGAAATTGATCTAAGCTACTTCTTCCCACTTTTCTTTTTCAACGGATCATTTGGCTTCAGGCCATTATAATATTCACATACTTTTTTCACCGGGCAAATAGGGCACTCGGGTTGCGGCCTGCAGATCTCCCGGCCATGGAACGACAGGGCCATGCCCGCATCCCATTTTGCTTTGGGCAACATTTCCATTAACTGTTTTTCGATCTTTTCAGCATTCGTAGCATCTGTAATACCCAGCCGGCCGGCCACGCGTATCGTATGCAGATCAACGATGATCCCTTCCGGCGCCGCTTTTGCGCCCCGGCGAATGACATTGGCCGATTTTCGACCGATACCCGGTAATGCTACAAGTGATGCTATTTCGAGCGGAATATTACTGTCACTTTTTATTTGCTTTGCTATCCCCGTGAGCCAGGCAGCCTTATGCGCAAAATTCCTCACTTTACTAATGATGGGAAACAATGATCCCGGATCGGCTTTTGAAAGCGCCTTCATATCGGGATATTTTTTGAAAAATTCAGGCGCGATCTGATTCACGAGGTTATCCGTTGCCTGGGCCGATAGTACAACCATCACTATCCACTGATAAGTATTAGTGGCTTCAAGCGGATGGGGCGTGTTCTTATATTTCTTCAACAAGGGCGTCAGTGCCGTTGCCCAATTGATTGCTGACTGTTTCATATGGAATACTAAATGTATATAAAGCTACTAAATAGAATGGCATTGCGTAGCCCGGGCAGGGGTAAATAAAAAAGCAGGACCCGGAAATGAATCCGGTGTCCTGCCTCCATCCATGAAAAAGCGCCTGTCTATCTTAGCGTATCCTATCTTACATCTAAACTGCGTGTACGGGAGTAAAACCATCTTCGCTTTCAGCGGGTACATATTCCTCAACCATCAGTTCATCTATCGTCTTTTGTTGTTTTTTGCGTTTTCTGCGTTCGGTCCAATGATCGAAAATGGCATAAATAACGGGTACAATGATCAGGGTAAGGAAGAGGGAGCTGATCAACCCGCCGATGATAACCCAGGCCAGCCCGTTCTTCCATTCTGCACCGGGGCCCGATGCAATAGCGATCGGTAACATCCCAAATACCATCGCAATGGTTGTCATCAGGATCGGGCGAAGTCTTGCATGGTTAGCCTGGATCAAAGCATTGAAAGTACTTTCACCTGCCTGTTTCCGGTGATTGGTAAAGTCAACGATCATGATAGCGTTCTTACAAACCAAACCGATAAGCATGATGATACCAAGGATGGTGAAGATGTTCAATGAGTTGTTGGTCAATCCCAGTGCCAGCAACGCACCGATGAACGACAGCGGCACAGAGAACAAAACCACCAGCGGATGTATAAAGCTGTCGTACAGTAATACCATTACCAGGTACACCAGCAGGATCGCAGCAAGCAATGCCACACCAAGGGTTCCAAAACCTTCCGACTGGTTTTCCATATCGCCACCCCATACATAACTTACGCCTGCAGGTTTTCTTATTTTTTCAAATTCCTTTTGCCATTCGCCTGCCACGGTACCCGAAGGGCGGCCTACTGTTTGTCCCTGCACGGTTACAGAAGGGCTTTTATCTCTTCTTTCCAGCAAGCTGGGGCCCGATAATTCGGTGATGTTGGCGAACTGTGACAATTTAATGCGCTGCCCCTGGTCGTTAGTGAACTCGAGGTTACGCACATCTTCAATATTCGATCTGTTGAAACTGTTATAGCGAATATTGATATCGTATTCATATTCACCGGCCCTGAACTTACCATCGGTATTACCGTTAAAGGCGGTTTGCATGGTTAGCCCAACGGTTTGCAGGCTTAAACCCAGGCTGGCCATTTTATCGCGGTCAACCTGTACATTGATCTCGGGGTTTCCCGCTTCAACGGTAAGTTTTGTTTCAGTAGCCCCTTTGATCTTTTTCAGTTGTTCATGGGCTGCATTGGCAAAAACCATGGCGCTGTCGAGGTCGGGGGCCATTACTACCAGGGCCAGCGGCGCCTGGTCTGCCGTACCCAGCATACCTACCGGTGTTGTTTTTACTTTTACACCTACCAGTACATTCTGTAGTTCCCGTTTTATTTTGGCTGCGTACACGTACGAATCATCGGCACGCTCTTTTTGATCAACCAGCGTTACCCTTATCTCCGATTTATAAGCGGTTGACTGGCTGCCGGCGAAACCTTCGCTGGTTTGGCCAACGGCGGTAACCTGGCTTACGATCTCCGGTTTTTTGCTCAGGAATTCTTCTGCTTTCTGTGTAACCTGGTTGGTTTGTTCAATAGAAGCGTCTTTTGGTAATTCCATTTGTACCAGGAACTCGCCGCGGTCGCTCTTGGCAAAGAACTCACCGCCAATGTAACCGCCGGCCAGCATATACAATGAACCAACGAACATTACCACCACAATGGCCAGTGTGATGCGTTTATGCTTCAACGACCATTTCAGAATGCCGGTGATCCAGTGGGTGAAAGAGGTAAGTCCTTTTTCAAAACCCAAAATGATGCGGCCGAAGATCGATTTGTTGGAAAGATGTTCCAGTTTACCAAATCGTGATGACAGCCAGGGCACAATGGTGAACGACGACAATAATGACAACAGCGTAGCTATAATTACGGTTACGCAGAATTGTTTAATGATATTCGAAACAAGACCGGTACTTAAGGCAATTGGTAAGAACACTACTACAATAACCATGGTAATGGCGGTTACGGTAAAACCGATCTCCTTGGTGGCATCAAATGCCGCGCGTACCCGGTTCTTACCCATTTCCATGTGCCGGTAAATATTTTCCAGCACCACAATGGCGTCATCTACAAGGATACCAACCACCAGCGACAGGCCCAGCAAACTCATCAGGTTAAGCGTATAACCCAACAATGCCATACCAATGAACGTAGCGATCAATGAAGCCGGAATAGACACCATTACGATCAATGAGTTACGAATACTGTGCAGGAAGAACAGCATCACAAACGCCACCAGTACTACGGCCAGCAACAGGTCATGTACTACTGAATCGGCGGCTTCGAGGGTGAACACCGTGCTGTCGTTGGCAATTTCAAGTTGCAAACCATTGGCCGCATATTGCTGCTCCAGTGTCGTTACCCTTTTTTTGATGTCGTCGGCAACCGCTACGGCATTGGCGTCGCTTTGTTTAACGATCTGAATGGCGATGGCGTTTTTCTGGTTAACCCGGCTGATCTTTTCAACTTCTTTTTGGGCGTCCTGTACATCGGCCACATCGCCCAGGCGAACGGCAATACCGTTCTTCGAGGTCAGTACCAGGTTACGCATTTCTTCCACGTTCTTATATTTACCCGATAACCGCACCAGGATGCTTTGCTCGCGGGTTTGTACATTACCGGTAGGGAAATCGAGGTTAGAACTGAGGATTATCTGTTGTACCTGGGGAACCGACAAACCATATCCCTTCAGTTTCTCTGCATCGAGGCTTACCTGGATCTCTCTTTCCTGGCCACCCACCAGCGTTACCTGCGCCACACCGTTCACGCGCGAAAGGGCGGGACTGATGCGTTTGTCGATCAGGTCATAAAATTGTGCTTCATCCATTTTGGCTGAAGCCGAGAAGGTGAGAATGGGAAGATCGCTCAATGAGAATTTATTCAATGAGGGCGGATCAACGTCTTCGGGAAGGTCTTTCAGAATTGCATTGATCTTCCGTTGCGCATCGTTCAATGAATAATCTGCATCGGCGCCGCTGTTCAGCTGTATCGTTACCAGTGAAATGCTTTCATAGGATTTCGATTCCAGCTTTTTGATGTTTTCCAGCGAGGCTACGGCATCTTCAATTTTTTTGGTGACCGTGTTCTCTACTTCCGCCGGCGATGCGCCGGGGTAAACCGTAGTAATGGTTACCGCGTTGCTATCGAATTTCGGGATCAGTTCGTACCCCAGCATTTGATAACTAAACAAACCGCCCAGTGTGAGGATCGTAAACAATACGATCACGAGGGATGGCCGTTTTATGGATAGTTCAGCTAATTTCATTTTTAAAATTATTTTACAATGATGGTTGTTCCGGCACTTACTGCAGAATGCTCACCCTGCTGCCGTCAACAAGATTGATCTGTCCGCTGGTGATAACAAGGGTACCTTCCGTTAAACCGTTCAATACTTCAACTTTATCGCCAATTACCCGGCCGGGCGTAACTGATGTCAGCCGCGCAACCCCGTTATCTGCTACAAATACCAGTTTGCTGTTCACGCTGCCCACAAAGGCGGTACGGGGTACCATAATAACCGATGACTGGTTAGGGAAATCGAAAATGGCTGTACCATACATACCGGCTTTCAACTGGTTGGCGGCATTGTTGGTGATGGTGATCTCCACCGGGAAGTTCAACGCTTCATCTGCTTTAGGTGCAATGAAATTTATTTTGCCGGTAAATGTTTTTTCAGGGAATACGCTTGCTTTTACTTTTACCTGTTTACCAACACCCAGGTAAGGGATCTGCGCTTCGTTTACGGTTACGTTCAGTTTCAGGGTAGAAACATTTACGATATCGAATAGGGCGGTACCGGGTGAAACCACGCTGCCGGGTTCAATATGACGTTTGTTTACGATACCGCTGATGGTTGCACGGATGTTTGCATCGCCGAGGTTGATCTTCGATTGATCGAGTTTGGCTTTTGCATTTACTACATTCAGGCGCGCCTGGTCGAGTTGTTGCTGGGTTACCCCACCGGTTTTGAATGCATTCTCATATCTTTCGAGGTCGGTTCGCGCCGTTTGATAGTTGGCTTCTGCATTGTGCAGGTCAACAGAAAGCTGATCGACCCTGATGGTGGCAACGGTTTGTCCCTGTTTTACATAACTGCCTTCATCGGCCAGCACATGTACCACGCGGCCCGATTTTTCGGAGGCCAGTTTTAACTCCTGCGCAGGGGCGAAGTTGCCATTGGCAACTACATCGAGGTCAGGAACAGCACGGGAAACCGTGTCGATCCGTACCGAAACGGAAGCATTTTGCTGTGCTACGATCTTGGTCTTTTCTTCCGATTTCTTTTTGTTGTTCGAAAGTACTTTGGCGATAGCGCCTAAAGACACTATGATTACTACGATTGTTACAATGATCTTTCCGATCTTCTTCATTGTATGTTAGTTTAAGAGTGATTTTAAATTTCCCTGTGCTTTTATCAGTTGTATCTCTGCAATACGGTAATCGAGTAAAGCGGAGGTATAATTATTTTGTGCTGTGGTAAGCGAATTCTCGGCATCGAGCAGGTCTGTCAGCGGCGCGAGGCCCTGCGTATAGTTGTTCTGCGTATTGGCATATACCTCTTCGGCCAGCGCTACGTTCTCTTTCTGATTGTTCAGTGTAATGATGCTGTTGCGAAGCTGGGTCCTTGCATTCTGATAGGTAAGGTTCAGCGACAGTTCGGTGTTTTTGATATCTGCCTGCAGCTTTTTGATCTCCACATCAGCCTGCCGCACTTTCGAGCGGGTGGCGAAGCCGTTGAAGATCGGGATCTTCAGGTTCAACCCTACCGAAGCATAATCGAACCAGTTGGCGCCGGTACCTATAGGAAACTTATTGCTTATACCTGTATAACCATAATTACCCGAAAGCGATAAAGAGGGATAATAACCTGCCGTAGTAGCTTCCTTTTGCAACACCAGCAGTTCTTCCTGCTTTTTCAATACCTGGTAGTCAGATAGTTTTTTTACATCGGGCATAACGTCCATCATCGCCAGTTTGGGCTGAATGCTGTCGAGTGCAGAAGGTGGAACGGTGATGGGTGTTTCAATGGGTATACCCATATAAAACTTCAGCGTGTTTTCCTGCAGTTGAACGGCATTGTTCAGTTGCTGTTGTTGCGCTTCGAGGTTTGAAAGGTTCACCTTACTTCTGTCGAGATCGATCTTTTTTGCCAGTCCGTTCTTATACTGGCCTTCAATAACCTTCATCACCCGGGTGGTGGTGGCGATATTGCTGTCGATTACTACCAGTTGCTGGCGCTGTACCAGCACCTGGTAATATTGTGTGGCTACTTTTTCAATTACCTGCTCATCGGTAAGCCTGCTTACGAGCTTGTAATACTGCTGCGTTGTTTTGGCCGCTTTCAAACCGGTGAAAACCGATTTATCGAACAGCGTTTGTGAAAGCGATACGGAGGCGCTGCTGTTCCATTTTTGTCCGAAAGGTATCAACAACGTTTTACCGGGCTGCCCGGCGAGGTCGCCCGGCACGGCGCTTAACTGCAGAATGGGGTTGTAAGTAATACCGGCGTTGCCATTTATTTGCGGCAATGCCTGCGATCTTGCCTCATCAATTTTATTCCGGCTGTTCTCTTCATCCAGTTTGGCCTTAATTGCTTCCGATTTGTTTTTCAGCGCCTGTTGTAATGCTTCTTTGAGGGAGAGCGGCTTTGTCTGGGCTTCTGCTACCGACATGATGCCAACTCCGGCCACAAGCAATACCAAACGTTGAACAAGGGTTCGAAGCGATTGATTGTGTTTCATTAAGTATCTGTTTAATTGAGCTGTTTTTTGTTATAGTGATTCGTTCTTTTCCGTATGTGCCATCCTGTTGGCCTGGCTGTACCTTTTCAGTTCATTTTCCAGTTGGGGAATGGCTTCAGGGGCTATGATGCCGTACAGGAACAGGTACATGCCCTGTCTGAATACTTCATCTTTCGAGTAATCGTTCACCAGTTCGGCGGCGAATTCGAAATCGCGTTTTATATGTTGCTGTATAAGCGTAACTATCAGTTTGGGGTGCAGGCTTCCGCGGAACACGCCTTCTACGATTCCATCTTCAAGCACTTTCAGCAGCCGCTGCTCGGTAATGCTGTTGAGCGTTGTGGTGAGGTGTAAATACTCAGCCGGATAATGTTTTTGCAGATCGGAAAAAAAGGCAAGGCTGTTCTTTTTACAGAAAGCGACATTGACGGCCATAAAGCCAAGCACGCGTTGGAGGTTATCAGCTTCCGGGCCGGCAGCCGCTTCCATCTGCTGGCTGTAGTCGGCTGCCACCAGTTGACAAACCTGCTGAACCAGGTCCTGGCGCGAGGTAAAGAACCGGTAAAGGGTCTTTTTCGAGATCGCCAGCCGTGACGCAATTTCATCCATGGTAAAGAGCTGGATGCCCTGGGTGGTGAATAAGCGACAGGCTGTTTGAAGTATAGTGATTTCGTTCATTAAATATTCGACTAAATTGGTTGATTGGTCAAAGATAGTATGACTTTTCGACCAAATTGTAAAAACGGTCGAATTAAATTGTTAAAGCAATGTGAAAGCGGGTGGCTGCCAGGCAGCGATCGGTGTTGTAGAGCAGTCTAAAGCACTAATAAATACTTGATATACATAGTGTATACAAAGTAAACAGCCGGAACGCCCGGTTTCTCTATCGTTTCTGGTTTTTGAGAAAATGAGATCGGTCAGGATTCTGTATATTTGTAGAAATCACTTTAAATCGACCAAAAATGTCGAATAGTCAAGATGTAAAGGACCCGTTCAGGGAGGAAATACTAAATGGCGCCCGGGATCTGTTTGAAAGATTTGGGTTTAAGAAGACCACCATGGAGGATATTGCCCGCCAGGTAGGCAAGTCGAAAAGCGCATTATATTATTATTATAAGACGAAGGAGGAGATCTTTGAGGCGGTTATTTTAAACGATATCTCAACCAGCCAGACCCAGGTTGCAGCGGCGGTAAGACAAGAAGGATCGGCTTCGAATCAATTCAGGGTATTGTTTACCACTTTACTTACAGATGTAAAGCAAAAGGCCAATAAGTTTGGGATCTTCAAAACAGACCTGTACGAGAACCATTTTCTGTTTGACAACATTATCAAAAAGCGCGACTCGTACCTGGAAGAGCTGATAAAGGATGTGCTAATTCTTGGTATCAGCCAGCGGGAAGTTAAAATGATGAACAATGCAGAAATGGGTTTGTGGGCTGCGATGATCAACATAACGTTGAAGGCCACTGCCCACAAACTTTTTCTGGAAGATGATTTTAATTTAACCGGCAGCCAGCTTGTATTTATGGCCGATAGCTTATTTAACGGTGTAAAGGCTTAACCTTTTTTTCTAATCTACATCCCACCACACGGGTTCATATATTTGTTTTATGCCGGGGAAGTTTACGTTCCTGGTAACTTCAGAGCTTGGATATAACAAACGAGCAGGCATTCTGTCATCGCCCAGTGCTGTTGCTGCAGATACCACCAGGAAATCGGGATAACCGGTGCGGCGCCATTCGGTCCAGGCTTCAAAACCCTGGTTGCCCGTCATGGCCAGCCATTTCTGAATAATTATTGCCCTTACCTGCTGTCCTGTTTCACCAGGCCATTGTGCAGCAGGTGAGGAGGTAATGTACGTTTCAACGTTTGGTACATTATATGATTCAAAGCTGGCCCTGATACCTTCCCTGAATAAATTCAAAGCGGTTTCTCCGGTTGTTAACCAGCCGCGTACCCGTGCTTCAGCCTGCAGGAAATAACTTTCTGCGGCCGACATGAATTTCACCGGGGCATTGGCGCTTTGGTCGTTCCTGGCGTTGGCGCCTACGAGGGTAGAGGGTAATGAAAATATCCTTGTATTCGTTCTGAATGATCCCTGCTTTATACCAATGATCGAATCTATTGTACCGGCTGTATTTCTGTACCGGGTAAAGAAAATTTCCGACCGCGGGTCGCGGTTCTGCGTCATATACTTTGCAACCGTTTCACTGGCCACCAGGTTTTGTACCCGGCTTAAGCCAAGCATTTCGGAGAACAATGGATTTTGATTTCCACCCACTGTACTGTATTCGATTTCCGCATCTTCCTCGAGGAATAATGCATTGTTCAATGTTTGAATGCCGGCGGCGGCCCGTTGCGGCGCTACTTCCGATAATCTTAACAATGCGCGTAATTTAAACGTATTGGCAAAACGCAGCCATTGTTCCATATCGCCCTGGAATATGAGGTCATCGGTAGAGGGGTGTACATCCGCATCTACATCGATCAATGAAATAGCCCTGTCAGCATACGATAGTATACTGTCGTACACCTGTTGCTGTGGATTGTAATCGGGATTGGTAACAGACGCATCGGCAGCCTGGGTGAGCGGCACATCGCCAAAGGCATCGGTTGCCAGCTGGAACGTATATGCCTTCATCAGGTAGGCGATAGCGGTATATTGATTGTATGCCGGCTTACCTTCGGTAAGGGTCAGTATTTCCTGAAGATCCTGCGCTGCATCGGAATACAACATACGCCATGGTCTGTCGAAAGAAGTAGTGGTTACCGAATACTGGTCGAGGCTTCGGTATTGCGATGAAGTTGGGTTTTGTGTCCAGAATTGCGCCCAGATACCACCATGGATCTGCAGCGGATTGCCAAGCGCGTGACCGATAGCAGCCTGCGCAGCGGGCAGCAACAGTTCAACAGAGGCGTTGGACGACAGGTTCGGATTGTCGTTGGTATCTAAAAACTTTTTGCAACCTGTGATACCGGTAATTATAACCGGTATAATAAGCAGCCATTTGTATCTTATATTGATAATAACTTTCATGACCTGTTATTTATAAGGTTATCAGAAACTTGCACTTATGTTAAAACCAAAATTCCGTTGCGAGGGCTGGGCTGTAAAGTCGAAGCCCTGCAAATTGGTGGCGCCTGCGGAATTGATCTCCGGGTCGACATACTTATTCTGTGAAGGCGTCCACAAAACCAGGTTGTTCCCGAAGATGCCGAAGGTCAAATCCCCAAATAGAGAATTTTTAAGTACATTCCTTGGGATTTTATAGCTCAGGCTCACTTCACGCAGTTTTACATACGAGGCGTCGATCACATTACGGCCATAAGGCAAATTGCTGAAATAGTCCTGGGGCAGCACTTTCGCGTCGGTGTTGGTGACCAGTTTATCTGACTGATCATAATAAACCGAGTTGGGGAACAAATAGGGTTCGCGGCCATACTCTACCGTTTCCCAGGAAGTGCCTACAAAGGCCATTATATCTTTTGTGCGTGAAACAAATTGTCCGCCCTGTTTTGTGTCGAACAAAACACTCAATGCAAACCCTTTATAACGGGCATTCATTCCCCAGGAGGCTATGTAGTCAGGATTATAGGAATCGAAATATACAGCGCCCGGCGTTTCCAGCGGAATACCGGAAGATGGGTCTACGATCACTCTTCCTTCTTCATCGGTCAATACATCCACACCATAAAAAGTTCCATATGGTTTTCCTTCTGCCGCTACGGCCGACATATCGGCCAAACCGCCCAGCGAAACCTGCGTTACGCCTTCCAGTTGAAGATCAACCACCTTGCTGCGGTTGCGGGTATAAGTACCAAACAGTTCCAGTGAAAAGCCCGACTGTGCCCGTATAGGTGTACCGCGCACGCTTAATTCAACTCCTTTATTTTCCACTATACCGCCATTGATAACTTTTGAAGTAAAGCCCGACGCTTCGGAAATCGGAATAGTGAGGATCTGGTCTTTCGACCTGTTTTTGTAATAAGTGAAATCAAGGTATAACCGGTTGTTCCAGAAATTCATTTCCGTACCTACTTCCCAGGCTGTTGTGATCTCGGGTTTCAGATCAGGGTTTGCGATCCGGCCAAACCTTGTTAAGCCGGGTACACCGTTAAAAGGAAATGTAGTGCTTCCGAAATTGCCTTCTATTTCCGGTCTTGCATAATAATTCTCCAGCAGGTAGGGGTTGGCATCGTTACCAACCTGTGCTATACTGGCGCGTAGTTTACCATAGTCGAGTATGTCGGCCAGCCTGCTGTTCCTCATCAATTCCGTAAACACGAACGAAGCGCTGGCGCTTGGGTAAAAGAAAGAACGGTTGTTTTTCGGCAGGGTCGACGACCAGTCGTTCCGCGCTGTAAGATCGAGGAAGAGCGTTTGATCGTAGCCTAACGTAAGTTGCGCATAGATGCCCATCAGGCGCCGGCGGCTGAAATCGTTAAAATTGTATAACGGCCCATTACTGTTATCGAGATTGTACCAGCCTGGAACGATCACCCCGAACGATTCATTGGTGCTTGCATCGAGCAGGGTAGCGGTCCTTTGCCTGATGTTATGCCCCAGCAACAGGCTGGTGCTGAGATCGCCAAAGTCTTTCTTACCGGTTATCATAAGATCATGTACAATTTCGCTGATGTTGAAATTGTTTTCCCGGTATTGTCCAACTTCCGACTGCACATTCGAACGCGAGTAGTTGCCGGTTTCTTCATCGGCAGGGTAATAGGTGAACTTAGGGTATTTAAATCTTCTGCGGTCTGAGTATACATCGGCGCCCACTCTTTCCACCACGTTCAACCATTCCGTTGGTTCCCAGGTGATGGTGAAATTACCCACAATCCGGTCTACATCATTTTCATTTTTATAATTCTGCAGAATAAAATATGGACTAACGGTATAACCGCCATAAAAGCCATATACCTGTTCACCCCGTTCATTTAAAAATCCATAACCGTTATAGGGATTGCTCAGGTCGCCCAGTTTGTCAATAGGAATATCGCGTGGCGTTTGAAGCAGGTTGTCATAAACCGAGCCCGGGCCCTGTCCGCCCTGTACCAGATTGCTGTTCACCCGGCTATAGTTAAGGCCAATGCTGGCTGAGAATTTATTAGTGAATTGCGCGGAACCATTGAAGCGTGCATTGTAACGGTTGTAGGTGTCTTTGTCGTCGGGCATGATACCGTCGGAGTTCAGACTATTGAGAGATAAGTAGAAAGTAGTCTTTTCTCCCGACCCGGCGAATGTTGCGGTGTTACTGATCATCCTTCCCAGCTCAAAAAATTTCCGAACATTTTTTTCCTGTGCCGAATACGGTTTTTGTTGCCGAACACCATTGATCTGTTGTCCCCATTCCTGCATTTCGCCGGTAAATGGGGGCCCCCAGCTCCAGTTCTCGATAGGATCGTTGTAATATTCCAAAGAGCCATCCGGCAGAATATCAATTGCATACCCCTGGCCAAAACTATTCTGGAACCGCGGCAGTTTCAATACATTAGAGAATGTGACGGTTGAACTAACGGTTACTTCATTCTTCTGTCCTTTTCTGCCCGATTTCGTTGTTATGATAATGGCGCCGTTCGAAGCTCTTGACCCGTATAACGCGGCTGCTGTGGGGCCTTTCAAAACGGTGATCGATTCTATATCTTCCGGGTTGATGTCATTTCCGCGGTTACCGAAGTTCACCGTACTTCTTGGATCAACCACACCGCTATTTTGAGTTGAACGAACATCGCTTCCGCCAAGGAAGTCAGAGTTATCGATGGGAATACCGTCTATAACCATCAACGCCTGGTTGTTGCCCGAAATGGAAGAACCGCCCCGCAACACGATACGGGAAGAACTGTTGGGTGCGCTGGATGTACTGGTGATATTTACGCCCGCCACTTTTCCCTGTAATGCATTTAACGGACTGGTATTGCGGCCCGTAAGCAGTTCTTCGCTTTTAACAACAGGGGCGGAATAGCCAAGCGATTTTTTATCGCGCCGGATGGCAATGGCGGTAACCACCGTTTCAAGGAGCATACCGCTTTCCACCTGTAATACAATATCGATCACCTGGCGGTTTCTTACAGGCACTTCCATTGTTTGATAACCTACAAAGCTGAATACCAGTGTTGCATTGGCTTCAACATTGTTGAAACTGAAAGTTCCGGCGGCATCTGTTGCCGTACCGGTATTTGTTCCTTTTATAGTTACCGAAACCCCCGGTAGCGGTTGCTGGTCAATTGCGGAAGTTACCGTCCCTCTGACGGGAATAAATCTTTTTTCATCAGCTGCATTTGCTAAGCGATACTGTAGAAGAATAAAGGTGAGCGTAAGGGCTGTGTAAATCAACAGCCGAAGCTGGCTTTGGTGAGGTGCAGAAAATCTCATATGCGGTCAGTTTTATCTGTGCACAAAAAGATCTGTTCAGTCAAATAATGTGTTTGCACATTAATTGGCAGTTTTACAGATTTAACAAAACAATTGCTGAAAATTTCATGCCTCGCAGGTTAAAAGTTTTCATGAGAGAGGTATCTCGTAATGTTGATTTGAAATTTTAATTTTGGGCGGCCAGGGTTTTTGAACGTTTGATCGATGTCGAAGTTTGCAATGACGGGCGTGTGTAAAAAAGTTGGTGATGTTAATCTGCGCGTAGGGAACATATCAATTTGTAATAAACGAAGATGGCTTTATGACGCAAAAAGAAAAGGCAGCATGTTGTCGCTGCCTTTTACTGAGTTGAAAAGTATGATGGAATGCCCTGTCGAATTATTTATATGCGGCGCCCGAAAATAGCCCCCCGTATCAGTGCTATTATGAGGGTAAAAAGCGCCGACCCCACAACAGCCCAGATGATCGGAAATGTTTTTCCGCCAACTCTGATGGCAAATATTTCAGGCAGTCCGAATTTGCCTGCCAGCCATAAGCCGATGTATGCGCCGATAAAACCAACTACTATTGAAACCAGGCAACCGCCCAGATCGTAGCCTGCCAGAGACTGTCCAACCGCCCCGCAAATGGCGGCGATTACAAGAAGTATCAATAACTCGGTGAGTGTCATAATAAACAGGATTTTTCAATGTTTCTGTTGCAATTTGAATGCCGTAGTGCCTAAAGGCCTGGAAATTCTAAATTTACGGCATAAAACACTTGCTTTAACCAGGTTCGGCAAATATTGCCGGCTGTACCGGCAAAGGATGCACGTATTTAACGCTTCATTTTGATTACACCGAAAAAAGTGTAATTTTGCCCTCAATTCGAAACAAGGTAAAGCCTGTGTTATGTAATCGCCTCCACATATAATCCTTTCTCATTGATACGCTTCATTAAGAGCGTTACAGCTTTTCTTTTATCTTAACAATTTTGAAGGTGCTGTTTTTGCAGCCCTGATCACGTATTACTTTGTTTATGCAATCAGAGAAATACGGTCGCACGTATCATTATCCCTTTTCGCCGGGAACAACCAGTGATGACAGGATCAATTATGATTATTGGAGCGACCTTCAACAAATAAAAACGGTAGTACATACCGAAAAGCTCGACGGTGAAAATAACTGTTTGAGCAAAAGGGGCGTATTTGCGCGTTCGCACGCGGCGCCCACCACTTCGCCATGGACGGCCACGTTGCGGGAATTCTGGCAACGGGTGAAGAACGACCTCGGCGGCCTGGAAATCTTTTTAGAGAACCTGTATGCGGTGCATTCCATAAGGTATCAACAGCTCGATCATCATTTTTATGTATTTGCAGTGCGGGAACAGGATCGCTGGCTAAGCTGGGAAGAAGTACAATTCTATGCAGCTATGCTCGATCTGCCTGCCGTGCCGCAGATTGAAATGGAACACACACCTGGCGACAGGAAATTGTTCGAGCAGAAAATAATGAACATCGTAACAACTGCCGGTGCTTTTGAACCGGTTGATACCGCTACCGGAAAGCGATGCACGCTGGAAGGTATCGTAAGCCGGAATGCAGCCGGTTTCCATCGCGATGAGTTTGCGCACAATGTTTTT
This sequence comes from Niastella populi, assembly GCF_002078015.1. Lineage (GTDB taxonomy): Bacteria > Bacteroidota > Bacteroidia > Chitinophagales > Chitinophagaceae > Niastella > Niastella populi. Next base: position 48,875 of record NZ_LWBP01000206.1, on the reverse strand, counting down.
AAATGGGTGCGCAAAGGGCACGTAAAAACAAACGAGCACTGGACGCGGAACTGGAAACGTGCAGGTTTAAAACATGAAGGAGGACATTATGTGGATGTTAACTACCAATAAAGACTGGGATAGTTTAGAAGAAAAGTTCGATTGGGTACAGGATATGGAAGCGGTTCCGCAAGATCCCGTGCATCATGCCGAAGGCAATGTGGCCATTCATACGCGGATGGTGATGGAAGCCCTGCAGCAGCTGGCGGGTTATAAGCGCCTGCCGGCGCAGGAACAGGAAATATTATGGGCGGCGGCATTGTTGCACGATGTTGAAAAACGCTCCACTACGGTGCATGAACCGGATGGCAGTATTACCTCAAAAGGGCATTCAAAAAAAGGAGCGGCAACAGCGCGGCAAATTTTATATACCGAACTGCCGGCGCCTTTTACGATCAGGGAACAGATCGTACAGTTGGTGCGCTTTCATGGCCAGCCCATTTGGGCTATTGAAAGAAGGGACCCGGCGAGAACGGTGATAGAAACCGCCCTGATGGTGAACACGCAATTGTTATCCCTGCTGGCAAGGGCTGATGCATTGGGAAGAATATGCGATGACCGGCACGACCTTTTGTATCGGATAGATCTGTTTGAAGCATTGTGCCAGGAACATGATTGCTGGGGAAAGCCAAAAGCGTTTAAAACGCCCAATGCGCAATACCATTATTTCAATAAACAGGGCAGCGCGCCCGATTTTGTTCCGTATGATGATTTTGGCGCCACCGTTGTTATGCTTTGCGGTTTGCCGGGCTCAGGAAAGGATACTTATGTGCGGCAGCATTATAAAGACTGGCCTGTTGTTAACCTCGATGAAATACGCCGTGCGCATAAAATATCGCCTACCGATAAAAGCGGGAATGGCACGGTAGTACAGCTGGCAAAGGAACAGGCGCGGGAGCATTTGCGCAAAAAGCGGTCTTTTGTGTGGAACGCCACCAATATAACCAGGCAAATGCGTTCACAACTGATCGACCTGTTTGTGACCTATAAGGCCTATGTAAAAATAGTATACGTAGAAGTGCCTTATCAAAAGCTGCATGTGCAGAATAAACACCGAGAGGCGGTAGTGCCTAAAAATGCAGTGGATAAGCTGGTTGCCAAACTGGAGGTGCCTGCGCCCTGGGAAGCGCATGAAGTGAGTTACTATATCAAAGACTGATGCGGAAATAAAAAGTGCCACATCCTGAAAGTGTGGCACTTTTATGATCCTATTTATTTTTAATTCTTGTCACTTCTTTTTCTTCGGGAACAAACTCCGTTCCGTTTGGGCGGCGAACTCTTTCCACCACGAAAATGTACCTGATATTTTGAAACGGCACCCAAAGATCGTCATAACCGGGGCCGGGATGGTAACTGCGCAGGCAAAGCGCTGCAGAACCGGTGTTTTCGTCAGTTGTATCGATAGCCCTGGTGCCGGCGGGGCTTTTCAGCAAACAGAATTGTTCTCCTTTGTATTCAATAATAAAAACCATGGGGCGGTGCAGGGGTATTTCCGTTATGTTATCAACGGTTAGCAACCGGCCAAGGGTAAGACTGCCGCCGGGAATGGAGCCCGGGGTATTATCCGTCATGCTATCGCCCACATTCGGAAACCAGTAATAATTTTCACCAGGGAGTTTATCGGGCGCATCGATATAGTACCTGGGTTTGCCCAAGGCGGCTTCCAGGCCGTTCAATCCTTTATTGTTATCGCTTTCCATACGCGCCCCGGTTTATATATAAAGATACAACTCGTATAATTAAGAGCATTCGTCATTCGTAAGCTTCGTTATTACAGTTTAAACATACCTGTTATGCGTTGGAATAAAAGAATAGTACATCAAAAAAATAAGATATTCCATTTTTAACCGGTTGCAGGGTAACTAATTTGCCATATGCGATTGCGTTGCTATGTTCTAACCTGATAGCACTGTCGCTCCCCTGTACGAAATCATTTCATTTTATTGTTTGTTAGCTCAACCTGGAGGTTGTTCCGGCTACTGATTTCCGGAAGCCATTTATTTATTACTGTTCTACAAAACCATTTTAAAACTAACGTATGCTTTGCTTTCAACGAGCTACAAAGTGTGTATGCACTTTATTTGCGACCCTGCTATTTGTTGGCTGCTATTTTACGGCTTTCCCGCAAAATCCTGTTCACAAGATCGATCTCAACCAAACCGGCCGGCCCGATGCAGAAGTACTGGAGCCGGGGTACACCGGGTGGGCACTGCCTGCTGCAACGCTCGATACCGCAACGATTTCACTAAGCGGTGGTGTTACCGTTAAGCTTATCAGAAAGGGGCCGTATGGCGATAAGCTCAGTACCAACTGGTACAAGGCCGGTATACAAACGCCTTTTTTTGCCCGTTTGGTATGTGATGGCGTGCGGGTAAATAGTGGGAACAGCGGTGCGCAGATAGAGATGCGCATCAGCGGTTTGCCGGCCGGCCGGCACAGTTTCCTTACTTATCATAACAACGTCGATAACCCGGCTACCAACACCTTCGCCCCGATCGATGTGTATGTAAATGGCGTAATGAAATACGATAACCTCGCATTGAGCGTTCGCGAAACCATTACTTCCAATGTGCCTGTCGCTTATATGTATGCCGATGCCCTGGCCGGACAGGATGTGGTGTTATTATTTGTTGCCGATACCACCACCGGCGCTTCCAACAGGAATTTTATGCTCAACGGCATCGAGCTCAATACCGCCAACCCGCTTTACCAGGCAAAATTGCCTTTCCCGGCGCATGGCGATGAACATGTTGATGCAGATAACGGCACCCTGAACACCAGTTGGACGAATGCCGCCAATGCGGTAGCCAGCCATGTATATATCGGCATCGATTCTGCTGCTGTTGCCGGCGCAACGCCTGCTTCGTCGTTATACAAAGGCCGGTTAACGACTACGGCTTATACCGCTTCGGCCCAATACAGTATGAATTCGTATTACTGGCGGGTCGACCAGGAGGATGCCGATGGCAATATCACCAGGGGGAATATCTGGTACTACCGCCCGCGCCAGCTGGCATTTAAAGATGCAGAAGGGTATGGCCGGTTTGCCCGCGGCGGCCGCGGTGGCAGGGTGGTGCATGTAACCACGCTCGATGACAGCGGCCCCGGCAGCTTGCGCGAAGCCGTTACCAATGATATTGGCCCGCGTACCATTGTATTCGATGTGTCGGGTATCATCACCCTAAATTCGCGATTGACGGTTTCACAGAACTATATAACCATTGCCGGACAAACCGCGCCCGGTAAAGGAATTTGTATTAAAGGCAATCCCTTTGGCGCAGGTGGTAAAGATATTGTTATACGTCACCTGCGGGTACGGGTAGGCGGTACGGCTACCACCGATGGTATGGGCTGTGTGGGCGATTTCAGTATCGTTGACAACTGCTCCGTCAGCTGGACCATCGATGAAGCATTCAGCTCGCGGAACGCCAAAAACGTAACCCTGCAACGTACCCTGATCTCGGAAGCGCTGAACGTAGCGGGCCACCAGAACTACCCGGCGGGAACCGCACACGGTTATGCCGCAACGATCGGTGGCTATATCGGAAGCTTCCACCATAATTTACTGGCGCATTGCGAAGGCCGCAACTGGAGTTTGGGCGGCGGCCTCGATGGTAATGGCTACTATTCAGGTAAACTCGATATTCGTAACAACGTCGTGTACAACTGGCGCGGCCGCACTACCGATGGAGGCGCCCACCAGGTGAATTTTGTAAACAACTATTATAAACCCGGCGCCGCAAGCCGCATTTTTGTTGCGTTAACCGCCGATCATGAAGGAGTAGGGCTGGGTACCCAGCAATATTATTGCGAAGGCAATGTAATGCCCGGTTATTTTGATGAAAGCACACAGGACCTTGGCCGCCGCATTCGCATAAGCAATGGCGCCATTGTAAACTGGACAACCTTCGTGAGCTCGCCATTCTTTGATTCCCACATTGCAACCCAAACGGCCAAAGACGCCTATAAGCGCGTGCTTTCGAATGTAGGCAGTAACCAACCTGTTTTCGACGATCATGATATCAGGGTTGTGAATGAAACGTTGAACGGCACTTATACGTATTCGGGAAGCGTATCGGGGTATCCGGGTTTACCCGATAAAGAAAGCGATGTAGGCGGTTGGGAAAACTATCCGGCCATACAACGCGACGCTGCATTCGATTCCGATAATGACGGTTTACCCAACTGGTGGGAAACGCTAAAAGGACTAAATGTAAATTCAGGCGCCAATGATTTTTCAGATGCCAACAGCGATGCCGATATGGATGGCTTTACCCAACTGGATGAATACCTGGAGTGGATGGGCGGCCTGCACTATTTTATTTTGCCTGCCACACCTTTTTCGCTCGACCTGAAAACGCTGGCCCGCGGGTATACCAATAACCCCGTGTTTATAACTGCCAATGCGGTGAACGGTTCTGTAGTGCCTGATGCCGCTAACCCCGGTACTGTGTTGTTTACCCCGGCAGCAAACGGGCTGGCCTCATTTGAATTTACAGTAACCGATGCTGAAGGAAGCGCCATGACACGCACCGTGAATATACTGGCCACTCCCGATGCGGTGCTGCCCGTAACCCTGGTTAATTTCAAAGCAAAAAGAAAAGATGCGTCAACCGTAAGCCTTAACTGGCAAACGGAACAGGAGTCGCACAACGATTATTTTGAAGTGCAGCGTACATTCTCACCCGGTAGTCCGTTTACGACCATAGGCAAAATCGACAGTAAGGCAGATAACGGCAACAGCCCGGTAAAACTGGAATATGAAACGCAGGACGTCAACGATCATAATGGCGTAACATATTACAGGCTGTTGCAGAAAGATTTTGATGGCAAACAAACCGTTTCAGCAATTCGCACAGTGAATGGCAGTGATGCAATACCACAGGTGAAGGTTTGGCCGGTTCCGGCAAGAGGGCAATTCAATGTATTGCTTACCAATGCGGATGGAATTACTGTTGTGCGGATTTATAATGTCGATGGCAAAATGATTGGAAAGGAAGAAACGCTTGCCAGCGGCGTAGTGAAGCCATTTACTATTTCAACATCGGGTACTTATTTTATAAAAGGAGTAAATAAAGCAACGGGTGAAGTGGTCTTTATGAACAAGGTAGTGATTGAATAATTGCTTCGTACCAGAACTTAGTTTAATGCTGTGCATTATAGATGGTTCACGCTTTTAGGCAACTACGGGATGGTCATTACTGGCCGTCCTTTTTTATTGACTATACGTTCGTTCCCGGCATCCCGCATCGGGTAAAGTCCACAGAGCGTAACCTCAATAATAAACCCCGTTCTGGAAAACCGGTGACGGGGTTGCCTGATCTTGATTTTCTCATCTGCTCTTACACCTCATTCATATTGAACGGCAGTTTGCGTATCCGCTTTCCTGTAAGATCGAAGATCGCATTACATAATGCCGGTGCGAATGGTGGTAAGCCCGGTTCGCCTACGCCGCCGGGTTTCTCTTCGTTTTCCATAATATATATTTCCATATCGGGCACATCGCTTATGCGCGGCATGCGGTATTGATGAAAATTCGTTTCAACTGCTTTGCCATCGGTAAAATTCGTTGCATGTGTTGTTGCAGCGCCCAATGCCATTACGATGCTGCCTTCTACCTGTGCTTTGATGATATCGGGGTTCACATACCAGCCGCAATCCATTACAGCTACAATGCGGTCGATCTTTAATTTACCATCGGCCTGTTTCGACACTTTTACCGCTTCGCCCACTATGCTTTTAAAACATTCGGTGATGGCTACACCCCAGCCGGAATTTTTGCCGCGCGATTTCCAGCCCGTTATTTCTTCCAGCTTGTCAATAATGGCGAGGTAACGTTCATCGCGCAAATGTGCGCGCCGGAGATCGAGCGGATCCTTTTCGGCCGCAACGGCCAGTTCATCGATAAAACTTTCATAGGCAAAACCATTGGTAGAGGAATACACCGAACGCCACCACATTACAGGTATCGGCGATTCGGTTGGTATATCTGAAAAACTATAATGATCTATCGAATTTAAATACGGTTCGGGCAAACCTTCGGTGATGCTGTCGTTAAAGCTGGTTTTATCGGCGCCCGGGTTTTGATGGCCCATGTTCTGCGCTGCCATTTTTGTTTGAAAGGCTGCAATGCGGCCATTGTTCAACCCGGCTTTGCATTCATACATGGCGCCGGGGCGAAAAGGCCCCTGTGTCATATCATCTTCGCGCGTCCATACTACCTGTACAGGGGCTTTTATTTCTTTACTTATTAATGCGGCTTCGGTAGTGTAATCGGTAAAGGCTTTCCGGCCAAAACCGCCGCCTAAAAAAGTCATATTAACCGTTATTTTATCAATGGGTATTTTAAGGCGGTCGGCCAGGTCGCGCTGGATCCAGTCGGGCCCCTGAATTGGCCCCCATATTTCCGCTCTATCCTCTTTTACATCGGCCACGCAATTCACCGGTTCCATACAGGCATGCGCTTCGTATGGCGTTTCATAAACGGCTTCCACTTTTTTTGAAGCCTTTGCAAACGTTGCCTCGAAATTGCCGCCGGTGCGTTGTGATAAACCGGGTTTTTTCAGATCTTCTTTCATGCGGTTGTACAGTGCGGCTGTATCGAGGTGTTCAAAACCGGTAGTATCCCATTCTACTTTCAGCGCCTTGCGCGCCTGCATGGCGGCCCAGGTATTGTCGGCAACGATGGCTATACCTTCCCTTACGGTGTTGAACACCGGCATATGTACTTTAATGACGTGTTTAACGCCGGGCATTTTCTTTACGGCGCTGTCGTCATAACTTTTTACTTTTCCTAAAAAGTGCGGACTGCGTTCTACCACGGCATACAACATGCCGGGCAGTTTTTTATCCATTCCAAATTCAGCCCTGCCATTGACCTTTAAAGGCGTATCCTGCCGGGGCAATGGTTTGCCAATGAGGTTGTATTTTTTTCTTTCTTTCAACACCACCTGTTTGGGCGGCGTAAGCTTCGAAGCTTCTTCTACCAGTTCGCCGTAACCGAGTTTTTTGTTGCTTGGGCGATGAATGACCTCGCCATTTTGCGCATAGCATTCATCTTTCGGTACACTCCATATTTTGGCAGCCGCTTCAATCAGCATTTCGCGGGCAGTGGCGCCGGTTCTCAACAGGTGTTTCCAGGCGCCGCGAACGGTTGAACTGCCGCCGGTTATCTGGTTGCCGTATTTATTCTGGTGACCGGGCGCAAAGGAGATCGACACCTGATCGAGCGAAACTTCCAGTTCTTCGGCAATCATTTGCGGAACCGCCTGGTATGACCCCTGGCCCATTTCGGAGCGGTGGTTGAGAATGGATACGCTTCCGTTCTTATCAATAGAAATAAATGCGTTCAGTGCAATGCCGAGGTTTTCGGCGGTGGAAGCGGTAACGATGGCCGCAGTTTCCCTGCCCAGTGCAGGGAAGTAAAAACCTATGGTGAGCGCAGCGCCGGTGAAACTGCTTAATTTCAAAAAGGCGCGGCGATCGATGGAATGTTTTTGTTGCATAACGAAGTTTGAGTTAACAGGTAGAAGGTTCGGCGTACCGCCAATGCTGCCATGGCAGTGGCACTAAAAACCTTTAGCCGGCGGTTGTTTCATCATGGCTGCCGCCTTGTGAATGGCTTTACGAATGCGGGGATAGGTGCCGCAGCGGCAGATATTTCCCTGCATGGCCATGTCGATATCGCGGTCGGTAGGATTGGGATTTCGTTTCAGCAGGGCCACTGCCGACATGATCTGCCCGGTTTGGCAATAACCGCATTGCGGAACCTGTTCAGCGATCCAGGCCTGCTGCACGGTGTGCGAATTATCGGTGCTCAACCCTTCAATGGTGGTTATTTTCTGCGTGCCTACGGCCGAAACAGGCATGGTGCAGGAGCGAATGGCATTGCCGTTCAAATGCACGGTGCAGGCGCCGCATTGCGACATACCGCAGCCATATTTGGTACCGGTTAAATTCAACAGATCGCGCAGAACCCATAGCAGTGGCATTTTGGGATCAGCTTCTACGGAAAAAGAACTTCCGTTGATACTGAGTTTGTACGAAGCCATAAAATTGAGTGATTTGAACCTTTAAGTTACGACAGTGCGGAAGAGGTTCCTGATAAATTATTCTAATAGTGACCAAAATATGCCCAACGCCGTTGGTCGAATTTGCATCAAATTATGTGTTTCAACTGTTGTAACTTTAGTGGAGATGTGTTAAAAGAATTACATCTGAAATGAGCCATAAAAAATTCGGGCAATTTCTTTTGTTAATGATGAAAATTTTATGGTGGGTTCCGTTTGGCAAATGAAAAAATTATTGATTATCAAATGAAAGAAATACAGGCCATTATACAGGCCTTCGAGGAGGCGCAACAAAAGGGGAAACAGACCGCACTGGCCACCGTGGTACATGTACAGGGTTCTTCCTACCGCCGGCCCGGCGCGCGCATGTTGATCACCCAGGACGGACAGCTTACCGGCGCCATCAGCGGCGGTTGCCTCGAGGGCGATGCCCTGCGTAAAGCATTGCTGGTGATGGAGCGGCAGCAGCCCATGCTGGTGACCTACGATACAACAGATGAAGATGATGCCAAACTGGGTGTTGGCCTCGGGTGCGAAGGCATTATACATATTGTTATAGAACCGATATTACCCGCGCAACCCGATAATCCCATACGATTATTAAAGACCATCAACAGCCAGCGGCAACATGCCGTGCTGGTAATGCTTTTTTCGCTGAACGACCGGCGCGAAGTACAGCCGGGCACCTGCTTACTTCAATTACCGGGCGGCACCGTTACCGCGCGTATGAGCAATGATGCATTGCAGCAGGCATTGACCACCGACGCAAAAACCGCCTTTATAAACCAGGTGTCGGCTACAAAAACGTATGTATCGGAAGGCAAACAATTCACGGCATTTATCGAACTCATACAACCGGCTGTTTCGCTCATCATCATCGGAGCGGGAAACGACGCCATACCCGTTGCGCAAATGGCGCATTTGCTGGGTTGGCGGGTAATGGTAGCCGATGGACGGCCTGCGTATGCAACGCCTGCCCGGTTCCCTACCGCCAGCCAGGTGCTGGTAGCAAAATCAGACCAGGTACTGCAACAGGTTGCCGTTGATGCGCAAACCGTTTTTGTGCTGATGACGCATAATTATAATTATGACCTCAAAATATTCCGCCAGTTATTAACACAACGCATTACCTATATTGGTATGCTGGGCCCGCGTAAGAAACTGGTGCGCATGCTCGATGAATTAAAGGCGGAAGGCATAGTGCCAACGCCTGAACAACTGGCAATGGTATATGGACCGGTAGGATTGAATATTGGCGCCGAAAATGCCGAAGAGATCGCACTATCGATGGTGGCAGAAATAAAGGCGGTTATTGCCGGCAGAAATGGCGAATCATTGCGCAACAGTGCCGATACCATTCATCCGCGGGTAGAGAAGGAGATTGAGGAAGTGAAGGTTGGTTGAAAAGCTTAAAGGTGTAACAGGTTACTTATTAAAATCATCAGGAATGACCATCTTTCATACAGATATAGTAATTCTTGCCGCAGGCGCATCTTCCCGGTTGGGACGGCCAAAGCAATTGTTACCCTGGCAGGGTAAAACACTGTTGCAACATGCGGTGCAAACGGCAATGGCCATCACCACGCGGCCGGTAGTGGTAACGGGCGCCAATGCCGATCAACTGGTAGCCGGGTTGAACCCTGCCCAGGTGCATGTTGTTTTCAATCCCGACTGGGAGCAGGGGATAGCTTCGTCGATCCGGTGCGGTTTACAGGCCCTGCTCGATCGCACGCCATCGCCCGACCAGGTGATCTTTATGGTTTGCGATCAGCCGTTCGTTTCGGCCGCTTTGCTGTTGGAACTTATCAATGAGCGGCAGGAAAGCAACAAAAGCATTGTGGCCAGTGCCTATGGCGGTACCCTGGGTATTCCCGCCCTGTTCGATAAATCCCTGTTTCCCCAACTGCTTGATTTGCAGGGCGACACGGGTGCGAAAAAAATTATACAGCAGCACCCCGACGAAGTGGTTCCGGTACCCTTTCCAGAAGGGGAATTTGATATAGATACGGAGGGGGAGTATAGGAAGTTGACGAGTTGACCGGTTGACGAGTTGACAAGGAAAATACAACCGTTAAAAATAGATAAGTCTGAATATTGTCAGGTTTTCAAAGTTGAGGGTCCCTGTCAACCTGTTAACTTGTTAACCTGTTAACTAATAACTAACTTTACGGGTAATGATAATTGATCAGTTTAACAGGGTGCACGACTATTTGCGGATCTCGCTGACCGACAATTGCAATTTTCGCTGTTTTTATTGTATGCCTGAAGAGGAGTATGAGTTTACGCCCGCCTCAAAACTGATGCAGGCGCATGAGATAGAGACTATTGCGAAAACGTTCGTGAGCCTGGGCGTAAAAAAGATCAGGCTTACCGGCGGGGAACCGCTGGTACGTAAAGATGCCGCCGATATTATTCTGGCCCTGTCGAAACTGCCGGTTACCTTAACGCTAACTACCAATGGCGCCCGCCTGCATGAATTTCTGCCCACGTTAAAACAGGCCGGTATTACCTCGCTTAATGTTAGTCTGGATACGCTGCAGGCCGATAAATTTCAACTGATCACCCGCCGCGACCAGTTCAAACGGGTATACGATAATATTCACCTGTTGATCGAAAACGACATTCGCGCCAAAGTGAATGTGGTGGTGATGAAAGATTTCAATGACCAGGAGATCAACAGTTTTATTGCCTGGACAAAAAACACGCCGGTGCATGTGCGTTTTATCGAGTTCATGCCGTTTCAGGGAAACCGGTGGACGAGCAACAAGGTGCTCACCTGGCAGCAAATATTACAGATCATAGAAGCGGAGTATTCGTTCCTGCCGTTAAAAGGTGAGCTGAACGATACCGCAAAAAAATACCTGGTACCGGGCCACGCCGGCACCTTTGCCGTTATCAGCACCATGAGCGCGCCGTTTTGCAGTACCTGCAATCGCATGCGACTGACCGCTGACGGCAAAATGAAAAATTGTCTTTTCTCCCAGGAAGAAACCGATCTTCTTACTACCATACGAAACGGGGGCGACATCATTCCTTTGATCCGCCAGAGTATTCATGCCAAGAAGAAAGAACTGGGCGGACAGTTCAATACCGATTTCGAGCACCTGGAAGCCAGTGCTATTCAGAACCGCAGCATGATCACCATCGGAGGTTAATACCAGCGACATGATTTCTGTAACAGAAGCAAAAAATATGATCCGCGACAATGCCACTGCATTGCCGCCGGTAACCATTCCATTACAACAGGCGGCAGGCCGCGTGCTGGCAGCCGATGTAACAGCCCAAACGGATATTCCTGCATTCGATCAATCGGCCATGGACGGTTATGCTTTGTCGTTTGCCGGTTATGAGTTGCATAAAACATTAAGCATCCAGGGCGAAGTGCCCGCCGGTGCGCCCGGACTGTCGACACTGCAGGGCAACCAGGCCATGCGCATCTTTACCGGCGCGCCCGTTCCTGCCGGCGCCGATACGGTCGTTATGCAGGAAAAAACGGAGGTGAACAACGGGCAGTTACATATTCACGATGAGCAGTTGAAAACCGGGCTGAATGTGCGCCCCAAAGGTTCTGAAATAAAAGCCGGGGAAATGGCGCTGCTGAAAGGCGATGTACTAACGCCAGCGGCTATAGGCTTTCTGGCAACGACCGGTGTATCGGAAGTAACGGTTTATCCCACACCGGTTATGAGTATCATTGTAACCGGCAACGAACTGCAACAGCCCGGCAAGCCATTACATTACGGACAGGTATACGAATGCAATTCGTACCAGTTGCGGGCAGCATTGCAGTCGTTACTGATAGAAGAAGTGCCGGTATTCGAAGCAAAGGACGATCCCCAAACGGTAAAAGATACTTTACAATATGCGCTCGACAATAGCGACGTGGTGTTATTGACGGGCGGGGTAAGTGTAGGTAATTATGATTTTGTGCCGCAGGCAGCTGCTGAATGCGGGGTTACTACCTTGTTCCATAAACTAAAGCAACGGCCGGGAAAACCGCTGTTTGTGGGCCGAAAAGGGAAAAAATGGGTATTCGGGTTGCCGGGTAATCCATCGTCGGTGCTTACCTGTTTTTATGAGTATGTTATTCCGGCGCTTGAGCAACTGATGCAATTGAAACCGGTACTGAAAACAGTACTGGCGCCGCTGGGCAGGGCATACTCAAAAACAGCCGCGCTCACTTTCTTTTTAAAAGGATATTATGACGGGAAAACGGTTGTGCCGCTCGATTCGCAGGAATCGTACCGGTTGAGGTCCTTTGCCATGGCCAATTGTTTACTGGTTTTGCCCGAGGAAAAAATGGAGTATGGAGTGGGGGAGGAGGTGGAAGTTCATTTGATTGCCTAGTTCACAGTTCACAGTTCACAGTTCATAATTCATAGTTCGTAGTTCTCGGTTGGTGAGGTTTTGACATTTGAAAAAGCTGCCTGGTAACCGGAAACCGGTAACCGGCGCTGCTATAAAGGAATTAAGTAAATTTGTGATACGGAAATAAACTAAATAAAATGCCGGTACAGGTTATTGTGTTTGGACAACTTACAGATGTTATGGGGAACAATCCCGTAATGATAGAGAATGCGGCGGATACCAGCGAATTGATAGATCAGTTGAATCAACGTTATCCGGCGCTGGTGAATAAACCTTATATCATTGCCGTTGACAAACAGATTGTAACCGGGCATACCGCGTTATCGGGAAACAATACGGTAGCTTTATTGCCGCCATTTGCGGGGGGGTAGGTTATCGTGAAACGGCAAACCCCGACTATATCGGGGCAGGCTGTGAAACGGCAAACTTAAGCGCGGCCTTCTTTGGCAACCGGCTCGAATTTCGGGCGGTGCAAGGGCTTAAATAAATTTAAAAATTCGCGAGGCATTGACCATTGACCATTCACCAAATAGCACATCATGATCACAGAACGCAAACCAAAGAATATATTCACCCAGGGACCCATTGCGGCTTCCTTTATTGCTGACAGCATTCAAAAGCACAATACCAAAACAAATATTGGGGGGCATAGCATTTTCCTGGGACAGGTGCGTGCCGATGTGATCGAAGGCAATACGGTAAAAGCGATAACGTATACTGCTTATGAAGAAATGGCGCTGGAAAAAATGCACCTGATAAGGGAAGAGATCTTTGCAAAATATCCGCTGGTGTGCATGCACGTGCATCACAGTCTGGGTACAATTGCAGCCGGCGAAATTTGTTTGTTTGTGTTCACATCATCGGCACACCGCAAAGCCGCCATCGATGCCTGCAATGAAGTGGTGGAAAGATTAAAAGCGGAATTACCGATTTGGGGGAAAGAGATTTTTGAAGATGAAAGTTATCAATGGAAAGAGAATAAATAGAATTATTGAATATCGAATGTTCAATTACGAATGTAAAAGTTAAATGCAGAATGAAAAAGGGAATACAGTTCCCGGTTGCCGCGCTGTATTTGCTTATAGCTTGCAGCTTACGGCTTATAGCTTTTTTTGACTCACTTTGATCCAATTCAATGATAAATATTACTAATAAAGTATCCAGCTTAAGACAAGCCACCGCCACTGCAATTGTAAAAGTATCAAAACAGGAAACGATAGATGCCATCCTGCAACGCAAAGTGCCCAAGGGCGATGTGTTTGAGTTCAGTCGCGCCGCAGGATTACTTGCCATAAAAAAAACAAGTGATGTTATTCCCGATTGTCATCCCCTGCCGGTAGAGTATGCAGGCATTACGCATACGATTGAAGGATTGAATGTGATTGTAACGGTAGAAGTACATACTATTTATAAGACGGGGGTAGAAGTGGAAGCCATGCATGGCGCATCGGTGACGGCGTTAACGATGTACGATATGCTGAAGCCGATCGATAAGGAGATCGAGATCAGCACCATAAAACTCGTCAATAAAAAAGGCGGCAAAACCGACTTCAAAGATGCTGTTTCCAGGAACCTGCTTTGCGCGGTGGTCGTTTGCAGTGACAGCATTTCGGCCGGTGATAAAGAGGACAGGGCCGGGAAAGTTATTCTGCAAAAATTAAAACAATATAACCTCAACACGGGTTTGTACAAGATCATTCCCGATGAAAAGGATGCCATACAATCAACAGTTAAACAACTGGTGAACGAAAAATATAATCTCGTTTTGTTTACCGGTGGTACCGGTCTTTCTCCCCGCGATGTAACGCCTGAATCTATTGAGCCCTTACTCGATCGTACCATTCCCGGTATTATGGAAGCGGCGCGGCAATACGGCCAGCAGCGTACACCCTATGCCATGTTATCGCGCGGCATAGCCGGTTTTATCGGTAACACGCTGATACTTACACTGCCAGGTTCAACCCGGGGCACCGAAGAAAGCATGGATGCGCTGTTCCCTTACCTGCTTCATATTTTCAGAGTGGCTGAAGGAATGCGGCATGACCAATAGGCAACAGGCGAAAGCCAATAGGCATAAAGACGAGAGGCCGCCTAAAAAAACTAAAAACTAAAAACTAAAAACTGAGAACTGTGAACTGTGAACTAAGAACTGTGAACTGAGAACTATGAACTGAGAACTGAACAACTGAATAACTGAACAACTCCCCGTTTGTAGAAAAAAAGCAACAATTTCACCCTATAGGTAATAATAGTAACGGTTGTCCCCCCAACGTGGGTGGTATAGTATTTTGATACTTAATGCAATACTATACTAACTATCCACTTAAAAATTATTCCTTATGCACACCAATAGGGACAAATTAATGAGCGCAGCCACCTGTCAGCGGCTGGCTTCCGTAGCGGGAGGAGTTATGCTGATCGGCAGTGCATTCAACAAAAATTCTTCCAACCGGTTTTTAAAGGCCGCTGTAGGTTGTTTTCTCGCCTATAAGGGTATCGCCGGTAAACGCACCTTTAGCGAAGTATATCATTCAATAGAAAAAGTGGCAGCAGGCCGTACACTCAATATCAGGGTGTCGATGATCGTAAATAAACCTCGTGAAGAGGTATATGCCATGTGGCGCAATTTATCGAACCTGCCTTTGTTCATGAAACACCTGCAAAAGGTAGAAGAACAGGATGAACTGTTCTCTAACTGGGTAATGGAAATTCCCGGTAAGGTTGGTACGTTGCAATGGCATGCAGAGATCGTTAAAGAGCGTTATGGCGAAATGATCGCCTGGCAAAGCCTTCCCGGTTCATCGATCGATAATGCCGGTAAAATAGGTTTTCGCGATTCATTGGGCGGACAGGGAACTACGGTCGATGTAGTGCTCACGTATCATGCGCCGTTAGGAAAGGCCGGAGAACAGGTTGCCCGCTTATTTACACCGGTATTCAAAAGGATGCTCGAAGAAGAGATCAGCGGATTCAAGGATTTCGTTGAAACACATCAAACAATCTTAATTCCAAGATAGGACGGGTGCGATGGAAGAATTCGGTTTATTATCGAATTCAAAGGAAACCAAATTCCAGAATCAAAATCTCATCATCGAGGTTTAGTTTTGGAATTTGGTTTTTTATGTTGGATTTAACCGGAGACCTGTGTTCCCTCTTAATTAGGAACATATTCTTTCAGGTGAACGGAGTCTTCAAAGAAAGAGGTAAGTATGAGCATGTCTTCAGGACTGCACAATTTCATTCGGTTTTTATCAAATACAGGCGCAATAACTGCAGGTGGAGCTGCCACCGATAATATACTGTTCAGGTGCTCCAGTAACTTCTTTTCGCTCACTACATTGGTATTTTCCGGTTCAACGGTATGTTTGGGCCAGATGTTGGCATACATCTCCTCTTCGTACGTTTTACCTGAAAGGAAGAGAATGGGAACTAATTTATTCACCTGTCTGATCCTGCTTGCCAGTATGAAATTTGTACGTGTCGCAGATTGATTGTTGTCAAGCAATACCAGGTCGGGATTTTTATCAGCGTAATATTGCCATGCTTCAGCCGTATTCATACAGTACCATACCCGGTAACCTGCCTGTTGTAATACGCGTTTTACAAAGAGGCCCAATACCAAATTATCTTCTGCCAGTAATATAGTCACCCTTTTCATAATTCGTAGTAATGACGTTTACAAACGATGATTAATTGTGTTGACTAACAAAAAATTTGGGAACAGGTTCCATCACATAAAGGGAAACCTGTACTTATAAGAGTTATTTAACATTACTGTAAGAAAGATCGCTGAAGTAGGTCACCACGCCCTCCAGGTTCACCTGCAGCACCATTGTTTTGTTACTGTTCGAAAGCATAACAAAATAATTGTCTGCATCATCGAACGCATTACCATATAAAACCATATCACTGCCGTTGTACGCATTGTCGTTGAACAGGATCACCTGGTGAGCGGCATAGCCGCTATAATGCTTCTCAATATATTTACGGGCGGCTTCAGGTAAAACGGAATACTCTACTGCCGTTGTAGTGCCTATGAGGTCATGGTTGTAATCATAAAATGCTTTCCATTCTTTTCCGTTCAACGTGAATTGTGCTTCTTCGAAACCCGCTCTTCTCCAGCTTACATTGGCAGCATTCGGGAAATCGGTTTCAAAGTGTTGCCCGGTGGAACAGTTGGGTAACGTGGCTGCTTTCTCTCTTCTTATACTACCGGTCTCTTCTCTTGGTGATCTGTTCAACTTAAGTGAGGCGAAATGAATGGGCTCATTCAGCGAAACCACTTCCTGGGAAAATGCGGCTGCTGCTGAAAGCATGAATATGCTGCCGAAAACGATTGCGTGTTTCATATCGAACATTATTGCGTGATAGTTTATTACTACGATATGACGGCAGAAAAGTTTAAAGTTTATTCAAAAACTTTATTATTAACCGGGGAATAACGGGTGTTAAAGAAATGCTAAGGTCTAATGGCCAAAGCCTGAGTTTAAAAGCGAAAAAGCAAATACAATCTTTCGTATGTATTTGCTTTCGGCTTTTGGCTTTCGCCTGTCACTGGCTGTTCTACAGATGATCGAGGTGTGGCATCAAATGCTTGCGCATTGCGTTCGGATACGCTTCGGCATTGTTGCTGTATAATATTTTTACAAGATCGGCATGGGTTACCGAGCCAACAGAAGTATGATCGAGTTTCGATTCGTATTCTACCACATATTCAAATACCGGCATTAAAATATCCTGGAAACGTTTCAATGTTTCATTGCCCGCCATTTCATATAAGGTGGAGTGAAAATCAACTTCGCAGCGTATACGCTCAATTTGAGTAGTGGCTTTATGTTCACGTTCAACTATGGCATCCAGTTTTTTCAGGTGCTCCTCCGACTTACGGCGGAACAACAGATCGCCCAAACCTACTTCCAGCACCAGCCGCAGTTCGAACAATTGTTTACGAACATGTTCATCGAGTATGGTAGGATGAATGATCAGCTCGAGGCCTTTCATTACGTCGGGTTGTGTAAGGATCATTCCGCGTTTTTTACGCGACTCGATCATCCCGAGCATCCGCAAACGGCTGAGCGCCTCACGCACCACATTGCGGCTAACCCCTAATGCCTGGGCTATTTCGGTTTCTTTCGGTATAGGGTCACCCGGTTTAATAGAACGCTTAATGATGTACTCACGCAGGTGGTTTTCCACCTGGTCGGCCATCGTAGTATAAGCGATAGGCTTCAGTTTAAAAAGATCTTTTTCGATGCTCATATGATCAAAAGTAATAAAAATTAGGTGAATATGTAAGACTTAATATTAAGCCTGTTTTAGGTGGGAAAATGAAGTGTTATAAAATGTTCATATGGGATTTTTTGTTTACACAATCGATTGCATAACCTGCCTGTAAAACAGCCCCGACATGACCTGCCCGTAGCAAAAGGTTCATTTCCAAAGCTGGTGATTTTATATACCTAAGATATTGACATAAAGCACACTGTACAGTTATGAAGAAGGGAAGAACCGACAGTTCCTGGTTGCCACACTATGCGTAGAACAGGTAACAAAGTTATCATGGCTAAATTGCCGCACAAATTTATTTGGATTAAATGAGGAGAGTTCTATATTTGTAATATGTAGTACATAAATACGTAATTGCAAAACTAACGACAAGCCATTATGAAAAAGATTCTCACCTGGTTCCTCACTGGCTGCTGGTTACTGATGAGTGCAGTTGGCTTAGGACAAACCATTCCGATCGTTTCGGGTACTGTAACGAACTCAACTTCAGAAAAGCTTGGTAATGTAACAGTTACTGTAAAAGGCGCCGCCCGGGCCACTGTTACCGACATCAATGGGAAGTTTCAGCTAAAAGTGAATACGCTGAACGACACCCTGGTGTTTTCCTACATCGGCGCCCAGCCTAAGGAAGTGGCCCTAAATGGACAGAACATAATCAATATTTCCCTCGACGCCGAGGCCACCGCCTTAACAGATGTGGTGGTGGTGGGATATATGCAACAGACCAGGAACAAAACGGCGGCTTCCGTTTCGAAGCTCGCCACTGAGGAGTTGCAAAATACGCCCAACCCCAACCCCATACAGGCCATTCAGGGAAAACTGGCCGGCGTGTCGGTGCCCATTGTGAACGGGCAGCCGGGGTCGGGAGCCAACAATATTCTTATTCGTGGCGGTACCAAACTCAATACATACGGTACGGGTTTGGGCACCAGCGGCGGCCGGGCTAACAGCAGCGTCGATGACAGCGGCCCGTTGGTAGTGATAGATGGGATCTTCCGCTCACTCAACGATATAAATCCAGACGATATCGAATCGTTCCAGGTAATGAAAGATGCCGCTTCTACGGCTGCATATGGCGCCCGCGGCGCAAATGGCGTAATTGTCATAAAAACAAGATCAGGTAAGTTCGGCGCAAAACCTACCATCACCTTTAATTACCGCCGTAACTGGGAAACCCAGATGCGCGACTATGATTACCTGAGCGCCAAAGATTACCTCACACTGGCCCGTACCACCGTTCAGCAAACCTCCGATGCATTGAATAAAGACAACCTGCTTAACAAAGGTGGTTTTTCGGCCGGCACTACCGTGTTCACGCAAAAAGGCCAGTACAGCAACAGCATCAACCTGACCGCATTGTACGATAACATTGTGGCTGTAGAGGGACAGGAGTATGTAGATGATCTGCTCACAAAAGGCTGGCAGGTGATGGATGACCCTGTTAATCCCGGAACACGGCTGTTGTTTGCAGATAACAATTACCAGGATCTGTTGTGGAATACCGGCATTTCAGATAATTACAATGCCAGTGTGAACGGCGGCGGTGAGAATGCCAGCTATAATGTATCGCTGGGTTATGTGAACCAGGCCGGCATTTTTGTGGGCACCAACTACAAACGTTATAATGTATTGGGCAATTTCGGTTTCAGGGTCACCAGCAATTTCAAACTCGATGCAAGTGTGAACTACCAGAATGTGATCCCCAATTATGTTGAATCCTATACAAACGACCTGGTGCGCGCTACGCGCGTAACACCGCTGATCCGCATATTTCGCGATGATGGCACGCCTACATTCGGTGAAGTAACAAGTACCCGCAACCGTTTCCATACGTTGAAGTATGACGATTCCCGGGTGAATACCGAGCGCATTGTATCACGTTTGGCCGGCGATGTAACTATTTTGAAAGGCCTGCACTTCAGACCGGCGGTATCATACATCCTCGATGATTACCGGAATATGTTATTCAGAAAAGCGTATCCCGGTTCCGTACAGTTATCGACCAGCCGTCAGAAATATCAGAACACCAATAACCTGCGGCAGTTGATGATTGATCAGATCTTACAATATGACCGGTCATTCAATGATCATAACATAAGTGTGCTGGCTGGGTTTAACTATACGCGCGTACAACGAAGTATCGTTACGGTAGGTTCGCAGCGGGCTACCAATGATTACGTGTATACCATTGAAGAGCCCACCACATCGATAGTGAACGGGCAAACCGTAACCAATGTAACCGATCTGAACACTACTTTAACGGAGCGCAGATCGGCCAGCTATTTCGGTCAGTTCAATTATGACTATGATAACAGGTACCTGGTAGGCGGTTCACTTCGCTATGATGGATTTTCCTACTTCGCTCCCGGTAATAAGTATGCTACCTTCCCCGCATTATCGGTTGGCTGGAACATGCACAACGAAGCGTTCTGGCGTTCCAGGTATGTAAATGCCTTAAAGCTGCGGGCAAGCTGGGGAAATGCCGGTTTAAGTGATCTGGAACTGGCCGATACATATGGCAATTACCTGGGAACAGGTTATGCGCAAACAACCGGTATCGTACGCCATGGCCTGGCCAATCCCAACCTGAAATGGGAATCTACCGAAACGATCGACCTGGCGGTTGATGCCGCTTTTTTCCAGAACAGGATCATGTTAACGGTAGACTATTATAACAAACTCACCAAAGACAGGCTGGCTTCGAAGCCATTACCACTGGAAGGACCGTTTGCTTCGATCACCTATAACAATGGAACCATACGCAACAGGGGCGTAGAAGTTGAATTATCAGCCACTGTTTTAAAGTATAAGGAATTTACATGGAAAACCAATTTCTCCTTTGCGCTGAATAGGACAGTTGTGGTTGACCTGCCAGATAATGACCGCATTAAAAATCGCCAGAACGGCGGCGTGGTATACGACCCTTCCTCAAAGAGCGAAGTGGAAGTGGGTGGCATAGCTGAAGGAGAACGGCCCTATAGCTTGTATGCATTCAAAGTGGATGGCGTTTTTTCAACCGATGCCGACGCTGCTGCCTGGGGTAAAAAAGACCTGATGGCTTCTCCTTCGGGCCAAACCGTAGGCAAGCGGGCCGGTGATTATATCTGGGCCGACCTCAACGGAGATAACGTGATCGACAGCCGCGACATGGTGTTCATGGGTTACCGGGCGCCCGACAAAATTGGCGGTATGCAAAATACCTTCACTTATAAAAGCTTTACGTTGCGTTTTGCCATGGACTATGCATTGGGGCATGTGATCAGCAACGGCGCTTTGGCCCGTTCGTTAGGGCAGGGCCGGGCCTTCAATGAAGGGGCGCCCGCCGAAGCGCTGGGCGGTGATATCTGGAAACAGCCCGGCGACGTGGGTAAAAAATATGCGCGTTTCTCTTTTGCCGATTACGATTTTGGACAGCGCAATTATATTCGCCAGGTATCTGCCGTTGGAACCAGTAACTCCTATGGCGTTGATGTAAGCACCATGTTCGAGAAAGGTTATTTCCTTGCCTTCCGCGAAATATACCTGGGCTACGACCTGCCGAAAGAACTGGTGAAGAAAGCCAGGCTGGGCGGAGTGAATGTTTTCGGCAGCATATATAATATAGGTTATCTCACAAAGTATAAAGGTGTGAACCCCGAAACCTACAGCGGTTTCGATGCCATCGGTTATCCGCGTCCGCGCCAGTTTTCATTGGGGGCAACCGTACGGTTTAAGTAAATCAATTTGTAACGATTGTAATAACAGCATATGAACAAATTATTTCTTCTTACAATAAGCTGCTGGCTGCTGATCATTGGCACCGGCTGTGAAAAGTTACTGGAGGCAAAAACGGAATCGTCCATTACCGATGCCGACTATTTTCAAAACGAAAGTGATTTTGATCCGTACGTTGTGGGAATTTATATGTACCTGCGCGGCTCGGCCCGAACAGGCCCCCAGAACATAACCGGTATTGCCAATAACCTTACTTACGGAACCGAACGCGGTGAAGAACTGATCTCGGCGCTCAACTCCCGGTTTACCCAGGCATGGACGCACAACATAACCCCAACTACCGGCGCGTTCGATTACACCAACTGGTATAAGGCCATTGGCAACTGCAACCTGCTGTTGTCGAAGATCGAAACCTTTCCGTTCACCAATGAGAACACAAAGAAAAAAGTGATTGCAGAAGCGCTCAGCTTACGGGCGTACCTCTATTTCAGCCTGGTGCGTATAATTGGCGATGCACCGTTGATGCTGCAGGCAATTACCGATGAGAATGTGCCCCGGTTGCCGCGGTCGGAAGCGACGGAAGTAATAAAACAGATCATTACCGATCTTGACCGGGCCATTTCCCTCTTTCCTGAAAAGGCAATTACCAGCAGGTATCGGTTCTCCTACGCTGCCGCGCAAACATTGAAAGCAGATGCGAAGTTATGGAGCGCCAAAGTGCTTGCAGGCGGCGCCAGTGATTTTAATGACGCTATTGCGGCGTTGGCGGAAGTGGAAAAAATATCCGGCCTCAGCCTGCGAACCGATTTCCGGGAAGTCACTACTTCGCGCGCCAACAGTGAAATAATACTGGCGGCTTACTTTAACCGCGATGAAAGCTTCAACAATTATGCGATCAACGCCCTTCCTTATCTCACCGGTATAACCGGCGCCACCAACCTGGATAGTTTACCATATTGTATCACTACTTCCAACGGACAGGGCGCTTACCAGATCAGCCCCAAATCAAAAGCGCTGTTTGCAGGTGACGACAAACGAATTCCATTTACCTGGGTTACCGAACGCCACGGCGCCACACCAAAAATTTCCTGGATCACCAAATTACCCGGAACAAAATATGCCGATGACCGCGTGCCCGATAATGATATCATCATGTACCGGTTGGGTGAAGTATTCCTTATGGCTGCGGAAGCCTATGCCGGAATAAGTAATACGACAAAAGCGATCGAATACCTGAACAAAACCCGTAACCGCGCAGGCATCGGTGATTATACAGGCGCTGCCGATAAATTAAGTGTTGAAAAAGAAATACTAGATGAACGCGGCCGGGAGTTGTTCTTTGAGAACAAGCGCTGGTATGATCTCGTTCGCTTCCATAAGGGCGGTACTATCGATGTGTACAACTATGTGCCGAACCTGGTTGGAAAAACCACACCCCTGTTCTGGCCGCTGGCCGCCAATGTGCTGGCCAATAACGGGCAGTTGGAACAAACGGATGGATATTAATAGGCAGGGTGTGCCACACTTACATTTGACACAGCCGGGAAAGTGCGGCACACCTCAAATAGCAATGTACCAATGTGCTAATGGAAACAACCAGTTGTTATTAAATAAGATATATGATTCCACTACAGGCAGCAGATATCAAAGGTAATTGGGCCACGTTGTTACTACCCATCAATAATGATGACAGCATCGATTACCGCAAGCTGGAAGAAGAGATAGATACCATTATCGCCATGCAGGTGAATGGCATTTATTCAAATGGTACTGCCGGTGAGTTTTACAATCAAACCGAAGAAGAGTTTGATACCATCAATACCCTGCTGGCTGAGAAATGCCATGCGGCGGGTATGCCTTTCCAGATCGGCGCCTGTCATCCCATTCCGGTTATGGCGCGCGATCGCGTTAAACGGGCTGCTGCTTTGCAGCCGGGCGCTATCCAGGTAATTCTGCCCGATTGGTCGGCCCCCGGTATGCGGGAAGCCATCAGCTACCTGAAAGAGTTAACCGAAGTAGCCGGGGAGGTGGGACTGGTTCTATACAATCCGCCTCATGCCAAAAAGCGATTGACCCCCGAAGAGTTTTACCAGCTGCAGGAAGCAGGGATAGAACTGGTTGGTTGCAAGGTTGGCGGAGGCGATGAACAATGGTATGCAGCCATGAAAAAATATGCGCCCGGGATCTCCGTGTTTGTACCGGGCCATCATCTTGCTACGGGTATCAGTTACGGCGCACATGGCGCCTATTCGAACGTAGCCTGTTTGCACCCTGGTGCTGCGCAGCAATGGTATGAAATGATGTTGACCGATCTGCCGCGTGCATTGAAACTCGAACGGCGGATCCGGTTGTTCATGAACCAGCACATAGCTCCGTATATCGATGACAAAGGATACACCAATCAGGCGGCTGACAAATTACTGGCTGCCATTGGCGGTTGGACAAATGCAGGCACCAGATTGCGCTGGCCCTAC
This sequence comes from Niastella populi, assembly GCF_002078015.1. Taxonomy (GTDB): domain Bacteria; phylum Bacteroidota; class Bacteroidia; order Chitinophagales; family Chitinophagaceae; genus Niastella; species Niastella populi. Next base: position 24,925 of record NZ_LWBP01000206.1, on the reverse strand, counting down.
CAGGGCATCGATGAAAGTGAAGTGGCCAGGCTGCGGGCTATTGCCCGCGAAATGATGCCGGAGTTTTTTATTTTAACTGAAGCGAACACTTACAGATAGGAACAAACTATGCAAAGAATATATTTTTTACTCGTATTGGTTACGCAGCTATGGATACCCGTTTGTGCACAGGTACGTTCTACGCCCGATACAATGGCGCTCTTCGTATCTGGCACCGACGGTTATAAAAGTTACCGCATTCCCGCCATCGTTACAACGAATAACGGAACCCTGCTGGCGTTTTGCGAAGGTCGCAGGAACAACGCGGCCGATGCCGGTGATATCGATATGTTGGTGAAGCGCTCAACCGATGGCGGCCGCACCTGGAGTGCGCAGCAGGTTATCTGGGACGATAGCGCCAACACCTGCGGCAATCCCTGCCCCGTGGTGGATGCCGAAACCGGCGCCATATGTTTACTGATGACTCACAACCTCGGCGATGATAAAGAAGGCGATATAATAAAAAAGCTCAGCCGCAGTACCCGTACCGTATGGATAAGCAGAAGCAGGGACGATGGCCTTACGTGGTCGGCTCCTGAAAACATCACTGCTGCCACCAAAAAGAAGGAGTGGGGTTGGTATGCCACCGGTCCGGGTATTGGCATTCAGATACAAAATGGCCTGCACAAAGGCCGCCTGGTGATCCCCTGCGATTTCAGTTATGACGACTCAACCACTATTCCAAAACAGGGCCATCCCAATATGGGTTCGCACAGCATCTATAGCGACGATCATGGCGCCACCTGGAAACTGGGCGGCACCATTACGCCGAAGATGAACGAATGCCAGGTGATAGAAGTGGCCGATGGCAATGGTACATTGCTCATGAACATGCGCTCGTATTTTCAGCGTAATTGCCGCGCCTATGCGATCAGTTATGATGGCGGCATTACCTGGACGGCCCCTGCCAACGTGCCGGCGCTGGTTGAACCGGTTTGCCAGGCAAGTATATTAAGGTATTCGTGGCCGGGTAAGAAAACAAAAAGTTGTATGCTGTTCCTGAACCCGGCATCGGCCAAACGGATAAACATGACCATCAGGGCAAGCTTCGATGAAGGACAAACCTGGCCGGTTATCCGTACCCTTTATACAGGTCCGTCGGCCTATTCCTGTATGGTGCTGTTGCCGGGCGGAGACATCGGTTGTTTATATGAAGCGGGAAAAAAGCATCCCTATGAAACCATCGTTTTTCAAAAGCTGGCAGCGAAAGAATTGTTGAAACAGAAATAAACCAATATAGATAATGAACACACCAAGTCACATTAGCGGACTGTTATCGGCTCCTTTTACACCCATGTACCCTGATGGAAGCATCAATTTCAGCAAAGTACCCGATGTAGTGAACCTTTTGATCGATAATAAGGTAAAGGGCATGTTTGTATGCGGAAGCACCGGTGAAGGGCCATCCCTGACCACAGAAGAGAGAAAACAACTGGCCGAAGCATTTGTAAAAGCTGCGGATAAACGACTGCTGGTATTTGTGCATGTAGGGCATAACAGCATTACGGAAGCCCGCCACCTGGCAGAACATGCGCAACAGATCGGCGCCGATTGCATCTCGGCAACACCCTCTACTTATTTTAAAGTTGATTCCATCGATCTGCTGGTGGCGTGTTTGCAGGAGATTGCCAAAGGGGCGCCATCATTGCCGCTTTATTATTATAATATCCCGGTATTGACAGGTATCAGTCTCGATATGGTGAAGCTGCTTGAAAAAGCAGGCGAGGCCATCCCCTCTTTTGCCGGTATTAAATATACCGCCCCGCTGATCCACGACTACCAGGCTTGCGTTAACTTCAGCAATAATAAATACGATATCCTGTACGGTACCGATGAAATGTTGCTGAGCGCACTGGCCACCGGCGCCAATGGATTTATTGGCAGCACGTATAATTTTGTAGCGCCTTTGTACAATACGCTGATGGAAGAATTCAAAAAAGGCAACCTGAAAGAGGCGCAGCGATTGCAATATATTTCAGTGGAAATGGTGCGTGTTATCGTAAAGTACGGCGGATTGCGTGCGCAAAAAGCGATGATGAAACTGATCGGTTTCGATTGCGGCAATGTACGCTATCCACTGAACCCGTTCAAAGAGCATGAATATAAACTGCTGGAAGCAGATCTGAAAAGTATTGGTTTCTTTGACTGGATCTGTAAGCCAAAGGCAGCGACTGTATTTTAAATAAAATGATCTGTATATAAAGTGATGCATCAGGCTTGTAAAGGTCTTTGGTGAATGGCTAATGGAGAGTAGCTAGTGGCGAGTAGGTGTCGAACTTTTGGCATTCTGAATAATTGCGAGGCTCGCCATTTTCCACTCGCCGTAACGAAAAGCAATATGAAAAAACGAATTCTCTATATATTTCTTCTCCTTCTTGGTATTACCGGTTTTGGTAACGACTCAACCAAGCCCTACCTGCAGTGGGCGCAGTTGCCTGCCATACCCGATGAAGTTGGTTACGCCGGTTCATTTGCAGGTGTATCGAACGGCGCCCTGCTGGTTGCCGGCGGTTCAAATTTTGGAAAGGGCGGCACACCCTGGAACGGCGGTAACAAAACCTGGTACGATAAAATCTTTGTTCTTGAACAGGCAAACGGTCAATGGAAAGAAGCAGGCCGTTTACCCCATCCGCTGGCTTATGGTGTTTCCTGCACCTGGCAGGATGGTGTGATCATTGCCGGCGGCAGTGACGCAAGCCGTCATTACAGCGATGTGCTGATTCTGCGGTATAAGAACGGCGTTATAGAAACGGAAAACCTGCCTTCATTACCTACACCCATTGCCAATGCGTGCGGGATAATGATCGGTTCGAAACTGTATATAGCCGGTGGAACAAAAGAGCCAACCGCTACGCAGGCCGAAAAGAATTTCTGGGTGCTCGATCTGGCATTGCCTGCAGCACAACGTTCATGGGCATCTCCCGGCGCCTGGCCCGGAGCAGCCAGAATGCTGGCGGTTGCCGGCACCCAGGAGGGCGCTTTTTATTTATTCAGCGGCGCTGCAATTGAAAAACAACCAGGCGATAGCATCCTGCATCGAACCTTTTTAAAAGATGCATACAAATATGTTCCCGGTAAATCGGCCGGCTGGCAAAGAATTGCCGATCTGCCGCAACCGGTAACCGCCGCGCCCTCGCCCGCGTTTACAACCGGGCAAACCCATTTGCTGTTGTTTGGCGGCGACAACGGGAATTATTTCGATCAGAATGCTGCGCTGCAACAAAAACATCCGGGCTTTTCAAGCGCGGTGTGGATGTACAATTCCATTACCAATTCATGGAGCACAATAGGAGATGTCAACACAGAAAAACTGGCCGATGCGGAGAGCAACCCCAATGCCAGCACCTGGGCGCCGGTTACCACAACCACTGTGATCTGGAATGGTAACCTGGTGCTTCCGGGTGGTGAGGTGCGCCCCGGTACCCGCACCAACCGCGTATTGATGGCAACACCCATACAACCACCCGGCGGTTTTCGGTTGTTCGACTGGACCATTGTAGGCATTTACTTTATACTGGTGATAGCCATCAGCGTTATAGTATCGCGGAACATGCAACGCACTACAAGCGGCTTTTTCCTCGGCGGTGGTAAAATTCCCTGGTGGGCGGCGGGCCTCAGTATCTTCGGTTCCAAACTAAGCGCATTGACGTTTATTGCCATTCCCGCAAAAGCCTATGCCACCGATTGGGTTTATCTCCTGAACAATGTAATGATAGTGGTGGTGGCGCCGATAGTCGTTTATTTTTATTTGCCCTATTTCCGTAAACTAAAACTCACCAGCGTATATGAATACCTGAACATCCGCTTCAACCGCCAGGTAAAATGGCTGGGCAGTTTAACGTTTGTATTGTTCCAGGTGAGCAGGTTGGGCATCGTAATTTACTTACCGGCACTTGTGTTGAGTGCGGTCACCGGTATCGATATCTTTCTTTGTATCGTAGGCACCAGTATTATCACTACCGCCTATAGCGTATCGGGCGGTATAGAAGCAGTGGTATGGACCGAAGTAATGCAGGTGGGTGTATTGTTGGGCGGCGCCCTGGCAACACTTTTCTTTATAGCCAATTCAATGAATGGCGGTTTCGGACAATTGTTCAATGAAGCCATGCAGCACGATAAATTCCGGCTGGCTATTACCGATTGGACCATCACCGAACCGGTATTGTGGGTAGTGTTCGTTGGCGGATTTTTAACGCAACTGGTAACCTATTCATCTGACCAGGTAGTAGTGCAGCGTTATCTTACCACCTCTACAGAAAAAGAAGCAAAGAAATCGATTTACACCAATGCCATACTTGTAATACCGGCGTCGCTTATTTTCTTTAGCGTAGGTACTGCGTTATGGGTTTATTATAAACATCACCCGGCTGCATTGAACCCGCATGGCCGCACCGACGATGTTTTTCCCTGGTACATAAGCAATCAGTTGCCTTCGGGTTTGGCCGGCCTCGTTATCGCCGGTTTGTTTGCCGCCACCATGTCGACCATCAGCAGCAGTATGAACTCTATTGCTACGGTTATAACTACCGATTTTTATCAAAGCGTAAAGCCCGCAAGCACCGATAAACAACGATTTGTATTTGCCCGCTGGACCACCGTTGTTCTGGGTGCGCTGGGTTGTTTGATCGCTATTTATATGGTATACCTGCGCAATGCTTCCATCTGGGACCAGTACATAAAGATCATCGGCTTATTCGGTGGTTGCCTGGCCGGGATGTTTGTGGCCGGTATTTTCTTCCCGCGCATTCACAGCGCCGGAATTATTATCGGATTTATTGTAAGCGCCATCTGTTTGTATTTTATTCAGGCGGCCGGTGTTATTAATTTCTTCCTGTATCCTGCGGCGGCGGTACTTATTTGTGTGCTGGTAGCCTATATTGCCAGTGTGATAAGGCCGGTAAAATAAGAAATTCGCGAACTCCCTCACAATTCACCGCTCACTATTAACTATAAAAAAATGGGCGCTTGTGTTACACAGGCGCCCATTTTTATGGAAACTTATCACTTAGAACTTATAACTGTATTCGATCTTCCCGATCAGCATTTTGTTCTTGCTGTAACACTCGTCACGCTGCTTCAAACCTTTTTCGTCGTATTTGTACAACCATCTTTGATAATCGGCGCCGCCTGCGGTGGTCACCAGCATCATGGATATACGGCCTGCTTCATCGTATTCGAAAATATAATCGGGTAACAATCTTTTAGCGCGGTTATTGTATCTAACTACATCGGTCAGCCGGTTTTTATCATCATAGTAGTAATAGAATGCAGGTTGTTCGGTGCCGGCATGAACGCTTCTTTCCTCGCCTACATTTTCTTTTTCATCGAGCCTGAAGCTGACAACGGTAGTATCGGTGCCGTTTTTGATCTTCAGCATTTTTTCCGGTTTGCCGGCTTTATTATAAAACCACAGGTGTTGTTCCCTGGTTGAGTAGCCGCCGGGTGAGAACGACATATTCACAATGCCTGCGATCTGGTTGCCGGCATCGTAAGTATATTGAATGATCACCTTGTTGCCATCGGTGGTATCGATGCTTTGGGTAAGTTGTCCTTTATCGTTAAAATAATGCGTAATCTCGTCCTTACCGCTAAGGCTGTTCAACGTTTCGGTGGTAATGGTGGCAAAATTGCCGCCTACAGCCTGTGCGCTGCTGAACCCCTCAATAGGTTGATTATTGCCGTCGAAGCTGGTCATTTTTACGCTTTTCACCTTATTGGCCTGGTAAACCGCTCTTTTTTTGGCAATTTCGCCGGTCATTACAATGTCATTGTAGTAGTGCTGACCATACCCCGTATGAGCAATAAAACTAATAAGAAGTGACAACCCCAATATTCTGGTCATATTATAAACAGCTTAATTTTTTGCGCTTTAGTAACGAATAATTTGGTCCAATAATACAACTGATCAGTGAATTTTTCTGTAAAATAACCCGTTTCCTTATTTTTAGTTAAAATTTCTGCTTTGTCACATAGTAAAGAACGTCATGAGAAAATCTGCCTGAATTGTAATGCTGAGTTGATCGGGCGCTGGTGTCATATTTGTGGACAGGAAAATATTGAGCCAAAAGAAACTGTTTGGAGCCTGATCAGCCATTTTTTTTACGACATTACCCACTACGACGGTAAGTTTTTCAGTACAACCAAATACCTGATAGTCCGCCCGGGATTTTTACCGAAAGAATATATTGAAGGCCGGCGGGCCCGTTACCTGCACCCCATCAGAATGTATGTTTTTTCTTCAGCTGTATTTTTCCTCATTTTTTATTCGCTGTTCACCTTTAATTGGAACGAACGCAACGAGGATAGAATACTGTCAGAGAAAGCCGGGGTTGCAAAATTGACCCTCGATTCAGCCAAAAATACCGCGCTGGCCAATGCGAAAGACAAGGAAGATTCAGCGGTAATTGACCGTGCGTTTGTACTTGCGGTTACACCTTATCTTAAAACGCTTGAAGCTGATACGGCCGGCACCACCGATGAGTTCAAGGAAAAGTACATGAAAAAAAAGAAGAAGTGGGAGAAGAAACAAAAAAGCCGGTTCGATGTGAATATTACCAACCCCGACCGAAAATACAGGTCAGTTGAAGAGTATGACTCTGCGCAGCATGCATTACCGCCCGGTAAACGGGATAACTGGTGGGAGCGTCGCGCGCGGTATCGCGAAATAGAACTGAATGAGCGGTACAATGGCGATCAGAAGGTGATGATGAAAGACCTGTTGGAGAAATTCACCCATACATTCCCTTACCTGTTATTTATATCGCTGCCATTGTACGCATTCTACCTTCGCCTGTTATACCGGCGGCAAAAACAGCAGTTCCCGTACGTTACACACGCCATATTTTTAATATACCTGTATATCTTTACCTTCATTAACCTGTTGGTGTATTTTGGTTTGAACAAGATACACAAGTCGATGAACTGGCAATGGATTGGCGTTATTGAAGCAGTGGTATTGTTATATGGCGTATATTATGCCTATAAAGCGATGCGTAAGTTTTACGGGCAGGGCAGGGGAAAGACCCTCCTGAAATTCCTTATACTGAACTTTGCTGCTTTCTGGTCGATCATAATACTGTTCGCAGCGTTCTTTTTATTTGCAGTGTTTAAATTTTAACAAATCCGGTGATATATGGCACAACATCAAGCGGCGGCTGAAGCATTCATGCGCCTGGTAGGAATTATGGACGAACTGCGCGAAAAATGCCCGTGGGACAAAAAGCAAACCGTGCAAACCTTAAGGCCACTGACCATAGAAGAATTGTACGAGCTGGCCGATGCCATTACAGAGAACGACTGGAAGGGGATCAAAGAAGAGTTGGGCGACCTGATGCTGCACCTGGTGTTTTATGCCAAAATTGGCGCTGAGCAACAACAGTTTACCCTCGAAGAAGCGATTCATGGCATTTGCGAAAAACTCATTCACCGCCACCCGCATATTTATGGCGATGTACAGGTAGAGAATGAAGAACAGGTAAAACAGAACTGGGAAAAGCTGAAGTTAAAAGAAGGCAAGAAATCGGTGTTAAGCGGTGTGCCTGTATCGCTGCCTGCGGTGGTAAAAGCTACCCGCCTGCAGGAAAAAGCCCGGCAGGTTGGTTTTGAATGGGATAACCGCGAACAGGTTTGGGATAAGGTTACGGAAGAAACGGAAGAACTGCATGAAGCGGTGGCTGCCAATGACCCGCACAAAATAGAGGAAGAGTTTGGCGACCTGCTGTTTTCCCTTATCAATTATGCACGATTTTTGCAGATAGATGCCGAGAACGCACTGGAGAAAACCAATAAGAAATTTATTTCCCGGTTCACCCGGATGGAACAGGCGGCATTACAAAAGGGCAAACCCCTTACCGATATGACCCTTGCGGAAATGGATGCCATCTGGAACGAGATAAAAAAACAAAACCCCGATACTTGAATAATCTGCAGCATAAATTATTGAACAGGTATACGTATACATTGTTGGCTGCCATTAGCCTGTTCACCCTTGCTTATATCCTGAACAAATATGTTACCGATGTCACTTCGCCGCGGTATTTTGCCCGGCTCATTCAGAACAGGATACAGCAAAAGGAAAAAGACTTTCAGCAAACGACCAGCGATACGGCCTTAATGGGCAAACTGGTTGATCAGAAATATACCGAGGCTACCTTATTGGAGTTGCTCGATAACAAAAAAGGGTACGGCTTATATATCTACGATGAAACGGATATGGCCTTCGATGTGTCGCCTGTTCTGCTATTCTGGAATACGCAATTGATCATTCCCGTTAAACAAACGCCCGAAGACAGCGTGAGTAACCGTATGGAACGGTTGTCGAACGGGTTATACATCAGGGAAGACAGTACACGCAGCAAACTGGAGCGGTTATCGAACGGGTTGTATGTTCATACTTCAAGGGTTTTACTGCTGCGGAACGACCGGCGGCTGGTGGCCGATGCGCTTATTCCGGTTATGCGAAAATGGAAGTTCAACGTAGAAACGGAGAACCTGCAAAAGGAGTTTGTTGGTCTGAAGAACGCCACCCAGCAGGTTGATATTTCCAATACGATAACCGATTTCCCGGTAAAAAGTATTTCGGGCGATGTATTGTTCTACCTGCAGCAAAATACGCTGCATGGAAGGCCACATAACATCTGGGTAATCGTTTGTGTGGTAGCCGGTTTCTTTTTGTTATTCCTTTTTCTGCACCAGTTGGCCGATTATGTTTGCCGCATGTATGGCAACCTGTACGGCTTTGCATTGCTTACCGGTGTCGTAGGGGCCATGAGGCTGATCGTGTATGGCTTTCCCGATATATTGGCCCTGCGGCAGTTCGAGTTGTTCGACCCGGCCATTTATGGCTCCAGTTATGTACTCAGTTCGCTGGGCGACCTGCTCATCAATGCCCTGTTGTTATGCTGGGTACTAACATTCATAAACCGGCGCATAAACATCCCGGCTATACGCCCTTACCGCGAGCCCTGGCAAAACTGGCTGGCGCTCACGGCAACGATAGGCGGGTTGGTGATCATAACCTTTATGTTTGCGGCCATTCTGCAAACGATGGTATCCGATGCCAAGATCTCGTTTAACGTAACCAACTTCTTCAGTTTAATTGCAACACCATATAGCTTCGTTGGCTTTGTTGTGCTGGCCACGCTGGCGCTGAGTTATTTCTTCATGTCGCAGATCTTATTGACAGTAGCCGGTAAAATGGTTGGCGACCGCAATTATTTTATGTTCATTATTGCTGCGGCAGTAGGGTTACTGGTATTGACGTTCACCGGCAATAACAGTATCGTTGAGCTGGGGCTGTATGTATTGCCCTGGCTGCTGGCCTTTATGTGGCTGATGCAACAACGCATTTTCGCCGGTTTGAACTTCAGGCTGAATGTATCGGAAGTATTGTTCTGGTTATTTGTGTTCTCTTTTTCCATGTCGGCCGTGATCATTTTTGAGAACGGAAAAATTGAACTGGATCACCGTAAACGTTTTGCCGAAAAGCTGGCGCTGCAGGCCGACCCTACCAGTGAGCACCTGCTGAGTGTGGATATGGCGTACATCGACAGCAATTTTGTGGTGCAGAATATGAACCGGTTCAGCAAATCACAATCCAATTTATATCTTAAAGACAGTATCATACGCCGAAGCCTCGAGGTGAACAATAAATACAATATCAGGATCTTCACCTTCGACTCTACCGATTCCCCGCTGTTCAACGACGAACAGGCTTCATATGATACGCTTAACACGATCTTCCAGATCCAGGGTAGAAAAACTGCCATTCCGGGCATGCGTTATTATGAACAGTCGTTCGATAAATTCTCTTATATCTTCAAACGGGAAGCTAATGCCGGCGGGCAAAAGTTGGGCACCCTGTTCGTACTAGCCGATCCCAGGTTGTATAAAAATGAAGCGTTAACACCTGAGTTGTTCAGGCAGAACAACGTAATGTTGCCCGAACAGTATTCATCGGTGTATTCATACGCCATTTACGACAGTACGCGCACCCTGATACAGAATTATAACGATTATGCCTTCCCTACACATTTGGCGAACAACTGGCATTTACCGGCAGATAAATTCTTTCGCCAGCGCAATAATTCCTTTGAAGAATTATGGTACCGGCCTTCTTCAGATAAAGTGGTTATCATTGCCCGCAAGCGAAATTCGTTCATTGAGGCAATTACCCTGTTCGCTTACCTGTTCAGCACCTTCCTGTTCCTGCTGGCGTTTTACCGGTTGAGCTCCATCGTCATCCGCAGCCGTTTTCACTGGCCGGCATTGAAGCAGTACATGCAGTTAAGCATCCGGTCACAGATCCATAGCACCATCCTGATGGTGAGTTTGCTTTCGTTCATCGTTATCGGGGTGGCCACCATCCTTTTCTTTATCAACCGCTACCAGCGCAATAACCAGGACCGGCTTACCCGCGCCATGCACATCATGGTGAACCAGGTTCAAACCCATATCAACCAGCATCATGCAGGTATTGATTCTTTATTTTATGAACCGGTGTTCAGCGAGCAAATGGAAATGCTGATCAAAGATATTTCCGATGTGCACGGCATGGATGTAAACCTGTATGATACCGTAGGCAGCCTGCGGGTTACCAGTAACAAAGAGAACGAAATGAACATCTATTACAGCGGTGTATTGAGCACAAAAATGAACCCGCTGGCCTATTATAGATTGTACAATCTGCAGCAGGTGCAAACGGTTACCAATGAACAGGTGGGTAAGCTCGATTATTTAAGTATTTATTCGCCCATACGAAACGAATTGGGAGATGCGGTCGCGTTCCTGAATATTCCATCGTATACAACACAAAATGAGTTGAAACAGGAGATCTCGAACTTTGTGGTAACGGTTATAAACCTGAATGCATTCATCTTTTTGATTGCGGGTGGTATCGCGCTGCTTATTACCAATCGCATCACCCAGTCGTTTACCATTATCAGCCAAAAGATGCGTGAGGTGGGGCTGCGGAAAATGAACGAAGCCATTGAATGGAAACGTGACGATGAAATAGGGGTACTGGTGAAGGAGTATAACAAGATGGTGCAGAAACTCGATGAAAGTGCCGAAGCGTTGGCGAAAAGCGAACGGGAGGGCGCCTGGCGGCAGATGGCCCGGCAGGTGGCGCATGAGATCAAGAACCCGCTTACGCCCATGAAGCTGAGCATTCAGTACCTGCAAAAAGCGATAGATAATAATTCAACCGATGTAAAAAAGCTTACTACCAATGTGGCCAAAACACTGGTTGAGCAAATAGATCACCTGTCGAAGATAGCCTCCGATTTCTCGCAGTTTGCAAACATCGGTAATCCCAAGAACGAAGTATTCGATCTGCACGAAATGCTGCAATCGCTGGCCTCGCTATACAATTCCGGCGGCAACCTCGATTTTCAATGGACGCCGGTTGATAACAAAGTATTGTTGTTTGCCGACCGCACACAGCTGAACCGGTTATTCACCAACCTACTGCAAAATGCGGTGGAAGCCTGCGCCAACCGCGATCAGCGCATCATCAGGATGAATGAGCAGTTGAATGGAGAATTTATTACGGTAAGCGTAACCGATAATGGGGACGGTATACCCGAACAAACGCAATCGCGCATCTTTACGCCGAACTTTACCACCAAAACATCAGGAACGGGGCTTGGCCTTGCCATGAGTAAAGGTATTGTTGAGCAGGCAAAAGGGGAGATCTGGTTTGTAACGAAAGAAAACGTAGGTACTACTTTCTATGTGAAAATACCTTTATTAAGAGTGAGTTAGTTTAAATGATGCTTTGCGTCTTCGAAGATTCAGTTTGTGGTTTATGGTTTGTAGTTTATGGTTGCTTTTATTCGAGCCACCTGATTGTGTTCGAAACATCTAAATCTTAAAGATCGGGATCTTCGAAACAAAACTGCGGACTCAAGGCGCGGAGCAACAACAAACCATAAACCACAAACCACAAACAGCTTTATATTCCTCTTGCTTTTCTTCTATTCACCAAATAGGCTTCAAATTCGGCGAGAGAATAACTACTGAGATTCTGTTGTTTCGTTAGTCCGCCTTTTTGCGCCGCCAGTACGCCATAACGGCAATCATACCCTTCAATGGAGTGGGCATCGGGGTCGATGGAGATCAGCACGCCTTTTTCAATGGCATAATCGATCCACCGCCAGTCGATATCCAAACGGCGGGGGTGGGCATTCAGCTCTATCACCACATGGTTTTCCAGGCAGGCATCTATAACGCTTACATGATCAACCGGGTAACCGGGACGGCTAAGCAATAACCTGCCGGTCATATGGCCCAAAATTGTTGTGTATGGGTTACGAATGGCGTTCAGTAAACGCATCATCGCTTTTTCTTCGGTCATTTTCAGGTTTGAATGCACCGAGGCGATCACCAGATCGAACGTTGCGAGCACATTGTTTGAGTAATCGAGTGCGCCATCGCCTAAAATGTCACATTCAATACTTTTGAATATTTTGAATGGCTTCAGCTTTTCATTCAGCTCATCGATGTACCGGTGTTGTTCGCGAATGCGTTCTTCGGTTAAGCCGTTGGCATAAGCGGCGCTTTTGCTGTGATCGCTGATCACCAGGTATTCATAACCCTTATCAATACAGGCTTTTGCCATTTCTTCCACGGTATGCACCCCATCGCTCCACTGGCTGTGGCTGTGAATGATGCCCTTTATATCTTCGGGTTTTATCAGGTCGGCCGGATTGTTTTTTATGTTCGTAAGCGCTTTTGCTTTCTCCCGCAGGGGCGCCGCTATCACCGGTAGTTGCAGGGCGGTAAAAATAGCTTCTTCCGACTCGCAGGTTATTGTGCTGTTCCAGCCCGGTAAAGCTGCGCAGGCGGTAATAAATTCTTCGCTGCCGCTGGTTTGAAAAAGCACAGAATAAAATGATTCAGGGGTGGCCCGGTAGAATTTCAGCAATACATTTTCGGGACCTAACACCGAGAAGATATCTTCCAGCGTTTCTTTGGTGGTGTAATTGTTGGCGCCGAGGAAAGCGAGCAGTTCGGTATCGGTAGCCGTGGTCACCCATTCTAGCCGGTCGATGATCTCGGCCTGGCGCCTGAATTGCCCGGTTATGGCGAACAGTTTATCGGTGAATTGTTTTTTCAGCGTGGCGTCAATTACGACAGCATAGGCTTCCGTTTCGGCATACAGGTGGCTGCCCTGGTTCTTCATATAAAATTCAATGGCCTCCTGTACGTTCTGTTGCGTTTTTTGTCCGAACCCTTTGTACAGTAACAAACGGTTTTCGTTACAGGCATATAAAAGTTCACCAACCGATTCAACACCCATTTCTTTCCAGATGGTGGCGATTTTTTTGGGGCCAAGGCCTTTTATGTTCATCATCTCCAGTACGCCGGGTGGGGTTTTAGCCACTATTTCTTCAAGGGCGCCCAGTTTGCCGGTGCGCAGTATTTCAATCACTTTTTTGGCCACTGAATCACCGATGCCTTTAACGGTTACCAGTTTATCTTCCGGTATTTCTGCCAGTGACTGTGTTACTTTTTCAATAGCAAAGGCGGCGCTGGAATAGGTTCTCGAGCGGAACGAATTTTCGCCATGCATATCCATCAGTTTGGCCAGCAGGGAAAATTGGTCGGCGATGAAATAGTTGTCGATCATAGTATTTGGTTCTGGTTGAACTGGGGGCTAAATTAAGGAATTACAACTCCACCACCACATCATCCTGCGCTACGAACACACCCTCATTCAACACCACGTGCTGAACCACTCCTTCGGCGGGGGCAACAATGGTGCTTTCCATTTTCATGGCTTCAATTACAAACAGCGGGCTGTTCTTTTGCACTTTGTCGCCGGCCTTCACCAGTATTTTCGACAACTTGCCCTGCAGCGGGGCGCCGATCTCGTTGGCAGCGTTTACTTTTTTATGCGTTGGCTTTACCGAGGTGAAACTTTTGTCCTTTATAAAAATAGAGCGGGTTTGCCCGTTCAGTTTAAAAAATACCTGTTTATATCCATTCTCATCAACGTTGCTCATATGCAGGAATTTGATAAGAATACTTTTGCCCGGCGCCAGTTCTATCAGCGTTTCTTCATTTGGCTTCAGTCCGTAAAAGAAAACAGGCGACGGAACATAATACACTTCGCCGAATATGGTCTTGAACTGATGGTATTCGTCGAATACTTTGGGGTAGAAGAGCGACGACAACAGGTCGGGGCGGGAATATTGTTTGCCGTATTTCGCCTGGAATTGTTGCATGGCGGCGTCGAGGTTCAGCGGTTGCAAATGCGCGTTGGGCCGGTCGGTAAACGGTTTTTCATTTTTAAGAATGAGTTGCTGCAATGTTTCCGGAAAACCGCCGGGTGTTTGCCCCAGGTCGCCACGGAACAAACCGATCACCGAATCGGGAAAAGAAATGCTTTCTCCCTTTTCGAAGATATCCTGTTCGGTATATTCGTTGGCTGTCATGAACAGCGCCATATCGCCCACTACTTTCGATGAGGGCGTTACTTTTACGATATCGCCAAACAGTTTATTCACCACTACGTAATTCTTTTTGATGCTCGTGAACTGGTCTTCCAGTCCCAGCGAACGGGCCTGCGGCCGCAGGTTGGAGTATTGTCCGCCCGGAATTTCATGATCGAACACTTCTGCCGTGCCGGCTTTCAATTGCGATTCGAAGGGGTAATAGAATTCGCGCACATCTTCCCAATAGTTCGAGAGTTCATTCAACTTATGCAGGTTCACCGGCAATTCCCGCGGATGGCCCTTCATCATGGCTACAATGGAATTGAAATTGGGTTGCGAGGTGAGGCCCGACATAGAAGCGAGCGCCACGTCAATTACGTCAACCCCCGCCTCTATGGCTTTTAAATAGGTGGCTGACTGTATCGATGAGGTATCGTGCGTATGCAGGTGAATGGGAATGTCGATGGCTTTTTTCAGTTCACTCACCAGTATACCTGCCTGCATGGGCTTTAACAGTCCGGCCATATCTTTTATGGCAAGAATATGAGCGCCGGCGTCTTCAAGGCGTTTGGCAAGGTCAAGATAGTATTGCAGGTTGAATTTGTGATTGCGTTCGGGATCGAGGAAATCGCCGGTATAGCAAATACAGGCTTCGGCAATGCCGCCTGTTCGTTCCCTAACCGCATTAATGCTTACCTGCATGCCTTCGAGCCAGTTCAGTGAATCGAAAATGCGGAAGATATCGATGCCTTTCCCGTTGCGCCAGCTTTCTTCGATAAAGGTTTCAACGAGGTTATCGGGGTAAGCGGTATAACCCACGGCGTTAGAGCCGCGGATCAGCATCTGGAATAAGATATTGGGTATGCGTTCGCGCATCAGCTGCAGCCGCTGCCAGGGGCATTCATGCAAAAAACGAAGCGCTACATCGAAGGTGGCGCCGCCCCACATTTCAAGGGAGAAGATCTCCGGGTGATTTTTGGCAACGGTTTCCGCCACCTTCAGCATATCGGTAGTACGTACACGTGTGGCCAGCAGCGACTGGTGCGCATCGCGGAAAGTAGTATCGGTATATTGAATGCTGCGGGAAGTTTTCAGCCAGTCGATGAATTTATCGCGGCCCAATTCGGTGAGCCGGTCTTTTGAGCCTTTGGTAATATGTTGTTGTACATTATCGGGCACAACCGGTGTACGGAAGGTAATGTTTTGATTAACTGCCGGCACATCGGGATTCCCGTTCACAATGATCTCGGCAAGGTATTGCAGCGCCTTGGTGCCGCGGTCCATGCGGGGTGCTAAATGAAACAGCTCGCTGTGGTTATCGATAAAATCAACGGTAGCCTGCCCGCTTTGGAAAGTATCGTGCTGTAAAACGTTTTCAAGGAATGGGATGTTGGTCTTTACCCCGCGGATACGGAATTCTTTCAATGTGCGAACGAGGCGGTCGCAGGTTTCGGCAAGGTTGCGGCCGCTGGCGGTGATCTTAACCAATAGTGAATCGAAGAAAGGCGAGATGCTGACACCGGGGTAGGAGCTGCCTTCATCGAGCCTGATACCGGGACCGCCCGCATTGCGATAGGCGATGAGGGTACCGAAATCGGGTTTGAAATTATTGGAAGGGTCTTCCGTTGTTACGCGGCACTGGATGGCCACGCCGGAGATCTGCAACTGTTCCTGCGATTGTATATTGATTGGCGCATCGGTGAGCGCATGTCCCTGCGCAACCAGCAGCTGGCATTTAACGATATCGATACCGGTTATTTCTTCAGTGACCGTATGCTCAACCTGTATGCGCGGGTTCACTTCGATAAAGTAGATGTTGCCGGCCTTATCGACCAGGAATTCAACGGTGCCTGCATTGTTATAGCCCACCTGTTTACAAATGCGAATGGCATAGTTGTGCAGTTGCTGCCTTGTTTCTTGTTGTAAAGAAATGGCGGGCGCCACCTCTACTACTTTTTGAAAACGGCGTTGAACGGAGCAGTCGCGTTCGAACAGGTGAATGATATTGCCATGATGATCGCCGAGGATCTGCACTTCAATGTGTTTAGGCGATTCAATGAACTTCTCGAAGAATACGGTGTCGTTACCGAAGGCCGTTCTGGCTTCATTACGGGCTTCCAGAACCGTTTTCCCAAGTTCTTCTTCATTGCGTACCACCCGCATACCGCGGCCGCCGCCACCGGCTGCTGCTTTAATGATGATGGGGTAGCCGATACGGCGTGCCTCCTGTATGGCAGTTTCGGGCGACTGAATATCAGCCTGGCTGTCTTCGATCATGGGAACGCTGGCCTGCCTGGCCACTTTCTTGGCGGCGATCTTATCGCCCAGTTGTTCCATGATGCGGGCCGTGGGGCCAACAAATGCGATCTTCTCTTCGGCGCACCGTTGGGCAAAGCGGGCGTTCTCTGACAGGAAACCGTAACCGGGGTGAATGGCATCGGCATGCTCGCGTTTGGCAACGCCGATGATCTCTTCGATATCGAGATAAGGTTTGAGCGGATCATCGTTTTTACCGATCTGATATGCTTCATCGGCTTTATAGCGATGCAGCGAATAGCGGTCTTCAAACGTGTAAACGGCAATGGTCTTAATGTTCAATTCGGTAGCGGCACGAAGCACCCTGATGGCGATTTCGCCACGGTTGGCAACAAGAATTTTCTTAAACATGTCAAGCAGTTGTAGTTTTTGTTTTGTATATCGATAATGGAATCCAATGAATGCTCAGGGCATGGGGTGGGTCGCTCTTCATGAGCGGCGCACGCTAAAACAACGTAATATCATACATCCGTACAAAGGGTGCGAAGTATGATGACTACCGGTTCACATGTGACATTAAAAAAATGGTACCAGGGCTGCAGGAGGTAGTTGGTTTTAAACAGGCATATTAAAACAGGAAGAGAGATGCTTAATACAGTGTAAAAATAAGAAAAACGGAACAGGCGGATTGCCTTTCTTTACTTTAAGGTGGTTAAGCGCTGATCGTTCCGGGCCTTACCGCAAAGTTTTATTCATGATGCTGTGATGTTGATACTGTTGGCCAGTGCCCAGGCATGGAATGAAGAATTGATGCAGGCGTTGTAATTAATGGCAACGGGCGGTGGCGAATTTTTTTTGCGAAGCAGGATCATCGGGTAATTAATAAACGTTGGGGGCGATATGATAAACGTTTCCCGTTGGCTATTTTTCGTTCGCATGAAATGCAGGCTGGGAGCGGGTTTCAGGGTTGGGAGCGATGTAGTGACAGTGCCGGGAAGCTTTGGAATGCCGCTTTGAGGGTATTGCGTTCTGCGTGTTGCGTTCTGCCTTTAGTGTTCCGCGTTCCGCGTGAAGCTTTCAGCGTGAAGCGTTAAGCATCCGGCGTATTAGGGGCATTAAAAAAGTCCCGAAGTAATTCGGGACTTTGATATTTTTTGCTTTCCAAGAAGCCGAAGTTATTTCTTCTTTGCAGCTTTCTTTTTCTTTGGAGCAGCTTTCTTTGCGGCTTTCTTAGCAGCTTTTTTTGCAGCTTTTTTCTTAGTTGCCATGTTTTTGTGAATTTAACGGTTAGTAAAATAGAATTTAACAAGTGTAAAAATAAAAACTAATTTCAAACCGCCAAAACTTTTTTCACTTTTTGTGAAAAAAAATCACTATACACTTAACATGCTTATGCAACCGATGCTACGCTAACGATAGTTTTATCGTTTTTGGTCTTTCTGAATTCAACAACACCATCAGTCAAAGCGAAAATGGTGTAGTCTCTTCCGATACCAACATTTTTTCCGGGATGATACACAGTGCCACGTTGACGAACGATGATGTTACCTGCAATAGCAGACTGACCACCGTAGATCTTAACGCCAAGGCGTTTGCTTTGTGAGTCGCGACCGTTCTTTACACTGCCTTCCCCTTTTTTATGTGCCATGGTAGATTGTTTGAAAAATTTTGAATAATACTTATTTAAAACTCAAAAACCAGTTAACAACTGCTACATGTATTCCATAAAGCCGATCTCAAACCTGAATTAACTATTACGTTGAACCAAAGATCTGAGATCTGCGATCGGGAATAAATTAAGCGATTGCTGTTACTTTAATTTTTGTGTAGTGTGTGCGATGACCGTGCTTTTTGCGGAAACCTTTCCTTCTTTTCATTTTAAAAGCGATCACTTTATCGCCTTGTACCTGGTCGAGGATCTCAGCCTTTACAGCACCTTTTACAGCACTGCCTACTGACAGTTTACCTGAATCATCTAACAGGAGAATCTCAGAAAATTCCACATTGTCTCCGGCTTTACCGTCCACACGCGGTACAAATAAAGTTTGGTCCTTTTGAACCTTAAATTGTTGTCCGGCGATTTTAACTATTGCAAACATAGGTTTCCAAAATTAGGAGTGCAAAGGTAAGGGTTTGCACCAGATTGTGAAGGCATTAACGCTACTTTTTTTTCAATTTTCAGGGGAAAAGTACCCGATTTTCGGGCAAATTAGTAAGAAATATTGATTGTTAATCGTTTATGCCCCAAGCAAACACCGGTTTAGCATTTGAGGCTATATTATTATATATAATATCCGGCTGTCTTAATGATGCCTGTTACCGGTTATCCGGCATCCGGAAACCGGTAACCAGTAACTGGTACCCGGTTCTAATGGTTTTTTAACAACCGGGTTGGCGAACAATCAGGCAGTGAACGAGTTAATAATAGCTTTGCGTCAATTACCCTAAATCAGTCTTTGCGCATATCACTAATTGACGTAGGTTTGTTTTTCCTAACGATGGAATACGGGATTCAATGAAAATAAAATCGTTTCTGGCAAAACCATTTGCCCATTACGTATATAAAGGCATAAAAAAGGGCATGACCACTGCAGTAGCTGACCAGGAAAACATCCTGAAAGAGCTGCTTAAAACAGGTAAGGCTACTGAGTTTGGTAAAGATCACCGTTTACCGGAAATCAACGTGCATGAAGAATATGTACAGGCCGTACCCATTCGCGATTACGAACAGTTCAAGCCCTATATAGAAAAGATAAAGGAAGGCAAACATAATGTGCTTTGGAAAGGCCTGCCCATTTACCTGGCAAAAACCTCCGGCACTACGAGCGGTGTAAAGTATATTCCCATCAGCAAAGAAAGTATCGACAATCATATCAACACGGCACGCAATGCCCTGTTATGTTATATTGCCGAATCGGGAAATACCAACTTCACCGATGGTAAAATGATCTTTTTATCGGGTTCGCCCGAACTGGAACGCATTGGCGGAATTCCTACCGGCCGTTTAAGCGGTATCGTGAACCATCATGTGCCCAGTTACCTGCGCAAAAATCAACTGCCGTCATACGAAACCAATTGCATCGATGACTGGGAAACCAAGCTCGATAAAATTGTTGCGGAAACCATTAACCAGGATATGACCCTCATAAGTGGTATTCCACCATGGGCGCAAATGTATTTCGACCGGTTGAACGAGAAAACAGGAAAAAAGATCAAAGAGATCTTCCCTAATTTTTCGGTACTGGTGCATGGCGGCGTAAACTTTGAACCCTACAGGAACAAATTGTTCGAAAGCATCGGTGGAAAAGTAGCTGCTATTGAAACATTCCCTGCATCGGAAGGTTTTATGGCGTTCCAGGATTCACAGGATGCAGAAGGTTTATTGCTTAATACGAACAGCGGCATATTCTTTGAGTTTGTTCCTGCCGGTGAAATATTCAATGCCAACCCAACGCGTTTATCGCTGAAAGATGTGAAAGTGGGCGAGAATTATGCCCTTATCGTCAACAGCAATGCCGGTTTATGGGGTTATAATATCGGCGATACGGTTAAATTTGTTTCAACCAACCCGTACAGGCTGGTGGTAACAGGCCGCATCAAACATTTTATTTCGGCATTCGGCGAGCACGTAATAGGAGAGGAAGTTGAACAAAGCCTCATCAGGGCTGCAGAAGAAGAAGGCGTTCATATTACAGAGTTCACCGTGGCGCCCATGATAACACAGGGTAAAGGCAAATCGTACCATGAGTGGTTCATTGAGTTTGAAAATAAACCCCACAACCTCGAACGGTTTGCAGAAAAGGTTGACGTTAATTTACGCAACAGGAACATTTATTATAACGACCTGATCACTGGCAATATATTGTTACCATTACATATTCGCCCGGTTAAGAAGCATGGGTTCATCGACTATATGAAATCCATTGGTAAATTAGGCGGTCAGAATAAAGTGCCGCGGTTAAGCAATGACCGCAATATTGCATCGGCACTCGAAAAATATGTAGAGTAGTTTTAACGTTAAGGCGTCTGATTTAGCTTACTAAAACTAATTATTGAAACCGGAACATGTCGAACAGTTTTCCACAGAGACGTATAGCAATATTTGGCTCAACAGGCTCAATTGGCTGTCAGGCGTTGGAAGTAATAGCCGCCAATACCGATAAATTCACTGCTGAAATACTTACTGCATTCAGTAACGAGGAGTTATTGATAAAACAGGCATTGCAGTTCAACCCGAATATTGTCGTAATAGGTGACGACAGGAAGTATCCCATTGTAAAAGACGCTTTATCACATACCGATGTAAAAGTATTTGCGGGCGAAAAAGCGCTGGAAGATGTGGCGGGTATGGATTGTTACGACATGATGCTGGCTGCCATCGTTGGTTTTGCCGGCTTACGCCCTACGCTATGCGCGCTCGAAAGCGGTAAGGCCATTGCGCTGGCCAATAAGGAAACGCTGGTAGTGGCCGGTGATATCGTAATGCAGAAGGCCATCGAAAAAAGAGTGCCTGTCATTCCCGTAGATTCGGAACATTCAGCCATATTCCAGTGCCTTGTTGGCGAAACCCGCAACAAGATCGAGAAAGTGATCTTAACCGCGAGCGGCGGTCCGTTCCTTGGCAAGAAACCCAATTACCTGGTGAATGTAAAGCGCGATCACGCGCTGCAGCATCCCAACTGGCAAATGGGCGCCAAGATCACCATCGATTCAGCCACGCTGATGAACAAAGGGCTCGAGATGATCGAAGCCCGCTGGTTATTCGACCTGGGCCCCGATCAGGTACAGGTACTTGTTCATCCGCAAAGTATTATACATAGCCTCGTTCAGTTTGAAGATGGCAGTATAAAAGCCCAGATGGGTTTGCCCGATATGAAACTGCCGATTCAGTATGCCCTGGCTTTTCCGCACCGCATACCCAATCAGTTTCCCCGGTATAATTTCAAAAGTCCCAGCCAGCTTACATTCGAGGAGCCCGATACCAAAACATTCCGTAACCTGGTGCTGGCCACGGAAGCCCTGTTCAGGGGAGGAAACCAGCCCTGCGTATTGAATGCCGCCAATGAAATTGCCGTATTCGCATTTTTACGCAATCGTATTGGTTTTTTAGATATGACCGATCTCATTGAACGAACACTACAACATGTGCCGGTCATAGAGAAACCCACGCTGGAAGAATATTTTGAAAGCGATGGGGAGGCCCGTAATTTTGCTGCCTCACTGTTAAAATTGTAGGTAACGCAGAACGCGGAAAGCAGAACGCGGAAGCAAAACCTGAATGCTGCACCTGCAGGTGGTTGCAAATGCTTTTATGGCTGGAAATGGAGGAACTGACGTTCTGCGTTAAGCCTTAAGCGTTCAGCCTTCAGCCTATTTCGGTTAATAATTATGGAATTTTTGTGAACGGTTAACCGAATTGCGGGATTATTCGATATTTTGAGCGTATTTTAAAATAAACACACCGCGTATTTAGCGTTAATATGATCACATTGTTAGCAATAGATTGGGCTGTAGTAGGTATAAAAGCCGGACAATTAATATTATGCTTATCTATACTTGTTGTACTACATGAGATGGGCCATTTTCTGCCCGCCAAATGGTTTAAATGCAGGGTTGAAAAGTTCTATCTGTTTTTTGATCCCTGGTTTTCTCTGGTGAAGAAGAAGATCGGCGATACCGTTTACGGTATCGGCTGGCTGCCATTGGGCGGTTATGTGAAGATCTCGGGTATGATCGACGAAAGTATGGATAAGGAGCAAATGAAAATGCCTCCCCAGCCCTGGGAGTTCCGCAGCAAGAAACCCTGGCAACGGTTGATCATCATGATCGGCGGTGTTACGGTTAACCTTATACTAGGCTTCTTTTTATTCGCCATGATCCTGTGGCATTGGGGTGAAGAATACCTGCCTGCAAAAAATGCCACCTATGGTGTTTATGTAGACAGCCTCGGAAAAAGCATCGGTTTGCAGGATGGCGATAAGATCGTAGCCGTAAATGGTAATGAGATCGAAAATTTCAGCCGGCTGAGCACCGATATTATCCTGAACGAAGCAAAGACCATTCAGGTTATAAGGGCCGGACAAAATATCGATGTAAATGTACCGGAAGGCACCATCAGTCAGCTCATCAAACGCAAGGGCGATCCGCTGGCATATCCCAAATTCCCCGCTGTGGTTGACAGCGTAATGAAGGATGCAAAATTCACTTCCGGCGCACTGCAAAAAGACGATCAGATCATTGGCCTGAACGGACAGCCTATAGGTTCCTTCTTCGAACTGAGCGATAAAAAGAAAAGCTTGAAGAACCAGGAAGTAACTTTGACCGTACTGCGTAACAACACAGATACAGCCAATATAAAGGTGAAACTGGGCGCCGATGCCAGCATTGGGTTCTTCTTCCGCCAGCCGCAGAAATTCCTCAACTTCGCTGTAAAGAAATATACCTTCTTTGAATCATTGCCCGCAGGTGTGGCCAAAGGCTGGAGCATGCTGGTGATGAACGTACAGAATTTCAAACTGCTGTTCACCAGTAAGGAAGTAAAAGCCAGCGAATCGCTGGGCAGCTTTTTAACTATCGGTAACATGTTTGGCGCCGAGTGGGATTGGGAGCGCTTCTGGTCAATGACCGCGCTGTTGAGCATTGTACTTGCGTTCATGAACATTCTGCCCATACCGGCCCTCGATGGCGGGCACGTTTTGTTCACGCTGTATGAGATCATTACCGGCCGCAAGCCAGGCGATAAGTTCATGGAGTATGCGCAAATGGCGGGTATGATATTGTTGCTGGGTGTAATGGCATATGCGCTGGGGCTTGACTTCTGGCGATATTTATTTAAGCACTAAGGGGAACGCAGAACGCTGAAGGCTCAAAGCTGAAAGCCAAAATCAAAAGGTAAAAGCTAAAAATATCTTTTCTAATAAACCCCGTTGTGGTACAGCCGCGACGGGGTTGTTTTTTTGTCCTGCCCCATATTACGTTACCCGACCACATCAATTTTGTCAGCAGCGGCTGACGATATGTTATTGTAAATGAAAAATTTAAGGGTAAACGGTGTAATGTTGGCAGAAGCGGGGAAATTGCATTAGTTTTGCATGTTGTGGTTCGTCGTTGAGGTTTAGCCGAACGTTCGGAAGGCCGCAAGCAGTAGGGTCGCCCGAATGAGGAAAAAACAACAAACAATAAACTACAAACCACAAACTATTTTGGGGGTGTATGGTTTTGACAGCGTAGATCTTTGAAGGTGTAAGCATGTCGTGCGTTGGATAATTAGCACGTTAATCTGAATATTCAAAACACAAATGGCAATACTCAATTTGCCATGGCTGCCTAATCAGTGATTAAGTAGTCATTAGGGCCGCCGGGCAGGTCGTTCTGTTACCACGCCCCGCCGCCGACTTAAAAACAAACACAGAATGCTGCGACCGTAGGCTGTGCCGGTTGCATAAGACTATCCAGCTAAGGAAATAATTGGTTCGTCCGTCTCCTGCTATTTCCCGACAAACAATGCCGGAATAAACATGTAGAAAGCTTTTGGAGAATATGTTTGGACACCGGTTCGAATCCGGTCACCTCCACGTAAGCGAATGGTCAGATCTGATCATTCGCTTTTTTTGTTTTAGCAAGCTCCTGATTATCTTTAATTTATCTCACCGATTTGGATGTAAAATCGGGGTTCGAGTTTTTTTAGAGAACGATTTTTTTCTGGCTATTAATACATAGGACCCAATAGGAAGGCTGATTCCAGGGGTTCGATTTCCTTTATAGGTTCAGGTTTGCAAGAATTATCTTTATGCTGGGTTTTAAATGTTTGTGCAATGCGATACAGGAAATCTAATATTATTTGAGCGTTTTCCTTGTTTACCTGAATGCCATTGCGGTTTAATATCCTTACCGCCAGCTCTGCTGAAACTTTCCTCGGTGAAAAATCTTTCGCATTTTCATATAGAAGCTGTTTCATGTTGTTTTTATTTTATTGTAAATAACTAATAGTTAGAACCGAAAAATGTAAATCAAATTTATTTTCGGAATTCAACAATCAGCGCTAGCGTTTCATTGATCTTTAAGGAATTAATTTTTCCGGAAGCACGGTTTATAGATAGTGGCGTGAATAAATTAATGATGTCTCGTTTCCCTTTTATATCCTGATCTTTATAGGATCGAAAAATGGTAAACTCTGTATCGGGCCACAAATT
>NZ_LWBP01000205.1 GCF_002078015.1 Niastella populi | reverse complement strand
AAAAGTGTATCCTATGTTATGCTATACGACATTTAAGTATTGAGGTCGTCACATTTATTTTACCATTGCTGCTGTAAACTTTCAGGAAGTATATCCCGGCAGCGAGGCCAGATAAATTGAGCATATCGTCGCTGTAAAGATTTCTACGTGTTAATATAACCCTGCCGTTTATGTCAGACAGTGTAACGCCAAGTGTATTTACACCAGGGAAATTGAAAGTTAATCTTACAAAATCCCGGACCGGGTTTGGCGCTATCCGGAGATAGTTCCCAATACCTCCCAGGTCAATGGTCGCTGTGATCACATAGTTATACGCATCGGAAAAAGGGCTATTGCACCCGTTTTCACTTACCCGTACATAATAATTGCCGGCAGTGGTTGGTTTGTAGCTTTGGGCGGTAGCGCCTGTTATGATATTGTAATTACTACCATACCATTGATTGCCTGTGGCCGAGGAAGATACCATGCCTTTAACCGCATCCGGGGTTATGGAAGGTTTAGGCGGATTTGGATAAACCGTAACGGTAATTGCGTTGGATGGCGGAGACACAACGCCCTCAACCGTTGCAGTAGCGGTATAGACTCCGCTGCTATAGACGAAATGCGTAGTACCGGTGGCATAGCTAACGGGCGCCCCGTCTTTGTACCATTGATTGTAGGTTCCCGATGAGCTTAAGGTAAGATAATTTCCTGTACAAAAAGTGGTAGCACCACTGGCCGTAATCACCGGCGCCGGGTCATTGATCTTATTTTTCAGTACAGTAACAGTCATATAGTTACCATCAGCGGCGGTCAGCTCAGGCCTGCCATCTGCATCCAGATCGCCTATGGCAATACTTCGCACACCGGATAATACGTAACCATAATCAATTTTTGCGTTGAAAGAAACGGCGCCTGGAGCACTTGTATTTTTATAAACGGAAATGGTGCCTGAAGATTGATTGGCCACTGCCAGATCGGGTTTGCCATCTCCGTCCACATCCCCGATAGCAATATCACAGGGCAATTGGCCGGCAGCATAATCAATTTTAGATGAAAACGAAATATCGCTCCCTGTATTATTATTGGGGAACACAGATACGCTGGCGTCGTCGCTATTGGCGACCACCAACTCGGGTTTTCCATCGCCATCCAGATCGCCGGCTGCAATAGCTTTTGGATTGGTTCCTGCCTGAAGATCCACTTTATTGTCAAAAGTAATAGTTGATCCGATACTGGTATTCTTAAATACGGAAATGGTATTACTTGACGTAGATATGGAACCGCTGTTGGCAGCCGCCAGATCATTTTTGCCATCTCCGTTAAGATCAGCGATAACAACCTGCCTCGGAAATACGCCCGTACCAAGATCTTTTCCTGGGCCAAAAGAAATAGAACCCGGGGTACTGGTGTTTCTGAATATAGTCAGCGAATTGGCATATATAGCAGCAACAACCAAATCAGGTTTTCCGTCTCCATCCAGATCACCTATGGAAGCGCTCCATGGACCATGCCCTACGGGAAGAGGTATACTATCTGAAAATGAAATATTTCCCGGTGTACTTTTATTTCGGAATATGGAAATATTATCGGGGTTTATACCAGCGGCAATAAGATCGGGTTTTCCATCTCCGTCCAGATCGGCAGCCGTTGTGCTGTAGGCATAATAGGAACCAGTCACACGATCTATCTTAGGTGCAAAGGAAGGCATTCCATGGCTGCTGTTATTTTGAAAGACAGAAACCCGCCCGTACACATTAGTTACGATCATATCCGGTTTTCCGTCCCCATCCAGGTCGCTCAGGGTAACATCCTGATCGTGTTCTCCTGCTTTCAAATCCAGCTTAACGGAAAACACGTCTGGCACCAGGGCCGCGCCTTTCCCTGCAAACGTGGGCATAAACGGTTTGGAATCATATGCCGTCAGGTTATTGGTGGTTACACTTACAGGCCAGTAAGTAGCGCCTGCCGGAACCGTAACCGTAAGAGAAGTGGATGTAGCGGCAGATACAATCGCTTTTACCGCACCGAAATAAACAATATTATCAGAAGCCTGACTGCTGAAATTAGATCCGGTGATCGTTATTACATCGCCGATCATCCCGGCCGATGGGGTAACACCAGCAATAATTGGCAGCGTTGTGCTAAATGTAAATCCATCGCGGGTGCCAGGTCCGACAGACGTTGTAACCGCTACCGCTCCAGATGTGCCGGAACCAACAACAGCCGTAATAACAGATGGTGAAATAACAGAAAATGACGCCGCAGGGGTTCCACCAAAATGGACGGATGTAGTTCCTGTAAAATTCAACCCCTTTATGGTAACCACAGTTCCCGTATTACCGGCAACCGGAGAAAACGACGAAATGATCGGCCCTGTATACACAAAGCCTGGCAGCGTGGCGGTGCCCTTGACTGTCGTTACACTTACATTACCGGAATTGCCTGGGCCCAGGACCGCTGTAATGGTTGTAGGGGACAATACGGTAAACGAAGTGGCCGCTACGCCGCCAAAAAGTACAGCAGAGGCGCCGGTAAAATTAGTTCCTGTTATGGTTATGGTAGCACCAGCCGTTCCGGATGTGGGTGTAAACGAAGTAATGGAAGGACCGGAATAATGAAAGCCCCCTAAAGTACCTTGTCCGCCGGCTGTGGTGACCGCTACGTCGCCCGACGCTCCTGAACCAACTACCGCCGTAATGGAAGTGGGTGACACAACCGTAAATGAAGTTGCGGGCACGCCGCCAAAATGAACCGCCGTAGCGCCGGTAAGGTCGGTACCCGTTATGGTAACCGTTGTACCAGTACCTGCGGAACTGGGTGTAAAAGAAGTAACAGTGGGGGGTACTGTATAAGTAAAACCCGCCAGGGTAGCAGTGCCTTTGGGTGTGGTAACAGACACGTTCCCCGATGCCCCTGCGCCAACTACGGCCGTAATAGAAGTGGGAGAAACCACGGTAAATGATGTTGCCGGCACCCCGCCAAAACTTACTGCCGTTGCTCCTGTAAAGTTAGCTCCGTTGATAGTAACGGTAGTTCCGGTAACGGCTATGGTTGGCGTAAAAGAAACAATAGCCGGGTCGGTCACTTTGTTTTTCAGGATCGACACCGTTTGGGAAATAAAATTAGCCACTGCCAGATCCGGCATATGATCTCCATCCAGATCACCCATGGCTACACTATAAGGCGAATTCGAATAATAATTAGCTGGGCTGGCCAGCACAATATTTCCGGCGGCGCTGGTATTTTGATAAACCAATACCCCGGTATTTGAATTGGCAACGATCACTTCAGGTTTACCATCTCCGTTCAAATCACCCAATGAAACATTGTATGTATCCCCCGAGCCATAGTTCACCTTTGAAGTAAAAAAGAAATTTCCGGTGCTGCTCATATTTTTCCATACAGACATTGACACCGCGGCCTGTGTAGTGAGTGTAAAATTATCATAGGTAATGATCAGGTCGGATTTATTATCACCATCCAAATCACCAAGGGCAATACCAAAAGGTTCGTCTGTATCCGTAGGGATATCGGTTTTCGTTGCAAAAACCATATTTCCGCTACTACTTTGATTTCTAAACAGGGAAACGCTGGACGATAAGGTATTTGTAACAGCCAGATCAGGCTTACTATCTCCATCCAGATCACCGATAGCAACCGAGTGCGGAGATAAGCCGGTAACCAGGTCGGTCTTCGCAGCAAAAGCTATTGTTCCCGGTGTGCCCGTATTTTTAAAGACAGATACCGTATTAGACAAAAAATTGCTTACGGCCAGTTCCGGTTTTCCATCGCCATCCAGGTCGCCAATGGCCACAGACCAGGGCGCGCTACCTGTTGCAAATTCTACCCGGGCCGCCAATGAAATGGTACCCGGCGTACTGGTATTACGATAAACGGATACTGTACTACTCACATTATTGGTTACCACCAGATCCGGCAACCCGTCACCATCTATATCCCCCGCTGCTATACTGTAAGGTGAAGAACCCGATGGAGCGGGAAAATCAATTTTAGTGGCAAAAGACAATATGCCCCCACTGCTGGTATTTCTAACAACAGAAATAAGGGAAGCCGGTGAATTGGCTCTATTCGGGGTGGCCAGGTCGGGTAGGCCATCGCCATCCAGATCGATAATCACTACCCCATTGGGATGGAGATTTGTGGTTACATCAGTTGCCATTGCAAAAGAACCCTTGGTAAACGGAGGATCTCCCCCCGCAAAAGTGGTTATAAAAGGCCTGGGCGACCAGGCGGTTAAATGATTTGTGGTAACCGTGAATGGTTGATACGTAGTGCCGGGAGGGATCGTTACCGTGAGCGAGGTGGATGTTGCCGACGTCACAGCAGCTTTGACCGCGCCGAAGTATACGATGTTATCACCCGCCGTGGCGCTGAAGTTACCACCTGTTATGGTGACAGCTGTTCCTACCGGACCAGCCGAAGGTGAAAAAGAAGTAATAACAGGCGCCTGGGCCAATGATTGTAAAACACTTAAAATAATAAAAGAGAAGAGAAACAATCTTTTTTTTGTTGCGAGCCGCTTAAGCAGAACTATCATCGCTGAAGGTTAGGGTTTTGAAAGAGAACAGTATCCTGATTTTAGAGTAAGGTATGGCATCTTGTTCAAATTAGCAATGCACGGCTTGTACAGTTGGCGGGCATTTACACACCTATTGCTAAATCTGCACACTTATCGCCAGAATACGCACACTTATCGGCCAAATTTTATTAGTTCTGGAATTTTATTGCATCACATGAAAAAGGGCTCCCGGCCTTTTATTAGATTTGCTTTTTTGGATTTGTCTCGGAAAAGTGCTGGTTGGTCGTAATTGGAGCAATTGGAAATAGAAACCGGCCTAATATCCCTAATGCAGGTTGGTTCCCCAGCAGCCAGCCGTACAGGCAAGATCAGGGAAGTAAACGGAGGGAAAAAACGTTTGTTAACAGAAGTTGGCGGTTTTTTTTATAGTTGTAAATTAATAATGAGACCGCGTTTATTACTTATTTAGAACTTCATGTGTTCTTCCGGTTTTTAATTCTGAAAAAACAGCCTCCACATAATCCTGCAGGATCTTCTCCTGCTCAAGCCTGTTGTTATTATGTCTCGATTTCAGTAGTTCATATAAGCCTGCTTCCTCTACGTTCAGAAGGTTGAGCGAACTGGCTTTGTTTTTTTCTCCGGCAACGACAAAGTCCTGGAAGCGGTCAAATGTTCGCCTATCCATCATTATACTTTTAACGTGCCCGTAATAAGAACGCAGTTGGTGCAGGATCTGAAATCCATGTTCATCTATATCTCCCCAGTAGTAGATGTTTTTATCTGCCAGCCACCGGGCATTTTTTAAATAACTAACTTTAAATCCACCGCCACTCCATATGGCTATGGCAGATGGGATGGATGGGAGGGTCAGGAAATTCATTTTGTTTTCAGTGATCACGACGTTGTTATGGTCAAATGCCGCTTTTTCAAAATCTGATAATCGAATGCTGAAATCCTTTATGTTGCTAAAAATGGTTAAATTTTCATCCAGTACTCTTATCCGGATCAAAGGCTCATCCTTTTGCAAAAAATAACGGTCCTCAAATTTTTTTCCGTTTTTATCGCGTATGTGCTCCGGTATGAGAAAGTCTAATAATGATTGTAACAATATGTTGTTTTCCTCAACGAATTTGGTGTGAACGGGTATCGGTAATTGACGGATGTATAATTCAGGCCGGGGGGTTGAGATAAAATACTTACAAACCGATAGAATGCCATTCCAGTTAGTATTGGGTAAAGTGAGTAATAATGGATTTTCAAGCACCCATTTTTGCAATTGAGGAAGTGTACTTATAATAACTTCATAATTCTTTATTAACAACTCCCATTCTTTCTTCTTTTTCGTAAAATGAAGATAATCATTAACCGTTTCGAATACGATACTATCAGGTAATTGTTGAACACCGGTTCGCCTGAAATTTTTTTCGGCTGCCTGTACCCAATAGCCAATGCCGGTTTCGTTCTTCGATTGGCTGTATAATGCCGTGATCTCATTTTGAAGATCGCCAAAACGACCGGTCAGGTCGCCTGGCTTCACTTTTCCGATCCTGTCTATTACTTTAGGGAAAAACGGCTCATTTGAAATATAGCTTTGCAGGAATGGTTTCCACCATTTTAATGCCTGCTGCAGGATATCGTCCGGACTGATCATTTATAAAGGTGTTGAGGATACCCGGTTAAAAAGATTATCGTGTTTCGCTTTTTCCAGCTCATAAGCTTCTTTGGTAAAGTTGCTTACCTGGGAATTATTGCCGTCTTTATTGCTTACAAAGTGAAAGGAATTAACGTGTGCTTCTATGATATGGATCTTTTGCAACGGCGTAACGATCAGTAATTGCAGGTTTAGTTTCTTAAAAAGTTCCAGGCCATACCGGGTACTTTCATCGCTGCCTCTGCCAAAGGCCTCATCGATGACCACGAACCGGAAACTCCGGCTTTTGCTTTCACCGAATTGCAAACCGAACTGGTAAGCCAGTGCGCTTGCCAGGATGGTATAAGCCAGCTTTTCTTTTTGTCCGCCGCTTTTACCGCCCGAACCTTCGTAAAACTCCTTTTCCGAATCATCTGCCAGGTATCGTTCGCTGGCGTTGAATTCAAACCACTGCCGCACGTCGGTAACCGTGTTTGTCCAGTCTTTGTTGATGCTTTCTGCACTGGCGAACCGGTCGAGTATTTTCTTCACCTGTTCATATTTTTCCTCTGTATATAATTCATTGTTGCTACTGAAGGAATGCGTATAGCATTTTTTCAGTTCCTCCCTGAACAGCCTTACTTCCTTATTGGGTGTGGCATCCATTTGAATGGTGATGTATGTTTCCTGGGTGGCGTTATATACTATTTCGCGCAGGTGCTGGTTAATGGTCTTTATTTTCTGGCGGATATCCTTTTCGTGCTTTTCCAACTGGTTATCGAATACGGCAATGCTGTGAATGGTGTTCCTGTTCAATTCTTCCTTGAACCTTTCTTCATGTCTTTTCAGGTCTTCCGTTACAAGCCGCTCATATTTTTTTATATATTCTGCTCTGGCATCGATGCTTTCGGCCAGTTCACTGTATTCTGCTTTGGAATGCTCTTTGATTTCCCGCATTTTTCTTTCTATCGATGACCGCAGGTTGCTTAAGCGGGTGCGGAGTTTTTTTAATTCACCGGTGTCGCCTTCAAACAATTTTCTGAACTGGTCCTGCTGCCTGTCAATGGATGAAAGGCGCAAATGCTTATCTGTTAGTTTTTCTTCTATTACCGGGAAATACAACTCCCGTTTCCGGGCATCGGCCAGCCTTGTAACCTCTTCAGTTTCCTGCAACTGTTTCTGATGCAGTTCGATAGCGCCTTTCAGTCTTCCAATTTGCTGGTTTTTTTCCGTTTCTTTTTCTTTTACATCTTCCATGGCAATAAGCGCTTCATCTCTTTTCCGGTGCAGCAGGGCGAGCATATCGTTGTTATGCAGCAGTTCGTGCCGTTCTTTTTCAAGATGGTGGATCTGCTCTACATGCCATTTCCAGTTAATGCGGCCGAAATCGGTCATGCTGAGCAACACGGTTAGTTGTTGGCGGAGGTGCTGATGTTGGCGTTGTTCTTTTTCTATTTCAGCCATGTGCGAGCGTTGTGCGAAAATCCGGCTTTCCAGTTCCGCAACGATTTCCTCCAAGGCTTTTATTTTTGATGTATTGCTCCAGCCCAACACATAATTACGTCGGTCGTCAATTCTTTTCCTGTCATCTTTCGTGTGCCGTATTTTACCACTTTTTATCAAACCCTGCCGGGTAATTCCATACGGTACGTGTTGCAGTTCGTTCACATCTACACAAAGAAAGTCGCCGAAAGTCTTTTGCAGGTAACCATCGAGCCAGGGTTCGAATGTAGAATCGGGTTTTATTTCTACTTTATACACAATGCTGTCTTTCTCCAGTTGCTTTTTATAAGAACCGGTAAAGCCGGTGTCTGTTTCCAGGTAGGTGAGTTTTATCCCTCTTCCATCTGCACCACGCAAAGGATTGTCGTTAACATATTTGCTAACGCTTTTATAATGTTGTTTGGGCACCAGCATGCTAATACCGGTATCGCGCAATAATTTTTCAACAGCCCCTTCCCAGGCGCTTTCTTTTTCGTTTACCTGCAACAGTTCGCCGGCAAAGGGAAGTTCCTCTTTATTTATTTCAAGGTCGGCGCATAATTGGGAACGGAAGCCGATGAGCCAACCGGGAATCTGTGTCTTCCGGTCTTTTAGCGAGTCAAGTTCTTCCTGTTCAACCTGCAGTTCGGTTTCGTTCTTACGCAATTCACTCATCAGGTTGTCTCGTTGAAGCTTTAACGCTTCTTCCCCCGCGGTGCAGGATGTTTCTATTTCTTTTGCCTTTTGGGTATTGGAATGAAAATCATTCTCACCTGCCGGAGCGGGCAGCCCGCATTGCCTGGCCAGTTTTTCGTAATCATCGTAATCCTTTTTCTTCTCCTCTTTGTATTTGTCGTTTTGTTTTATTTCATTGTCAATTTGCTCCAGTCGCTTACCGCCATTGTTGGCGATGTCCTGTAAAATGCCCAGCATTTTATTTTCCAGCATCTCTTTTTCGGCTGCCAGTTTTTTCTGAGCCTGTCCGGCAATACCCAGTTCATCCAATGCCGCTGCGATGGCTTCATCGAGCAATTGTTGCTTTTGCACGGCAAACCAGGCTGGTATTACTTCGAGCATTCCTTCTATATGCTCTATTACCCTTCCCGTATCGCCGTACTCCACCGAAAATTCGGTCAGGGGCTTCAATATATTATATTGTTCCCTGGCATTCACAACGGCTGCATGCGCTTTATTCAGATCGTCGAAGCGTTTCAGCAGGGTAGCTATCTGTTCCTTAACATCGGTTCGTTCAAGCATTTGTTCCCTTACAAAATCGGTAAGGCTGCTTACAGACTTCATGGAAACCGTTTGGTAAAAAAGATCTATGGCCTTGTCGCTATTCATGCCGAACAGGCGCCTGAAGTGCTCGCTATATTGGCTGAAATTGTCGTTAAACAGTTTCACGCCTTCGGTTGACCGTAATTTTTTCTTTAGATCATTGATATCTGTAAACCCGCTGAAGTGGTGGGTTATGGTAAGGGGTTTTGTGCCAATGATGAGCAGTTTTTCCACTTTACCGTCGCTGCCTATCCAAAATACCTGCGCCAGGCAAATGTTTTCCCCATAGCCTTCATTATGAAAATTCCCGATGATGACGGTATATGTATTATCGTCGGGCCGTAAATAAACTCTTTTGGCGGTTTTGGTGATCTCCTGCTTTTCCTTCTTGAATTCTCCTTTAACATAGCTCAACAGGTTACGCTCTTTGCCTTCGGCGCCTGCTGCTTTATTAAAGACTATTTTGTTATGCGGAACGAGCAAACAGGTAAGCGCATCTACCAGGGTCGATTTGCCGGAGCCAATATCGCCGGTAAGCAGGGCATTATGCCCGCCCGGATCAATTTTCCACTTTACTTTATCGAAAGTTCCCCAGTTCAGCACTTCCAGGTATTGAAGCCTGAAACCGGCATTGCCGGTGTGCATGCTTAATTCCAATTGTTCCATATGAAAATTTATCAATCAGTTATATTCTTTTCAATAGCGTGCCGTTGCAGTCTTTGAAGCATATCGTCAATTACACTGGCATTGACGAACCCTTTTATGATGCGATGGATCTCATAGTTATTTTCAGCATCTTCCAGTTTCCTCAGGAACCCCATTTCTATGACCTTATTGATGGTGGTAATGATCTTATCCTGCTGTTTTGCTTCATCCGAAGTACCGGGCAGAAAAGACCTGGTACGGTGAATGATCTCCTGTTGTGTAATAATGGCGCGAACAGAGCCGCCCTGCGCATCCTGTTCAAGCAGGTATTTCCTGAGCACAAGGCAAAGGAGGGAGGTGAAAAAATTCAACTGGCGTTTTTCCGCAAGTTTCGGGAGTTCCGTTTCCACTTCCTGCTCTATTTGTTGTAAGTAGGCATATCCTTCACTTTTATCAATATACACATCGAGCCCTATCGCAAAAAAATACTTTTTTATTTCAGGCTCATATTGCAAAAGATTTTCCCAGGCCGCCTTTTGATGGTTATAGAGTATGCCTTTCAATAAGGTTATCAGGCTTAAAGCGTATTCAGTTGTCATAATTACCTGTTGAATATTATTAAAGGCGTTTTTAAGGAGTATGATTTGCCGGTATCTGCATTGAATACGGTTACCTGTTCTGTTTGCTCGTTGTTTATATAGTGCCTGCTGTCGCCGGTGGCAATTTGCATATAGCCAAGTATCTCTGCAATTCCTTTTGTCGGCCGGTAGTGGTTTAACAATTCCTGCAGGGGGATCTGTGACCGGGACCGCAGCAGCGCTTTGACATTGTTGCGCAATTCATCGAGGTTGATATAAAACTGTTCAAACAGCACATTCGTGTCGGCCTCGGCTTTACCATCCTCGATGATCGTTTCTGTAAAAGAAACTTTCAACGGCGGGGTAAACAGGGGGCGTTCCATGATGAAGGTTGGACGGAAAAGGCTATCGATTTCCATTAACGGTTGTTGCGGATCGATATCATCTTTATGTTCCAATAAGAGGTTTTCTATGCGTTCGATACTTCTGAGAATGTGCCGGCTTTCAGAAAGGTTTTTCTGTTCAACATACTTTCGTAATTGTTCAATCAGTCCGTCATTACTTCTGTTAACCTTATCACCGGCCTCTACGAGGTTGGTTTTGATACGGTCAACGATCTGTTCCTGTTTTACCTGTTTTATGACAGGAATGGTATTGAGTTTTTCAATGAGCGTTTCCAGTTCATGTTGCATGCTTTCGCTCATGAGAAATTCCCAGAAAGCCTTAAAGCTTTTGCCCTGGTCGGTATTCCAAAGGTAATCCTGTTGTTCAAAAATAGCATCGAGCAGGGCGCCTTTGGCCAGGTTGCTTCTTATGATCGTTTGCCGTGTTTGTGTATCCAGTTCCCTGAAATTCTCCTCTACCTGCCTGAAGTCGGACAATAATCGCTTTGCTGTTTCTTCGGCCAGAAAATAGTCTTCCTTCAATTGCGTCTCTGTCGGTTTCGCATAATTGCCTTTTTTTATTTGCTCAATCTCTTCATCGATTTTTTTTCTTTCAGCCTGTAATTGCTGTATTCTTTCATAAGGTCCTGCCGTTCTGTTCACTATTTGCTGCAGCAGGGAGAAGAACTGCAGTAATCGGCTGTGGGTTCCAACAAATTGCTGTTTATTCAGATCTTCCAGCCATTTCAGGGCATTTTCACTAGCGGGGGATAATTCATACACGGGTTCATCGGCTGTTTCATAGTAACGCCGGAGATAACCCTGTTGCGCCCACTTTTGCAGGTAATCAAGAGGCGGCTTGTTATAGTCTGCAATACCCTGACGCTCGAGCGAAAACAAAAAATCACCCAACAGGCCAGCCAGGTCTGATTGCGGATAAGCGATCTTTTCCTGTTGCTTGAAAGCTAAATGAAAAAAACTTACCAATAATGGAAAATGGTCGGCCCTCAGTATTTGCAGGGTTTTATCATTGCGATAAAATGTAAGGGCTTTCTCGAAATTCATGGTAAAAAGGCTGGTTTTCTGGTGGTGCGTTGCAAGTTAAGAAAAGCTAAATATGTTAGCAATATTTTATTGCCGGGGGCCGCGCTAATGCGGATTTTGCTATTTTTGTACATGTGCGTAAATATCCTGTTGGTATACAGAGCTTTAAAGAAATAAGGGAGGGTAAATACATTTATGTCGATAAGACGCGATTGATTCATACTTTAATTGAATCAGGCAAGTATTTTTTTCTTAGCCGTCCCAGACGTTTTGGAAAATCGCTCCTGATCTCTACTATCAAGGAGATATTTAGTGGCAGAAAGGATCTCTTCAAGGATCTTTGGATAGAAGACAAATGGAATTGGGAACGCAAACACCCTGTAATCCATCTTCGATTCAGCAAAATGCCCTATGAACTGATTAGGCTGGAATTGGCAATTAGCCAGAAACTGGACAGACTGGCAATTGATCTCGGTTTTTCACTGAAAGAAACCAATATCAAGGATAAATTCACTGAACTGATCAGTAAAGCCGGAGCTAAAGAAAGGGTGGTAATTTTAATTGATGAGTATGACAAACCCATTATAGATTTTTTGGATCATGTGCCCAAAGCAGAAGAAAACCGGGCTATTTTCAGAAGCTTTTATTCTGTTCTAAAGGATGCCGATGATTATATTCGTTTTCTGCTGATAACAGGTGTTAGCCGCTTTAGTAAAGTGAGTATATTTTCAGGGTTGAATAATATTGAGGATATTTCCCTTGCAGAATCAATGAACGACCTGGCTGGCATAACCCAGGCTGAGCTGGAAACAAATTTTCCACCTGAATTAAATGCCCTGGCAATAAAATTTGAGATTGGATATAAGGAGTTACTGGAAGAAACTAAGTATTGGTATAATGGATACTCCTGGACGGGAAAACACACTCTTTATAATCCATTTTCTCTTCTCCTTTTGTTCAAGCAACAACGGTTCGATAATTTTTGGTTCGAAACAGGCACACCTACCTTCCTGGTAAAAGCGTTAAAAAAGCAAAGGCAGTTTGAGTTTGATAGTGTTAATGCGACGCTTACGGAGTTGGGTAGTTTTGATCTTGAAAATCCGGTATCAGAAGCGCTCCTGTTTCAAACGGGATATCTTACCATAAAAACCTTTTTTCCGAAATCGGGCACCTGTGAATTAGGATATCCAAATAAAGAAGTAGAAAACAGTCTTAAGGATGCCTTATTAAGCACCTACAGGGAAGTATTTCCCAAATATTCCTCACCCATTACAGAAGATATCACCGGGGCGCTGATAAATAAGGATTTTCCTAAGTTGATACAAGGTTTGAACACACTTATCTCTACTATTCCTTACGACCATTGGAAGGCCGAAAGTGAATCGATATTTCGTATTATATTTCATTTAGCACTAACGAGGTTAGGTGTAGATATCAGAAGCGAAGCGCATAGTGCGCATGGCAGATGCGACGTAATTGTACAAACATCTGCATATATCTATGCTATAGAATTAAACCTAAATAGCACTGCACAGCAGGCATTGGATCAGATTATAGAAAAAAAATATCTCCATCCTTTCCAATCAGATGCGCGGAAAAAATATGCCATCGGGATAAACTTTTCCGGTGAGAAACGAGCGGTGGATGATTATCTGGTAAAAGAGATACTTTGAACCCACTACAATTAATTATTCACCAACTAAATCTGCAAGAGTATATTATTTGTTTACCCGGAACGATACATCTTGCTTAGTATCAGTGATTTAAAAGTTTATAGTTTGGTTAATCTTCTTTCAACTGGTTTGAAGAATTTCCAATCCGGTTCACAGGAAGCTCGTCGAAAGACGGGCTTTTTGTTTAAAATATATGTCCCGCCTGCATTTTCAATGATTTTCTGTATAGTTGTAACTAACCGATAAAGCCCGCTTTATCGGTTAACTAAAGCTGGTGCCGGGTATCCCTTTCAGAAGAATATTTTGACCATACATGAATTATTGTCATTTACCTTTAGCTTCATAGTTAAACTGGTCGAATATCGAAGAAACAGCTTCCCTTATTTTTTGCTCATTGTTTATATTTTCCTGTGCGATTATTCCCGAAGCAAAACCCTGCCAAACCATTTTTTGAGTTTTATTATCATTCAGGTTAATAATCAGGGTTCCCGGTTGAACAGGCACCCACTCCACATCATCGTTTGAAACTACCGCTTCCCCACCAATGGTAACATACCCACTTGTTCTTCGCAAAGTGTCGGCCTGTTCTGTTATGAAAAACGAAACCGTCATACCAGGGTCGCCAACTGATTTCATTTTATAACCACGTGTATTCAATTCATATTCTATTGCATCTTTGATCCTTTTCCTGGCTGATTCGTTATTGTATACGTATACGCCTGTTGGACTTACAAATACCCTTGCTTCCGGTATCTTATCTACATCGGTAATCCAGCCATAAGTTTTAACGTCTGCCAGGTTCGTCACATCGGCATCAATATTTTTTCCTATTTCCCGCGTATTAGAAGGCCCGCAGCTAACGAAAAACGACAATCCAATAACACACAATGTTGTAATCTTTTTCATGATCTGAATATTTGTTTGTATTTGAATGCATCAATATCGTTCTCATTGGTTTAACTGAATTCCTTCAGTTAAAGCTATCAACCGTATGGTAGAAAATGCATCAAGGTATCATGATGGATCTTTTTCCACACAATCCTTAAAATTTCTTACAGCAACTAATTATAAATACAGAAAAAATCATTCCCCATTGGTTCAATTACTTTAACTGAATATGAAGGATGTTCATTTGGGGGACAAACATTCGTGTTGGATCTGCAAATCTATGTAGAAACGCTAATAACAGTTTTTCCAGACAAAGCCGGGGGCAATGCAGCTGCTCCATTTATGGCGGCCATTTTGTTTTTGTCATCGTTGAAACCCCGCGCCGGTTCTGCATATCAGCAATGGCCGCACATGGCATGGCGTAGAATACGATTGTTGGAATAACAATTTGTATTAATGCAATTCATGTATCAAAAACTACAGTTCGCCGACGACCTGATATTTTGTATGCCGGTCGCAATTAACTTCACATGATCGATCCCTTATGTTACGCGTGATCTTATAGGAAAGACTTTTATCATCCATTATTCTTTCTCTTCAGTATTTCCCGTATGCTATAGCTGGTAGGTATGTTTGGTGCATCGGTTTGGGCTTTGCCTCGGCCGGTATAATGTTTTTGCCCTATGGGCAGGCACTTTCTTCTTATATAACAATCACAAACAAACTTTTTTATAAACCTTAATGCCATGAGTTCTCGAAAAAAGACGGAAACCAGAAAACAATTATTATCATCGTTTATCGCCGGTGAAAAGCAGGAACTGTTTTTAAATGCCTATACCGCTCATAAAAACGAATGGGGCGGAATACAGGAAACATTGTTGAAAGAAGGTCTTTCGGCAGAGGAGATCACAAAGCTTGAATTGGTGCATCACCTGGCCGACGTAACAAGCGACAATGCATCACTGGTGTCCTCATTACAGGAGAAAGTGAACACAGTACGCGAAATGGCCCTTACCTACAACCGGAAAAAGATTAAAACCCTGTTGAAGAACGTGCCTTTTCCGGAAGAAATTGCAGGCGACACACCCGAACAACAACAGGAGCATTATGCACGTCAGATTGAAAAGCAACTTTACCATAAGGAGCCCTCGGCGGTGATCGAACGAATGGTAAAGGATAATGAATTGCCCATAAAGGATAAAGATATCAGGAAAGGGCTTTTGTCGTTCTTTGAACAACATCCGGAATTTAATATCCGAAGTACGTCGGTATATGCAGCCGCCAGGCAAAACAAAACCAGCCTGGCAAAGGTAGACCCGGTATTGCGAACCGAAGTGATGGATATCCTGAAAAATATCCAGCGTATCAGTTCACTGAGCGATACGCCCGATTTATTACCGGCCTTGATGAATGCCGGTCTCACCTCAGCACACAAAGTTGTTACGCATCCCAAACAGGTTTTTGTAAACACCTATGCTGAACAACTGGGCGGTGAAGCCCTGGCTGAACAGGTATATGAGCAGGCTGCGAATATCAATACGCGCAATGAATTTTTGTTGGCTGCCCTGCGAGATAGCATAACCAGTACTTCCGTAGCCGCAATCGATGGTAAAACCGGTCGGGAAGAGGCGATTGCCGTTGTAAAAGAAATGGCCGAACAGGATAATTTACTGTTAAACTGGGAAACCCTGTTTGGTAATGCCGACCTGTGTGAATGCGATGAATGCCGTTCGGTTTACAGTGCTTCATCGTACCTGGTTGAACTATTGCAATACCTTCGTTATAGTGGTTACCCATCGCCATTGGATGAACTGCTGAAACGCCGGCCCGATATCGGCAACCTCCGGCTCACCTGCGAAAATGCCGAAACCGCCCTTCCGTACATAGATATTGTGAATGAAGTGATGGAAAGCTTTATCGCTCATTTGCCCGGTTACCAGGCTGAAGGCAATGTGCAGCTGGACGTTTTTAATGTAACAGAGGAAAAAAGCGAAGAGTTGCTTGCCGTGCCGCAGCACATAAACTACAATGCTTACAGAACACTCAATAACGCGGTATATCCCTTTACCCTTCCATACAACCAGCCGCTGGATGCCATTAGGCTGTTGTTGCAGAAATCAGGCGCCAGCCGCTATGGCATCATGAACGCTTTTGAAGTGGCAGGCAACCCGGAAGAACGTTTTGCCATGCAAAATGCAAGAGCGGCGGAACTGCTTCAATTGTCGAGAGAGGAATATGTAATTCTTACCAAAGAAGATTTTTATAGAAAGGAATATTATGATGCAAAACTGGGAAAAACCCATACAGTAGGCGAATACCAGACCCTCATAGGCGTAAAACCCGTTTGGCAGTATTATGGTTTTGAAACTGAAGCTGCCATGTTATCGGAGCTGAAGATGGTGAAAAACAGTTTTTTACCCCGAACCGGTATCAGCTTTAAAGAGCTGTACACTATTCTTGAAACCAAAAGTGTAAATAAGGCCCGGCCAACGGGAGCGGCGCTGGCGATGATGAACCGCATTCCATACAGTTACCGGTATCTGCAGTCACTGGTGGTAAATGCAACCGAACCTGCTGCAAAATATGCCCAGGTGATCGCTTTGCTGCAGGGAGCGTTTGATTCGCAGGCCGATAAAAATGCAGTGGCCGAATGGGTATTGCAGCACTTTGAAAATGTGGGTAAAATGATGGTGCTTGAATTGGGCGGCACAACACCTGGTAATAGCGACAATTATTATTATTACAACCAGGGTGGTCCGGCGGCAGACCTTTATCAGGTAGCCATGGCCGGTGATATCAGTAAGGCTGTATTGCAGCACCTCGATGGAACGCCTTTAACTACTGGCGAATATGATACCCTCCAGCGATTCATCAGGTTATGGCGAAAATTAAACCTGAGTATACAGCAAACCGATATGGCATTGGTTGCGCTTTGGCCTGCTACCAGTACAACCTACGACATCAGGCCACATATTATAGCGGCCCTGTCGCATGTTTTACAATTGCTTAACCATACCGGTTTAACCCTCGAACGGTTGCTGATCGCTTTTGGTAATATACAAACGCATGGTGAGCCAAGCATGTATAAAAAGATCTTTCTTTCACCGAATATATTGTCAATTGATCCGGTGTTTGCACCCGACGCCAACGGCAATATCCTGGCCGGGGCCCCAACCATCAGTGCACATATGGCCGGTATTATGGCGGCGCTGCAACTTACCGCCGATGATATTATACAGATCCGCACGAAAGCCGCTTTGCCCGATGTATTATCAATTGCGAACCTGTCGGTAATCATCAGGCATGGTATGCTGGCCAGATACCTGAGACTGCCGGTAAAAAGATTGTTGCAGTTGATCTCCATGTATCCCAATGGCAATGTTTTTCAAACGCCTTATATATTGCTCGATTTTATTACCCTCTGCCAAAGTATTCAAACGGCCCGTTTTAAACCCGAGCAGCTGAATTATATGATCGCCAATGCTACTGAACCGGGAATAACACCTACTGAAAGATCGGTTCTGACCATTGCCCGTGATCTGCACGAAGCCCTGAAAGCCAATGCCCTACAGTATGTAATACCGGAGTACATAACCGCCGAGCTGCTGCACCGGCAGTTGTTACTGGTATTTGAAAAGGATATTGCCGATAAGGTCATCGCTTTGCTTAAAGGGAGTACGGTGTATACTCACAAGGTAAATGCCCGGTTATCTATCGAAGTTCCTGAACGGCTTGCATCCCGGTTTTCGTACGATGCTTCCAGTGGCACAATGTCGGTAAATGGGATACTACATGAAGAAGACTGGAGCGAAATAGGAGGTTTGTCTAAGGATAAATCTTTTCAAAAAGGCGTTAGCATTCTTTCGGGACAACCCGGTTTATTTATCAACGATTCGTTGTTTGCTTTATTTCCCGCCAACAGTGCGGAAAGAAATGCTGTGCTGGCGCCCGATAATGATGACGCCACTGCTCAGGCCAAAATAGCCCTTTGCTATAACCAGTACATTCCATTGCTGAAAAAGAAACAATCGCAGCAACTGATCATTGACAGGCTGTCGGCCGGTATTCAATTAGATGCTGCTACCACCGAGTGGTTGCTTACCGGTTTACTTACCAGTGCCGATGGTACGAAATCACTACTCACCGATATTGAAAAATTAGGCGATCCGGTAGCAACAGGATCTACGTGGGAAGGCTACCTGATACCAGCTGCCGACGACAACTATACCATCGTGATTGCCGCTACAGAGCAGCCCGCGCTCTGGATCGACGACCAACAGATTACGATGCAACATATAGCAGGTATTGCGGGGCAATATGAAACAACCGCACTTAAACTGAAAGCAGGCCAGTTATACAAATTGAAGGTGACCGAAATAAATGGTGAGCTTTCACGGCTATCCTGGAAAACGCCCACGGTGCCCAAACTGCAGATTCCTGAAAGCTGTTTGTTCCCGGGCGTATCGAATACGGCATTTGATGCGGCTTACAGAAAATTGCATAAAGCAGCGCTGTTCATTAACGGGTTTTCATTTACTACTGAAGAGTTAAAACAGTTGTATTTGTGCAAAGGCGGTTTTGAAGGAATGGACCTGAATAATATAACAATGACGTTAATGCGCCGCTTTGCAGAATATACAGTAGTGCGCAACCGGCATAGAAAAGGTAGTATTTCGCTGGCTGCTTTTTTGGCCTGGACGCGCAACCCGGTAAATGCTACCCTGGCCGAAAAGATGGTGGCATTAACAGGCTGGGACCTTGCGCTGGTGCAGGCGCTGATAAGCACCACACAATTTAATTGCAGCCCTGTAACTTTTTTCAACGAAAAACCCCTTGATAAATTATATAATGCCGTTGTGCTGGCCGAACAAACAGGTATCGATACAGCCAGATTGATTTCATGGGCCGTACCATTGACCGACTTTGACAAATGTTACCAGCAGGCTGAAAGTATAAAAGGCAGTCTTCGCGCGCGCTATACCGAGGAAGACTGGCAGCAAACTATTAAACCGGTAAATGACCAGTTGCGCAGTAACCAGCGCAACGCCCTTATCAGCTATTTGCTGGTGCAACCTGCTCTGAAACAATGGGCGCACAACAGAAATATGTTACTCGATGCAAATGCGCTGTTCGATTTCTTTTTACTGGATGTACAAATGGAAAGTGTAATGGAAACATCCCGTATACGGCAGGCGCTTTCTTCAGTACAGTCATTCGTGCAGCGTTGTTTCCTGGGACTGGAAAAAGAAGTCGATGTCAATGCCCTCGATCGAAACCGGTGGGAATGGATGCAGCAATACAGAACATGGGAAGCCAACAGAAAAGTATTCCTTTATCCTGAGAACTGGATAGAGCCGGATCTGCGCGATACCAGGAGCCCTTTCTTCAAAGAACTGGAGG
This sequence comes from Niastella populi, assembly GCF_002078015.1. Taxonomy (GTDB): domain Bacteria; phylum Bacteroidota; class Bacteroidia; order Chitinophagales; family Chitinophagaceae; genus Niastella; species Niastella populi. The sequence goes on along the minus strand of NZ_LWBP01000205.1, from coordinate 51,811 downwards.
CGGAATTATTGCAGCAGGATATGAACCAGGAAAACCTTGAAGCTGCGGTTCGCAATTATCTCAACAAATTGCATGAGGTAAGCAACCTTGATGTAAGCGCCGTATACCAGCAGTACCAGGGCGCTCACCGGTCGCTGTCGGTAAGCCATGTTTTTGCACGCACCCGGAGCGTTCCCTACGGCTATTATTACAGGAAATTCGATCATTATGACAGGTCGTGGACACCCTGGGATAAAATTGATGCCGATATTCAGTTGATAGAAAGTGACAACACGCAATGGCAGCCCAACCGGCCATTAAACGGCAATTACCTGGTACCGGTAGTGTGGAAAAACCGGTTACTGTTATTCTGGCCGGTGTTTACAAAAAAAGCTGCTGAGAACGGATCGAGCGGTAGTACCGTATCAGAAATGTCGATTGTTGACATATCGAATAAAAAAACAAAGTTGATAAGGCCGCTGGAGTATTATGAGGTAAGACTGGCATGGTCGGAGCATAAAAATGGAAAATGGACGGCCGGGCAAACATCCGGTGTGGCGTTGAATACGCCAGCCAGAGAAGCGAATGCCCTGCAAGCCGGTAAATTCATGTTCATTCAGGATACAAAAACCGAGCACTTGACCATAAACGTTTACCATGCCGGGGAACTGAGTGCTTCAAAACCGTTGGCCACGCCCATAGGCATGTTCACTTTTCACGACAATAACCATATCAATTTATCGGCCTCGCTTCCCGATCATTATTCTATTTACCGGCATCACCCCGTAGGTGTAGAAACGATGTTCAATCATTTTTACTCAGTGGGTCAAACCAATCTTGATATCAACTTCTCATATATAGCCACAGACCAGGGTCTTATACTTTTAAAGGAATTGTCGGAGTTTAAAGTGGTAAGAACCCTACAAAGGGATTGTGACAATAGCATCAATGACGATGAAACAACCCTTGTATACCAGGAAGAACATACAGGCAATACGCATAACCGCACTATGGTGCGTTATCAATCGAATTACCAGGATATCTACCACGATATCGAAAACCTGTACCATCCCTATACAGGTGAATTTCTGCAGCAATTGAATCAAAATGGTTTGCCCGGCCTGTTAAGCACCCTCACCCAGGCGGAAACGAAGTTTGCGGCAACGCCTGAATCGTACCAGGGTATCCGAATTGTGAAGTGGCCCGAGGCAGGTGTGGAGTTTGGAAAGGGCATTGATAACCTGTTTAAGGAATCTGTTGGTACATATAGTATTTATAACTGGGAACTGTTCTTTCATATACCGCTGATCATTGCCGACCGGTTAAGTAAGAACAGGCAGTACGAGCAGGCGCGCAACTGGTTCCATTATATATTCAATCCGCTTGCTACGGGTGCTGAAAACAATGTGCGGCGTTACTGGCAGTTCCTGCCGTTTAAAACAAGCCCGGTTGATACCATCACGTCAATTATGTACAGCCTGCGCAACGGGCATTATTCTTCCGAAATCTTTGCATGGCGTGAAAATCCCTATAACCCGCACCTGGTTGCGCGTACACGCCCGGCCGCCTATATGAGAACCGTGGTGATGAAGTACCTCGATAACCTGGTTGCCTGGGGCGATGAGCTGTACCGGCAGAATACCATGGAAACCATCAACCAGGCCCTGATGTTATATGTAACGGCCGGGCACCTGTTGGGACCGCGTCCGCAGGTGTTGCCCGACAGGGGCAAAGTAGCGCCTCAAACCTACAATTCGCTTAAGGATAAGTGGGATAGCTTTGGCAATGCCCTGGTTGAAATGGAGCTGGCCTTTCCCTACAGTGGGCAGGTTACCTATGAGGGCGGTTTACAGAATGGTAAACCTTACAGGGGCAATAATATATATGGTTTTGGCGCTTCTTTATACTTCAACATTCCCAATAACCCGCAATTGTTGCAGTACTGGGATACGGTGGCCGACCGCCTGTTTAAGATACGGCACAGTATGAATATAGATGGGGTGGTGCAGAAGCTGGCTTTGTTTGAGCCGCCTATTGACCCGGCCCTGCTGGTTCGGGCCGCAGCCAACGGCATCAGCATCAGTAGTGTACTAAATGATTTCAATGTGTCGATGCCTTATTACCGGTTCCGGCATCTTACGGCGAAAGCGCTTGAAATATGTAGTGAAGTGAAGGCTTTAGGCAGCCAGTTGCTATCGGTTATTGAACGGCGTGATGCAGAAGCGCTGTCTGTGCTGCGTTCAACGCACGAAGTGAACGTATTGAATGCGGTGAAGGCCGTAAAACTGGCTCAACTCGAAGAAGCAAAGGCGCAACAGGAAATTTTAAATAAGACCAGGGAGAATACAGGAAAACGGCTGAAGCATTTTCAACAATTGCTGGGCATTGACACCAGTGTGCCGGCCACGCATGCCGCGTACAGGGAAATTGCCGGCAATTATCCCAAAACAGTTGCAGGCAGTGTGGCAAAGCTGATCGCCATGGAAAAAGAAGACATGGACAAAGCCCGAATGGCTGCTGATAAGCAAAAAGTTGCCGGAACAATAGAAGTATCTGCTGCAAGGGCCGGTATGCTGCCTACCATCAGCGCCAATGCCCAGCCTTTTGGTATAGGGGTGAGCGTTTCAGCCGGTGGGTCAACCCTGGGCGCTTATTTGTCGGGAAAGGCGCGCGGTGTGCAAATCGATTCCAGCATTCTCCAGTTCGAATCTTCGGCCGCCGCAAAAAATGCCGGCTTTCTCAGGCAGCGGCAGGATTGGGTATTGCAGGCCAACAGCGCCGGTAATGAACTGGTGCAGATAGATAAACAACTGCTCGCCGCCCAGATCAGGATAGCCCTGGCCGAGAAAGAATGGAAGAGCCACGAGTTGCAAATAGCACAGGCTGGTGACATGCACGCTTATCTTACGTCCAAATATACTAACCAGGAATTGTACCAGTGGATGGAAGGGCAGGTTCGCCAGGTTTACCGCCAGGCTTACCAGTTGGCCTATGATATCGCGCGCAAAGCCGAAAAGGCGTATCGCTTTGAAAGAGGAGAAACCAATACCAGCTTTATCAAACTGGCTTACTGGGACGGCCAAAGGGACGGATTACTTGCCGGAGAACAGCTCTCCCTCGCCATACGCCAACTGGAAAAGGCTTATATGGATACGCATAAACGTGAATATGAGATCACCAAACATGTATCCCTGGCGCAATGGGACCCCTTTGCATTGATCAGTCTGAAAGAAACAGGCAGTTGTGAACTGGCGCTGCCCGAAGAAATGTTCGACCTCGACTTCCCGGGTCATTTTATGCGCAGGATAAAAACGGTGAGCATTTCCATACCATGCGTGGCGGGTCCGTATACAAGTATAAGCGCTACGTTAACCCTGTTGCATGATAAAACCCGCGTAAGCAACCTTACAGGGCCGCAATATACCGAGGATACAGGCGCTGCCGACGACCGGTTCGTGAGCAATTTTGTACAGTTGCAATCCATTGCGGTAAGCCAGGCACAGCACGACAATGGTATGTTCGAACTGAACTTCCGCGATGACCGCTTTCTGCCTTTTGAAGGGGCAGGGGCTATCGGTCGCTGGCGGCTCGAATTACCCGATGCCTTCCGCCAGTTCGATTACGATACCATACCAGACGTTGTTTTTCATTTGCAGTACACCGCACGCGAAGGCGGAAGTATGTTGAAACAGGCCGCCGTAAGCAGTCTCAATAACCATCTTAAAGATGCAGCGGCAGCAAGTGGCATGAGCCGCCTGTTCAGTGTACGGCAGGAGTTTTCAACCGAATGGCATCGTTTTTTAAACCCATTGGGTGATACAGCGCAGGTACTTTCGTTAACAGGATTGCAGGACAGGCTGCCCTTTTTTACCCGCAGTAAAAGCGTAACAGGTATAGAAGTTACCGGTGTTGATCTTCTCATACGGGGAACAGTAACCGGTATACAGTTAAACGGTACATCCTTGTCGCCCGCTGCCGCTATCGGTGATCTTATTCATTTTTCCGCAAGCGGTAATTTCCCGGCTATTACAGATGCGTGGCAGTTTACACCCGATAATGCCATCGATGCGGAATTACAGGATGCCTGGTTAATTGTAAGCTATTCATTGCATACAAACCTGTAAAAAATGCAACAGCCCACAATATCCCTGGTAACAGTGTGTATGAACAGGCTTCATCATTTGCGGCAGACATTACCCCGTAACATCGCCGATAATGCAGATTGCGAAGCATTGGAATTTGTAGTGCTTGATTATAATTCAACCGATGGCCTCAGGGAATGGATCACGGATCACATGAGGGCATATATAGATAACGGCCGACTCCGGTATTATCATACGCTGGAGCCGGACTGTTATCACCCGGCCCACTCGCGTAATATGGCTTTTCTGCTGTCGAAGGGCCAGTTGCTTTGTAATGTAGATGCCGACAATTTTACGGGCCGGGGATTTGCCTCCTATGTGAACAACCGGTTTTGTGAAAACCCCAACAGTATCCTCATCACGTTTGGCGGCCGGCAACAACTGGCGCCCCAGGATGCTTATGGCAGAATAGGTGTGCACCGCCGCGATTTTATGGCGGTAAACGGATACGATGAGGCCATTGATCATTATTGCGGCGAAGACATTGACCTGGCCAAACGGGTGATGCAGTTGAACAGGCAACCGGTAGTGATTGAAGAAGCTGCGTTTTTGCAAACCATTGCCCACGCCGATTCGGAACGGATAGGGCAAATGCCTTTATTGCGAAACATCACCGCCTGTTATCTCATGCCCGAAGCCAACGGATTTTCGCGTGTGCTGTTTCTTTTTCACAACCACCGTTTTGTATTAGCCACTTTGCGCGGCGATGGCCGGCAAATGACGCCCGGCTGGCAGCATTCGGTCGATGAAGGCGCTTATGAATGGAAAGTAAAACAGTTGCAGCTGTGCTTTGACGAAGGGTTTTCCTGGCAGTTACAGCAACATGCCGGTGATCAAACACTTTCCTTCTTTTCTTCAAAGCCGCCGTTCTTTTTATACCGCGTAACCTGTAAAAACAGTCTCGGCAGCCTGGCCATTCAATACATGCTACGGCATATAAGGGCACCTAAATTCGAAAACCGGCTGGTGAATGCAAACGGCTTTGGCAAGGGAACTGTATTTCACAATCTGGATTATACAAGCATGATCAAAGTATGCAAAGAAGCGGTTGCACCGCCTTCAAACCAAACCATTTTTTATGAAAGAGAATCTACAAGCTCAAAATAAAATCAATGCCGGTTCCTCCAACCCGGCTACCTTACAAACGCCGGCGATCTCCCTTCCCAAAGGCGGCGGCGCTATCAGGAGCATCGATGAAAAATTTTCTGTGAATGCCGTCAATGGCACTACGGCTGTACAAGTGCCACTGCCATTTTCGTCTGCCCGCGGATACAGCCCTGCCTTTCCGCTCAGTTATAATTCCGGCGCCGGCAATGGTAGTTTTGGCCTTGGCTGGGAAATGAGCCTTCCTTCAATTAAAAGAAGGATGTCGAAAGAACTGCCCCGGTATGACAATGAAACCGATACTTTTTTACTGGGTGGGGCAGAAGACCTTGTGCCCGTCTTTAAAAAAGACGGTGCCGGTACGTTTATTTCAAACGGTGACGGCGGGTATGTAGTAGACGAATTTTTATCTGCAGATGGAAACTTTCTGGTAAGAAGATACCGGCCCCGGATAGAAGGCGTGTTTGCCCGTATCGAACGCTGGATGGAAAAAAGCAGTGGTATATTGCACTGGCGGGTCATTTCTAAAGAAAATATAACTACCGTTTATGGACTAAACGAAGAAAGCCGGGTGGCCGATCCCCGGCAACCCCTGCACATATTTGAATGGCTGATCAGTTACAGTTATGATGATAAAGGCAATTGTGCTGTTTACGAATACAGGAAAGAAGATGGAATGGGCATGCCCCTGCATTTGCACAACAGCAACCGCCTGAATGGCAATGCACCTTTCACGCATAATTACCTGAAAAAAGTAAAGTATGGGAATATCGCCATGTATAAACCGGGTGATCAGTTTCCCGCGCAATTTATGTTCGAAACGGTGTTCGACTATGGCGAACATGCCGCCGGTGCGCCGTGTAATGTGGAAACAAACTGGTCATTTCGCGCAGATGCGTTCAGTGAGTACCGGGCCGGTTTCGAGATCCGGAACTGCCGTTTGTGCAGGCGGGTATTTTTGTATCATTATTTTAATGAGTTGCCCGGGGGTTCGGCGCTGGTGAAGGCCCTGCACCTGCATTATGGCAATAACGGCGCCGATGGCTTTACCTTTTTACAATCGGTTATTACAACCGGTTATACCAAACATGATGATGGAAGCTATAGCGAAAAATCCCTTCCCCCATTAAGTTTTGAATACAGCACGCATAACTGGAATGTGACCCTGAAGGATCTGCCTGCAGGAAGCGGGGTACATGCCCCGGTTGGTATCAACGAACCGCAGTACCAGTTTATCGACTTGTATAGCGAAGGATTGAGCGGTATTTTAACCGAACAGGCGGAAGGCTGGTTTTATAAACATAACGAAGGGTATGGCCGGTTTACCCCGGCGCAAATGATAGCGGCCAAACCAAACATGCGGGGATTGGGCACAGGGAGGATCTCTATACGGGATCTTGAAGCAAACGGTATCAAACAACTGGTAAGCTGGAACGATGAGGCGCCCGGTTTTTTTGAAATAAGCGGTTCAGGCAACTGGATGCCATTTGAAAGTTTCAGGCAAATACCCCATCCCGATCTTAATGACCGCAATGGCCGGCTCATTGATCTCGATGGCGATGGGCAGGCCGATCTGCTTATCACCGAAGACAATGCCTTTACCTGGTATCCTTCATTAGGAAAAAAAGGTTTCGGAAAGGCATTAAAAACCGGTAAAACGTTTGATGAAGAAAAAGGACCCGCCGTTGTTTTTGCCGATGCCATGCAAAGCATTTTTTTGGCGGGCATGAGCGGCAGTGGTTTAACGGATATTGTCCGGATCAGGAATGGCGAAGTTTGTTACTGGCCCAACCTGGGCTATGGGCGCTTTGGGGCAAAGGTTAGTATGGACAATGCGCCGGTTTTCGATGGGCCCGATTTGTTCAACCCCGCCCTCATCAGGCTGGCCGATATAGATGGTTCCGGAACACCGGATATAATTTACCTGGGACAAAAGGGCGTAACCATCTACATGAACCAGCAGGGCAACCGGTTTGCCATTGAACCCAAACGTATAACGGTGGCGCCGGAAGGGGCGAAGCCGGCAAATTGCCTGGTAGCAGATCTGTTGGGTACCGGACTTTCCTGCCTGGTGTGGAGCAGTCCGTTGCCGCAACACCAAAACGCGCCGCTTCGGTATATCGATCTTATGAATAGTGAAAAGCCGCATGTATTGACCGGCTTTAAGAACAATCTCGGAAAAGAAGTGACAATAAGTTATAAGCCATCGACCCATTATTATATTGAAGATAAACTGGCGGGAAAGGAATGGATCACCAAACTGCATTTTCCCGTATACTGTGTCTCAAAGGTGGTGACGTTCGATCGCATTATGAAAACCCGTTTTGCCACCGAGTATAGTTATCATCATGGCTATTACGATCATCAGGAAAAGGAGTTCCGTGGGTTTGGCCGGGTAGAACAAAAAGATTCAGAACATATAGCTCATTTTATACAGGAAAGTAACGGAGCGGCCAATAATGTGGTGGATGCCTCCCTGCATCAGCACCCGGTACTTACAAAAACATGGTACCATACCGGCGCTTTCCTTAACCGGCAGCAAATTTTCAACCAGTACGCGCATGAGTATTATCAAAATACCCTGGCGCCTGAAAAGCAGCTTCCGCAACCCCTGGTGCCCGAAGCATCGGATACCATTGAGTGGCAGGAAGCGTTGAGGGCCTGCAAAGGAACTATGTTGAGAAAAGAGATTTATGCGCAGGATGGCAGTGCGCAGGAAATACATCCTTATTCCGTAGAACAGCGTACCGCAGCCATCGTTTGCCTGCAGCCGCGGGCACAGCTGCCCTATGCTGTATGGCTGGTGCATGAAAGGGAATCCATCACTTATCATTATGAACGAAACCCGGCAGATGCCCGGGTAACGCAGCACTTTACCCTGAAAGTAAATGATTACGGGCAGGTAGAGCAAATGGTTTCCCTGGCCTGTAAACGAAGGGCCCCTGCCACGGATAAACCCGAACAGGAAAAAATATATTGCAGCTATCACATTAACACGTACACCAACAGCGTTCACGCCGCTTTCGATTACAGGGTATCCACACCCTGGCAGCAGCTTACTTACGAAGTGAATGGACTGCCCCCGTTCACAGGTTACCTTTCCCTTGAAAACATAAAAAGCTATTGCACCATTGCCCCCGTTATCCCGTACGAAAGGCCATTTGATGGTTCATTGCAAAGACGGCTGATTACGTATTCCCGGATGCGGTTCAGGGGCGATGACGGCATAACGGTGTTGCCTTTCGGTCAACTGACGGCAAAAGCGCTGCTGCATCAAAGTTATTCCGCAGCAGGTACCCCCGCCGTAATGAACAGGTTGTTGAGTGAAAAAATTCCCGCTGCTGAACTGCATTCATTACTGCAGGATGCAACAAAGGGCGGTTATGTGTATATGAACGGTTATTACTGGGTGCCTTCCGGAACCAAACAGTACGACCGGGCGCATTTTTATGTAATTACTTCGGTAACCGACGCATTTGGCAATACAGGTACCATTGAGTACGATGCCGGGTACTGTTTGTTTGTAAAACGTACCACAGACGCCCTTGGCAATACCGTACAGGTAAAGGAATTGCCCGGCAACCGGCTGGCGTTTAATTACCGTACTTTATCGCCCTGGATCATGCAGGACGTGAACGATAACGAAAGCGCCGTTCGCTTCGATGAACTGGGTAACACCGTACGCAGTTTTATCATTGGTAAAAGAGGCGTTGATAAGTGTGATGAAATTGATGAAAGTAAAGCCGAAATAAAAGATGCACAGGATCAGCCAACCGCGGTTATTGAATATAGCATGCACGACTGGCTGGAACAAACCAATGCACCGGATTTTGATATCGATAATTACAAACCCAGGCCTGCCTGGTCAAAAGTACGTACCCGGGAAACGCATTATCATGCCGATGCGGCCCATAATACCCGCTGGCATGAAAGCTATTCATATTGCGATGGCGGCGGCCATGAAATTTTAAAAAAATCGCAGGCCGAACCGGGCCTGGCCTTAAAGGTACAACCCGACGGAACTTTGATAACGGTAGATACAGGCGCCGCTTTGCGATGGATAGGCAATGGCCGAACCCTCCTGAACAATAAAGGCAATGCCGTAAAACAGTATGAACCCTATTTTAGTACGGACCCTTCTTTTGATGATGAAGGGGAAATGGTACAGCTGGGCGTAACCCCCGTGTTGGAATACGACGCGCTGGGCAGGGTGATAAAAATTACAAATGCCGATAAGAGCATTTCCCGTGTGGTGTTTTCGCCGTGGATGGAGATGCATTATGACGCCAATGATACGGTGCTCGATAGTGAGTGGTATGCTGAAAGGGGTAGTCCCGACCCTATGGGCCCCGAGCCGGACGGGGCGGCAGCAAGGGCTGCCTGGCTTTCGGCGAAACATGCCCATACACCCGCAATAAAACACCTCGATACATTGGGCCGGCCGTTCCTGACCATTGCAGATAACAATGGCGAATTGCTGGCCACCAGGGTAATACTGGATATGCAGGGAAAAGAACTGGCCGTGCAGGATGCCCTGGAGCGCACCGTTGTTTCCTTCGAATACGATATGCTGGGAAACAGGTTGCAGCAAACCAGTATGGATGCGGGCCGGCGGTGGATGATAGCCGATGTTGCGGGAAGACCGCTTGTTTCCTGGGACGACAGGGGGCATCAGTTTAGTTACCGCTATGATGCATTGCACCGGCCGGTAGCCTCTTTTGTGCTCGAAGGCGACCGCCCGGCTGTTATGTATGAACGGTTGGAATATGGTGAGTCGATGCCTGCGGCAGCAGCCAAAGCGGCTAACCTGCTGGGCAAGGTGCGGGTGAAATATGATCAGTCGGGCTGCCTGTACTACCGGGCAAACGACTGCAAGGGCAATGCCATACATACGGCTAAGCGGTTTGCCGTTGAATACAAAACAACCATCGACTGGACGCATCCGGAAGCGGTGGCGGTACAGGACGCGGAATATGAAAGCCGCAGCCTGTTCGATGCCATGAGCAGGCCGGTGACCATTACCACGCCTCATAGCGCCGGTATGACGCCCAGTGATATTTACCCGCAGTACAATGAAGCGAACCTCCTGAAGTCAATAGCGGTAAAGCTGCGGGGCGCACCGGAAGCGACGTTTTTTGTAAATGCCATTCATTATGATGCAAAAGGGCAGCGAACAGCTATTTTGTACGGCAATCAAACCCGAACGCAGTATACTTATGACAGCCGTAGCTTCCGGTTGCTGCGGCAATGTACCACCCGTAATGCCGGTAACGTTGTACTGCAGGATATGCATTACGTTTATGATGCCGCCGGCAACATCGTTCAAACCGGTGATGCGGCGCAGGCGCCTGTATTTTTTGATGGCGAACAGGTGATGGCCCTGAATAAATACGAATACGATGCGGTGTACCGGTTAATAAAAGCGAGCGGCCGCAAACATGCCGGTCAAACCGATATCAATCATAACCGGCCAGATAATAATTACAGGAACCAACCTTTTATTTCTTCAACGGTAATTGATCCCAACGATGCCAATGCCTTTCGTAATTACAGGGAAGAATACACGTACGATAAAGCCGATAATATGCTGGCGCAGCAGCATACGGCCAGGAACAGTTCCTTTACCCGCACCTTTACTTACGAAGGCAACAGCAACAGGCTGGCTGCTACCCGGGTGGGGGATCTTGAATACAAATACATCGATATGCCCAATGGGGTCAACTATGATGCGCATGGCAACATGCCCATAATGGAACAGGTGCAGCAGTTGGTTTGGAATTTCAGGGATGAATTACAGCAGGCCGGCCTGGGAGGTGGCGGAAAGGCCTGGTACGTGTATGGTAACGACAGGCAACGGGTACGAAAGATCGTTGAACGGCCGGGTGGAATAACCGAAGAAAGGTATTACCTGGGTATACTGGAGATCTACAAAAAAACATCGGGGGCAGGAACCATTATAGTTGAAAGGGAAACCCTGCACGTGATGGATAACCAGAGCAGGGTAGCTATTATTGAAACGCCGGTAATTTTGCCTGAAGGCAGCGAAGAACAACAGGCGCTGCGGTACCAGTATGGCAATCACCTGCGGTCTGTTGGTATGGAGCTCGATGACCTTGCCAATGTCATTTCAAGGGAGGAATATTTTCCGTTCGGAACCACGTCTTTCAGTACCATTGATGCCAGCCGGGAAGTACCGGCTGCGCGATATCGTTATACGGCCAAGGAGCGTGACGAAGAAACCGGTTTGTATTATCATGGCGCCCGGTACTATAGCCCCTGGCTTTGCCGCTGGGCTTCGGCTGATCCTGTTGGCATTGCAGATGGGTTAAATATCTTTATCTACGCAAGGAACAACCCCGTTCTGTTGCTCGACCGGAATGGGGCCACCTCGGGGCCGCCGGATAATGATGATGGCGATTTGTTGCGGTATCTGTATGCAGAAGCTGGTTTCAGGTCTGGAGCCGGAAAGCCGCTTAATTTTAGCTCAACCAATTCCAGTCCGGCCGGTACGGCCGCTCATGCCGAAGCAACCAATGTGATCGGCGATATGCAAAGTACAGGAGTCAGGGGGTCAGATCGCATATATAGCGAAGTTCGTGTTGTGGGTGGCGTTATTACGCAAATTGGCGGAACTCCGGGCGGACCTAAAGGATCGCATAATATAGATGTGGTAGTGGCCCGTCCCGGTTCAACGCTGTCGGTAGGCGGAGGCATTACTACCGGGAATGCGCAATTGATCGGTGACCTGAAATACGGAGGCGGTACCATCGATACCAAATACAATGTATACGGGGTGCCATTGGTAACCATCAATAAGGACTACCAGGGCGGTACGGGGCCCGGGGCCTCCACAACGATTGCCGCCCCGGCTGCGCCGGCGGCATCAACCCCTGTTGCGGCACCAGCCGCTGCCCCTGCAGCAACAGCCGCTCCCGCAGCAACGGGAGCGGCGCCTGGAACGGGAATGTTAACGACAGCCAAAAATGCTGTAAAAGGCGCAGTATCATCGGCAGGATCGTTCGTTGAAAAAAATAAAGGCATCATCGGCAGCGGAGCGGCGGGTATGGCTGCCCGGGCCGTTAGCATGGGCCAAACGACCCTCACGGTGGCTGCAAGAGCCTTTATTCCCGGAGTAGCCGAAGCCATGGATGCACATGCATTTGTAAGGTCGGCAGGCGGCGTGCGGGTAGTTGCTCAATCGGCGGTGCAACCAATCGTAAACACGGTGCGGGTTGCAGCGGCGGGCGCAGCATCGGCCCCGGCAGCTGCAGCGGGTACCGCTTTAGCGGCAGGAGTGGTTGGTGGGGTAGTGGGTGATGCGGTGGAGCCGCATATAACCGGAGCAACCGGTAGCCGTACGGCCGGTGTTGCTTCAGCAACGCTTGCAGGCGCAGCATCTGGCGCATTGATCGGTGCGGCCATTGGTTCTGTAGTACCCGGGCTTGGTACAGCGGCAGGTGCGGCTATTGGCGGCGCTGCCGGCGCCATCGGGGGCTTTATAGGAGCGTACTGGTAATATGCCTTTATGAAAGGCACGTGTGTTCGTTTGGTTAATAAAGGAGTTCATACATACGGTTCTGAAAAAAGAGGCCATCGAAAGGTGGCTTCTTTTTTGTGCATATAATTCGGCAAGGCAGAAGGCAGCTTCAATCGGTGAGCAATACAGCAAATACTCAGCCCCCCGCTCGACCAACAACCAGCTTATACCCTTTGCCATGCACATTCAGGATGCTTATGCGCGGGTCTGCCTGCAACTTTTTCCGCAATTTCGAAACGAACATATCCAGGCTCCGGCCAACGATAACGCCTTCGTCTTCCCACACTTCTTTCATCAACTGATCACGATCTATCACTTCCTGCTGGGCGCAGGCAAATACATGCAACAGTTTGGCTTCTTTGGCTGTGAGCATAATGATGGAAGAACCAGTTACCAGTTGCTGACTTTCCCGCAGGAAAACCAGGTTACCGATAGCAATACCGCTCGATGCCGGAACTTCCTGTTTAATTGCTTCCGGCGGCAGATCGGGTTGAATGTTTTCCGGTCCCTGACCATCTGTCGTTAATCCGGTTAAGGCAACCGGGGCTGGCATATTGCCTGGCTTGCCGGCAGTACTTCTTTTTCTTATATAAAATACGCGGAATAATAAACTTACCAGCATAGCCCCCAGGCTGCCTGCCATCAGGCCGCCTGAAAACGGGTGCATACCGGCTGCCTGGGTTTCCGTAAACCTGATCCGGATCTTGTAACAGGATCTTTCCTGCAGCCGGCCCAGGCAGGGTACTACATTGCGGGCACTGTCTTTGTAGATCTGGAATCCGAAGATCACTTCGGCCGGTGAATCGCATTGGATCACTTCCACCAGATAATTGGCGGGCAGGCTGTTGGCCGCAATTATCCGGCGCACAGTACCCACCAGGCTATCGGTAAAAAAGGTAAAAGGCGCCGCAAACCGGATCAGGTATTCCCTGTTCGCCCGCTCTTCCACAGGGAGGACGCGGGAGGAAGAATCGCCGGCCTGTAACAGCAATTGATGGCCGATCTGCCTGATCACCAGCTTTTCAGTAGCCTCATCAGTAGCGGGCAGGGTAGCGCGGCCCCGGATGGCAGTCCAGGAAACAATGACTATAAGGGCGGTGCCAATTGCCAGCAGGGCTTTCCAGCTCATACTTAAAATTACGGCATTCCCGGCGCGCCACGGTGGCGCCGGCCACATTTTACATTCGTTTACAAAGTTTTTACTACGCTTTTACCACTCCGGCGCCCGCACAATGTAGGTTTGTATCACAACCCGGGTTTGCTTTTTTCCGCTTTCATCATCACAAAAATCAACATCTTATGCGGTCAATCTTATTGTACGTTTGCGCATCCTTGTGCCTCACCGGCGCCATTGCCTGCCGCGATCGTTCCGGGGCGGCTGTCGACGCTCCCGCACTTGCTATTGCCTCACCGGCGCCTTCCATCCCGGCAGGAAGGGTAGTGGGCTATTCCCTTGTTATACCGGAAAGTTTTGTCAACTGGAAAGGCAATTCTGTTGTGGGAGGAAATGGACATCAGGGTTATATCAAACCCCGCACGGGTACCCTGGCTTTCGATGGCGCCGGCGCTATTGCCGGCGGCTATTTTGAACTTGATATGAATACCATTACCCTTACCGACAAGAAAGACACGAGCAGCAATAACGGGCTGGTATCGCACCTGAAAGACCCTGACTTCTTTGATGTGAGAAAGTATCCCAAGGGTACGTTTCAACTAACCAAAGCAATTAAAGTTTCGGGCGATTCTTCTTATTATATTACCGGGCTACTGACCCTGCGGGCCATTACACAGGAGATCCATTTTCCGGCCACCATCGTCAAAAAAGGGGAGGATCTTGTTGCCACAGCGTCGCTCATAATTGACCGTACGAAATGGGGCATCACGTACCAGTCGGGCAGTATAATGGGGCTGGTAAAAGACGAGTTGCTGGAAGACCTGGTACCCATATCGCTGGTTTTACGGTTTCACAGCAATAGTAAGGCCTGTTAAAAAATCATCGGCTTAATTGGCCCGGTCACCAAAAGCTTCACTGAAAAGTGGAGTTTTTTATTGTCAAATACCGTTAGCCACCTTAGGGCTTCAGCAGCGCATCGATCATGCCATTGAAGATAAAATAATGAAAAGGGAGTACGCTGTACCAGTACAACCGGCCCCAAATGCCTTTGGGCCGGAAGGTGGCGGTCTGAATAAGACTACATTGGTTGTTTTCCTGAACGATCTGAAACTCCAGCCAGGCTTCACCAGGTAGTTTCATTTCAGCAAACAGCAGCAGGCGTTTGTTCGTTTTATCGGCTACCAGTACCCGCCAGAAATCCAGTGCATCGCCACTGGATATGCGTAAAGGGCTGGTGCGGCCTCTCCGGAGACCAACTCCCCCAAATGCTTTATCGAGCAGGCCACGGATCTTCCAAAGTGCGTTACCGTAATACCAGCCTGTATTGCCTCCAATGTTCCATATCTTTTGCAGCACCGCCTGCTCATCGCCAGTGATGGTGCGGCGCCGGGTATCTTTAAAGCAACCGAATACCGGCACTTCGATATTCCTGATGATCTGCGGGTTGGCATTGGAAGCGCTGAAAGCATCTTTCCAACTGCTGATCACTTCCTGCTGTTCAATTTTTTGAAAAGCCAGCGATACCGCCTCCCTGTAGGTAAGCAAAGTAATGCCCAACTGCTGTGCAAGGTCGTTAGGCCGGCATACCACATCTACCTTCATGCTATCTACCAGGTTTACTGCCAGGGGGTAGGAGGTTGAGGTTACGAAGTACAGCCAATAGCTCGATAACCGCGGTGTCATCACCGGTACCGTAATTATATGTCGATGCAGGCCGCGCACGGCTGCAAACTGCAACAGCATTTGTTTATAGGTAAGAACGGTGGGGCCGCCAATATCGTAATCCTGGTTGAATGTTTCTTTCCGCAAAAGTATTCCGGTCAGAAAACCGATTACATTGCGGATACCGATCGGCTGGCATTTCGTGTTCAGCCATTTCGGAGCCACCATTATGGGCAGCTTCTCCACCAGGTCGCGGATGATTTCGAACGATGAACTGCCTGAGCCAACTACAATACCGGCTCTCAGTACGGTCACCGGCACTTTGCCCATCCGCAGTATTTTTTCAACCGCCAGCCTCGATGATAAATGTCTTGAAAGATGGCTGGCATTCACGATGCCGCTCAGGTAAATAATTTGCTGACAACGGGTATCTTCTGTCAGCCGCAGAAAACTGGTGGCAGCCTGTTGCTCTGCCATTTCGAAGGAAGGCCCTTCCCGCATGGAATGGATCAGGAAAAATGCCACGTCAATGTCTTCGGGAAATGTCACCTGCGGGCTGCCTGGCGAAAAATCGGTTTCAATGATATTTACGCCGGCTGGCAAATGACTGGTATCAAAACGTTGCCGGCTTCGCACACAGCAGGTAATGCGGTGTCCCAGCTCAACCAGTACCGGGGCCAGCCGTTGACCAATATAGCCATTCGCTCCAGTGATCAGTATATGCATAACTTGTTTTATTCAGTGTCAGATGCCATTGGGCAGGAAGCAGGTTTGGGACAGGTAACCGCGATAGTTCATATCGTACAATAAATTATTTATTGAGGTACCAGATGGAGGCATTCAATACGCCCGCAAAACTTACCCATGCCAGGTAAGGCCATTGCAGATTGGCCGCCCTGCCCGATACCCGGTAAAACTGGCGGATCATAAGAATGATGAACAACCACAACAATACAATATCGGCAAGGGCAACGCCAATCAAATGAAAGCGGAAAAACAAAATGCTCCACCAGAAATTCAAAAAAAGCTGTATGATAAACAAAATAATGGCCTGCTTCTTTTTCACAGAGGAGGGTTCGCGAATTACCAGGTAAAAGGAGATGCCCATTAAAATATACAATACGGTCCATACAGGGCCAAACACAGCATTGGGTGGGTTAAAAGAAGGTTTGGCAAGGCCGGGATACCAGGTTTGTACGTTTTGACTGGTCACATAGCCCGATATGCTGCCAACCGCAAGCGGCAGCCCGATACAAAGTAAGATGGTCAACCATTTATTCATGTCAGCTCTTTTTACACCACCAATTTACCGGCCATCGAAAACGGTTTCTACCTGCTGATACCGGAAATCAAATATGCCTTTCAGTTGTTTTTTTACAAAAGCCGCATTGGCAAGTTTTCCCAGTAAGCCCAATGGAAGTTTATAATGCACCAGGTCGCGCATTTCAACACCTTCAGCTGTTTCCTGAAGAAAGTGCTTGTGGTGCCAGAAAGCATAGGGCCCAAAACGTTGTTCATCTACAAAATAAGCCCCTTCCTGTACATGCGTGATCTCTGTAACCCAGTGCAGTTTGATATTCAGCACCGGCTTCACATAATACTCGATGATCTGTCCCGGGTACATATGGTCATTGTTTTCTTTGCTAAGCACTTCAAACCCCAGGTAAGGCGGCGTAAGCCGGGCCAGATTACGGGGGTTGCTCATAAATGCCCATACACTGGCCAGGTCGGCCCTGATCAGTTGTTTCGTTTCTATGGTATATAACAATCTCTGTGGTTTTGTTTTGTTTAACAAATTTAATAAAAAGTTGAACAATATTGGTATATGTTTGCAACGGGGAAAAAAATAGAAACGATCGAAGGTTTGTTCAAACAGGTTATGGAAACCCCTGGGCTCTACCTTAACGACGACAGCCTCCGCGGCACACCCCGCCCTGTGGCAAAGATGTATGTGGAAGAATTTTTCAACGGGCTCGATCCGGCCGGTTTGCCGAATATGACGCCCTTTGAAAACAAATACAGGTACACAGCTGCCCTTCGTTAAGCCAGCGGCCGGATATCCCTGCTGTTGTAATTGCCGGCTCATTGCGATCTTACCATTCAGTATTTTCGTACATTACGCCCTTCATTATTTTGACCGGAAAAAATCAGCAGCATGGAAACCTTCAGACTCATTGCGATCATTATCTCACTGGCAGCCATATTGGCTTATTTGAATATACGTTATCTGAAACTGCCGGCCACTATAGGGTTGATGGCCCTTTCCCTGATGCTTTCACTGGGGATGTTGTTGGCCGGCTCGGCCCTTCCGGTGACGGGGTATCTGAAATCGGTTGTGCTGAAGCTCGATTTTGCCGACTTCCTGCTCGATTTTATGCTGGGTTTCCTGCTGTTTGCGGGCGCATTGCATACTGATATTAGCAGGTTACGGCAGTACCGGGGCCCCATCATAACATTTGCTACCGTAGGCATTATGTTGTCAACGCTAATAGTAGGCGGTATCGTGTATTTCATATTACCGTTATTTAACCTCGATGTTCCCTTTATACATTGCCTTCTTTTCGGGGCCCTTATATCGCCAACCGATCCCATTGCGGTTTTATCGATCCTGAAGAAAGCGGGTATATCGCCAACCATTGAAACACAGATCACGGGTGAGTCGCTGTTCAACGATGGTATTGGCGTGGTGGTATTTTTAACTTTGTACAATATTGCCAGCCAGGGAATAGCCGAAGTAACTACCAAAGAAATTGCGTTGCTGCTGGTGAAGGAGGTAGTGGGGGGTATAACGCTGGGCCTGCTGCTGGGTTATATTGCGTACCAGATGATGAAACGCATCGATCACTACCCGTCGGAAGTGCTGATCACTATTGCCGTGGTGATTGGCGGCACCACGCTTGCACCGATATTTCATTTTTCAGGCGCATTGGCCATGGTAGTGGCCGGCTTGTTCATTGGCAATAAAGGCGCCCGGGAGGCCATGTCTGAGCAAACCAACCACTATATCCACATGTTCTGGGAAATGATAGATGAAATACTGAATGCCGTCTTATTTGTATTGATCGGGCTCGAGTTGCTGGTAATACCTTTCCAGATCACCTACCTGTACATTGGGCTGGCCGCTATCCTGATCATTATTATTGCGCGCCTGCTTTCACTCATTATACCATCTTTCATTTTCAGGTTCAAATATGAATTTCCCCGAAGTACTTTTATTATCATGACCTGGGGCGGGTTAAGGGGCGGTATTTCCATTGCACTGGCACTGTCGCTGTCTTCGAACATGCACCGGCATTTGTTTGTACTGGTGACCTATGTGATCGTGTTGTTTTCCATTCTCATACAGGGGTTAACGCTCGAGAAGGTGGTGAAAAAACTTACCAGATAGTGTGTTCCTGCGGGGGTATAGTTTTTGCAAATTCCTATAGTAGCGGCAACGCTTCCGATCCCTGTATGCAATAATCACCGGTAACTAAACATTATCATTATGAAAAGACACATCAAGGGTTTAAAGGGTTTCACGATCACGGCAACGGATGGTGAACTGGGAAAAGTGAAAGATCTTTATTTCGATGATAAAAGCTGGACGATCAGGTATTTTGTTGTGCAAACCGGCGGCTGGTTGTTTGGCCGCAAAGTGCTGATCGCTCCTCAGGCCATTACCAGGCTCGACTGGAGTAACGAAACCTTTGTCAGCAACCTCACCCAGCAACAGGTGAAAACCAGCCCGGATATCAATACCGAACAGCCGGTTTCGCGGCAGCAGGAAATGGAATTATATAAACATTACCCCTGGGAACGGTACTGGGCCGGCGGTCTTTGGGCCGGGGGCGTAGGTACTTCGGGCATGATGATGCCCGGGCCTTCACCGGAAGAAGTGCCCGATCCTACGGAAGGCGATCCGCATTTGCGAAGCATCGAAAAAGTAACGGGTTACGATATCAAAGCCATTGACGGGCCGGTAGGAGAGGTGGAGGATTTTATCGTTGATGACGGCAACTGGAAGATCAGGTACCTGGTGGTGGATACCGGCAATTGGTTCCCCGGAAAAAAAGTGATCATTTCCCCAAACTGGATAAACGAGATCAACTGGGAATCATCTGACGTTGTAATTAAAGCTACTGTTGAACAGGTAAAAAACAGCCCTGAATATGAAACAGATGAATATTTGAACGATGACTATGACCGGATACTGACAAACTATTACGGCCGGTTTATATGATATGGCGCCTGCGGGCGCTTTTTTTATGAAAAGCGTATCTTTTAAATGATAAAATGGAAATGGTGATGCAACAGAAATATATTCACCTGAGGCGGCCCTTTTTTTAATTTGAAATCCGTGCGAAGTGACAACATCAACGTTTGCAATGCATAACGCCCCGACGGTACCGTCGGGGCGGCCCCTTCCATTGAAGTGGTAGTAAAGATGGCGAAGATCCTGGATGTAAGTATTGACGAGTTGGTGTTTGGTGCAGTGACTGAACGCATGGAAAAAAATATCAGCGACCAGGAACTGCTTTCTATGTTCCAAAAAATACAAAAGCTCGAACAGCAGCAACTAAATACTGTAAAGGATTTTATTTCCGCTTACCTGCTTAAAGCTGATCTGCAAAAGAATCTCGCAGGTTCTAAGTAACTAAAAAGCCGCAGCGGGCGCTGCGGCTTTGGTTATTTTATTGCTTCTTACTTCTGTAGTACCAATTTTCCCCTATAACCTTTGATTCTTTAATGTAGTTCTGCCACACAGGATTCGTTACCAGTGATAAATCCCTAACAAAAAAAACCACTCCTCCTTTATTTAGAAAAAACTCCGGATTAATTCCCAATCGCATGCGGTCGTTACTTATTTCTCTAATGTTTAAAGCATCCATACTATTAAGCAACTCTATAAGTAAATCTCTCACACCTGTATTTTGATTTATTGTATCTACATTTTTAAAACGCTCAATCTCGCTTAACCGGAACTGAATTGTATCGCGTTGCAACTTAAGCCCATTATTCCCTTTAAATAAATAACGGTTCGCTTTCTCTCCATTATAAATATGCAATAAAAAAGCACTATCGCCTCGTCGCCAAACGTCAACATTACTAAACCTTTGCATTAACTCTTGTCTATTATCATAAATCTTTTTTGCATCGCTGCTAAGGCCTGATTCATTACAGGCATTCAACAGTAAAAGAAAATTTAAAGCAAAAACTATTTTTATCCTCATAAAATTATTTAATGCCCGGTGTATAGAATGCTTTTGTATTTATCATATTCTCTTTGTTGAAGCATCGGATACTTTGGATTATTCATGTACCCGCTAATAATGGCTCGCTGGTCTGATTTGGAGTCAAATAAACCTGGGCTTCCATAAGTACCCGGCCCAAAATTATATTTCTCCGTTACGTCTCGCCCTCTTCTGCCATTCACAAAATTATTGTAATGAGCTCCGATTGTAGCTAATGGTAAATCTACTTCTAACTGTGCCATTCCTCTGCCCCACAAATAGTTGCCAAAGTCAGCTACATTATAAGCCGTTCCTTCTCTCAAGTAGAACGTATTTTTAAGAAGATTAGGTTGCATCCCATAATCCATTTTACCACCTGCAGTAGAATTTTCTTTTGCATAACTAAACCCTTTCTTTGTGTCTGCGCTGTTTACGCCACTCTTATCCATTTCATTATTAACTAACGCATCAGTAGCCATTGCAATATTAGTTATTTCACCATTCTTGATTGCTTGTACATCGACTGCGGCATCATTAAATTGAAAATTCACACCGTCAGAGTATGTATGAACTTCGTATTGTACCCCGTTCTTTTCATAAGTAGAAGTAGTTGTACTTTTTTGAAAAAATACACCGCTAAACTCTTTCTTCCCATCATCTTGAAATTTCCAGAAACTGCCATCCGGTCTAAAATATACAGCAGTATCACCCAATGGGTCAGTAAATCTAACAGGGTTATTAGCCATAGCCGCATAGAGGCTAATCCTATCAACAGGCTTGGTGTCTAAACTGTGCCAACGACCTATTTGTGGGTCATAATTGCGATAGAAAAATTCGTACGTATTTAAATCGAAATCATTATTCTGTTCTATACCATTAAACTTATGCTTATTCTCAGGCGCTCCAAACCCCAACGCTTTCGAACTTATCCCCGCCATCGTCAACCCAAATGGATAATAATGCGTTTCCTCTAAAATCGGCCCTGGCTTATGGATCACCTGCAGGTTATCAAAGGAGTTTGCGTCTGCGCCGGGCGCACCAATAAAAAAGGACCGCTTACGCAATCCTTTTTCTGAGGTTTCGAGCTACTTCGTTGAACTGTATAATTAATGGATTTATTTTTTACATCGTACATAGATAACCCAAAAGGAAAATAATAAGTTACTTCTACGGGGCAATTATTTTACAAAGTCCAAGAATTTACGATTTCAATAAGTTTTTTATTATTTCTTATTTTTCTTCCATTCAGCATTATTTTTCTGTAACCATCTGTGCATATTATTTCTGGGTTTAATTTATTTGAATAATAGATGTAAAGCTTATTTCTAACATCAATGCTTCCATTTCTTTTCTCATATTTAATGGTTTTTAATAATTGTTTAAAATTTGTAAGGATTAAGGAATCCTCAATATTCTTTTCTTTTATGGACCCTTTTAAATCCTTTTCAAATTCGTTACAGTTTATATCGAATATTGTAAGAATATTACGATTAACATATTTTACAGTTATACGATCTATATGCATTTCCTGGCAAATGCCTTTTTCACAAATTAATTGAATGCTAAAAAAAAGAAACAACAGTTTAATCATAATAATTATTTTAATCAAGGTTTCGGATCCTTTTTTTGATTAATACTTTTTTTAAATTCCCGATCCTTTATTAAAGATTCTTCTACGGCTGATTTAGTTGTTGTAGGACCAGTAGTCGGATAATTATATCCTCCGTGGTTTTTACGGGTTACAAACCCTTTAGGGATCTCTCCTAATGCTCTTGCTGTTTTTTGTTCAGTACCTTCAATTACCCTTTTTTCCTCCTTAGTACCATATTGTGCATCTTTACCATTTGGCGAATTTCTATCAGCTCTCTCCTCGTGCGCTTTTGGATTTTTATTATGATCTACAGCATGATCCAACTCATGATTCAATACGGTTGCAGGAGATAATATAGCATTGTCAACAGAAACACCACCGGTTGGATCCCAGTGAATAGTTTTTGTTTCCGGATCATAATACGAAGCCCCTTCGCTTATTTCCACCACATGAATAGTTCCATCTATTTTACTACTTGCTTCATGGAACAAATCCCCCACATTATGCGCCTCAAGAAAGGTAGTTGCTTCTTGAAATTGGTCTTTAAACTTCGCGGTGGCACCAGGAAAATCTATAGTATCGCCTAAAGGGTCGTTATTAGCTATAGGATTATTTGCCATTGAAGCATAAGGACTTTCAGCCTGGTTAGGCTTGGGGTCTATTTGCCACCAGCGCCCTAATTGCGGATCCAAACATCTGAAATTTGTTGAATATAATTCCAAGCCGCTACCGTCAGAAAACTCTTTGTTTTGTAACTCTGCACCTTTATTAAATTTATATTTATTTTCAGGTGTTCCGAAATTCACCGCCATACTGCTTATCCCCGCCATCGTCAACCCAAATGGATAATAATGCGTTTCCTCCAAAATCGGCCCTGGCTTATGGATCACCTGCAGGTTATCAAAGAACACATCGAGATTGCTCTCGTTGCTGACATACACAAATATATAGCCATTTTTGGGAACTTTAATGTCCTGTAACTGGGCATCGTCAGACCAATGATCCTTCACCACTCCGCTACTGCCTACCCGGCTAAAATTACCTCCGGCGTATTTAAACTGTTCGTCGAGGAAAATATAATTGATATAGGCCTTGGGGATGGTAGTCGTTTCTCCATTCGTGCCCCTGAAAAAAGAAGATGGAATTAGTCCCGTATTCCAGTTGGTTAAATCACTTGCCAGTACACCCTTTGTGCCAATTGCATTGGCAGGAGCACCCAATAGGCTGGCCATCACTGAGGCCAGGTCAAGGACCGTTGAATTGGAATTGTTAACCGTGCCGGTATTTAAAAAATATGACTTGCCGAATATGTCGATCTTATCACCGGCCATTACCTTCATCACAAACTCCAGCCCGGTGCGATTGCTCGTAGCATTTAACCTGTAGAGTTTGTGGCTGCCATCCGTTTGAACCGGGGTGCAGCCAGACGGGTAACTGAGATTCGAGGGCGGATTACCATTATTGTTATAATACAGTTTGGAGTTGGCGACCGATTCCGTTGGCCAGGATGCAATATCAGTTTCCGCCACCACTTTTGTATTGTCAATATTATAGAACTGTTTTTCGTAATTGATCATACTGTTGGCCTGCGGGCTGGTGGTTCCTTCCAGGGTGGCTGCGGGGTAATACTGCGTTTTTTGCTCTTCGGTCAACAGACTCCGGATATTTCCCAAGTGATCTTTGAGCATATAGTCACAAGCCAGGCCGGTAAGCGTATTCGGGCTGGCACTGTTATCATATAGCCCTCTTATTCTGCCTTCCTCATGACCGATAAATTGTAATTTATCCGTATAACCCAGCGCTGTATTTAAAGTCGCATTATTCGTATAAACCTTGCTTTCATAGACAGTACCACCAAGATAAGTAGTGGTTGTAGTAATGGTTATGCCAGTATAGTTAGTACCATTATACATTACTGTTGCCCCGGTTTCGGTAGTGGTTTTTTGTTGTTTATTGCCGGCGGCGTCATAGACATAGGCAATAGTTCCTTTCCCTGTGACGGTAACAACCAATGGAAGGTTCAGGTGATTGTAAGTAATCGAACTGATGGCCTTATTATTATCAGCTATCAGGTTGCCGTTATCATCGTATGTGTAATCATCGCCGGTACCATTGCTGCCGTCTTTAAAGTCACCCAGTTTGCCATTATCTGCGGTAGGAGTTACATTGTCAAATACACTGAGCAGCTTGTTGCTATTGGTATTATAGGAATAAGTCAGTTTATCAATAACGGAAGATGAGCCGGATTTTAAGCCGGTCTGCCACATTTCAATTATATTTCCATTGGCATCATATTTCATGGTGCCGCCCGTGTTCGGGTCACCGCCCATACTAAAATCAACACCCGCATTTATATTAAAAGTCGCTGTGGCGCCGCTACCATCTACATATTGCGTAAAGCCGGCTTTTGTCAATCTGTTCACCGCATCATAGGTGAAGTCATATTTTCTGGTTTGCTGGTCGCCCTCACTTTTCCATATCGTGCCGCCAATATTGCCATTGTATTGCGGCGCAAATGTTCCCTGGATACCGTTTTTATCGTAGCCCAGCTGCATGCCGAAATACCGGTCGTTGTTGGAAGTGGCGGTGATATATTCTTTATTGATGCTGAGCAGCCAACCTCTGATATTGTAATCATATTCCAGGTTCGCAAGCGGTGTACCGGCAGCGGCTCCGGGTTTATTTCCAATCATCTTTTTCTTTAACTGACCCAGGGCATCGTATTCATGTTTGCTGATGGTTGTATAACTGGCAGGCAACGCATTGCCGTTTACATTGGAATTTTGAATTTTTTTGTCGGTTTGCACCAGGCGGCCCAGATCGTCGTAGGTCATTTTGGTAACCGTGACAGTTGTTTGCGTATTGGCTCCCGATTTTACCTGTTTGAATATATTTGCCAGCGGCTGACCAGACCAACTATATTGCGTAGTTAGCAGATCGGCTCCTCCGGTAATGTTTTTGCTTTTCACCTGCACCAATCTCCTCTTATCATCATATAAGTTTACAGTATACAAATAAGTGCTAGTACCCAATACCTTTGTTTCTGTCCATGTTACAAGGCCTTTGGTCAGTGATGACGCGGTAGCGGGTAATTGCTGGGCGTAATCAGGTGACACGTTATAGCTGGTATTGATACCGTAGTTACTGCTGTTATACGAATTATCGATGGCATCAGTAAGACCGCTGGCGGCTGGAATAGCACTGTAATTATCATAACCGGTTTTGGTCAGGTATTCCCAATAAACGGTAGTAGGTGGCGTATTTACCGCAAAAGGATAGGCAGTACTGGCAGCAGCACTTGCAAGATGCTGAACAAATGTTTTTTGTGCAGCTGGTGCATTATATGAATTTAACAACAGGCCTGTTTGTATGGGACGATTTAGTTCGTCATACAAGGTAACCATCCATTTATTGCCCGCCCTGAGCAGTGCGTCTTGTGTCATCACCAACCGGTCCCTTGCATCGTACACCAGGTACACTTCCGTGGCTCCAGGTACTTTTTTCATCACCATCCTTTGGCGCTTATCGTACTCATAGCGAAAACATTGTTCCGCCAGCCAGGGTGTTAGATCCCAATTGGCTGCATCATTCATCAACTTCACGGCCTGCGGCTGGATCACGCAACGTAAGTTATTTAAATCATCATAAATATAGTAGGTGCAAAGCCACCCCGTATGATCCTTACCAGAGCCATCATCTGATACTGCTGTCAGTTGCACTTTTTTAAGGATCACTTTTCCTTCTTTGTCCTTAAACTCGATCACCTGTTTATTGTGCTCATCAACTGTCACATTTTTGAATAACTCACCGGCAGGATAAGTGGAAGTACTGGCATAGGTTCCAAAAGTTCCGAGGGCACTATTGGTTACCGTCCATACCCGCACGACGTCTACCGCGGTGTTGATCCAGTATTTTGTTTTTACCGACCGGCGATTGGCTTCAATTGTCTGCGCCGATGTACCTGCCCAATTGTTACCGGGTGCGAAGTTCTCTTCTGCACGGTTTAAAGGAGAGGCCTCAAATTTTACCTGGCTGTAATAAGTCGTTTCTCCCTGACCTTTAATAGGGCTGTTGGCATGGGTATCACTATAAAAAAACGCCTGCTGCTGAAATGGGTTCAGCTTGAACATGCCATCGCTAATAGAGGTATTGCCCCCGTTGTTATTGGCGCCGAAAGGCAGGTATTTAAATGATTCGCGACCGAACTCATCATACACCACCGGGCTTACCAGGTCAATGGCATTGGCTGCAGATACCGGGTTGGCGCTATTGGTTACCAACGAGCCTTTTTTTACAACTGTCTGCAGCGGCCTGCCCAAACCGTCCAAATATTGGGTGATTTGTCGCACATCCTTTACGTCTCTGGTCATAAGCGTATTGGCATTATCTTCAGGCACCAGCGCATCCCAGGTGCGTATGTAGTTTACGTTGGTGCCCGCCGGGTAGGGGGCAGGAGCTTGAGCGTGGACAGATAGCACACCAGCTATTGCCAGTACTGGTAAAATAAACGCTTTAAACAATTTGCCAGTTATATAAGGCATAGAAAAGATTTATTAAGTTTCTGGTTAATTTTATTTAGTCTACATTACCAATCCAAATAGTGTTACAATCCGATCCACTGACCGAGATATTAGTAAATGTGGCTGATTGGCCAATGATCGATTGTGAGCCGCACCCGGAACCAAATGTTAAATAAGGATTGGTCCCCGTGTTTGATATTACCAGATCATATGTGCCTGAAGGTATTGTCCCCAGCGTATGTAAACCCGCTGAATTACTTAAAATTGAAAACGTATAAACCTGAAACGTCGTCTTGTTGGTGTATTTCGCAGTATATCCTGTAACCGGAGTATAGTTGTTAGCCTTAATGGTAACGGGCGTTCCAGGCACGGGGCATGCACTGGTATTCTGTCCATTGCTTACCCACCTCACCTGGTTATATGTACTGCTGCAGGTCTCCGTGTTTCTTTCCTCCCTTTCCTGTATACCTGTATTGTTATTGCCCCCATCCTTCACACAACGATAATTACCGGTAGCCTGCCAGTTTTCTGGTTTGGGACAAATTGAACAATTGACATCAACTACGACCCACCGAAGCTGATTGTAGGTTGCACTGCAGGGATTCATGTCTTTTTGCTCCTGCTCCCGCTCACTGGTATTGCTTCCGCTGATTGTTTTGCAACGCAGAGCCGTATCGGTATTTTGCCAGTCAGCCACAACAATACAGCTGCTACTCACACCTGCATCGACCCATCGTACCTGATTATATGTCGGGCTGTTGGGGTTCGCATCTTTTTCCTCCTGCTGAAGAATGTTAGTAATGTAGTTACCATTTGAAGGGCAAAGTTTACAACGGGTCGCGCCGGTGGGTTGCCATACTGGTGTAGCATCCACCGAGCAACTATCTGGCTGTCCGGCATAATTATAACAGATCTTTTTAAGGATATTATTGTCTTCGTCACGCACCAATATCAGTCTTCCGTAGGAATCGTATTCATAATAAGTTGACTTTCCATTGAGATCAGTTTGGGAAGTCATTCCTATAAGGGAGCTATATGTAAAGGTTGTTAACCGTGCGCCAGCAGGATAAAACCGCACTTCATCTACCTGGCCTGAAAGGCTAATAGTATAGGTACTATTTGTAACAGCAACGGAATTTTCCTGAAGCGTCCAGATGCCTCCTGATTTTTGCCAGTACGATAGGGTATAATTGCCATTGGTAAGATTTGAAAGCGGCTTATTAAAACCATTTGTTTTGCTTTTACTGCCGGTTTTACTGTCGCCTGTACTACTGTTGCCATCTCCCTCTTCAAAAGAAGTATGGAACATATCTTTTGCTGCAGCGTTTACCGCATGAGCAACAGGGTATTGCTGGTTGTAGCCCCATTGATAGGCAACTGGATTTTCATAGGCAGGCGTTATGGTAAGAGGATTGTTCTTATTATCGTAATCATTGTAGGTTAATTTAAGCGCATAACTGTTATCTATACTAAAAGCGCTGGTGGTTCCGGTGGGCGGTAATATGCCCTGGGTGCGATTACTAAGCTTGAAAGAAGACTGTACAATGGGCGCAGAAAATTCCGACCGCCATATCTCCTTAATAGCGGCGCCGGTATATACGTTGATCTTGCCTTCGGTAATGTGAGTTGCACCGCCAATGGTGGTTGTTTGCAATTCTTCAACAGGCGCCGATACTATGTTGCGGCTTACCAGGTCATCAATAAAAGGTGTGCCGGATGGATAGTCAGTTGAATAATTGATATAACCGGTTCTGGTTTTGCCATCACTGGTAATGGTTTCTATACGCGTAGGGTTAACATGACCCAGGTTATCGTAGAAATATTTGGTTGTCTGGGTAAGCGTATTGCCATTATTATCATAGTTTACTTCTGTTTGACTCGAAGGTTTCATAACGGCCGTACGCAATGTTTTATCCTGTATATTATACAATTGCCATTGATAAGGTGAAGCCGTAATTATTTGTGAATACCAACCGAATGAGCTGATGCTGTAAGTAGTATTCAACGGCAGTTCAACGAATTTATACATTGATATTTGAGGAATGTCGATTGCGTTCAGGTTTGTAAACGATATACCTGTTGCGCTTACCGGTTTCATGGAATTGGTAGCAGCATCGTATCGGTTAACCTGTTTAGAGGTCAATTGTGGTTGGGTAAATTCATCAAAAGCATACGAACGGCTAACAAAAAATTCATTATCACCCATGGTAAGTTGAGGACAATTACAACTTGTAGGGTTAGATACGCTGGATGTATTCATAGAGGCGGTTGGCAATGTATAAAAATATTGTACATTCCCATTGGGCGTGTTATTGGCAGAATAATCGGTTTCCGTTACACTGGAGTAGTATACAGGATACCGGTTAGCAATGGCTGCTGCAGGCACTGGTTCGCTGGAGTATTGCCGGTATCGGTAACTACCCAGAAAATCGGATTGAAAAATACCGTTGGTATTATTATCCTGTATCAGCATACGCCGTGCAATGGTAAAATATTCGTCGGGCCTTGGGTCGTGCACCAGATAGCCAGTAGAATAGGTGTACACTTTACCCGTTTTTTTGCCATTGCCATCGTCGAATAAGATCTTTTGTATGCGAATACCTGGCCCATCAGTGACCTGGATCTGGGAGTTAAGGTATTTGTTGTTTTCATAGGTATAATCAGCCTTTCCGCCTGTGGGGAAATGCACAGTTTTTATCATGCCTACCAGTTTTGCCTGAAAATCCGGAGCAAAGCAATTGGCAGGAGCATTAGTAGTTTGCGGATGATTTCCGGTAGAAGTTGATATATTAATGGAAGTATATGGAAAATGCCGTATTCCCGGAGAGTAGGACAATGCATTGCAGTAACCCCACCAGTCTTTTGTTTTGGCAAACGATTGCACATCTCCACCCCCTATCCCGGGGTAGTACTCAAAACTGTATTTTTCAATATCTGTATTACCATTATCGCGGAATATAATATTCTGAATGGTTTTCGAGTTGTTGTTAGGCAACATCAGGTTAGTGCCTGGCAGATCCATGAAATCGAAATGGGCAGTACGAACGGTATTGTTCTGTTGGTTAGTTACTACCATTTTATCCAACAGCAGATTACTGGTGGTATTAATGTAGGTAAAACTAATTTTGCCACTGGGAAAATTAATTTCAGAGATATAATTCAATGTATAGTTATCACCTGTTTGTATATTGGAGTAGGTAACAAATCCCAAAGGAGAAGTCAAACTATTGAAATAACTTTGAGCACTACCTCCACCGACTATGCTGGAATGCATATTGAAAAAGTTGTTGTCCTTTACTTCTGCCAGGTCTTTGTAATACCGCTGCCCCAAAAAAGTGCTTGTGCCAGCGAAGCTGCTGGCATACCTGAAGCTGATCGTTTCAGACGAGGGTGTTGTAATACTGGCAATAAACCAGGATGAGGGCGCCCCGATTGATTGATCTATTTCATATCCTCCATTACCGGCGCCATCCGGCCCGAATTTATAGGTGTACCCCTTGTCATCTGTAACTACAATTTGGCTAGTGGGACTTATTGAAGGAAAAGATACCCGGAACGGGGAGTAGGTTAAGAATACGATCTGTCCATTATCGCGCCTGATAAATTTGCCAGAGATGCCGTTTACACTAATGGTGTAAATATCATACTCGTTATCTTTTAATGATATTCCTGAGCCGCTGCCATTGATGGTTTGGTCTATACCAACCAGTTCCTCATAGTGGCCGCTTTGAGGGATAAAGTCTACCCAACTTTTTTCAACGTGCGGATAACCGTTGTAATCAGGACGGCCCCTTACTTCTACAGAGATCATACCCGATGCCTGCAGCGCCCAATTCATCCCTAGCGGAGAGAAATTGAACGATGTAGTACGGCCACTCGCATGAAAGCTAGCCGAAACCGGAAAGCTATAGTCTTTCAGTTTGATCGTGTACAAAGGCACGCCTATGTTCACTACTCCGGTGCTATATTCTACCGGATAGTCAACATATTTCTGAAAAGTCATTGCGTTAGGAGATGGAAGAATAAAACTGTGCAGATCGCTCGATGTTTGCGCTTTTGCCAGGTAACTAAACAGTGTAAGAACTAATGATAAAGAAAGACGCTTAAGGTTCATTTGATTTAGTTGTATGTTTTCATTTGCCATTAAGGAGTCCATAATCCAACTCTTTACCTGCCCGATTAGAAGGCCATTCGCGCGAAAAAAGTAGATATTCAGATTCCTGTATAACTTAAAGTATTATGAAGCAGGAAGATTAAATGAGTATTCATTACCATTCAGGGTCTTGACACATTGTTACTATATAACAGAATATACAAATGAAGAATAACAGGTATAGAGTGTTGATCCTTTTTCATAAACAGGTCTAGGTATTTGATTAGGATAAATTTATTACAAGTTATTTATCTTAAAGCAAATCCTTAGTCACATTTGATAAGCGTGTAGTAATTGGCAATAAGTGTGTAGATTTTGGCGATAGCCGTGCAGAAACCTGGAGATGCTGAAACTTTAGCAAATACTGCCTGGCATTCATAAGCACATTAACTACTTTACATCTACCTGGCCAATGGCAACAGGCCTCCGCATCTACTGCAGTTATACGTACGGCATGTCCGGTTGAAGCTCTTTTGCGTCCTGTTCCGTTACCGGACATATTCCACGTGATATGAACCTTCAGGCTGCCGTTGATTCAGGTATGGATAGAACCACCTGATCCCGAAGTATTGCACCGGCTCGTTGTATTCAGGAGTAAGAAAGCGAAACGGTAAGCGGAAAAGAATATATTAAAAAAGCCCCCTGGTTATTGGGGGCTTTGATTATTTCTTCTCATTACGGCGCTTCAAACCGCCATAGCTGCGCATCGGTGCCATTCCAGTTCCATGACCTGATATCTGCACCCGGTGCGGGATTGCCATCGGCAATATCAAGTACGTTGTTGCTCGACTTTGACATTATACGGTACCAGCCATCGCCCGCCGCTTCAATGCGCCACAACTGGCAATCATTGGCAAAAACATCCCAAACGTGAATGTTTGCTCCACGGTCTATTCCGCATGCATCCAGATCGAGCGATTTGTGATTGGGCAATTCCGAAATGATCTTGTAAAAACCATTGCCCTGGTAAGTAAGGTTCCATTTTTGGCCGTTACAATTGGTGCGCGTCCAGGTTCTCACGTCGGCGTTGTCAACAGCGCAGCCGGCAATATCGACATACAAACCGGCGCCCGAAGTGGTATTCATTTTCGACCTGATAACATACTGCCCGTTTGGTACAGGATCAGACGTGTAACAGGGTGTTCCGGCCCCTGATTGGGTAACCCCCGAGTTGGTAATACTTACGGGCATAATGTTACCGGCGGCATCAAAGAACATTCTGTCAATGGCCGTTTGGCGCTGGTGAATGTTGGTACTGGTACGCCGGTGATAAACAAACAAATATTCATCGCTGCAACCGGGTTTCCTGATCACCGCATTATGACCGGGGCCTTTTATCGCTCCCCGTGGAGATGTTATACGTCCTTTATACGTCCACGGGCCCATCGGGTTGGTTGATGTGGCGTATTCTACATGGTAATCATCGTTGCCGAAATGGTTGATGGAATACATCAGGTAATAAATGCCATTTCTTTTGATCACATAAGGCGCTTCGAAGTAATTAGATGGTTTATTGTGGCCCCGGGTGCCTGTTAACGAGATCATATCGTTATTCAGCCGCTGAATGTTCATGGTAGTGTTGCCCCAATACATATAGGCCTGCCCGTCGGTATCTACAAACACCATGGGGTCTATCGGGTCGGTACCATCACCGGTGGCAAGCGCACTGCCTTTATCAACGAAGGGCCCGGTAGGGGAGCTGCCTACCGCAACGCCTACTTTCTTTGCTGCGGTAAAATAAAAATAGTATTGTCCGTTACGGGCCACTACTGCAGGCGCCCATCCATCAACATGCGCCCAGCTGACATTGGCCAGGTCCAGCACAATGCCTTCATCTGTCCAGTTTAACAGATCGGTTGAAGAATAAGCATGAAACTGGCTTGCGTTAGGGCCTGTGGCTGTTGGATAAATATAATACTTACCATTAGCGTAAAGAATATCCGGGTCGGCCGTTGGTACCGGTAAAACAGGATTACCGCTCATTAAGCCCAGTGCGTTTGTTTCCGCCACCCGTTCATTGGCAGCATCGGGGTTTACATTATTTGCCGGTGTGGTTTCTTTTTCTGAACAGGCAGCAAAAGTTAGTGCGGCGATAAATGCATAAGTGATCAACTGCGTTTCCGCCTTCCATTTCATTTTCATGATGTTGGTTTGTGGTGGTTAATAGTATCCCCCAGGTTTATACATACGATAACCGTAGGTGTTGAATACACCTGGCACATTACGGCATGTTTTGAGGGAGGCGTGCAGTTTTAGGCGGGAAAATTATTTATACGCAGGATCAAATTATGATTAAATTTTCCATTCTCCAAAAATAAAAAAACAGTCGTGCTGGAAGGCATGATTCGTTGTGGTGTTAGCGATAGTAGGTCGTCGGGTACACTTATTAAATAAGTAGTGTATAATACCTGATTATAAAATCAGCAGGATTACTGCCGGCGCCTGCAACCTGTACATCTTTGTACGTGCCGTCGAATGGGTGCCTGATGTTTCAACATGGCTTCAGTATATACTGTATCTGGCTGGAAATCATTTGTTTGCCGCTCTTATGTTGCTTTGTCTATATTATGACGAAGCTGGAAAAAATTTTAATCTTGCGGTCTCATAAAATACGGTTAACTTTATAGAGCAAGCAGTTATCTTCTGTTCTCGTTTTAGTTTTTATTGATTTTTTATTTAGATTTTTCTTTAAAAAGTTAAGTTTATTTTTAATTCAGTTTTTATTATTTCGTCTTTAGAAGATAACTATTGTATAGAGGGCAGGGTCAGACCTGCCCTTTTTTATTGTGTTGTTTTTGTTCACCTTAACCAAAGGGTGTCAGACAGATAAAATTCAAAATTTACTTCTATGAATAAGGCAGGTCCTATTGTTATTATAGAAGATGACATAGATGATCAGTTTATTTTGACCGACATCTTTAAGGAACTTAACTATAACAATGAAATTATTTTCTTTAGCGACAGTTTAAATGCTTTGGATTATCTGACAAACGAAGAAGTAGAACCCTTCATTGTGCTGTCAGATATCAATATGCCTAAACTAAATGGAATGGAGCTGCGCGAAAAAATTCACAATAATGAAGACTTGAGAATGAAATCTATTCCTTATCTTTTCTTTTCTACAAGTGCCGAGCAGCAACATGTAATTGATGCTTATTCAAGGTCTATTCAGGGCTTTTTTATTAAACCACATAGTTATGATAAATTAAAAAGCACGATCAGGAAAATTGTTGAATACTGGCAGGAGTGTGAATCCCCTAACTATATCAAAAATGCCCAACAATAGTTTTGCTGCATTGTGAAATGAGAAGGAAGAAGATCGCTTATCAGTTAGTCATGGTAATTTCAAAGTAGTTAAGAAAATGAGCTCTTATTCTTTTTCCCGCGGGAAATTGATCAGGTCATTTTCCCGGTTCCTGGTATCTGTTATATCCTCAAAAGCCAGTAATATCAATAATTCGGCATTGTCTTTTTGGGCGATCCGGCAGGCATTTAACAACAGGATCCTTTCACCGGCATCTTCCAGTTTTTGTTTAACTTCTACATCTGCAATACGGCCATCTGTCAACAAACTGTTTTCCAGGGCCGACCGAAGCGCAGGAATATTCCATATTCCGTTGCCAAGCTCATAAAAAGATTTCCCTTCCGTTTGTTCTTCCAACGTTTTGAACTTATTATAATAGGATTGGTTCGCCGTTCTCACTTTCATATCCTTATCCAGCACTATAATTGGCTCGCGGATCGTAGCTATTATCGATTCGGCGTACAAACGGGCAATATTCAATTGATCATTCCGGTCTAACAATTCCTGGTTCAGGGTAGTCAGCTCTTCATTTGTGCTTTGGATCTCCTCCTTCGAGGTTTCCAGTTCCTCATTCAGGCTTTGTAACTCTTCACTGCCCGACAACAATTCCTCGTTTGCGCTTTGCAGTTCCTCATTAACCGCTTCCTGATCTTCGGTGATGCTCCTTATATCCTCCCGCAACCGGGCAAGCTCCCTTTCCAATTGACGGTTCCGTTCGCTTTCCGCCAATTCTTTACTCAACGCTTCCCCGCTTAACCCTTCCAGGTTTTCGCCCGACTTTTTAGTCATTGTATCATCAAAGAGAACAAGATAATAGCGTTCAATCGTATTTAACAACGGAATAACTTCAATGGAAACCAGTTGTTGCTTATCTGAAGACACCAGAGAAATGCCCTTTATTACCACCGGTTTATTATCGGTTTTTGCTTTATGCAGGGCATTCCGTAATTCAAAGGCCAGTCCCTGTTTAACCATTTTCAGCACGTTCAGACTCGCTTTTCCCGGTGACGGTTCCAACCAGATGCCGGTTGCGCCCCTGAACTGCACAATGTCCATTTCTTCATTTACCACTACCCCCGCAGGTGAAAACTTTGCGAGGATCACCTCATCTGCATTCCGTTGAAAGTCGTCGCGTCCCGGTTCCTTTTTAACGGTGTTCCTGTTGCCTTTCGGTATAATATCCGTTTTACCGGTAGCAGGATATAAGAACTTTCCCGGTATGCTTTTCCTTGTATATATTTTTTCAGTTCTGCCATAGGTTGCAAAGAGCTCTGCTGCCGGGGCAGTAGTCTCCGAATTGCCCAGTAACAAATAACCATGCTCATTCAATGCATAATGAAAAGTGGTCAGCGCCCTTTTTTGTAGAAATGTTTCCATATAGATCAGTACGTTGCGGCAACTGATCAGGCTCATTTTGGCAAATGGCGGATCTTTCAAAAAATTGTGACAGGCAAATACACACATATCCCTGATGGCCTTACTGATCTGAAACCCGCCACTGACTTTAGAAAAATATTTTTCCAGGTGGTGAGCGCCTAAACCACCCATCTCTTTTTTAGTGTAGATGCCCATTCGGGCCTTTGCAATTGATCTTTCAGAAATATCCGTTGCAAAGATCTGGATCCTGTGGTTCGCTATCTTTTCATCTAAATATTCACTCAGGTGTATGGCCATTGAATAGGCCTCTTCTCCCGTTGAACAACCGGCGATCCAGATGCGCAACGCACTGGCATCATCTCTATCCTTTAAGATATCCGGAAACACTGATTCGTATAGTGCTGTAAAAACTTTGGGATCGCGGAAAAAACCCGTTACCGGGATCAGCAGATCCTGATACAGGAGGTCCTGTTCAGCAACATTATCCCTGAAAAAGGTGAGGTAATCAGAAATATGTTCAATCTTATTCAGGCCCATCCTGCGCAGGATGCGCCTGCGAATGGTAGTCTGTTTATAATAGGTAAAATCATTTCCTTTGCGTACCCGTAATACCGCAATTATTTGACGGAAAGCCTCTTCTCCGGCCTGTTTTCCTTCCTCTTTTTCCACCTCCAACCCACTTCTGAAGAGCTGCGATATCCGGGCCAGTTGTAATGGGATCTCTTCGGGCGTAAGAATAAAATCCACTATTTCCGCATCGATAGCGCTCTGGGGCATTCCCGGATATTCAGCAGATTGTGGTTCCTGGGCGAATGTAAAGCCTCCAAGCTCCTTTATCGCTTTCAATCCCTGCGTACCATCACTTCCGGTTCCGGTTAAAACAACGCCGATCGCCTGACTCTGGTGAACTTCTGACAGGGACGTGAAAAACACATCGACAGGCATATTCTTCTCGCCTTTGGGAGCCCGGGGACTTAATTCAAGCCGGCCATCGTTTGCTGTCAGCAATTTATTTGAGGGAATCACATACACCCTGTTGGGTTCAACCCTTACATTATTGGTGATCTCCTGTATAGGTATCGGTGTGATCTTTTGTAATATCTCCACCAACATACTATCATGCGAAGGCTCAAGGTGTTGAACCAAAATGTACGCCACTCCGGAATTTTCAGGAATGGCCCTGATGAGTCTCTTAAAAGCATCGAGCCCCCCGGCCGAGGCGCCCACGCCAACCACCGGGAAAAGATTATCAGAACGTTCCTTGTTTTTATCTTTATTCTGTAATTCAGACATGCACGAGTTAATTAAGTTGGCACGTTTATTTAAGTGATTAAACAACCTTGCTCCGTGCCTGCAAAGGCGGCCACTCAAATATACTTCCATTTTCAGAAATACTCCTTTCAATGCTGTTCCCCGTGATTTTACAGTTTCACCAATACATCTGTTCAAGGCACCGTTCCCGGTGATCGCATCCTGTACCGCATGATGAAGGATGGAACAATTGATCACAAAAAAATATAAAATGAAAAAGTTCACAAAAACCTTCGTTGCGGCAATTTTATGCTGTAGCCTGACGATGGCTACGCCGCTACTGGCGCAAGATGACACAAACAGAGGTACTACCCAAACCATGCATCATGATGACGATGACAATATAGGGAAATGGGGACTTGCGGGTTTGCTTGGATTACTTGGATTGCTTGGCTTGCGGAAAAGGGATGATGACAGGACCCGGGTAGTAACCAGAAATCCGTAGAACGATGGAAAGAACGGGGAAGTTCTTACCGGTGATGTTTTTCGCCATTCCCCTTTCTTTTGCCGCCACATCCTGAAAATCGGGTACATGTTAAAATAACATTTATAGCCATTTTGAGGCCCTGGGCATCATGATGTATTTTTATTAAAACCCGCTGTCATGGCGGGTTTTAACATTTTATACTGGGGTTTAGCATGCTAAAAACGGCTTTGAGTTGATTTTCACCGGCCCCAAACCCGCTGTATGTTTGCATCATCAAAACGAAACAAACTTTAAAACATACAATTATGAAAACAGATTCAGGAAATTTTGGAAAATTAGCTATCGCAGCGCTGGCTTTTACTTTGGCATTTACTACTCCTTCAATGGCTAACGACGGCGACAAAGGCGATCCCAAAACTGAATTGAAGTTCATAGGCAACCTGGAAAACCAACCGGTGTTCGAACTGAACCTGGCCAATAAAGAGGAAGACGAGTATACCGTAGTTTTCCGCGATGAATATGGTAATGTACTATATAGCGATAAGTTCAAAGGCGCCGGTTTAACCAAAAAATTCATGTTGAAATCTGAAGAATTCAGTGATACAGCCCTGAACGTAACGGTAAAATCAAAAAAAGGCAACACCACAGAAGTGTATTCGATCAACAGAAGCCATAGCTATGTTGAAGAAACACTGGTGAATAAGGTTAAATAATTACGCAGATTAATCAATGATCATATAAGTGTTCTGAAAAAGCGTTCCGGCCCGGCCGGAACGCTTTTCTTTTAAAACCCCGCCCCAATAGCCTAACTGGGTAAAAGGGCGGGGAAGCTGTCATGCATACGAAACCTTTTACTACTTTTGCCCGCATTCATTGATCCGGCATCCTGTCCGAAATAAACCTGCTTTTTAAAATACTACCCCACACCGGGCTGAATCCTGGAAACCTGCGCCTGCCATTTTAAAATACAGTATCCTGCCAATTTTCAGTGTGATCGAATTGTTAGCCCGGCAACGGGAAACCGGTTACCGGTAACTGTTTTCAAATTATGCGTACTTCTGTGAAACGTTTCTACCTGTTTGGGTTATTGTTTGGTTTGTGCTGCATGGCTGCGTTTACCTCCATGGCGCAAACGGCCGATTTTTCCATCAACAAAAGAGAAGGCTGTATCCCGCTCGGCGGG
Source organism: Niastella populi (assembly GCF_002078015.1). Lineage (GTDB taxonomy): Bacteria > Bacteroidota > Bacteroidia > Chitinophagales > Chitinophagaceae > Niastella > Niastella populi. Next base: position 13,194 of record NZ_LWBP01000205.1, on the reverse strand, counting down.
GTAAACTTCACCGATCAGTCAACCGGCGGTACGGTTATCCGGCGCGACTGGAACCTCGGCAACGGCACCGTCATCAACAATGGCGCGGCCGTCGTTGGCACCAACTATTTAACGGCAGGTACGTTTACCGTTACGCTCACGGTTACTTTTTCAACCGGGGAGGTAAGAATGAAACAGGATGTGGTGACCGTGCATCCAAAACCGGTAGCCGCATTCACCGGCGATGACCTTGCCGGTTGTGCACCACACCCGGTACACTTTACCAACCAGGCCACTACCGCCACCGGTACCATCACCAATTACCTGTGGGACTTTGGCGCCGGCGGCAGCACCGATCCCCATCCCGCTTTCACCTATAATAACAACGGCCATTACAATGTATCGCTGATCGTAACCAATAACTGGGGCTGTAACAGCGATGCTGCCATAAGATCACAATACATTGAAGTATATTCGAAAGTAAACGCTTCTTTTACCGTGCCGGTCAGTTCCAGCTGCGAAACGCCGTTCACCGCCGGCTTTAACAATACCAGTTCCGGCGGCGGGGCAATTACTTACCTCTGGGATTTTGGCGATGGGCAAACTTCAACCGACCCGAACCCTACCCATGAATATACCGGCACGGGCGCCTATACGGTTACGCTCACCGCCACGAATGGCGCCAATTGTACCAGCACTTTCACCCGTAATAATGTGGTGCTGGCCGGTAAACCAACTGTGGGCATCGCCGCACCGGATACCGTATGTGCCGGCGCAGCTACCGTGCTGAATGGACATGTTGCGCCTGCAGCATTTGCCAGTACGGTAAAATGGCTTTTTCCCGATAACAATCAAACGCAGTTTGGCCAGAACGTATCCCATACATTCACCACGCCCGGCGATTGGGATGTGGTAATGGTGGCCTTCAACGCCGCAGGTTGTAACGACACCGCGCACCACCGCATTCATGTGCGGCCCCGGTTAACGGCCGGTTTTTCTGTTGATAGAACAGCGGGCTGCAGTGTACCGTTTACCGTTCAGTTTACGAATTTGAGCAGTGCGGCCACTCATTTGCGGTACGACTGGAATTTTGGCGATGGCATTCACGATGCTGCAGCCAGCCCTTCGCATACCTATACCGGTTTTGGCAATTATACCGTAACGCTTACGATCACCGATACCATTACCGGTTGCACTGCTTTTCTGCAAACACCGAATGCGGTGCGTATACAGCAGCCGCAGGTTGATTTTACCTACACGCCGCGCGAAGGCTGTAAACCGCTGCCGGTACGGGCCACCGCCCGGGTAACCAATTTAATTGATCCCATAGTAAGGTATGAATGGGATTTTGGCGATGGCTATACCATTGCCACTACGGTTGACAATGCCGCACATACCTACAGCGCAGCCAATACGTATAATATTACCCTGCGCATTGTCACCGCGCAGGGCTGCACGGTTACTTCAACAGCGAAACCTGTTACGGTGGCCGATCTGTGCGACGATGACGGTTCCGGCGGCGGTGGGGGCGGCGGCGGAGGTGGCGGCTTTACCATCGGTAAAACCTGCAGCGATAAATATTCCATCACGTTCACCGATACGGTGAGCAATACGGTGCCGCTTAGCTGGGATTTTGGCGACGGCTCGCCGCTGCATACCACGCCGCCCCTCGATCCTGTTACGCATACCTTTCCCACTACGGCTACCCGGTACGTGGTGGAAGTCACCCGCCGCGACACGGTCACCAATGCCGTAACCACCGGCCGCGTTAGGGTGATCATCATCGATGAACATGCGAATTTCGCACCCGATGTTACCGATATCTGCAACAACAAAACAGTGAACTTTCGCACCATTGGCATCGATTCATCGCTTATCAACAGGTACACCTGGGACTTTGGCGATGGCACGCCCCGTTATACCATCAATAACAGGAATTATTACCTGAACAATGGTTTGTACCTCAATGGCAATACTACGCACCAGTATACCGATACCGGTGTGTTTTATGTGAAGCTGATCATCGAAGACAGGCTGGGTTGCCTCGATTCATTTCAATATGCGGTGCCCATAACGGTAAAAGGCCCGGCCGCCGGTTTTATGGGTTCACCGCTTACCACCTGCGACCCCGCCCTGATCGTTCATTTCACCGATACCAGCAAACAGAACGGCAGTACGCCCATTGTGGAATGGAGCTGGAATTTTGGCGATGGCAGCCCGGTGTATACCACTACAATGGATACGGCCCTTGCACATACCTATACCAACAGCAGTTATGTGCGTTTCTACACCGTGTCGCTTACGATCAAGGACGCCATCGGTTGTACCGCGCAGGCCACCTATGCCAGTTATGTAAAAGCCTATCGCCCCAAAGCAGCTTTTTACAGCAACGATACGTTGAAGTGCGGCAGCACCAGCGTGTTTGTTTATAACAGCTCCGCTGCCTACAATGCCACCTACCTGTGGAATTTTGGCGATGGCACCACGGCTACCACCTATAATGGCTCACGCACGTATACATCAACCGGGATGTACGATATAAAGCTGGTGGTGAAGGATGAAAACGGTTGTATGGACAGTGTTACCAGATCTGCTTACATCAAACTGGTAAAACCCAGGGCCGATTACAGCGTAAGGGACACCAGCAATTGCGCACCGGTAGGGGTGTTGTTTGCAGACAGCTCATTGTATGCCAAAACCTATGTATGGGATTTTGGCGATGGCGGAACAGGCGCTACCGAAAAAGATCCGTCGCGCCATATTTACCCGTTACCCGGTTATTACCCGGTAACGCTGCGTATTACCGGGGTAAGCGGTTGTGTGGATTCCATAACCAAAATAATTCACATCAAAGGGCCGATAGGGAAGCTGCATACCGGCAATGCCACAGGCTGCGCGCCGTACACCCTGCCGTTAAGCATCACCGGCAGTAATATCAGCACCTATGCCTGGGATTATGGCGATGGCACCCCGGTGCAGGCTTCGCCGGCAGATTCTGTAGTGAACCACCTGTACCCGCTTGCCGGTAAATTTTTGCCCAATATTGTATTAACGAGCCCCGAAGGTTGTGCGTTCACCTTGAAAGCGGTGGATACCATTATTGTAGATTCGGCCTATGCAGCTTTCCAGATCGACCGGCCTGTACGTTGTTACAATGACCCTGGGGTACAATTCACCAACCAGTCGGCCACCGCATTCGGACCGGCAACATATGAGTGGCAATTCGGCGACGGGCAGGGATCTGCACAGGAAAATCCTTTGTATACTTACAACACTCCGGGTAAATACGATGTTGCGCTTATTGTGAAAAGTTATTATGGCTGTGCCGATACGCTTCGTACCAATACGGTAAAGATCTTTACCAAACCGGTTATTCAGATCAATGGTGAGGTGGAAAAATGTGCGCAGCAGTCGATCCATTTCCTTTCAACCGGAAATTCAGAAGACCCGGTCGCCCAATATACCTGGCAACTGGATGGCAGTACAATAAGTAACACAGATGCCGCCAGTCATTATTTTGCCAGTGCCGGTTTGTATACCCTCGATCTTACGGTGCGAACAACAAACGGCTGCGAGGTAAGCGACGATACGGCCATCGTTATTCATGCCCTGCCCGTGCCCGGCGCCTCACCAAAAGACACAACGGTTTGTACCGGCAGTAGGGTACCGTTGCAGGCGCATGATGGCGTGTTATACAACTGGCAGCCGGCAAACAATTTACAGCATGCCGCTACCGCCACGCCTGTAGCTACCGCCGTGCAGACAACGAAATATTATGTAACCGTAACAAATGGGTTTGGCTGCGTGCAAAAAGACAGTGTACGCATTGTGGCCGATGAAAAAGTGCAGTTGCAGCAAAGCAATGATGTGCTCATCTGCCGCGGTGATGAAACGCGGTTGACTGCCGGCGGCAATACCAGTCGTTGGGAATGGACGCCGGTAACCGGGTTGAACAATCCGCACAACGCTTCAACAAAAGCTTCGCCCGATATAACTACCCGGTACCAGGTGGTGGGGTATAGCCTGAATACCTGCCCCAACGATACCGGTTTTGTATTGGTAACCGTGGCCGACCTGCCGGTGGTTGACCTTGGTCCTGACCGTACAACGGAGGCCGGACAGGTGATTACGTTATCACCCACTGTAAGCACCGATGTGGTAAAGTATAACTGGTGGCCTGCCGGCGGGCTTAACTGTACCGATTGTACAACATCCGTGTTTGTGGCAGATAATGATATCGTATACCATCTTCGCGTTACCACGCAATATGGTTGTGCGTCGGAAGATCAAGTGCGCATTACGGTGGCCTGTGGCAAAGGGGCGGTATATGTGCCCAATGCGTTTACCCCAAACGGTGATGGAAAGAACGATGTGTTCACCATAAAAGGGTACGGTATACAGCGTGTAAAAAGTTTCCGCATCTTCAACCGCTGGGGACAGGTTGTATTCAACCGGCAGCACTTTTCGCCCAACGACCGCAATTTCGGCTGGGATGGCGCCATCAATGGCCGCATGGCAGAACCCGGTGCATATGTATATATCGCCGAAGTAACCTGTAATGAAGGCAAAGCGGTAGTTGTAAAAGGTACGGTAATGCTGGTGCGGTGAGATTTTAACATTTTGCGGGTGTTTCATTCGGGTTTTCGATCATTATAATCGGTATATTCGCAATATGTCAATCGCAGATGTACATACTACAAAAATGAGCTTCGGCCAATCCCCGGCTGGTAGCGAATTCTGTGCGACATTCAATTTCGCAACCTTCAGTAAAAAACTGAATTTCTATCCCAATCAAAAAGACTTTTTTAATTAATCCCCGGTCTCTTATTTATACCACATCAGATCGGGGTTATTCCACCAGGGTTTTATAATTTATTCTTTTACGGCACCTGTAGTAGCAATTAATACAGGCAGTTCCGGTATTGCTATACGTTGCATTCTATAAGAGCATAGCAGCGTGTAAATACTTTGGATTTGTTTTGGGCAATATTTTGCTCCCGGTAATGCCGTGCCTGTATGTAATGCTATTGCGTCAAAACTCATTACAATGAAAAACGTGGAAACAGTTTTTGTCAAAAGCAAATATTTACAATTGAACGAGCTTGGTTGTAAGTTCAATTTATCATTTTCAAGCCAGCTGGTATTGGGCGATAAAGTGATCGCCCTCGATGGAATAAAAAGAAAGCTGTTGGTATGGGAAGTAAACAGCTCATTGGATGCGGCCTATGTGATCGATCTGAACCAGGTTAGTTCTATAACCTTACGGCAAATTTACCGCAGCATAAACCACGGCGAATTAAAACATAAAGAAATAGGCGAATTCCTTGAAAGAACAGATCTGCAATTCAATTACAGGAATACGGATGTTACCCATGTTGTCACCTTTTACGACAACGGGAAACACCCGTTGAGCGACCGGCAAAAGCTGGAGCGGAATGCTAAAATATGGCAGATGGTGCTTTCAAAAATGCTGGAACCGAAAATGGAGAAGCTGATAATGAAGTAAAGGCTTGTGGAACTTTAAAATTAAAAATCATGCAAACAGCAAATAATAACTTAGTGCTTAGAAAAGATGATTACCAGTTACTGGTTTCTTTACTAAATGGTGCAGGCAGAAAATTATCTTTCGACCGCCGGAATGCGCAGGACCTGTTGGCCGAGTTAAAGAAAGCCACGCTGGTGCATAAAGATAATTTTCCCGAAGATGTAGTGCGCATCAATTCCTTTGTGCGAATACAGGCGGAAGGAATGAATGATGTAATGGAGTTTATGCTGGTAATGCCCGATAAAGCCGATATAAAAGAAAGGAAAATTTCAGTAATGGCCCCTGTGGGAATTGCGTTGATCGGCTTTAAAAAAGGGCAGCAGGTAAAGTGGAAGGTGCCGGCGGGTAAAAAAACCTTTACTATTCTCGATGTGGTGAATGATGAGTAAAATATAATACCCCCGGCAAATGCGATGTGGTATCGCACCTGCCGGGGGTATCTGCAATTATAATAAATGCTTAATCTGCTTTTGCCGACGAATTTTGCAGCAGCTTGAACAGCTCGTCGAGTTTGGGCGATAAAATGATATCCGTTCTTCTGTTCTGCGCCCTTCCTTCTGCTGTGCTATTGGTTTGAACCGGTTCAAACTGGCTATGTCCCGAGGCGATTACCCTTTCAGGGGCCACTTTATAATCGATCGTAAGAATTCTTACAATGGAGGCAGCCCGGGCCAGACTGAGATCCCAGTTGTCCTGGTATTTACCGCGGATGGGAATGGAGTCGGTATGGCCTTCGATGTCTACCGTTATTTCAGGGTTCACGTTCAGCACTTCGGCGAGTTTAGCCAATGCTTCCTTACCCTTTGGGTTCACTACGGCACTGCCTGAAGGGAATAATAAATTTTCCTGCAGGCTCACATATACTTTGCCATTTTTTGTAGATACGGTAAGTTCATTCGATTTAAAACCCGTAAGAGCGTCAGCCATCTTTTTTCTGATCTCTTCGATGGCTTTTTTCTGTTGGTCCATCAATGCCTGTAACTGCTCCAGTTTTTTCCGCTGGTTAAGCAGTTCCTGTCCGCTCTTCGTCAGCTGCGATTGTTTGTACGAAGCGTCGTTGATCAGTTTAACCCTTTCCTGGTTGAGGCTTGAGATCTCTTTTGACAGTTTGTCGATCTCCTGTTCCTGTTCGCTGATGCTTTTTGATTTCGAATCAATTGTTTTAAGATGGTCGGCCACCTGTTGTTTCAGCTGTGCAATGTCTGCTTCTAAATTTTTCACTTTCCCGGCCAATGCAGCGCTGTCATTTCTGGCAGATTGCAGGGCCGATTGGGAAGCTTTGAATTTTTTGGTAGGAACACAACTACTCAACAATACCAGGATGCCAATACATACTTTGGCTGCAGTAAATATTCTATTCATAAATAGTGGGTATACGATTTTGGCAGGGGGTACAAGAATTGTACCACTTGCCGGTTAAATGTTACATTAAAAACTGGTTAGAATGGTTGTTTCCATGTTAAAAAACCATCCAACAGCTTATTATGAATTTTCATGGTAGATGGGAATTATGTTGGATGGGTTGCTTTGCGGTGGGAGTATTTTGGAGATTAAATTGTCGCGAACTACCCATTTATTGGCACGAATACCCCCGTTGTGAGAAAGATGGCCGTCATACATTTGTTCTATCAATAACAAACAATAAAACAAATTTTATGTCGAACAATGTTTCACTCCACAGAGTGCTGAAAGCATCACCAGAGAAAGTATACCGGGCATTTACCGAAGCCAATGCCATTGCGTCGTGGTTACCGCCTTATGGTTTTATTTGTACGGTGCATGAAATGAATGTGAAGGCCGGCGGTACATTCCGCATGTCGTTCACGAATTTTTCAACCGGCAACAGCCATTCTTTCGGTGGCAACTACCTCGAACTAAAACCGAATGAATTTTTGAAATACAGCGATAAATTCGATGATCCCAACCTGCCGGGTGAAATGATCACCACTGTTTCGCTGCAGAAGAATATTGCGGGCACAACCATAAAAATTACCCAGGAAGGCATTCCTGCCGTTATCCCTGCTGAAATGTGTTATTTAGGCTGGCAGGAGTCGCTCGAAAAACTGGCGAAGCTGGTAGAGCCTGAAATTCCGGATGCTTAATGCAGGTAAAGCGTTCTTCGCCGCCTTCTCAAATTGCCTTCAATATAATTGTTTCATTTGCTTTTGTGTCGAACGAAAACCTCTGGCCGGAGAGTATAGCCGTTTTCTTTCCATTACGGATACATTGTACGGTTTTACCCGGCCATGGGTTTTGTATAACACAGGTACGGCCTTTTTCGCTTTGCAGCTTTACCAATTCAATGCGCCCGTTCCGCAGCGAACTGCTGACCAGAAAAGCGCCATAGGCGCGCAGTTTACTAAAGCTGGCGTCTCTGTTATGGTTCCAGTTGGGAAATATGCGGATCACCCCTTCATAACTTTGCAGCAGCATTTCATTAACGGTCATGGGTACTGCCGATAAGGTTTCCATGCCGCCGCCGCCCTGGGTGATAAAGCCATTGGGAAACGATTGAACGGTTATACGGTCTTTCTGTTGCCGCAGAATTTCATCCGCATCATACCCAACGCGCACCGCAGCGGGAAAACAGGTTTCAATGCCATTGTTCAACGTATTGCCCCATTCGCCTTTCTGCTGCATGCGGTCTTTCCAATGCGCCACATCGTTTAATAAAATTGTATTGAATGCACTGTCGGTAACCGGTCCGCACACGCCGCCGGGAAGCAGCAGGCCGTGAATGGATACTCTCGACAAACCTGTTGGTTGTTGCAGCCGCTCCACCGGGCTTCGCTCTACGGGCTGCAGGCTCAGCCGGCCGCCGGTTTCACCAACGGGGAAGGGACTAAGGCGGTTAACTATATCCTGCCATCTTGCCCATCGATGCAGGTCCTTTTTTAAAAAGGTACTTACTTCGATCATTCCTTTGAACAACATTTTCACCAGGCCAAGGGAAAGGGTGGAGTTCACATCGCCCAATTGATGGCGCCACCGGCCATTGTTGCGCAGGTTAGGCATTACTTCGTAATAATGGTCCATATAAATAACATAACGGCCATTTTCCAGCTTAAGGTAATCTTCCCTAAAACCGGCACAGGCTATTAAGTAAGGATATATTCGCTGCGCGTATTCCGTATCGTAGGTACTGTAAAAACGCATCAACATATTACCGGCGCCAAAGACCGCGTTTATTTTCTGCCCAAGGAATTTATACCCGCTGTCGATCCGGTTGTCGGTAGTGCCGTACCGCGCCAGCATTTCTTCGGGTGTAAGCGGCCAGCGCGTGGTGCACAAACCTTTGGGGCCAATGCCAACCGGGAAGTAGATGCCGTTTACCTGCAGCAGTTCCTTCGCGTGTATTTTGCCTTTGTTCATATAATCGAGCAGCGGTTGATCGTAATTGTGGGTGAGTTCGATGTGGTTGGAAGAATAGGCCGCCCAATACGGCGCCTGGTAATTGTAGTTCAAATGGTAATCGCCGCCCCAGGCCGCAGAATCTTTTGTTATAAACGGCCCCCAGATGCCCGGGGCGAATTTACCGGCGCGGGAAGCGCATGCAAACAGATACTGGGAGGTATAGTAATATTTTTCAATTACGGGGTCATCTATCTGCACGGTTGATTGTTGCCAGAACCTGCGCCACCATTGCAGGTGTTCGGCATACATGTGTTGGATAACAGCGGTGGTCAATGACTGCGCTTCTTCAATGGCCGCGGTTTTCCAGTCGCTGCGATCGTTATTTGTATACATGGTGACGGTGATGATCTTTTTCTCACCCGGAGTAACTATGATTTTATCGTTTGCGCCGTTGTTTCCCGGGATACGCATGGCCAGCGCGACGTGACAGGGCCATTCAAGCAGGGGCGTATTTTCAAAGGAGCGGGTTGCCCACGTAACATTGCCGGTGACGCCTTTGTTGTTGATGGAGGTATTGCCTTCGGTTGCCCAGAGTGTTGGCTGAATGGTGCAGGTGGTATTGGCCGTTATTTCAATCACCACGGTATTGCGGGTGGCGGCTACCCAGCTATCGATGGTTACTTTTGCGGGGCCTTTTGTAAAATTCGCGTGAATAATAGCTTTATCAGGCACCTGTTCGGCATAATAAGCGGCGCCCTTCAGTGCATCAATAGCAAGATCGAGCCCGCCCGGTAAAGCAATACCACCGCCGGGATAAACGGGGTAGGCCCGCCAAAAATCATTTTTTCCAAAAAACAATTGCAGTTTACCGGGTTGGCCGCCAAACGTTACACCGATGTCGCCATTGCCGGCGAGCGGCGCATCAGGTGTTTTTACGGTGGGCACATTGGCAGGCGGCGCGGTAAAAATGGTTTTATACCGGCCGGCGTAAATGGGTTGGGCAAGCGTTATGCGTGCGGTAAACAAAAGGACAATACAAAATACCAGGTACCTCATACAGTGATGTTGTAATTATAAAGTACCGGTATTAATCCATTGCTGTGGTATTGCCTATCGGCAAAACAGTAAGCTTTGTTAACTGTGCGCGGTGTTATGCGAGCAGATCATTGGCTCGTTGTGTGATCATGGAGGCAATCTGCCCTTTAAAAAAAGATACGGCAAAAGGAAGGTCCGAATCGAGCTGCACTTCATTTTCCCGCACCTGAATGGTGCCGGCGATATTGAACCCTTTGGCCGAAAAGCTAAAGCTGCCATTGGGGCCGTCCCAGATCTCCTGCACATTGGTAACCGCGCCTTTTTGTTCTTCCTGTAAGCGGCTCAGGAGTTGTTTAATGCGGTTCAGGGCCTCTTCCTGTGTTTGTGCATGCGGAATATTTAGAGATAATTTCGACATATTTATATTGCTACGGTGTTATTAAGAATAGGTTGCAAAGATAGCCAATTTCGGGCAATGGCATACTGCTGCGCATTGCTATTCAGCCATCTATGTAGCTAAATACAAATATGATGCCCCGGCTGGTATGTTATTTGGCGGGAACCACCTGTCGGATGGTACCATCTTCATTATAGAACAGGCGGTCAACGCAAATGCTGCGGTGAAAAGGATTTTTCCCGTTCCAGTTCAGTACAGGGGTTTCTTCGGGGTGGTTTTTGAACCAGAGATCGGAATTATGGTAGAACAGGTACCATTCACCTTTGTAATTAACGATGGAATGGTGATTGGTGCCGCTGTTCATTTCTTCCAGCAGTACGCCTTTGTATTCAAAAGGGCCGTAGGGGTTATCGCTCATGGCATACAGCAGTTTGCCTTTGCCTTCATTAGAGAATTTTCCCGAATAAGAGAGGTAATACTTCCCTTTGTATTTATGCATCCATACCGCTTCGAAGAAATTATCGGCGCCCTTTACCTGACGCACCGTATCGCTGAAAGAGATCATGTCTTTATTCAGCTTTACGATATTGAGGTCGTTCATTCCGAAGAGTATATATGCTGAGCTATCATCATCGATGAACACGGTGGGGTCTATGAGGTAACCGCTGCACACTACGCCCGGGGTTTGGCGGGTGATGAGCGGTTTGTTCAATGCATCTTTGAACTTGCCATAAGGACTGTGAGAAGTGGCTACGCCAATAGCGTTTGTTTCAACGGGGTAGTAAAAGTAATATTGACCATTGGTATAGGCGCAATCAGGCGCCCATGCGGCGCGGGAGGCCCAGGAAAGATCGGCCAGGGAGAAGATGGCGCCATGATCGGTATAGTTTTTCATGTCAACGGTTGAGAATACGTGCCAGTCGAGCATATTGAACCAGGTGGCGGTATCCTCATCGTGCGAAGTATAAATAAACAGGGTGTCGTTAAAAACCCGTGCCGCCGGGTCGGCGGTATACATGTGTTTTATGATGGGGTTTTGCGAAAGGGCAGGCTGTATAGTGGCAATAAGCAATGGTAATGCGATAAAGAGCTTTCTCATCATCGGTAGTTGATTTGGTGGTTGAATATAGCACTTTTTGCTATGCTATGGAGGCGCATCGGGATGTTAAGTAGCGTGTATGAAATACGTATTCGGTGCTGCTAAAATAGTATCTTGCTGCAGATCATAAATTTCAACGAATGAGAGCCATATTGTTTTTCCTGTTACTCAATGTAACGTATGTACAGGCACAGCAAAAGTATGTAACAGAAAAGGAGATCTCCTACTATCCGGCAGCGGTTGCAGAAAAGGATGCGTATATCAATGCGCAATGCAGGCTGGATCTGTATTACCCGAAGGGAGCCAAAGACTTTGCCACCATTGTATGGTTTCATGGGGGCGGTATAACGGGAGGCAAAAAGGAAATACCTGCCGCCCTTATGGAGAAGGGGTATGCGGTGGTGGGGGTGGGGTATAGGTTGTCGCCAAAGGTAAAGGCGCCGGCGTATATCGAGGATGCGGCGGCTGCGGTGGCCTGGGTGTTTCAGCACATCCAAAACTATGGCGGCAGTTCGCGGTTGATCTTCGTGTCGGGGCATTCCGCAGGCGGTTATCTTGCTATGATGACCGGGTTGGATAAAAAGTATTTAAATAAATACAAGATCGATGCCGACAGTATTGCCGGGTTGATTCCCTTCAGCGGGCATGCCATCACGCATTTTACGATCCGCGAGGAGCGCGGCATCAAGGGCACGCAGGCGGTTATAGATGAATATGCGCCCTTGTACCATGTACGCAGTGATGCGCCGCCATTGCTGCTGATCACCGGCGACCGCGAAAAGGAAATGCTGGGGCGGTATGAGGAAAACGCCTATTTATGGCGGATGATGAAACTGGCGGGGCATACCAAAACCAGGTTATACGAATTAGACGGCTTCGATCATGGCGGTATGGCGCAACCGGCGTTCCCGTTGTTGTTGAAAGAGGTGGGGGAAGTGAGGAAGGAGCGGGTGGGGCATAAGGAGTAAAATCATAATAATTGTCAGCCAAGGGATCGCATACAAAAAAACAGGTTATACGAATTGGCCCTGATAAAAGTAGGTTACTGTTGGCTCACCCCACTACTCCGACATCTAATTTAAAAATTTCGATTACCTGAGGATACTGTAATAAATCATCACTATCGTATACGGTTACTATATATTTAGTTCCTGTTTGATCTCTGAATATCAGTACATCAAGGTATTCTCTTTGCGTTGAGCTATTGCCGGCTAATGATTTTATTGCTTTAGTATCTCCATTTCTGATCATTGTTACAATTTCAGCATACTGATTTTTTAAAAAATATCTTGAGGATAGCACTTCTATTCCGTTAACCTCTAAAATGCCAAACTCATTATTGGCAAGAATGCTTTTAATAATGTAAGCATTGCATTCGTTTGAATTAGAACTCATAATACTTTTATTACACTTTATTAATTGCCGAACCCGCCACCCTTAAGGGTTGACACAGTCGCATTTTCAAACACTAAGCTCAGTAACTTCTTTTCATTACCAGCCACACAGGCTTTGAACGTAAAAACCAACGATTTAGTTTCAGGCCTATAATCAATATCGGTACACATATAATCATTTTGCAAGTCTATAAATCCGCCAACGAATTCAATTGTAGTGAGGTCTTTCAGCACTTCCTGATTTGTTAAGTCAACTAAGGTCATTTTTTAATTTTTTAAGCTTTTCAAAAACTTCATAACTACTCCTAAATCCTGCTGAATAACAGGATGCCTCCTTGCCATCCCTTGATATGTTTTTTACCTGGCCATTCACAAAGTTCTTTTTGTAAAA